>NZ_JBIAYD010000043.1:0-1265 GCF_042897315.1 Streptomyces sp. NPDC001068 | reverse complement strand
AGACCGGGGGTGGGGGTGGAGGTGGGGGGAGGCTGGCAGAGAGGAAGAGATGTCCGGGGCGGCCGGCTGTTGGTTGGTTCGCGCTGGGCGCAGCACGGACGGGAGGATCAGACAGACGGCTGCCGCGGTGCAAGCGGCGGTCGCGCCGAGGGCGCGCCGGCGATGGCGGCGACGGTCGGCTCGCCGGCGGATCTCCCCAGCGGGCAGGGTCGGTGCGGGCGTCTGTGCGCCGAGCAGCAGTAGCCGGTCGCGTAGGGCGTCGTGGATCGGGTCAGACACGGAGTCGTCCTTCCTCGCTGGTCGGGTGCTGGTCGCCGAGCTGGGCCGCGAGGGCGGCCCTGCCACGGGCCAGGCGGCTCTTCACCGCGCTGAGTCCGGCGCCGGTTTCGGCGGCGACCTGCTCGAGGGAGAGGTCGCACATGTGGTGCAGGACGACGGCGCTGCGCTGCGCCTCGGGCAGCTCGCGCAAGGCGGCGACCAGCACGAGGTGTTCTTCGGAGGGCGGCTCGACGGTCAGTGTTTCGTGGCGGTGGTGGTGTCCGGCCAGGTGCAGGCCGCGGGCCAGGCGTCGCCAGCGAGACACCGCCAGCCGTCGGGCCGTGGTGCGGATCCACGACTCCGGCGCGTTGTCCGGGTCGAGGGTCCGCCTTCGGTCCCATGCGCGGATGAAGGCTTCCTGGACCACGTCCTGTGCTTCGGACCAGTCGCCGGTCATCGCGTAGAGCTGCCCGGTCAGGCGGGAGAAGGACGCCGCGTAGAACGCGTCGAACTCCTGTGGTGTCATCTAGGGCTCTCTTCTGGTGCTGTCGGTGACAGGGATCTGCTGGGAAACGCGCGTTGGCCGCGGCGATAGAGCCGTGTCCCCCCGCGTGTCCCACGGCCCTGCCGACGCCTGTACGCACGAGCACCGTCCCCGGGTCGCACCGGTGACCTATGACCTAGATCACGTGTACGCGGTGCGACCGGGGAGGTGCCAAGGGGCGTATCGGGACGCAGGCATCAACCGGAGCCTGCGGACAAGGAGCTCCTTCATGCGTTTGCATCCGATCATGATCGCCGCGGCCGCGGCCGCCGCCCTCGCGACGGCCGGAGGGGTGGCCGCCGCCTCGACCGACGCCCCCAAGCCGACCGCCTCGCCGACTGTGCCACCGACCGGCGGCACCACGTCGGCCAGCTCGACCCAGCCCGTCGCCCCGGCGGCGGGTGGCGCGTCCAGCACCCGGACCCGGACCCGTGGTACGGGCTCGGGTCCCGTGTCCCCCACC
>NZ_JBIAYD010000042.1:0-1272 GCF_042897315.1 Streptomyces sp. NPDC001068 | reverse complement strand
CTGTCCGGGCGATCACGTGACCGCCATGTGCCGGAGTCGTTGTTACGGGCATGGGGCGGGGTGATCTGACGGATGCCGAGTGGGAACGGCTGCGGCCGTTCCTGCCGGTGAGCAATGGGCGTTGTGGCCGGTGGCGGGATCACCGGCAGGTGATCGACGGGATTCTGCACCGGGTGCGGACCGGGGTGCACTGGCGGGATCTTCCTGAGCGTTTCGGGCCGTGGAAGACCGTATATGAACGCCACCGGCTGTGGTCGGCCGACGGCACGTGGGAGCGTCTGCTGCAACAGGTTCAGGCTGCTGCCGATGCCGCGGGCGAGATCGACTGGGACATCTCGGTGGACTCCACCATCGTGCGTGCCCATCAGCACGCGGCCGGTGCCCGGACCGAACCACCGCCGGCACCTGCGTCAAAGGGGGCCGAGACGGCAGAACATCAGGGCGAAACGCCATGGCAGAGCCTGCTCGCCCGGCTGGTGGAGGTGGTGAAGGAGGTGAGGGACTGGGCCGCTCGCGGGGCGGGTTCACCAGCAAACTCCACCTGAGCGCCGACGGCCGGTGTCGCCCCCTGTCCCTGGTCATCACGCCGGGGCAGCGGGCGGACTGCACCCAGTTCCAGACGGTGCTGGCAAGGATCCGCGTTCCGCGGGTCGGTCCGGGCCGGCCCCGCACGAAGCCCGACAGCATCGCGGCCGACAAGGGATACAGCAACGGCCCGTGCCGCGCATACCTGCGGCGCCGGGCCATCCGGCACACGATCCCGGAGAAGACCGACAGCCGGTCCGCCCGCCTGCGCAAAGGCTCACACGGCGGACGGCCGCCCGGCTTCGACGAACAGCGGTACAAGAAGCGCAACACCGTCGAACGAGCGATCAACAGGCTGAAGCAGTTCCGAGCCGTGGCCACCCGCTATGACAAGCGCGGCTACGTCTTCCTGGGCACTGCAACCAGCGCGGCTCTGCTTATCTGGCTTCGGAGTTGAACGCCGACCTCAAAGGGCGACCGGCCGATACGCCAGGGCCTGATCGACTACTTCATCAGCAGAAAGCTCCCGCTCCGGCGGCCAGAAGATCAAGCCGCTGACATGACCGGACGGGCAGGCCAGGGCTCTGTCGAGCCTGTCCAGCCAGCCGTTCACCTCATCGTCTGAGGCGTAGTCCGCCTGCAAGATCCGCTGCACGAGCGCGACCGCCTCCGCGCGACTCATCTCCACAGCACTCATCAAGTCCCTCCACCGGGTCACCCTAGCGGGACGCATGATCGCCCGGACAA
>NZ_JBIAYD010000041.1:0-1401 GCF_042897315.1 Streptomyces sp. NPDC001068 | reverse complement strand
TGACTGAGGAGCCTTGGTACAACCCGATCGTGGTGTTCATTTCGGGTATGTCTGTTCCGTTGGGGTCGTCGGAGCGGATGCGTAGCGAGGTGCAGGTTCCTCATCAGGAGCTGGTGAAGTTCCTTGACGGGTTTGAGAATCTGGTCGCGCAGGTGGCGGGGGGTACGGCGCAGGGGGCCAGTGGTGAGTGGCCGCGGGCGTATGTGGAGGCGATGAGGACGTTCCTGTCGGGGGGTGGGGCGGATTACATCACGGGGCTGAAGGAGGCGGCGGCGCAGCTGGCGGATGGTGCGGGGGAGTTCGCGTATCAGCTGGACTACACGAATCTGATGATCGTGTTGCAGGTGATGGCGTTCCTGGTGGAGTGGGCGATCACGTTGATCATGTGGTCGTGGAATCCGATCGGGGCGGCGATCGAGCAGGCTTTCCTGGAGCAGTTGTTCAAGGTGTTGTTCGGGACGACGTTGCGGCGGTTCCTGACGCATGCGGCGATGACGATGGTGACGAACCTGGCGTTGTCGACGGCGTTGGACGGGCTGGCGCGGTGGATCCTGGCGTTGAACGGGGAGCACACCTCGCAGGGTGATCAGTACCGCAGGGGTGCGGTGTTGTCGGGTGCGGTGCAGGGTGCGTTCGGTGCGGCGGTGCCGCTGCTGACGGGGCCGATCAAGAAGCTGATCTCCAAGGGGTTCACCCCGGCCGCGGTCAAGGCGATGCAGGAGTCGATCGAGAACGCGCTGACGCACCCGGGTGCCGCGGCTCCGGTGAAGTCGGCGGGTTCGGACGTGGCGAAGTCGGCGGGTTCGGGTGTCAAGGACCTGGGTGTCAAGGACCTGGACGTGCTGTCGGGCGGGGTCAGGGATCTGGCGGGTCTGGGGGGTTCGTTTCCGGCGAAGCTGTCGGGGCTGGTGGTGCCGATGCGTCTCGCGCTGACCCACGACGTGGTGCCGGCCAAGAACCTGAACGCGTTCCGCAGCGCGGTGGGCCGGGAGTTCGAGTCCGCGTTCGGTGATCATCTGGGCGCGGACGCGGCACGGGAGATGGGCGTGGAGTGGGCGTCGGCGTTCCTCGCGCACGCCGCCGGCGGGAAGAACCTGGCCCCGGCGCTGAGGGCGGCGCTGGAGCCGGTGGAGCGCCTGGGCGGCGGGTTCGCCCCGCTGCGCACCGCGCTGTCGGACAAGGTGGCGGCCGCGATGCCCTCGTGGTGGAAGGAGAAGCCGCCGCACCTGCTGGTCGACACCGCGTTCTCCGCCGGCTACCAGAACCTGTCCGAGGGCGTCGTCAACTACATCGAACAGGGCAAGTTCACCACCAGCAAGGAAACCACCATCGGCGCGACCGGCGGCGAACTCCTCGGCCACGCCAAACACCCCGTCCTCGCCGGCATCCACACCACCATCA
>NZ_JBIAYD010000040.1:0-1420 GCF_042897315.1 Streptomyces sp. NPDC001068 | reverse complement strand
CTAGTAGTGCTTCGTTAGGTTCGTGTTCTGGGTCTGCTGGTGGTGAGGGGGCGGCCGCAGGTGGTGCAGGTGCCGGTCCAGCACCTCAGCAGGTCCTGGAGGGCGTCGAGGGTCTGGTAGAGGCTGGGGCCGGTGCCGGGGCTTTTGGGTCGTGCCTGCGCAGAGTGAGGAAGGCCTGGGCTGCGGTGACGAGGGTGACGTGGTGGTGCCAGCCTCGCCAGGTGCGGCCCTCGAAGTGGTCCAGTCCCAGGCCGTGCTTGAGCTCGCGGTAGTCGTGCTCGATGCGCCAGCGCATCTTCGCCCACCGCACCAGATCGGCGATCGGTGTGGTGGGCGGCAGGTTCGTTATCCAGTAGTCCGTCGGGGCGTCCTGGTCTTGTGGCCATTCGACGAGGACGGTCTGCAGGGGCAGGACCCCGTCCCACCGGTTGCGGCCGCCGCCCGATTCCTGCGCGGCGGCCAGGGACTGCTTGCCCGCGGGCCTCACCCTCAGCGTCATGAACCGTGAGGTCATCACGCCTTTGCTGCCCCGGCGCCAGGTCACCTTCGTGCACTGCCGGGCACCCGCCTGTGCCGCGAGGACGCAAAGGGCTCGGGGCGGGGTGCGGTAGCGGGCGAGCGTGGGCGGTCCGAGTCCGCTGTAGGCGGGCCGGTGCGGCTCCGTGTCTTCCGGGTGAGCGACTTCCTTCCCGGTCAGCGCGAGGACGTAGGACAGTCCACGCTCCTGGAGACCGAGCCGGAAAGGGGTGCTGACGCCGTAGCCGGCGTCGGCGACCACGACCGGCGCCTTCAACTGCCACTCGTTGAGTGTGTCCAGCAGGCCCAGCGCCAGGCGCCATTTTTCCTGATGGACGACGTTCTCGGGGACGCCTGCCCTGCGGCGGCGGTCAGGCTCGTCAGTCCACTCCCGCGGCAGATACAACTGCCATTGCAGCGGGCAGGAAGCGGCGTCCGTGGCTGCATGAACGCTGACCGCGACCTGGCAGTTCGCCCGTTTCCCGAGTGCTCCGCAGTACTGGCGGGCCACCCCGACCGAGGCTGTGCCGCACTTGGGGAACGACACGTCGTCGATCACCCACACCTCTGGACCGACCACCCGGGTCAGCCGCTCGGCGATCCGCCGCCGAACCGGCAGCGGATCCCACGGAGACTGGTTCACGAACTGCTGCAGGGCCTGCATGTCCCCGTCCGGCAACCGCTCGGCCATCGGCTGGATCGACTTGCGGCGGCCGTCCAGCATCAGACCCCGCAGATAACACTCGCCCTTGGCCCGCTGGTCCTTGCGCGGCACCGAGGCGAACACATCCGCCACGAACAACGCCAACGCCGCCCGTAATCGGTTCACTTCATGCGCATCCACACAAGCCACCATGCTCTTGATCAGCGCAAACGCCAAGACCTAACGAAGCACTACTAGGAG
>NZ_JBIAYD010000039.1:0-1901 GCF_042897315.1 Streptomyces sp. NPDC001068 | reverse complement strand
AGAGGGCGGTTCGTGACGCGATGCCCGTTTCCTGGTGTCTTTGAACTCGGGGTGGGTTCCACCTGCGGCGCGGGTCGAGTGCCTCGCCAGGGAGAATGCAGGTGTGTCCAGACGCCAGCGGCCGAAGCCATCTACGGATGTTCGACTTGACCCATATCGCCATGCTGCTGCTCGGCTTATGGATGGGGACGAACAGGTCGGCGTGCTCCTGACCCGAGTCACCACTTGGTGGTGGCAGGAAGGTCCGATCTGCCGAAGGCGGTGGGTGAGGCCGCAAGAGCTTCCTGAGTGGGCAGTGTTTGGTGTCGGTGAAACGCGGCAGTTGCCCGTGTTCGAGGATGGGATCGTTGGTGCTGACGAGCTCGACGAGGAGCTTGGGGACTGGGCCTCGAGATGCTTCCGACTTCGTGGCCGGCGGTTCGCACTCGATTGGCTCGGTGAAGACGAGACCGATGCTGTGCATAAGGAGCACGGCTGGATGAGCGGCTGACCTTCCCTGCTACTGGCTGAGCCGCAATACCCGTCTCCCGGTCTGGTCGCGGGGCTTCGGGCGGCTACTGCTTCCTGGTGAAGCTGCCGGCGTCGGCCTCGGTCAGGATGTCGAGCTTGACAAGGCGTTTCAGCTTGGCGCGGGTGCCTTCGATGTTCTTCGGCAGCAGTTCGTGGTCGAGGGCTTCGCAGACATCACGGGCTCGGAGGGGGCCGGTCGCATCGTTGAAGACGGCGAGGATGCGGGGGTAGTCCGGGTGCTCGGGCAGCTCCGGCGGGGCTGCCGGGAGCCGGTCGGCGAGGCCGGTGACGGTCTTCCGTGTGATCGCGAGGTGGTCGAGGTGGATCTCGGCCTCCCGCAGCCGGGCCTGCAGTTCGTCGATCCGGGCGCGGAGGTCGTCGGCCAGGGCCCGTGCGGCGTCCTCCTGGATGCCGAGCGCGTCGAGCAGGGGCTGGAGGTTCACGCGGTCACCATCTGCGGATCGCGCCAGGTGGGAGTGTTTCCGCCGGTGAGCCTGCGGATCATGACATGAGTCATCGCCCAGTAGACACGGGAGGCGGAGGAGGCCGGGCGGTGCTCGTAGTCGCGGACCAGGCGCCGGTGCAGTATCAGGATCCCGTAGGTCTGCTCGACCCTCCACCGCTTCGGCTGCGGAACGAACCCCATCTCCTGCGGGTTGCGTTCGACGATCTCGACGTCGATACCCAGGCCGGCTCCGTGCGCGACGACCTGACTCTTGAAGCCCTGATCGACCATCGCCTTCTCGACGGTGCCACCGGTGTGCTCGGCGACCTGGTCCAGCAGCGCGACGCCCGCGGCGTTGTCGTGCGCGCTCGCGGCCAGCACGATGACGGCGATGACCAGCCCCAGCACGTCCACCGCCAGTCCCCGCTTGCGGCCCGGCACCCGTTTCGCGGCGTCCCGGCCGGTCGTGGAGGCAGGGACCCCGGCGGCCGCGTGGACACTCTGGGTGTCCAGGACCACCAGCGTCGGGTCCTCTAATCGGCGGTCCCGCTCACGGACCTGGCAGCGCAGGAGCTCGTGGATGACCTGGTCGGTCCCGTCGTCCCGCCAGGCTGCGAAGTAGTAGTACGTCGCGCTCTTCGGCGGCAGATCGTGCGGGAGGTAGGCCCACTGGCAGCCGGTCCGGCCCTGGTAGAGGATCGCGTTCACGATCTCCCGCATCGCGTAGGCGCCCTGGTGGCCGCTGACCGATCGGTGCCGGTCCTTCCACGCCGTGATCACCGGCTCGATCAAAGACCACTGCGCGTCCGATAAGTCACTCGGGTACGGCTTGCGTTCACTCACCTCATTACGCCAGCAGATCGGCCGCTGCGAACCGGAGGATTCAGCCCGCGCTCACACCATCAGGCGACACCAACACCACTCAAAGGCTCACGAACCGCCCTCT
>NZ_JBIAYD010000038.1:0-3541 GCF_042897315.1 Streptomyces sp. NPDC001068 | reverse complement strand
CAGCTCATGGGTGGAACGTTGACTACTCGGCACACTCGGTTTGCTTCTCCTCCTAGTACTGCTTCGGCGTGGAACGGATGAGGGAAGAGGCGAGGTGTCGGGCACGCTGTTGGGTGTCTGAGGGAATGAACTCCCTCTGATGCCGGCCCCAGTGCACTCGGATCAAGGTCCGGGGTGATGGGTGGCTGGTCGTTGTTTGAGAACTGCACAGTGGACGCGAGCATCTGTGGCCAAGTTTTTAAGGGCGCACGGTGGATGCCTTGGCACCAGGAACCGATGAAGGACGTGGGAGGCCGCGATAGTCCCCGGGGAGTCGTCAACCAGGCTTTGATCCGGGGGTTTCCGAATGGGGAAACCCGGCAGTCGTCATGGGCTGTCACCCGCTGCTGAACACATAGGCAGTGTGGAGGGAACGAGGGGAAGTGAAACATCTCAGTACCCTCAGGAAGAGAAAACAACCGTGATTCCGGGAGTAGTGGCGAGCGAAACCGGATGAGGCCAAACCGTATGCGTGTGAGACCCGGCAGGGGTTGCGTATACGGGGTTGTGGGATCTCTCTTTTACGGTCTGCCGGCCGTGAGACGAGTCAGAAACCGTTGATGTAGGCGAAGGACATGCGAAAGGTCCGGCGTAGAGGGTAAGACCCCCGTAGCTGAAACATTGACGGCTCGTTTGAGAGACACCCAAGTAGCACGGGGCCCGAGAAATCCCGTGTGAATCTGGCGGGACCACCCGCTAAGCCTAAATATTCCCTGGTGACCGATAGCGGATAGTACCGTGAGGGAATGGTGAAAAGTACCCCGGGAGGGGAGTGAAATAGTACCTGAAACCGTGTGCCTACAAGCCGTGGGAGCATCCTTGTGGTGTGACTGCGTGCCTTTTGAAGAATGAGCCTGCGAGTTTGCGGTGTGTTGCGAGGTTAACCCGTGTGGGGTAGCCGTAGCGAAAGCGAGTCCGAATAGGGCGTTTCAGTAGCACGCTCAAGACCCGAAGCGGAGTGATCTAGCCATGGGCAGGTTGAAGCGGAGGTAAGACTTCGTGGAGGACCGAACCCACCAGGGTTGAAAACCTGGGGGATGACCTGTGGTTAGGGGTGAAAGGCCAATCAAACTCCGTGATAGCTGGTTCTCCCCGAAATGCATTTAGGTGCAGCGTCGTGTGTTTCTTGCCGGAGGTAGAGCACTGGATAGGCGATGGGCCCTACCGGGTTACTGACCTTAGCCAAACTCCGAATGCCGGTAAGTGAGAGCGCGGCAGTGAGACTGTGGGGGATAAGCTCCATGGTCGAGAGGGAAACAGCCCAGAGCATCGACTAAGGCCCCTAAGCGTACGCTAAGTGGGAAAGGATGTGGAGTCGCACAGACAACCAGGAGGTTGGCTTAGAAGCAGCCACCCTTGAAAGAGTGCGTAATAGCTCACTGGTCTAGTGATTCCGCGCCGACAATGTAGCGGGGCTCAAGCGTACCGCCGAAGTCGTGTCATTGCAGCAATACTCCCAACGGAGGCTGTGATGGGTAGGGGAGCGTCGTGTGCCGGGTGAAGCAGCGCCGGAAGGCAGTTGTGGACGGTTCACGAGTGAGAATGCAGGCATGAGTAGCGATTCACACGTGGGAAACGTGTGCGCCGATTGACTAAGGGTTCCTGGGTCAAGCTGATCTGCCCAGGGTAAGTCGGGACCTAAGGCGAGGCCGACAGGCGTAGTCGATGGATAACCGGTTGATATTCCGGTACCCGCTGTGAAGCGTCAAACATCGAACCAGGCGATGCTAAGTCCGTGAAGCCGCCCCGGAGCCTTCGGGCAAAGGGGAGTGGTGGAGCCGACGGACCAGACTTGCAGTAGGTGAGTGATGGGGTGACGCAGGAAGGTAGTCCATCCCGGGCGGTGGTTGTCCCGGGGTAAGGGTGTAGCCCGTCATCTAGGCAAATCCGGATGACATGAGGGTGAGACCTGATGCCGAGCCGATTGTGGTGAAGTGGATGATCCTATGCTGTCGAGAAAAGCCTCTAGCGAGTTTCATGGCGGCCCGTACCCTAAACCGACTCAGGTGGTCAGGTAGAGAATACCGAGGCGTTCGGGTGAACTATGGTTAAGGAACTCGGCAAAATGCCCCCGTAACTTCGGGAGAAGGGGGGCCACGCCTGGTGACCGGATTTACTCCGTGAGCTGGGGGTGGCCGCAGAGACCAGCGAGAAGCGACTGTTTACTAAAAACACAGGTCCGTGCGAAGCCGTAAGGCGATGTATACGGACTGACGCCTGCCCGGTGCTGGAACGTTAAGGGGACCGGTTAGCTCCATTTCGGTGGGGCGAAGCTGAGAACTTAAGCGCCAGTAAACGGCGGTGGTAACTATAACCATCCTAAGGTAGCGAAATTCCTTGTCGGGTAAGTTCCGACCTGCACGAATGGCGTAACGACTTCTCGACTGTCTCAACCATAGGCCCGGTGAAATTGCACTACGAGTAAAGATGCTCGTTTCGCGCAGCAGGACGGAAAGACCCCGGGACCTTTACTACAGTTTGATATTGGTGTTCGGTTCGGCTTGTGTAGGATAGCTGGGAGACTTTGAACTCTGGACGCCAGTTCAGGGGGAGTCGTCGTTGAAATACCAGTCTGGTCGTGCTGGATGTCTAACCCGCGCCCGTGATCCGGGTGGGGGACAGTGTCTGATGGGTAGTTTAACTGGGGCGGTTGCCTCCTAAAGAGTAACGGAGGCGCCCAAAGGTTCCCTCAGCCTGGTTGGCAATCAGGTGTTGAGTGTAAGTGCACAAGGGAGCTTGACTGTGAGACCGACGGGTCGAGCAGGGACGAAAGTCGGGACTAGTGATCCGGCGGTGGCTTGTGGAAGCGCCGTCGCTCAACGGATAAAAGGTACCCCGGGGATAACAGGCTGATCTTCCCCAAGAGTCCATATCGACGGGATGGTTTGGCACCTCGATGTCGGCTCGTCGCATCCTGGGGCTGGAGTCGGTCCCAAGGGTTGGGCTGTTCGCCCATTAAAGCGGTACGCGAGCTGGGTTTAGAACGTCGTGAGACAGTTCGGTCCCTATCCGCTGTGCGCGTAGGAGTCTTGAGAAGGGCTGTCCCTAGTACGAGAGGACCGGGACGGACGAACCTCTGGTGTGCCAGTTGTTCTGCCAAGGGCATGGCTGGTTGGCTACGTTCGGGAGGGATAACCGCTGAAAGCATCTAAGCGGGAAGCCTGCTTCGAGATGAGGACTCCCACCCACTTGATGGGGTAAGGCTCCCAGTAGACGACTGGGTTGATAGGCCGGATCTGGAAGCACCGTGAGGTGTGGAGGTGACCGGTACTAATAGGCCGAGGGCTTGTCCTCAGTTGCTCGCGTCCACTGTGTTGGTTCTGAAACCACGAACAGCCCCATGCCAAGGTCACGGCATGGTGCGGCTGAAACAGTTTCATAGTGTTTCGGTGGTCATAGCGTGAGGGAAACGCCCGGTTACATTCCGAACCCGGAAGCTAAGCCTTACAGCGCCGATGGTACTGCAGGGGGGACCCTGTGGGAGAGTAGGACACCGCCGAAC
>NZ_JBIAYD010000037.1:0-6399 GCF_042897315.1 Streptomyces sp. NPDC001068 | reverse complement strand
ATGAGCTGGAAGTATGCGGCCCGCTCGCGGGTCATCCTTCGCCCGCCTCCGGGCCCCCGGTTCTCCCGGATCTCGAAGTCCATTGCATCCCCTGATCTGGGGTGTTGCAACGACCACTAGAACTCAAGGAAGAGAGGGGGCTGTGTGTCGCGGCGTGCCTGTTGCGGGCCGTCGTCGGATCAGATCGTCGGCGTGTCGTCGATGATCTCCTGGTGCGGTTCGATGACGAACTTCCAGCCGTCGCTGGGCTCGAAGAACTGCACACGGGTGGGGTAGATGTCCAAGGCGCGACGGTCACGGTTCTGCGTGCCGGTGCCCTTCCGCCCGCGGATCGGCTCCTCGAACAGGTCGATCTTGATGTCCGGTACCGCGACGATTTCCTCGTTCCAGCGCTGGACGAGCCCAGCGCCGAAAGCCTCCCGCGCGGAGGCGTAGAGCGCCTCCAGGGAATCCTTGTTGCCGTCGGGTACGAACAGGGCGAGGTTCAGTAGGACACCGGCGCTCCGGAGAACCTCGATCTCCTCTCCGGTCTTGTCGGCAACCCATATCCCGCGCTCGTCGGCGTTGTCCGGAAGAACGTGGACCTCCTTGCCGAAGACCATCCTCGCGCTAACGGATCCTCCCTCGAAGAACTTGCCGTGCTTCGTGAGGAAAGCCGGGGCAAAGCAGTCGAGGGGAAGATTGTCGAGTTCTGCCGAGACGAGTACCTCATCCCGAGGACTCAATTCCGAAACTTCTTCGGCCGTAAGGCGCCGGGCCTTAATCTTCTCGGTGTTCACGCTGTTCGCCTTCTCCGTGTAATCGCTGACAGTTCAGCGAGCCATTGCTCATGGCTCGGCCACGGCCCATCAGTCGGCCTGACCCCACGTCAAGTGGTGCCGGTGGTCAAGCGCGTCGTCCGACGTCGCTGCACCGGACAAGATCCCAGACACCGACCCGGGCGGCAAATCCGCATGGACGACTCGTACGAGAGGTTTTCACCGCCTGGAGAAATTTCTGGAGAGCGTTGCGAGGTGGTGGCGCCGCTCGCGGGAACGGAACGGGGCGACACGCGTGCTGGTGCTGTGACCGGATAGGTTGGCCGGGTTGGTGGGCGAGGAGCGTGGCGGGGCACGGGGAGACAGGCGGATGAGTGACGACTACCTGACGGTGATTCCGACTGATCCGTACTGGCAGCCCGGCAAGGACGCGGCGGATCGTGCTGTGGCTGCGTTGTCGCGGATGCTTCCCGACGACGATGCCCGCAGTGGTCTGGAAGCCAAGTGGCACGACAGCGTCGAAGTGGTCTGGTGCGGCTCCAACCTGGAGAGGATCTCCTGCCCGCGCTGCGGTACGGAGTTTGTACCCGGTTGGTGGGCCGAGGCCGTCTCGGAACGGTACGACGAGGGCTTCGCGACGCTCGTGGTGACGGTTCCCTGTTGTGACGTTGAGACGTCGCTCAACGAGCTGGTATATGACTGGCCGATGGGGTTCGCGCAGTTCAGGATCGAGGTCCTGTATCCGAACCGGGCATGGCTGAACGACGAGGAACTGGCCACCCTTGCGGACGCACTCGGGCATCCCCTACGACAGATCCTCATCCATGTTTAGTGCTGTGTGAGCGGGCACGTTCGCCGAGGTCAGGTTGCGGCCTGGAGGGGTCGTCCGCCCCAGCTGATGCCCTTCTCGCTGCGGATGCGGGCTCGCTCGCGGCGTTGGGCGGCGAGGACGTCGGGGTGGCGGGTGTTGGCGTTGCGCCACTGGAGCTAGCGCTCTGACCGCTACGGTTCGCCGGGGTGAGAGGGGGGACCGGGGTGTTCGTCGAGATCGTCTTCGTGGGGCTGCTGATCGACCGTGATGAGGTCGAGGAGGCTTTGGAAGCGGCGTTTGAGCACGACGGCGAGGTCACCGGCGCGGGCAGTGGCATGGGTCGTTGCCATCTTGACTTTGAAATCGTGGAGGGCTCGGACACGGCTGCGGCCCTGGAGCGGCTGCGGGCGGTGCTGTCCGATCTGGGGGTCGCGGACTGTGCGACCTTGAACGTCAGCGAGTGATCAGACTGCCGTTCGCGCGCGTGCGCCCCAGCGGATGCCCTTCTCGCTGCGGATCCGGGCGCGTTCACGGGGTTCAGCCGTCAGGACATCTCGGTGGCGAGCGTTGGCGTTGCGCCAGCGCAGGTAGGTGTGCAGGGCTCGGGTCTGCACGATGTGGTTGGGGTGGTGAGAGTTGGCGATGGTGAACTGCCGCAGCGGTCCGAAGTGCGCTTCGATGGGGTTCGCCCAGGAGGCGTAGGTCGGGGTGAAGCACAGCTCGACTTTGTGCTTTGTCGTCCAGCGGCGTATGTCAGCGCCTTTGTGGGCGGATAGGTTGTCCATGATCACGTAGATCGGTGCGCCGTCGGGCCGGGCGGCGCGTATTGATTTGAGCGCGGCCAACGTGTTCGCGGCACCCTTCTTGCGGCGGTTGACGCCCCACAGACGGTCGTCGCCGATGGAGTAGCAGCCGTGGAAGTAGCGAACCCCATGGGTGCGGTGGTAGGTGGCCGGCAGTCGGTCGGGATGTTTCCGTCCCGCCCAGCACGAGCCTGCGGTGGGCCGGATGCCGAGTGGGCCGAACTCGTCGAAGGCGAAGACCCGGTCGGGGAAGCGGTCGAGGACCTCCTCGATCCGGTCCAGCTTCGCCTCACGGTCGGGATCGGGAGATTCCTTCCATGTCTTGGTGCGCTGGAAGGTGACACCGCGGCGGGCGAGCAGGCACCGTAACGCCTCGCGGCCGATGAGTATCACCCGGCCGTGGACTTTCCGCAGGTTGGCGGCGAGTTTGCGCAACGACCAGCGGGTGAAAGGCTGGCCGAGCTTGGTGGGGCGGGTGGTGGCCGTCTGGATGACGAAGTCCTCGTCGTCAGGCTTGAGCAGGCGGGGACGGCCTCCCGCCCACCGAGGGTCCAGACAGGCCAGGCCGATCTCGTTGAAACGGTGGATCACGTCCCGGACGGTGTCCTCGTCGGCCTGCACCAGCTTCGCGATGACCGGCACCCGGTTGCCGCCGGCCGAGGCCAACAGCATCATCGCGCGCCGGTAGCGCACCGAACTGGTACTGCCCCGGCGCAGGATCTGCTGCAGCTTCTGCCCCTCCTGGTCGGTCAGTCTGCGCGCACACGGACAGGCTCGGCCACCGCACCTCCAGCGGTCGGATCGGACGACACCCCACATCCAACCGCCACGACCGCCAACTCGGCCAACCTAAGCGGTCAGAGCACTAGCGACCGGTGATCAAGAGACGGATCGCTTCTGCCGCACTCCGGTGGCATCCCACCACGCCGACGTCATTTCGCGTGAGCATCTCCAGCACTCAAGATCTCCAGCTGCTGCCCAAACTGCTGATCAAACGCTGCTACTTCACGGGCTCTGGCTCAACTTCTGTGACGCGGCCAATCTCCGTGACTGCTGGGCCTCTTCGAGCTGTGGATGAAGTCGCCTGAAATTGATCCCTGGGGAACGCAGTTGGGCTGAATGTTCAGGGCCGTGGAAGAGGTCCTGCTCCGGCTCATGGAGTTGTTGTTCCCGTCGATCGCGGACGTCGCGGTGCTGTCGGTGGACGTGAACATCGCGATGGTGCGCGTTGACGCGCAATGCACCGCCGGCGGCGCCGCGTGCCCGGTCTGTGGCACCTGGTCGAACCGGTTCACGGTTCCCACCTGCGGTTTCCTGCTGATGTTCCCAGCGGAGGCCGACGGGTTGTCCTTCAATTGAAGGTCCGACGGTTCACCTGTGGAAACTCGGACTGCGCACGCCGTACCTTCGTCGAGCAGATACCGGGCCTGACGCGCCGGCACAGTCCGCGGACCGAGCGGTTGCGCTCGACCCTGGCGTCGGTCGGCTTGGCGCTCGCGGGCCGGGCCGGGGCCCGCATCGCCGGCGTTCTCGGCGTTTGCGCCAGCCGCAGCACGGTGCTTCGTCTGGTGGACGCGCTTCCCGAGCCCGAGGTGGCCGCACCACGGGTTGTCGGCGTTGACGAGTACGCGACCCGGAAGGGCCGCCACTACGGCACCGTCCTCATCGACATCGAGACCCGCCGCCCCATCGACCTGCTGCCCGACCGGGAGGCGTCCAGCCTGGCGGCCTGGCTCGCCGCGCGACCGGGCGTTGAGGTGATCTGCCGTGACCGGGCACCGTTCTTCGCCGAAGGTGCCACCGTCGGCGCTCCACAGGCGGTCCAGGTCGCGGACCGCTGGCATCTTTGGCACAACGTGAGCGCCTCACGGTACTCCACCTCGCCGATCGCCGTCCCCGCAAACCCCGACTCCACGGGCACCGTCCCAGAGGCGGTCGCAGGCGCTATGCCAAAGCTGGCACGACCACCAGGACGGAGTTTCTCGAGGATGTACCGACCCGGAACAGCTTCCACACGCGGCTACGCCGTGACAGCCAGGCAGCCGCCAAAGCAACAGCGCTCGCCAGGACGGCCAGCACAGCAGCACTAGCGGCGTTGGTCAGAACATCCCGCACGAACCCCATTGGGCCACCCCCGTCCCAGGCGATTCTCAGCGCGCTGCGAGGCGTCATCATAGGTGTGCATCACGCGGAAACGTAGTCCGAGAAGGTGTCAGCGTGCTGAGCTTCTCCGACATAGCAGATCAACCCCCCTCGGCGCGGCTCGCGGTCCGTTGTCCGGTCTTCAGTGGCCGCTGGAGGGCGGGAGGACTTGCTCGGCGAGGACGGCCAGGTGCGCGCGGGAGCGCTGGCGGGGTTCGTGGCGGTACGACGCAGGAGGTCGGTCGACGTGGTGGCGAGGAGGGCAGGCGGCCTCTGTGATCAGAATCGGCGTGCACGGGGAGGGCCCGCTCAGGTGGTGTCGAGCGGGCCCTGTGGTCCCTGTCAGGTCTGTCAGATGCTGGCGCCTCCAGGCGCGAAGCAGGAGATCATGGATGCAATAGCCAGCGCTACGGGAATGCGGGTGAGGTCGCGATGAATGGCGATGAAGAGTTCTGTGAGTCGATTTTCGGCATGCCGATTCCTGCTTGCCTGGTTACGTCGATACAAGATCGCAGCTGGATGGATCTGGCCAACTCCCCGAGTCTCGAAGGGGTGTTCGTTCAGGCTCCCCTGCGTCCTCGTTTCTACTCGATCTCCGGAATTGCCGCGGCAACGAAGTGGTGGCGCGACGAGCTCGATGAAGAAACCCTGCAGTGCTACCTCGGTACATCCGGAGAATACGCAGCCCCCGGTCATATGTCGCGGATGAAGACCTTGATAATCGGGGACTTGGGGCCGGATCTTCCATTCGCCTTGGATTATCGCGATTCCCTCAAGGGCCCAAGCGTCGCCTTTCTGGGGGAAGGTGACGCCTGGCGAGAGGTCTCCGAGAATGTCTGCGACCTGCTCGTCATGCTCGGCTCGGAGCGGCCCGATGTCTGATCCGTGAGGGTGCTGGGCGCGCAGGTACGAGTGCGGTCAGCCGGCCGCGTTGGAGTCCTGCGGCGTCCATCAGTTGGTAGGTGACTCAGGGCTTCGGCATAGTCGGGTGAGGTCCGGTTCGCGATCATCCGAGGCCGAGTAGTGCGAGGGGCGGCGAGGGTCGCGGGCGTTGCGGCGGAGGCCGGCCGCGATGTTCTTCACTCCGGCCATGCGGAGGTCTTCCTCCATGCGGTTTAAGACATCGGCTGTGAGAGCTTCTTCGACAGGGCCGATGCGTTCTCAGCAGGTGATCTTGAGGAACGTCGTGGCGTCCATGGGGTGTGACCGGTAGTGGTCGGCTGCGGCGGCGATGTTGGCCCAGCCGGCCTGACGGATCAGCCCGATGGCGAGGTTGCGCAGGGTGGCCATTGCGCGGGGCGCGCTGCCGGTGCGGATCTTGGAGGCATCCTCGGCGAACGTCACGTCTCGCACGTGGTGCAGGGCCTCCACGGACCAGTGGCCCTGGACGAGTTGGGCCAGGTGTGAGGGGCCGGCCGTCGGGAGCGAGGCTGGTGACGGCGTAGACGGTTTTGTGCTGGATCTTGCCGGTCTTCCTGTGGACACGGCGTCGCTTGATCTCGATGGCCTGGACTGCGTGTGGGAACAGCAGGCCGGCCTGGACCGTGCACACCTTCAGACGCCGAACCTCACGGCGTCCGTGCCCGGCGGCCGGGCGGAAGGCGTGGATGATCTGACGGGCGGTGCGGAGCATCTCCGTGCCGTGGGCGCCGTCCGGGAAGCCCGCCGTCTTGATGGCCGGCACCTACCTTTCGATGGCCCACCGCTTCAGCGGCACCGCAGCCAACCGCGGTGAGTTCGGCACCGCATAAGAAGGGGTTAGTCACAACCCCCTAGCAGTCGCAGTGGCTCTAGTAGTGCTTCGTTAGGTTCGTGTTCTGGGTCTGCTGGTGGTGAGGGGGCGGCCGCAGGTGGTGCAGGTGCCGGTCCAGCACCTCAGCAGGTC
>NZ_JBIAYD010000036.1:0-6855 GCF_042897315.1 Streptomyces sp. NPDC001068 | reverse complement strand
GCGCGCGGTCTGCTCCGCAGACGCGACGCGGTGCCGCTACGCGGCACTTACCGGCGCTACGCGCCGAAAGGCCCGGACTCCGTCCGGGCACGGGCAGGCACTCCGTGCCCGCCCTACCCGACCAGCGCTCCGCACTGGTCGGGGGCCTGTCTGCTCCGCAGTCAGGCGAAAGGCGCGGCGGCGGCAGGCGGGTGCCGAACTCTCGCCGCCGCGACCAGTCCTGACGGGCCGTCAAGGCAGAGTCGTGCGTCAAAGTTGATACCTGGCTAGTTTCTGGGCTGACACGCCACCACCATTCCGCCCTCTGTGAATGCGTCAATTCTCGGACAGGGATACTTTCTGGGCTCACGCCGCGCCCACGGTACGGAACGCCGATACGTGCGGCCCCGTATCCGAGAATGCGTCATATTCCGGCGCCGGATGGATTCTGGGATGACGGCCCGGGGGCTCTTCAATTACCGCATGAATACCTGTGCGACTCCAGCAATAAATGCGGCCGTGTATTCCCCGAATGCGTCGACGGGGCTCCGTAAAGAATTCGTGGTCGCGTATGCGGGATTGTGGGATTCGTGAGCGTCGCCGAGATCGGCGAGGGCTTCGCCTAGGGCGTCCAGGGCGTGGTGGGGCGGTGACGTAGCCGAGGGTTCCGGAGGGGTCGACGGCCCACACGGTGGGATCGTCCGAGTCGGCGTTCTACGGGGCGAGGGGGTGGCCGGCGGGGCATGCGAACAGGTCGCAGGGCAAGGCGCGGAACTCGCTGCCGGGGGCCGGTGGAACAGGTGCCGCAGGTGAGTGCGTGCATGGGAGTGCCCTTCAAGGTGGAGATCCTGGTGAGGCACACGAAGGCCGCGCGGCGGCACGGGGCTCGGGGACGCCGGAGGCGGCCTGGACCGGGACGTGGTCCGGCGCTGGAGGCCGCCCCCGGGACGCCGTGGGCCGGGCCAGGACCCCACCCCCACCCCGAACACGTCCCGCGCCGTTGGCTCCGGCCGTATTCGCTGGGTACGACACCGCAGCCACGCTTTTCCCTCCTCTGCGGCTGGGCGGTTTGCCCGCCCGTCGTCGCGCGCGGCCCCCCGGTCGCGCGCGAGGGACACCAGCGGAGCCCGATCCCCTCGCTCGCCGTCCGGGGCCTGTCCCACCCACCCACTTCTTCCTGTTCTTCCTGCTGTGGGGCGTGGACTTGGGGGCGTAGAGGGGATGTCGGCTCTCCGACCGCGGCCGCACCAGCGTGGTGACCTGCGGGTTCACGGACAGTCCCGGTAGAGCGGGCGGATGGTTGTCGGACGGGTTGTCGGCGGGGATGTGGGCCTGGTCCACGGAGGTGTTGTCGCTTCGTGACCGTGGTTGGGCCTTCGTGGTCGGGGTTTTGGTAGGGGTCGGCTGCTGCTGTGACTGGTAGGCACGGTGCCGGACGGGACGGTGCCGCGCCGGACGGGAGGCGAGCGGATCTGTGATGATCGGTGTGGATGTGGGCAGCGGGGACCGGCTGGCGTTGGGTGTGCTGGCGCAGTACCGGATGGCCACTACCGAGCAGATGCACCGGGTGATCGCGCCTGGGGTGCGGATCGAGCAGACGAGGCGGCGGCTGGCCCGGCTGCGCGTGGAGGGGCTGGTCGAGCGGATCACGCTGCCGCAGGCCGGACGGACGCGGGTGTGGTTTCCGACTGAGTACGGCGTGCGGCTCGCCTGTGAGTGGCCCGAGTTGCGCGGGCGCCGGCCGTCCAGGACCGTGTCCGATCCGACTGCCGTGCGGCTGAAGGCCGGCCACACGCTGACCGTGACCGAGACCGCGCTCGTCTTCCTCGAGGACGCCCGCCACCGCGGCGATGTGTGCGAGCCGCTGGACTGGATCTGCGAGGTCCACCACCCGATCGGGAGCGGCGAGGCCGTCATCCCCGACGCGCTCCTGTACTACCGGCGCGGTCCTGCCGACGGCGACAGCGGGTCGATGCTGCGGGCGTTCGTGGAGGTCGACCGGGCCACCATGGGGCCCGAACGCCTGGCCGCGAAGCTGACCGCGTACGAGCGCCTCCACCGCTACGTGCCCGTGGTCCCGGGACGCCGGCCGACCGGACAGGAAGCGGCGGTTGAGGGGTGGCGGCGGCGCTACCCGCTCTTCCCCCGTCTCCTGTTCGTCCTGGACGGCACCGGACCGGCCGGTGTCGAGAACCGGATCAGCGCCCTGCGCGCGCAGGCCGGGCTGCTGGCGCCGTCCCGCTTCCTGTACGACGTCCCCGTCCTGGCGGCACCGCTGGCCGGCCTGCTCCAGGACGGCCCCTGCGCACCCGTGTGGCGCCCCGTCCACAACCCCGACCAGCGCGTCCCCTGGACGGGGGCTGGGCACCGCCAGGTCTGACGTGCGGCCGCCATAAACGACGGCAATGGGGCACGGGTCTGTGCTTCGCCGGCAGACTCCCCGCAGCGAAGTAGTCGGCCACCGGATCAGCGTGTGTCCGCCTCATGTCGACCTGGTCAGCCGCGCACCCGAACGCCGACAGCCAACCGGTCGGAGCACCACGAGGGGCCGGAGGAGGGCAACCAACCGCGTCCCGGTCTCTGTGGGTGTCAGCGGGGCGCTGACCAGCCGTGGTCGGGGCTGGACGCGGCACAGCCGAAAGCGTGGTCGGGGTCATGGTCGGGGCGACCATGCGCGGACCACCGCGTCGGCTCCGGGGTCCGCCGGACGCCCGGACGGGAGCCGGTGTTCGCCTCCGTGCAGTACGTAGGCCCACACGCCGAAGAGTTCCGCAGGCCGGTGTCCCGGCGGCCTGCGTGCACAGCGGCCGGTCCCCCTACTGACGCGCAATGCTGCGTCACTGACACAGGGCGTGCCGGCCGCTGGCATGAGGTCTGTACAGCTGCTTCAGCTCAGGCGGTGGTGGAGGAGTGCGAGGCCGGCTGCCGCTGCCCGGTGCTGATAGGGGCGCAGTCCGGGGCCCCGGGGGGGCGGGCCGGCGGGCGTTGCGGTGCCGGTGGCCGGTGAGTGCGGGAAGGAACGCCGTAGTGGTGTCGGGGCTGCTCGCGGTGGCGGGGTGGTCGCGGAGCAGCCGGGCGACGTCTGCAGGTGCGTGTCCGGCGAGGACGAGCCGCGGGGCGAGGGAGGCGGCGTCGATGCAGGCCGGGCCGGTGGTGGCGTGTGCCCAGTCCACGAAGGTCACCCCGAGGTGGTGGTCGCGGACCATGTTGTCGGCCTGCAGGTCGCCGTGGACGATGCGGTCACCCTGTCATCTCACGCAAGGGATCACCGAACATCACGGGCATGGACAAGCTCCGCTACGTCGTGGAACAGACTTTCGCCCTGCTCCATCAGTTCAGACGTCTCGCCGTTCGCTGGGAACGCCGAACCGAACTCCACGAAGCATTCGTTTCGCCGGCCTGCTACGTCATCTGCTGGAGACGGCTCAAGAAAGCCCACTTGGCTTTATCGACGGCACATGACAGCAGTTGTCGACGGCTTCGGGAGGCACTCTCCGGCCTCGGATCTCGATGTCGACGAGAACGGAAGGCATTGCCGCTACTCGGCAACGGCGGGACGACGGCCGCCACCTGCGCCCGTAGCCAGCGCTTTTGTCCTGTGCCCCGGACGAGCGGCAGTCGGCTTCTTGCCGGTCGGTACCGCGCTGCTGTCCGAAGCCGTCGATATTCGACGCAGGCAATGCCTCCCGAACTGCGCGAGAAACGCTGCTCCTCGTCATCGACAGAGCCACCCACTCTTGATCGCACCCCAAGTGATCTCTGCCAGCCCACCATCTTGAAGGTCCCCGGGGCTACTGGTGCGGTGCGTGCCTCGTTCCGGTCTGCTCTGCTGTGCCTGCCTCGGCTGCGGTGAGGATGAGCCGTCCCTCGACTCGTGCTTCGACGACCCTGACCAGCAGCGTGCTCGCGTCGTCAAAGCGCAAGGTGAAGTGCGGATCGAGCCGCATCAGGAAGTCGAAGCTCTCCCTGTCCTCCGCGGCCAGGGGAGATTCGAAGGTCGCCTCGGACGTCCAGTTGTCTCCGGCGGCACGGACCACGACCTGCACACGGAGCCTGCCCAGACACGTCGAGCGATTGGCCCACCACTCAAGCGTCGCGGTGCCTTCGTGGCTGTCCATGGGCCCAGTATCGCGAGCGAGCAGGCAGCCATGTGCCTGCGATGCAGAATCTGAGGTCACAGGATCGTGTTACAGGCTCGTAGGGACGCCCCGTTGCTGTAGCGGCCCGGTTGGGCCCCGTGCTGCCGATGAGGGGCATCTGCCAGAACGGGAATGTCCCGCCGATGGTGCCGCGGGCACCTGACCGTCCGCTCCTCGCCCGCCCACGGAGTCCGCCAACCCACCCGACCGGCCGGAGCCTGTCGACACCGACTCCCCCGCTGCCCCCCTTGGCAGGGCCGCACACCCTGACCCGCCCCCTCCGTCCACTGGGGCACGCCAGGCGCAGTCAGAGCTGCCGAACACTCGTTGCGGCCTCGTGAGCACGAGCCACTCAGCGGCGCGGGCGCAGGGCGGGATAGGCCCGCAGGGGGCCCACACCGTGGCGGATGTCGGCGTACAAGGTCATGCGCGGAGGTCCGTACAGGTTCACGTACAGAGATCGGGTGCCACTCGTTGGGGGCCGGCTGATAGCTGCCGAACTTCGGGCCGGGACGAGTTGTCCAGGGTGGGCGGAGCCCAGCGCGGAGCGCTGCCGTAGGCGCCCTTGACCACTCGGAGTGGCCCATAGACACCCTCATCGGGCGGCCCCACCACCCACTTCTTGCAGGTCAGTTCAGACATCTGGATCTTTGTATTTGAGCCTGTACCGGCCTGTGTACGTGAGCCAGTACCCCGACAGCGGACGGCCTTCGTCCGCCGCACACCGCAATCGGCAGATCACCAAGGTGTCACCCATCCGGCAAGTGCTTTCAGCGCGACGCACTGTGCGGGTCACCGCACCTGACCGGTACGGAGCCCAGGACCGCATAAAGCGCCACCCGCGGGGCCTGTCACGGGCTGCCTTTCTCCGCGTGAACACCGTTCACGGCCGATGTGCAGGTGGTGCAGCGGCCGTCCCCCCGAGGGTGAGCGTGCCGCGGTGTCGGACCGGGGCAGGTACGGCACAAGGGCCAGCCCAGACAGGCCGGGCACAGATCCTCGCCCGTAGCCGTCCCCGGACGCCCGCATCCCGCGCACTCGACCAGAGCCCGCCAGGCCAGTGCTTCCCCCACCGAGCGGGAAGCCGCCGAGGTGTTCTGCTCCGGCCGCGTTCTGTCATCCCGCACCGGCCCGTCCCACCGTCCCGCCCCACCGGCGGGCGGCGGATAGGCCTGGGCGGCGCGCAGACGGGCGGCGATGATCGCCCCGACCGTCCTGTGTACCGGATCAGGCAGCGGACGGCCGGCAATGACCTGCCGTAAATGCTCCGCGCTCCAGCCCGCCTCCAGCATCACCGTCACCACCCGCCCCTGGTCCGTGAGCGTCTTCCCGGTCAGCAGCAACTCGGGACGCACCGCACCGACCTCCAACAGCAGCCGGATACCTGCATGCATCACATCAGCCGACGGAACAGGCGCAGCCATCGAGCCCGGCGCGCCCGGTGCAGTCGCAGCCCCCGACCCGTCCGGCCCACCCTGCCCGGGACGACTGTCCTGCCCGGCCTGCCCGGGGCGGCTGTCCTGCCCGCCCGGTTGGTACACGGCCACCGGCAGACCGGCAGCCCCGGCTCCGCACGGAGGGAAGGAACTGGTCTTCTCTCTCGTGGTCTTCTTACCCCTGGTCTTCTTACCGCCGCGGCCCGCCAACACAGGCTCAGCCAATCCCGGAAAACCCGACCCAGGCGGCGAACCGGGATCCTGCCCGGCCGGCAGATCAGTGATGACATACAACGCCCGGCCCAGCGTGCCGTCCCCATGACGCTCACGGCCACGGCACAGGTACCCGAAACACTCCAGCTCCCCGATCCCCGCCGAGACCGCCACAACGCCCTCACAGCCCCCGCGCACAAGACCGGCGACAGAGACATGCCAGCCCTCCCGGTGCGAGGACAGGAACCCGTAAATCCCCTTCGCTCTAAACGACAACCGGCCATCCCTCAACAACCCGTTCCCCACCCGGGTAAAACCCGCCCCCGCCATCACACCCCGCCGCACCCCCGAACCGCCGCCCGCGTCGCGTTCATCCACGACCGCGACAGCCGGCACTGTCACCGGAACACACCCACCGGGAACCGCCGGACGATCGGTGACCGCATACACCACCCCACCCAGCGTCCCGTCCCCGCGACGCAGCCGTTCCCGTACCAGATAGCCATACCGCTCGAGTTCGAGTAGACCGGCACGGACCGCCTCCCGGCCATCAGGACCCACCGACACCAGATCAGCGACGGTCACCCGCCATCCGTCCCGATGCGAGGACACAAACCCGAAAATCCCCCTCGCTCTAAACGACAACCGGCCGTCCCTGACCAGCCCGTTACCGATATGAGTGAACCCGGCACCCGCCATCACACCCCGCCGCACCCCCGAACCACTCACCACCCCCACCCCCGCCCCCACGGCCCCTCACAACCACAACCAGCCACCACCCACAGGCCCACCCACGCCCACGCCCACGCCGGCAGCCACAGACACGCACACGGCCACAGGCCTGCGAGCGGCCCCAGACACCCACGCGGCCACAGACACCGCAACGGCCCCAGACACGGGAGCGGACGCACCGAGCGCCTCGGAAGCACCACCGCACCCCAGACAGACGAGGCCACCCCCGCCAAACAAACCCACAAACCCTTCAGATCTCTCAGAGGGCGGTTCGTGAGCCTTTGAGTGGTGTTGGTGTCGCCTGATGGTGTGAGCGCGGGCTGAATCCTCCGGTTCGCAGCGGCCGATCTGCTGGC
>NZ_JBIAYD010000035.1:0-12607 GCF_042897315.1 Streptomyces sp. NPDC001068 | reverse complement strand
GGCCCAGGTGTCGACGGTGGCCTGGAGTTCGCGGGCGTGGTCGGTGTCGCCGCGCAGGGCGGCGAGCAGACCGAGATACGCCCGGCTGTGATGGGCGAACAAGGCGTGCTGATGCGATGTCGTCAGCTGGAGGCACCGCTGTCCGGTCCGCTCGGCCTCCTCCCATTCACCGACCGCGATCTGGTCCAGCATGATCAGGTGCAGCATGGTCATGCCGATGACCATGGCCCCCGTCTCGACCTCGCGGTCGACGATGCGCTGCAGACGCGGCCGGTGCCGGCTCAGGGTGTCCACGTGGTAGGCCGCCACCCCCAGCCTGCTGACGTCCCACGGTTCCAGGTCCCGCAGGTCGGCGAAGGCGCGATCCACCCGCCCGTGCACCCCCGCGCCGCGGCGCACCACGTCGCCCCAGGCGTCCTGGTAGATCCGAGTGAGCGGCGGCACCAGGTCACCCAGGGTGCCGAGCACCTCGTGCGCCTGTTCCCATCCGGCTTCGTCACCGGCGTACTGGCTGATGGCCAGCAGCAGGTTGACCAGTCTGGTGAGCGTCTCGTCCGGCTGCGCCAGGCCGCTGTCCCGCAGGGTCTCGACCGCGGCCAGGACCTGCCGCTGCGAGGACCGTACGTCCCCGTCCTCGTACAGTGCGACGTAGGCCGAGGTGACCACCGAGGCCGGGGACTCCTGCCTCCCGGACGCGCCGTCCGAGCGGACCAGCTGCTGTGCCCGGTCCAGCAGTCCCGCGTGTCCGGCGACGAAGGCGGCGTCGGCGATCCTGCGGGAGCGGTCCTCGCGCTGCTCGCTGAGTTCGGCGGCCCGGGTCAGCCAGGCGACGGCGGCGAGCGCGCCGCCGCGCCGGGTCGCGGACTCCGCGGCCTGCTCCAGGGCGGCGGCCACCTCCTCGTCCGGGTCCACGGCGGAGGCCGCCAGATGAGTGGCCCGCCGCTCCACGTCGTCCCAGTGCACCCCCGCCAGCACCGCGTGCGCAGCCCGCCGCTCGTTCGGGGTCGCCATCTGGACCACCGTCGAGCGCACCAGCGGGTGCCGGAACACGAAGTCGCCGCTGAGCGGGTCGACGTCCAGCAGACCGCCGGCCGCGGCCTCGTCGGCGTCCCTCATGCGATAGCGCGTACTGCGGGCGAGACCGGCCGCCGTACCCGCTCCGACACCGTCCAGGGCGCCGCGCAGCAGTTCGGCCCGGACGGCACCGGAGAGGGACTCGATACGCGTGCCGTACACGTGCTGAAGACGCTGGGGGAGCGGGATGCCGCTGTAGCCGAGCAGTTCCTCGGAGCTGCGTTCCGCGCGGCCGCCGCGCACGTAGGGCGGCAGCTCCAGCAGCGCCAGCGGGTTGCCCTGGGCCTCGTCCAGGACCAGGCGGCGGATGTCCGGTTCCAGCCCGGGGTGGTGCCTGTCCAGGAGTGCTTCGGAAGCCTTCTCCGACAGCGTGGTCACCGTCAGGCCGGGCAGGGCGGCCGTGTCGAAGCCGGAAGGCACCTCGCTGCGCAGGCCGACCATGAGCTTCACCGAACTGCCGGTCAGCCGGCGCCCGACGAACCCGACCACCTCGGTGCTGGAGGCGTCGAACCACTGGCCGTCGTCGAGGACCAGCAGCAGGGGCTTCTGTGAGGCCGCGAGCGAGAGCAGGTCCAGAGCGGCGATGCCGAGCGTCATGACCGAGGGCGGCGTGTTCTCGCCGCTCCTGCCGAAGACGACGTCGAAGACCCTCTGGTGGGCGTCGTCCAGCCGGTCGATGTAGGTGAGCAGCGGGTAGAGGAACTGGTGCAGGCCGGCGAACGGCAGTTCCGATTCGGCCTCCACGCCTGCCGCCCTGATCACCCGGTGCTTCTCGGCCGTGGCGATGTCGGCGGCGTAGTCCAGCAGCGCGCTCTTGCCGACTCCGGTGTCCCCCCGCAGGACCAGGGCCCGCCCACCGGAGTCCGCCACCAGGCCCGACAACAGCTTCTGCTCGCTCTCGCGGCCGACCATAGTTCCGAGGATCGACTCCACAGTCCCCCACTCCCTTCACCGCTGCACCGGTCCGGACGCCCCGCGTCCGCGCACACACGTCACCGGGTTCCGTGGCGGGAGTACGTTCTCCCGTCCGCTCGCCTGCGCGAACATGTCACCTGGCTCGCCGCCCGGATCGAGTGTGTGCCCTGGCAGGAAGCGGCACGCCGGTCACTGTGTGCGTTCCCGTGACATCGGATGGCGGCGCTGTCCGGCCGCCGACCGTCCCGGCCCCACACGTCACGCAGAAGACTAGATGCCCCTGAGGGTTCCCGTCACCTGCTATGGCCGAAAAAGTTCTTGTTGTGCGGACTCCTGACCTCTACAAGCTCTCCGCGGAAGCCCCCGGCCCCGGCGGGGGTGTGTACCTTCTGCTGCGAGACATGTTTCGCAGCCGCCCGATGTCCTGTCCCGGCGGCAGGCTCAGGCCGGCCCCCCATCCGTCAGGAGGAAAACCGCGATGAGCCAATCCGCTCGCGCGTTCTGGCTGCGTTCCCCGGACCATGGCGAGATACGTGATGTGACACTTCCCGCACGCGGCGACGACGAGGTCCTGGTGCGCACGCTCTGGTCGGGCGTCAGCCGTGGCACCGAGGCGCTGGTGTTCCGCGGCCAGGTGCCCCGCAGCCAGTGGGACGTGATGCGGGCACCGTTCCAGGACGGCGACTTCCCGGGACCGGTGAAATACGGCTACCTCAGCGTCGGCGTCGTGGAGGAGGGCCCCGCCCGGCTGACCGGACGGACGGTGTTCTGCCTGTACCCGCACCAGACGCGCTACGTCGTTCCCGCGAGCGCGGTGACCCCGCTGCCCGACGGAGTCCCCGCCGAACGGGCCGTCCTCACCGGCACCGTCGAGACCGCGGTGAACGCCCTGTGGGACGCCGCGCCCCTCATCGGCGACCGGATCGCGGTGGTCGGCGGCGGGATGGTCGGCTGCTCGGTGGCGGCCCTGCTGGCCGGGTACCCCGGAGTCCGCGTGCAGCTGGTGGACGCCGACCCCGCCCGGGCCGCGACCGCCGCCGCGCTCGGCGTGGAGTTCGCCGCCCCCGAGGCAGCGCGCGACGGGTGCGACCTGGTCGTGCACGCCAGCGCCACCGAGCAGGGTCTCGCCCGGTCCCTGGAACTGCTCAGGGCCGAGGGCACGGTGATCGACCTGAGCTGGTACGGCGACCGGCGTGTCACACTGCCGCTCGGTGAGGGCTTCCACTCCCGCCGGCTCACCATCCGCAGCAGCCAGGTCGGAACCGTCTCGCCCGCCCGTGCCCAGCGCGGCTACGCGGACCGGCTCGCGCTCGCCCTGGAACTCCTCGCCGATCCGGCGCTGAACGCCCTCATCACCGGCGAGAGCGGGTTCGAGGAACTACCCACGGTGATGCAGGGCCTGGCCACGGGCGAGATACCCGCGCTGTGCCATCGCGTCCGCTACGACGGCTGATCTCCGCGACCGGCCGTGGCGCGGCCCTCCGGCTGATGTGACGGTGTGACACATGTCGGCTAGGATCACACGTGTTCAGCAGCGTGTGCATGGACGCGTGGGCGTGGCCCGCCGGACGCACGGCTGGGGAAGCGAGGCTGGCGTGGACTGGATCCACCGGGGGTTGTGCCGGGCACAACCGGAGCGGATGTTCGTCGAGGGCACCGCTCAGAATGACGCCAAGATCGTATGCGTCACGTGTCCCGTGCGGCTCGACTGCCTCGCCTACGCGCTGGACCATCGTGAGCAGTACGGCGTGTGGGGCGCGATGACCGAAAGGGAGCGCCGCGCGCTCCTGCGCCGCCGTCCGGGCGTGACGTCCTGGGCGGAGATCTTCCGGGCGGCCCGGACGCGTGAGGACGTCGACCTCGTCGACGGTCCTCACCCGATGGATGGGCAACCCGCCGGTGCCGTCGCACGGCCCGCTCGCGCGGCGGACGGACCCGGTCGTACCACGGGGGAGCCCGGCACCCGCCGGAGGGGATGACGGCACCGCTCGACCGCTGAGGGAACGCGCACACCGACCTCACGGCCCTACCGCTTCCGGACCCCCTCCGGGCAAGAAGGTGTGCACACCTCACTGGCATGAAACCCCGGTGGCAGGTAGGTGCGTGCGCCCAGGTGCGCAGAAAGAAATCCGCCATAGTTCCCCGATGGCTGCATGTTGCCGTGGCGTAAATGCGCCCGTCGACGGCCTGAACCGCCCCTGCGTGCCGTGACATCACCATGGCCGGATTTCGAACAGTGATCACCGGGATGCTGACAACAGGGCCAGGAGCTGCGACGATCCCGTCGCTTTCGCGTCATCGCTCTCAGCTCCCAGGTGCCTCAGCGTCGTGGCGCCGTCACCTCCACCTCCGTGCCAGGAGAGTCATGTTCCGCTTCAGGATCGCCGGACGCGTGTCGCACACCGTCCGGCCGCCGTCCGGCCTCATACCCGTCCGCCCCCTCGTGGTGTCCGTCGTCGCGGCACTGGGCGCGCTCACCCTGTCCGCCCCGTCCGCCGTCGCCGCTCCGGCCCAGGCACCCGCGAACGTCCCCCGCCCCGCCGCCGACGCATCGGCACCGCCGCTGGTCAGAGCGCGTGCCAGAGCGAGCGCCGAAGCGGTCGCCCTCACCTCCGCCGAGCGCATACGACTGCTCGACCGGGCCGACGGCGACCGCGCCGCCGTAAGAAGGGCACTGCACGCCGGTGCCCACGAGAACCTGGTGGCCAAGGACGTCCTGAAGGACGCCGACGGCACGGTGCACACCCGCTACGCCCGCACCTACGAGGGCCTGCCCGTCGAGGGCGGAGGCGAACTGATCGTCCACGACGGCGCCCGGGGCCGCAGCATCGACGACTCCCTGCACGCCCCGCTGTCCGTCCCCGCCATCGACGGCGTGGTGCCGACGGGCCGGGCCAGGAGCGCGGCCCTGGCCGCGGCCGGTGAGCAGCACATCGCCCACGCCGTCGTCGACGGCTCCCCGAAGCGCGTTGTCTGGGCTGGTTCCGCCACCCCGCGCATGGCTCTGGACAACGTTGTCTCCGGGTCTCGGGCGGACGGCACGCCCAGCCGTCTGCACGTCGTCCTCGACGCCGCCACCGGCAGCCGGCTCGCCGCCTACGACGAAGTGACGGCGGGTGTCGGCAACAGCCAGTACAGCGGCACCGTCCAGCTCGGCACCCAGCGCGTGGGCGACACCTACCAGCTCGTCGACACCCAGCGCGGCGGCAACAGCGTCCGCAACGTGAAGAACGGCGGCCTCGGTGAACTCTTCACGGACGCCGACGACGTCTGGGGCGACGGCACGGCCGACGACCCGGTGACCGCCGCCGTCGACGCCGCCTACGGGGCCCGTACGACGTGGAACTTCTACCACGACATGTTCGGCCGCAACGGCATAGCGGACGACGGCGTGGGAGCCGTCTCCAATGTGCACGTCTCGGGGCTGGCCAACGCGTACTGGCTGGACAGCTGCTTCTGCATGACCTACGGCGACGGCCTGGACGACCGGCACCCCCTCACCGAACTCGACATCGCCGCCCACGAGATGACCCACGGTGTCACCTCCGCCACCGCGGGCCTGCTGGAGACCGGCGAGTCGGGCGCCCTCAACGAGGCCACCAGCGACATCATGGGCACCGCCGTCGAGTTCTTCGCGAACGACCCCGACGACGTGCCCGACTACACCATCGGCGAACTCGCCGACGTCCGCGGCACCGGCAAGCCCCTGCGCTACATGGACCAGCCCTCCAAGGACGCCTCCGAGAAGGGCACCTCGCAGGACTACTGGACGCCCGGCACCCACCTGCTCGACCCGCACTTCGGCGCCGGCGTCGCCAACCACTTCTTCTACCTGCTCTCCGAGGGCAGCGGCCACAAGACCGTCAACGGCATCGACTACGACAGTCCCACCTACGACGGCCTCCCGGTCGCCGGTATCGGCCTGCACAACGCCACCAACGTCTGGTACCGGGCCCTTACCCACTACATGACCAGCACCACCGACTACGCCGGTGCCCGTACCGCCACCCTCCAGGCAGCCGCCGACCTGTTCGGCACCACCAGCGACGCCTACGAGTCCGTGGCGAACGCCTGGGCCGCGGTCGACGTCGGTCCCCGGTACGTCAACCACATCGCCATCACCTCGCTGTCCACTCGTGACTCGGCCGTCGGCCAGCCCGTCGCCCGCACCGCCGCCGCCGTCTCCACCCGTCCCGGCGCCGTCACCTACGCGGCGAGCGGTCTGCCCGCGGGCCTCGCCATCGACGGCACGACCGGTCTGATATCGGGCACACCCACCGTCGCCGGCACCTACCCGACCACGATCACCTTCACCGACTCGGCGGCGGAGAAGCGGCGGTTCGCCTTCGACTGGACCGTGATCGCCTCCGGCGGCGACTACTTCGTCGACCCGGACCGTCACGACTACGCCGCCTGGAAGAGCGTCGAGACACCCCTGACGGTCACCGGCCGTACCGGCAACGCCCCCGCAGCCCTGAAGGTCTCCGTGGACATCGTGCACACCTTCATCGGTGCCCAGGTCGTCCAGCTCATCGGCCCCGACGGCACGGTACTGCTGGTGAAGGACTTCGCCTGGAACACCGGCACGGAACTGCACGACACGTTCACCGTCGACGCCTCCGCCGTGCCCGCGAACGGTGTGTGGAAGCTCCGGGTCACCGACTACACCCCGGCCGCGCCCGGTATCGCCCCGAGCGAGGGCGGCTACCTGGACCGCTGGAGCCTTGGCTTCTGACCTGCTGAACTGTTGAGGACGTGTGCCCGCACCGGAGAGTCCCGATGCGGGCACATCGCAGCGTTTCCAGGCTTCAGGACCTCAGGACCTCAGGCCGAACGCCCGGTCCACAGTCCGGGTGTCACCGTCGCCCGCGCCGTCTTGGGCGCCCACCCGCAGGGTCGCCAACCGTGCCTTCGCGGGGGCGGCGAGACGGAAGTGTGTCCCGTCGCCGCGCAGCGGAGCCTCGCGGTGCCAGGCCGCACCGTCGACGCAGGAGACGTCGATGGTGACAGACCGGGAAGTAGCTCCCGCCGATCCCGGCGAGGTGCGCCGGAGCGAACGTCACTTCGGCCTGCCGGCCGTGCGGGGAGCCCGGGCTCGAAGGCGACGCGCCGACGGACGGCGGTCGGGCAGCGGCCCGTGGTGACTACCGGTTCAACGGCACACTCCGCCGCCCGCCACGAGCGGTAGTGCGTGCCGATCGCACCGGTACGGTGTCGCCCTTCGACGATCTGACGCCAGGACTTCGAGGTTACGAGGCGCAGGCACACGTTCTCAGGTCTATCGCACACGTGTTTTCCAATGTGTCCGAACACGTTGTATGGTTGCGGCCGGACAGGGCAGATTTCGGCGTCACGCCGTCGCCCGACATGCGCGGCTGTGCCGCCCGAACCACCGGAAAGTGCTCATGAGCGAGACTGCGGGTCGACCCACGTTCATTCTGGTCCCCGGCGGCCATCACGGTCCCTGGGTGTACGAGCGGCTCCAGCGGATCCTGGAGGCGGACGGCTGGGTCACGCGCACCGTGCGCCTGCTCAGCGCGGTCGAGGACCCGGCCGCGACCGATCCACTGCCGGGAATGTACGACGACGCGCGGCTGATCAGGCAGACCCTGGACGAGACGGACGGGCCCGTGATCGTGGTGGCCCACTCGTACAGTGGCGTGCCGGTCACCGAGGCGATCGCCGGTGCGTCCAATGTCGTGCACGCGGTGTACGTCGCGGCCTACATGCTCGACGTCGGCGAAGGCATGTTCCAGACCCACGGCGTGCCCGTGCCGGCGACCCTGGCCGGCCTGCGTCCGCCGCGCAACCCGGAACTGAACCTGCCCGCCGCCTTCTACGACGGTGACCCCTCGAACCCGGAGACGGCCGAGGCATCCGCCCGGCTCGTCCCACAGACAGTGCGCGGCGACTTCGAGACGGTCACCACGGCTGGCTGGAAGACCGTGCCCAACAGCTACGTCATCCCGGACGATGACGTCTCCCTCACCGGCACGATCGCCGAGACCATGGCCGAGCGCGCCGACGAGGTCCACCGCGTCCCCGGCCATCACGCGCCCTTCTACTCACACCCCCGCGAGTTTGCGCAGGTCCTCGTAGGGATCGCGACCACCGTCGGGACCCCGGATCCGGCGCGTGCGGGTACCTCATGAGACCCGTGACCCGGCGACAGGCCGACCACCACACCATGCGTGCGGGCGCGACACGGACGCAGTTGATGGACACCCTGCGGCGGCTGCTCGACTCCGGCGAGCCCTTCAGCGAGATCAGCGTCCAGCGGATCATCGAGGAGGCAGGGGTCTCCCGGGCCACCTTCTACGCACACTTCCACGGCAAGTCCGACATCCTGGTGCGACTCACCGACGAACTGCGCGTGGCGCTGCTGGAGTTGGCACGGCAGTGGGATCCCAGCGCCGAGGGGTCCGGAGCCGACCGGTTCGCCCAGTTCTTCGCCGAGGTCATCACCGTCCATCGAGCCCACCAAGGGGTGATCACCGCCGTTCGCGAGGCGGCGTCGTACGACCCGGACGTGAGCGACTTCTACACCGCAGACCTAGAAGGTTTCGACGAGGCAGTACTGAGGACCCTGCTGTCCGAGCAGTCGGCCGGTACGACATCGGCCGACCTCGATGCCGCCGCCGCCAGCCGGATCATCGTCTGGGGCGGCGCCCAGGCGATCGCACATCACATCGGTGTCGACGGCGGAGACGGCGACGCCGTCTTCGCCCGGGAGCTCGGGCACATCTGGTGGTACGGCGCCTACCGTCGCCCCGCCGGATGAGTCCCCGGCAGGTGTGCGAGAACCCGCCGGCCGCCCTATCCCAGGAAGGAAACGTGTACGTGAAGGAGACACGAGTGCAGCAGACACAGGCGATGGAGACGCAGGTAGAGAACGCGGCCGAGGATCCTTCCGGCAGGCCGCTGGAGGGCCGTACCGCCGTCGTCACCGGCGGCGGTCGCGGGATCGGGGCGAGCATCGCCGCACGGCTGGCCCGTGCGGGGGCGCGTCTGGCCCTGGCCGGACGGGACAAGGAGACGCTGTCCGCGGTGGCCGCCGCACTGCCGGGTCAGGGAGCGGGCGCAGTGGTCCTGCCCGTCGACCTCACCCGCGCCGACGGCCCGCGGCAGGTCATGGAGACGGCCGTCGACCGTCTGGGCCGGGTAGACATCCTGGTGAACGCGGCGGGCGCGGAGAACTTCACCGCCAGCCACGAACTGACCGCCGAGGAGGCGGACGAGCTGTGGGCACTGAACCTGCGCGCGCCCCTGCTCCTGTCGGGCCGGGTCGCCGCGCACATGGCGGCGGGCGGCGGCGGAAGCATCGTCAACATCTCGTCCGTCATCGGCAGCGAGCGCGCCATCTCCCACCAGAGTCTGTACGCCGCGACCAAGGGCGGGGTGGACGCCCTCACCCGGGCGCTCGCCGCGGAGTGGGGCGGCGCCAGGGTGCGCGTCAACGCGGTCCGGCCGGCCGTCACCCGCTCGGACATGTCCGCCGCGATCTTCGCCGACCCGCAACTGGAGCGGACACTGACCGCCCAGTACGCCCTGGGCCGGCTGGGCGAGCCAGCGGACATCGCCGAAGCCGTCCTCTACTTCGCCTCCCCGGCGAGTTCCTTTGTCACCGGCCAGACGCTCAGTGTCGACGGCGGCTGGATCTCCACACTGGTCCACTGACGAACGGATCGAAGCTGGGAACAGGCCGACGCTACGGGTCGGGCGTCCGGACCTGGCGCCGGCGGTGCCTCGGCCTTCGCGTACACCCGCTCCGTGCGCGCCACGCGCAGAGCGGCGAACAGCTCCACCGAGCGGTTCCGGCTGACCCTCGCCTCCGCCACGTTTCGCCTTTCCAGCAGCACGGATCAGAGATCGTTGAGCACCTCGGCCCTGTCGCCAGGACGGGTCGGAGTAAAGGCTAGAGTTATGAAGGGACACCTACGGAATCCGTCCCGTGTGGTGGGTGACCCAGGAAAGGTGTGGCACCCCGGAACAGGTGTCGGCCGTCCCGCGGCGCCGAGCGGAGCGGAGGATACGGTGCTCGCCGGCGTACCAGTCGAGGAGTGAGCGCATGGATCTGGAGCCCGAAGAAGCCGAGCTGAAGGCCGTACTGAACCGGCTCCGCCGCGCTCAGGGCCAGATCTCCGGTGTCATCCGGATGATCGAGGAGGGGCAGGACTACGCGGAGGTCGTCACGCAGCTCTCCGCCGCCTCGCGGGCCCTCGACCGGGCCGGGTTCTCGATCATCGCGACAAGTCTGCGGAAGTGTGTCGCCGAGACCGAGTCTGGCCGCGCGAGCAGTGAGGACGGTGCCCGGATGCGAGCCCGCCTGGAGAGACTCTTCCTGTCGCTGGCGTAGCAGCCGGTACCCGGCACGAGGTCGCCCGGGGGAGTACCCGACACATCTCCGGCGCCCCTGCTGGTGCACATGTGCCGGAGGTTCTCACTGCCGGATGACGGTCCGGACACGTGTCCAGCTGGCCGGGCTCCGGCGATCCTAGCGTTCGCGCGCAGGCCCCCTCCGCCGCCCGCCGAGCCGGGCGCCCCGGCGCGCTTCTGCCGGTTTCACCCGGGCCCCGGCATCATCCACGGGACCTCCGGCCGTGCCCGTACCCAGGGACGGAAGGGACCGCAGGGACCGAATTCTGGAACAACGGTTCGGGAACCAGGCTCCGGCGCCGCACCCGGAATCGCGGTGAACGTGTCGCGGGCCCGGACTCGTCTACAGGGCAGAGCCCGCCCCACCCCGGATCCCGCTGCCCGAAATCCCGTGATGACCCCACGTTTCCGCAATCCCCGCCTCCAGGGCGCCGTCGCCGGCACCGCCCGCTGTCCGGCTGCCGAGGATCCGACGCCCTCCGGAGCCTGGACGATAGAGGGGCGCACGACGCTGAACCCCGCGACGGCGCCGAGGGGGTGGCCACCCGCGACGACGGCACCCGCGTCGGACGCGGTCCGGGCGGCGTCCCGGTGCCGGTGCGCGAAGATCAGCACGTGTTCGGCGTCTGGAACGAGGACTGAGGCCTGGCCGCCCCGCTCCCCTGCCCGCAGCCCGTCAGCAAGTGAGGAACACCGCGATGACCGGAGAGACCGCCCTGCCCACCCTGCGGGAGGCGACCTACGACACCGGCAGGCAACGAATCTTCACCGTCGAGGCCGGGAGCGGCCCGGCGGTGCTGCTCCTGCACGGCGGCGGCCCCGGTACCACAGGCCTGTCCAGCTTCGTCCGCAATATCGGCGAACTGGCCAGGAACCACCGTGTCATCGTCCCCGACCTGCCGGGCTACGGCCGCAGCACCAAGGGTGTCGACTCCGCCGACCCCTTCGGGTATCTCGCCGACGGGATCCGGACCCTGCTGGACACGCTCGGACTGGACCGGGCGCACCTGGTCGGCCACTCCTACGGCGGCGCCTGCGCGCTGCGACTGGCGCTGGACACCCCGGACCGGGTCGGTCGAATGGTCCTGGCCGCACCCGGCGGCATCGGCACCACTCGCGCCCTGCCCACCTCCGGTGTCAACCGCCTGCTCGGCTACTACACCGGCGACGGCCCCTCCCGGCTGAAACTGACGGAGTTCATCCGCCACTATCTCGTCTTCGACGACGCCGACATCACGGACGCCGCGATCGAGGAGCGGTACCGGGCCAGCCTCGACCCCGAGATCCTCGCGGCGCCCCCACTGCGCCGCCCGTCCGGCCGCGGGGCGCTGCGCACCATCTGGCGGATGGACCTCACCCGCGACCCCAGGCTGACCCGCCTTCCGGTTCCCACACTGCTCGTGTGGGGGAGTGCGGACAAGGTCAACCGGCCCTCCGGCGCCCGGATGCTGGCGAGCCGACTGCCCGACTGCGACGTCCATCTGATGGCCCGGACCGGCCACTGGGCCCCGTACGAGCGCGCAGGACTCTTCAACCGGCTGTGCGCGGAGTTCCTGGCCGGCCCGAACTGAGGCGACCGGCCAGGACGGTGGCGTGCCGTCAGGCCGCGACCACGCGGTAACTCAGCGCCGCCCACGGCAAATCGGTCCGCGCCAGCGAGCCCGACCGCCACGCGCCGCCCGTGCAGCCCGGCCCGGAGTGCAGCTCAAGCGATGCCGAGCCGTTGGCGATCTGCACCGAACGGGCCGGTACGGACAAGATGTGGCAGGTGCCGAGGTCGCCGAGGTCGGCCACGGTCACCGTGCCCGTGCCCGTGGTACCCGAGTACAGGTAGGCGCCTTCCTGCAGCGGAGGCCAGTCCGCGGCGTTCACCGTCCCGGCGCCGAGGCCGGTCAGGGCCGCGGCGGCGATCGCGACGGCGGCCACGCCACGGAGCTTCGTCCTCGTGTCGAACATACGAACCCGCCTTTCCTTGTGTGCCGAGGCCGAGGCGGCACCGGCACGCCGTTGGGTCAAATGCGGCTGGCAGGGATGATCCTTGCATATTCAAACACCTGCGGAGAGAGCGGAACCGGCCACCCACACATATACGGGATACCGGTGGGTTTCTCGGGTGTCCACCGCGGTGTCCGCCGTACTACTTGGCGGCGCCGAGCTCGATCGGGACGCCGACGAGGCTGCCGTACTCGGTCCAGGAGCCGTCGTAGTTCTTGACGTTCTCGACACCGAGCAGCTCGTGCAG
>NZ_JBIAYD010000034.1:0-15626 GCF_042897315.1 Streptomyces sp. NPDC001068 | reverse complement strand
GCGCGCGGTCTGCTCCGCAGACACGACGCGGCGTCGCTACGCGACGCTTCCCGGCGCTGCGCGCCGGAGGCCCGGACTCCGTCCGGGCACGGGCAGGCACTCCGTGCCCGCCCCCTACCTGACCAGCGCTCCGCACTGGTCAGGAGCCTGCCTGCTCCGCAGTCAGGCGAATGCGCGGCGAGAGGGGTGGGGTGTCGGACTCCCGCCGCCTCGCCCAGTCTTGACGGTCCGTCAAGACTGGGTCGTGCATCAAAACTGACAGTGGGCTAGATTCTGGGATGACATCCCACCACCATTCCGCCGTTCGAGAATGCGTCATTCCCGAACGGGATACGTTCTGGGCTGACACCGCACCCCCGGTTCAGGATCACTCGATATGCGTGACCCCGCATCCGAGAATGCGTCACATTCCAGCGTGGGATGAATTCTGGGATGACGGCTTGGGAGTCTTCAAATTACCGGATGGATACCGGTGCGACTCCAGCGAGAAATGCCGCCGCGTATTCCCCGAATGCGTCGACGGCGCTCCGCAGGGAACACATGGCCGCGTACGAGGGGTTGGGGAGTTCGTGGGCGTCGCCGAGGTCGGCGAGTGCTTCCCCGAGCGATTCAAGGGCATGGTCGGGGTCGGTGACGTAGCCGAGGATGCCGGAGGGGGCGACGGCCCACACGGTGGGGCCGTCCAGGTCGACGTCCTGCGGGGCGAGGGGGTGACCGGCGGGGCATGCGAACAGACCGTCGGGCAGGGCGTAGAACTCGCTGCCGGTGCCGGTGGAGCAGGTGCCGCAGGTGAGCGCGTCCATGGGGGTGCCCTTCAGGGTGGGGGTCCTGGTGAGGCACGCGCGGCCGCGCGGCGGCACGGGGCTCTGGGGTGCCGGAGGCGGCCCTTGACCGGGGCGCGGAGCGGTCCGGCGCCGGAGGCGGCCCCGGGGTGCCGTGTGGCACCGTGGGGCCGCGCCAGGACCCCCACCCTGAAGGGGGGCGTGTGTCCGTGGTCCGCATGGACGGCACGGCTCGCGTCAGGGGATAGCTTCGGTGCCGCTACTCCTTGCGTGGGGGTGGTGTGCCGGGGGCCGGTGCGTGTGAGGGTGCGGAGTCCAGGTCTTGTTCGGCCCAGATGACTTTGCCTCCCGGTTCCGTGCGGGCGCCCCATCTGCGGGACAGCTGGGTGATCAGGAAGAGGCCGCGGCCGTTTTCGTCGGTGGTGCGTGCATGACGCAGGCGCGGGGAGTTGGCGTCGGTGTCGGATACTTCGCAGGTCAGGGTTTCGTGGTGGATCAATCGCAGTCCGATCGGGTCCGTGCTGTGGCGGACGGCGTTGGTGACTAGTTCGCTGACGATGAGTTGTGTGGGGTCCTGGAGGCTTTCCAGGCCCCATTCGGCGAGCTGGCGGGTTGCCATGTGCCGGGCGTTGGGGATAGCGGTCCGGTCGTTCGGCAGCGTCCAGGAGGCGACCTGGGTGGGGCTGAGTGAGTGCGTACGTGCTAGGAGCAGGGTGATGTCGTCGCCTGGTGCCTGGGGTGGGAGGGCATCCGTGGCTCGGGTGCACAGCTCTTCCAAAGGGTGACTGGGTTGTGCCAGGGCGGTGCCCAGGCAACGCATTCCCACGTCGATGTCGGCGTCGCGGGTTTCGATCAGGCCGTCGGTGTACAGGCCGAGGAGAGTGCCCTCGGGCAGTTCCAACTCCACGGCCTCGAAGGGGACGCCCAGCCCGAGGCCGAGTGGGCTTCCGGTGGGCAGTTCGGGGAAGGTGACTTGTCCTTGCGGGTCGATGATCGCGGGTGGTGGGTGTCCGGCCCCTGCCATGGTGCACTTCCGAGTGGCCGGGTCGTAGACGGCGTAGAGGCAGGTGGCGCCTACGACCGTGGGGGTCTGGTCCGCGGTGTCGGCGTCCTGCTCGGCCAGGCGCTGGAAGGTGTCGTCGAGATGGGCCAGCAGTTGGTCGGGGGGCAGCTCGAGGTCGGCGAGCGTGCGCACGGCGGTGCGGAGCCTGCCCATGGTTGCGGCGGCGTTGATGCCGTGTCCGACGACATCTCCGACGACGAGGGCCACCCGGGCGCCGGACAGCGGGATCACGTCGAACCAGTCGCCTCCGACGCCGGCGTCCGCGTCGGCGGGCAGGTAGCGCCACGCCACCTCGACCGCAGCGCCGCCCGTCAAATGATGGGGAAGCAGGTTGCGTTGCAGCGTGAGGGCCGCGGTGTGCTCGCGGGTGTATTGGCGGGCGTTGTCCAAGCACAGCGCGGCCCGGGTGACGAGCTCCTCGGCGAGGAGCAGGTCATCCTCGTGGAATGGAGCGGGGTCCTGGGTGCGGAAGAACACCGCGACACCCAGAACGGCGCGCCGCGCAATGATGGGAACAATCATCACGGAGTGAATCTCGTACTCACGGATCTTTTGCGCCCGCGCGGGGTCGTGGTCGACCCATGTCCCAGGGGAGGTGTCCAGCACCGGTTCCAGGTAGGACCTTCCCGTGCGCAGTGCGCCGGCGAGCGGCGAGGCCGGGGGGACGAAAACCGTCTCCCCTCGCGCGAAGGTCGACTCCGGGGTTCCTGGGTGGATCGAGGCCTGACCGGCGCGGAGGAAAGCGGTAGGGCGATCGCTCGTCGTGTCGATCCGGGTCGAGGGCTCTTTGCCGAACGGGACGGACTCCCCCAGGTCGACGTAGACGAAGTCGGCCAGCACGGGCACGGCAAGGTCGGCCAGTTCCTGCCCGGTCCGCATGACGTCCAGGGTGCTGCCGATACGCGTGCTGGCCTGGCTGAGGATGGCAAGGCGCTCGCGTGCCCGCTGACTGCCGGTGACATCCACGCTGATGCCGCACAGCCCCAGTGTCTTGGCGTCCGCGTCCTGGAGGCAGAAGTATGAGACCGCGAGTGCATGCTCCCGGCTGGGATCTTCCGTCGGCCACGCCCGGTATTCGTGGACCGCGGTGGTGTCGTTCCGCAGCGCCTGCCGCTGCATCGCTTCCAGGGCTTCGGCCTCGAAACCGGGCAGTGAGTCGGTGATCAGTCGGCCCAACCGCCGGTTAGGGGAGATGCCGTCGTGAGTCTCTGCTGTGTCGTTTGTCCAGACGCAACGCAGCTGCAGGTCGCGAATAACGATGCCGATCGGCGCGTGGGTGAGGAGCGACTCCCGCACCGATCCGTTTCTCGTTTCCTGGGAGAGCGTGCCGATGTCGGTGACGGACACAAGCCAGCGGAATGCTCCGCCCTGCCCCCGCAACATCGAGATCCGGTGGTTGATGTCGAGCATGCGGCCGTCGCTGTGGCGCACCGTGCACGTGCCTGACCAGTCATTGTGGGCATGGGACTGCTCGATGAGCGCCGATATTGGTGTTTTCCCGGAAGACGGCAGTATGAGTGCTGCGGACCGGCCCACCACGTCCCCGGCGGAATACCCGAGAAGCTGCTCGGCGGCCTGCGTCCATGCGACCACCGTCCCACGCTCGTCGAGCATCGCGACCGCCGACTCGGATACCTCGCGTGTGTTCAATCGCTTGCCAAGGGTCACTCTGTCCGTGTTGGTCATCGAGCTGCCCTCCTAGGTGACTCGTTCTCACGCGGGCCGGCTGCGGCGGCCCGTACCACGGCGGGGCGGACGGCTGGAGCAGCATGCGTCCCGGCGAGACATGGGCGGCCTCGGCCGGGCCCACTGAGATCAAGTCGTTGAAGTTTAAACTTTTCGGGTAGTAGACAGGGCAGGGCTCCGATCTGTGACAGGGCTGCAGCCGGGCTTGTGCCGACGCGGTCCGCCACGGCCGCCGCAGGACCACGTGGAAGGGGCGGAACACGAGGCCGCCGCAGATCCGGCAGGGCAGCGGCCCTCTCCGCACCCGCCACGACTTGCCCGCAATCGGCTACGGCGCCCCCTGCTGCCAGTGCCGGCCGATCCGGGCCGGAGGCATGTCTGTGGCGCGTGGGTGGCCTTTTCGCTTGCGCCCGCAGCACGAACATCGCCAAGACCACTCGGGCGATCCGCGATGAACCAGCCCGAGCACTCCCCGTTCTGGGCATCGCCGTCAATCCAGACGCTTTCGGCCGGGACGGCCCGGCCCAGCGCCCCGGTCGGACCGGGCGGGGCCGTGGGTTGAGGGGATCGCCGCGGGCGCTCGTTCACGGCGGGGAGGCGTCATGGGCGATCCACGGATCACCGATGAATTCGGCCGGCGCGCCGAGTCGTACACAGCGCACTGTGGAGCACCGGCAGAGGGAGGGCGTTACCCATGGCACAAGTGATCTGCGACATGTCCATCTCGCTCGATGGATACGTCACCGGACCGAATGACAGCCGCGAGAACCCGTTCGGCGACGGTGCCTGGATGCTGCACAAGTGGATGTCCGACCAGGCGACCGACGAGGACCGGGCCATCCTGGAGCAGATGGTCGATGACTGTGGTGCGGTGGTGATGGGCCGCACGTCCTTCGAGAAGAACGAGGGAGAGGGTGGCTGGGGCCAGGGCGGCCCGGTGGGCGACGTCCCGTGTTTCGTGGTCACCCACCAGGCACCGACCGGTTCGTACCCGCCTGTGTTCACCTTCGTCACCGACGGAGTGGTCAGCGCGATCAAGCAGGCAAAGAAGGCGGCGGGCGACCAGGTCGTCGGGCTGCACGGCGCTACCGTCATGCAGCAGGCGCTCCCGCTCGGCCTGGTCGACGAGATCCGCGTGCATGTGATCCCGGTCCTGGTCGGCGGTGGCACGCGGTTGTTCAGCGTGCTCGACTCCGCGATCACCCTCGAACGCACCCAGGTGACAGCGACCCCGGCGGCAACCCACCTCTCCTACCGCGTCGTTCGCTGACCGCGAGGGCCGATGGTGTAGCTGAAGGAGACCACGAAGGCGAGTGCCTGGCTCGGGGCGCAGAGCCTGAAAGGGCATCTGACTCGCGCAGACAGTGTCTCTTGATCCGATCCTGCGGTCGGGTCACATGATCGTGGGGCAATGGCAAGCCCGCCTTGGCTCCGGGTACGGCGCGGACCTCGCCGGGTTCCGTGTACCGTCCACCCGGGGAGGGCAGTGAGGACGTCGCGCGGGTGGGTGCGGCGGCGGCCGGAGCGGTCCGCGCCCTCGCCGACCGCGGAGCACCCCGCGATCTGATCGACGTGTTCGCCGCATCCCTGCGATGGAACAACACCGACCTCGAGGAGTTGGGTCGCCGCCACGCCCGCGGCCGATTCGAACCCGAAGACCTCCAGGCCAGCCTCACCGGCGCCGAATGGACCGACGACGAAGCCTTCGCCGCCTACGGCCTCCAGTACGCCACCATCAGCGCCCTCCGCGCCTGGGCAGTGCAATCAGCCGACGACCTCGCCGCCCGACTCCACGAAGAATCCGAAATACCAGACACCGACTGACCACCATCCCCCCTGCGCCCACCGTCATGACGCCCAGGCACGCTCGTCCCCCGTCATGACGAAGCAACTCAGAAGCCGCACCAAAGACTAAGAACTTCTAACAAAATGAGATGAAGGATGGGCTCCGTCCGGGCGAGGATCGCTCAGTACTCGGCGATGAAAGGGCAGCCATGGGCGACAGTCCTCCAAGGGAGCTCATCTCCCTCTCTGATGACGAGGGGAACAGCGTCACGGTCAACGTTCTGGGACGTAATCCCAGGTGGACCGCAGGACTCAACGCTGAGATCGTCGTCAAGACACCCTTCGTGTCCGGCCGTATCAACCTGGCGTTGTACCTTTCCAAGCTGGAAAGCTGGGCCGACGCACTGGGCCGGCTCGACGCCGGCGAAGACGTCGCCTGGATGGAGATGAGTAGAGGGCCGTCCATCTTCATCCAGCTCACCGGCGAGCGTGACTGCCCGGAGGTGGTCGTTGAGGACGAGTCGGGGTCCATGGTCACCGTGCGCGTCCCCCTCATCCCGCCGGACGACTGGATTGCCGACCACCGGCAGCGCCTGCACCAGGTGATGAGCTACTGGGTGCCGTTGTTGTCAGGGTAGGGAGACAAACCGCCGCCAGCAGATGAGCGCACAGCCGAGGGCCAGGAAGCCTTCGTGGATGTCATCGCGGATCTCCCACCGGATCCGCAGCCGACGAAACCCGTGCAGATGGGCGAACACACGCTCCACGAACCAGCGTTGGGTTCCGCGCCCAGAGCCGTGCTCGGTGCCGCGTCGGGCGATCACCGGCTTCACACCGAGAGCCCGGACGAGGCGGCGGTACTTGTCGTGGTCGTAGCCGCGGTCGCCGAGCACGACGTCCGGGCGACGTCTGGGGCGGCCTCGCTTGCCGCGTACCGGCGGCACGGCTTCGAGCAACGGGATGAGCTGGGTGACGTCGTTGCGATTGCCGCCACTCAGGGTGACGGCGAGCGGAATGCCGGTGACGTCGGTGATCAGACGGTGCTTGCTCCCTGTTCTGCCCCGATCAACAGGGCTTCGTCCCGTCTTCGGGCCCCCTTTGACGCCCGGATGTGGGAGCCGTCGACCGCCGCCTGGGAGAAGTCCATGGCATTCGCAGCGCGTAGCTCCGCCAGAAGAGCCTGGTGCAGCCGGGGCCACACGCCGGCTTCGGTCCACTCGGCCGGGCGGCGCCATCACGTCATGCCCGAGCCGAAGCCGAGCTCCTGCGGCAGATGTTCCCAGGCGATCCCTGTGTGCAGCACGGACAGGATGCCCTGAAACACCAACCGGTCCGCATGCCGCTTGCGCCCGGGATACCGAACCCGGCGCTCCACCTTCGGCAACAGCGGCTCAACCACCGCCCATAGCTCGTCATCAACATGCCACGGCTTCGGCCGAGCCACCCCCCACCCCCGGATCAACAGTCCCGGAGTGATCCAATCACCTTGAAGATCATTTCGTTAGGATTTCTAAGCAGGCACGGGGCCACAACGACGCCGGTGACCCGGTGACCCGGTGACCAGCGTGGACGGAAGCCGTCGAGGATGCCCGGCCGCGTGGGAATCGACTGGGATGCTGGTGCACGTCCTGGCCCGAGACCCCGATCTGCGGCCCGGGCAGCGAGGACGCCTGGACCTACTTTCCCTCCGCCGGCAGATCCGGGACCGGAGGTCTCAGCAGGTGGCGGTGGAGCCATTCGAGAGTACGGCCGAGGTGGTCGGCGGTCTCGGGAAAGCCGCGTACTCCGTGGCCCTGACTCGGGTAGAGGACCAGTTCCGTGTTTACGCCGTTGCGCAGCAATGCCTGGTGGGCTTCGACGGCCTGTTGCGCGGGGGTGTACTTGTCGCGCAGGCCCGCCGTCACCAGCGTAGGGGCATGGGGATGCCCGATCCTGAGCAGCGGGCTATGGAGCAAATAGCTGCTGTTGGGATCTGTCGGGGTGTCCTGCAGGAAGAGTTCGTCGAACCGCCAGATGTCCGACGTGTAGTGCTGGCTGATCCAGTCGCTCACGGGGGACACCGCGATCGCCGCTGCAAAGCGCCGGTCGACGGCGGGCAGGACCAGACTCACCACAGCGCCGTAGCTGGTGCCAGTCACTGCGATCCGCGCGGGGTCGGCCACTCCACGGGCAACCAGGTGGTCGACACCGCTCAGCAGGTCGCCGAGCGGTGCGCCGAGCATGTCTCCGAGCACGGCGCGGGTGAAGGTTTCCCCCCGGCCATGGCTGCCGCGCGGGTTGGGATGCAGTACGGCGTAGCCTTCCGACGCTAGTAGCGGTGCGAGCGGATAGCGGTCCGAGATCCCGATCCCCCAGCGGTTGCGCCATGCCGCTACCGGGCCACCGTGCACGTTCACGACCAGAGGATGGGGCGGGGGGCCGTCTGGGACGATCAGCAGGCCTTGGATTTCCAGTCCGTCGGCGGCCGTCCAGGAGATCTCCTCGACCGTGCCGGCACGGTCCCGCATGAAGTTCGTTCCGCCGTGTGCCGGCTCGAAGACGGTGTGGATCTGCGTGTTCTCGACGGTCACCAGGCGCGGCCGTTGCCGGTACGACTCGACAAAGCCGTGAAACCTGCCGGCCGCGTCGGTGCGGATCTGAGGTGTCGTTCCGTGGAAGGTCTGTCGAGTTGACCAGACTTCAGTGACCGTGGCGGACTCGGCGTCCCCTTCCCCGATCACGGTTCTCAGTCCCCGCAGTCCCGCATAGCGGAGTCGTCCATCGGGCGTGGAGTCCAGGGCCGATACGTCGACTCCGTGGGTGTCGAGGCGTACCGCTCCTCCTTCCGAGTCGAGGAGCACGATGTCGCCGGCCACGACTCCGCGGTCGCTGCAGGTTGCCTCGATGACGGCGTACCGGCTGCCAGCCCCGGTCGGGGAGGCCAGCTGTCGGCCGGTGGGCGGGGTGTAGAGGCGGACGGCCTTCGCGGTCGTGAGATCGACTCGGGCCAGGTGGGGGTCGTACCAGCCTGACTCACCGGGCCGCTCGGAGCACACGGCCAGGGCGGAGTCCGGACCGGTCCAGCATATTTCCCAGACGTTGAGACCTGCGGGAGTGATGTCTCGGACGGCGCCGGTGTAACGGTCCACCAGGTAGCACTGGCGAAACGGTTCCGGCTCGGCGGTGAAGACGAGGGGCTCACGTTGAGACGGCTCGGCGTACACACGCTCCGCCAGGTCGTAGCGCGCGGGCTGGCGCGCGGCCATGACGGCCAGCACGCGTCGGCCATCGGGACAGATGCGGAGTTGTTCGAGATGTCCGCTCAGAGCCGGCCCGGGGGTCAGAGTCTGCCTGGCCACATCGAGCCAGTGGAGGCCGCCGCGCGCGGCGACGGCGACGGCGCCTGGGCCGCATGACACCAGCTCGACCTCTACGTCGTGCTCCACACAGTCACCGTTACTGGTGTCGATCACGCACAGGACATTGCGCCCGGGCCGGTCCAGCCCGGTGAGAACGGTGCCGACGGCCGCTACATGGGACCCGTCGGGAGTCACGTCCCACTGACCGATACGTGTGACACGGCCGTAGCCTGGCCGTTCCGCGTCCTGAAGCCAGGCCCGGGCCCGGTCATGGATGTCCTGCGCGGTCGCGCCGCCCGAGCCCTGCCCCTTGGTCATCTTTTCAGCATGGCACAAGCGGATCTGAGGCAATCTGCCGGTTCCGAGAAGACTTCGGGTGCAGCCGGAGCCAAGGCGCGAGGAGCATGGGAAAGGAGATGCGACGCCGTCCCGGAGAAATGGCTGTCCGCCAGGTATCCCGGGCACCGGACCACTCGCATCAGCGTGCGTAGGCAGGTTCTTACGGTGCAGGCGCGTTCGATTGGCTCCTTCGGCTCGGCCACGGTACGGATCGTGCACAGGATTCCGGGCATCGAGCAGGCGATGGTCGCGTGCAGAGAGGAGTCCGAACGCGGCACGAGGGTCTCTCCGCGACCGATGACGGTCACCGGGATCTTCGCCTCTTCGACGTGCGCCGCTCCCAGACGCTCGCGTTGCTGCCTGGGCTGAGGTCCGTCGCATTTCGAAAGGTGCCGGTTCGGTCTGCCCAACTCACCACCGCACTGCTTGCGACGGTCATCGTGTGACGGCCCGGAGCTCGTTGTGTTGGCGATGGGTTCACGGATGACAGCGGACGCGCAACGGCGAGTGTGCCGGTGAAGTGAACCCACCGGCCCTTTGGTTGCGTTGTTCAAGCGAGGAGCGTTCAGCTCATCGGGGCGATCAGTGAAAGGCAATTCAGGTGAACAAGCTCAAGAGGAGTCTCGTCGCGCTGTCTCTGGGCACCGTGGCCGCGGCCGGTGCGGTGACGGGCGCGGCCGGCTCCGCGGCAGCGGTCAGCGATCCCTGCCCCTCGGCGCAGTACGAGTTCTGCATCTTCAAGGATGTCAATTACGGCGGGGACTTCTACGGTGTGCGATGGGGCGCCTCCGACAGCTGGGTCAATGTGCCGGCGAGCGGCAAGGGGACAATCTCATCGGTCATCAATAACACCAATTACACCTGGAACCTTCGTAACAGTTCCGGATCGACCATTCTTGTCGTGGGTAAGTTCTACTGGCTGTCGAGCCTCGGGAGCGCCGACAACAAGACGGCGAGTTTCGGCATCAACAAGTAGCGGCTCCCCTCAGAGGGCCTTCGAGTGCACGCTCGCCCGTGCGGCGGAGGCGCAGGCCGCAGACCGTGGGTTGAGTCCGGGCGACCAGTCGTCCGTCCTCGTGCGGACAGACAGCGCGGGACTGCCGCGGCGGGGTTCCGCGCGGGCCGACATCCGGCGCGGTGGAGTTGCCCCTTCACGTGGCGTGTTCGGGGATGACCTCATTCGAACTCGGCAAGCCTCGTCAGCAGATGAGTCTTTACCGGACCGTCCTGCACGAAGGTCTACGGGACTCCCTCCCCCGCTGCCTCGACGGGACCTTCTTCTCCAGCTGTGGCCGGTGTCGCGCACCCTGGCCGGGGGCACCGTGCGCGCAGTGCCCTTGACCTTCTTGCCCGCGTCGAAGCCCCTGGTGGCGGCGGGGACGGTGTCCGCTGTGCGGATGGACTGGGAGTCGATCAGCCCCGCGCTCGGCTCGGTATTACGCCCGTCGGCCCGCCGGACCCGAGCACGCAGGGCATCGTGGACACGCTCGACGGTGCCGTCGTCATGCCACCAGGTGAAGTACCAGTACGCCGTTGGGCAGGGCGGGAAGTCCTTTGGCAACTCCCGCCAGGAACACCCGGTCTGCACCACGGAGAAAATCGCGTCCACGATCCGCCGCCGCGGGTGCTTCTCCCGACGCCTACCCTTGGGACCCACCCGCGCCGGCGGCAGCAACGGCCAGCCCGACGGCACGGCAGATCTCAAACGCGGTCTCAAGGACTCGGCGGGTCAAATGGCCGATCCGATTTCACTCGGAGTCTTTGTTGAATTTTTCAAGATATCTCTTGCGATTCCGGTTCTGCTCTTCGTTCGTTTCCGCGAAGAGGGTCTCATTTTCACCGACCGAGACAAAATAGTACCAATTCCCATTGGCCGGAGCGATTGAGGCTTCAAGCGCTTGCCTGCCTGGATTACCGATGGGGCCGGGCGGCAGGCCTTTAATCTTGTAAGTATTGTATGGATCGTCGATACGGCGGAGATCATCGACGGAACCTGTGGCAAGTTCCGTTTTGCCGCGCAGATAATTTACCGTAGAGTCGAAGTCAAGGAGGCCATAGGTCTCCTTATTGTCTGGATTGAGCCGGTTGTAGACGACTCGGGCGACCTTCCGGAAGTCGGACGCCGTTTTCCCTTCAGCCTGCACGAGGCTTGCCACGGTGAGAAGTTGCTGAGGGTTGTCGAGCCCCAGGTCTTGGGCCCTGCTTTCCAAGTTCAGCCGGGCATATTCGGTTTTGCTCTGTTCTATAAGCTCCTTGAGCACATCCTGCGGTTTCATCTCCTTGGATATCGGATAGGTGGCCGGAAAGAGGAAACCTTCAAGTGGGTCTTTGAGGTCACTGGCGCGGCTCGCCCATTTCGGGAGGCCAAGGGTTCTCCATTCTCGCCTGGCTACAGCTCGGGAGGTGCCGCCCTTCACCCCCAGCCGACTGTCGATCAATGCGTAAATTTGGACGCTGCGCATGCCTTCGGGGATTACCAAGGTATCGTGGCTCTCGGAGCCGAGCATCAGAGATACGGCATCCTGGCCTGACATGTGTTTCCTGAGTGTGTAACTTCCTACTTGAATCCTGTTTCCGTCAGGGTCGCGTGACTGTGCAGCAGTAAAAGCCGCCACGCTCTTCACAACTCCGGCTTTCTTCAGCTCGATTCCGATATCGTAGCCGGTTGCATCTTTGGGAATCGTGACCGTTACTGTTCCAGATCCTGCACCCTCATAGTCGGGTGGTGGCGCAAATCGGTCATGGTAAAGACGCCACCCGTAGTTTCCTGCAACGGCGGTGAGTGCGACAACCGTGATCAGAAGGGCGGCACGCTTACGCCGCTTCTTCTTGATATCACTACGCCTCCTCCGCCTCCCTCGGTTTCTTCGTGTCGCGGTGTCCTCGCGGTTTTCCTCCGTGGATGCCGCGGCTCTCCTGCTCTTTCGGTAAGGATGTTGCGGCTCGTCGGCAGGGGCCTCCTCCGTCGGAGCGGCGTTCGCGGATAGGGATGTGTCGGGCAGATGGGAGGCACCCCCGTCATGCCACTGGTGGGGGCCCTGCGGCGGAGGAGCCCACCCATGTTGCTGGTCCGGGTTCGGGTTCGTGTGTTTGTGGGCGTCCCCGTTCCGGCTTCTGGCCGCCCCCCAGTCCCGTTGCTCACCGTGCGGAAAGTGCAAGTGGCCTGGCACGGAACCATCGTGCGGAAGCTGTACCAGGGGATTCGGCTGCCCCTCGTAAGGTGCGCTGTTGCCGTAGGCGTACGCATCGGTACCCCATGCATCGGAGTCGGCCCTCTGGCCATGCTCAGTCATCGATCCCCCTGCGGCATCGCATGAAGCAGTCAAATGTTGCTTGAGTCTTCTTCACCGCTTGGTGACACTGTGAACTCACTGTGGTTCGAGGAAGGTTACTGTACTGCTGTGAGATACGTGTCTCCCCAGGTGTTTCCTGCAGCAGGACACCGGCGCCGGCGCAAGGCCATCAGGATCTGAATCGTCAAGCACGCCGGTTCCTCAGCACGGATGCCGCCAGGCAGAGTCGGACTCCTTCGACGACGGTCTAGCGGGCCGTCGTAGCCCCCGCTTCCCGTTCGTGCTCTCGCCGGTCATCGGCCACACCGCCGGAGAGGACCAGCCACGCCGCCAGCGCAGCACGGTCGACAGCGCATGGGTGTGGGTGGGATGCCTCCAGATCATTGCGCATCTGGGAGAGGGAGCTTCGTGGATGTCGTCGCGCGTCTCCCGGCGAATCCGCAGTCGACGGAACCAGTACAGGTGGGCGAACACGCGCTCCACGAACCAGCTCTGGGCGCCGAGTTCGAAGCCATCTTCGATACCGCGGCGCCGGACAAGGCGGCGGTACTTGTGGTAGTCGTCGCCGCGGCCTGCCTTGCAGCACGGCCAGGCGGCGTCGAGGCCGCTTGTGTTTGCCCCGCATCGGCGGCACGTTCGCGAGGAGCGGGATCAGTTGGGTGACGTCCTTGCGGTTGCCGCTGGTCACGACGGCAGCGAACGGAGTGCCAGTAGCGTCGGAGATCAGGTGTTGCTCGCTGTCCGCCTGCCCCGGTCAACAGGGATTCGTCCCGTCGCGGAGCCCCCCTGCAACCCTCGCAGATGGGAAACATCGCCGACGGCCCGGGAGAAGTCCAGGATGTTCGCGCCGCGGAGCTTGGCGAGGAGGAGCTTTCGCAGCTGAGATCACAGTTCTGCCTCAGTCCACTCGCCCAGCTGACGCCGGCAGGTCGTGCCGGCCGAGGCCGACGTCCGCTGGCGGGTGTTCCCACGAGAGCCCGGTGTGCAGGACGAGCGGTATGCCCCAGAACACCGGCTGGTCCGGAGACCGCTTGCGGCCGGAATGATGGGCTCGACGCTCCCCTTCGGTGCCCGCCACTCCACCACCGACAGCTTCTCGTCGGCTTCCCGCAGCGGCGGCCCAGCCACCCTGCACGCCCAGTTCACCGGTCCCGGAGTGATCCAATCATCTGGAAGATCATTTCGTGAGGAGTTCCAGCTGCTCAGCCATGCCAGAACACCAGCCGCCCTCGGCGCGGGACACGAAAGACCGAACCGGTGTCACGGACCTTGCACTGACCAACTGCGCACGGCGCGGAATGCTGCAAGACGTCAGAACTCCCCCACCCAAGGTCACAGAGACTCCTGTGGCAGCGGGAACCATCGCAATGCCTCGACCTCCGGCGACAGATATGCATCCCGGACAGCGGCCTCCTCCTGTCTGGTGAAGAGAACGTCTCGAGCGTGCCTACGCATGGCGGCCAACACTTCGTCCCCTGCCCGCTCGGTACGAGGTGATTTCGCGGCGGCGGCGACTGCTTCTCTCAGCCCCGCCGCAGGAGCAGCATTGAAAGTACGGTGATGCCAGATCCCGGTACGGAGGTCGAGGCGATAGTCGGGCAGGAGACGGTGGCCTGCGTGTGCGATGAGTTCGACCGCTTCCACAATGTGCTCGATGACAGCATCCGACATGAAGTACGGGAAGCTTACGCGCGTCCAACCGGGCTTCACTGCTTCGATGCCTTGATTTACGATCACATCGCGATGTGCGTGGGATAGCTCTGTGCCGACACCGAGCAAGCGGTGTCCGTATGGGCCGGCGCAGGAACACCCTCCACGTGCTTGGATTCCGAAGAGGTCGTCCAGCAGTGCAGTGACGAAATGGTGATGCAGATATCCTCTGCCATGCCGAATCAGGAAAGATACGATGGGAAGCCTCGGCACATCTGTGTTACCGAGAATTTGAATACCAGGATGTTGTCGCCAACGATCTCTCACAAATTTCCAGGCTCGCTCTTCGTTGGCTTCGATCGTGTCGGTTCCTACCGAATCTTTGAGTGCGAACACGAGTCCTGCGCGTATGGATTCGACTATAGCGGGGGTACCACCTTCTTCACGCGCGGCGGCGTCAGCGGCATAGTGATGTCCGTCAAGGCCGACGTAGCTCACCGTCCCGCCGCCTGGTACTACGGGCACCGTGTTACGGAACAGCTCATTGCGCACGACGAGGATGCCTGGTGTCTGGGGTCCGCCGGCGAACTTGTGCGGTGACAGGAATATGGCGTCTTTATGGTCGCGCCGTCCCGGAGCTGACTCTTTCACCCGGATGGGTACGTAGGGGCCGGCCGACGCGAAGTCCCAGAAGGACAAGGCTCCGTAGTCGTGAAGAAGAGCGGCGATGGCGTCGGTTTCAGTCAGGATGCCCGTGACGTTCGAGGCTGCTGACATGCAACCGATCAGCAGTGGGCGATGTGCGTACATCTCCAGCGCTGATCGCAGACGGTCCAGATCGATCCTGCCGGTGGTGTCCTCGTCAATAACCACGACGTCAGCGAGCGACTCGCGCCAGGCGATTTCATTGGAGTGGTGTTCGTAGGGTCCGAGGAAAACGACTGGGCGTTCATCTTCCGGAAGCGCCATGCCGGTTGGATCCGCCATACGCGGGGCCGACCTCAGTCCCAGCATGCCGATGACCTTGTCGATCGCGGCGGTGGTCCCTGAGCCGCAGAAAATGGCGCGATGGGTTCCAGCCGCGCCAACAGCCTCCTCGATCACCTGCCGAGCCTCTTCACGAAGCCTTCCTGTATGACGCCCGTTACCTGAACTCTCAGCGTGGGTGTTGGCGTACCGAGGGAGGACCGCCTCCCGCACGAAGTCTTCGATGAAGTCAAGCGACCGGCCTGATGCCGTCCAGTCTGCGTAGGTGATTCGGCGGCGGCCGTACGGCCCGTCGAGAAGGTCGCCCTCGCCGATGAGTCCGTTTCGAATCTTGTCCAAGGTATCGCGTGCCATTGCGAATGGTTCCTGCATCGTGGTGTGTTCGGGTGCAGGCATGGCGTCTATCGTTCGGTACAAGTCCACACAGAGTAGACGAATGCACGGCCCTCTTCGTTCATTCGCATCCGAAACAAGCTGGTGAGCTTCCAGCGCGGCCGCGTCATACACCGTGCCGAGCTCGGGCATCGGCGTTCGTCAGAACGGCCGGCGGCCCACAAGGCCCTCCCTCACGGCGGGAGTACGGCCACTTGGTGCGATGGCTCGGGACTCCTAAAGGTTGTCCCGTAACGAGGCGCGGGGTCTCAGGCATACTGGCGCTCGTTGTCGCTGGGGACCGGACCTAGGACGGGAGCCTGAGTGCCTG
>NZ_JBIAYD010000033.1:21451-32929 GCF_042897315.1 Streptomyces sp. NPDC001068 | reverse complement strand
CCTCCACGATCGCGATGTCGGCGTTGTCCAGGTTGTCCTGGACCCAGTCGGCGTCGACCAGGACGTCGCTGCGGCTCATGCTCTTTCTCCTCCGGACGATGGTGCTCATCCGGTGAACGTTGCACCCCGGCCGGGCGGTTCACCCCCCATACACCGTACGAGGGGTGAACCGGAAGGTTGTCAGGACCGCTTTGCCGACGCGGAAGAGGCCGCCGCGGCCGGCAGGCTCCACTTCTGCTGGTCGGAGCCGCCGCAGGTCCAGATCTGGAGCTTGGTGCCATTGGCGGAGCTGGCCCCGGTGGCGTCCAGACAACGGCCGGACAGTGTGTTGACGAGACTGCTGCTCGCCCCCGCCGTCCACTTCTGCCCACTGCTCCCGTTGCAGACCTGGAGGGTCACCGCGGTGCCGCTGGCCGTGGCGTTGTTCACGACGCCCACGCAGCTGCCCAGGACCTGCACACTGCCGTCGGCGGCCACCGACCAGTCCTGCGAGACACCTGTTCCGCAGGTGTTCAGCTGGAGCGCGGTGGCGGCGGCGTTGGTGGACCCCGATCCGGCGAGGTCGACGCACTTGCCGCCGAGGCCGGTGACATGCCCGGTGGGCACACCCCCGGGCAACTGCCAGCGCTGGTTGTCGGAGACCGCGCAGGCCCAGATCTGCAACGGGGTGCCGTTGGCGGAGCTGGGCCCGGTGGCGTCGAGGCAGGTGCCGGACTTCCTGGATACCAGACCCCGGTCGGCGGCCCAGGTCCACTGCTGCTCGGTGGCGGAGGCGTTGCAGTCCGCCAGGACGACCTTGGTGCCGTCGGTGACGGCACCGCCCTTGAGGGCCATGCACCTGCCCAGCACGCTCACTGTGCCGTCAGCGGCGACCGTCCACTTCTGCGAGGCGCCCGTACCGCAGGTGTTCAGCTGAACCTGGGTGCCCGCGGCGGTGGTCGAACCGGACCCGGCGAGGTCGGCGCACTTGCCGCCGTAGCCGGAGATCCGGCCGCTCGGGTTCTGCGCGACCGGCAGCTGCCAGACCTTGCCCGGGGTCGAGGGACCACAGCTCCACAGCCACAGGACCGCCCCGACCGCCGAGGACGTGTCCTTGACGTCCAGGCACTTGCCGGTGAGGTCGTTGACCAGGCCACCGTCCGCGCCCGCGTGCCATTGCTGGGCGGCCGAGCCGTCACAGATCTCCAGCACCACCTGGCTGCCGTTGCCGGCGGTGCCGCCGCCGTCGGGTGTCATGCACCGGGAGTCGAACAGCCGCAGTGTGCCGTCCGCGGCGGCCTTCCACTGCTGGGAGTCGGCCGAACCGCAGGTGTTCAGCACCAGCGCGCTGCCCGGCTTCTGGCTGCCGTCGTCGCTGTCGGCGCACATCCCCTCGATGCCGGTGAGGTGCCCCTGCGGACCGGCCGGGGTGGTGGGCAGGTCGAACTTCTGCCCGCTGGTCGCCGTGGCACAGACGGCGGTGACCACGGCCGTACCGGCGGCGGTCGAGGAGCCCTTGACCTCGGCGCACAGCCCCGACGCCTGGTCGACCAGGCTGCGGTCCGCACCGGCCTTCCACTGCTGCGCGGCGGAGCCGTCGCAGGCCGCGAGCACCAGCGCGGTGCCGGCCGTACCGCTCCTGCCGGCGGGCATCACGCACTTGCCCTGCACCCACAGCGAACCGTCCCGGCCCGCGATCCACACCTGTGAGGCGCTGCCGTCGCAGGTGCCCGTCCGCACCGCCGTGCCGTTGGCGAGCCCGGAGGCATGGCCGAGACACGTACCCCCGACCGCGGTGAGCCGCCCGACCGGACCGGCCGGCGCGGCGGAGGCGGGGAAGTCCAGCCCGATCTGCGTCCTGCCCAGGTGCCTGGGCAGTTCGGCGGGCGCGCCGCCGATCTCCTGGAACGGCAACGACGTGACCGGCGCCGACTGGCGCTCGATCAGATAGGCGTGTCCGGCCTTGACGGGGAGGGTGAACTGGGCGGCGGTGGAGAACGCCACCACGGTCGAACCGTCCGCCGCGTCCACGACACCGGCCGGCTCGCCGGGCCAGGGGTTGCGGGTGACGAAGGAGGTGGTGGAGCCCGCTTCCAGGGCCACGGTGACCGGGACGCCGTCCCGGGTCTGCACGTCCACCTTGGCGTTGTCGTGCACGGTGACCGTGCCGTCCACGTCCCAGTCCGAAGGCACCGCCGGCGCGATGCGCAGCACGTCGTCGTAGTCCTGTACCAGCGCCTCGTTGACCGCCGCGGCGATCACCCCGTCGCTCTCGCTGTACGGCTCGCGACCGGTCAGCACGTTGTTGTTGCTGGCCAGACCGGACGGATAGAGCTGGTTGGTGACGTTGTACAGCAGCCCCGCCTTCACCGCGTCGGCGTCGCCGAGACGGGCCGCCTGGAGCGCGTCGAAGCTCCAGTTGGCGTCGTTGGGCCAGCGGCGGTTGTCGTAGGTGCGCTGTGCGAGGTCGTGCAGCCCGCCGGTGTCGCCGATCAGGCCGTAGGGCCACACCGGCTCCAGGTCCAGGTTCTCCGAGTTGTGCGTCTCGGCGGCCGGCTCGGCCGAGAGCGCGATGACGTCGCCGCCCGCGGAGTCCGCGGACGCGGTGAGCACCTGGGTGTGGGTGGCGGCGTCCGTGCGCGGCAGGGCCGGCAGCTTCGCCTGCGCGGCGGTCAGCTGCGCCTGGAGGTCGGTGTCGGTGCCGAGCGCCTTGGCCGCGGAGACGACCACCGGGAACAGCGCCTGCATGGCCGCGATGTCCGTGACCGGGTCGTTCACGTTCCACTGGGTCTCGTGCGCGTTGGCCCTGGTGTGCAGCAGACCGTCGCTCCCGGTCGTGGCGTACGACAGCAGGAACTGCGCGGCCGATTTCATCAACGGGTAGCTCTCCCGCAGGAACGCCAGGTCACCGCTGGTGCGGTACTGCTGCCACAGGGCCAGTGACACCTCCGCTCCGGTGGAGAGGGTCTGCGCGTTGTACGACGTCTCGCTCGCCTCGCAGGAGGCGTTGCCCGTGCCGGAGTCGATGTAGCCGTTGCCGTTGAACCGCATCGTCTCCGGGACGCAGGCGCCGGTGTGTCCCGGCATGTGGTCCCGCGTCCAGGCCTCGATGGCGGCGAGGTTGGAGGTGTAGAGGTCGTAGAAGGGGGTGTTCAGGTCGGAGACGCCCGAGGTCAGGTTGGCGCTGGCCTGCATGCGCAGGTTCCACCACCAGTAGTCGCGCGGGGACCAGTCGTGTTCGTCGCGGGTGAAGGAGAACAGGTCCGCGACACCGGCCTGGGTGCCGGGCAGCGAGCCCCGGTTGCTGGCCGCCGACTGGTAGAGGAAGACCGTGCGCAGGTTCTCCACGTAGGAACCGGTGCCGTCGGCCGACTCGATCTTCATGGTGCCGGCCCGGTCCCAGAAGTCGTGCCACCAGGCGGTGTGCGCGGTCTTCAGGCTCGCCGAGGACGCGCTCGCGTCACCGCCCAGGTACGACGTCGCGGTCGCGTTCGCGTCGCCGCCGGCCCAGTGCGGGGCGGCGACCACGACCCGGAACGAGCCGTCCGCCGCCGGGCTGAAGGCGACCTGCACGGTGTCCCCGTCCGTCACCGACGAGGTGACGTCGCGTCCGCCCGCCGAGATGCCCAGCAGGGTGCCGTAGGTGTCACCGGTGCCGCCGGTCCCGTCGTCCTTCCAGGTCTCGGCGAGGGTGGCGACGGCCCCGGAGGCGGTCGTGGACGGCGACCGCCCGTCCCACAGGTCACCGCGCACCGTCTGGGTGCTGCCCGGGTCCGCGCCGGTGACGTCGACGACGAGTTCGTCGCGGTCGGCGCGGGTGTAGACCGTCGCCGTCATGCCGCCGCCGGACTCGGTGAGGACACCGTCGTACAGATCCAGGCGGGCGGAGAAGTCGTCGGCCCCGGTGAGGGCCTTGAGGCCCGGGATGGTCACCCGGCCCGGGGACTTGCGGTCGGGGAAGGCGTCGCCACGGTTGAGCTGGGCGGTGAGGCCGTCCGCGGCCCACACCGCCGCGCCCAGCGCGCCGTTGCCCAGCGGCATGGACTGGGTGGGATCGGTGTTGGCCTGGCCGAGCACCACGTCGGACCGGTGGACCACGGCGGAGCGGTCCACCTGGAAGGCGCCGTTCTGCCAGGCGGTCGTGGTACCGGTCTGCGCCGTCGCCGTGTGCCCCTGCGCCGCGACGGCGGTGGAGGGGCCGAGGATGCCGAGGGTCAGGGCGGTCACGGCGCCGATGGCCGTGAGCGCGCCCCGGCCGGGTCTGTGCCGGCGCATCGGTTCACACGCATCAGGTGCGGGCCGTCTGGCGGCCCGGGTTCTGGTTCTCACACGGCGATGACGTGCGCGGGAAGACACCTAGTTCATGCGCCGGGTCTGGCGACGGCCGACATGCCGCGCTCCTTCGCCCCGCGAGCGGTGCACCGTCGGCGCCCGGCGCCGCCGGCCCGGTGGCCAAGTTGGCCGAAACTCATACCTTCATCAGCGGGCGGGCGCACACGTGCCCGGAGTGATTCCGTCCCCTCCGCTTGACAGTGACAGCGGGACCGAGCATTGTCGTCACCCGTCAAAGAGGTGACGAATCATGTGTGTGAACACACAACCTCACACCCTCCGACCGAACGCGAGGAAGCAGACATGATCAGCAGGCGCGGACTGACCCGGGCCATGACGGCGACGGCTGCGGTGGGAGCCGCCGGTCTCACCGGGGCGGGCCGGGCGTCGGCACGCGAGGGCACGGCGGGCACCCGGCCCGCCGGGGGGCGCGCACCGCACGGGCTGGGACCGGTACGGCACACCCGCACCGCCCTTCTCGACATCGCCTACCACGACGTCGGGCCGGCCGGAGGCAGGCCGGTGATCCTCCTGCACGGCTGGCCCTTCAGCCCCGTCGGCTCCTACGCCGAGGTCGCTCCCGCCCTCGCCCGGCGCGGCTACCGCTGCTACATCCCCTACCTGCGCGGCCACGGGGAGACCCGGTTCCGCCACCAGGACACCGTCCGGTCCGGGCAGCAGGCGGCGCTCGGCGCGGACCTGATCGACTTCATGGACGCGCTGCGCGTCCCGCGGGCGCTGTTCGCCGGCTACGACTGGGGCGGCCGGGCCGGCGACGTCGCCGCGGCGCTGTGGCCCGCGCGCTGCGACGGCCTGGTCTCGGTCAACGGCTATCTCATCCAGAACCTGGCCGTCGCCCAGCAGCCGCTGGCCCCCGAGCGGGAAGAGGGCTACTGGTATTTCTTCTACTTCCTCACCGAGCGCGGCCGGAAGGGACTGCAGAGCCACCGGGAGGACCTGGCGCGGGTCGTCTGGCACCGCAACTCACCCCAGTGGCAGTTCACCGAGGCCGAGTTCGCGCAGACGGCGCCACTGTGGACCAATCCCGACTACGTCGACGTGGTGATCCACAGCTACCGGCACCGGCTGGCCGCCGCGCCCGGCGACCCCCGGTACGCGGACCTGGAGAACCGACTGCTGGACCAGCCCCGGATCACCGTCCCGACGGTGACCCTGGACGGGGCGACCGACGGCGTGCTCCCACCGACCGACGGCAGCGGCTACGCCGTCCCCTTCACCGGCTCCTGGACCCACCACATCGTCCCCGACGCCGGCCACAACCTGCCCCAGGAACAGCCCGCGGCCTTCACCGCCGCGATCCTGGAGGCCGATGCCATGAGGTGACCTCCACCCGCAACACGCCCTAGTAGTAGATCGCGCCCTTCAGCCCGCCGCCCACGCTGATCGGGTCACCGTTGATGGCCACGCTGAGCGGGCTCGCCAGGAAGGCGACGACGGCCGCCACCTCGTGCGGTTCCACGAGCCGCTCGATCGAGGCGGCCGCCGCCCACTGCTGCTCCAGCTCCGCCGCGCTGCGTCCAAGGGCGGCGGCCCGCTTGTCGAGGTTCTCCACGAACGTGCGGGTCCGGGTGGCACCGGGGTGGACGGCGACGACATTCACGCCACTCGGCCCGAGTTCGTCCGCCAGGTTCTTCGACATGGCGGTCACGGCGGCGTTGCGGATGGACCCGGTCACCGACCCGGTCTGCCGTGCCGCCAGCCCGCCGATGTTCACGATCCTGCCCCAGCCGCGTTCCTTCATCTCCGGTGCGAAGGCGTGGACACACCTGAGGTATCCGCGGACCTTCACATTGATCTCGGCCTCCAGGGCGTCGTCGGGAATCGCCCCGGGATTCATCATGGCGGCGTTGTTCACCAGGATGTCCACACCGCCGAGCCGGTCCTTCACCGCCGCCGCCATCGCGGTCACCGAAGCGTCGTCCCCGGTGTCGGCCGCGACCCCGACGACCTCGGCGCCGGTCTCCGAGCTCAGCAGCGCCGCCTGCTCCTGGACCTGTTCGGCGGACCGGGAGACCAGCGCGACGGCCGCGCCCTCCGCGGCCAGCGCCCGCCCGACGGCGAAGCCGATACCCCGGCTGCCGCCTGTGACCACGGCCCGTCGGCCGGTGAGTTGGAGATCCATGCCTTGTCACATCCTGTAGTTCCAGACACCTGGTGACGCACACCTGGTGCAGCGATCGGGCGCATCATACGTACCGATCCGGCATGGCGCCTTTGCCTGTCCAACCCAGGGAGACATGTCGGACGTTGATCCGCCGGGTCGGGAGCCGTCACATCCATCCACCGGATGTGATACGCGGCATACCCTTTCTGGCGTCACCCCCTTGACTGGTGACGCTCGGTGCGGCAGGCTGATGCGTGTCCAAGGCGACAGGCTGGACGCGATCCACGAAGTGGAGAATGGCCATGAAGAAGGAACTCACCACGGACGCCGCCGCGGCGGAACTGCGTCACGCACGCTTCGGCCGGCTTCCCGAGCGCGTCCGCTTCGACCAGATGACCCAGGGGGTCGAGGTCACTCCGAGCGGTACGAAGGGCTCGTACGACCCCGAGGGCTCCTGGAAGTACTACTCGTGTCTGGCCCTCGACCTGGGCCTCTGACGTCCGGCGAGCCCGCCGGGCCGGTCCCGGGCCATGCGATATCCGTATGGGCGGTGAGTGTCGCGCGGTAGGGTCTGCGGCGTGAGCATGAACCTCGAGGAGCGGGTCCGATCGGCGGTGGCGGCGCTCCTGCACGCCACCGGCGAATCGCAGACCAGGCTCGCCGACGTCCTGGGAGTGACGCAGGCGCAGGTGAGCCGCCGCCAGTCGGGCACCGCAGCGTGGAGTCTCGGCGACTGCGAGGCGGTCGCCGCGCACTACGGCATCGACGCGCTGGACCTCCTCGCGGGCCCGACCCGGGCCGCCGAGGCACTGCCCGCCGAGCGCCGCCGCACACCCGGGCGCCCGTCCGGCGCGGTAGGCTCCGCGGCCGTCGACGGGACGGTGTGATGGCGGACTTCGGAGCGATCGACGCGCTGCTCGCCGGGGCGAGGACAGAGGTCCCGCTGCCGTCCCCCGAGGAACGGCGGCGCCTGCGCGAGCAGCTGAACCTTTCGCGTACCCAGCTCGCCCAGGCCCTGGGCGTCGGCTCGTCCACGGTCGGCGGCTGGGAGGCGGGCCGGGACCCGAGCGGCGAGGCACGCGAGAAGTACGCGTACTTCCTCGAAGGAGCGCGGACGAAACTGGCCGCCGAATCCGGGGACGCCGAATCGGGGGACGCCGAATCCGGGGACGCCGAGACCGGAGACACGGAGACCGGCGAGACCGGAGACAGCGACGAACTCACCGACACCGACGGACTGACCGATACCGGCGAAGTCACCGGCCCCGGCGAAGTCACCGACGTCGACGTGCTCGCCGCACCCCGGCCCTGCGTCCTGTGCGGACAGCCGGCCCGCCACCAAGTGGAGGGGTTCCCCCAGCACCTGGACCCCGCCGAGTGTGCCGCACCCGCCCCCTCCGCGCCCTCCGCCGCATCAGCCCCCTCCACCGCCCCCGCCCCGCCCCCGGCACCCGCCCCCACGCGGGAGCCGATGCCCCCGGCGGAACGCCGGCACACCGTGCCCGCGGACCGGGAGCGGCCCGCGCGGCCCGGGGTGAAGGTCGTACCCGTCGGCCGTCGCCTGAAGTCCGCGGACACCCCCGACCTGATCGGCTCCGCCGTGGCCGCCGCCCTCGCCGAGCACTCCGGTGACCTCGAAGCGGCGACCAAGGCCCTGGTCAGGCGCGCCATCCCGGACGCGATGGCCCTGCTGGACCACAGCCGCAAGGGCGGCCGCTACGAGGTGGTCGCGCACCCCTGGCTGCCCGACGTCCTGCGCAAGCAGACCTCCCGGGGCGCCGACCAGGTCTGGGAGGCACGCCCCAAGTGGACCAGGCCCGAACTCCCGGCCGGCGAGCACGAGATCACGGCCCTGGACGTCAACGGCGCCTACCTCAGCGCGCTCAAGACCCACCTCCCCCTCGGCCAGCTCGAACACTCCACCGGTGACCTCCACGACCGTCGCCGCGCCGGCGTCCACCTGATCACCCCGCCGCACTGGGAGCACGACGCCTACCTGCCCAACCCGATCGGCAGCCGCGACGAACCCGGTCCGCTGTGGGTGACCGAACCCACCCTGCGCCTGCTGCTGCGCGTCTCCTCCGCCAAGTACGGACTGTGCGACCCGCCGCAGATCCACGAGTCGTGGACGTCCGGCGCGACCGAGGGCCTCCTGGAGAAGTTCCGCGTAGCGCTCAAGGACGCCAGGGACCGGGCGATCACCGAGGACGACGACGTGACGCTCGAGTACGTCAAGGCCATGTACTCCAAGTTCGTGTCCACGCTGGGGGAGTCCAACTACAACCGCGAGCTGTACCGCACCGACTGGATGCACCTCATCCGCTCCCAGGCCTTCGCGAACCTGTGGTGGAAGGCCCATCGCGCCTACGACGAGGGCCTGATGGTGGTACGCGCCATGGGCACCGACGAACTGCACGTCACCGGCGACTGGCGCGCGGTGTTCCCGGAGGGCCGGGGTGTGGCCGAGGTGAAGGTCAAGGACGTGTACGCGGTGGGCGACGAGCCGGCCGACCAGGGACCGGAATCGGCTGTACCCTCATGAGCGTCCGTCGGCCGGGTCGTACAACGGGGAGTGGGAAATGCCGGAGAGGAACATCGACTTCGGCAAGTTCGGGGCCCGCGGCATCAAGGGGTACGAGGCCGTGGCCCGTCGGCTCGACGTGCTCGCCGGCTTCGTCGCCACCCCGATCACGCAGAGCCGCGGTCTCCTCGCCCGGCTGCACTACCTGACCCGCAGCGACCGCGCCCGCCAGGCGGCCCGCGAGGCGGGCCTCACCGTCACCGACCGCACGCTCAGGGCCTGGCTGGACGGCCGGCGCAGCCCCTCCAGGAAGAACCTCCAGGCCATCGAGGCCGCCTACCGCACGGTCCGCCGTCACAACGTGGCCCGGTACCTGACCTCCCGTCTCAACCGGCAGGGCCGCGGCACCCGCGTCGAGTTCCATCCCCTCAACCAGTCCCAGGTCACCCGGCCGCACCAGCGCGCGGTCTCCTTCCGCACCCTCAACGTGCGCCACTGGGACCGGATCGTCGTGGCCTGGGCCAACGACGACGAGGACGCACTCGACGACGCCTGGATCAACGACGCGACGGTGGACCTCGGCTCCGAATGGGGCCAGTACGAATACGTCACCACCATCGGGTTCGCGGCCTGACCCCACAGACAGCCGCGTCCGCGTCCGCGGCCGCGCCTCACCGACCGGCGGGCCGGGGATTCCCGGGGCAGGTGCAGTCCCGCAGTGCTCCGAGCACCATCTCCCCGTAGCGCCGCCAGGTCGCCGGGTCGCGTTCGGCCAGTTTCACCAACTGCAGGGCGGTACCGCACAGGACCACCCGCAGATCCAGCGGGGTGACGTCACCGCGCAGGTTCCCGGCGTCCCGCGCCCTCTCCATCACCCTCACCAGTTCTTCGAGGACGGACGCGGCGGCGGGGGACGCGGCGTCCGCGAGCCTCTCGGCGAGCAGGCGATCGTGCGCCAGGGTGTCGAAGAGTTCGAGGACGAAGCCGCGGAAGGCCTCGTAGGGACCGGCTTCCCGCATCGCCGCCGCTGTGCGCTGTCCGAGCCGGTCAAGGCTCAGCGCCGTGATCGTCTCCAGCAGGTCCTCCTTGGTCGGGAAGCTCCGGTAGACCGTCGCCTTCCCGACCTCGGCCTTCGCCGCGATCTGCGGTACGGACGCCTGTGTGCCGGACTCCCGGAAGACCTCGACCGCGGCGGCGACCACGCGCTCGTGATTGCGACGGGCGTCGGTCCGCTTCGGCGTCCTGACCACCCCCTGGAGGGGTTCGGGTGTCGTGGAAGGGTTCATGCGAGGCAAACCTGTCTCGTGGGCCGGGGCGGACGATCGCGTCGATGGTCTCAGACTCGCCTCCGGCCGGACCCGGTGCTCCCCGCGCGGTCCGCCCGGAGGTCAGCCTCAGACGCCGTCGTCCGGCGTGTCCAGTAGGGGTTCGCCGCCGTAGACCTGGGTCACCTCGACCTCCAGCACGGTGGAGATACGGCCGAACGACCAGTAGTAGCCGACCACCTGGAGCACCTCGACCAGCTCGCGGTCGGTGAGGTACGTGCGCGCCTCCTCGAAGAGTTCGTCGGGGACACAGGGGCACTGCACCACTTCGGCCGTGAAGCGCAGCAGGGCGCGGTCGGCCTGCGAGAACTCGGGGCTGTCGAGCTGCCGGGCCCGGATGAGCTGCCGGGTCCGCTCGTCGACCCCGGCCGACTGCGACATGGGGTCGTGCTGGGCGGCGACGAACGTACTGCCGGTGTACTCGGCGACGGTGAGGATCACCATTTCACGCGCGCGAGCCGACAGCTCAAGCGAGGTGAACTGCGCCTTGGCGAGCTGCACGAACGGCTTCACCGTTCCGGCCGAGTGGGACATCATCTTGACCATCGGGTCGGGTGGCAGGGTGGCGAGGAATGCGCGGGTCTCGGCCGGGAACGACGCGGCGTCGGGGTCGGTAAGGCGAGGCATGTCGTGCTCCGATCGTTCGGGGATCAGCGGGTTTCGTCCACGGCGACGTCGAAGCCGGTCTCGCTCAGGTTCTGGAAGCGGCCGTCCTCGGCGAAGGTGCCGAAGATCGCGATCTCGCGGCTCTGGGTGGCGCCGTCGGCCAGGGTGAGGTGGAAGACGTGGCGCTCGGCGTAGGTGTCACCGTCACGGATCTCGTCGAGCACGGTCACCTCGCCCTTGGTGATCTGACCGCGGACACCCGCGACCATGTGCGCGAACTCCTCGCGGTTCAGCGTCCTGCCGTCGCTGCGGTGGGTGTAGCCGGGGGCGTAGTACCGGTCGAGGGTCCGGTGCAGTTCCTCGTCGGGGTCGGGTTCGAAGACCAGGGCGCGGAGGGCTTCGCTGATGCGGGCGTGCGGCATGACTGAGAGATCCCTTGCGTACGGGGGCGGGCAGGAAGCGGACCCTTGGGTCCGGTAATCAGATTACCGGACCCCACGGGCCCCGTACAAATATTTTTGACCCAACGCCCCGGGGGTCAAGCCTAACCCCCCGGCACACAAGGGTTGGTGGCCCCCGCACACCCCCGG
>NZ_JBIAYD010000033.1:5508-21441 GCF_042897315.1 Streptomyces sp. NPDC001068 | reverse complement strand
TGTGGGGGGGGGGGTTTTTGAGTCTCAGACCCTGTGGGGGGGGGGGGGGCGGGGCCGGGCCGCGGTGGGCCGTTAATCCTCATCCCCCCCCCCCGGGCCCCGCTTCCAAATATGTGTCCCGATCCGCCGAGGAGGTCATGCGTACCCGCCTGGCACACATGTGTTGCTGGCCCGGGCACACCGCGGGGCGGTACAACGGGCCGGGGACGGCCTCGAGGCCGTCCCCGGCCGGACGATGTGGCGGACCCGGCGGGTTACCGGGTGGTGAGGTAGGCGCGTTCGATCGTCTGGACCAGCGTGTCGCCCCGGGCGTCGGTCAGTTCGGCCCGAAGGGAGACCGAGCCGGCCCCGGCGGGGTGCCGCAGGGACAGGTGCGTGCCGTCGACGGCCTCGGCGGGCTGCCAGGTGCGCCCCGCGTCGTACGAGACGGCGAAGGTGAGCTTCCTGAGCCGCTGACCGGCCGCGGCGCCCTCGATGTGGAACGGCACGTCGAACCTCTGTCCCGCCTTCGCGGTGCTGGCCGAGGTCAGCCGGGGCGTGAAGCGGACCACGGACAGCGGCAGTGCCGTCCACGTGCCCTGTGCCGTCTCGGCGGAACGGAAGGTCCACACCGTCCGGATGCGGGTGCTGACCGGCGTGAGTGCGGGGTCACGGGTGCTGTCCAGCGTCAGCTCGTACGCGCTGTCCCGCGCGGGAACGGTGTACTGGGCGACGTCCTCGGCAGGGGAGACGCCGTCCGGGTCGGCGATCTCCTCGCCGTCGGCCAGGAGTGAACTCTTCCGGAGTGTCCCGGCGTGGGTGTTCCAGTGCCCGGCGCCGTCGTCGTACTGCGGCAGGTAGGCCCTGATGACGTTCCCGTCGCGGGCGATACCGGGGACGAGGAAGGGCGGGGCGGTACTCGTGTCGCCGAGGGCCGGGCCGAACACGCCGACGTCGAACCGCTCGGTGTAGTGCCGGCCGGCCCGGTACGTCCCCGTGGTCCACAGCTCGGAGTCGGGACCGGTGCCCGTCTGGACGCTGAAGTTCCACCGGATGTGGTCGCCGAGGACGTAGTCGGTGCCGCGCAGCGGCAGCTCGGCCGTGACGGGATTGCCGAGCAGGACGAGCTCGCCGTCGGGTGTGAGGGGCTGCGCGAGGACGGTCACCGGCGCACCCGCGGTGGGCGAGCCGATCCGGAGGTCGACCTCGGCGAGTTGCCGTCGTGTCACCTCGGTGCTGAAACCACCGAGCCGCCCGGTACGTTCCCACGCCAGGTGGTAGTTCACCGGCGTGCTGCCGCCCTGGTCGCTCCAGGTGCCCGCGTACTGGGCGTACGCCTGGTCGGCGGGCAGCGCGGCTCCGAGCTGCCCGACCGTGAAGCTCTGGAAGTCGGGGAAGCTGTAGACGAACAGGCCCTTGTCCAGGCCTTCGCTCCGCTGCCATCCCACGGTGATCAGGGCGTCGATGTTCGTGGCCGCCGGGTCGGGCAGGGTGGCCCGGACCGGCTGGGTCTGCCGGGCGTCGAGGGTGACGGTGGTGTCCGCGTCCAGGCGCAGCCTCGGCTGGAACAGCAGCGCGTGGACGGGGGATTCGTACCCCGGGTGGATGATGTCGTTGAGGGAGTAGTCGCCCTTGGGCAGCCGGACCGCCAGTTCGCCGTCCTCGTCGGCGTAGGAGGCGTGGAAGTCGCTGTCCACGCCCTGGACATCGGCCACGGCGTCGCCGGTGGGCTCGCCGTTCTCGTCGATGTGCTTCAGCGTGAGGGTGTACATCTCGACCTCGCGCTCCACCCCGACGGCGGTACGCACCCTGACCTTGCCGTCGGCGGAGGCGGCGGACACCGCGCCGCCGAACGTGCCGTCGGTGGCACCGGCCCGGGTGTCGGCCGTGACCGCGGCGCTCGCCTCACCGCCCGCCGGGACGGTGAGCCGCCGTGGCGAGAGGGTGAACATGCCGTCGGGGGCGGACCGCCCGTCCGCCGAGAGCGCGTCGACGGACAGGTCCAGGGTGACCGGCTCGGTACCCAGGTTGCGGTACGTGAGCTGCTTCGTCACCGGCTTGTCGTCGTCGTGCGGCCATTCCTGCCTGCCGAAGTCGAGCGGCCCCTGCCCGGCGACGACGCCCTGCCCGACGGCACGGGCCACATCGGTACGGCCGGTGCCCTGCTGGAACGAGCTGTACGCGCCCGGCTCGGCCGAACCGGTCAGTACCGCCTTGATCCGCTCGCCGCTCCAGTCGGGGTGCTGCTGGGCCAGGAGGGCTGCCGCGCCGGCCACATGCGGGGTGGCCATGGAGGTGCCGTCGAGAGTGATGTAGCCCGGTATGTCGGAGGGGTATTCCTCCTCCAGAAGGCTGCCGGGGGCGGCCGCCGCCGTGATGGCGACGCCGGGTGCCGTCAGGTCGGGTTTGACTCCGCTGTCACCGACCCGGGGGCCGCGGCCGGAGAAGTCCGCGAGCCGGTCCGCCTTGTCGACGGCGCCGACGGTGAGCGCGGCCGCGGCGCTGCCCGGCGTGTTCACCGTGTGCTCGCCCGGTCCGTCATTGCCGGCCGCGACGACGAAGAGCGTGCCGGTCTCGGCGGAGAGCCGGTCCAGCGCCTCCTCCACCGGATCGGTGTCGGGTGTGTCCGTACCGCCGATACTGAGGTTGACGATGTCGGCGCCCTGGGACACCGCCCATTCCATGCCGGCCATGACGCCGGATTCCTCGGCGACACCGCGGTCGTTCGTGATCTTGCCGTCCAGGATCTTCGCACCCGGGGCGACGCCCCTGTACTTCCCGTCGGACCCGGCCCCCGTCCCGGCCACGATGGACGCCACATGGGTGCCGTGGCCGAAGTGGTCCTCTGCGTCGGGGGAATCGGAGAAGTTCTGCTCCGCGATCACCTGGCCCGCCAGATCGGGGTGGTCCTGGTCGACCCCGCTGTCCAGCACGGCGACCTTGACGCCGGTGCCGTCGTAGCCGGCGGCCCAGGCGGTCGGGGCGCCGATCTGCGCCACGCTCGTGTCGAGGGCGGTCCGCAGCGTGCCGTCCAGCCACACCTTCCGCACCGCCGTCGAGGGGGCGAACTCCTCCCCGGAGCGGGCACTTTCGCCCGCGCCCACGCCCGTCCCGGGGTCGGTGCCGGCACCGGCACCGGCACCGACCCCGGCACCGGTCATCGCGTCCCAGAAATCGGCGCCGCGCTTCTTCTGGGTGTGCATCGCCGTGCCGTTGACGACGGGCAGCGCGCGCCCGATCTCTGCTCCGGCCGCGGTGAACGTGCTCATCGAGCGCTGTTTCCGCTGGTCCCGGAAGGTGACGATCAGCGGCAGGTCGGAACGGTGCGCGTCGTCGTAGTGGTCCGCCACCAGCTCGGTCACGTCGAACAGCCGCGGGTCCAGCCGGCCCGCCGCCAGCAGCAGTTCCGCGTCGCCGGGAACCACTCGTGTATGGCCGGCGACCTTCCGGACCGAGAACGGCACGCGCTCCCGGCCCTTCGCCCGCTCCACCCCGACGACCTGGCCGCCGGCGTTCACCATGACCCGGTCGCCGGTGATCAGCGTCACCGACTGGGACGCCTTCGCCGTACCGGCACCGCCCACGCCGGGGACACCGCCCCGCGGTGCCGCGGTGGCTCCACCGGCTAAGCCCGAGGTGAGCGCCACGACGAGGGCGACGGCCCCCGTCAGGTATCCGCTGGGTCTGCGCATAGGAACTGCTCCTGTCCTTCTTCTTGGTGACAACACAGGGACCGGTTCGCCGGTGGGTCGATCCGACGGGCGAACCATCGCGGTCACATGTGCAGGCTCGACAGCCATCCGTGACGGCGACACGTGTGCATATCACCCGTGCACTTGACGGCACAGGACCCGCCGTATGGGGCGCGGCGGGTCCTGTGCCGGCGTTCGACGTGTCAGCTGATCCTGGCGTAGCCGTAGTTGATGAGTTTCTTCACGTCCGCCGTGCGGCTGGCCGCGGAGGAGTCGGTGAGGACGGCGCCCATGACCGACTCGCCGTTCTTCGTGGCGGCGAAGACGAGGCAGTACTTGGCCTGGGTGCCCGAGCCGGTCTTGATGCCCAGGGTGCCGTTCCAGCCGAGCAGGGTGTTGGTGTTGGTCCAGGTCCCCATGGTGCGGGTGGAGCCCGTCCTGGTGGTCGTCCTCGCCCGGTAGGACTTGGTCTTGACGACCGCCTTGAAGGTGGAGCTCTTCATGGCGCTGCGGGCGAGCACCGTCAGGTCCCGCGCGGAGGAGTAGTTGGACCCGTTGCTGATGCCGTCGAACGAGTCGAAGTGCGTGTTGGCCAGCCCGAGACTCCTGGCCGTCGTGTTCATCTTGGCGATGAAGTTCTTGGTGCGGGCCGAAACCGTGGAGCCGGAGCCGTACTTGTCGGCGAGCGCCATCGCCGCGTCGCAGCCGGAGGGCAGCAGCATCCCGTACAGGAGCTGGCGGACGGTGACCTTGTCACCGACGATCAGGTGCGCGGAGGAGGCGCCCTTGGCGACGATGTAGTCGCTGTAGGCCTTCTTGACCGTGACCTTGGCGTCCAGGTTCAGGTTCGACTGCGACAGGACCACCTTCGCAGTCATGATCTTGGTGGTGGAGGCGGTGAGCCGGTGCGTGCTGCCGGCCTTGCTGAACAGGGTCTTGCCGGTGGCGCTGTTCATCAGGAACCCGCTCTTGGCGGTGATGGAGGGCGCGGTGACGGCCTGCGCGGGTATCGCGGTGAGAGCACCGGTGGCCAGCAGTGCGCCGGACGTGACGGCGACGGCGGCAGCCCTGTGCAGGCGCCGCGCGGCCTTCGTGTCGGTATTCAATTCAGTTCCCCGATTGAGTTGGAATTCTCCTGATGTATGGCCGAGTCGACCGGCATGCATAGTAGTCACACGTGTCGCCTGGGCATACAGCGCCTGGAACGCGCGGGGAGGTCACCGGGTGAGGGAAGCGGCGTCTCCCATCACCACGACGGGACGGTCGGCGGGTTCGAGCGCGCGCAGCAACTGCCGCATGTGCGGCTTGGAGAGGCTGACGCAGGCATGCGTGGGGCCGCCGTGGTCGACGTGTATCCAGATGCCCCCGCCGCGGTTCGCGCCCAGCGGATGCGTCCCGTCCATCGGTGATGTACCGGGCTGCCGGTTGTAGTTGATGGCGAGGACGTAGTCGAAGGCCCCGCTGAGCGGTTCGCCCTCGAAGCCGGCGCCGCTCACCGAGAAGGCCCCCGAGTGGTGGTACGGCAGCTTCGTACCGGGGTCGGCCAGCCGCCCGCCGGCGTCGGTGAGACCGAAAACGCCGATGGGACTGTGCAGATCGCCCGCGTAGTGTTCGTCGGTCCAGCCCCGGTAGCCGTTGTGCGCGGCCCACACCGCGCCCGGACGCCAGCCCCCGTCGACACGTTGCCAGAGCACGGCCTTCGAGGACGCCGACGTCCTGTCCGCGCCCGTGACGAGGAGGACCTGCCGGGCGTCGGCCGGAACCTGCGCCAGGGTCTTGGGACCGAGCCCCGGCAACCGGGCGGGCAGTTGCGGCCGCGGCCGGGCCGTCGCCCGGGGCGTGGCGGGTGCGAGCGTCTCCTGTCCGATCGCCGCCCGGGCGGCGTCCCGGACGGTCGCGGCCCGCTCTGAGGCTCCGGTGGAGTCGCCCGCGGGGAGGTGGAGATGAGCGGCGACGCCCAGCGCGGAGACGACGAGCGCCGCGGACGCGGACAGAAGGGGCCTGTGGAGGCGCATGGGTGCAGGCTTTCTCGGGGGTAAAGGAATCGGCTCGGACGGGACCCGGGGACCGGAATCCGGGCGGAGGGAATCCGGACGGACGGACTCCGGGGAACGGATACGGGCGGAGGAAGCGATGCCGGGCGGCGGTGAGGCTCCAGGGCAGCGCGAGCGGGCCGGTCGCGACAGCCGCCCGCACCGTGGGCCGCCCGGACACCGAGGACCCGGCCGCGGGCGGCGACGCGGCGCTCTCGCCCGGAAGGGGACCCGGTCCGCACCGTGAACGGTCCGGCGGGGACCCGCCGCGCCGTGGCGGCGGATCCCCCGGTCCGCCGCGCGCCCGGGCAGGGTGGCACACCGCCCTGCCCGGCCGGGCCGTGCCGCCCGCGGCTCGGCTCAGTCGCGGGCGTTCTTCGGCACGTTGATCTGGTGCTCGCCCCAGCCCATCCGGGTGGTCGCCTGGTAGTTGAGCGTCGTGCCCGCCTTCAGGCCCGCCGCTTCGGCCGTGGCCGAGGGCTCGACCAGCAGGAGCTGGTCGCAGAGCATCGCACCCGTGGACGGGTCGATGACCAGCCGCTGCTTGGTGGTTCCGGCCGGGCCCCGGTACGTGCCGGGGAACTCGACGCCGACACCCACGCGCCCCAGCGGGTCGGTGACGTGCCCGACCACCCGGACTCCGGGCAGCGCGGCCATCACACGGTACGCCGCCGCCCGCACGGCGGGCTTCACGGGCATCGTCACGAGGTCGCCCGCTTGGCGCAGCATCCAGGTACTGCGGTCCGCACCGCTGTCGGTGCTGTTGCCCCGCGCGTAGAGCCCCTCCAGGTAGCGCCGCAGCCCCGCGCCGGTGGAGGGCAGCGCCCTGAGGTCCTTGTAGGAGACGTTGTCCGGGCCGACGGCGTAGATCTTGTTGTCGATGTTCGTCCGCATGACCGTCGGCCGGCCGCTTCCCAGCGGGTAGGCCCTGCCGGCCTCGCCGTGCTGCCCGGCCTTGACGGTGACGGTGTGCGGCGAGCCCGCGGCGCGCCAGCGTGCCTCGTCCGCCGCGGTCCGGGGCTCGGCCAGGTAACCCAGTCCGGAGACCATCAGGCTCCCGGTGCCCCGCCGCACACCCACCGACCATTCCTCGGTCGAGGTGCTGCGCACGGCGAAGAAGCGCCCGTTCGCCTCGGCGACGTCCACACTCCGCGTCTGCGTGGTGGTCTGCCAGTACGTGCCCTCGGCGGGTGAGGCCTCCGCGTTCCGTGCCGCGCTGAGCAGCTCGATCTGACCGTCGACGTGGAGGTCCTGGCCGGTGCCCGACGGCCGCGCCCCCGTGGCGGACGGCGGCTGTGCCACGGGCCGGCCGGCCGGTGCCTGCCCGCCGAGGGTGCCGACGGCCACCGCCACCGACGCCGCCACCGCGGTCAGCGCCATCGCGCCCAGCGGGCGGAAACCGATTCTGCGGCGCGTCGCGCGGCCGTCCGCGGCTGCGGCGGTGATGCGGGCGAAGTCCTGCCGCTGCCGCCCCGGATCCGTCAACCGGGAGGGATCCAGCGCGTCGGGCCGTGCGTCCGCGAGCACCTTCATGACGTCGGGCCGTCCGGACCTCTCGGGGTGGTTCTTCACGCGGGTGCTCCTTGACCATGGGTGGGAAATGCGGTGGGTACGGCGTTCACGGAAGCCGTCTCGGACGCCTGTGCCGTCTCCAGCGCCTTCTCCAGACGGCGCCGGGCCCGGTACAGCCGGACCGTCAGGGTCGCGCCGGTGCAGTTCAGGACCCGCGCGGCGTCCCTGCTGCTCAGGCCGTGCCAGGCGATCAGCGTGAGCAGTTCACGGTCGGCGTCCGACAGGCTCGCCAGGGCCTGGAGCGCGATGTGCCGGTCCGTGACCACCGCCGCGATGTCACCGGCGTGCGTCTGGCCGCCGCTGCTGATGCGTTGTGCCTCCTCGGCGGCGTGCAGGTACCGCAGGGCGTCCTTGCGGCGCAGTTCGCGCACCAGGTTGCGGGCCACCCCCAGCAGCCACGGCAGCGGCGGGTGGGGGAGGGCGTCCACCCGCCGCCAGGCGACGGTGAACGTCTCGCTGGTGATGTCCTCTCCCACCTCCCGCCCGACCAGGCTCGTGGCATAGGCGAGGACCCGCGGGTAATGCTCTTCGTAGACACCTTGGAAGCGCTCGGCAGGCGTCACGAGCCCTCCTCTCGTCTCGGCTTTCACACCAAGCAATGCGCCCAGAGCCCCGGTTCTTACATGCGCGGACGAAGAAATCTCCTGTGATCGGCGTCACGTCGGGGGAGGGACCCGGGTCACCAGCCCGTGCCGTCGGCCTCCACGACGTGTGCACACCCCGCCACCCGGCCGCATGTCTTGCGAACGGCACACTCACCGACGTGGCCGCGCCGCCGTGCCCTCCGCAGGCCGGCACGGCGACGCCGCGGGGGAGGGGCGGCGCGTCACGAAGCGGGCTCCGCCCCCGGTCGCGGCAGCGCCGCCGCCTTCGCGCGCATCTCCGCGGCGCGGGCGACCCGCAGGCCGCCGAAGATGTCCGCCGCCCGGGTCCAGCTCGCCCGGGCCCGCAGGGCGTCCCCCAATTCCAGCTGGGCGGAGGCGAGATGGTCCAGCACCGCGGCCTGGCTGTAGTCGTTGAGCAGTTCCTCGAAGAGACGCAGGGACTTCTCGTAGTCCACGACCGCCGCCGCGGGATCACCCAGCCGCTGCCGGGCGTAACCGATGCTGTCCCAGGCCGCCGCCTCGTTGCCGCGGTCACCGAGGTCCCGCAGGATCGGGATCGCCTCCTCACACCTCGCGATGGCCTCCCGGTACTCGCCCAGGGCGGAGAGGAACCAGCCCACCGAGCCGAGTTCCACGGCGATCTGGTCGCGCTGCCCGAGTCCGCGGAAGATCTCCAGGGCCCGCCGTGAATGGCGCAGTCCCTCCGCGTAACGCTCCTGTCCGTCCCGTGCCCAGGCGATGCTCCGCTCGGCCCGCCCCCGGTCCTCCGGTGGGAGCCGGTGCAGGTGAGCGAGGATCAGCTCGACCGGCTCGTCGGCCTCGTCGGGACGGCCGGTCTCCACCAGGGCGCGTGCCAGGCTCCCGCCGGCCCTGGCCACGGCGACCGGGTCGTCCAGCGCGAGAGCCGCGTCGAGCCCGATGCGCTCGGCCGTGATCTCCTCCGCCCACCGGCCCTCGACGACGTGGTAGCTGGCCCACTCCCGGATGAGATCGACACGGTGCCGCAGCAGCCCGGGATCCACCGGCAGACGCAACGCCGCCGCGGCGGTCTGCTCCTCCTGGCGGTACCACGCGAGCGCTTCGTCCCGGTCGTCGATCGCCACCCTCACGACCCCGGGAACCGGCGCGTCCGTCCGCTCGGGCATGTACTTCGCGATGAACCGGTTCGCCGCGTAGGCGTTGCGGCGCAGGTAGTGCAGCAGACGGGCCTCGGCACCGTGCCGGTCGTCGCCGTGCCGTTCGACGAGTTCCGCACCGTAGGCACGGACCAGGTCGTGCAGGACGTACCGGCCCTCGGCGTCCCGGGACAGCAGGCTGGCGGAGACGAGCTCGCGCAGGTGGCGTCTCGCCGACGGCATGCCCACCCCCACCAGGGAGGCGATGGACTCGACGGAGGCGGCCGGGCCCGGGTGCAGGGCCAGATATCGAAAGAAACGTGCCGTCTCGGCGGAGAGGGTGCGATAGGAGCAGGAGAACACCGCCCGTATGTCGGCACGCCGGTCGTCAACCGACAACGCGTCGAGCCGGGCCTCCGCCAGCTCACGCACGACGACGTGCAGCGGCAGACCAGGTGACATGCTCAACTGCGCGCCGAGCACGGCGATCGCCAGCGGCAGCCCTCCGCACAGTCCGACCAGTTCGGCTGCGGCCCGGGGCTCCGCCCGGACCCGTTCCCCGCCGATCCGTGCTGCCAGCGCGGTCAGCGACTCCGTCTCGCTCCACACCTCCAGCGCGATCAGCGCGGCCCCCTCCGTGGCGGCCAGACCGGACATGTGCTCACGCGAGGTGATGATGGTCAGACAGCCGGGCGCCAGGGGCAGCATAGGCCGCACGTGCTCCTCGCCGCGCGCGTTGTCGAGTACGACGATCAGCCGCAGCGACGCCACCCGCTCACGGAAAAGCGCCGAGCGCTCCTTGGTGCCGGCCGGAAGATCGGTGCTCGGCACACCGAGCGCACCGAGGAACCCGCCCAGTGCCTCCCCGGGATCCAACGGCTGTGCCTGCTCATCGAAGCCGCGCAGGTTCACGTACAACTGCCCGTCGGGAAAGCGCTCGGCCTCCTGGTGCGCCCAGTGCACCGCCAGCGTCGTCTTGCCGACCCCGGCCATACCTCCGATCGCGGAGATGACGACGTTCCGGAACGGCCCGGTGAGCTGTCCCGCCATCGCTCGGACCGCGGCCAGCGTCTCCTCCCGGCCCTGGAAGGCCACGGGATCGGGTGGCAGCTGCCGGGGCGTCTGCCGCGTGTGCCGACGCGCCGCCCGCAGCAGGCGGCGACGCTCGTCCTCGCCCGGCCGCAGGGCGTCCAGCAGTTCGCCCAGAGTGGCAGGCCGCGGCAGACTCTGCCCGCGCTCCATGTCACTGATGGCGCGGACACTCACCCCGGACGCGGCGGCCAGCCCCTCCAGCGTCAACAGGGCCCGTTGCCGCGCCTCACGCAGCAGCCGACCAAAGGTACCGTTGTCGCTCATTCCCCTCCCGCCCGGCCCCGGCAGGCTGCGTCGTACCGGCGGCCGGGGCCGTCGCGAAGGTAACAGCTCCGGTCCGCGCGACGACAAGGCCGTCTCGCCTGCTGAACAGCGGCGAGCGAGTGGCGAGCTGGCCCTGCCGACGCGACCTGCCGACGACCCGTGCCCGGCACGGGCACGGCGCGCTCACTCTCCCGGCAGCCACCCGAAGCGGCCGGCGGACCACTCCCGCACCGCGGGGACGACCGCTTCGGTCCCGCCCGGCAGGCGGTCCAGGCGGATCACGCCGTACACCTCCTGGCCGTCCACCACATACGAGCGCTCCCGTGCGAAGCCGCGGCCCGGCTCGGCCCACACCAGCAGCCAGGGATGCCAGTCCGCCGGTCGGTTGCCCACCGTCACCGCGGCGATCCCCGGCCAGTCGTACACGGTGTCGGTGCCGCCCGCTTCCCGCGCGGTGAGCCCCTCCGGTCCCACCAGCAGCCGGCGCGGCCTGACCCAGCGCCGGAAGGACCGGCCGGAGTACCACCACGCGACCAGGGCGCCGAGCGGAGCGACGGCGATGAACGGCTCCGGTACAGACGGTCCGCCGCCGCGGAAGGAGGCCACCGCGAGCAGGGTGAGCACCACCGCCGAAGCCAGCCCCGCCGTGAGCCGTGCCGCGTTGCCGGCCCGCGCGGTGAACTCCCCCGGGCGGCGGAGCGCAGTGAGAGGTGCCGGGCCGGCCGCTCCGGCCACGCCCTCCCGCGCGCCGGCGCCGGGTGCGGTTCCCGCCGTACCGGAGCCGCCGTCCGGTAGCAGCCCGGCGGGCAGCCTCTTGACCCGGCTGCCGCGGAACCTCCCTATCGTGTCGACCAGTTGGGGCAACGGCTGGTCCATGTCGTCGGTGTCGATCAGCGTGTACCGGCGCCGCCCGTCATCCGTACGGTCCGCCTTGCGCGGCAGTTCCGCACCGGGCACCGGCCACAGCACCAGCCGAGGTGGCGGTGGGCCGTCCTCCCCCGGGCCGCCCTCCGGGCTTCCCCCGGCGGATAGTCCAGCCCGATCCGCTCGATCCGTGCCCAGCTCAGTTCCGCGTCGTGCAGCCGCACCCCCCCACGCGTCGATCACCAGGCGGAACGGCTTGCGCAGCTCCCGCAGGTGCAGCAGTCCCACAAGGCCTACCAGCGCGAACACGCAGACGAACGGCGCCAGTGTCCGCCAGCCGGCACCGTGCCTGACGACCAGCCAGAGTCCGCACGCCGTCTCCAGCGTCAGTGCCCAGCCGGCCATACGTGTGCCTCTGCGGCGTAGCCGCCCCCGCTTCGTGAATTCCACTCCGTACCCCTCCCGGCGTCGTCCAGTCGGGGGGAGCGTGCTCAGATTCGGCAGCGGAGGGGTGAAGTCCACGCCACGAGATCGTCCTTGCCCTGCGCCAGACACCGGGGACGACGGCGTGACGGCCGGTGCCCGGCTGCCGGGCACCGGACGGCTACTGTGCCCCGGCCCGCTGCACACGCTCCATCAGTTCTGGGCTGAGCAGGGAGGTGACGGGTGCCATCAGGTTGGCCACCTTGAGGAACGCCGTGCCCAGGGCCGGGTCGACCGCCGCGGCGGCGCGGAACTGGTCGAGATATCCGTTGATCTCCGCGTCCTGCGGTCCGCGCTCGCCCTCGACCTCGGGGAACCGCAGGTCGCCGCCGGTGGCGAGGGACCAGGGTTCGGCGAGCAGGGCGGCCGCGGACGCGAAGAACCGGGGCGCCAGGTTCTGCGTGCCGTGTTCCTGGAGCAGGGACTGCAGGAGCTCGGCCTCCATGACGGCCACCGTCATGCCCTGACCGTAGATCGGGTTGAAGCTGCACAGCGCGTCACCGACGACGAGGAACCCGCCGAGGTGGCGGTCGAGCCTGTCGAAGTGGTTGAGGGTGCTTTCGGGGTAGCGCATTTTGACGGCTTCGTCGACGGGTACGGCGGAGCGGAGCACATCGGCGGCGTCCTGTCCCGCCAGGCCCGAGACGAAATCGATCATCCCGGCATCGTCCGTGGGAGGTTCCTCGCCCAGCAGTCCCGCCAGCAGCACCGCGAAACGGTCGCCTTCCTGCCTGACCACCACCGCGGCGCGGGGCTGCCCGGGATAGGGCACCACGGTGGTCCCGAGCCTGCCGTCCAGCAGACCGGGCTCCTGCTTGTAGTGCCGCGTCACGTAGACGACGTTCGTCCTGACGGCCGTGTGCTCCGGGACGGGGTAGCCGAACTCGCGGAGCCAGGCCAGGGCGCGGGAGCCGCGTCCGGCGGCGTCCACCACGAGGTCCGCCGCCACGCTCTCCTCGGCGCCTGTGTGCCGCCGCACCCGTGCCCCGGCCACGCGGCCGTCGTCGACGAGCAGACCGTCGACCTGGGCGCCGGCGACGACGGTGACGTTCGGCAGCGCGCCGACGCGGTCCCGGATCATCTCCTCGATCTGCGGCCTGCTCACACCGAAGCCGCGCAGCCCGGACGTCGCTCCGGCCATCCTGTGGCCGTCCAGGAACCAGGAGAAGTCCGCCTGCCCGTCACCACTGGGGACGCCGGCCGCGGTCATGGCGTCGACGAAGCCGGGGAAGAGGCCGTCCAGCCCGACGGCACCGCGAGTGAGCAGTGCGTGCACTTGTCGGCCCTGCGGTACGCCACGCCGGGCGACGGTGTGTGCCGGGAACGTGTCCCGTTCGAAAACGGTCACCTGATGGAACGACGTGCTCAGTGCGCGCGCGGCCAGGAGACCTGCGACGCTGCCGCCGACGACGACGGCGTGACCGGCGGAACTATTCGATTTCATTGCCATGATAATGGGACGAATCTGAGTCGCACCGTTGTTCGCTCCACCGGCAGTGGGATGCCTCACGTCCGGCGTGGTGCACACGTCGCCGAAGCCGTCGGGATCCCGGTTCACCTACGACGGTTCCGGGCGTGATTCTCCCTACCGCACACATACTTGACGAGGCATCACCTGAAGCCGCACTTCGGAGGGATCATCGAGACGCCCGGCCTGCCTGGTAGGCCGGAAGCGCATCAGTCAGGGGAACGGATACGTCAACACCTTCATCGTGACGTACTGGCCCGGAAGTCCGGGCGGCGCCTGGAACGACTGCGACTTCGGTGCAGCCGCTGGTGAGCGGGGATTCTGGGTCATGTGCGACGGTGCCGGCCGGAACTCCAGGCCTCGCACGTGTGAAGAGATGCATGAGCTGCCGGCGCTTGAACGGCTGATTTCCCCTGGTGAGTGCCGGTTCCGGCATGTAGCGTCACTCTCTGATGTCGTGGTTCGCGGTACCCGCCAGCACCGTGTGGTGACGGGATCATGGCGATCACCCCCGGGGCCGCGTGGTGTGGTCCCTGCAAGCAACCGAGAGGCACCAGCATGGCCAGCGGAATCGTCAAGTGGTTCAACGCCGAGAAGGGTTTTGGCTTCATCCAGCAGGACGGCGGTGGGCCGGACGTGTTCGCTCACTACTCCAACATCAACAGCACCGGCTTCCGTGAGCTGCTCGAAGGCCAGGCCGTGACCTTCGACGTCACCCAGGGGCAGAAGGGACCGCAGGCGGAGAACATCACCGCCGCCTGACGCCCGGGGTCCGGGCCGGTGCGTAGGCGCCGGCCCGGATCGGCACCGCCGCGGCGTGGACGACTTGCCCCTCCATGCCTGCTACCACCCTGCTACCATGCGGTATGAGTTCCAATCGGAAGCAGACCCAGGTCCGCCTGGACGCGGACATTCTCGCCGCTGGACACGACGCTGCGAGGACCCGCGGCCTGGACTTCAACCGGTACATCGAAAGACTCATCCAGGAAGACACCACCGGCGCTCGGGCAGCCGGCATGGAGGCCGCGCAACGCCTCATCGACCAGCACGGCGGCTTCCTCGACGACCTGGAGCGCCGGCTCGACGCGCCGTTCGAGGAGACGCGCCTGCCGGGGGCCGCGGCGTGATCGTGCACGTCGACGAAGCATGGATCCTGGAAGTCGCCGAACGGGCCGGCCACCGCGACCCGTCCGCCGACGACTACGGGGTCCCCATCGCGGCCGTCGCACGCCATCGGGGTGAAGCCATCGACCACCCCGTCTACGCCGGCCCCTACGCACGGGCCGCCGCCCTGGTCCACACACTCGGCCGGTGCCGCTGGTTGGAGCGCTCCAACCTCACCGTCGCCTGCGCCGTCGCCGTCATGTATCTTGCCGCGTCGAACGTCCCCGTCGACCCCACCCGCGAGCAACTGACCGCGCTCGCCCACGAGCTGAACAGCCCCCGCTGCACCGCCCAGCAGATCGCGAACCTCCTGCGGACCTGGAAACCCTGACCCGGCCACGGTGGCGGCCACTCACCCCCAGGACCGTGCTTCAGCGGACCCGCAAACCGTTGACGAGCAGCACGCAAACCCGGTCCAGGGCGGTGAACACTTTCCCCCAGCCGCGCACGCAGCCGCTCGGGCGCGGCCGTCGCCGGATCGTCGGCGATCGCCGCGAGACGGTCGTAGGACCGGTCGATCCAGCGGCGGATGACGGCCTCGCGCAGTGCCGCCTCGGAGGGGAGGCGCCCTGCTGTACGTCCTCGGTCGCCGCGAGGATGGTCTCGGCGTCCAGCGCCCTCGTGCGGGGGTGTCAGCGCTCGCGCTCCGACTGCGCCACGAGCGGCGCGGCGTGGCGATCCCCAGCCACCGCGTCAGCAGGCACTGCCGCCTCGATCGCCGCCAGATCCCGGCCGGTCAGTGCCGGTTCGGCGGCGGCCATGGCCTCGGTGACGCGCTGGGGCCTGCGCGCGCCTACCTGGGCGACGATGTCGTCACGCCCACGGTCCTGCGCGATCACCCACGCGATGGCCGGCCGGGCGACCGTGACGCCCCGCCCATGGGAGAGCCTGCGCACGTTCTCCACCAGCGTGAGGTTGGCCGGTGAGGTTGTCGCCGCTGAAGCACGACAGGCGTCACACGCGGCCCGCTCGTTCCCAGTGCTCTACGCGCCGCAGGATGCTGGCAAGAGGGTGGTGTCGCACCCGCATCCGGGTAGCTCATAGTGGACTGCTCCATGCCGTACATCCCTTCAGAAGAGGACGCCTGTGACAACCGCTGCCAGCGAGCCTTCCCCCGAGCGAGTCCCCGGCCGGGTCTGGACGGTCCGCCTGACCGGGCACGCCGACCGGAGCGCCACGGTCACCTGCAGCTCCGCGGCCTGCAGGATGCCTGCACGTTCCAAGGACCTGACCGGTCTGCGGACGTTCGCCGCCCAGCACGCCGCCGCTCACGCGCGAGTGGCCTCAGTCCATGCCAACGCCTGGTGCCACTGCGCATCCACACAGTGCTCCGCCCACCCTGACACTCCCGCTCACTGCACGGGCGGCGTGGCACTCGTCCTGCGGCACGATCCCCTCGTCGGACGTGTATGGACACTGGAAGAGGTCTGTGAGACATGCGCCGCGCTGATGCCACACGCGCGCGTCATGGCCCGCGCCGCCCGGCCCCCACGCGCCGGCAGCTCACCGGCCGTGGGGGGGGGGGGGCCCCCCCCCCCCCCGCCCCCCCCCCCCCCCCCCCCCCCCCCCCCCCGCCCCCCCCCCCCCCCCCCCCCCCCCCGT
>NZ_JBIAYD010000033.1:0-5501 GCF_042897315.1 Streptomyces sp. NPDC001068 | reverse complement strand
TCGTGGCGCGGCGTTTCGCCCCCCCGCGCGGGCAGGGCCCCGCCCCGCCCGCCCCCCCCGCGCGGCCCCCCCCGCGGGGGGGGGGGCCGCCCCCCCCCCGCCCCCGCGCCCCCCACGGCCCGGCATCCCCGGCGGCTTCTCCTCGCCCTCCGCACAGCACGCCGAGAGCCAGATCCGCCAGCCCCGCCGTCCGCGCAGCGCACCACGGGCCGCGCGACCCGCGCAGCGCCGCGGACAGCAGCGCTGAACGAAGGTGCGGGGGCCCGCCGGCGTCTCCCGGCGGAGTGAAAGACGGCCAGGACACCAGGTCGGTGCTCCACAGTCGTGCGTCGTCTGCCCACGGCGCGGGTCGGGTCGGGGCAGCAGGCAGCCGGCGCGGTTCAGATCCAGGTGGTTCCCCGGGGCAATGCACGAGGGCAGCCAGTAGGTCTGCGTGGCGTAGCCGATCCCCTTGTGCGTGGTGATCGCGCCGTCTCTGGCCATCTCACAGGGGTTGTCGAGCGTGCGCTGTTCGCCATCGTGGTTGCTGGTGTTGTTGATCCCCACGATCTCCGTGCCGGAGAGCACGGGGGACCCCGAGGTGCCCGAGCCGGTGTCGCACTCCGGTGTGTACCGCAGGACGTCCTCAGTGGCGTTCCCCATCTCGAGAACCCGGTAGGCGAACCGGTCGATCTTGCAGGTGAACTCCTGCTTCCAGCTTGCCGAGACGACACGGATGTCCGCGCCGCGGACGGGCCTGTGGTCGGAGACCGTCAACGGCTCGACGCCGTGGTCCCGTCGCAGTTCCCGGTATGTGGTATCGACCTGGTACAGCGCCAGGTCGGTGCCGGTCAGAGTGACCTAGAGCGCCCTGCTCACGTGCAACTGCACCGCAGTGCTGCTCGCGCGGCCCAGTACGTTGAACAGGCGGTGCGACGGCTGGTCCATCAGCACCTCGCCGGGGCCCTCGACCACGGGCCCGGCGGCTTCGTGATTTCCCCGAGTCCGTCCGGAACGACCCAACTCCGCTTACCCCGAACCTTATGGTCCCGACGACCACCTCACCAGGTAGGACACGGTCCCAGGGGTTGGACAGCGGTAGCTCATGGGGAGGTCGGGTGATGACGCTGCGGATGGCGGAGAGGCACGTGAGCGGCCCCGCTTCGCCCGGAGGGGCTGGAAGGGCTCATGGCCGTGAGGCATGTGTGCCCACTGTGAAACGCGCTCACCGGCTGGGCGCCAAACTCGACTCACACCTTGCGCCCTGAGGACATACTTGCGTGTCCCATTTCGCACACGTATCGTTTCGGCGGTCAATCAGTATGGCTCGTGTTAATAGAGCATGAATCAAATCACCATGGGGGCGCCACATGAGCATCCGTACGCGATTGGTTTCCTGGGCGGCGGTGACGGCGTCCGCACTCGCGATGGCAGTCGCAACCGCCGGGCCTGCATCCGCATCCATCGGAACGGGCAGGGTGCAACTGTGTTCCCAGGGGAACTACGCATCGCGATTCACCTTCAACAACAACTACGGCGTGTGGTATGGCGACTGGGTCCCAGCTGGCTCCTGCGGAACCTTCAACGTGGTGGGCGACGTCAACTACCTGACGTGGATTACCGTCCAAGGGCACTACAACACTTCCGGCGACACTTTCGGAATGGCCGTCACCGACAAGGGAGCGACTGTCTACGCCACTCCCGGAACGTCGGGTCGGAAGTTCGCTACAACAGGCACCACGGCCGCGAACGATCACTGGTGGGTGGAGTACCCCAACGTGTGACGGGCCAGGGCATAGGTGTGCGGTCACTCAGGCTGTGCACCACTCCTTCGCGGAGTCGGCGTTGGAGGTCGACGACTCCTGTCGCCTCGGACACGGTGTCGGCCGGAGAGGGGCATGCTGCCGGCTGCCTTGGCCGTGATGTGGACGGTGGTGCGGGTGGCGCCCTCGCGTCGGTGAAGGATGGGCTGTTGGACTGCGTCGGTGATGGTCATGCCGACCGATTACGACAGCCAGCTTCCCCCCGGGCGATGCATGCGACGAACTCGTCGGTGCCACCGTCGGAGTCGGTGTGGATCAGCGTCTAGCGTCCTCGTCGGAACTTCTTCGGCAGCTGGGCCAGCGCGAGTTGGGCCGTGGTGCGGTGTGGAGTAGTCCAGAGGAACGCGCAGATCGGCGCACTGCGTCGAGGTGTCATCCGCGACGGGCCAGTCCTTGGCCACGGTCGAGCAGGGACGCCAGTCCAGACCGTCGGCGTCCCTTAGTGCGGCGGTTGCCCAGGGGAGCAGGAATCCGCTGAGCATCACGGTCCACGCCAGCAGGGTGACACGGCGCAGCAGGACAGGTGGTGGCACGGCAGGCCCTCCGGGAGGTGAGTCGGTGCCTGCCCTTCCCGAGCGGGCGATGCACGACTACGTCCGGGCCGGAACCACCACCTTGTTCGCCGCCTTCGACGTCGCCACCGGCAAAGTGATCGGCTCCCTGCACCGCAGACACCGCGCCGAGGAGTTCAAGAAGTTCTTGATCAAGCTCGACAAGGAGGTGCCGGCCGACCTGGACACAAGACCCCCGCCATCAAGAAGTGGCTGTCGGCCCACTCTCGCTTCCATTGCGACTTCACACCGACCGGATCGTCCTGGCTGAACCTCGTCGAGCGATGGTTCGCCGAACTGACCAACAAGCAGATACGGCGAGGCGGCCACAGGGCGGTCCAGGCACTGGAGAAGGACATCCGCACCTGGACCGCCACCTGGAGCACCGACCCGAAGCCCTACGTCTGGACGAAGACCACGGACGAGGTTCTCCAACGCCTCGCCGACTATCCGAACAGAATTCCCACCTCAGAAGACTGGATGCGCCGGTTCGCCGTCCGGCCGCGTCGCTACGCGTGGCGATCCGCGGCGTTGCCGACCCGCACCGCCAACGTCACACCCGCCGAGAGCACCACGGCGAACCCGATCATCGCGGGGCCGAGTCCGACGTACCGACTCACCACGCTGAACAGGACGGCAGGCAGGCCCATACCGAGATACCCGGCCACGAAGAACATCGCCAACACCCCGGCCCTGGAATGCTCCTGCGCCACCGTTGCGACACGCACCACACCGCTCTTGAACAGCAAACCTGCCCCCGCCCCGGCCACGATCACTGCGACCAGGAACAACCAGAGAGCGGGACGGTACAGGGACACCGTCACCAACAGCAGCCCAACCGGCAGAAGGGTGGCGCCCAGCATCGACATGGACCGCGGCGCCAGCCTGCCCAGCACCAGTTGCGCCAGCGCCGACGCTCCGAACATCAGGAAGGCCGACACCCCGGCCACCAGGTGTGACGTGATGCCGAGCCTGGTCCCCAGAATGATCGCCCCGAGCGAGGAGACAAGCCCGAACAGCGCGAAGGAGAAGGCGGCCAGAGCCGCGGCCGCACCGAACGCCATCGCGGTACCGGGCCGCAGCGCGAACCGCGGCGGCAGGGCCTCGGTACCGTCCGCCCGCTCCACCGTCTCTGGCACAGCCAGCACCAGCACAAGACACAGGCCCATGGTCACCGCGAACCCGGACTGGATCACCACCAGCGGATGTCCGACCCACTGCGCGACCAGACCGGCTACCAGAGGGCCCAGGGCGAGCCCGCCCAGGTTGGCGAGCGTCGCGACGACACCGGGCAGCGCGGCGTTCCGGCCGTCCGGATGCCACCGATGGTGAAGGTCGTGCAAATACGCCGTGGCCGTGGATGCCATCAGCCCGATGCCGACACCGGCGAGGAACCGCCCCGCCAACAGGCCCTCCAGCGACGTCCACCAGACGAGTACCAGCGCCGCCACCGTGCCCACGGCCAGGGCGGGCACCACGACCCGCCGCCGACCCAACCGGTCCGACAGATGCCCGAGCCCCACGAAGCCGGCCGCCGCACCCAGGACGAGTACCGCGAAGGCGACAGTGACCGTCGTGGCACCGAAGCCGTCACGAGCCGCGTACAGCGGCCACAGCGGAGTGGGCGCGGTGCCGAACGCCATCAGGACCGCGAAGGCGACCGCCACACACCAGAATCCGCGTGCGTGGGCCGCCCCGCGTCCGACCTTGTTAGGTCGGACACCTGCGGCCGAGGGGGCACGGGATTCGGAGGCGGACGGAAGACCGGTTGCGGTACGGACGGAGGCTGCGAGGTTTGACATGCCACAAGCGTCATACCGGGCGGACAGGACGTCCAACGTATCCTCGCGATGCTCCGCATCTACGCGAGTGATAGACACACCTGTGTGGAACTGCATCATCTGCGCTACTTCGTTGCCGTGACGGACGAGAAGAGCTTCACCCGGGCCGCCCAGCGTCTGCACGTCGTCCAGTCGGCCGTCTCGACGGCCGTCCGCGCCCTGGAACGCGAGTTGGGAACCACACTGCTGGAGCGCACCCCGCAGGGCGTTCTGCTGACCGAAGCGGGGACGACCCTCCTGCCCCTTGCCGTGGCCACCCTCGACGCCGCGCGGGAGGCCCGCGACGCGGTCCTCGGACTGCACGGTCAACTGCAGGGAACGCTCCGGGCGGGCGGGGTCACCGCCGGCGGTCTTCTCGACATACCCGCCCTGCTTGGCCGCTTCCACACCCTGCACCCGGACGTCACCCTGCGCCTGCACGCATCGCCCACCGGATCAGCAGGACTGGTGCGAGCCCTGCTGGCGGGCGAACTGGACCTGGCTTTCCTGTCCTTGCCGGACCGTCGACCAGCCGGCCTGGACGTGCGCGAGCTGGCCACCGTACCGATGGTACTGATCGTGCCCGCCACGCACCGCCTGGCCGACGCCGACTCCGCGCCACTGAGCGACCTGGTGGACGAGGCTTTCATCGACTCGCCGGCCGGCTTCGGCAACCGCGAACTGGTTGACCGTGCGTTCTCCGCCGCCGCACTCGACCGCCGCGTGCTACTGGAGACCACCGACATCGCCACCACCACCTCCTTCGTCAGACACGGTCTGGGGGTCGCCTTCCTGCCGTCGTTCATGGTCGACCCCGTACCCGACGGCCTCGCCGTCCTCACCCCGGCAGACGCCGCCATGAGTTGGTCGCTGTACCTGGCCACCGCCGACCGACGCCGCACCCCAGCCACGGTGAAGGCCCTGCTCCGGATCGTCGACACGGAACTTCCTCACTTCCTCACCACCGCAGCCCGGTAGCAGGCACCCAACAGGCGCCTCCGCAAGACAGCGTTGCGCCCTCACTTTTTGCCCCGGTCGACCTGTCGTTCAGGATCACCGCGCTGCGGCAGGTCACGGCCTGCCTCCCGGTGAGTGCGGGCTTCGATCCTTCAGGCGCGCGTGCGGGCCTCGCATTCAGTTGCGGCAACAACACCCCGAACTCCACCGCGAGTACGCGTTACTTCACGGATCCATGAAGCTGTGTGTATACCGCATCGGCGACGTCATTTGTCTCTAGAGGTTGTCCCGTAACCCGTGTGGCGGTTGCTGCGTTGCCTGGGCATGGGTGGGGTGATCTCAGCGGATGATCCGAAGTGGATCGAGCCGTT
>NZ_JBIAYD010000032.1:0-35517 GCF_042897315.1 Streptomyces sp. NPDC001068 | reverse complement strand
GACCTGCTGAGGTGCTGGACCGGCACCTGCACCACCTGCGGCCGCCCCCTCACCACCAGCAGACCCAGAACACGAACCTAACGAAGCACTACTAGCGGGTCCCTCCTCAAGCGTAGTGAGGAGGGACCCGCTCGGCGTTCTACCTTCCCGCGTCGAGGGTGAGCTGCCGGATGGCCCGGCTGCCTGGCAGAAGGCTGTCGGCACGCAGAGCGATGCTGCGGACCCGAGCGCGCTGGAGTCCGAGGGAGTCGTAAACCGTGTACACGGTGCGGGCCAGGAGCAAGGTGTGCTGGCTCGCCTCTGGCAGGGGGCGCGGCTGCGTTTGGTCGCGCTGAGGTCGGCGTAGTTCACGCTGCAGGTCAGCGCCGCGGTGATCTGTCCGGAGGCACGCAGCCGGGCGCCGAGGTCCTCGGCCAGGGCGAGCAGGGCGCACCGGTGAACGATAAAGACGGCGTCGACGTCCTGTCGAGCCTCGGGAACCGGTCCCGGTACGGCACCTCGGTCTGCTCGGGCTCGCTCATCCTCGCTGCGGCGGGCCTGCTCGACGGCTACAGGGCCAACACCCACTGGTCCTACCGGGGCGTCCTTGCCCGTTTCCTTGGCGTGGAGCTGACCGACGGGCGAGTCGTCACTGACCGCAGCTGGATGACCGGCGGCGGAGTCACAGCCGGCATTGACTTCTCCCTCGTCCTCGTCGGCGCGCAGCTCGGCGATGAACGAGCAGCGCTCCTCCAACTCTTGATGGAGTGCAACCCCAAGGCGCCCTATACCAGTGGCTACCCCGATTTCGCGCCTGCCGAACTGGTAGCGGTGGCCTAGGGAGGCCGAGCAGCCCTGGGCCACCGCAGGGAGTTCGGGCAAGAGGAAGCGGGCTCGTGAGGTTCGTGAGGGGCGGCGGCCGTGGTGGCGTCGCGAGGACGGTGCCTCGCCGCTGGTGCGCCGCTGGCTGCAGGTCGAGTGCGAGGCTGGCACCGCCCACCTGGCGCTCGCAGAACTGCCCGCTACCCGGCCGGTCGAGGCCTCCGACGTCCTCGCGCGTCAACGTCGGCAGCACGGTCACCGAGGCCGCCTACGCCCTCGTCGACCGCGCCGCCCGCGGGCTGCTCACCACCGGCACGTACGCCGCCGTCGCGGGCGGCATCCCCAGGGGCGAGTTCAACGTACTGATGCTCCCGCAGGCCTGAAGCGGGGGGCTTCACGGCCCCACCTCGGCGGGACGGGACGGGCCCGGTTCGCCCGCCCGGTCACGGCCGGGCGAACCGGGAAGAAAAACGGGCTATTTCACGGGGGTTGCGCTCTCCACTCTTGACAACGTTGTCTGGAACGGAACACGCTAACCGCGATCTACGGCAGGTGTGCCCCTCTTACGAGTCCCCCATCCCTTTACGGAGCTTCCGCGTGACCCAGGACCTTCGCCCCAACTCATGTGTGGGGCCCGGGCGGTTGTCGCCGCCCCGCGTCGGCGATCGTGGCACCGCTTCGAACTGATCTGTTCTCCGGGTCGAACCGCCTCCTGGCGCCGTCCAGGACCGAGCCGCGGCGAGCCCCGACGTGATGCTCCCGACCTCCAATGACGAAAGGTCTCCCCGTGTCACCTTCCCCCTCTGCCCGCCATTTGTCCTTGCGAAGATGGGCCGGCGCGGCGATAGCCCTGTCGTTGCCCGTGGGGCTGCTCGCCGTCGCACCCTCGGTGGCTGCCGCGGTGCCGCCGCCCGGCAACTTCAGTTCCTCCTTCGAGTCGGCCGACCCGCAGGCTGCGGCGAGCACCGTCGAGGTCGACGGCAGCGGCAAGCCGGTCCAGGAGAACCTGAGCGGATCGAGCTCCACCGGACTGCCCGGCAGCCTGCTCGACCAGGTCAGCGCGGTGACCGCCAGCGCCGACAACCCGCCCGGGGAAATCGCCTCCAACGTCAAGGACGCCAATCCGTCGACCAAGTGGCTGGCGTTCGCCAAAACCGGCTGGGTGACGTACCGGCTGGCCAAGCCCTCGGCGGTGGTGAAGTACTCGCTGACCTCCGCGAACGACGCTCCGGGCCGCGACCCCAAGAACTTCACCGTGCAGGGGTCGGACGACGGCAGTACGTGGAACGACCTGGACACCCGGACCGGCGTGACCTTCAGCGGCCGGTTCGCCACCAACACGTACAGCTTCACCAACACGACCGCCTACGCGTACTACCGGCTGAACGTCACCGCGAACGCCGGTGACTCGATCATCCAGCTCGCCGACTGGAACATCAGCGACGGCTCGAACGTCCTGCCGCCGGCCACCCCGATGGTCAGCGTCGCCGGAGCGGGCCCGGTCAGCGGCTACAACATGAAGCCGGGGGCCGGATTCTCCGGAGTGGCCTCCCTGCGCTACTCGGGCGGCGCCCGGGCCGACGGCCGCTCGTACGCGACCAACAAGCTCTTCGACGTCGACATCCCGGTCGGGCCCAAGACCCGGCTGTCGTACAAGATCTTCCCCGAGTTCACCGCCAAGGACACCCAGTACCCGTCCACTTACGCGGCCGTCGACCTGCACTTCACCGACGGCAGCTACCTGAGCGGCCTCTCGCCCGTCGACCAGCACGGCTACGCGCTCACCGCGGCCGGGCAGGGTGCGTCGAAGGTGCTCTACGCCGACCAGTGGAACGCGGTGCAGTCCGAGATCGGCGCGGTCGCGAACGGCAAGACGATCGATCGCGTCCTGCTCTCCTACGACGACCCCAAGGCCACCGCCTCGACGCGGTTCCAGGGCTGGCTCGACGCCGTCACCGTGTCGGGCACCCCGACGCCGGTGGACGGCTCCAGCCTGACCAACTTCGTCGACACCCGGCGCGGCACCAACGCGTCCGGCGGGTTCTCGCGCGGCAACAACCTGCCGATCTCGGCGATGCCGAACGGCTTCAACTTCTTCACGCCGGTCACGAACGCCGCGTCCAACTCCTGGGAGTACGATTACCAGGCGGGCAACAACGCGGCCAACCTGCCGACGCTCCAGGGACTGGCGATCTCGCACGAGCCCAGCCCGTGGATGGGTGACCGCAACCAGATGTCGGTCATGCCCGTGCCGGCCGGCGGGTCGCTCACCGGGGCACCCAGCGGGCGCGCGCTCGCCTTCAGCCACGACGACGAGATCGCGCGGCCGGACTTCTACCAGGTCACCACGCAGAACGGTCTGAAGGCGCAGATGTCGCCCACCGACCACGGTGGCATCATGCAGTTCACCTTCCCGTCCGGGCAGGCCACCGGAAGCCTGGTGTTCTACAACGGCACGTTCACCATCGGCACGGGCGGCACCTTCACCGGCTGGGTGGACAACGGAAGCGGTCTGTCGGCCGGTCGCAGCCGGATGTTCGTGTCCGGCACCTTCGACCGGGCGCCGACGGCGACCTCCGCCACTTCCGCCACCTTCGACACCTCCGCGAGCCGGCAGGTGACGCTGCGGATCGCGACCTCGTTCCTCTCGGTCGACCAGGCGGGCAAGAACCTCGGCCTGGAGGTCACCGGGAAGAGCTTCGACCAGATCCACGACGCGGCCACCGCGGCGTGGAAGGACCGGCTCGGCCGGATCGAGGTGCAGGGCGCGAACGAGACGCAGAAGGTCACTCTCTACTCGAACCTGTACCGGCTGAACCTGTACCCGAACTCGCAGTCGGAGAACACCGGCACCGCCGCCGCGCCGCACTGGCAGTACGCGAGCCCGGTGTCGGCGCCGACCGGCACGTCGACCGCCACGCAGACCGGCGCCAAGGTCGTGGACGGCCAGATCTACGTCAACAACGGGTTCTGGGACACCTACCGCACCGTGTGGCCCGCCTACTCGCTGCTGTACCCGGACGTCGCGGCCAAGATCGCCGACGGCTTCGTCCAGCAGTACCGCGACGGCGGGTGGATAGCCCGCTGGTCCTCGCCCGGCTACGCCGACCTGATGACCGGCACCAGCGCGAACGTCGCCCTGGCCGAGGCCTACCTCAACGGCGTCAAGGTGCCCGACCCTCTCGCCGCGTACGAGGCGGCGGTCAAGGACGCCACCGTCGCGTCCGGCCGCAGCGAGGTCGGCCGCAAGGGCATCGAGAACGGGCTGTTCCTCGGTTACACGCCGACCTCCACCGGCGAGTCCGTGTCGTGGGCGCTGGAAGGCTTCATCAACGACTACGGCATCGGCAACATGGGCGCGGCCCTGGCCGACGACAAGTCCGTGCCGAAGGACGACCGCAAGCGGATCAAGGAGGAGTCGGCGTACTTCCTCCAGCGTGCCCGCAACTACGTCAACCTCTTCGACAAGGACAGCAAGTTCTTCGAGGGACGCCAGGCCAACGGCACGTTCCTCACCGGCGACCCGCTCGACTGGGGCGGCGCCTACACCGAGACGAACGGGTGGAACTTCGCGTTCACCGCGCAGCAGGACGGCCAAGGCCTGGCCAACCTCTACGGCGGTCAGAAGCAGCTGGAGCAGAAGCTCGACCAGTTCTTCTCCACCCCGGAGAACGCCGACCACCCCGGTGGATACAACGGCACGATCCACGAGATGCTCGAGGCGCAGGCGGTCCGCATGGGCCAGCTGGGCATGAGCAACCAGCCCTCGCACCACATCCCGTACATGTACGACTACGCCGGCGCGCCGTCCAAGACGCAGGCGATCGTGCGGGAGCTCCTGCAGCGCGTCTACGTCGGCGACGAGATCGGCCAGGGCTACCCGGGTGACGAGGACAACGGCGAGATGTCGTCGTGGTACATCCTCAGCTCGCTGGGCCTCTACCCGCTCCAGGCCGGCTCCTCCAACTGGGCCATCGGCTCGCCGCAGTTCACCAAGATGACCGTCCACCGCACCAGCGGCGACATCGTCGTCAACGCGCCGAACAACAGCACCAAGAACGTCTACGTGCAGAGCGTGAAGGTCAACGGCAAGACGCAGCGCGCGGTGTCCGTCGACTCGGCCGAGCTCGTCAACGGCGGCACGATCGACTTCGCGATGGGCTCGCAGCCGTCGTCCTGGGGCACCGGCAAGAACGACGCGCCGCCGTCGCTGACCACGGGCACGGACGTGCCCAAGCCGCTCCAGGACACCACCGGTCCGGGCCTCGGCACCGCGACCACCAGCGACGGGCAGGACGCGTCCAAGCTGTTCGACGACTCGTCGACGACGCAGATGACCTTCGCCGGCGACGAGCCTCAGATCGACTGGGTCTACCGCGGCGGCAAGCAGACCCCGTCGTACTACACCCTCACCTCGGGGGCGGGCACAGGCGACCCGACGGACTGGAAGCTGCTGGCCTCCAACGACGGGATCACCTGGACCACGCTCGACTCCCGGCACCGTGAGGTGTTCCCGTCGCGCAACCAGACCCGCCCGTTCAAGATCGGCAATCCGGGGGCGTTCACGCGGTTCCGCCTGATCGTGAAGGAGACCGCCGGCGGCGCGCAGACCAACCTCGCCGAGGTGGAACTGCTCGCGGGCGGCGACGTCCAGCTCGGTGGCGGCGACCTCACGGTCGCCGGCGTGAGCAGCGGGCTGCACGCGACGTCCGGCGTCGCGGTCACGGCACCCCTGGCCACCGTCACCGGGGGCACCGCGAGCGGCTACCAGGCCACGATCGACTGGGGTGACGGCTCGCCGGTCACCACGGGCACCACGGCTCTGAGTTCGCGGGGCGTGTACAGCGTCAGCGGTACGCACACCTACGCCAAGCCCGGTTACTACCAGGCGAACGTCACGGTGAACGACGGCACCGTCCAGGGCTCGGGCACGGTCGGGGCCGACGTGGCGTACGCGCCGAGCTCCAGCCTCACCGCCGCCTTCGACACCGTCTGCATAGGGGACGAGGGCGCGCTCGCCGCGAACTGCGACAGCAAGTCCTGGGCGTACTCGCGTGCCGCTCTCAAGGCGGCCGGTGTGACCCAGGGTCAGCAGCACGACGTGCCCGGCACGGCGCTGCACTTCACGTTGCCGGAGACCCCGGCGGGCCAGCCGGACAACGCGACGGGCAACGGCAGCACGCTCGTGCTCAACCTGCCGGCGGACGCGAAGAGCATCTCGTTCATCGGCGCCGGCACGCAGGGCAACCAGAACACCACCGGCACGGCGACGTTCAGCGACGGCAGCACCGCCACCGTCCCGATCCAGATGAGCGACTGGACGCTGGGCGGCAACGCAGGTGGCACGCCGTCCTTCGGTAACATCGTCGTCGCCAAGTCCGCCTACCGACTGCTTGGCACGAGCCGGGACAGCGCCCAGCCGTTCCTGTTCGCCACCACGCCGTTCGAGATCCCGGCGGGCAAGACGCTGGTGTCGGTGACCCTGCCCAAGCAGACCGGCGACGCCGGTTCCGCCGGCCGGATCCATGTGTTCGCCGTCGCCCACGACGGCACGCCGGCGCCCGCGCTGGTGACCACCACTCCCAAGGACCGGACGGCCACCCCGGGGAAGGCCCTCGCGGCGGACCTCGGTTCGGTGACCGGCGGCGTTCCCGGCCCGACGGGCTACCAGGCCCGCGTCCAGTGGGGTGACGGCACGGTTCCGTCCGACGCCACGGTCGACGCGTCCGGTGCGATCAACGGAGAGCACACGTACGTGCAGCAGGGCACGTACACCGTGCACGTCACCACGTGGGACACGCTGTCCAGCCGGACCGAGACGTTCACCGTGACCGTGGGGAAGGCGGCGGTGCAGCCGTCGATCTCGGCGTCGGCATCCACCACCGTCGAGGCCGGTGACGCGATCACCGTCAACGGCAGCGGGTTCGCCGCCGGCGAGCGCGTGACCGTCAAGCTGGGCACCAGCCCGGCGCGCAGCGTGACGGTCGAGGCCTCTGCGACGGGCGCGGTCCACGCGTCCGTGGCGGCGTCCGATGACGCGCAGTCCGGCCGGTACGCCATCACCGCGGCCGGCACGTCCTCGCGGACTCCGGCGACGACCACCGTCCGGGTGACCGATGAACCGCAGGCGCGGACGTACCGACCGGAGGTGCTGTTGTCGACGACGTCGGGGCCGCGCGCCACGGCGATCGTCGTCAACGCCAGTGGGTTCGCGCCGAACGAGGCCGTGAGGATCGGCTTCGGTGACGGTCTCGCCTTCATCACCGTGCACGCGAACGCCGACGGTGTGATCCACGGCGCGACCATCAGCGTTCCGGGGGCGGCCAAGCCGGGGCCGACCGGTGTCACGCTGGCCGGCGCCGATTCGGCGACCCATGTTCGGCTGCACTTCGAGGTCACCGACCGAAACTGACCCAAACTGAGTTGGACTGAGCTGAACCAGGCAAAGCCGCCGGTGGGCGGGGCCGTGATCACGGCCCCGCCCACCGGCGCTTTTCCGTGCTTCCCCGCGGGCGCGGCGCACGGGCACCAACCACAGTCCTCACATGCTGGGACAACAGAATCCGCTACGTCCTGCCCGACAGCGACCCTAGAGAGCCGGCCGCAGCCCCGGATCGAGATCTGCGCCCCTCTTGCGGCCTCCGCCCTGCCGCCGCACCCGCCCCAGGGGATCCTCGCCGGTCTCCAGCCCGAACACGCCCTCGCGGACCGTGGTCTCACTTACCGAGGCCGCCCGCGCGACGGCCCGAACTCCACCGTGTCCCAGGACACGGGCCTCTGCGGCCATCAGCAGTCGTCGCTGCCGCCCATCCGGATGCGGGAATATCACCGCGAACTTCATGGCGAGTTGGGTACGGATCTCGCCCGGAATGCGCATACCACGTCAACGAGCGACGCGACGGGAAGCAACACCTTCATGATCTGCTAGCCCTTAGGTCGCGTACCAACTCGATGGCGGCCAGAGCCTCCTTCGCGTCGATCCGGCCGCGTGGGATCGCGACGTACGTGGCCGCGACCGGCGCCGTCGTCGCCAGTTTGCCCTGGTGCGCGTAGGCAGATCCAGCACCCCGCCCACGCCCCCGCCCCCGCCCTGCGAGGCCGGCTGTCATCCGTCGACAGGCCGACCCGCCTGTCCAGTCTCACCCAATGTCGAACGGCTGGGGTCGCTTGACGCGGTATTGCTCCAGCAGGGATCAGGGGAGGCGCCGGTCACGTTCCTGATTCGTGCGCACGAAGACGCATCTGCATGTTCGGAACTGCCATGTCCACACGCTGTAACTGAGGGAACCGTTCCGGGCGGAAGTCCACGAGCATCTTGTCCCTCTTCCCGTCGAAGATCTCCGAAGCAAGCAGGCGGCCGATCACCGACCCAAGTGTGATGCCACTGTGGGAGACAGCTTCGTTGTAGCCCAGCACAGAAGGGCGTACGACGGTTCCGGCTTATCGCGTCGGCGCCCGCCCGCGCACGGCGCACCCCGAGGAGTCTGCGAGGATGTCCGGCGGCGTCCACAGGGGGCCCCGTAGCGCTGCGCGGGTCCGGAAATGCGCAGACGGCGATGGGCGGACGGTGTCGGGCCTGGCGTGCGGGAGAGCGGATGGTGATGGATGTGACGGAGTACCCGGAGTACATCGCCGCTGCGATGTTCGCCGTGGGCGGCGTCGTGCATGCAGTGCTGGCGCCGTACCGGTTCTCCACCGCTGTTTTGTTCTGCCTCGCGGTGACCTCGGCCGGGCTTGGGGAGGCCGCCAGCAGTGCGGAGACTCACCCCGCTGTCGTGACCGTGCTCGCCGTCGCCGCCCTGCTCATGGCCCTCGCGCTGGGCCTGCTCCTGCTCGTTGACAGCATCGTCTTGGTCCGGCGGTACGGACCGCAGGTGTCCCTGCTGGCCACCGGCGCCGCTGGCTGCGCCCTGCTGGCGGTGCTCGGCCTCGACGTGGTCCTCCAGACCACTGGGGGCGAGGTGGCGGGTGCCCTGATGGTGGCCGTGAACGCGGTCGCCGGATACCTGAGCCTTCTGTTCCTCGTCTTCACCGTCTACGTGTTCGTCCAGGGCCGCAGCACCCCGCCGTCGGAGACCACTCATGTCGTCGTCCTGGGCGCCGGGCTCAACGGCGACCGGCCCGGTCCGCTGCTGCGCCGCAGGCTGGAACGGGCCCTCGCGGTCGACGCCGGCGTACCGGACGCAGACGGTGTGGTGTTTCTCGTCTCGGGCGGCCAGGGCGACGACGAGGTGCGCTCCGAGGCGGACGCCATGGCCGACTACCTGCGCGCACGCGGGGTGGCTGCCGACCGGATCGTGCGGGAGGACCGCTCCGTGAACACCGGGCAGAACCTCTGCTTCAGCGTGGCTCTCATGGACCGCATCGCTCCTGGGCACCATGCCACGGTGGTCACCAGCGGCTTCCACGTCTACCGCACGGCCCTGCTGGCCCGTCGCGTCGGCGTCCTTGTCCACGTCGTGGGGGCGCCGACCTCTCCCGCGTACTGGCTCTCCGCGACCCTGCGTGAGTTCGCCGCCGTCCTGTGGCTGGACCGGCAGCCCCTGATCGGGCTCAGTCTGTTGCTGGCGGTGCCCGTGGCGACAGCGATCTCCCAGCACTGAGGCACCCGCCGCGCGTACTGCCCCGGGCAGGGCCGGGGTCCGTCAAGCGACGCGCTGCTCGCCGGTGTCCGGGACAAAGTTCCGCTGCCGAGCCCGGATGTCCGGCGTCAGCTGCGCGAGGGCATCAATCTGTCGAAGGCTCAGGTGGCTCGGGCGGTCGGGGTCAGCGCGTCGACGCTCAGCGGCTGGGAAGCCGGCCGCGAGCCCGGGGGCGAGTCCCGCGAGCGCTACGCGTACTTCCTGGAGCAGGCGCAGGCCACGTTCGACAGCCGCACGGCGGCGGCCGCCGGCCCCGCGGCCGCCGACAGCTCCAGCCCTGCCGAGACGGCCGCCACGCCCACCGACAGCGCCGAACAGGACCACGACGACGGCGACAACTTGCTTGCCGTGCCCCAGCCGTGTGTGCTGTGCGGGCAGCCGGCCCGCCACCAGGTTGCCGGGTTCCCTCAGCACCTGGACCTCGCCGAGTGCACCACCGCGCCTGCGGCCCCACAGTCGGCACCGGCTCCTGCCCCGGCATCGGTTCCTGGTCCGGCACAGAGCAGCCGGACCAGCGGGGCACGGCAGGACCCGCGCGGTCGGCAGGGCGTCAAGGTGGTCCCGGCCGGGCGTCGGGTGAAGCCCGCCGACGCCCCGGACCCGCTCGCAGGACGGATCTCCTCGGCGGTCGCGGCCGCGCTGACCGAGCACGGCGGGGATGTCGTGGCGGCGACGGCGGCGCTGGTGAAGCGGGCGATCCCGGACGCGATGGCGCTGCTGGACCAGTCCCGGACGGGCGGCCGCTACGACGTGGTCGCACATCCGTGGCTGCCCGACGTGCTGCGCAAGCAGACCGCACGGGGCGCGGACCAGGTGTGGGAGGCCCGCCCGAAGTGGACCCGCCCCGAACTCCCGCCCGGCGTCAACGAGATCACCGCGCTGGATATCAACGGCGCCTACCTGTCCGCGCTCAAGACCCACCTGCCGCTCGGCCAGCTGGAGCACACCGAGGACGGTCACCACGACCGGCGCCGGGCAGGCGTCCACCTGATCACCCCGCCCGACTGGGACCACGACGCCTACCTCCCGAACCCGATCGGCCAGCGGGACGAGCCGGGCCCGTTGTGGGTGACCGAGCCGACCCTGCGCCTGCTGCTGCGGATCTCCGGCCCGAAGTACGGGCTGTGCGAGCCGCCCGTCATCCACGAGTCGTGGACGTCAGGGGCCACCGAGGGTCTCCTGGAGAAGTTCCGGATCACCCTCAAGGACGCCCGGGACACCGCGATCGCCGACGGCGACGACGTGACATTGGAGTACGTCAAGGCGATGTACTCGAAGTTCGTGTCGACGATGGGGGAGTCGAACTACAACCGTGAGCTCTACCGCACCGACTGGATGCATCTCATCCGCTCCCAGGCCTTCGCCAACCTGTGGTGGAAGGCCCACCGCGCCTACGACGAAGGATTGATGGTTGTCCGCGCGATGGGTACCGACGAGCTGCACGTGGCTGGTGACTGGCGCGCTATCTTCTCTGAAGGGCGCGGTGTGACCGAGGTGAAGGTCAAGGATGTCTACACCGTCGGCGACCCCGACCCCGTGACTTCGGAAGAGGCCTGACTGAGATGCCTGAGCGCAACCTCGACTTCGGCAAGTTCGGAGCCCGCGGCATCAAGGGCCACGAAGCCGTCGCCCGCCAGCTGGATGCCCTCGCCGGGTACGTCGCCACCCCCATCACGGTCCGGCGTGGCCTGCTTGCCCGCCTGCACTACCTCACCCGCACCGACCGCGCCCGCGCCGCCGCCCGCGAAGCCGGCCTCACCGCAACGCCCCGCACGATCCGGGCCTGGCTCGCCGGCACCCGCTCCCCCTCCCGCGCCAACCTCGCCGCGATCGAACAGGCCTACCGCGCGGTCCGACGTGAGAACGTCGCCCGCTACCTCCTGGCCCGCCTCAACCGCGACGGCCGCGGCACCCGCGTGGAGTTCCACCCCCTCAACCAGTCCCAGGTCACCCGCCCCCAGCAGCGCGTGGTGGAGTACCGGACGCTGAACGTACGGCGCTGGGACCGGATCATCGCCGCATGGGCCGCCGCCGATGACGACGCCCTCGACACCGCCTGGGTGGACGACGTGGTCGTCGACCTCGGCTCCCAGTGGGGCCAGTACGAATACGTCACCAACATCGGCTTCGCCGCCTGAGCATGAATCCCTCCGGCAGGCACGTCGGTGCACGCGGGGTGGGAGGAGCCGACTTGGGCGGCATGGAGGGGACCAGAGGCCGAGCGGAGGCCGTCACGCCGTAGCCGGCGGCGACTCGCGATCCGTGCACAGCGCAACCAGGGCCGTTACGGGCCCGGCCTGCGTGAGGTGATGCCCGCGTTCGCGGGCATCACGGTGGCAGTGTGTGCGTTGGTGGCGGGCGTCGCGGAAACATAACGCGCGTTCGGGGCCGACGTGTTCGTGGCGGCACTGGCACGTCTCACGGTAGCCACCCCGGTCACGGTCCGGCACCACCGTTCGCTGGCCCGTCGCCGTCTGGGGCACTACACGCCCGAGGAACTCGCCGAGCTGGACACGGGCGGGCTCGTCCTGGCCGTGTCCCTGTTGCTGCGCCGGGACGGCTGGGTGGTCCTCCCGCCGCCGACGGGGCAGGACCGGCCGCGGGTTCGCGCCCGGAACGGTCGGGGTCACCGCATCGAAGTGGCCTTCCGTCCGGTGGCCGAGCCCCTGCCCGACGAGGAGCCGGCGCGGTCCGCCCGCCGGACGGGCACCTCTGTGCGGCTCGTGGTGCACCGGGGGACCTTCAGCCACGGTGACATCCAATGGGCTCGGCGCCAGGGCGACATCCACCTCATCGACGGCCCATGGCTCGGAAGTTGGGCGCACGGCACCCCCTTGCAACGGCTGATCGATGCGCCTGATCTCCCGGCCGCTCCCGGGACCGCGTCCAGATGGGCGCCTCGAACTTGGTGCGAGTGCTCTCCCGCGTGGTGAGCAGCGGAGGAGTGGAGACCGCACGGGCACCTGAAAGAAGCTTGTAGTGATCTCCGGGGGGTGCGCGGCCGACCTCTGTGCGGTGACGTAGTACTCCTCCCTCTCGGATTCCGGTCCGTTGGCCGGGTCGGCCGCGGGGAAGGCCTTGGATGGGAACGGGCCCGAGCAATGTCGAAGATCGACCCGCCTGCGGCGGACTGCCTTTCGGGCTTCCCCCTATCGGGACCATTGAATCGAACATGCATGCCATCTTCTTTTATCTCAAGGAAAGAGGCTATGGTGCTACGGTTATTTCTCCGGTATCCGCTGAAGGCTGCCCGCAGGATCCGGTTCCCTACGAGAAACGACTGCAACATGACCGACAGGACGATGCCTACGTATCTGTGTGGCGGCCCCCCTGCACGGCAGGACGCCGCCGACTGCCCACCCAGGCTCGAGAACCTGGTCGACGGTGTGACCATGGAGAGTTAGGTCCCGAACGGGATCGTGAAACTGGATACGTCCGCGCGGTGCCGGCCAACGCACGCACCCTGTTCGAACTCCGGACTTCGTCCGAGTCGATCGAGACACCGCCGCCGCCCGCAGGGACCTTCAGGGGCAGACGCAGCGTCTGGTGGCGAACCACCGGCCGCGGCCGACGGCCCCGCTCTTCTCCCGCCTGTTGGGCGAGCACTTCGTCGGAACACCTGACGAGCAGCGTTTCGCTGCCCCGTCGACTGACGCCGAATACGACTGAAAGAGAGATCACATGTCCATTCCAGAATCCATGCGCGCGCTGGTAGCCGACAAGATCGGCGAACCGGCCGACATCCTACGGATGGAAACCCGGCCCGTTCCCACCCCGAATGCCGGCCAAGCGCTGATCCGCGTGCAGGCGACTCCGGTTCACGCCAGCGATCTGCACGTATTGCGTGGGCGCTACGGGTTCGCCCCTGAATTCCCCACCGTCGGTGGTCATATGGAATGCGTGGGCCGTATCGAGGCCTTGGGCTCGGACACCGAAGCCCTCAAGATCGGCCAGCGTGTGGTGAACGTCGCGATCCCACCAGTACCCGGGCCGCGTGTCGCCGCCACATGGCAGGAGTTCCTGGTTGCCGACGTCCATACGCTCCTGCCGGTCCCCGACGATCTGAGCGACTCAGACGCCTGCCAACTCGCTGTCAATCCGTTGACCGCACTCCTGTTGGTGACGCGTGAACTCGACGCGCGGCCCGGGGAGTGGCTTTTGCAGACAGCTGCCGGCTCCACGGTTGGCAGGCTGGTCATTCAGCTGGCCCAACATCTGGGCATCCGCACGATCAATGTCGTGCGGCGGCGCGACGCGGTCGAGGAGATCAAGGCGCTGGGCGGCGACGAGGTCATCTGTACGGAGGACGAGGACCTGCTGCAGCGGATCGCCGAGATTGCAGAACCGGCCGGTGTGTCCAAAGCCCTTGACTGCGTCGCGGGCCAGGTAGGTGCCCAAGTGTCCCAAGCATTGGCTCCGGGCGGGCGTCTCGTGGTCTACGGCGCGCTTTCCACCCATCGGCAGACCGAACCGTCCGCACTGACGATCCCGCTCCAGGCACGCTCGGTCATATACGAAAACAAGACGGTCCGTGGCTTCTGGCTGAACCGCTGGTTTGGCACCACCTCACCCGCTGATGCGCTGGACGCGCTGTCCGAGGTGCGCAATCTGGTCGCCGACGGGGTGCTGACCATCCCCCAGGGCCAGCCATTCCCGCTCGAGCAGTACGCCGAAGCTCTCGCGCTCGCTGAAACCCCCGCGCGCGGCGCCAAGCCCTACCTCCTCTTTGAGGACGGCTCGTCCCACGGCACCAGGTAGCACGCGTCAGACAGTGGCACCGGCCCATAGTGCAAGTCGGCGGGCCACTGTCTTGCGTCCGTGGTCTCATGGAGTTTCCCCGTCACACGTGGCAGATGCGGGGAGGTACAGGCTGCCCGCTCCCGTGCCACGGCATCGTCCCGGGGGCGCCGGCTCCGAGTCGGTGATGAGGACACGCTCGCGGGACCTGCAAATCAGTCGGACGTCGCTGTGGGAGAGCGAGCTGGAGCGGGCCGCCGGGAATCCGCAGTGGTCTCAGCCCCGCAAGACCGAGACGAGGACGAAGCTGCCTCTGGCTTCGGCTCTGGCCGTGTTCAAGGGGGTCGTTCACCTCGTCAATACGGAACCCGCGCAGGCATGACTGCACCATCTGGTCCGCGGTTGCGACGGCGTGTGGACATGGGGCGCCGCCCCCGGCGCCGTCGATGACTACAACGATGCCGAGGCAGCGTACCGGTCGGCCCAGCGCAAGGTGATGACTGACGACCGCGAGCCCAAGCCGCCCATGCCGGACCGAGGCGAGAATCCGGACGCACCGACAAGGCCGCGGTCAGTATCGGTCTGTCCGACTGGCCCGGGGACGTCTCCCTCGCCGTGCACGACGGTCGGCTGCACCTGCTCGTCCGAAAGACCTCGAACCACACGATCTTGGGCGGGGGAGGATACGAAGACGAAACGCGGCAGCGCAGGCGGACGTCGCCACCGCGCTCGTGGGAGAGGGCACCGGACAGGCGGGTGCCGGCAGTGGGATGCCAGCTGCTGAGGGCGTAGGCGATGTGGGGAAAGTGCCCTCCAGTCGGACGGCAGAGGCTTTCGGCAGGCTCGTCCTCTGACTCAGAGGGCACTTTCACGATTCCGATTAGATTTGAACGGCGCGGTGGGGGAAACGCGCGGGTTGACAGCTCGGCCACCGGGTCGCCTTCACCTCATGGAGACCACTGTGCCCGCAGGAACGAATTTGCGGACAGGATCCCGTCCGTGCGCGCAGTCCTGCTCCGAACGGCACCCGCCTGCAGTTGTTCAATGTGCCAGGGGTGCACGATGGAGTCTGCCGACGGTCGGCGGCTACCAGGTCAGCGGGGAGGTACCCAATGGCTCGGCGGAACGCATCAGACGGGGGCGGAGTGTCGAGTAGCTGATCCTTGTCGGCAAGTAAGTCACTTCACCAAACGGGCCGTCAACGGTCACCAGTTCGGCGTTTACCGCAGCTGGGTCGGGGACCGGCAGGTCCGCCACCAGGTGGCGCGGGAAGAGACCGAGATCCTGAATCCACATGGGGATTCTGGCCAGGTCTACATGAACCCGGTAGCTTCCGCCTTCCCTGGCCCGGCGGCGCAGGGCTTCGACCGTTCCGGCAGCGCCGAAAATGGCCGCTATGTAGTCATTGAGAAGACGGGTAGGAGGCATGCAGGGGCCGTCGAAAGACCCTTCTTCAGCGGCGAAACCGGTGGCAGAACAGGCGAGTTGGTCGAATCCGCCGCGTCGTGACCACGGACCGGCCGTGCCCCAGCCGTGGACCTCGAGCACGACCAGGCCAGGCCGGCGCTCGGCAAGTGCGAGCGGACCGAATCCCTTCTCGTCGAGACCGAGGTAGTTGCTCGCGTACACGTCGGCTTCGGCGAGCAATTGCCAGAACTTCTGCGCATGCGCTGGCCGGGTCAGGTCACAGAAGGCCGCGCGCTTCCCGATCCCGGTCTCGACGATCATGCAGTTCGGGTCGGCGTTCGCCGGGTGGGATATGTGCAGCACGTCGGCGCCCAGCTCCCCAGTCATCCGGGTCGCCATGGGGCCGGAGATGACATGCGTGTTGTCGAGTACGCGCAAACCGCTGAGTGGCAAGGCGTTGCTGTGTGTCACGTCCAAGAACGGGAACGGCTGAGGTTCGGAGTCGGCGATCTTCTCGATCCGGATCAGCGGGCTGTCCGCAAGTTGTCGGCCTTGCGGGTGGGTGCGCCACTCCGCCTGGGTGCGCACCGCGGTTGCTGTACCACCGCGAGCACAGATCGCCTCTTCGAGATCGAAGGCGTTCCAGTGTGCGATGGCATCGGCCATCCGCTGGCGGTCGGGCGGGCAGTCGAGCACCGCGCAGACGATGTCACGCAATTTGGGATAGGGCATCATCACATGGATGTAGCGCCCATCCCCGGCCCGGTAGAAGTCGCTGTACCCGAGCAAATTCGGGTCTTCCAGGATCTCGAATACGCCGACATCCCTGATTCGGGTCAGATGTATGGCCATGAGCTGGTATAGAGCGGAGTTCACCGAAACTGCCACATCCTGCCCTTGCCCTCCGCGCTCCCGCCACACGAGGGCAGCCTCTGTCCCGAGGGCCGCGAGGGCGGCCGCAGCCGCGTCACCGATGCGGTGCACCGAAGGAGCCACCGGGTCGGCACCTTGGATCGACACTTTTCCGCCAATCTCGGCTTCATTTATTCCGAGTTCTCGGTACAGACCGTCAAGGATAATGCCCGGTCCGCTGGCCGACGCATGGCCCACGAAGTCCGTCGCGTTTTCCGTCTCTGAACGCATCAGATCAGCACCTTACTTTCGACTCATGAAGACAAAACGACTACTCGAGCGGCGTGCGCTAGGTTACGGAAGACCGTGACGGAGAAGCTTCGTTCGCTGACCTATCGGCCGGTGCGTGACGGCCCGCCGTGCGGAGGTGAGTTCGCTCGCATGCACCGTCACCGTCAGAAATGTCGAGCCGGCCGAAGTACTGAAGCCACACTCAGCCGGTGCCCATGCCCTGGCCGCGGCCTGGAGATCACCGTTCACACGCTGTTCCGCGAGTCCGAGCACGATCTCCAGGCTCATGGCAGCCATCGAACTGGTGACCGGCAGGATCTGCCCCGTCACGTCGAAGTAGGACCCTACGCCACCGATTCCTCAGCCCGGTTGAGGAATTCATTGACACGTGCGGCGAAGACTTCCGCGTACTGGAAGAGGAAGCCGTGCCCGGAATCCGGGTAGACAACCAGCTCGGCGTTGGGCAGACGCTGCGACATGATGAACGAGTTGATCGTCGGAATCATCACATCGTCGTTGCCATTTGCGACCAGAACGGGATGGTATAGCCGGCCCAGCTCAGGGTAGGCAGCATCGCCGCCGCCCGTCGAGAAGTGCTTGATGGCGGCGATCTGCTGCTCATACGAGTCGGGGCTGACTTCCGGCTCCCGGTCCACGCGGCGGTGCGTCCGCTCCCACAGCCCGTCCCCGGCTCGTATCCCCGCCCTGGACTCGGTGAAGAACAGGACACGCAGCGCCGCCAGATCCATCTCCGGTGCCGATCGCAGCGGCCCGACCTGAGGCTTTGAAGGCAAAATGCCGTCTCCCGCACCTGGCCCCGTGCCCGCGAGAACCACCCGACGCACCATCTCGGGGAAGCCCAGGGCCAGGTGCTGAGCGACGTAGCCGCCCAGCGAGAACCCGATCACGTCCACCGACCCCTGGGCGACGGCGGTGACGAAGGCTGCAGCAGCCTGTGCCATCTCGGTGACGGTGCCCTGAGCCCTGCCACCGGATCGCCCGATGCCGGCATTGTCGAACAGGATCACAGGTCGCTCCTGGGCGAGCGCATCAACAAACAGCGGGTCCCAGTCGTCCATCGTGCCCCGGAACCGGTTCAGGAAGACGAGGGGAGTACCGGTGGCCGCGCCGAACTCACGGTAGGCGAAGCGGATCCCATCGACTTCCACGAAGGAGTCGGAAATATCAAGAGAAGAGAGTGTCATGAAAACTTCCTGTCTGAGAAATTCGAAACGCTCCCGCCGGTCGCGGGAAAAACTTCCGGAGGTCTGGCCCCCGGGCCGCCACATCTGCCCCCACCACCAGTTGTCGGACGTGTTCGCCACAATGATGAAAGGAGATTTTTTTTGCGGCGAAATAGTCGGAGTCTCCTCGATGCGAATGCATGACGTCGTCACAGAACCAGACCGGCAGACCGGAGGACCTGCAGCGACTGCCTGCGGCGCATGAACCTGTCCCAGCGTCCAGGAGCAGTATTGAAGATCGTTGTGATCCTGGCTCCCTTCAGGAACAAGGCGGATGTTCCTATTTTGGACAGCTCATCTGATGAACAGGGTCGCCGAATACAACCGGTGTCGTCCAATGAAAGTATGAGATTGCGGCCATCTATCCGAGAGATGACGCAGGGCCTTTTCAAGGTTTTCCGATCTTGGTGTGGCCGCCACCGGCTGGGCCGCCGCCGCAGGCGGCCCCCGCGCGCAGTACGCCGCCGAACTCAGCCGCCGCTGGAAGAGCAAAGGCCAGGGTCGGGTGCCTGCAGTGGCACTCTCGAAGAACGGGAGGTCACGGCGTGAGTGAATAGGGGCATGCTCTTCGACTTCACGCACGACCACGACGGTGAACGACTCAGCGGTGTGTACGGCGGTGATCCGTCCGGGGTCACCGCCGTGGTGCTGCACGGCGCAGGTACCAGCAGCACGGAGCGACTGCTTCCTCTGGTGCGGGAGTTCGTGGCCCACGGCTGTCGAGGGGTCGCCTTCGACTTCTCCGGGCACGGTGAAAGCACCTGCAACCTGAGCGAGTTAAGCCTGCGGCGACGGTTCGAGCAGGCCGTCGCGGTGATCGACACGTACGCGGGGGCGGACGGACCGCTGGTCCTGGTGGGGTTCAGCATGAGCGGGCAGACGGTGGCGGATCTGGTCCGGCATTACGGGGACCGGGTGGCGGCGCTGGGTCTCTGCGCGCCCGCCGTGTACACCGCCGAGGCGTGGGACGTGCCCTTCGGGGTCGGGAACGGCCGGTTCAGCGAGATCATCCGGCGGCCGGACGGCTGGCGGCAGTCGCCCGCGCTTGAGGTGCTGCGGGCGTACGAGGGCCGGGCGGTGCTCGCTGTGCCGGGCACGGACGCGGTGATCCCACCCGCGGTGACAGAGTCCGTCCAGGACGCGCTGACCGCGCGCGCCCAGTACACGCGGTTCGACCTTCCAGACGCGCAGCACCAGCTGGGAATGTGGTTCCGCGATCGCGCCGAGGACAGGCGGGGGTTCGTCGAGGCGGTGCTGACCGGCCTCGGCGACTATGGCTGGACGGCCACGCGGGCGTGGGTGGCCAAGCAGATCGGCAACAATCGGTCGGTCGCCGACTCCCGCCTGCTGTCCGGTGGCTGGAGCTCCCAGATGCGCCGGCTCACACTCGACGACGGTACGGACCTGGTGCAACGGACCTTCGTGAGGCCGTTCTTCCGCCACCACGGGCCCGGACTGCTTGCCCGTGAGGCGTCCGTCCTGGGGCTGCTCGCCGGGCAGGAGGGCGTCCCGGCTCCTGGGTTCGTCGCTGTGGACGCCACGGCCGAACACTGTGACCACCCGACCCTGTTGATGTCCGCGCTGCCGGGCCGCGTCCGCGTGGACGGGGAGGACCTCGACCGGCGCCTGGATCTGCTTGCGGACCAACTCGTCCGCGTCCACGGCGTCGTACCGGCCGAGAGACCGCGCACCTACCAGGCGTGGACGTCCCCGGAGCGCGTCCGGACCTCGGACGGTTCTCTGTGGGAGCGTGCCGTGGACGTACTCCGGCGCGACCCGCCGCCGTACGAGGGCTGCTTCCTGCACCGCGACTTCCACCCCGGGAACGTGCTCTTCACCGGAGCCGGGCCGGGACTGCGGATCACCGGTGTCGTGGACTGGGTCGAGACCTCGTGGGGACCTGCGGACCTGGACGTGGCGCACTGCTCGACCGCGCTCGCGCTGCTGCACGGGCCGGAGTACGGGCTGGACTTCCGCGAGCGGTACGAGGCACACGGCGGCCGCGACCTCGCCGACGACCCCGACCACCTGTACTGGCGGCTGCTCGACGCCCTGCACTACTGCCCCGACGCGGCGAAGCTGGCCGGACCGTGGCGTGACCTGGGACGGGACGATCTGACGTCAGCAGTCCTGGGAGAACGGCTGGAGGCGTACGTGGACGGATTGCTGCAGCGGTACGGCTGACCGGCCCTGGACCACTCGTCTGACACCGACCCGAGGAGACGCGCGCATTGGTCGCTGTGGTGCTCGTTCATGGCCGGTATCACCGTTCCGAACACTTCGTCCTGGTGGCGGAACGCTTGCGAAGCACAGGAACGGAGGTCGTCGTTCCCGAGCTCCACCGGGGCTCATTGCCCGCTGACACAGCCGCGGTCCAGGCTGTCATCGACTCGCTACCAGAGCCTCCGATCGTGCTCGGTCACTCCAACGGCGAGTCAGTGATCACCGGGCTGCGCGGGGCGGGACATCTGGTCTATCTGGCGGCCTTCGTGCCAGATGCCGGCGAGAGCGCGGCCGGTCTGGGTGGCGCGTCCCAGCAGCTGAAGAACGCGATCACCCCTGAGCCCGACGGCGCGACCAGCCTGCACCCCGACAGGGCTGCCGACACCCTCTACGGTGACTGCCCCGAAACTCTCGCCGCCTGGGCGGTCGGCCTCCTGCGGGCGCAGGCCCCCTGCTGCGGACGTGGCATCCCAGAGCACCACAGCTGGAAGCACGCTCCCTCTACCTACGTCGTCTGCGCGCAGGACCGGGCCATTGACCCGGCCCTGCAGTGGAAGATGGCCTCGCGCTGCACCGACACGCGTGAGTGGCAGACCGGCCACTCCCCGTTCGTAGGACAGCCCGAACCCATCGCCGAACTTCTGCAGGAACTGCTCGCCGCCAACACGCCGCGCCAGCCCGATGAAGGAGGCACAACCGCTCGTTGATACCGCAGACACAGGCAGCTGTGTGATCATGCGGTGGACTTGACCACCGCCGAAGGCGCCATCTGCGTGGCTACAGAAGCACTGGTGTCCCTGGCGACTTTGCTGCGCGGCCGCGACGCCGACGGACAGCTGCGGCTGATCACCCGCACCGCGCCGCTGCGTATGGTCGACTTCCCGAGCCCGGAGGTTACCCAGTCGTTTCGTTGCGCTGGTGCAGCCCGTCGAAGGGCGGCAGGTTCTGGACCACGTCAGGTTGGCTGACGCGGGATCAGGCGGTGGCGGAGACGAGCGGGTAGGCGGCCCCGGCGTACGGGCCCCACATGAGGGTGACCATGGCCAGGGCGCCCTTCGGCGACCGCGGTCTCGTTCAGCACGCACGCAGGCGTTCGAGGAGTTCGGGCACTCCGTTGACCGACTTGTACGGCCGAAATGCCGGGGCGAGATCCCGTACTAGCTTCACGCAGCGCACGGCGCCGATCCTCTGCGCCAGGTCCAGTGACTCGGTGGAGACGGCGAGGGCCTGTTCGATTTCCTGGGCCTGGATCAGGGACCGCGCCTCGTAGGTGCGGAACACGCCCCTTGTCTTGTCCCGTGAGCGCGGCAGCAGCGACAGCCCCTCTTCGATCCGGTTGTGTGCCTCCTGCGTACGGCCGAGATCGAGCATGCATTGCCCGGAGTCCACGGCCAGGTCGGCGGTGCTCATCCACTGGCACCAGGATGGCGCGGGGTCCGGTGTGTCCGTCAGTAGCGCGACTTCGGCATCTTTGAGGTCCTGGAGGCATGCGCCGGCGTTTCCCATCGCCGCGTGTGCGCGGGCCCGGCGCAGATGGAGCGCGGACCGCGCCGCGGGATGCCGGGTGTGGATGAGGGCCTGACTCAGGGGCTCGACGGCGGCCTGAGGCTTTCCGAGCCAGATTGCCTGGTAGGCGAAGTCTGATAGGACGCCCGCTCCTTGATCCCGGTCCCGGGCGGTGTGCGCGTTGGACAGAGCCGCGTGCCACAGCTTCCCGGCAGCGTAGTGCTGGCCCTGGTCGAACCGGTACCAGCCGCATGTACTTGCCAGCGACGATGCCAGCAGATGCAGCCGTTGTTTCGTGGGGTCGCTGGAGCGGCCGCGTTCCAGGAGGTCGGTGACTGTGTCCATGTGCGCTTCGGCCAGTTTGATCATGTACTGGCGTTTCTCTGTGGGCAGTGCTGTCAGCTTCGTGCCGGTCTCCTCCAGCCAGCTCATCAGCGCGTCGTCGACGTAGGTGCCGTCGGCGGCAGGGGTGAGGCGGTCGGGTTCCAGCGTGGCCCACTGCGAGGCAAGCCCCGCCAGGGCGAGTGCACTGTAGGTCAGGAAGGTTCGGCGTTCGTGGTCCATCACGGCTCTCTGTGCATCTCGAAGGGCGTGGACGGTGTACGTCGACCCGAGCTGCACCGGCTCCTCGCGGCCGGGCAGCCAGTGAGGCCACGGATAGCGTTCGAGGTCGGAGGCCGGAACGTCGAACGCGTCAGCGATGAGGAGCTGTGATTCGGCATCGGGTTTCTTCCGGCCGTTTTCCCACCGGCTGACGGCTGCCTTGTCCGCGCCGCACCGCAGGCCCTCCGGGCGCATCCGCGCGGCCCTGTGCATCCGGGCCACCAGTTCGCTCTGAGGCCAGCCGCGCAGAAACCGCGCGTACGCGAGGGGATGCCGGATCGGTTCGTCCACGGAATCAACCTCACCATCGACAGCCATCCAGAGAGTAGCGAATGCGCGCACGGGACAACCCCGGGACGACCCCCAAATCCTGTGCTGCTCAGGTGCATTGGGATGTACTCGTTCATCCCCGGACGCGTTCGATGCACATTCGGACACCTCCCGCACCTAAAGCGACGCGCCGTCGTGCTCTCACGCGCCCGGTGCACCCACCCCAGAAGGGAAAGCTCCGTGTTCATCGACCTTCCGAGCGGACTCGAAGCCGCTCTGACCGAACGCCCCTTGCCGGCGTGGAAGTGACGATGAGCATCGTGACCCACTCGACCAGGGCGTGAGGCAGGTCGAGTGCGGCAGGATGCGGAACCAACAGGGCTCCTGTGCTGCTGAGTTGAGACGTCGAACATCTCCCTCAACGGCACGGGAGCCCTGTCCGTTGCGCATCCCGACCTCGCACCGCCCTGTCATCCCATCAGTGGCCCGCTGAAAACGCTCCTTACCTTGTTGGCGGGTCGATTCCGGTCCTTCGTACGATCGGGAGACCCAGGGGCCTGGGTGTGGCTGAAAGCGCTCATGCCGTCCGTGTGGCTTTGACTGATAGGCCGCCCAGCGCCCCGCGACGACACGGCCACTCATTGGGATGCGCGAACAGAGATCGCTCCGTAGGGACACGTCGGCGTGGTCGTCTGCAAGGACCAGTCAACCGATCGACGAGGGAGGCTCGGGTGCCCGAGCTCTGGGCGGGGACAGACGCCGGCAAGGCCGCGCACCATTGCACGGTGATCGACACAAACGGGATGAAGGTGCTCTCACGCCGAGTACCAAACAACGAGGGGAAACTGCTGGAGCTGATAGGCGACGTCCTCGCGCTGGCTCAGGATGCCCCGGTGACCTGGGCCGTCGACCTGAACGCGGGCGGAGCCGCCCTGCTGATCGCATTGCTCACCAGTCACAGCCAGCGGCTCCTCTATATCCCTGGCCATACCGTTCACCTCGCCTCCCGCAGCTACCGAGGGGACGGCAAGTCCGACGCCAAGGACGCCTACGTCATCGCCGACCAGGCCCGGATGCGCAGGGACCTGCAGCCTCTGCAGGACTGGGACGAGGTCGCGGTGAACCTGAGGATTCTCACCGCTCGCCGCTACGACCTGGCAGCCGACCGCACGCGGGCCATCAACCGAATGCGGGCTCAGCTGCTGGAGTACTTCCCCGCGCTGGAGCGGGCGTTCGACTACGCTGCATCCAAGGGTGCTCTCGTTCTGCTGACCGGCTACCGGACGCCAGCTGCCCTGCGACGGATCGGTCCGAGCCGGCTGGCGAGCTGGTTGAAGAACCGCAAGGTGCGCGGCACCCAGGCCTTGGCCGACACCGCCGTCGCCGCGGCGCAGGCCCAGCACACTGCTGTCGCCGGGGAGACCACGGCCGCAGCTGTGGTCCAGACCCTGGCCAAGGCCGTACTGGCGCTGGACGAGGAGATCTCCAGCATCGACCTGAAGATCGCTGACCGCTTCCGTGAGCATCGCGACGCGGAAGTGATCGTCAGCATGCCCGGCATGGGCCCGTTGCTGGGGGCGGAGTTCATCGCCTGCACCGGAGGGGACATGGACGCCTTCGGGAGTGCGGGGCGCCTTGCCGGAGTCGCTGGTCTCGCCCCGGTCCCACGGGACTCAGGGCGCATCAGCGGAAACATGCGCCGACCACACCGCTACCACCGGCGGCTCCTGCGCGTCTTCTATCTCTCCGCTCAAATCGCCGCTCGCTTCTGTCCCACCTCGAAGACCCTCTATGACCGGAAACCGTCCGAGGGCAAGAGCCACAAGCAGGCGATCCTCGCCCTCGCCCGTCGACGCCTCGACGTCTTGTGGGCCCTCATCCGCGACCAGCGAACCTTCGACGTCCTACCACCTCAGCGCGGTCTCACGGTGGGCTGATCCCTGTTGCCTGGGACGGCGCGTGCTTGCTGCCGCGGTGCGTGTCAGTTCCTGATGAGAGGCTCGTAGGAGTGGCCCTCGGGCGTGAAGATGAGGACGAAGTTCTCTCCCATCTGAACCGCTACCTCCTTCAAGCGGGCCAGAACGTCTGCCTGGGCCGGCAGGTGGAGGCCCAGGGCCGCCGCGGCACGGTCTCTCCGGGCCACGAGATCCGGCATGTCCTCCAGGTACTCGGCCGAGAGCTCGCGACTCTCCTCGTCCGTGAACGCTTGGCAGTCACGCCACCAAGGGGCGACCAACAGGAGCCGCAGGAGCTCGGGCAGGCCGATCGCAACCAGTGCCGCACCGCCTTCGGAGTCGGCATAGAGGATGGGACGGTCCTCGCCACCCTCACCGCAGAAGAAGTACGTGCCCCCGGCGCCGTCGCCGGCGAAACCCTCGAGCGCGGCGCCCGAGGCGAGGTGGACCTCTTCGACATGATCGCCTCGGTCCAGGTCGAAGTCACCAGGCCAAGCAAGAAAACGGGCAACTTCGTCCTGCTCGCGGACGGCAGCGATCAACGATTCCATGGGTTGCACCTTACGGCTCACTGAGTTGACAAGGATCATTGGGAATCAGTGACGTGCAGTACGACTCTCCGGGCCGTGACGACCGCTCGAACTGGTCGCTGAACAAGGAGTGGGTGGACGTCACCAACACGTCGCGTCGGGCAGTCAATCTGGACGGCTGGACGCTGTCCGACGAGGCGGGCCACACCTACACCTTCCGGCACTTCCGTCTGGACGGCCGGGCCACGGTCCGTGTCCACACCGGTGAGGGCCGGGACCGATACGGCGACGTTTACCAGGACCGCCGGAACTACGTGTGGAACAACGACCGGGACACCGCGACCCTGCGCAACGACCACGGCCGCTTCATCGACGAAGCCTCCTGGGGTTACCGCGACCGTGACCACCGCGGTGGCGGCCACCGCCACTGACCGCGCAAGCGGGTGCCAGCCTCCCCGGACCGGCACCTGGCGGTCGGCGGTACGCCTGTCCTCGGCATACCGCCGACCGCGGCACCCAACCGTCGTTCTCCGTCTGGCCCGTCACCCGCTGTGCGCCGTGGTGACGGGCCAGACGCATGTTCAGCGGGCGAGGGTGACGGTGACGGGCCGGTCCGGGCAGGCGGCGAGGCGGTCGGCGAGCGCGGTCTGTTCGGCGGGGTCGATGCTCAGTTGGTAGAGGGTTTTGTCGGCGACCCAGTTGGTGACGTACTCGCACCAGTAGGGCGCGTACGGCGGCAGCCAGTCAGCCGGGTCCTTGTCGGCCTTGGACCGGTTCGAGGCCGCGGACACCGCGATCAGCGCGCGCGGGTCGTCCAGGTCGTTGGCGTAGGCCTCGCGTTCCTTCGCCGTCCAGGCGGAGGCGCCCGAGTCCCACGCTTCAGCCAGCGGGACCAGGTGGTCGACGTCCAGCTGACTGGCGCTGTCGAGGTAGCGGTCGTCGTAGGGCGAATACCAGTTGCCCCCAATCAGTGCGCACTTCGGGCCGACTTCGGGTGCGGTGACGGCTTCGGCCAGGAGGACTTCGGCGCGGGCGTTGCAGCCGTTCTTGTCGGCGTCAATCCAGTGCTTGAACTTGTCGCGGGAGTAGCCGGCCCGGCTCTCCTCCACTACGGCCAGCGCGTCGCGGACCGGCAGGGTGATGGTCTCGCCGGGCGCGCGGTGCACGGACTGCTGCGCGGCCGCGGGCGATGCGGAGGCGGGCTTGGGCGGTGGTGGGGGTGAGCAGGGCGAGGGGCGCGAACAGCGCGGCGGTCAGGGTGCGTTGGGTGCAGGCAGGGCGCATGGCCGGGTCTCCGTTTCGAATATCACGAACAGGGCTGTGATTTTCGTAGCGGCCGCGGTGTGGCAGCGTCGGTCGTTCGGAGGCGGGTTCACCCGTACGGCGAACTAATCACACCATCGAAGGGCGCCGCTGGTCACGGCTGGCAGTGAGTGGTGGGGCCGGCGCTTGGGCAGTGGTCGTGCGGTTCAGGCGGTGGACGGCTGGCCCTCGGCCGGGGCGGACCGCTTCGCGCTGTCGCTCTGGGGTGGTGGCGTGGACGGCGTTAAGGTCGTGTCAGGGCTTGGGTTCTCTTTGCTGCATTCTGGCTGACGGCGGGTCAAGATCGCTGGTTATGGATGATGATCTAGCCACCGTCTGCCCGAAGTGTCATGCGGCGTTGCCGGGTTCGGATCCCCGGTTCAGTTCCTGGTGCCCCGCCTGTGACTGGAACCTTGATCCGCTCAGCGACGCCGGCACGCCCGGGCAGGGCCAGGTACGACGCCCGGCTGGCCGCCGACGCGTCCCGGAGCATGTCGCGGTCCAGGGGAAGCGGACGGTGTCGCCGTACGCGGCGCTCGTCGGCGCGCTGGTCCTGGCTACGGCAGTCAACCTGGTCACCGTCGTCCTCGCCGCCACCGGCGTGTGGCTGTTGGTGGCGGGCACCTGGCCACAGCGGGTCCTCGGTGCCATCGGCTGCCTCCTCGCCGTGGCACTGCGCCCGCGCCCGGCGACGCTGCCGCGACACACGCTGGACCCCGCCGCAGCACCCGCCCTGCACGCGGTGGCTCAGCGGATCACCACGCGCCTCGGCACGCGGCCCGTGGACACGATCGCGGTCGACGCACGCTACGGCTGGGACTCCCTGACCGTTGGGGTACGGCGGCGGCACGTCCTCGTCCTGGGCCTGCCCCTGTGGGAGACCCTCCCGGCCGACGAGCGGCTCGCCCTGCTGGCCCACGCTCTCGGCGGCAACTTCGCAGGAGCGCCGCACCGCGCCTGGATCCGTACCGCACTGGACGCCCTCTCCACCTGGGCGGACCTGATCAGCCCCGCCCCCCACCTCGACAACGCACGCCAAGAGGTCCTGGACTCGGCCGCGTTCACCGCCGGCGGCACCGCCACGATCCGGCAGAACTCCGGCGCCACCATGGGCCAGGCCCTCGCCTGGCCCCTTCAGAACCTGATGGCGCACGGCATACTCCTGCTCCAACGCACCCTGAGCCGGCTCGATCAGCGTTCCAGCGGCCGCGCGGACTTCCGGGCCGACGAGATCGCCGCCCGCATCACATCCCCCGCCGCCGTCGACGGACTGCTCAGGGCACTGGTGCTCACCCAGCCCGCCCGCCTCGCCCTCGAACTCGCCATCCAGCGCCGAGTCGACGTCTGGACCCACCTGCGCACCTCACTGGCGTCACTTCCCGACCTGGAACGACAGCGCCACCTTCGCCTCTCCCAACTGGGCGGGGACGGAAACGACGGTTCTCCCTCGCTCTACCTGCGCATCCAGCACATCGCCGGCCTGCCCCACTCGCACCCCGCCCTGACACTCGACGAAGAGGAACTCCACACCATCGACGGCGAGCTGCTCCCTGTGAAGAACGCGATCGGCGAGGAGACCGTGTAGAGCGGGGCCGCTTCCGCCCAAGCGCGTGGGCGGCTGGACGGAAGCGGTGCGGTGTCCCCTTCGGGATGAGCGGACGGCCCGTCCGGGCAACGTGCGACGGGAGCCCGGACAGGCTCCTGTCGCGATTGTGCCCGACAGGCAACGCCGGAGGATGCCGACAGGCCGGACTCCCAGGCCTGCACCCTGGCTGTCTGCGGTCGCCGACACGGGTTCGGCACGGAGTCGGCGACATCCCGGACCACAGCGTGCGCGGTACGTCACGGCTCTCCCGCTGCCGCCGGCAGGGGAGTTGCCCATGTTCGTCCGGCATGCTCGTCAGATGCGGTCGTGCGCTCGGTCTGCGCACGTCCGCATACGACCGCCCCGGATTCCCGGAACTGGCCGTTGGCGGCACCGCCCGGCAGGACACTGTTTGTCCAGCTTCCAGAACAGAGCGGCGAACGGGGGTCCGGCTCATGATGAACGACGAACTGGCCGCGGAACTTCACCTCCGCGCCGAACGGGACCAGGCGGCGCGGCGTCTGGCGGTCACGTCCCGTGACGGACGCGAGCTGCGCCGGATCGATACCGATAACACCGCCTGGCTGAAGCAGGTCATCTCCGAATGCGGTTGGCCGGGCGTCGCGTTGGTGGGAGAGAGGGGGGCCGATGCGGCATGGCTGATTGCTCAGCACGCGGACCTCGATCCGGTCTTTCAGCGCCGGGCTCTCGAACTCCTGAGGGCCGCGGTCGAGGCTGAGGACGCGCCACCGCGCCACGTCGCCTACCTCACCGACCGGGTTCTGGTCGCGGCCGGGGAGCCTCAGGTGTACGGAACGCAGTACACCGACGACGGAGACGGCACGAACTTGCGCCTGCAGCCCGTTGCCGACCCTGACCGGATTGAAGAGCGCCGTGCCGCGATGGGTCTGGAGCCGGCGGCGGAGTACGACCGGCGCATGCGCGGTCATTGACCACCGGTGGGCCGCCGCCCTCGGGCAGCTGCGCCCAGGTACTCGGTTCCCGCTGCCGCCACCTCCAGGTACCGATGTCATCACCCTCGAAGGTGACGCCCGGCGCGATGTAGGGGGATGGCATCACAGCCTTGCTTCGGGGTCTGGCACAGGTTCCGTGAGCCAGTGACTGACCGTGATGTCAGCGGCATGTGATGAGATGGCCAGACTCTGTTCGCCGCGTTGCCGGGAGACCGTCTCGATGCCTGCTGCATACCCCTCCCTGACGCGAGCCCTGGCCGAGGCTCTGGTCGATGTCCTCTGGTTCATCGAGGGCTGTGAAGACGAGCAAATGGATCCAGACGATGCTGTCAAGGTCCTGGAGGGCGTCGCTCACGTTGTGAGCAAATTGTCGCGAGAACAACAGAACGAGTTCCTCGACCTGCTCGGAGCCATGGCAGTGGAAGAGGCCGATCCGTCACGTAGAGCGTTCCTGGAACAGTTCCCGGACGGCTTCGGAGTCATCGAGGACGCGGTCTGATGCGCATTCTCAAGAGGAGAGCAGAACCCGCTTGCGCAGGAGGCCGCAGCCTGCGCGGCCGAACATCTGTCGTTTGAGCATCTTGATCCGGTTGACTGCTCCTTCGACCGGGCCGGAGTTCCAGTCGGTGGTCAGGCCGGCGGTCACCGCGTCGAAGTCGCTGTTCAAGCCGGTGGCGAAGCTGCTGATGCCGGGCAGGTTGGCGTCAGCGGCCTCGCTGATCCATTCGGGCAGACGGCTGCCGCTGAGCGTGGTGAGCATCTCGGCGAACGCGCTGGTCAGCTCCGCGGCGGATGCGAGTTCCGGGCAGTGGTCGAGCACGGTCTTGCGCTGCAGTTTCTCCTCTTCGGTCAGGGTGGCGGGGTGCCGGGTGATCCAGCCGGTGACCTGTCGTACTGAGGGTGGGGGCGGGGCGGCCGTGAAGCCCGGTTCCCGAAGGTCACGGCGGACCCAGTCACAGACCAGGGAGTAGTGGCCGCGAAAACCCCGTGCGGCGATCTCGCGGTGGAGGTCGAGCATCGTGACCTTCCCTCCGGTCTCGTCCCAGCGCTGGACCAGATAGGGCTTGAACGGGTCGAGTTTGCTGGGGAGCTGACGCTTGCGGCCCTTGACCATGTCCTGCCAGCGGGTGGCGCGTGCGTACCGCTGAACGGTGTGACGACCCCAACCCAGATGACGAGCGATGTGGCGCAGGCCCATCCCCTGGGCAAGGAGATCGTGGACGAGGGCGTGGTGAGCGCGGGCCCGTTCGGCGAACCTGCCCGTCGGAGTGTCCGACTCGTCCTCCTCGCCGGTCACTGCCCCGGCCGGTGTCTCCCATGCCGGATCAGGTTCAGGAACGGACGGCGGCAGATCCCGCAGGCAGGAGCGGTGGTTGGCCACGGCCTTCTCCACCGCGGAGACGAGGTTCTGCCAGAGGTGGAACCGGTCGGCGACCTGGAGAGCCTGCGGAGCGGCGGTGTCAGCCGCCTCGGCGTAGGCACCGGCGCGGTCACGGCAGATCACCTCCACACCTGGATGGTCGGCAAGCCACGGGACGAGGGTGGCGGCGTCGCGTTCGGGCAGCAGGTCCAGGACTTGGTGGGTCTCGGCATCGATCACGACCGTCCCGTAGACGTGACCGCGCCGCAGGGCGAAGTCATCGACGCCGACCGCGCGGGGCTCCGTCGCCGCCGGGTCGGGCAGGTCCATCACCCGGCGCAGCAGCGTGGTGCGACTGGTCGCGATGCCCATGACCTGGGCGAGACGGGCACCAGCCCGGCCCGCCAGGGCCAGCCCGATCTCACTCATCGCACGGCGCAGCCGCTCGGTGACCCGGCCGTGGCGACGGGTCAGCCCCGGCACCTGTTCCACGAACGTTCGTCGACCACATGCCGGGGCCGGGCAGAAGAACCTCCGCACGCGCAGCGCGAGTTGCGCTTTCCGCCTTGCGGCGGGTAAGTCTGCGGGAAACCGCAGGTAGGAGCTGTGGACCTGTTCCGTCCAGTGGGTGCAGTCAGGGCATGAGGCGCCGATGGGCGTACACCGGGCCTCGACGCGTATCGCCTCGCTGTCCGTGTGGATGGCCACGACCGCGATGCCGGGGACCGATGGGAAGAGCAACTCCTGCAGCCGGGACAACACCTCGTTCACGGCCACCGAATGTCAGCCGTACCACCCGCACGAGGAGCGATTTCAAGGCGACTTCCGTACCACCCGACAGAAGATCAACAACTACAAGACGTCACCGGCTCACGGAACCTGTGCCAGACCCTTGTTTCGGCCCCACTTTTCCGGTCTGGGGTGGCCCCATTCAGCGGAGTCTGGCGCTGTCGGAACGGCTTGAGGTGGCCCCTGGTTCCGGTCAGCCCTGGCCCCGCTCACGGGCCCTATCGGTCCAGAAAGCGGGGGTCGGCCGTCAGGATGTACTGGCTGAGCAGTTCGCGGTTGTGGAAGGCGGAGTGCAAGAGGACGGCCAGGTCCGTGAGCGCTTTGAGGTCGCTGCTTGAGACAACGAACGTGCCGGCTTCTGACCCGAAGTGGAGGTTGTCCGCGCTGTCGGGCATGCGGGAACTGACCAGTGACTCGGCCAGTCCCTCCCAGCCGTGACCATGGCTCTCGGCGTTGTGTTCCTCGAAGACGTCGGCGACCTGTTCCATGTCGCCGTCGAAGAGATAGAGGCAGTGGGAGGGGTCTGGCTCGCCGGTTTCGTCCAGGTGGAACGGGGCCAGGGCTGATGAATCGATCATGGGGGTGATGGTAGGTGCCGCGACCTGATCCGGACCGTGCGGTTCGTCAGGCTGAGCGGGCGTCGGCTGTCGGTGGGGGCTGGCATCGTGTGTGCGGTACGTGGCCCCCTGTAGAGACTGGAGCCCGAGGATGCTGCCCGCCATTGCCGACCGCGATGAGTCTGCTGCGCTGGTTATCAGGACCGACTTCGGCGACGAGGAGGCTTGGCAGGCCGTATTGGCGGAGTTGTTGAAGCCGTGGGACTTCGACGATGGCGAGGTCGATCCCTACCTCCACATCGTCGACGATCCGGCCTGGGCGGGGGCGATGGCCGACGAGGTGCTCGCCTCGCTCTCCGGGGACGAGGAACTGAGCATCGTCTATCTGGCCGACGGCGTCACCATGAACGATCACGACTATGCACTGCTGGCGGTAGCCGTGCTCACCAGGGAGGAGTGCGAGACCGACGAGGAGTTCGAGGCATACGGCGGATCGGTCCGAACCGTCCCTGTTGGCATCGGCCGCATCCACGCAAACCTGTCGATCGCCAATCTGGACTTCGCAGACGTCATCGAGGCTGCCCGGGCCAGCCCCGCCGGCGTCTTCCGATCCTTCTGAAGGGCTCACCGCAACAGCGGTCGAACTTCGGTGAAACTGATCAAAGTTCCCTACGTTGTTCTGCGGGAGGCGGTGAGCCCTTCGTATGGTTCACCCACCCAGGGGTGCCGGGTGTGTCTTTCAAACTTCTGCCGCTTGAGGCTTCCATCGATTGGCCGCCCGGCGCCCCACGACGATTCGGCTGCCAATTAGGAATTGCGAATGATCGCTCCGTAGGGAATCGACAGCGAGGTCGTCCGTGGGAGGAACCAGCAGCACACCGCACGGAGGCACCAACATGGCCGCGATCTGGGCTGGCATCGACGCAGGCAAGACCCACCACCACTGCGTCGCGATCGACGAGAGCGGCCGTCGGCTGCTGTCACGCCGCGCCGCCAATGACGAACCTCCGTCGGCGGGACGTGGGAGCGCCGATTCCCAGCGACGACACCGCCAGCCCTCCGATGCCGTCGGTGCGCCGACGACGTCGAGGCTGACCGTGCCTGTACTTCCACACAGCCCTGTGCGCCGTGGGCGTCATCGGCCGCCTCGAGGTCTGAATGATTCCGTTGCCGGTCGGGAGCTGCGGCATGCCATTCCTGGCGTGGTTTGTGTAGCGGGAGGTGCGGCCGATTTGCTGTTAATTCACGATAAGGGTCAATAGTGCTTCTCTTATGGAATGAGCCTCAGTGAACTCTGGCGCCTGCTGGCTCAGGCCTTGACGTGTTTGCGGAATATGCACCCCTTTTCCTCTTCGCTGCGTCAGCTGGGGCGGTGTGCAGCAAGTGCGAGCCTGCTGGGGGCTCTCAGTACCGGACGGCTGTACTTCGGATGTGAAGGCCGCAGGGGCGCTTGGGTGGCGGGATCATCCCAGGTCGAGGCATCGGGCCGTGCAGGCTTCATCCCCGTGCAGCCATCCATCGTTCAACTTTGATTGGTCTGCAATTGGATGGAAGTTTCTCATGGTCCACTTTTTACGGAGCCTTTAAATGCTCTTTTTCTAATTCTTGTCCAATTAAAAACTTTGCCTGTGATGTGGATCACTCTTGATGCTTTGTGGGTGTGCCTGGCTACTATCCGCGACGTATCTGTGGATCTTCTGCGGGGACGTGGGGCGGGGCTGTGAAATCACAGGCGGGTAAGTGGAGATCTCTTACGGGAGGGCTGTGGGCGCGGCGGTTGGCCGTGCCTCTGGCCGCGTGGCCGTTGCTGTTCGGCGGGGCCGCGGCGGCGAACGTGACCACCGCGGTGGCGGCGCACGCTGACGGGGGCGCCGCGCCGACGCCGGCGGAGCAGGCGAAGGCGTCAGGGGACCCGGTCGAGATCGTGGACCAGCGTACGGAGTACACGCAGACTTTCGCGAATCCGGACGGCACCTACACCCTGAAGCAGGCGACCTCGCCGCAACGGGCCAAGGACAGTGTCGGCACGTGGCACGACATCGACACGACGCTCATACGCCGCGGCGACGGTTCGATCGGCCCCCGGTACGCGGCAGCTGACGAGTCGTTCTCCGCCGGGGGAGCCCAGGCCATGGTCCGCCTGGCGAAGGACCAGCAGGCGCTGTCGGTGCGCTGGCCGGGCCAGCTGCCCGTACCGTCGCTGGACGGTGCGACCGCCACCTACGCCGAGGTGTTGCCCGGGGTCGACCTGCAGCTGACCGCGGTGCCCGACGGTTACCGCGAGGTCCTGGTGGTCAAGTCCGCCGAGGCCGCGCAGCAGCAGGCGCTGGAGCAGCTGCGCTTCGCCGTCGAGGGCGACGGCGTGTCCGTCATCCCCGGCGCCGGGGGCGGGCTGCGCGCGGTCGACGCTGATGACAACGCTGTCTTCACCGGGCCGGCGGGACAGATGTGGGACTCGGCCGGCACCAGCACCGAACCTCAGAAGAAGACACCTCGAACGGCGGCGCGGACAGCCGGCGCGGCCTCCGCCGCAGCCGATCCGGGTACCCCGGCGCCGTTCGAACCCGGGGACGGCGACACGACTGCGGCCCTGCCCGTGCGGGTCGATGACGGCAGCATCACCGTCACCCCTGACCTGAACCTGCTGCGGGGCGATCAGACGGTGTATCCCGTGCGGATCGATCCGGCGGTGGGGCTTGCGCGGGCGGAGCGGACGGTCCTGTCCTCGGACGGCGACTCGTTCTATCAGTTCTCCGGCGACTACGGAGTGGGCCGTTGTGCGAGCGCGGACGGCTATCCCTGCGGCGACGACTACGTCAACCGCATGTACTTCGAGTTCAGCCCTAGCGCCCTGGCTGGCAAGCACGTTCTGCACGCCACATTTCGTGCGCACGAGACCTGGTCGTTCAACTGCGACGCCAAGGCCGTGGACCTGGAGCGCACCAGCAACATCTCCGAGGGAACGAAATGGTCTGACCCGAGTAACATCGCGCTCATCGACACCAAGACGGTGTCGGCGGGGCGGGGCGACAACTGCAGCCCTGCCCAGCCCGCTGCGTGGGTGGAGTTCAACGGCAGCCTGATGAAGCAGGTGCAGGACTTCGCCGACGGGAAGTTCGGCCGGCTCACGCTGATGCTGCGCGCCGGAGACGAGAGCGACACCCGCGCGTGGAAGCGCTTCGACGACAACGCCGAGCTCTCAGTGGACTATGCACAGAACCCCGGTGTGCCGATCAACGTCGGTGTCATTCCCGGTGTGGCCGGGGTGAACGCGCACGGCTACTGCTATCCGGCGAACTCCCCGCTGGCTGTCACGGTCGACCAGCCGACGGTGCGGGCACGGGTGGAGACGCAGGTGCAGCCGGGCGCCAATGACGACCCGGGGCACCTGAAGGCCAACTTCCGTATCGCCCGCCTTCTGACGGACGGTACTACCTGGGAAGAGATCTGGGCCGAGGACAGCGACGGCGGCTATGCCAAGGATGGCGACCTGCTCGACAAGCTGACCACGAAACGCACGGACCTCACGACCTACCGGTACCGGGCCCGCACCCAGTCGCACTGGTCCTACAAAGACGGCAGCAGTGGCGACCTCTACTCCTCGTTCTCCCCGTGGTGCTACTTCACGATCGACTCCACGGCCCCGAAGGAGCCGACGATCGCACCGAAGGATCCCGTGAAGGGCTCTCCCTATGTGGAGTGCGTGACGGAACCGTGCACCCCCATGGGCGGGCCGGGTGTGGCTGGATCATTTGTCTTCGGACCTAACACCGTGGACAAGGACATCAGCAGCTATCAGAGGGCGGTTCGTGACGCGATGCCCGTTTCCTGGTGTCTTTGAACTCGGGGTGGGTTCCACCTGCGGCGCGGGTCGAGTGCCTCGCCAGGG
>NZ_JBIAYD010000031.1:0-38491 GCF_042897315.1 Streptomyces sp. NPDC001068 | reverse complement strand
GCCAGCAGATCGGCCGCTGCGAACCGGAGGATTCAGCCCGCGCTCACACCATCAGGCGACACCAACACCACTCAAAGGCTCACGAACCGCCCTCTCAGATCGATCCCCACATCCGTGCGATCGAGCGCGGACCGGGTCCGGGAGTAGAGCTGCCGGACCGCGAGCACGATCGGGTACTCGGGGCCGAAGCGCCGTACATACGCGTCGGCGACCAGCCGGATCTCCTCGTCGGCCTCGCCGAAACGGCCCAGGAGGTTTCCGGGCCAACGGAGCACCGGCGACAGCAGTCCCTTCCGCTCCGATGCGGAGCGCGGCCACACGACAGTCCTGGCGTCTTCCGTGCGGCATCGTTCCGGACCGTCCGTGACGGGCAGGTCGTCCGTGGGACGGAGTACCGGACGAGCCTGGGAGCCGACCGGCAGCCTGGATGGCGCGCCGGCCGAACGCCGGCCGAGCAGCCGAGTGGGGAGGTTGCAGGCGAGGATGCGGCGGCGTCGGGCGGTCCTGCAGCCAGGCCGCGCGGCTCGCTGCGACGGCATGTCAGCGAATCGTGTCCGCGTGCGTTGCGGCCTCTAAGCAGCCGCAGGTGGCGGCAGACGAGTCGGGCTGTACGCCGGGTTCTGTGCCCCGGGCCCTCGCGGGCGTCGGGGTGACGGCCATCCATCTAGGGCCGGTGTTGCCACCGGCCTCGTGCGGTCTACCCGGGGGCTCGGGCGGGCAGCCCTCGAACGTCCCCGCAGAAGCACCGGGGTGCTTCCTCTTGACCTTGCTCCGGGTGGGGTTTACCTAGCTGCCCAGGTCACCCTGGGCACTGGTGGTCTCTTACACCACCGTTTCACCCTTACCGAGGACCGAGGTCCCCGGCGGTCTGCTTTCTGTGGCACTGTCCCGCGAGTCGCCTCGGGTGGCCGTTAGCCACCACCCTGCCCTGTGGAGCCCGGACGTTCCTCGGGGAGCCCCCGAAGGGAACTCCACGCGGCCGTCCGCCCGGCTCGTCTGCCGTGTGGACCATGTTAGCGGGCGCCGGCCTCGTCCCGTTCCGGGCGGGGGGCCGAAGCGGGTCCGCGGCGGAGCCACTGACGTGCGGGGCGGACCGGCGCCGGGTCCGCCGAGCCCGTGGACACCGGCCCCGTCGGTACCGGCCCCGTGGACGCCGGCCCCGTGGACGCCGGCCCCGTCGACGCCGACACCTTCGGTGCCGAGGCCATCGTCGCCAGGACCGATCCGGTCAGGATCAGCGCGAAGGAGATCGCGATCGTCGCGGTGAAGTCCTCGCCGAGGAAGAGCGCTCCCGCCGCCACCGCCACCGCCGGGTTGACGTACGTGATCACCGTCGAGCGGGTCGGGCCTATCTCCTTGATCAGTTCGAGGAAGGCGACGAAGGCCACCGCCGTGCACAGGACGCCCAGGGCGAGGAGGGACAGGAGGGCGTTGGAGGAGGGCATCGAGGTGGGCCAGGTGGCCGCGGCGGCGGGGGCGTAGACCAGCGTCGCCAGGGTCAGGCAGGGCGCGATGAGCTGCAGGGTCGGGACGTCCTTCAGTCGGCGGGCCGCTATCAGGGGGGCCGTCGCGTAGCCGACGACCGTGAGGAGGACCTCGGCGAGGGAGCGGGCGTCGCCGCCGGTCAGGTGGGGGACCGTGAGGACCCCTACGCCCGCCAGGCCGATCAGGAGGCCCGTCACCCGTCGTGCTCCCAGGTGTTCCGCGTCGCCGAAGTAGCGGGCCGCCACCACGCCCACGATCGGTACGCCCGCGATCAGCAGGCCCGCCGTGGAGCTGGACAGGTGGCGTTCGGCGTCGGTGAGGGTGAACCAGGGGCCCATGATCTCGATGCACGCGAAGGCCAGCATCGGGCGCCAGTGGGTGCGGATCGTCAGCCAGAGGCCTCCCTGGCGGATCGCCAGCGGGAGCAGGAGAAGGGCGCCCACCGCGCAGCGGGCGAACACCACGGTCGACGGGGACACCTCGTCCACCGCCACCTTGATCATCAGATAGGGGATGCCCCAGATCACTCCCATGAGGGAGAAGAGGAACCAGCCTCGTGCAGTCATGCGTACAGGATCGGGGTCAGGAGCGTCCTGGGTCTTGAACGCTGTTGCGGTAGGCGGCCGGGGTCACGCCGAGCACCCTGCGGAACCAGCGGGTGAGGTGGGCCTGGTCGGCGAAGCCCACCAGGGCGGCGGCCTCGGCCGGGCGGACGCCCGAGTCGAGGAGGGCTCGGGCCCTGGTCACCCGGTACTGGGCCAGCCAGGCGTACGGGGGCACGCCCATCGTCGTACGGAAGGCGCGCAGGAGCTGGTAGCGGGACAGGCCCAGGTCGGACGCCAGGGCGGCGAGGGAGGGTGGGGCGGTGAGTTCGTCGGCGAGCCGGTCGCGGACCAGGAGGGACACGTGCTGCGAGCCGGGGACGGGGTCCGTCACCGGGCGGGCCGTGGAGTGGCGGTGGGACAGGGCCGTCAGGAGCCACGGCAGGCGGGACTCCGCTTCCAGGGGGTCGGGGCAGGTGGCCAGGTCGTTGTGGGCCTGGCGCAGGGCGGCGGCCAGTTCCGGATCGTCGAGGACGGCGTCGCGGAAGTGCGGGGTGCCGGCGCCGAGCGTGCCGTCCGCCAGCAGGGACGGGTCGGCGTACAGGGCGCGGTAGGCGTAGCCGTCGGTGGTGGTGGCCGGGCGTCCGGTGTGCATCTCGCCCGGCGCCAGGACGACGATCGAGCCGGGGCCGTTGTAGACGCGGCCGCCCCGGTAGTCGATCACCTCGGAGCCGCCCACGCACACCCCGATGGTGAACTCGGCGTGCGCGTGCGGCGCGTACACGTGCTTGTCGAACCGTGCCGTCAGCAGGTCGAGCGGCGGGCCGCAGCGGCCCAGCCGGGCCCTCGTCCACCGTGCTTGTTCCGCCACCTTCGGTACCCCCTCTGCCCGACAGGGGGAACAACCTCAGGTGCCGGTTTCATGCCCTGTCCGCGCCATCCGCTCCAGCGCGTCGAACGCCTCGCCCATACGGTCCCGGTGGTCCCGCGCGACCTCCGGGAACGACTCGCCCGCCAGCTGGCGACGGACCGAGGTGACGCACACCGAGCGGTACGCGGCGACGATCACGGCCGCGAGCAGCTCGGGGTCGCCCTGTCCGGCCTCGGCGAGTGCTCCGGCCAGCGCCCGTTCCACCTCCTCGGCGCCTTCGCGGGCCCGTGCCAGCAGTGCCGGGGAGGCGGCCACGACCGGCCAGAAGCCCTCGAAGCCCTCGCCGACGCCGCCCAGCGGATGGCCCGCGTCGATGAACCGGAAGGCCAGGCCGCGCAGTGCGGTGAGCGGGGGCTCGTCGTCGGCGCGGTCCCGTACCGCGCCGGAGAAGGCCGCGACGGCCTCCGGGATGCGGTCGAGGAACAGGTCCTCCTTGCGCGGGAAGTAGTTGAAGACGGTCATCGCGGAGACGCCGGCCGCCCGCGCGACCTCCGCGACCGTCACCTGGTCGAAGCCGTGTTCCCGGAACATCACCGTCGCCACGTTCGAGATGCGCTGCCGCGTCTCGCGCTTCTTGCGCTCCCGCAGGGTCTCCCCCGGCCTGCCTCCGGGCCTGTTCTCATCGATCACAGGAAAACTATAGCCGCTCGAAACTTTTAGTGACTACAGTTAAGTCATGACGACGACTCATGACAGCAGGAACGACCGGAACGATCGGAACGACGAGACCTACGACGTGGTGGTGGCCGGCGGTGGGCCCGTCGGGCTCTTCCTCGCCGGTGAGCTGCGGCTCGGCGGGGCGAATGTGCTGGTCGTGGAACGACTGGCCGAGGTGGACGTGACCATCAAGGCGGGCGGCATCAACACGGCCGGCGCGGTGGCCCTGTACCGGCGGGGCATGCTGCCCGAGCTCGCGGAGGCCTGGGAGCGCAACCGGTGGCGGTTGCAGGCCTTCCTCGGGGAGCGCGAGACCGGCGCGGAAGCCGAGCGAGCCGCCCCCACTCCGCCCAAGTTCGCCGGGCACTTCGCCGGGATCATGATGCGCGGTGACCTGTTCGACGGTTCCGACCCGGCCTTCGCCGACGTGGGCCCCGCCGACCGGGTCGGCCTCGGTGTCCCGCAGGCCGAACTGGAGCGGATCCTGGGCGCCCGTGCCGAACGGCTCGGCGTCGAGGTGCGCCGGGGCGTGGAGCTGACCGGCTTCGACGCCGACGAGGACGGGGTGCTGATACACCTCGGCACGGGCGGGCCGGTGCGCGCCGGGTGGCTCGTGGGATGCGACGGCGGACGGAGCACCGTCCGCAAGCTCGCCGGGATCGGCTTCCCCGGGACCGAGCCGGAGATCACCGGCTATCAGGCGGTCGTGGAGATGAGCGGCGGCGAGCGGCTCGGGAAGGGCTGGACCACCACCGACGTGGGGACGTACGTCAACGGGCCGTTCCCCGGCCGGATCCTCACCGTCGAGTTCGACGGGCCGCCCGCCGACCGCACCGCGCCCGTCACCGCCGACGAGCTCCAGGCCGCCCTGCGCCGGGTCTCGGGGGTGCCCGAGGTGACCGTCCACGAGGTGCACTCCTCGACCCGGTTCACCGACAACGCCCGGCAGGCGAGCACCTATCGCCAGGGCCGGGTGCTGCTCGCGGGGGACGCGGCGCACGTGCACTCGCCGTTCGGCGGGCAGGGGCTCAACCTCGGGCTCGGCGACGCCATGAACCTCGGCTGGAAGCTCGCCGCCGTGACACAGGGGCGGGCCCCGGAGTCCCTGCTCGACAGCTACACCGCCGAACGGCACCCTGTCGGCGCCTGGGTGCTGGACTGGACCCGCGCCCAGATCGCCGTGATGCGGCCCGACAGGCACGCTCGCGCCCTGCGGCGGGTGGTCACCGACCTCGCGATGACGACGGCCGGGACGACGTACCTCGTCAAGCAGATCTCCGGCGTCCGGCAGCGGTACGACCTGCCCGGCGAGCACCCGTCGACCGGCGGGAGCGCCCCGGACCTGGAGTTCTCCGACGGCACCCGGCTCGGTGAGTGTCTGCACGGCGGCCGGGCGGTGCTCTTCGACCTGGCCGACGACCCCAAGCTGCGCGCCCGCGCCGAGGAGTACGGCGACCGGATGGACGTCGTCACCGCCGTCTGCCCGGGACGGCCGGAGCTGACCGGCCTGCTGGTGCGGCCCGACGGGTTCGTGGCCTGGGCGGCGGACGGGGACGACGGCCGGGGGGACGAGCTCGCCGACGCGCTGGCCCGCTGGTTCGTCACCGCCTGAGCCCGCGGCCTCTCCGGCTACGACCGCCACCGCGGGCTGTCGCGGCCGCTCCAGCTACGACAGCCACCGCGGCTCACGCGGGAGCGAACCGCACTTTCGTCGTCCCCGGGTCGGCCTGGGTCAGCCGCACCGGCAGCCGTTCGCCCAGCGGAAGCGGCGCGCCGGCCTCGATCCGGGCGATGACGGCGGGCTCCTGCAACAGCACCTTGCCGACGGTCGGCCGGCGTTCCTCGACCTCCACCACGCACCCGTCGAAGACCTCCCCGACCCGGTCCCGGAGCAGGGCCGCCTCGACGATGTCGACGCACTCCCGCTCCACCGTGCCGGCCCGCCGCGCCCCTTCGGCCATCTCCTTGGGGAGCACGTCGAGCGCCATCAGCACCCAGTCGGGCGGCTCCTCGCCTGCCGCCGCCGCCAGGCACAGCTCCGAGGCGTAGCGGTCGGCGAGGCGGCGCAGCGGCGCGGTGCAGTGCGCGTAGGGGGCGGCTACGGCCGCGTGGGTGCTGATCGCGGGCGGCACGCCGTCCCGGAAGACGGTGTAGCCGGCGCCGCGCAGCAGCGTGGTGCACTCCTGGAGGAAGGCGGCGTGCCGGGGGCGGCGCGGATTCAGGGAGCGGATCAGCGCCGCGTACGAGACATGGTGGGGCCACTCGATGTGCAGGGCCGTGGCGGTGCGGCGCAGCCGCGCGACCGCGCCGTCGGGGGCGGTGGGCAGGGTGCGCAGGACTCCGGTGCCGTGGGCGAGCATCAGATCGGCGGCGGTCATGCCGGTGAGCAGGGAGATCTGGGCGTTCCAGGACTCGGCGGGCAGCGGGGCGCGGTAGCTGAGCCGGTAGGTGTGGTCGTACTCGACGATCTCCTGCTCCGGCACGTTGAGGGAGATGCCGCCGCGCTCGACCTCGAGGCGTTCGCGGGCCTCGCCGACCTCCCTGAGCAGGGCGAGGGGTTCCTCGGCGGTTCCCTCGTCGATCCGCTGCTGCACGCCGGCGTAGTCCAGCTTGGCCCGGCTGCGGACCAGGGACCGGCGGACGTCGGCGGACCTGGTCCGGCCCTCCGCGTCCAGGTCGATGGTCCACAGGACGGCCGGACAGGTCTGGCCCGGGAGCAGGCTGGCCGCGCCCTCGCCGATCACGGCGGGGTGCAGGGGGATCCGCTCGTCGGGGAAGTAGAGCGTGTTCACCCGGTGGTGCGCCTCGGAGTCCAGATCGCCGCCGGGGACGACGAAGGCGGCGGCGTCGGCGATGGCGTACCGGACGCGGTAGCCGCCCTGGTGCCGGGAGAGGTGCATCGCCTGGTCGAGGTCCATGGAGGCGGGCGGGTCGATGGTGAGGAAGGGGATGTCGGTCGCGTCGTGGGCGGGCACGGCCGGGTACCTGGCGGCGGCCTCGGCCTCCGCGAGCACCTCGGGCCGGAAGCCGTCCGGGATGCCGAGGTCGTCGCGGAGCGCGGCGAGCGCGGCCCGCAGGGGTGCCTCTGGAGCTCCCTTGACGCGTATGTGGCGGCTGGGCATAGGTCGAGCGTAGTCACATCGTGCCGGTACGGCGCTCTACGCTGGCGCGGAGCGTCGATGCGGGAACCTGATGATCCTGGACCCGACGGTCCTGATGGCGTTCCTGATGGTGTTCCTGATGGTGTTGATGGTGAAGAAGAGGAGTACGTGTGCTGGTCCTGCTGCCGCCCTCGGAGGGCAAGGCGTCCTCGGGCCGGGGCGCCCCGCTGAATCCCGGGTCGCTGTCCCTGCCGGGGCTCGCGGACGCCCGCGCGGCCGTGCTCGCCGGGCTGGTCGACCTGTGCGCCGGCGACGAGGAGAAGGCGCGCGAGGTGCTCGGGCTGAGCGAGGGACTGCGCGGCGAGGTCGCGAAGAACGCCGGGCTGCGAACGGCGGGGGCCCGGCCGGCCGGGGAGATCTACACGGGGGTGCTGTACGACGCCCTCGGTCTGGCCTCGCTGGACACGGCCGCCAAGCGGCGGGCCGCGCGGTCGCTGCTGGTGTTCTCGGGGCTGTGGGGCGCGGTCCGGGTGACGGACCGGATTCCCTCCTACCGCTGCTCGATGGGGGTGCGGCTGCCGGGGCTCGGGGCGCTGGGGACGCACTGGCGCAAGCCGATGGCCGAGGTGCTGCCCGAGGCGGCCGGATCGGGGCTGGTGCTGGACCTGCGGTCGGCGGCGTACGCGGCCGCGTGGAAGCCGAAGGGCGAGGTGGCCTCGCGGACCGCGACGGTACGGGTGCTGCACGCGCCGACCCGCAAGGTGGTGAGCCACTTCAACAAGGCGACCAAGGGGCGGATCGTACGGAGTCTGCTGACCGCCGGGATCGCGCCGGGCGGTCCGGTCGAGCTGGTGGAGGCGTTGCGGGACCTCGGGTACGAGGTGGAGGCCGCGGCGCCGGGGCGGGCGGGGCAGGCCTGGGCGCTGGACGTGCTGGTGGACGAGATCCACTAGGAGGCGCCGGATCCACGCCACCAGGAGACGTCTGTCGCTGCACATCCGGGGACGTCTGCCGCTGCACACCCGGAGAGACCTGTCGTCGCACACCCGGAGAGACCTCTCGTGGCACGACCGGAGAGACCTCGTTGCATGCTGCGCAACGGGCTTTGCGTGGTGCGCAGCGCCCCGGCAGGATGTCGGCCATGCCCACCTCCGTGCTGGACCTCGCGCCCGTCGTCCCCGTCGTCGTGATCGAGGACGCGGGCGACGCCGTACCGCTCGCGCGGGCGCTGGTGGCCGGGGGGCTGCCCGCGATCGAGGTGACCCTGCGGACCCCGGCCGCGCTGGACGCGATCCGGGCGATCGCCGGCGCGGTGCCGGACGCGGTGGTCGGGGCGGGCACCGTGCTGACGCCCGGCCAGGTCACCGAGTGCGTGGCGGCCGGGGCGCGGTTCCTCGTGAGCCCCGGGTGGACGGACGGGCTGCTGGCGGCGATGGCCGGGTCCGGGGTGCCGTTCCTGCCGGGTGTGTCGACCGCCTCGGAGGTGGTGGCACTGCTGGAGCGCGGGGTCCGGGAGATGAAGTTCTTCCCGGCACAGGCCGCGGGCGGCACGGCCTATCTCAAGTCCCTCGCGGGGCCGCTCCCGCAGGCCCGGTTCTGCCCGACCGGCGGCATCGGCGCGGACAACGCCCCCGAGTACCTCGCCCTGCCCAACGTCGGCTGCGTGGGCGGCACGTGGATGCTCCCGCCGGACGCCGTGGCCGCCCGCGACTGGGCCCGCGTCGAGTCGCTGGCGCGGGCCGCGGCGGGCCTCAGGAACGCAGGTGGGACGTGTCGTTGAAGAGCCGAACGCTCGCGTTGCCGTCCGCGTAGTACGCCACGGCCGACAGCGAGGCCGCCGACAGTTCCATGCGGAACAGGGACTCGGCCGGGGCGCCGAGGGCGAGCCGTACGAACGTCTTGATCGGCGTGACGTGGGTGACCAGCAGGACCGTGCGGCCGCGGTGGGCCGCGACCAGCCTGTCCCGGGTGGCGGCGATACGGATCGCCGTCTCGGCGAAGCTCTCGCCGCCGCCGGTGGGGTGGGCCTCCGGGTCGGCGAGCCAGGCGTCCAGGTCGTCCCGGTGGCGCTCGCGGACCTCGCCGAAGGTGAGACCCTCCCAGGCGCCGAAGTCCGTCTCCCTGAGCCCCTCCTCGACCGTGACGTCCAGGCCGAGACGCTCGGCGACGGCCGCGGCGGTCTGCCGGGTGCGGGTGAGCGGGGAGGCGAGGATCGCCTCGATCGTGCCGCGCCGGGCGAGGGCGTCGGCGGCGGCCCGCGCCTGCCCCAGGCCGACGGGCGACAGGGCGGGATCGGTGCCGCCGCTGCCGGAGAACCGCTTCTGGGGGGTGAGGGGGGTCTCGCCGTGGCGGAGGAGGACGAAGGTGGCGGGGGCGCCGAGGTCAGGGGCCGCACTCCAGCCGGGGCTCGCGACCTGGCTCGCGGCGCGGGTGTCGGCGGTGGGCTTGTCGGCCGTCGTCACAGTGCCGGTGCGTGGGGGTTGCTCGCGCCCACGCGGCGGAGCCGCACATGTCTCAGCCCCGCGCCCCTGAAGGGGCGTTGACCCAGCCGCCGGTTCCCACCGCTCGCCCCGTTTGCCCGCGTCCATCGCCTCGTTGGCGAGGCGGTCGGCGTGCTTGTTCTCGGCCCGCGGGATCCACTCGTAGGTCACGCGGTCCGCGGGGAAGACCCGGCCCGCCTCCAGCGCCAGGGGCTTCATGTCGGGGTGCTTGATCTTCCAGCGGCCCGACATCTGCTCGACGACCAGCTTGGAGTCCATGCGGACGTGGACCACGGCCGCCGGGTCCAGGTCGCGGGCCGCGCGCAGTCCCGCCAGCAGCCCGCGGTACTCGGCGACGTTGTTGGTGACGACACCGAGGTACTCGGCCGCCTCCGCCAGCGTCTCCCCGGTCGCCGCGTCGACGACCACGGCGCCGTAGCCGGCCGGTCCCGGGTTGCCCCGGGAGCCGCCGTCCGCCTCGACGATGAACTCCCTCGCCACGTGCGCCCCTTGGCTACAGGCCGGACTCGGACGTGCGGACCAGGATGCGGCGGCAGTTCTCGCAGCGCACGACCGTGTCGGGCGCGGCCGAGCGGATCTCGTTCAGCTCGGTGATGGCGAGTTCCTGGCGGCAGCCCTGGCAGCTGCGGGCGTACAGCTTGGCCGCGCCGATGCCGCCCTGCTGCTCCCGCAGCTTGTCGTAGAGCTTGAGCAGGTCCGCGGGGACCGTGCCCGCGATGACCTCGCGCTCCTTGGTGACCGTGGCCGCCTCGGCGTCGAGTTCGCCGGACGCGGCGTTGCGGCGGGCGGTGGCGTCGTCGATCCGGCCCTGGACGGCGCCGGTCCGCTCGGTGAGTTCGGCGACCCGCTCCTGCGCGGACTCGCGGCGCTCCATGACCTCGAGGACGACGTCCTCCAGGTCGCCCTGGCGCCTGGCGAGGGAGGCGATCTCCTTCTGGAGGTTCTCCAGGTCCTTCGGGGAGGTGACCGCGCCGGAGTCCAGGCGCTGCTGGTCACGGGCGGCGCGCTGGCGCACCTGGTCCACGTCCTGCTCGGCCTTGGTCTGCTCGCGGGCGGTGTCGCTCTCCTCGGTCTGCGCGGCAACGAGCAGGTCGCGCAGCTGGGTGAGGTCCTTGGTCAGCGAGTCGATCTCGGCGTGCTCGGGCAGCGACTTCCGCTTGTGCGCCAGCTGCTGGAGGCGGACGTCCAGGGCCTGGACGTCGAGAAGTCGGATCTGGTCGGCGGGCGCGGCGTTCAGTTGGGGGCTCCAAGGGACGGTGAGTGGCTGGTCCAGGGGTCGGTGACCGTCGTGGAGACGTGCACGCGGAGGTCCCAGCCGTGGCGGTCGGAGATCTCGTCGAGCTGGGCTGCGGCCAGCTCGCACCAGGGCCATTCGGTGGCCCAGTGCGCCGCGTCGAGCAGCGCGAGGGGGCTGTGGGACACGGCCTCGGAGGCCGGGTGGTGGCGCAGGTCCGCGGTGAGGAAGGCGTCCACCCCGGCGGCGCGCACGGCGTCGAAGAGGCTGTCGCCGCTGCCGCCGCTGACGGCGACCCTGCGGACGAGGGCCTCGGGGTCGCCGGCGACGCGGATGCCCTGCGCGGTGGCGGGCAGCCGGGCGGCGGCCCGCGCGGCGAGGTCGCGGACGGTCACCGGGTGGTCCAGTTCGCAGATCCGGCCCAGGCCCCGGCGGCCCTCCGGGTCGGTGGCGTCCGGCACCAGGGGGCCCACCACCCGCAGGTCCAGGGCTCCGGCGAGCGCGTCGGAGACGCCCGGGTCGGCGGTGTCGGCGTTGGTGTGGGCGACGTGCAGCGCGATGTCGTTCTTGATGAGGGTGTGGACCGCGCGGCCCTTGAAGTGGCTCGCGGCGACCGTCGTCGTACCGCGCAGGTACAGGGGATGGTGGGTGACCAGCAGGTCGGCGCCCAGTTTCACCGCCTCGTCGACGATGTCCTGGACCGGGTCCACGGCGAACAGGACCCGGGTGACCGGCTGCTCGGGGTCGCCCACGACGGTGCCGACCGCGTCCCAGGACTCGGCCCGCTCGGCGGGCCACAGGTTCTCCAGCGCGGCGATGACTTCTGACAGACGGGGCACGGGGAAAAGGCTACCTGTCCCTTCCCCGGGGCCGTACCTGCTCACCCGCGGGAGACGGCGGCCAGCACACCCGTCCCCGTTTCCTCAGGTGAATCGTCGAGTGTGCACCCGTATGTGTGAAGCCGCCGACTGCCGCTCCCCCGTCTGTGCGTGCGAAAACTAGCTTCGTGGCCGGAGGTGACCGAGCGATGACGGCCTGTGCGACCGAACCCTCGGCTGCGGACGAGGACGACAACGCGCCGAGAGCGAGCTGCACCATCACGGCGGACGGGGCCTACGCGGCCCGGCTGGCCGAGCAAAAAGGTTCCGAGCAGGAAGGTTCCGAGCGGGAGGGCGCCGGGCGGGAGGGCGCCTGCGGTTCCTGGTACCCGGAGCGGTGGACGCTGGACGGGCCGGAGCCGTACGCGGTGCCGCTGCCCGGCAACCAGCCCGAGGAGGCGGACACCGAGGTGCAGCCGATGGGCGACGGGCGGGTGCTCATCCACCGGCTCGTGGACGGGCGGCACCACTTCACCCTGCTCTACCCGACCGGGCCCGGCACCGGTGAGCTGCCGCTGGGCGCGGTGGAGTGCCCGGACGCGGGGGCCTCGCTGCGGCTGCTGCCGCCCGCCCCCGGCGGCCGCACCGCGTACGCGCTGGCCGTCGGGCCGCGCACCTCCACCGTCTGGCTGGTGGCGGGCGGGGCCTTCGGGCCGGAGCGGCTCGCGGTGGTGCCGGGGCGGTGCGCGGGCGGGGTCTGGCTGGACCGGGGCGGGCGGATGCTGGCCCTGGACCGGGAACTGGGCGGGCGGACCAAGGCGGTCGTGGTCGATCTGGGGCGGGGCGGCGAGGTGTCGCCGCTGCTGCAGATCGCGGCGGACAGCGACGACCGGCTGCTGCTCGCCGACCCGGACAGCGGACTGATCCTGGTCGGCTCGGACGCGCCCTCCCCCGGGCAGGAACGATTGGGCTGGGGCGTCCTCGGCAGCACGCTGCCGGTGCGCTTCCCGGAGAGCCTGCGACCGGACGCGTGCACGGTGACGCCGTTCGCGATCCAGCCGGGGCTGGTGCTGATGCCGGAGAGCTGCGCGGTGGCGCTGCGCGTCGACGGCCCGCTCGGCAGCTGGGTCGGGGCCTGGCGGCCGAGGTCCCGCCGGATGTGCCACCTCGCGGCGCCGCAGGGCTGGCTGGCCGGCGCCGGGGTGTGGACACAGGACGGGGTGCTGCGGCTGCCGTACGCCACGGGGGAGGTCCCGTGCGGCGTGGCGGAGGTCGCGGTGCCCTGGGGGGAGACGGGGGAGTACGGGGGAATGGGGGACGCGGGCCCGGGGGATCCGGTTCGGGACGGTGCGGCTGCCGGGGCGTCGAGCACGCCCGGGGAGTCGGCCGAACCGGATTCCCCGGCGCCTGTCGTGGCCCGTCCGGTGCCCCTGCAGCAGGCCCCGCTGGGACGGCTCGTGACGAAGTAGGCGGATGGTTCTCGGAGAGGCGGCCGGACGGCCCGGGGCGATGGCGTGGCGCGGCCCGCGACGGTGTCGTGGCGCGGCCCACGGCGATGGCGTGGCGCGGGCCGTGCCGGCGTTGTGGAGCGGTTCGCGGCCAAGGCGCGGAGCGGTTCGCGGCGAGAGCGTGGAGCCGCTCGTAACGAAGCAGAGGCGGCTTGTAACGAAGTAGCACCGGTCGGCGTGCCTGCCTGGATTCGCCCCGTGGTGGGTTGGTTACACTCGCCGCGCTGTAAGAAAGATGATGTTGACGGGGTGAATTCTTCCGATGAGCGACACCAGCACGTCTCAGCACCTGTCCGCCGACCTGGAGGAGTCCGAACGCCACGGCAAGCACCGTGGCCCGGTCTCCGTCCAGGACGGCGAATCGGCCCCGAGCGGCCGGCACCGCAAGCCGGAGCCGGCCGAGACCGCGGCCTGACGGTACGCACGACAGCGGCCCCGCCCCGAGAGGGGCGGGGCCGCTGTCGTCCGCCGTCCCCGTCCGTCCTACTGCCGTTTCAGCGCCAGCACCTCCGCCGCCGCGAAGGTCTCCCCCGGCGGCCGCCCGGCGTAGTGCGGGGTGAGCAGGGCGTCCAGTTCACCGTGGTCGAAGGTGTCCTGCTTGCTGTCGAACCGGGCCTGGACCCGGGGTCGTTCGACGATCGCGACCATGCCCCCGTGCACGACGAGCAGTTGCCCGTTGATCCGCCCGGCGGCCGGGGACGCCAGGTAGCCGACGAGCGGGGCGACGTGCTCGGGGGCGAGCGGGTCGAGGCCCTCGGCGGGCCGCTCGAACCCGGCGAAGACGTCCTCGGTCATCCGGGTGCGGGCGCGCGGGCAGATCACGTTCGCGGTCACGCCGTACTTGGCGAGGGCGAGGGCGGTGGAGGTGGTCAGGCCGACGATGCCGCCCTTCGCGGCCGCGTAGTTGGGCTGGCCCGCGGATCCGGCGAGGAAGGCCTCGGAGGAGGTGTTGACGATCCGGCCGTACACCTGCGCGCCGCCGCCCGCCTTGGACCGCTCCCGCCAGTGCTCGGCCGCGAAGCGGGTGGTGTTGAAGTGGCCCTTGAGGTGGACCCGGATCACCGAGTCCCACTCGTCCTCGGTCATGGAGAAGACCATGCGGTCGCGCAGGATGCCGGCGTTGTTGACGAGGATGTCCAGCTTGCCGTAACGCGTTGTCGCCAGGGTGAGAAGGTCTCGCGCCTGGGAGAAGTCCGCGATGTCGCCGGTGTGGGCGACGGCCTCGCCGCCCGCCGCCCGGATCTCCTCGGCGACCTGCTCGGCGGGACCGGTCGACGCTGTCCCCGAACCGTCCCGGCCGGACTGCCCGAAGTCGTTGACGACCACGGCCGCGCCGAGCCGGGCCAGTTCCAGCGCCTCGGCCCGGCCGAGACCCCGGCCCGCGCCAGTGACGACCGCGCTGAGCCCTTCCAACGGCCTGCGCGGCCTCCCCGCCGCCTCCAGCGGCCTCCCTGGCTGCTCCTGCGGTCGCCCCGCCGCCTCCTGCGGCCCCCGCGGCTTCTCCTGCGGCATACGGCGGCCCCTCAGATCTCGATGCAGGTGCGCAGGGCGGTGCCGGTGCGCATCTGGTCCAGGGCCTCGTTGATCTCCGCGAGCGGCACCCGGTGGGTGATCAGGCCCTCCAGGTCGACACGGCCGGCCCGCCACAGGGCGATGGTGCGCTCGTAGGAGGCGACCACGTCACCGCCGCCGTACATCGACGGCAGGATCCGCTTCTCGTCGAAGAACAGCTCGAACATGTTGAGTTGGAGGAAGTCGTCCATGGCACCCGCGCCGACGACCACGAGGGTGCCGCCGCGCCGGGTGTTCTCGTACGCCGTGCGGGCGGTGGCGGACCGGCCGACGACCTCGAAGACGTAGTCGAATCCCTCACCGGCCGTCACCTCCTGTTTCGCGCCCGACAGTTCGTCGGGCGAGACGGCCCTCGTGGCCCCGAACCGGAGTGCGGCCTCGCGGCGGGAGGCGACCGGGTCGACGGCGACGATCTCGGCGGCCCCCTTGAGCCGGGCGCCCTGGATCGCCGAGATCCCGACCCCGCCGCACCCGATCACGGCGACCGACGAACCGGCCTCCACGTCGGCCGTGTTGAGGGCCGCGCCGAGCCCGGTGGTGACCCCGCAGCCGATCAGCGCGGCGATGTCGAAGGGGACGTCGTCCGGGATCGGCACCGCGCACCCGGCGTCGACCACGACCTCCTCGGCGAAGGTGCCGGTGCCGGCGAAGCCGAAGACGTCGCCGCCGGGGCGCCGGAAGTTGGGGGTTCCGGCGTTCATGAACCCGGCCAGGCACAGCTCGGTCTGCCCGCGCCGGCAGGCCGGACAGGCCCCGCAGGCCGGCAGCCAGCAGACGACCACCCGGTCGCCGGGCTTCACGCGGGTGACGCCCTCCCCCACTTCGAGGACCTCGCCGGCGCCCTCGTGGCCGGGCACGAAGGGCGCCGGCTGCGGCAGCACCCCGTTCATCGCCGACAGGTCCGAGTGGCACAGCCCGGTGGCGCGCACCCGTATCCGCACCCTGCCGGGGCCGAACCCGACCGCCTCGACGTCGTCGAGGACCTCAAGCTTCTCCTGGCCTATCTCCTGCAGTACGGCTGCGCGCATGGTGCGGCTCTCCCCTCAACTGCGTTCTCGACCGAGCTGGTTCAAGCGGATCAGGTGCGACGGGCTGGATCAGGTGCGACGGACGGACGGAGCGGGACCGGTGGACGGAGCGGGCGGGACCGGTGGACGGAGCGGGACGGACGGAGCGGGCGGGACGGGTCAGGAGTGTTCGACGACCGTGTCGGCGAGGGCGGGCGCGTCGTCCCGCTCGACGGCGCTGACGGCGACCCGGACCCGTGCGTCGCCCCGCCACATGCGGATGCGCAGGGTCTCCCCCGGGTAGACCACGCCGGCGAACCGGGTCGTGTACGACCGCACCCGGCTCACGTCCCCGTCGAGCAGCGTGTCGACGACCGCCTTGAGCGTCATGCCGTAGGTGCACAGCCCGTGCAGGATGGGCCGGTCGAAGCCGGCGAGCTTGGCGAACTCCGGGTCGGCGTGCAGTGGGTTGTAGTCGCCGGAGAGGCGGTAGAGCAGGGCCTGGTCGTCGCGGACCGGCCGGTCCACGGTGCGGTCGGGCTCGCCGGCGGGCGGATCGGTCCGGGTGGCCGGGCCGCGGTCGCCGCCCCACCCGCCCTCGCCGCGCACGAAGATCTGCGCGTCGTTGGTCCACAGCGGCCCGTCGGCGTCGGCGACTTCGGTGCGCATCACCAGGACGGCGGCCTTGACCTTGTCGTACACGGCGGCGATCCGGCCGGTGGCGGTGGCCGTGCCGCTCGCGGGCAGCGGGCGGTGGAGGGTGAGGGACTGGCCGCCGTGCAGCACCTTGGCGAGGTCGACGTCGATGCCGGGCATGGAGAGTCCGTTGATCACTCCGGGTGAACCGGCCCCGGCGACGGTGGCGAAGCTGGGCAGCACGTGCAGCCGGGACTCCAGGGTGTAACGCAGTTCGTCGGGGTCGGTGGCGGGGCGGCCCGCGCCGATGCCCAGGTGGTAGAGCTGGACGTCCCGGCGCTCCCAGCTGATCTCCCCGGTCCGGGGTTCGGCGGCGACGGCCTTGGCTGCGTCGATGGGCATACGGCTCCTGAGGTTTCTCAAGACCTCGGCGCGACCGTCCGCACCGTCGGCCGCACCGAGGTCGTCCACGGGGCGGGTCCAAGGGGATGTCCCTAGAACGCGTTCCAGTCCAGCGCCCCTTGTATAGCCGAGCGCTCCACACTTGTGAAGACTCCTGACACAGTGTCAGATCCGATCGGGCGGGGCCAGGACATTTGTCCTGCCCGAGTCCGTACAAGCGCATCTGCCGCGCGGGGCCCGGGCTCCCTAGCGTCGTAGTCATGACATGGACAGGTGGGACGGCGGGCCGGACGGAACGTGCCGTGTCCTTCGCGGGGGCGGTCAAGACCTTCGGGACGGTGCGCGCGGTGGACGGGGTGGATCTGGAGATCGGGCACGGTGAGACGGTCGCGCTGCTCGGCCGCAACGGCGCCGGCAAGTCGACGGCGATCTCGCTGCTGCTCGGGCTGAACGCGCCCGACGCCGGCACCGTCGAACTGTTCGGCGCGCAGCCGGCGAAGGCGGTACGCAGCGGGCTGGTCGGAGCGATGCTCCAGGAGGCCCGGGCGGTGCCCCGGGTCACCGTCGGCGAGCTGGTCACGTTCGTGGCCCGGCGCTATCCGGCGCCGATGCCCGTCGCGCGGGCCCTCGAACTCGCCGGCATCGGCGAGCTGGCGGGGCGCCGGGTGGACCGCCTGTCGGGCGGCCAGACACAACGCGTCCGGTTCGCCGTGGCGCTGGCCGGGAATCCTTCGCTGGTCGTCCTGGACGAGCCGACGGCCGCCCTGGACGTGGAGGCGCGGCACGCGTTCTGGCAGTCGATGCGGGCGTACGCCCGGCGCGGCCACACCGTCCTGTTCTCCACGCACTACCTGGAGGAGGCGGACGCGCACGCCGACCGCATCCTCGTCATCGACCGCGGCCGGATCGTCGCGGACGGCACCGGCGAGACGCTCAGGCGGGCCGCGGGCGGCAGTCTCGTCTCCTTCGACCTGGCGGGCGGCGCCACCGAGGGACTGGCGCTGCTGCCGGGCGTGCGCTCCCTCGAAGTGCGCGGCGACCGCGCCCTGCTGCGCACCGACGACTCGGACGCGACCGTGATCGCGCTCGCCGCCCGGAACGCCATCCGCGGCCTCGAGGTCGCCCCCGCCTCCCTCGACGACGCCTTCCTGGCCCTGACGTCCCCGCGCGAACGGGAGCCGGCGTGACATCCGGCCCCGCGCGCGAAACCGCCACGGCATCCCTGAACGCCCCCTCCCCCGCCCGCACCGCCTCTGAGACGGAGACCGTCCGATGCTCGACTACCTGCGCCTCGAAGTACGCCGGACCCTGCGCGACGTCGGCTTCGTCATCGGCGGGATCGCCATGCCGGTGATGATGTACCTGCTCTTCACCAATCTGGGCGGCGACGACGGCGGCTACCGGACCCAGGCCATGGTCGGCATGGCCGCCTACGGCGCGGTCGGCTCCGCCCTCAACACCGGCGGCGGGGTCGCCGAGGACCGTGCGATCGGCTGGCTGCGGCAGCTGAGGGTGACACCGATGACCCCGCGCCAGGTCGTGCTCGGCCGGGCGCTGACCGGCTCGGTGACCGTGCTGCCGGCGATCGTCGCGGTGCTCACGGCGGGCGGCCTGGTCAACGGCGTGCGGCTGGCCGCCTGGCAGTGGGCGGGCATCGCGCTGCTGCTCTGGCTGGGCTCGGTCCCCTTCACCCTGCTCGGCCTCGCCAACGGCTACGGCCTGACCGCCCAGACCACCGGCGTGGCGAACATGGCCTGCAATCTGGGGCTCGCCGTGATCGGCGGCCTGTGGTTCCCGATCAGCCTGTTCCCGCACTGGCTGCGTGCCGTCTCGGCGTACACCCCGACCAGCCGCTTCGCCGAGCTCGGCACGTCCGTCGCCGACGGACACGCCCCGGCCCTCGGCGCGGTCACCGTCCTGACCGCTTGGCTGCTCGCGTTCGGTTCGTACGCTGTGATGGCGTACCGCCGGACCGGGCGGACCGTATGACCGGGGGAGCGAGCGAGATGTCCTGGACGCGAAGGATCACCTGCCGGCTGCGTGCGTGGCGGACCGGACGGGCCCGGTGGAAGGCCGACATGGCCGAGTTCAAGGCCGCGCAGAAGGAGTCGCGCCGTACCGGCCGGCGGTCCGAGCACCCGGGCCCGCCGGCGACCGGCTTCACCCTGCTGCCCTGGCTGCTGCTGGGTCTCGGCTCCTTCTCCAACCTCCTCCAGGGCAAGACCCCCAACCCCTGGATCGGCGGCCTGGGCCTGCTGACCTTCAACTCTCTCTACATCTACGTCGTGTTCCGCTCCTTCGTGAAGGAGGCCCGCGAGGCCGTCGCCACTCGGGTGGCGCTCGGCCTGATGAGCCTGCTCACCTGCGGCCTCGCCCTCGGCTACGGCGGCAGCTGGCTGTACTTCTTCCCCCTGCTCGGCCTGGCCACCGGCGCCTGCCTGCGCGGCCCGAACCTCGGCCGGATCGGTCTCGCGCTGACCGCCCTGGCGGCGGCCGTCTCCACGTTCCGCTCGGGCTGGGACGGGATCAACGTCGCCTACGGCACCTTCCTGTCCACCATGGTGACCGCCGCGATCCTCTCGCTGTCCGAGGCGGTGCGGGAGCTGCGTGCCGCCCGTGAGGAGCTGGCCCGGCGCGCGGTGGAGAAGGAGCGGCTGCGCTTCTCCCGGGACCTGCACGACCTGCTCGGGCACACCCTCTCGGTGATCGTCGTCAAGTCGGAGGCGGCCCGGCGCCTCGCCCCCCGTGACATGGACGCGGCCCTCTCGCAGATCACCGACATCGAGTCGGTCGGCAGGCAGGCGCTCACCGAGATCCGCGAGGCGGTCACCGGCTACCGCGAGGGCAGCCTCGCCACGGAACTCGACCGGGCCCGCTCGGTCCTGTCCGCGGCGGGCGTCGAGCCGGTCGTCCGGCAGACCGGGACGCCGCTCGCCCCGCAGACCGAGACGCTGCTCGGCTGGGTGGTTCGCGAGGCGGTCACCAACGTGATACGGCACAGCGACGCCGCTCACTGCGAGATCACCGTCGACAGCGGCGCCGAGCGGGTCCGGCTCACGGTCGGCGACGACGGCACCGGCGCGCGCGCCGCCGAGCCCCGCCGGGAGGGCGTCGGCGGCACCGGGCTGAAGGGGCTGACCGAACGCCTCGCGGCGGCGGGCGGCTCCCTGGAGGCCGGCCCGTCCCCGCGCGGCGGTTTCACGGTCACCGCGGAGCTCCCCACCGAGTCGCTGGAGCTGCTGACCGCCATGACGGTGACGCCGGCGCCCGCGCCGGCCGCGCCCGGGACGGACCGACCGACGGACTGACCGACGGGCTGACCGACGGGCTGACCGACGGGCTGACCGGCGGACTCATCAACGGCCGTACCGTCAGCGCTCGGAGGGGCGGTCCTTCGACCGCGGCCGGTCACCGCCCGGGCCCCGCGGCACGGAACGGAGAACTCTCCGGCCGCCGGGCCCACGGCTGGTGCCGCGACCGGAAAGGGTTCACCGGCTCGCGACGCCCGGCACGGCACCTCGCCGCGCCGTCGCACCGCCCGGGTACGTCAGGTACGCGGGCGATGCTCCGCCTCTCGACGCACCGCACCGGACGCCGCGAGTTTTCCGGCAAACCCTTCCGGTCACAGCACTAGGCTTGGGCCGTGTACGAGCCTGCGAACGAGATGCCCCGGGACCACCGGCCCGCCAAGTCGATCAGGGTGCTGCTCGCCGAGGACCAGGGCATGATGCGCGGGGCCCTCGCCCTGCTCCTCGGGATGGAGCCGGACATCGAGGTCGTCGCCCAGGTCGCGGCGGGCGACGCGATCGTGGACGCGGCGCTGAACCACCGGCCGGACGTGGCCCTCCTCGACATCGAACTGCCGGGCATCAGCGGCCTGGACGCGGCGGCCGAGCTGCGCGACCAGGCGCCCGACTGCCGGGTGCTGATCCTGACCACCTTCGGGCGGCCCGGCTACCTGCGCCGGGCCATGGAGGCCGGGGCCGCCGGCTTCCTCGTCAAAGACGGCCCCGTCGAGGACCTGGCCCGGGCGATCCGGCAGGTGCTCACCGGGGAGACCGTGGTCGACCCGGCGCTCGCGGCGGCCGCGCTCAGCGCCGGGCCCAATCCGCTCACCGCCCGCGAGTGCGATGTGCTGAAGGCGTCGGTGGACGGCGCGACCGTCGCCGACGTCGCGGCGAAGCTGCATCTGTCGGAGTCGACGGTCCGCAACTACCTGTCCGCCGCGATCGGCAAGACCGGTACCCGAAACCGCACGGAGGCGGTACGGGAGGCCCGGCAGCAGGGCTGGCTCTGACCTCCCGTCACGCGCCGCGCTACTTCGTCACCTCCGCCGTCAGATAGCTGGTCCCCTCCGGGGCCACGCACACGAACCAGTTCGCCGCCGGGTAACCGGCCACCGGCACGATGGCGGGATCCGGCACATTGTGGTGGTACTGCACGGGGCCGCTGCGGACGAGGGTCGTTCTGCCGTCCTTCCAGGTGCAGGTGACCTCCCGGGCGGTCCTGGCCACCTGCCCGACCACCAGCCGGTCCGCACCCGTCGCCCCCAGCGGTGCCGCGCCGGACTCCAGGTCCGTGCTGCTCATGCGATCCGGCTTCGTCCAGCTGCCGGACATCATCTGCTGCCGGCCCTCGGCCCAGCGCAGCACGAAGAACGAGGTCCTGCCGATCAGTTCGGAGGGGAGCTTCACAGTGGGATGGCGACCTTCCTCCACCATCAGGTCGAACTGCCGCGCGGCCTCGTCCGCGTTCCTCGGCGCTCCCCAGACCTCCACGGTCACGGACCACGGCTTGCCCTGGTACGTCCCCGTGGACAGCTCGGTCTCCTGCGGCTCGTACACATGCCGGGCCTCGGGCGAGCTGGGCGTCCCGGCCACGTCCGCCCGCCGGTCCCCGTGCTCTCCCGGCAGCCCGGCGAACGCCAGCGAGCCTCCCGCCGCCCCGCCCAGCACCGCCACCGCCACGGCCGCCACCGCCCACCGCCGGGCCCGGCGCCGCCTGCCGCCGCGCAGCACCGCCTGCAGGGGAGCCGTGCCGATCTCGACGCCGTCCGTGGCCTCCGCGAGAAGGAGGGCGATGTCCGACTCCGCCTGTGTCATGCCGTGGTTCTCCCGGTTCATGCCCATCAGGCACACCCTCCCTGTGTCACCATGCCCGCCAGTCCCGGTATGGCACGGAGTTTCGCGATCCCCTTGGCCGCGTTGCTCTTGACCGTGCCGACCGAGCAGCCCATGGCCTGGGCCGTCTGCGTCTCCGTCAGGTCCTCCCAGTAGCGCAGCACCACCGCCTCCCGCTGCCGCGAGGGCAGTTGGGCGAGCGCCGTGAGCAGGGCCGTACGGTCGTCGGCCTGCGCGATCCGGTCCCCCGTGTCGGGCACCTCGCGCACCAGGCCCGAGTCGTCCTTCGGCGCGAGGAACTCCTTGAGCTTCCTTCTGTGCCGGCGCGCGTGCGCGTTGATCATCACGCGCCGTACGTAGGCCTCCGGGTCATCGGCCGAGCCGACCTTCCGCCAGGCCACGAAGACCCGTTCGAGGGTCGACTGGACGAGGTCCTCGGCGGCGTGCTGCTCCCCCGTGAGGAGAAATGCCGTGCGCATGAGCCGCGGCCAGCGGCCGATCATGAAGCTCTGGAACTCCTCGTCCCGAGCGCTTTCCCGTCCCCCCATGGGCACCTCCTAGATGTAAAAGAGGAGTCCACGAGCCGCCCGGACCGTTGCCCCTGCCCGGACACCGGCGAAGCCGTCTCGGCCCCGGACACCGGTGAAGTCACCTCGGCCCCGGGCCACCGGCGAAGCCGCCTCAGCCCGCGGACGCCGCGGAGGCCGGCGGAACCCGTCCCGGCAGCCACACCAGCATCAGCACCGCCCCGGCCAGCAGCACTCCGGTGCTGCCCCGGAAGGCCAGCGCGTACCCCTCGGTCAGGGCCGCGGGCCCGCCGTCGGCGCCGGTCCGGGCCGCCGCGACCGTCGACATCACCGCGAGACCGAGCGAACCGCCCATCGTGCGGGAGGTGTTGATGAGTCCCGAGAGCAGTCCGGCCTCCGCAGGCGCCGCCCCGGAGGTGGCCAGCGCGGCGAGCGGGGTGGCGGCCAGGCCCGCGCCGAGCATCATCAGGATCCCGGGGAACATGATCGCCGTCAGGTAGGCGCCGTGCGGGCCCATGGCCGACTGCCAGCCGAACCCGGTCGCCGCGACCAGCGTGCCGGCCACCGCCACCGTCCGCGCGCCCGCCCGCCGCATCAGCCGGGGCGCCGTCTTGGAGCCGACGAGCACCGCGACCGAGCTGGGTATCAGGGCGAAGCCGGCCTCCAGCGGGGAGTAGCCGAGGACGTTCTGGGCGTAGAGCGTCATGAAGTACCACATGCAGAACATCGCGGAGCCGGAGACCAGCATGGCCGCGTTGGCCGACGCCACGTTCCGCCGCCTGAGCAGGCGCAGCGGCATCAGCGGGACCGCCGTGCGGGCCTCCACGGCCAGGAAGAGGCCGAGCAGGGCGAGCCCGGCGGCCAGCGGGACCAGGGTGGCCGCCGCCGTCCAGCCCTCGGCCTCGGTCTGTGAGACGCCGTAGGCCAGGGTCGCCAGGCCCGCCGTCACCAGCAGCGCGCCGGGCAGGTCGAGCCGCCGGCCGGCCCCGGCCCGGCTCTCCGCCAGCCACACCCCGGCCCCGGCGAGGACCAGCGCGCCCACCGGCACGTTGATCAGCAGTACCCACCGCCAGGACAGCACGTCCACCAGCACTCCGCCGACCAGCCCGCCGGCCGCGCCGCCGCCGGCACCTACCGCCGTCCAGGTGGCGATCGCCCGGGCCCGGGCCGGGCCCTCCGGCACCGCGGCCGTGAGCAGGGTCAGTGTCGAGGGCGCCAGTACCGCCGCGCCCAGCCCCTGGACGGCCCGGGCGAGCAGCAGCTGCCAGCCGTCCTGGGCGAGGCCGCCGCCTAGCGAGGCCAGCGTGAACAGGCCGAGCCCGACCAGGAACATGCGCTTGCGGCCGAAGAGGTCTCCGGCCCGCCCGCCGAGCAGCATGAACCCGGCGAAGGCGATGGCGTAGGCGTTCACCACCCACTGCAGGCCGGACGCGCTCAGCCCGAGGTCCGCGCGCATGGACGGCAGCGCCACGTTCACCACGGACACGTCGAGCACCACCAGGAACTGCCCCGCGCACGCCAGGGCCACCACCAGCCAGGTGGGGGGCGTGGTGCGGCGCGTCGTTCGTGAGGTGTCAGCGGCTTCGAGCATGGGTGTCATGCTCTCAAGCCGGTTACGGTCCTTGCATCGGCTTTTCGGCCCACCCGGTCCCCGGCCCCGGTCCTCGGTCGCAGGGCCTACGCCCCGCGCGGCAGCGTCACGCCTACGCCCCGCGCGGCAGCCTCACGCCGACGCCCCGCGCGGCAGCCTCACGCCGACGCCCCGCGCAGCAGCGTCACCACGGCCGCCCCGCCGAGGCCGATGTTGTGCGCGAGCCCGACCCGCGCGCCCGGCACCTGCCGCTTCCCCGCCGTGCCGCGCAGCTGCCACACCAGTTCGGCGGTCTGCGCGAGGCCGGTCGCGCCCAGCGGGTGCCCCTTGGAGATGAGCCCTCCGGAGGGGTTCACCACCCAGCGGCCGCCGTAGGTCGTCGCCCCGGACTCGACGAGCTTGCCCGACTCGCCCACCGGGCACATGCCGAGCGCCTCGTACGTCAGCAGCTCGTTGATCGAGAAGCAGTCGTGCAGTTCCACGACGTCGACGTCCTCGATGCCGAGTCCCGAGCGGTCGTACACCTGGCGGGCGGCCGCCCGTGACATCGGCTGCCCCACGACGTCGATGCACGAGCCCGAGGCGAAGGACTCCCCGGTGTCGGTCGTCATCGCCTGCGCGACGATCTCGACGAGGCCGGTGAGCCCGCGCCGTTCGGCGAACCGCCGCGAGACGACCACGGCCGCCGCCGCGCCGTCGGAGGTGGGCGAGCACTGGAGTCTGGTGAGCGGGCGGTGGACGGTGCGGGAGGCGAGCACGTCGGCCACCTCGTACACGTCCCGGAACTGGGCGTACGGATTGTGTGCGGAGTGCCGGTGGTTCTTGGCGGCCACGGCGGCGAGCTGCGCCTCGGTGGTGCCGTACCGCTCCATGTGCTCGCGGGCCGCGCCGCCGAAGATCTGTGCGGTGGGCGGGGTCGCCTCGAAGCCGTGCCGGGCGGCCATGACGCCGTAGTGCCGGGCGACCGGTGAGGTGGCGAAGTCGGTGCCGTCCGCCCCGCTTCCGAGCGAGCCCCGTTTCATCTTCTCGAAGCCGAGGGCCAGGACGCAGTCGGCCGCCCCGCCCTCGACCAGCTGCCGGGCCAGCATCAGGGCGGTCGCGCCGGTGGCGCAGTTGTTGTTGACGTTGTAGACGGGGACTCCGGTGAGACCCAGCTCATAGACGGCGCGCTGGCCGGCGGTGGAGGGCTGGAAGCAGTAGCCGATCGGAACCTGTTCCACCTCGCCGTAGGAGATCCCGGCGTCGGCGAGGGCGTTGCCGCCCGCCTCGCGGACCATGTCCCAGTACTGCCATCCACGGGTCTCCGGCTTCTCGAACCTGGTCATACCGACCCCGGCGACGTACGCCTTCACTGTGCTCACGGCGGCACTCATGGCGCTTGAGACTAGAACACGTTCCACAAATTGACCAGAGCCTGACGGTCGATCAGAAACCCATGGGACGGTCAAGGATTCGTTAGCAGCTCGAAGCAACGGAATAGTTGCCTGTGCATACGAGGTTTACCCAGCACTTATCCACGGGGGGTGCCGTCCCCCCGCGCACTTCCCGTCACTCTCTGGCCCGGAGGCCTCACTCAATGACGCACACGACGACCGACCAGCCCGCCCGGGGCGCGAGCGGGACCGTGGTCCCGGTCCTCGCCTTCGCGGGCATCGTGGTCGCGGTGATGCAGACCCTGCTCGTTCCGGTCATCAAGGACCTGCCGCAGCTGCTGGACACCGAGCCCAGCAACGCCACCTGGGTCCTGACCTCGACGCTGCTGTCCGGCGCCGTGGCCACTCCGATCATGGGCCGCCTCGGCGACCTGTACGGCAAGCGGCGGATGCTGATATTCAGCCTCTCCGTGATGGTGGTGGGCGCCCTGATCAGCGCCCTCACCAGCGAACTGCTCACGATGATCGTGGGCCGCACCCTCCAGGGCTTCGCCATGGGCGCGATCCCGCTGGGCATCGGCCTGATGCGCGACATGCTGCCCCGCGAGAAGCTCCCCTCGGCGATGGCCCTGATGAGCTCCTCGATCGGCGTCGGCGGCGGCCTCGCGCTGCCCGCCGCGGCCCTGGTCGCCCAGCACGCCGACTGGCACGCCCTGTTCTACGGCGCCGCCGGCCTCGGTGTGATCGCCATCCTCCTCACGCTCTTCGTCGTACCGGAGTCCTCGGCGCGCGCCGCGGGCACCTTCGACGTGCTGGGCGCGATCGGCCTCTCGGTCGGCCTGGTCCTCTTCCTCCTGCCGATCACCAAGGGCAGCGACTGGGGCTGGACCTCCGGCACCACCCTCGGCCTCTTCGCCGCCTCCGCCGCCGTCCTCCTCCTGTGGGGCGTGATGGAGCTGCGGCTCAAGGCCCCGCTGGTCGACCTGCGCACCACCGCCCGCCCGGCGGTGCTCTTCACCAACCTCGCCTCGATCATGGTCGGGGTCAGCTTCTACGTCGTCTCGCTGGTCCTGCCCCAGCTGCTGCAGCTGCCGAAGGCCACCGGCTACGGCCTCGGCCAGTCGATGGTCACGGCCGGCCTGCTGGTCGCCCCGCTCGGCCTGACGATGATGCTCACCGCCCCCGTCTACGCCCGGCTGTCCGCCAAGTACGGCCCCAAGACCACCCTCATCCTCGGCATGCTGATCATCGGCATCGGCTACGGCGCGGGCATCGGCCTGATGAGCGCGGCCTGGCAGAGCCTGGTCATCTCGGTGGTACTGGGCGCGGGCATCGGCCTCGCCTACTCCTCCCTCCCGGCCCTGATCGTCGGCGCGGTCCCCGCGTCGGAGACGGGCGCGGCGAACGGCCTGAACACCCTGATGCGGTCCATCGGCACCTCCGTGTCCAGCGCCGTCATCGGCATGGTGCTGGCCAACACGGCGAACAACGTGGGCGGCGTCGCCGTCCCGACCATGCACGGCTTCCGGGTCTCCTTCCTGATCGCGACCGGCGCGGTGGCGGTGGGCCTGGTCCTGGCCCTGATGCTGCCGAGGCGGAGCGCGCCGGCGGCGCAGGCCGCCCAGCACACGCAGCTGCGCGCGAGCAGCGAGGAGGACGCCGCACTGGTCGAGGCCGAGGCCGTACTGGCCGACGCCGAAACCGCGCTGCGGGGCTTCCGCGGGCGGGTGCTGGACGCCGCGGGCACCCCGGTGCCCCGCGCCAAGGTCACCCTGATCGACCGGCGGGGCCGGCAGGCGGGCGCCACCCTGTCCGCCGAGGACGGCACGTACGCCCTGGCGGTACCGGCCGAGGGCGCCTACGTGCTGGCGGCGAAGGCGGCGGGGCACGGACCGCTGGCTTCCGCGGCGTCGCACGCGGGCGACGACCGGGCCGTGGACCTCGACCTCTCGCTGCCCGGGGAGACCGTCAACGCGTGACGGGTAGTTCGTGACGGGCAGTTCGTGACGGGCAGTTCGTGACGGACCGCGCGTGACGGGTCCGTCGTACGTCCCCGCACCCCCTGTCCGGGCTCCGGCAGGGGGTGCGGCAGCATGGTGGCCGGAACGTCGTACGACCGAAGGGACCCCCATGGCCGTGGCCGCACCCCAGCCCGAGACCCTCGCCGCCTTCGAGAAGGCCAAGGGGTTCATGCCCGTGCACGAGGGGCTGGCGCTGTACGCGGCCGCGGTCGAGGCCGCGGCACTGGGGCTGCCGCTCCTGGAGGTCGGGACGTACTGCGGGCGCTCCACCCTGCTGCTGGCCGACGCGGCCCGCGCCGCCGGGGTCACCGCCGTCACCGTCGACCACCACCGGGGCAGCGAGGAGCAGCAGCCGGGCTGGGACTACCACGACCCGGAGACCGTCGACCCGGAACTCGGGCTGATGGACACGCTGCCGACGTTCCGGCGCACCCTGCACCGGGCCGGCCTGGAGGAGCACGTGGTCGCCCTGGTGGGCCGGTCCCCGCAGATCGCCGCCTTCTGGAAGTCGCCCCTCGGCCTCGTCTTCGTCGACGGCGGCCACACCGACGAGCACGCCACCGCCGACTACGAGGGCTGGGCCCCCCATGTGGCCCAAGGCGGCCTCCTGGTGATCCACGACGTCTTCCCGGACCCGAAGGACGAGTTCACCGGCCAGGCCCCGTACCGCGTCTACCTCCGCGCCCTGGGCTCGGGCGCGTTCACGGAGATCGCGGCCCACGACTCGCTGCGCGTCCTGCGGCGAACGGGGGCGGGGATCTGAGGGCCCGGTTAGAGTCGCTGACGTGTCGTACTCAGGCCCTGAATTCGATCCCCCCCAGCAGCGCCGCCCCTGGCGGGCGCCCATGACCGTCGCCCTCGCCGCGCTGGTGCCCGGCGCGCTGCTCGGATGGGTGGTGTACCAGGGAGCGGGCAAGCCCGGCGGTGACGATGCCGGCCGGGCGGACGCGGCGACGCCGAGGTCGGCGCCCGTGTCGCCGGGCGACGACGCCAAGGTACCGAGCCCGAGCCCCAGCGCGACGCCCCCGCTGCGGGGCAAGGTCGTCGTCATCGACCCGGGGCACAACCCGGGGAACTTCCAGCACACGTCCGAGATCAACCAGCAGGTGGACATCGGGACGAACTGGAAGGAGTGCGACACGACGGGGACCTCCACCAACGCCGGGTACAGCGAGGCGAAGTTCACGCTCGACGTCGCGCACCGGCTGCGGACCCTGCTGGAGGAGCAGGGGGCCACCGTGAAGATGACCCACGACGGGGACGAGCCCGCCTGGGGGCCGTGCGTGACCGAGCGCGCGCGGATCGGGAACGACGCGCACGCGGACGCGGCGATCTCCATCCACGCCGACGGGGCACCCGAGGGCGACCGCGGCTTCCACGTCATCCTGCCCGCGGAGGTGAACGCCGGCGGCGCCGACACCCGCCCGATCCTCGGCCCCTCGCGCACCCTCGGTGAACACGTCGAGAGCGACTTCGCGAAGGTGACCGGGAGTTCACCGTCCAACTACGTCGGCGACGGCACCGGCCTCGACGTACGCAAGGACCTCGGCGGCCTCAACCTGTCGACGGTTCCCAAGGTGTTCATCGAGTGCGGCAACATGCGCGACAGCAAGGACGCGGCGCTGCTGACGGACGGCGCCTGGCGGCAGAAGGCGGCGCAGGGGATCTCTGAGGGAATCGTGAGTTTCCTGCGCGGGTAGGCATCGGCGGAGAGGTCCGGGCGGACACACCGATCGTACGAACGATAGTGTCCTTCCTGCGATTCCTACGATGAGGGGCACCCCCGCGACGCCTCCTCCGCCGACGAGACGACCTACGAAGGACCTGAAGTGAATATCCGCTCCCTCACTAGAGGCGACGGCGTGGTGATCGGAGCAGCGGTGTTGCTGTTCATCGCGTCGTTCCTCCACACGTTCGACAAGTCCGGCAGCGGTTCCCCTAACGCGTGGGACAACCTCGGCCTGGTGATGAGCATGTACGTCGGCGGCATCGCCGGCGCGGTCCTGATCGTCCTCGCCCGGGCGATGCCGCAGCCGTTCAGGTTCGTCGGGCTCGACCTGGGCCAGATCGGCGTCGGCCTCTCGGTGTTCGCCGTGTGGACCGCGTTCTGGTCGACCATCGACCCGCTGGGCGCGTTCGACGACTTCAGCAGCCTGGACATCGGCGCCGGTGCGGGCCTGATCCTCGGCCTGATCGCCACCCTGCTGCTGGCCGCCGCCGCGATCGCCACCCCGCTGGTGCCCGCCCTCCAGGCCGGGCTCGTCCCGGCCCCCAAGCCGCAGGCCCCGCAGCCCTACGGCGCCCAGCCTCCCGGCGGTTACGGCTACCCCGGTGCCGGCGCCCCGCAGGGCGGGCAGCCCTACGGCGCCCAGCCGCAGGCCGGGCAGCCGTTCGGGCAGCAGCCCCAGGCCGCCGCGCAGCAGCCGGCCGGCCCCGCCCCGGACTTCTCGCCGTTCTGGTTCGCCGTGCCGGTGGCCCGGCCGCTCTTCGCGGAGGACGGCTCGTCCGCCCCGATCGCCGAACTGGCGCCCGGCACCTGGTACCTGGCCGTCGAGCAGCGCGGCGGCGCCCTGGTGGCGCAGACCCAGGACGGCCGTCGTGGCGTACTCCAGGACACCTCCGGGATCCAGCGCGGCTGATCCGCCGGACACCGCACGCGGCCCCTCGCCCTTCCGGGCGGGGGGCCGTTGTCGTACAGTCGTCCACCGATGGTCTGACGGATCGTCAGGAGGCGTGCATGCGGCTCGGATTGGCTCTCGGATACTGGGGACGCGGGCCCTCCGCGGACCATGTGCCGCTGGCGCTGGAGGCGGAGCGGCTCGGGTACCACTCGGTGTGGACGGCGGAGTCCTGGGGCTCGGACGCATTCACCCCGCTCACCTGGATCGCCGCGCGGACGTCGACGATCAGGCTGGGGACGGCAGTTGCCCAGATGGCCGCCCGTTCGCCGACCACCACCGCGATGCACGCCCTGACCCTGGACCACCTGTCGGGGGGCCGGGTGATGCTGGGCCTCGGCCTGTCCGGGCCGCAGGTCGTGGAGGGCTGGTACGGCCGCCCGTTCCCGGCGTCGCCGCTGACCGCGACCCGGGAGTACGTGGACGTCGTACGGCAGGTGCTGCGGCGCGAGGGGCCGGTCGAGTCGGCGGGGCGGTTCCACTCCCATCCGTACCGGGGGGCGGACGCCACCGGGCTCGGCAGGCCGCTGAAGCCGATCACCCATCCGCTCCGGGCCGACCTGCCGGTCCTGCTCGGCGCCGAGGGGCCGAAGAACGTCGCCCAGACGGCCCGGATCGCCGACGGGTGGCTGCCGCTGTACTGGGCGCCGAGCCGGCCCGAGGTGTACGGGCCGGCGGTGGCCGGGCTGCCCGAGGGTTTCCTGGTCGCCCCGATGGCGCAGGTGAGGGTCTGCGACGACGTGGCCGCCGGGCTGCTGCCCGTGAAGGCCATGCTCGGCTTCTACATCGGCGGAATGGGGCACGCGGCCCGCAACTTCCACGCCGACCTCATGGCCCGCATGGGGTACGAGGAGGAGGCGCGGCGGATCCAGGAGCTGTTCCTGTCCGGGCGGCGCGAGGAGGCCGTGCTGGCCGTGCCGGACGCGTTCGCCGACGAGATCTCCCTGGTCGGCCCGCGCGAACGCATCGCGGAGCGGCTGGAGTCGTGGCGCGAGGGCCCGGTGACCGACCTGCTGGCACTGACCTCCGACCCGCACACCCTGCGGGTGCTCGCCGAACTCAACTCCTAGCGGGACAGGTCCTCTTCAGCGGAAGACGGCGAGCGGGTCCAGGGGCAGCTCGCGGGACCGGCGGTTCCAGCTGCGTACCTTGGCCAGGCAGCGGGCCTGGAACTCGACGCCGTCGGAGTACTCCTCGTCCCTGAACTCCTCCCGCACCTCGAGGACCGAGCAGGTCATCCGGACGTGCGCGGGCTCGTCCGGGGCGGCCCCGCAGCCGGCCCGCAGCACCAGGGTGCCGTCGCCCGGCCGGCCCGCGGTGAAGCGGCCGGTGATCCAGACGAACTCCGACATGACGTCGCTGAGCGCCACCCGCTCGCTGCGCCGCTCCCGCAGCCGTTCGCGGAGCGCCCGGTTGGGCACGAGCAGGTCGGCGTCCACGACCACGTCCTCCGTGCGCATGGTGTCCATGAGCAGCCGTATCACCGTGATCGGCGTGTTCTGCCTGACGTACGTCGTCACCCGTTCCCGGGTGATGTCCTGCGTCGCGACCCCGTCGCCGAAGCCCAGCCGGCCCTTGAGCCCGAACCCGGTGGTGACGTTGGCGCGGTCGGCGACCTCCTGTTCCAGGGCGGCCGCGAAGCCGCCGCTCTGGAAGAGGTCCATCACCCGCTGCTCGTGGAGGTAGAAGCACATGCCGTGGACGGTGCGTCCGCCCCCGCGCCGGGCCCGCCCGCGGACGAACTCCCGCACGCCGTAACCGGCGAGGACCAGCCAGGCCAGTACCGTCACCGCCCACAGGACGGCCCACGGCCACCCCCACGCGTCCCACCACTCGCTGTCAACGGCAGCCACGGATCTCCTTGAACGCCTCGGAAAGGGAGGAGAGTCCGGCGTCGACCGTACGGCCCCCGGTGGCGTCGGCGGCCCGTTCCAGGGCGCCGGCCGGTCTCGCTGCGCCGGGGGTCGGCCATCCCGAACCGCACGGTCCCGCGGGCGGCCGCGTCCGCGATGTCCGCCCAGGTCAGCCGCCCGCCAGGGACGCCCTCACGGAGCCGCTCGGCGACCGCGGGGGTGACACCGACCACGACGGGTGAGCGCATCACGGACGTCGACTCGGGCCGGGCGGCGCTCTTCCCGGACGCCTGCAGCCGGAGCAGGAAGGACCGGTCGGAGACCGGCCAGGCGAGGTCGTACGACGTTCTCCCGGCCTGCGTGCCCGGGTCGGCGGTGGCCTCGTAGGACATGTCCAGGCGGACCCCGGTGTCGGCCGCCAGTTCGTCCAGCAGCGGCTGCATGTCGGCGAGTTCGGGGCCGGCGAGGGCCAGTGGAAGGGTGAGCAGGACGCGGCGGGGGAAACGGCGCCGGGGTCTTCGGCCGAGGCCGAGCCGGGGCTCGTCGGCGGTGGCGGGTCTGGAGTCGGACACCTGCACTCCTGCCTCTCCGGGGGCAGGATCATCGGGGACCGTCTCGAACAGTCACCGCCGGAAGCGTCAACTCCGTGCGAACACGGGGCGAACGAGCCGAACACCCGGCGGACGGTACCCGGACACCGCGGCCGTGACGGCCACTCCGGCGCCGGATCCCCGAACCGCGTTGCTCAGTGGGTGAGTTGAGACGCCTTGGGCACCTGGTTGGTGACCGGTGCGCCGGCGCTCTTCCCGGCTTCCTTCACATTGTTGATGACGTCGTTGAACGAACTGGCCGCGTTCCCGTCGCCCTTGCGGAGCTTGGACGGCAGGCCCTTCAGCGCGTCGATACCGGACGAGAGCGGCGCGACGGCCTTGGCCAGCAGTGGGTCGCCCTGGGCGTTCTTCTTGGCGGCCTGGAGCCGGTTGTACGCGAAGGTACCGGCGAGAGCGGCCTTGATCAGGGCCAGCCTGCGGCCGTGGGCACCCTTCTTGAACTTACCCGCCTTCCAGGGCTTGACGATCCACTGGTAGGTGGCACCGGCCGCGAGGGACGCGTTCGCCACGAACCGCGTCTTGGCGAACTTCTGTTTCTCCGCGGACGTACTGGGACTGGGCGTTGCGGCCACGGGCACCGCTGCCAAGCCGGTGTCGGTGGACTTGCTCTGGGTGCTGCTGCATGCGGTCACGCCGGCGACCAGCGCGCAGCAGAGGGTGAGCGCGACGACCAGGCGCCGTATCGGTACGGACACGGGGTCCTCCCGTGATTCTCGATGTCCTCCCCGAGCGGTTGCTTCCATCGGCAGCCTCACCCAGATGGCGGAGCCTCGCCACTCGGGGAGCACGCCGTACAGGTTTCAAGAACCGTTCCGCGGCAACCCGGAGCGTATGTCCCCTGCCTATCGGAACGGCCACAACCAGGCCGGCACGGTCATCGCGGTCGTCGCCGACATCATGGCCCTCATACTGGGCCTCTGGATCCTGATGTACCTGCTGGACGCGAACCGGGCCAACAGCCTGGTCCAGTTCATCCACGACGCGGCAGCCTGGCTGGCGGGCTGGTCGCGTGACCTGTTCACCTTCGACGAGACCTGGGCCCGGGTGGTCGCCGGTTACGGCCTGGCGGCGGTGGTCTACCTGTTCATCGGCCACGCGATCGCCAACCGGATGCACCGCCACTAGCGGTATCCGGCGAGGGGCGGGCTGTGCCGCTCGTGCGGCGCGCCCCGCCCCCTCAGGCGCAGCAGTCCGTCTCCAGCCCGGAGGGCAGCCGCCCGCCCCCGAAGACCGCGCACGTGGCGTCGTGGCCGCCGAGCGCGGCGACCGCCAGCAGCAGCGAGCCCGCCGTCCAGGTGGTCAGCTCGCGCGGCCAGACCGCGTCGTCGTCGAAGACGTATCCGGTCCAGTACAGCCCGGACTCCGGGTCCCGCAGATGCTGGATCGACTGCAGGATCTCCAGCGCCCGGTCGGACTCCCCGACCGCCCACAGCGCCAGGGCTAGTTCGGCCGACTCGCCGCCCGTCACCCACGGATTGGGTACGACGCACCGCACCCCGAACCCGGGTACGACGAACCGGTCCCAGTCCTTCTCGATCCGCGCACCGGCCTCCGCACCCGTCAACGCCCCGCCCAGCACCGGGTAGTACCAGTCCATCGAGTAACGGTCCTTGTCGAGGAACCGCTCCGGGTGGCGCCGTATCGCGTGCCGCAGCGCGCCCACCGCCAACTCCCAGTCCGGCTGCGGCTCCTCGCGCTGCTCGGCGATGGCGAGCGCGCAGCGCAGCGCGTGGTGGATCGACGAACTCCCGGTCAGCAGCGCGTCGTCGGTGGGTGTCCCGTCGTCCTCGCGCCGCCAGCCGATCTGACCGCCGGGCTGCTGCAGCCGCAGCACCCACTCGACGGACGCGTACACGGCGGGCCACATCCGGTCCAGGAAGGTGTCGTCGCCGGTGGAGAGGTAGTGGTGCCAGACGCCGACGGCGAGGTAGGCGACGAAGTTGGACTCTCGGGCCCGGTCGGTGACGTCGTCGTGCGCGCCGTCGGCGTAGGCCGCGTACCAGGAGCCGTCCTCGTTCTGGTGCCGGGCCAGCCATTCGTAGGCCCGTTCGGCGGCCGCGTGCTCCCCGGCCGCGTCCAGCGCCATCGCGGCCTCGGTGTGGTCCCAGGGGTCGAGGTGATGCCCGCGGAACCACGGGATCGCGCCGTCCTCACGCTGCACGGCGAGGATGCCGCGGACGGTCGCGGCGGCCTGCTCGGCGGTGAGGACCCCGGGCAGGACGAGGTGTTCTGTCCGGGGGGTGGTCACTTGGCGGCCACCCCGGCGTTCGCGGTCTCGCCGGCCGCGGTGGTCTCGCCGGCGTTCGCGGTCCCGCCGGTGGTCGCGGGCAGGTGCGGCTTGGTGGCGTAGACGACGAAGCTCTTGCCCATGACCGGGTTCAGCGCCTGCTCGGCGAGGCGCGTGGCCAGCGGCTTCTTCATGATGTCCCAGACGAGCAGCTTGTGGTACGCCCGTACCGGCAGCGCCTTGTCGTTGTCGACGCCGAACGCGCACTTCAGCCACCAGTACGGCGAGTGCAGCGCGTGCGCGTGGTGGCTGCCGTACGGCCGCAGACCGGCTTCCCTGATCTTCCCGACCAGCTCGTCGGCCCTGTAGATGCGGATGTGCCCGCCCTCGACCTCGTGGTAGGCGTCCGAGAGCGTCCAGCAGACCTTCTCGGGACCGTAGCGCGGCACGGTGACGGCTATCCGCCCGCCGGGCCTGAGCACCCGCACCATCTCGGCGAGCACGCCCTTGTCGTCGGGGATGTGCTCCATGACCTCGGAGATGATGACCACGTCGAAGGACTCGTCGGGGAAGGGCAGCGCGAGTGCGTCGCCCTCCATCGCGGTGGCGGTCGCGCCGGCCGGCGCCTCGCCGGCCTCCTTCATCGCCGCGAACCACTTGGCGACCTCGCGGATCTCCTCGGCGTTCTGGTCCAGCGCCACGACCTGGGCGCCGCGCCGGTAGCACTCGAAGGCGTGGCGGCCCGCCCCGCATCCGAGGTCCAGGACGCGGTCGCCCGGGGCGAGCGGGAACCGGGAGAAGTCGACGGTCAGCACGTGGCCCTGCCTTCGGAATTGACAACCTCTGAGGAGACAAAGTCTGGGGAACCGGCCTCCGGGCCCTGCGACGCGACGGGACGCTCGGCGACCGCGGTGCCGGGGCGAACGGCCGTCGCGGACGTGCCGGTCTGCACGGCCGTGGCGGCCTGCACGGCCGTGGCGGCCGTGGCGGCCGTCCGCCGGGGACCGGTCCGGGGCTTCGCGGTGGCGATCGCCTCGCGGTAGCGGGCCACCGTGCCCTCCGCGGCGCGGGCCCAGGTGAAGTGCCTCAGCACCCGCTCACGGCCGGCCCGGCCGAGCCGCGCACGCAGCTCCGGGTCGCCGAGGAGCCGGTTGAGCCCGGCGGCCAGCGCACCGGCGTCCCCCGGCGGTACGGCCAGGCAGGTCTCCCCGTCCCGTCCGGCGACCTCCGGGATGGCGCCGCCCGTCGTCGCGAGCAGCGGCGTGCCGGTCGCCATCGCCTCGGCGGCGGGCAGCGAGAAGCCCTCGTAGAGCGACGGTACGCACGCGACCTCGGCCGAACGGACCAGGTCGACGAGTTCGGCGTCGGAGATGCCCTTCACGAACTCGACGGCGCCGCCGAGGCCGTACCGCTCCAGGGCCTGCGCGACGGGCCCTTCGGTGGGGCGCTTGCCGACGACGACGAGGTGCGCGGCGGGGTGCTCGGTCCGTACCTTCGCGAGCGCCTCGACGAGGAAGACCAGCCCCTTGAGGGGTACGTCCGCGCTGGAGGTGGTGACGATGCGGCCGGGTACCTGGGGCACGGCCGGATTCGGCGCGAACAGGTCGGTGTCGGCGCCGATGTGGACGACGTGCACCCGGTCGTCGCGGACCCCGAGGTGGTCGACGATCTCCTGGCGGGAGGTACCCGACACGGTGAGCACCGAGGGCAGCCGGCGGGCGACCCGCTTCTGCATCCGGGTGAAGGCGTACCAGCGTCGCACCGAGTACCGCCGCCACCGCCCCTCGGCCGCGTCCAGCTCCAACTGCCGGTCGACGGTGATGGGGTGGTGGATGGTGGTGACGAGCGGCGCGCCGACGTCTCCCAACAGGCCGTAGCCGAGAGTCTGGTTGTCGTGGACGACGTCGAACTCCCCGGCGCGGGCGCGCAGATGACGCCGGGCGCGGAGGGAGAAGGTAAGCGGTTCGGGGAAGCCGCCGGTCCACATCGTGGCCACTTCGAGCGCGTCGACCCAGTCGCGGTACTCGTCCCGCCCGGGGGTCCGGAAGGGGTCCGGGGACCGGTAGAGATCGAGGCTGGGCAGCTCGGTGAGGGTGAGCGCGGGATAGCCCTCGTCCAGGACGGGGTACGGCTGTGATCCGATCACCTCGACCCGGTGACCGAGCCGGGCCAGTTCGCGGGAGAGGTGCCGGACGTAGACGCCCTGGCCGCCGCAGAACGGGTTCCCTTTGTAGGTGAGGAGCGCGATGCCGAGCGGTCGCTCGCCGTCGGCGGCGGGTTCCTCGTCGGTACCCGTCCGCCTGGCCTCAGCGGTCACTCTGGGCCCCCTTCTCCCTGCACTTTCCCGCGAGGTTACGCCGGGACGCTAATCTAGAACAAGTTTCAGACTTGATCGTTCAGGAGGCTCCGAATCTACCGGCAGGTAGGGGCGGAGTGAGCAGTGGATCAGGTGATTCGCGCCACGACGCGACCCCTGCCATGCTGTCTGATCACTCGGCCTGAGCACTGCCCTCACCGACTGTCACGGACGGGACCCATGCCTGCGGAAGCCAAGGTGGACATCGGCGCCGGATCGGCCACCGCGCCGCTCACCGAGCGGCAGGAGGCGCGGCGCCGCCGGATCCTGCGCGCGAGCGCCCAGCTGGCCAGCAGGGGCGGTTTCGACGCGGTGCAGATGCGCGAGGTGGCCGAGTCCTCCCAGGTGGCCCTGGGTACGCTCTACCGCTACTTCCCCTCCAAGGTCCACCTGCTGGTCGCGACCATGCAGGACCAGCTGGAGCACATGCACGGGACGCTGCGCAAGAAGCCGCCGGCCGGCGAGACGGCGTCCGCGCGGGTCGCCGAGACCCTGATGCGGGCCTTCCGCGCCCTGCAGCGGGAGCCGCACCTGGCCGACGCGATGGTCCGCGCCCTCACCTTCGCCGACCGCAGCGTCTCCCCCGAGGTCGACCAGGTGTCCCGGCAGACGACAGCGATCGTCCTGGACGCCATGGGTCTCACCGACCCCACCCCCGCCCAGCTGTCCGCCGTCCGCGTCATCGAGCACACCTGGCACTCGGCGCTGATCACCTGGCTCTCGGGCCGCGCCTCCATCGCCCAGGTGAAGATCGACATCGAGACGGTCTGCCGGCTGATCGACCTGACGGAGCCGGAGGCGGAAGCCGCCGGGAAGAAGCCGTAGGGAAGAAGCCGCGGGAACGACGCCGCGGGGAAGCCGCGGGAGGCACGAGAAGACCTACGAGACGGGTTCCCTTCGCCGGCATGGTCCGGATCAGGTGACTGGGGGTCGCCGTCAGGCCCTACTGCTGCCCTCCGACCTCTCAGCCCGACCGTCGACGTCGGCACCGGCGGATGCTTGGTGCATCTGCGTCACGCCAGAGTCGGCTACTCCGCTCGGACTCCCTCACTCGCCTCGTAGGCGGCTTTCAGGATAGAACGCGCGAAGGCGAATAGAACACCCCTTATCGGATATTTTTTGCACTTCGTCCCATATCGGGGCAGTGCGGAGCCCCTGGCGGCACGCCCGCCCCCCGCCGGAGAATCTCCCCCATGGCACTCATCCACCAGACCACCCTCGAGCCCACCAAGGTCGAACTCATCGCCGACTGGCTCCCCACCCGCCCGTGGTACCGCGGCCCCGCCGCACCGGAGCCGGTGAAGGCAGGCGGGTTCCGGCTCGACGACCCGGAGGGCGAGGTGGGGATCGAGTTCATGGTCGTCACCGAGGGCTCGGACGCGTACCTCGTACCGCTCACCTACCGCGGCGCCCCGCTCGACGGCGCCGGGCACGCGCTCCTCGGCACCATGGAGCACGGCGTGCTCGGCACCCGCTGGGCCTACGACGGCTGCCACGACCCCGTGCTGACGGCCGCGTTGGGAGCCCTGATCGAGGGGCGCGCCGAGGCGCAGGCGCAGAGCGTCACCGACACCCCCGACCGGGAGGTCGCCCGCGGCTACACCGGCGCGGGCCCGCTGCCCGGTCTCGGTGCCCCCGTCGACACGGCGAATTCCAGGGGTCGTTGCAACACGGTGGTCAACTGGCTGTGGCCAGGAGCCTAGCGAGACGCTCGGCTGGGGTTTCCCAGTCGAGCGTTTT
>NZ_JBIAYD010000030.1:0-40265 GCF_042897315.1 Streptomyces sp. NPDC001068 | reverse complement strand
GATCACGTCGACGAGGTCTTCGCCTTCACCCGTATGTGCATCCAGCGCGCCAATCAGGGCCAGCAGGGCAGAACGCCGGACGCGGTCGTGGAAACGGGCTAACAGCGGCTAACACAATGAGGTGGATCAGTTCTGCCTGCCGTGTCCGGGACGGGAGTTGAGCGTTCGGTCCGGTGTGGGGACGTCGCCGTGGATCGTGTCGGATGAACTGTGGGACCGTCTGGAGCCGCTGCTGCCGCAGCGTGAGCGCAGGTTCCGGTACCCCGGCCGCAAGCCGTTGCCGGACAGGGAGGTGCTCTGCGGGATTCTGTACGTGCTGCACACCGGGATCCAGTGGGAGTACCTGCCCAGGGGCCTCGGCTTCGGATCGGGCATGACGTGCTGGCGCAGGCTGCGGGACTGGAACGAGGCCGGCGTCTGGCAGCGGTTGCACGAGGTCCTGCTGGCCGAACTGAACGCGGCCGCGCGTCTGGACTGGTCCCGCTGCGTGGTCGACTCCTCGCACGTCAGGACGCTAAAAGGGGGCAGCACACGGGCCCGTCGCCGGTCGACCGGGGACGGGCCGGCTCCAAGCATCACTTGATCACCGACGGACACGGCACCCCGCTCGCGGTCCTGCTGACCGGCGGCAACCGCAACGACGTCACCCAGCTTCTGCCCCTGCTCGACGCGATCCCGCCGGTCCGCGGCCGGGTCGGTCATCCTCGCCGGAAGCCGGACTCGCTGTTCGCCGACCGCGGGTACGACCACGACATCTACCGCGACCAGGTCCGCGCCCGCGGCATCGTGCCCGCGATCGCCCGCCGCGGCACCGTGCACGGCACCGGACTGGGCACCTACCGCTGGGTCGTGGAAAGGAGTTTTGCCTGGCTGCATGGCTTCCGTCGCCTGCGCATCCGCTGGGAACGGCGAGCCGACATCCACGAAGCATTCCTCAAACTCGCCTGCTGCCTGATCACCCACCGACAACTCAGGTCATTGTGTGAGCCGCCGACAGCCGGTTGAGAACTTCGTTGGGGGTGAAGCTCCAGCCGACCAGGCGCGCCCCGCTCCAGTTGATGCCGATCACGAGTCCGTCCCGGGCGGCATCGGGCAGTACGCGATCGCACCAGGTGTGCAAGGGCATGGACTCAACGAGGAGTCCATGCCCCCAGATCTTTGCTGCCCTCTGGGCGCGCGGTGAGGTCGACCAGAAGGGAAGACTTCGCGTGCCGTCCGCAGAGAGGTGTGTCGGGCTTCCGTTGTCATCCCGGACAAGCCAGACCACGCTGCTCTGGCGGACGTCTCGGAAGAATGCCGCCGCTTGCGAACCGCTCTGACTCATGGCCACCGAGCCTACCGTTCTCCAACACTCATTTCGTTAGGGGTTGTTAGTGCTGATGTCGATCTGGGCTGCTGCGGTGGGGACGGGCAGGTGTCGGGTCTCGTCGATCGCTGCGGTCATGGAGTCGTATCCGGCGGCGTGTGCGGTGGATTTCAGGGCGTTGCGGCGGGCTTGTTGGGCTGCGGGCAGGGTGCGGCGGGGCCGCCAGCGCGGGCGGCCTGGACGGAGGGGCGGGGTGTTGGGGGCGGCGCGGAGGTCGGTGTAGCGGCGGGCGAGGTCCGCACACCAAAATCGTGGTCAGGAATCATCTCCGCTATCTGAGTTAGGTTCTTTCCAGACCGCCTTCCCAAAGTTTTCATTTATTCTGCCAGCTACGTCCTTATTCGTGGTGATTATTTGGAGAATCCCTGCGGCAGCGAGGGCTAGTTGCACAGGATGCGTGTCGTAATCGGCGAGACCAGGCGCCCGTGAAATGGAGAAAGCGGCAGCAATCAGTAGCACTCCCGGAATAATTCTCTGCGTGAATATTTCCTTGATTCGCTTGGCTTGGGGTGTGGGGGGAGGTGCATCACGCAGCAAATGGGCGCGGTCGTTCCTGAGGAGTGCAGCACTGGCGTCTACTAGCGAATCGATTACACCCTGCACGTCGTGCACGGATCCAGCTGCGACGAGTCGTACCTCGTTTTCGCTTAGCACTACTGCCAGCCGTCGCCCTTGGTCGCGAAATTCGGCACGAAGGTCTCGGGTTGTTGCTCTTGTTGTGAGGGAAAAATACTTCGATACTCGGCGTCGCAGCTTTCTGTGCGCCCTGCACCAACTACGACACCGAGAATCATCCGGCCAGGACTTGCGTTCTTCGTGGAGGACGGAGGCGAATTCAAGCATTTCCAGTCCTGCGCGGTCCAAAGGATGCGAATCGCTCTCAGCTAATCTGGTCACCCAGAGTTCGAACCATGTCGGAGCTCGATGTCTTAATGCGACCACTACAATGGTCGCTGCGATGTACCAGGTGTTGGCGTCCGAAACCGACCCCTCGATCAAAAAGTGCAGTCCGCGCGCCGCCAGCCATACAGAAAGTCCAACGATCAGCGGTTTTCCGAACTGTCGATTCAACGCGGGGACAATGAAAGCGGAAAATCCTGCAGTATCGACCGCTGTCCATGCCGTCAGACTCAGGACATGCCTAAGGTTTTCGCTGTACTTCGCCGAGTCCCCGGCGACTTGCCACAAACCGAGCCACGTACCAATGAGAACTGCCGCACAAATCAATATGGGATTTAGCGTGCGGTACGGATCGCCTTCTCTGTAGATTTTAGCTGTCGCTCTCTCAACAGACCTGCGATAGGCTACCGATTCTCTTCCTCTAGCCGAACTAAGCAATTTTGCGTACAGGACGTCTTTCTTTGCTTGTTCCTCGGCTTTCCGTTGCCTTTTTGTCATGCTCGCCCCCAACGAGTTGATGCGTACTGTCTAACCGGCTACTCGTCCCTGGGCAAGAGGGTCCATCACCTGCCCCCTTGACCGAGGCGTGCACGACATCGCCCACCACAGCCCTTGCACCGGGGCGACGATCATTCGCCCTGGCCCCGGCCCTCGCTGGGCCTCTACGGACGGCCAGGGTGGCACTGGGGCGGTCTGCAGTGGGGATACGGCGACGTAGGGGCTGGGCGCCGAGGCTAGCGGCCCGCGGACTGAGAATGGCAGGTCTTAACGTTCGGGCGGGTGCGAGTCTTCTGGAAACATCTCCATGATGTCTCGCTGTGAGGCATCATGGGGTGTCCGTCGACTTCCTGAAAGGCGCTGCCTGATGACCGCAGACCCTCCGCCTTCTCCCACGTCCGCAGAGGAGTTGTGGTCCGTGTCCGTGGTGGCCGCCTACCTGGGGTTCACGGGGGCGTCGGCGACCGGTTCGGCCCGCAAGCAGCTCTCGCGCTGGGGCATCGCCGCCACCAGTCGCGAACCCGGCCGCAGCGGCGAGTCGTTGTACCTCGCTGCGCAGGTCCGCGCGGCCCATGAGGCGCGCCCCGGGCGCGGCCGTCACGGGGCCGCCAGGAGTGAGGGCGGGCGCTTCACGACGTCCTCGGACGCCTGAGTCCTGCCGCACCCTGCCCTGCACGCAGCAGGGCGGCCGTCCACTTCCCGGCGTACGGCCGCCCTTCCCACCCAGTCACCAGAGCGTTCACAGACCAGGAGGACCCCCATCGTGACCGTCACGCTGCGCCCCCATCAAGTCGAGGCCGTCGACGGAGTGCTCCACCACCTGTCCAAGCAGCCCGGTCAGGGCGTTCCGCCGGAGGGGCTGCGCACGCAGGTCATCGCCGCGACCGGCTCCGGGAAGACCCTGATCGGCGTAGCGGCAGCCGGCCGTCTGTCCGCCCGCCGGGTCCTGGTCCTGATTCCCACCCTGGACTTGCTGTTGCAGATGGCCGCCGCCTGGCGGGCGGGCGGCCGGCACGGAGCGATGATCGGGGTCTGCTCGCTGCGCGGCGCGGACAGCCAGGGCCTGCCCTGCACGACCGACCCGGACGAACTGATCGCCTGGACCGGCGGCGACGAGACCGTGACGGTGTTCGCGACGTACGCGTCCATCGGCATGGGCACCCTCCAGCGCGCGCATGCCGCCGGGCTCAGGGTGTGGGACCTGATGATCATTGATGAGGCGCACCGGGTCAGTGGCGACGGAATGAAGCCGTGGGCAGCCGTCCACGACCAGACACAGATCCCTGCCGTCCGGCGGCTCTACATGACCGCCACCGCCCGCGTGTGGGAGGCCGATGGCGACCGGCCGCGGCTGGTGGCGTCCATGGATGAGGACTCCGAGATCTTCGGTCCGGTGGCGTACAAGCTGAAGCTGTCCGAAGCGATCCGGCTCGGCCTGGTGGCGCCGTACCAGGTGCTGTGCCTGGACATCCGCGACCCCGGCCTCTACGCCGCCCTCACGACGGAGGCGACCGGTTCCGACGCGGTGCGCGGGGCCCGCCTCGCGGCCGTGCAGACCGGGCTCATGCGCGCGGCCGTGGAAGAACGCTTCCGGCGCGTGCTGTCCTTCCACAGCCGGGTCGGCGAGGCAGAAGCCATGGCGGCCGCGGTGCCGGCGACGGCGGCACGCCTCGCCGAGGACGACCCCGCAACGTTCCCGCCCGCCGGGCAAGTGTGGTCGGCGTGGCTGTACGGGGAGCACGCCCCCGCCCACCGCCGGGCCGTCCTCGAAGAGTTCGCCTCCGACTACCTCACCGGACCGGGCCCGGACGGCGACGGTGGGGACGTGCGCGCCGAACTGCGGGTGCTGTCCTCGGTGCGGGTGCTGGGCGAGGGTGTCGACACGGCGGAGTGCGACGCGGTGCTCTTCGCGGACGCCCGCGGCTCCATGGTCGACATCGTGCAGATGGTCGGCCGCGCCCTGCGCATGCGACCCGGCGTCGGAAAGCTCGCCACCCTGATCGTCCCGGTGTTCCTCGGCCAGGACGAAGACGCCAACGAGCTGCTCACCTCCGACGCCTACGGCACCCTCGCCAAGATCCTGGGCGCCCTGCAGGCCCACGACACGGACACGATCGAGGCACTCGCCGACCCGCGCCTGCGCAACGCCCGCCCCGCGCCGGACGCAGACGACGACCGCGACCAGGACGACGGCGAGGACCAGGACGACGACCTGGAGGACGTCGTACGGGTCAGCGCTGCGGCGGCCGGCGTGCTCCGGTTCAGCGAGGAACGCGACCCGGCCGCCCTCGCACATTTCGTCCGGCTGCGGGTCATCGACCCCGAGAAGGCGTACTGGCGGCGCGGCATCGAGGTCGCCACCCGGTGGCTGCGCGAGACCGGCAACACCGAGCTGCGGGTCCCGTACATGTACGTGTCGCCCAAGGACTGGGGGTCGGCCGGCTCCCATCCGCTGGGGGTCTGGATCGCGGACCAGCGCCGGTACTACGCGGCCGGAACCCTGGAGGCGTCCCGCGTGGAGCAGCTGGAGACGCTCGGGATGGTGTGGTCCGTGCAGGCGTCCGCGTGGGAGGCCGGCCTCGCCGTCGCCCGCGCCTACGCCGAAGCACACTCACACCTCCTCCCGCCCACCACCGCGGTCTGGGGCGGGGACGGCTTCCCCATCGGGGTATGGCTGAAGAACCAGCGCGCGGCGGCCCGCAGGACCGCTGAGAACGCCGAACGCCGCGCGAACGGGGAAACGGGCATCTCCCACGCCGGAGAACTCGCGCAGGCCCGTGTGGACGCCCTGGCCGACATCGACCCCGGATGGTGCCCGACCGCATGGGAGATCGGATGGCAACGCGCCTACCGGCTCACCCTCGCCCACATGAAAGCAGGCGGCACACTCCCGGCCGGGCCGGGCGAACTCATCGTCCAGGGCGAGGACCTGGGCGCGTGGGCGGCCGGACAGCGGACCATGTGGGACAAGCTCACGCCCGCACAGCAGTGGCTCCTGGAGACCGTCGGAATCGAGCCCCTGGCGGAGGGCGAGCCGGCGCCGGGCGCCGGCCGGTCGCGGGATGCGCGGTGGGAGGCGAACCTGGCCGCCGCCCGCCAATTCCACGCCCGCGAGGGACACCTCCAAGTACCACGGCAGCACGTCGAGATCACCGGGAACGGCGACGAGGGCGAGCAGACGGCCGTGAAACTCGGTGCCTGGCTCGACAACACCCGACGCAGGGCCGCCAAGCTCAGCGCACAACGCCGCGCCGAACTCGACCAGCTCGGCATGCGCTGGTCCTAGAACACACGTCGACGGCCCGCCCCGTGAGATCGCTGGGGCGGGCCGTCGACGTGTGTGTGGTCGTGAAGGGCGGTCGCCTACGCGGCGAAAAGCCCCATGAGACATCAGCCGAACGATCATCCTCATGGGCAACAGGTGAGGCCCGGGGACACTGTCCCCTCCACAACCACTGATGTCTGTAACGCGGGTGGGTGGGCGGGCATTCCCGAGTGAGGTGAACCCGGGCGCGGTGCGCACCCACTTGCCACGTCAGACCGTGCGCGGTCCTCCGGAGGTCAGGAGGACCGCTACTGGCTTGGCCTCCCGATGGAGGCTTGCCGCGGCCGGGTACGCCGTTCGTGTACCCGGCGGGCCGGTGTGGGATGGGTTCACAGGCGGGCTCGGAGGGCGCGGGCGGTAGCCAGGACGCGGACGAGGTCCTTCTGGGTGAGGGGCCGGCGCAGGGGGTGGGCGCAGGTGTTGCGGACGGACTGAAGGTCGTAGATCCGCTGGACCGGGATGCGGGTCAGGGCGTGCAGGGAGGGAGAGAGGTGGGTGGGGTCGGGGGCGTGGTAGCGCAGCCGGTCCCAGGCGGCGATGACGCGCAGGGCGTCGTGGGGGTTGATGGTCTGGAGCCAGGCGTCTGCGTTGTCGGCCGGGATGTGTGCGGGCATGAGGTCCTCCGTGCAAGGGAGCAGCCCAGGTCGAAGCCCGGCGCCGCGGTGGAAGGGGATGACCTCAGTGCAGTCCGCTGACCAGGCTTTTTCCATAAAACCGAACGTCTTGAAAGACCATCGAAAAATGGTGAACAGCGCGCAGGGAAGGGGCTGTTGAGCCGCAGTCCGCGCCGCTACGCTGACCGTCGGCGATCAGGGCGGACGGGGGTCTGAGCGGTGAGCGAACACGGGGATCCGGTGGCCGAACTCGCGGCCTGGCTTCAGCAGCTGCGCAACGAGAACGGCCGGCTAACCCTGGCGGCGATCGTGGAGAGAGTCCGTGCCCACGACCCGACGTCCTCGCTGGTGATAAGCACGGTGTCCAACGCCCTCAACGGCAAGAACATGCCGCAGTCCCAGACCGTGATCGCTATCGCCCGCGCACTGGGCGGGGAAGACGCTGCGGCCGAAGCCGGCCGAGAGTACGCAAAGGCCAGTAACCGCCTGGATGCCGAGGCCCGGAAACACCGCGCCACCGCTACCGCCGCCGCCCCGGCCAGTGCGCCGGTGGTGGCGGCCGACTCCGTCTCAGCCACGGGCGCAGCCCCCCTAGCGGCTGTGCCCGGCGAGGCGGGACCGTCGCGGCAGACGGCGGGCGCCTCGTGGTGGTCGGCCCTCTCGCGGAGGGCCCGCATCGCTGTGGTGTCGGTGAGCGTGGTAGCCCTCGCCGGCGGGGGCCTCGCGCTCTTCAACCCGTTCGACCGGTCGGACGGCGGAGACGGACGGGCGGACGGGTCACAATCTTCTGCGGGTGGACCGACGGCTTCGCAGGCAGGATCCGGCCCAGCTAACAAGGCCGCCGGTCAGTCCGACCAGTGGAGCGGCAAGCCCCCGATCGCCATCCAGGCCAGCACTGTCGCGCCGGTGTGTGGAGCCGTGTACTTCGACGGCACCCCTGACGCCTACCTCGAACAGGTCAAGGGCGGCCAGGCGACGGACGCCGGCGTCGTCCGCGGCACCACCGTGGAGATCACCCTGCAGGGCCGCACCCCGCAGAAAGTCATCGTCACCCGCATGCGGCTCACCGTCACCAAACGCAGCGACCCACCCAGCCGGGGCATTCTCGTCGGCTACGGGCAATGCGGCGGCGGAGTCGACGAACGCCACTTCGACCTCGATCTCTCCCACCCCACCACCACCTGGAAAGCACGCCCCGAAACAGACGACACCACCGGCGAAGTCGTCAAGGATGCCGTCACCTTCCCCTACCAGGTCGGCCCCTCCGACCCGGAGGTCTTCGACCTCCGCGTCGCCAAAGGCTGCGCACAGGGCCAGGACTGCCGCTACACCATCCAGCTCGACTGGATCGCCGACGGAAAACACGGCACCACCACCCTCGACAACCACACCCAAGGCTTCCCCAGCGCCGGCACCCCACCCAAAATCCCCACCTACCGCTTCGACTACGGCCCCAACGGCCCCACACTCACCAAGTAGTGGTCCGCCTCCCGCAACGTGGCACCACCGGCTGGCGAACACCGCGCCGGCCACCTGCCCCGAGGAGAGACGGCCATGACCATCCGCATCCACCACTGCTGCCACCAGCCCGGCGCCTACGCACCGATCTGCGTGTGGGACGAGTTGCACGCCCACTGCCCGGACCGCAGCACGGCCGTCCAGTACCTGGCCGACCGCACGGGCGTCCCCGCCCGGGCCTCCACCGCACCCGGATGACACGCAACATGTCCGCCCACCCCACCCGGGGCCAGCCCACCCCGGACAGATCACCATGCCCATCTCCGCCGCCTACCCCGCCCTGACGGCCCTGCACCGAAACCGCCAACGTTCCGGGCCCGCGTCCGCAGAAGCCAGGAGGCGGCGATGGCCAGGGTGCGGCAGATCGGTTCGACGCCGAACCGGTCACGATGGGCGTCGATGAAGCGGATCAGCGCGGCGGTCGGGGGGCGAGTTCCGCTGCGAAAAAAGCAGCCGCGGCCTTGAGGATCTCGTTCGCCCGCCGCAGCTCGGCGTTCTCCTCTTCCAGCTGCCGGATCCGCGCGGACTCGTCCCGGGCGGCAGCAGCCTGCGGGGCCGCCCGGGCATCGTGCTTCTTCACCCAGTGCCGCAAGGCTTCGGGATGAATGCCGAGCAGATCACCGACCTCACGGATGACCCCTGGCCGTCCCGGGGTCTCGCGTTGCTTGTCTGCGACCATCCGCACCGCTCGCTCGATCAGCTCCGGTGGGTACTTCCGCTGGGCAGGCATGGACGCATCCTTCCAAGGATCAGCGCCCTCTACCGAACCCGGAACGGTTCAAACCCAGCCCCTGCTGAAGCCGTAGGTGGCATCCACGGTCCCAGGCCCAGCCCGATCCGGTCGGCTATGGCCTTGCGGACCATTGTCTTGGCCAGCGGCTGTCAGTCGGTCTTTTGCTTCCGTCGGCCAAGCACGGGTGCTTCACCGCGAAGTGGGACATCGCCCCGCCTCCGGTCCGGCCACCGGTGACGGCCGTCTCGGCAGTACGGCCGTCACGGTGCTGTGCCTATCGACGGCCTGTCATCTGGTACCTGCATTCTCGACAGTCGCGGCGGCGATCTCCGCCGCATACGTGGCCCTGAGATTCTTCACCTCTCCTGCCAACGCCTTCGCAAGCCACGCGTAGGTCCGCTCCGTGGTCCCCCGAGGAGAAACACGGAAGCTCCTGCTCCGGAGAATCTTCATGTGATCGGCCTGATTGAGTGACCGCTTCTCTTCGATCACTTTAGCGCGAGGAATCCTCTTCCCCTGCGCCTCTTCGATCTCCTGGAGATAGACCTGCGAGATCTGGCTTCTGCCGTTCGTGACGTTATGGAACCACTTGTAGGTCTGCTGCGTGGTGCCACCGCGGACAAGGGCGTATCCGCAGGCGCGGATGACCTGCATGTGCTCCTCCGCCGTAAGAATCCTCTGCTCCTCCAGCGGACGAGCGGCATCACCGAAGCCGTCCGTGTGGTGTGCCAGTTCCTCGATGTACGCACGTGAGGCGGGCGACACTCCGGTTCTGACGTTGCAGAGCCATTCATAGGTCTGCTGCGTGGTGCCACCGCGGACAAGGGCGTATCCGCAGGCGCGGATGACCTGCATGTGCTCCTCCGCCGTGAGCGTCCTCTGCTCCTCCAGCACCCGGACCCCGTCCCCGAACCCGGACACCCTCGCCCTCAGCTCCTCCGCGTACGCCCGCGCTACAGGCAGCACCCCGTTGCGGACATCCTGAAACCACCTGTATGTCTGCTGCGTGGTGCCACCGCGGACAGGGGCGTATCCGCAGGCGCGGATGACCTGCATGTGCTCCTCCGCCGTGAGCGTCCTCTGCTCCTCCAGCACCCGGACCCCGTCCCCGAACCCGGACACCCTCGCCCTCAGCTCCTCCGCGTACGCCCGCGCTACAGGCAGCGCCCCGTCGCGGACATCCTGAAACCACCTGTGCGTCTGCCGGGTGGCTTCGCCTGGCACAAGCGCGTACTCGCAGGCGCGGATGACCTGCATGTGCTCCTCCGCGGTGAGGGTTCCCTGCTCCTCCAGCACCCGGACCCCGTCCCCGAATCCGGGCACATGGTCCTTCAGCTCGTCGGCATAGAGTCGTGCAACCGCCGTCTGACCGGTCCTGACGCGTTGGAGCCACGTGTAGGTGTGCTGGGTGTCGCCGTAGGGGAGGACGGAGTACTGATCGTTGCGGATGATCTCCATGTGGTTTTCGGCGGTCAGTTCGGTCTTGGTGAAGGCGGCGTGCTCCAGGCCGGTTCCGGTGGCGTACGGGGCAGACCCAGGGAGGTCTCGCCACGGCCCGGCTTCGCCGGCGGAGTCAGTGTGTCTCTGCATACGGTGTGCAGGTTCCGGGCCCACCCGTCATTCGCTCACGCCGCGGCTGAGCTCCCACAGGCACAGCACCGACGAGGAGTTGAGTGCGTAGGAAGTGCCTGTGATGTCGTCCCGGGCTGCGATGTACTGCTTGCCCTGCCACAGCGGCAGCACCGGGACGTCTTCGGCGACGTCGTCCTGGATCTTGGTCAGGCTGGCAGTCGCTGCGCCGCGGTCGGCAGCACGGCGGGATTCCGGTATCAGGGTCTGCTGGATAGAGGCGTTGGAATACGGCGAGCCGAGGAAGTTGTCCTTGTCCAGGAAGGGCGCAAGGAAGTTGTCAGCGTCAGGGAAGTCGGGGAACCAGCCCATGCCCCAGACGTCGTACTGGCCCTTCTGCTCGGCGGGCCGGAAGGTCGACCAGAGGTGGCCCTGGATGGAGACGTCGAACAGGCCGCTGTCGTTGAGCTGCTGCCGCAGAACCTCGAACTCCTGCTTGGTGACCGATCCGTAGTGGTCGGTGGTGTAGTGCAGCGTCAGCTTCACCGGCGTGGTGATGCCGGCTTTCTCAAGCAGGCTCTTGGCCTTGTCGGCGCTGGGGTCGCCGTACTTGTTGAAGAACGAGTTGGAGTGGCCGATCACGCTGGCCGGGACCAGCGAGTACAGCGGTTCGGCCTGCGTGCCGTAGACCTTGGAGACCAGTGCGGCGCGGTCGATGAGCTGGGCCATGGCCTGGCGTACAGCCTTGGATTTGACAGTGGGCGCGTCGGTCTCGAAGGCCAGATAGCGGATCTCGAGGCCGGGCATCTCGACGAGGTCGACGTTCTCGTCCGACCCGGCGTCCAGCTTCTGGATCTGCGCCGGTGACATGGTGCGGGTCATGACATTGATATCACCCTTGTCGATCGCGGCGCCCATGGTGTCGGAGTCCTTGAACACGCGCATTTCGACTTTGTCGTTGTTCAGCTTCAAGCTTCCCTTATACAGGGGATTCTTCTCGAAGGTGACATTGGTGATCGTGCCCTTGTCGACGTCTGCCTTGAAGGTGTACGGACCGGAGCCGTCGACCTCAAAACCGTCGCGGAGCTTGTCGTTCGCGTAGTCCTTCGCGTCGACGATGCCCGAGACCGGGGTGGTCAGCTTGTACGGGAAGGTGGCGTCGGCGGTCTTGAGATGGAAAATGACCTTGCGCTCACCTGCGGTTTCGATGGTGTCGATCGTGTTCAGGAGGCTGGCGACACCCGTGTCGGCCTTGATGCGCAGGGACCGCTCGATGGAGTACTTCACGTCGGCGGCCGTGACGTCATCACCGTTGGCGAACTTCAGTCCGTCGCGCAGCTCACATACGTATCGTTCGTTGCCGTTGTCGGTGAAAGCGCAGCTCTGGGCGGCTTCCGGGACCGGGGGACCGTCGCCCTTGGGCTGAGTCATCAGGGTCTGGATCGTCTGACGCAGCAGGTTCCAGGCATTGGTGTCATAGGTGAAGGCCGGGTCGAGCGGCGCAGGTTCGGCCTTGGTGGCGGTGAACATGTCCGTCGTGCCGACGACGATGGCACCGTCCTTGCCTCCGGCGTCTGTTCCGCCGCACGCGGTGAGAACGGGGGCGAGCAGGCCGGCCACTGCCGACAACACCAGAGTCTTGCGGTTCATCCGGATGTCTCTCCAGAGCGTGTTCGAGGCCCGCCGTCCCACAACGGGGCCCCGGAGGCTTCTATGCGGTCCTGCGTTGCTGTCGGGGCGACTCCGGGAAAACCGTCGAGGGCAATACCCGCCAATCTGCGCACAGCTGTCCCGGAATACCGACACGGCGTGCGGGATCGGCCCACCAGCAGGGCCAAGAGTACACATGTGCCTCTTGCAGGCGCACAGCCGATGGAAGGCATGAGTTTGAACGGTCACCAGGCATGTCTCCACCTGCCGTGCCGATGGATGTCCGCAGCCACGCGGCACGGCAAACGTATGCAGAGGCGGTGCGATGAGGCTACAGGGTATGCGTGAAGGACATCGAGACGCAGACGACGAGTGAAGCGAGCGATGCCTCTACGGCTGCGCTCGGGCCCGGCCATCCCCGACACCCCGGGGGAACTTCTGGCCAAGGACTCGGCTGACGGCTGCGACAGGGGTGCGGCGAGGTGGGACACACCTGATCGCGGCCGTGCATGCCCGCCTGGACAACTGCTGTCATCTGCAGGTTGTTTCGGCGTTGTTGCCAGGGTGCTGCCAGTGATGCCGGGGGCTTCCCTAGCCGCACGTCCGCCGCATAGATTCCCGGCGGCCTGAACATTCATCCACGTCGAGGGATCCCTTTGACACACGCGATGTTCCGAAGACGACGCCGCCTGTTCGCAGTCGCGGCAGCCCTTATGGTCACCTTGGCGACCCCACAGGGGACCGCCTTCGCCGACACCCCGCCCAGCGGCGACACCACGCGCGCCGCCGACAACGTTGCCACATCCGTCGTCACTCTCGTGACGGGCGACAAGGTCACCGTCGTCCCGGACACCGGCGGGGGGCGCGACACCCTGACCGTGCAGGGAGCCGACGGGGAGCCCACCGGCGCCCGCATTGTCACCGTCGGCGGCGACACCTACGTCTATCCGGACTCCGCCCGCCTCTACCTGGCCTCCGGCGTCCTGGACAAGCGGCTCTTCGACATCACGCGGCTGGTGGCCGACGGCTACGACGACTCCAAGCAGCAGCGGCTGCCACTCATCGTCACCTACCGCGGAACCGATGCCGCCGCGGCCACGCTGCGCAAGCGGGCCGTAGCCCTGCCCGGCGACGTAACCGACGTCCACCCCCTCACCAGTGTCAACGGGGTCGCCCTCGCCGCCGACCGGCACGACTCCGGCGCCCTGTGGAAGAGGCTCACCGCGGCCGGCCCCGAGGACTCCGCCGACCGACCGGCCGCCGACGGGGCCTTCACGGCCGGTGTCGCCAAGGTCTGGCTCGACGGCGAGGTCCGGGCCACCCTCGCCGATTCCGTCGCCCAGATCGGCGCACCCCAGGTCTGGCAGGGCGGCAACACCGGCCAAGGCGTCGACGTGGCCGTCCTCGACACCGGCTACGACCCCGACCATCCGGACCTCAAGGACGTCGTCAAGGACAGCGCCAGCTTCGTCCCCGGTCAGGACGTCACCGACCGCAACGGCCACGGCACTCACGTGGCGTCCACCATCGCCGGCAGCGGCGCGGCGTCCGGCGGCACGGAGCGCGGGGTGGCTCCCGGCGTGAACCTGCACGTCGGCAAGGTGTTGGCCAACGAGGGTGTGGGATACGACTCCTGGATCCTCGCCGGCATGGAGTGGGCCGCCCGCGACGTACACGCCCGCGTCATCAGCATGAGTCTGGGCAGCAGCGAGAACGCCGACGGCCAGACCGTCCTCGCGCAGGCCGTGGACGAACTCAGCGCCGAGACCGGCGCCCTGTTCACCATCGCCGCGGGCAACGACGGCCCCGGCGCGCAGACGGTCAGGTCGCCCGGCACCGCCGACGCCGCCCTTACCGTCGGGGCGGTGGACTCCGCCGATGCCATCGCCGATTTCTCCAGCCGCGGCCCCCGCTACGGCGACGACGCCCTCAAGCCGGAGATCACCGCGCCCGGCGTCGGCATCCTGGCGGCCCGCTCGCAGTACGCCGCCGAGGGCTCGGGGCCCTACCTCACGCTCAGCGGCACCTCGATGGCCACCCCGCACGTCGCGGGCGCCGCCGCCCTGGTGGCCGCCGCCCACCCGGACTGGACCGGCAGCCGTATCAAGGACGCTCTGGTCAGCACCGCCAAGGCCACCCCGGACATCTCCGCGGACGACGGCGGCAACGGCCGTGTCGACGCCGCGACCGCCGCCACGGCCACCCTCACCGCGACCGGCACCCTCGACGCGGGCATCCACTCCCCCGGCGACGCGGCCGGTACCGTCGAGAAGACCGCGACCTGGAGCAACACCGGCGACCGAGCCGTCACCGTGGACCTGGCCGTGGACGCGCCCGACGTCCCCGCCGGCGTCTTCACCGTCTCCGACGACCACCTGAACGTCCCAGCGCATGGCACCGCGAGCACCACCGTCACCACCGACCTGGTCAAGGCGGGCGAACTCCAGCACTGGACCGGCCGGCTGACGGCGTCGGCCGACGGCCGGACACTCACCCGCACCCTGCTCGGCGTCAGCACCCGCCAGCAGCTCTTCCACGTGCGCAGCACCATCACCGGACGCTCCGCGGAACCCGCCTACGGCTCCCTCACCTTCTTCCGCGAGGGTGACCAGTACGCGGGCTACTACCTCTTCGACGACGGCCGGTCCGACCAGCTGCTGCCGCCCGGCCGCTACACGGTCTACGCCGACTTCCGCGTGGAAGGCACCCACGGAGAGGCCTCGGCCGGATACGCACGGATGGTGTTGCCGCAGGTGGACATCACCGGCAGCGCCAACCTGGTCTTCGACGGCACGAAGCTGCGGGAGGTCTCCGCCCTCACACCCAAGAAGACCGAGACCTTCGCACGGAGTCTGGACTACTACCGCGTGTTCGACGACGGCACCTCCGTCGACGACAACACACTGATCGGCGACGGCTGGGACAGCATGTGGACGGCCCCCACCCCGCGCGTCCACGACGGCGAGCAGTACCTGACCACCCGCTGGCGAGACCAGGAGCCCCTTCTGAGCCTGTCCTCGGGCCGGCAGGAATTCGACGACCTGTGGATCCTGCCCGGTTCGGCGAAGCTCCCCGAGAACGACTACGACCTCGACCTCGTCCATCCCGGCGAAGGCCTGGCCGAGGACTACGAGGGCGTCGACGCGGCCGGCAAGGCGGCCGTCGTGCCCTGGGACTCCGACGACGAAGACACTGCGGACGACCAGATCAAAGCCGCGCAGAAAGCAGGTGTCAGACTCCTGCTGTTCGTCAACGACCTCGACGGACGGCTGCGCGAGCCCGTCATCAGATCCTCGGTCGAGGTGGCGGGCCTGTCCCGCACCGAGGGTGAGGAACTGATCGCCCGCATCGACGCCGCCCGCACCAAGAGCGTTTCTCTGCGGGTGGCCTCACGGCCGGACACCGACTACCTCTACGACCTGGTCCGCACCTGGAAGGACCGCATACCCGCCGATCTCGTCTACGCCCCCAGGACGGCCCGGCTCGCCCGCGTCGAGACGTCGTTCCACAACCCCGGCGGAAACGAGGTCTACGAGAACCGGTACGACGTCCACCCCTGGACCGCCTACCTGGTCGGCAGCAACCGGCTCAGCACCGCCGGCGCACACCGCACCGACTACGTCACCACCGACGATTCCTTCTCCTGGATCGAGCAGGGAGAACTCCAACTGCTGTGCTACAGCGCCTCCGGACCGGTCCGCTACCCGGCGGGACGCACCACGGACGTCGACTGGTTCGGCCCCGTCGTACGCCCCCGCCTCAACGGCACCGTCGCCGCCCCGGTCCGTACCGGTGACGAGATCGACGTGACCCTGCCCGCCTGGGGCGACTCCGGCGGCGACCACGTCAACTGGACGCCGTTCGGCAGCACGGACACCACCGAAAGGACCCGGCTCTACCGCGACGGCACCCAGTTCGCCGAGGGCGGCGCGAGCCTGACCGCGGCAGTGCCCGCGAAGAAGGGCGCGTACCGCCTCGTCCACGAGACGACCCGCACCGCCACGGCCGCCTTCCCCTATTCGACCGCCACCCGCACCGAATGGGAGTTCCCCTCGGCCCACCCGGGGCCCGGGCGGGACAGCGAGCAACTCCCCCTCATCCAGGTCGACTACGCCCTGCCCACCTCGGACGATGGCAAGGCGGCCACCGGCAGCGCCCTGCTCGTCACACCCGTCCACCTCGATGGCGGCCCCCACACGACGCCGCGCACCACCAAGGTTCAGCTGTCCTGGGACGACGGCGCCACCTGGACCACCGCCCGCCTCATCGACAAGGGGGCCGGCAAAGTGGCCGTCGCCCTGCGCCCACCCGCCTCGGCCACCTATCTCACCCTCCGTGTGGAGGCCCGCGACGGCCACGGCGACACGGTGACCCAGACCGTCGTACGCGCCGCGGGCATCACCCCCTGACGCGTCTCCCCCGCCACCGCCCGGCGGCCGCTTCCGGCCGCCGGGCGGTGGTCCGCGCCGGGGCTCTCCGTGCGGGGATCCGCGGCGTTGCGGTGGCCACGCCCCGCCGAGAGGCCTCCCGGCGGGGCGTGACGAGACCCGGCGGGCTCAGTGCTTGCGGGCCGCCTGGCGACGACGAGCGGCCACGAACACACCACCACCGGCGGCCAGCAGGACTGCCGCGCCGGCCACCAGGGGTACCGTGTCGCTGCTTCCGGTGTGGGCGAGCGAGCCGCCTGTGCTCTCCGACGAGATCGCCGCAGCCGTCGCCGTGGCGGCGGGCGTGGTCGCGGCAGCCGTGGAGCTCGGCGGGGTGTAGGTCGGGGTGGAGACCGGCGGCACGGACGCCAAGGGGGTGGGCGCCGACGAAGAATCCGAAGGCGTGGATGCCGGCGGGGTCGAAGCCGGCGGAACGGAGGCCGCGGGCGTGGACGCCGGAGGCGTGGACGGGGTGGCCGCGCAGGTCTGGGTACCGCCGTGCCAGGCCGCGATCAGCCCGTTTCCGAAGGCCGGGTGGTCGGGGCCCTCGGGAAGGTCGCCGCTGACACCGTCATGCCTGGTGTCACCGACGTAGAGGTCGATCTGGGCGAAGCACCCGGGGCGAGGCACGGTGATGTCGAGAGTGTCGCTCTCGTGGCCTGCCACGGTGACGGTGTCGAAGTCCTGGAAGACCTGCTTCCCGGACGTCTGCCAGGTCGCGCCCTGCGCGCCGTAGGAGGCGAGGGAGACGGTACAGGTGTGGTCCTGGGCACCGCGCACCGCTATGCGCACCTTCCCGTCGCCGCTGGGCACCAGCGCGCCGGTGCGGAACTGGGCCGCCGACACCCAGGTGTGACCGTCCAGGGAGAAACGGCAGCTGCCCGCGTCGTTCTTGGCAGCGGTCGGGGTGGGCTGGTAGCCGGTGCCCGCGGCGTGCGCGGCGGTCACGCCCATCGCCGTCACGGCCAGTGCGGCGGCACCGGCACCCACGGCGGTACGCAGGGCAGCACGCCTCATTGCTGACATAGGAGAGTCCATTTCGTATGTCGGCGTCCTCGGTGCCCGAAGTGTTCGGTCGTACGGACGGACGCCGATGGTCCAGCTGGGTCTGAGTTCCGCGGAGGTGTCGCGCCGAGTCGCGTTTCGCGACGACTGCCGGACATGCCTGAACGGCGCCCTCCGTCTCAGCCGCGAACCCTTCGCGAGTGACGAGCAACGCCTCCACACGGAGTCAACGAGATTTCACCCTGCGAGAGTTCACGGTGGATCATGACGCGTTGGCGCAACGAAGGGGCCGAGCGGATCGCCGGAGGGACGGTGCACCTCGCGCTGCCGAAGGCGGTGGACGCGCTGCGGGCAGCCGTGAACCTTCCCCACAGCACGCTCGTCTACCCCATGTGCGCCTCCGTGATCTCACCGGAGAGCGCGTTGACGAGTCGGCGTCGGGATGACGCCGGCCTGTCCGGCGGGTCGCAGGCCACGGGCCCACGCCGTCGAGCCCCCGACTCTATGAGGTGCGGATGAAAACGAATGCTGCGGTTCTCTTCGAGGCGGGCAAGCCGTTCGAAGTCGTCGAACTCGGCCTGCGCGGCCCCAAGAACGGTGAAGTGCTGGTCAAGGTCGAGGCAGCCGGACTGTGCCACTCCGAACTGCACCTGCAGAACGGGGACTTGCCGACCGCCCTGCCCATCGTGGCGGGACACGAGGCGACGGGGATCGTGGAGGAGACCGGTCCCGGCGTCAGCAAGGTGAGGCCCGGGGACCGGGTCGTGTGCACGTTCGTCCCGAGCTGTGGTCTGTGCCGCTACTGCTCGACCGGCCGCCAGAACCTCTGTGTCTTCGGGGACCAGCCTGACGGTCCCCTGTCGGACGGTACGTACCGTTTCCACCTGGACGGCCGGGACGTCGGCTCGTTCCGGCAGCTGGGCGCATTTTCGGAGCGGCTGGTGACCTCGGAGCGGTCGGTGGTCCGCATCGACGGCTCGCTGCCTCCCGAGCAGGCGGTCCTGGTCAGCTGTGGCGTCCCGACCGGGTTCGGCACGGCCACCAGGGCCGGCGGTGTGTCCGCAGGCGACACGGTCGTCGTCTTCGGTATCGGCGGCATCGGCATCAACGCGGTGCAGGGAGCCGTGCACGCGGGTGCGGTCAACGTCGTGGCCGTCGATCCGGTCGAGATGAAGCGGACGGCGGCCAGGAGCTTCGGAGCCACACACGTCTTCGCCGAGGCGGGTCCGGCCCTGGACAAGCTGAAGGAGCTCACGAACGGCTCCATGGCCGACCAGGCGCTGGTCACTGTGGGCCAGGTGGACCAGGAGGTGGTTCAGCAGGCCCAGCTGGCCGTCGGCAAGTCCGGTGTCGTCGTCATCACCGGACTGGCCAACTCGGCGTTCGAGATCCGCTCGGTCGCCGACTGGATGCTCCAGCGCCAGGTGGAGATCAAGGGTTCCCTCTACGGATCCATGAACCCTCAGTTCGACATCCCCCGGCTGCTGGACCTGCATCGCTCCGGCTACCTTCGGCTGGACGGGCTGGTGACGTCCACCTACCGACTGGACCAGATCAACGAGGGCTACCAGGACCTCCGCGACGGCAGGAACATCCGGGGCGTCATCGTCTTCGACTGACCACGAAGTCCGCCGGGCCCGACCTATCCGTTCGGGCGTGACGCAGGGACCGAAGTGACCTGAATCCCGGTCCGGAGGCCGCTTGTCAGAGCGCGCGGGCGAACAGGGCGAGCAGCTCCTTCCAGTGCCGTTCGGCAGCGACGGCGTCGTAAGCGGCGGTGTCGGACTGGGTGTAGCCGTGGTGCGCGCCCTGGTAGACGTCGCAGCGGTGTTGGACGCCCGCTTCGGTGAGAGTGTCCTCGAGACGGCGGATCTGTTCCTCGGGCATCGAGGGGTCCGCGTCGGCGTGCGCGAAGTACAGTTCGGCGGTGATCCGGCCGGCGAGCAGGTGCGGGCTGTCGGGTGCTTCGGAGGCCAGCCCGCCACCGTGGAACCCGGCCGCCGCGGCGATCCGGTCCGGGTGCGTGCCGGCCGTGTGCAGGGCGAGCCTGGCGCCCATGCAGTAGCCGGTGATGCCCACCAGCCCGTCCGTCACCAGCGGGGAGTCCGCGAGCCACGCCAGGTAGGCGCCTGCGTCGCGCTCCGTCGTCTCGGGGGTGAGCGACTCCATGAGCGGGACGATCTTCCCGACGATGTCGGGGCGGGCCTCCATGTCGATGTACTCCGACAGTGCCACGACCGGCGCACGCCCGTGCCGGTAGAAGACGTTCGGGACCAGGACCGCGTACCCGGCGGCCGCCAGCCGGTCGGCCATCGCCTTCAGGTGCGGGCGCAGCCCGAAGGCGTCCTGGTAGAGCAGCACGCCTGGATGCGGCTGCCCGTCGTCCGGGTGGACGAGGTAGGCGTCGGCGGTGCCGTCGGGGGTGGTGATGTCCACGAGCGTTCCGGTCACAGTGTCCATGGCGGGAGAATGCCTTCCGGTCGAAGAGATGTCGGGTGAGCACAGGCACCGCTCGACGACACCCCGCTCATATGCCGCAACGACTCACATGTGCCACCACATTCCCGCGTGGGGGTCTCCTAGGCATACGTGTGTATGGGTGAGGGCCTGCGGTCGATGAGCCAGCAACCTCGGCTGAACCTCGGACCGATCTTCGTACGTTGACAAGGTGACAACCCCGCGCGCCAGCGGGGCGTGCAGTCATGCGCAGGGTCCTCCGATGGGAACCGGAACCGACTACGTGACTGGCTGCCCATCGACGAGAACGGAATTGCCATGCACATCAGACGAGGCCTGGGACGACGCTCGACGGTCGCCCTCACCGCCACTCTCGCCGCCGGTGCGGCCGTCATCGCCCTGGGCTCGCCGGCCTCTGCCGCCATCAGCAACCACCGGGTCCAGCTGTGCGCCCAGGGCAACTACGTCGCCGACATCACCTGGTCCACCGGCCTCCACTCCTACGTGGTCAACCCGGGAGACTGCCAGACCTTCGACATCGTGGGCACCGGCCCGTACACCATCGGCGGTTTCTACAACGTCAGCAAGGCCCACTTCGACATCACGACCGTCCTGCCGCTCCCCGGCGGGTTCAACTCCAGCACCCCCGGGGCCAAGTGGGGGGCCGAGGGCACCACCACGGACCCGTACGTCGTCCGCTGGCAGTAGGACGTAGCGCACGGTCTTCGGTGAGCGGCGGCTGAGTCCTCCCGGAGACCGTCGTCCGGGGTGGTCCCTTCCTCGGCCCGGACGGTCCGGCACCGGCTCGGTGCCGTCGAGGTCGAGCCGGTGTCGGTGCCGGTTCGTGCTGTCGGCTTCCTCCGCGACGGCGAGGTCGGCGTGACCCGGCGGCCGGAGCCCGCGCGCACCCGCCGACGGCCCGGCGGAAATCAGCGCAGGAACTCGACCAGCAGGCGGACAGGGAACTCCGCGGTCCCCGCGCCCACTGGGTCGCCCGGCGGGTACGACATCACGCGGGTACCGGCCTTCCGTTCTTCCCCCTCGAACACGTCGCGGTCGCCGACGCGAGTCGATCACACACGCACTCCGGGCACGAGTAGACGACAGGCCGCTCCTCGCGGTCGTAGCTCGATATCGGCGGCCCGTACGAGGCAGCCACCGACCGGAGACGTGTCTCAGGGGCGCGAGAGGCTGTCGGACCTGCGTCCGTCACCGGCATGCACGGTCGATCGGCGGCGATCACGCGGAGTGAAGGACGCCGGTCAGGGTTGCTGCGGCCTCCTCACCCGCTCCGTCGCGAACAGCCAGAAGTGCACCCAGGTACCAGAGCCGCTCGGCGTCCGTGAGTGCGGGGGAGAGTCCATCCATCAGCTCTCCCCGGAGGGCCGGCAGGTATTCGGCATTCTCACCCCAGGGGGTAAAGGGGTCCGCGTTCAGAGCACGCAGGGCCTCCGCCTGGGCGAGGAACCGTCTGGCGACATCCGGATCGCTTCCGGAGCCGTGAGCAAGCCGGTTGAGGGTCCTCTCATAGCGGTCGACGGCATCATGGAGGGCAACGGCACCGCGAGTCAGATGTGCCACCTCGGCCGGACTGCCGCTTTGGGGCGTGCTCTCTCCGGGAGTGGCGACGGGCATCGGATCCTGCGCGTTCGGAGGGAACTTCTCCACGAAGGGGGAGGTGTAGGGAGCGAAGGTCACCACGGAATCGGTGGCTTTCGTGATGAACTCCTTCATCTCCATTCCTCTGGCGTTGGTCGGATTCCAGCCAAGGTGGTCCGGATGCTCGATGAGGCCGAGCTCCAGAGCCTCTTCAATGAAAGCTGATTTTGTCTTCTCGTCCACGGGATTACCGTTGGTGTCTGCAACTTGCATGAGATCGAAGTCGGCGGTGATCGGGTACCACTTCTCAGCGAGACGCCGGTCTTCCTTGTCGAAGACACTTCCGTCCGCTTCGGTGCGGTGGGGCTTGCGGAACTCACCACCACTGTCCGCGTAAGCAAGTCCGCGGACAAGATTGTATTCGTCGACCTTGAATCTTCCCTCGACCTTCTTCATGTCGGCGGCCAGGACGACGGATTCCCGTAGACGCGATATGTAGGTACTCCAGACCTTCTCCTGCTGCTGCGTGGTCAGATTTTGCAGCTCCTGGAGATCGGGGTAGCGAGGACGGTAGTTGACAACAAGTCCGACAAACCCTCCGTGGATACCGAGGTAAGTGTCGGCCCACGTCGCGGACTTGGCCTTGATGGCTTCCGGCTTGGGAAGAGCCGCGCTGCCGTGCTCGTTCCAGGGAAGAGCGTCAAAACTCGTCAGACGGAAACTGATCACCACCTGGTGTTTGTCCGTCAAAACACGGAGCCGCTCGCTGATCTTGTTCGGAATGCCGCCCTCAAGGCCACCCCTCACCTCCGAGGTGGCAATCCGCAGTTTCTGGGCCGCAGACGTCTTGCGTGACACTGAGGAGGGATCCGACACGGCCGACGACTTCCGCCGCTGTATCGTCTCGGAAAGCTGCCTGACGGGACGAGGCACGGGTGCGTCTCCACGCACACCAGACGTACCGGGGTGATCAACCGGTCCACGATGCTGGACGGATGACTTGCGGGACGAGTCCGGCGGCACGGCAGAACGGTGCAGACTCCCGCTCACGCCGGTGCCTGGCGTGGGCCGCGGCCCGGTCTCGTCGGTCTCGGATCTCGGTTCCTGAGTGAGTGGCCCCAACGAGAAACTGGCCAGTTCCTGACGTAGAGACTCATCGCTGTCAACCACACCGCGTCGCGATGCGGGTGCTCCGGCATCAAGCAGTCCAGTACGAGGCCGACCGGTCAGAAGGAGATTGGCGATGCGCGTGGCCTGCGTCGTGACAGGCTCGGAGCGATGCTCCGCGGGCAGCCGGCCGTAGGCACGCTGAATGTCATCACGCGTCGCCCCGAAAGACTCCGGAAGCCGAACAGCCACGTCTGCCAGCAGGTGTTCGGCATCGACGGGCCGCTGAGCGGCGAACGCGGTCCACGCGTCGTAGGGCGTCGTGATCTCGCCGACCGTGGCATCCCCGCGGTGCCGCCGCGCATCGCCTGCAACGGATCGCGCCGCCGAGTCCGTACCGGAAGCATCGCTCGTTTCATCGCTCGGTCGTGCTCCTCCCCGGACGGGACCGTCGCCACCCGCTCCGTGGCGGTGGGGATCACTCGGCAGGAGCGCGGCGAAGACCGAGTCGGCGATGCTCATGTCCGCCGTGTCGTCGGCCAACGGCACGTCGATCGTCGTCCGGGCGCGCCGGGACGGTCCGGACTCCCCCACCCGACGGCGGGCGACGCCACGCCCCGGATCTCCGGCGGCGCCCGAGGGCCTCTTGCGCTTCTCGCCGACAGCCGCGGACGCGTGCGATCCGGCCTCTGGCCGGCTCCTCGTGCGGTTGCGCTGCGAGGGTTGATGGTAATTGCTGTCCCACTCGCGGTACACGGCTCGCAACTGCCGGGCGAAGATGTCGTCGACCGGCACCCGCCGCGCGGCATCGTCAACGAGAAGGAGCCGCTCCTGTGTCACCGGGAACCCATGGTCCGCGGCCACCCGGACGTTCCGCGGCACAAGCGTCACTCCGCCTCGCCTGAGCGCACCCACAAGCACCTGATTACCGGGGTCGACCCCGTTGTCCCGAAGACCCTGCCACCAGCTGACGAAAGAGATCCCATTTTGCATGTTTCTACGGGAACTCACGCCGAGGTGACCGGGAATCTGCCCCGGGTGACTCTCGAACCAGGCGTCCACCTCGGCTCCACGAAGCATGTCGAACACCACCGGATGGGCACTCGACCTGGACCACTCGCGGCGTGTCTCGGGCAGTTGCCGGGCGAAGGTGTCGTCGACCGGCACACGCCGCGCGGGATCGTCAACGAGAAGGAGCCGCTCCTGTGTCACCGGGAACCCATGGTCCGCGGCCACCCGGACGTTCCGCGGCACAAGCGTCACTCCGCCTCGCGTGAGCGCACCCACAAGCACCTGATTACCAGGGTCGACCCCGTTGTCCCGAAGACCCTGCCACCAGCCGGCGAAGGAGTTCGCACCGTGGCGGTAGGACGGGGACACCGGTCCGACACTGTCGGGCACCAGACCTGGGTGGTCCCGGAACCAGAGGTCGATCTCCGCGGCACGGAGGCCGTTGTCAGAAGGCAGGTCACCGGGAAGCGCGGTGATCCGGGCTGGGTAATCCCGCGCGGTCGAGTGGGAATTCCTTGATTCCCACTCGCGGTGCACGTCGTGCAACTGCGACGCGAAGGTCTCATCGACAGGTGCACGGCGGTCAGGTTCATCTGCGAGGAAGGCCCGCTCGTGAATCCTCTGGAAGCCGTGGTCACCGCTCTGCTCGGTAATCCGCCGTTCAAGAACGATTCCGCCGCGCGTGAGCGCGTTCAGAAGAACGCGATTCTGCGGGTCGATCCCGTTGACCCGAACGCCGTGCCACCAGTCCACGAACCCACTGGCTTCGCGATGTCCGTCGCGGAATCCGAAGTGACCCTCGTGCGGCGTCCTCGACGGGTTCTTCTGGAACCAGGCATCGATCTCGGCGGCACGAAGTCGATCGTACGGATGCGCGTTCTCCTCCGTGAAGGAAGCGGACTCCTGGGTCGCAAACGCCGAAGCGTCTGTCTCGGAGGAGGAGCTCGTCCTCACCCACTCCGGGTCCATGCGCAACTGTGCGGCGAAGTCGTCGTCGACCGGCACCCGCTGCGCGAAATCATCCCTGAGGAATACACGCTCTCGCACCATGTGGAAACCGTGATCACCGGACTCCGACTCGGTCTGGATCACGAGTTTGGCCCCACCTCGTGTGAGCGCGTCCAGGAGCACACGATTGCTTCGGTCGATTCCATTGGCTCGAAGATGGCTCCACCACTCGATGAAGGAGGTCACCTCCTCACGATGGTTCTCGAAATTTACGGTGCCATCGAACGGAGTCCGTCCCGGGTGTTTCAGGAACCAGGCGTCGATCTGGGCAGCCCGAAGGTGATGATAGGAAGGCGCGATCGGATTCCGCGCAGCCGCCTCTTCAGCAGCGGGTATCGACGAGGGGTCGGGCTGTGTCCACGGCTCGTCCATGTACATGTCTTCAATGTCCGAATGATCGCCCTCTACAGGGTGATTCTGCGCGGACGTTCCGGAATTCAGCACGTTGGTGTCCGTCGTCGGATAGACGACAGCCGGCGCGGCGGGTTTCGGCGCCGGCGCGAGAACCGAGATGATGTTCCTGGCGGAGACGTCGTCGATGGGAATCCTGTCGTCAGGCTGATCTCGGAGGAGGAGACGGTCGCTCGTGGAGCGTTCACCTTTTCGGTTGACGGTCTCCACGGGTTCCTTTACAAGTTCGATGCCTCCGTCTCTGAGTGCCTGAACGATCGGCTCGTATTTGGCACCGGTGGGAATCCCCTCGACACGCAGATTCTCCCACCGTCTGGCGAAGGCGCGGAGGTGGCCCCGAAGCCGATGCTTGTCACCTTTCCGAGCTCCGGGAGAAATAGGCGTCCTGGAATGATTGTGGCCGTCTTCGAACCATGCTCGGATTTCTGCGGCGCGGGTACCGATCGCGACCCGGGAGGCGACGTGGCGCTTCTCCACGACTCCGGCGCCGGATTTCGCTCCGACAGCACTCTGGAGATGGGCGAATGTATCCATGCGCGCGTCCTCGGCACCTGAGGAGAGTCCGCCGAACAACGAGTCGTTGTCGGCATCCGTGCGCGGGTCGTGGCCGATTGTCCGAGGAACGCGCGTGCCCCCCGCGGTGCCCGTGGCCGACGCATGGGGACGGACGCCCGCCTCGGGTGCGGCACCTGCGATCGGGCTCAGCCCATGTACCGCGAGGATCCGCTCCGCAGCCCGGTGATCGACGTGTACCTGCTGGCTCGTGTCCTTCCTGAGAGTCAGCCTCAGCAGCCTGGGTTTGTTGACACCCTTTTTCACCCATTTTTCGTCAAGCGTGACGCCGCCGCGCGCAAAGACTTCCAGATAGGCCTCGCCCTTCTTCTTGTCGACTCCGCGAGCATGGAAGCGATGCCACCATTTAACGAAATCCGAAATCACCTCACGATGCTCTTCGGGATAATTTCCCAGCAGACTCAACGACTTGTGCGGGGTTTTACCAGGATGAAGAGCGAGCCACGCCTCGACCTCCGCGGAACGAGTCGGAAAGGAATCATCAGGAACGATGTCCGGGGACAGGCCGTGCGTCCCGAGAACATTTCTTATCGCGGCGAAGTCAAGGGGCAAGCGGTTCTCGCGGCTGTCCCGAAGCACCAAGACGGTCTTCTCTTTGCCTCTGGACCCGAACTTCACTTTGGTCTCGGTGAGCTCTATCCCTCCGCTTCTGAGCGCACTGACGGCATAATGATCGGTAGGTATCCCGACATAGCGCAGCTTGTCCCAAAAATTGAAGAAGGTCAAAATTCTGGCCTTGTGCTGGCCGGCGTACTCGAGATTCCTCGGGGCAACGCTGGAGCGTGGGGCCTTCCCATGGTGTCCTTCTTGCGCCAACCAAGCCCGAATCTGTTGGACCAGGACCACCCGACCCGTTTCAGACTCTGCGGCGAACTCCTCCCAGTCCTCCGGAACAGGAAACCTGCCCCGCGTGTATTCCAAGTGGAGGCTACGCACTTCCTGAGCTGTCGGCCCGAATGAAGTGTCATTATTACTTTCTTGAGCCTTTTTGACGTACTCCCATACCCGCCCAAAGGTCAGGTCGACATCATTTTCTCGATCGATGAAATCGAAAAGGCGGCGCCTCTGTTCGGCGTTGAAATTGGCGATGTAGGAAGACCGGGCCCAGCCGTTACGAATCACTGGTCCGCCGAGCCAGGGATGGTCTGCGAGTTCACCAAGATTCTGCCGGGCCGCATCGCTGACGGGACCGGTGAGCGCGTCGAAGAGAGCGGCCTGCTGCATGTAGTCGGAGGCACGGAGGGCGTCAAAATGAGTGTCGTCGAGGTTTTCCGGCAGCGAGTGGTCCTGAGCATCTTCCTCGAAATCACGGGCGAGGAAGTCATCAAAACCCGCGTCAGGGTCTATGCCCAGCAGAGAACCCTGCCGAGCATCCTCGTCAAAATCACGGGCGAGGAAGTCGTCGAAACCCATGACAGCGTCGTTGCCCACCAGAGAACCCTGCCTGGCATCCTCGTCAAAATCACGGGCGAGGAAGTCGTCGAAACCCATGGCTTCGTCATGTTCGACCAATGCGTTGGCGAGGTAGTCACCACTGCGGTAGGACGGGGCTGAGACATGACCGACGCGCTCCTGGGCGACACGCTCGGCAATGGTGGAGACGTCCATCTGGTCCCACGGTTCCTCATGTCGCAAGCTGTCCACCAGGTCGCGGTCCTCCGTGAGGGACCTCTCCACTCCGGACAGCCTGCCGCCTTCTTCAGCCCACTCGTTCGAGTCCGAGCCCACTTCCGACATGGCCTCTTGCCACCGTGCCTCCTCGACAAGTCGCTGCCGGGCGTCCTGTTCGGCATCTCCTTCGTGCAGTTGCAGGGCGACGGCCAGGTCTCGTGAAGTGAAGGACGTCGCGGAGGACGTCGAGTCGGAGTAACCGGACTCCGTGCTCGGCGAATCAGGTGCCCGGCCCCCCGATGTCCACGCGTGCCCTTGGCTGGGCGCGGAACTCGCGGTGGACGACTCGCCGTTGCTCTGCCCGAGATCTCTCAGCCAGTTGGGGACTGCTTCAGGTCCCGCGCCGGGAAGGCGACTGCCGGCTTCGACCACGTCCTGCGGCCGCGGCCGTGGCGTGTCCGGCAGAGTCTCCCGCCATGCGGTCGAGGCCCGGCCAAGATGCAGCGAGGCTGCGCGGACAAGCTCACGCGCCTCATCCTCTGACGGTGCGGTGTGGGACGAAGCCGCTCCGTGCCGCTGTCGCTGTTCCGCCTCGCCAAGTGCCTTGGCCGCCGAGACCAGTTCCGATCGCGCGGCCAGGTAGTCGTCGCGGATGGCGTCGAGGTTCGCCGGCTCGCCGTCAAGGTCTTCGGCGTCGTCCGGACTCTGGTCCTTGGCTTTCCCTTTCGCGGTGTCCGGGCCCGGCCGGTTCTCCTCGACCAGGTTCGGCGGGCCTGAGAGGCCCTGCTGCCGGGTGAGGGCGGTGTGATCGCCGAGTGCTGACCAGAGCGCGTCATCCCGATCGGTGACGGAGAGCGCGTTGGCGTGCAGGGGAGTGGTGGGCGGCGGTCCGAAGAGGTCGGTGAGGGTCCGATGCATGTCGGGATCGTGTTCTTCGATCCAGTCCGCGGAGTTGTTGCGCTGCCGACCGGTGTGGCGATCGTGGCCGTGATTGGCCCCGTAGTAGGCAACGACACTCTGTGCGAAATACTCCTCGGGGCTTGACGAGGCGTGGTTGACGGCGACATGGCCGTCGGTGGTGGTACGGGGGCCGTCGACCCAGTGTGTGGCAGGACTTTGGGACAGGTGGTGTTCGTAGAGGGCGGTGACGTTCTCCCGGTGATCGTCGGTGAAGGCGAAGAGGTAGAGAAGGTGTGCGTACTCGTGCAGGGCTGAGGAGTATCCCTCAGGGTGTGTGTACCCGTCGGTGGCGGTGTTCTGGCCGAGGAGGTTCTCTTCGCTGACGGCGGCAAGACGCCGGTGGGGGAAGGTCCATCCGCGGGCGTCGTGACGGGGCTCGGTGTCGCCGCGCGTGTCGGGCGAGGCGGGGTTCGGTGCGAGATCGGCGAGACTCCCACCACGGGGGATGACCACCACCCGGGCCCCGCTGTCCGTGAGGCGCTGGGCGACTTCGGGGTTGTGCAGGAGGAGCGCGAGCAGACGCTCCGCTTCGACACGGGCGGCTACGGGGCGTTCCACACCATCGGGAACATCGATGATCGTGTGTGCCGCCTGTGCGGCGGGCGACGTGTCGCCGGCGTGGGTCAGGTCGGTCGAGGCACCGAATCCGCGTGGGTCTCCGATGCGCTGTCCGGCGTCCGGCCCGGGGAACGGCTCGCCCCAGCGGGCAGGAGGGAACCCAGGCTGCGGATAACCAGGCTGCTGCCAACCAGAGTGCTGATAGCCGGGCTGCTGATGCCCGGTTGGGAACGCAGGCTGCTGAAATCCGGACGGAAACGCAGGCTGCTGATAGCCGATCTGCTGATGCCCGGTTGGGAACGCAGGCTGCTGATAACCCGGGTGCTGCTGGGGAGCCTGCTGTGCGTGCTGCGCCTGCTCCTGTCGGCGGAACACCTCCTGGAGATGCCGTCGTGCTTGCCGGACAGCTTGAAGTGCGTGCTGCATCTGGTTGGCGACGGGCGGATCGAGGAAGGGCGCGTTGGGTCCCAGTTGCGAGGACAGCCTCTGCTCGGCCGTGGTCAGCGGGGTGAGCGAGCCGCTCTGCAGGGGCCGGCCCACCGCGTATGCGGTGACGGCCGTCGCCAGGCTTGCCCGCTCGGAGGGCAGGATGACGGGGTGGCCCGGCCCGGTTGGATCCGGGAGCCTCATGTTTCCGACCGCTGCCAGGGCTGCTCGTGTCGCTTCGACGGCTGGATGGTTGAGGACGGATTCCACATTCTCTCGGCGGATACCGCCCCCCTGCGCGAGGTACTCGGCATGCTCGTAGGCGAGCTGCGCGGCCCGCACGAACCGATCGGTGGCGGTTGGGATGTCCTCGTCCGCCATATAGGTGGATTTGCCCCGCGGAACGGTCGAGGTGAGGTCACCGGAGAAGTCGCGGAACTCGAACAGGGCCAGGGGCAGACGATCCTGCTGTTCATCCAGTTGGTTGTAGTCGGCAAGGCCTATGGAATCAAACTGCGAAACGGTTCCGTTATCGTTCGCCCGACCCGCCAGAACGTAATCCAGAAAACGCCGGAGGGGTCCGATTTTCTCGTTTCCCTGCGTCAGCGCCTCGCGTCCGTCGATGGGGCGGATGAGAAATTGCAGACCCTTGCCGAGGTACGCATCGATGAGCGAGTCGAGTTCACTCACGAAAATATCTCGAATCCGTGGGGCATGTCTGCGCAGATAATCGCGGGTGCTCGGGGCCAGCCCCCCGCGGAGAACATGGAAGGGATGTCGAGAAGCAACCACCAGAATGTTCTTGGCGAGAGCTATTTGTTGTTTGAGGAAGTTGCCGTACACGGCGAGGCCACCCAGGTGCTCGAACGCCAGCCAAGAATAGCCGAGAACCTCATCGACACCAGTCAGTTTGTCAAGGAAAGGGACCTGATCCGGCGTCACCGCCAGATTTGTCATAACGCTCGTGTAATGTGCGGCTACACGCTCACCGAAATTTCTTCCAGCTTCCATGAGAAGCACCAGACTGGGCTCATCCATGTGCTCCTCACCGAAATTCAGCATGGATTTCACGCCGCCCATGGGAACGCCGACGGTGAACTGCGTGTTGACAGTGTGGTATGGGCCGGCCGGAGCGGGGAGGACATAGATCTCGTCAAGGTCGCGCTGAGCCTCCCATGCGGGGTCGGAGGCCAGGATTTTCGCCAGAGTCACCCCCTGAGCGCTGTCTGCCGCCCGCATCATGTCCCTGAACTGCGCATACAGGTTCAGGCCATGACGGACGGACGTCGGGTGGCTCTCTCCTCCCCGCAACATGGCCAAGGGAGCGGACACGAACTCGACGATGGGACGCTTCTCCAGAACCCCGTGTCCACTCATTTGGACGGCACTTTCCCGCGTGGCGTAGAGCCTGCCGTCCGCACCGCGGACGAAGTAGTCGGAGTCGACCTCCAGCCGGCTGCCGTTCGGGTGCTTTGCCAGGACCTGCTTGCCCGGCAGCCTGACTCCGTCGGGTACCCAGAGGGGATGCGCGTCCTCCATCTCCAGGCCGATGGCGCCGATCAGCCCAGGGTCGGCGACAGGATCCGTCAACGCGTCCACTGTGCGAGACGGGCCGGGCCTCTGCTCGTCCATGGCATCCGCGACGGCCTGGCCCGCTCTGTCCAGGACGACCGCACGGGCGTGCAGCGGCGGCGTGTGCAGCGGCTCCCTTGTCACCTTTCCGCCCTGCGACGCCTGCAGATCGATCCAGCGAACGCCGTCCGTCGTGTGATGAAGCGCGAACGCGTGGCCCGCTCCTTGGAGACGGCGCATGACGATCAGACCGCTCGCACCGACGCCGGCATCGGCGACCGCATTCCCGAGCGCCTCCCACGAGGTGACCGGGCCCCAGCCGGGCCCGCGCACCAGTCTCTGCTCCGCATCCGTGCGGTGCAGAGAAATGTCGTCCATCGTCGATGCCGCCCGGACCGCCGCGGGGCGCACGTCACGGCCCGCCGGACCGGCCGGGATGTCACGCTCGGGGTAAAGCTGACGTTCGAGCCCCTCCAACAGCACGACGCAGTTGAGCAGCGAGGGATCCGCGAGCGCCTCGTTCCCCGCCCGCACCTGCCTCGCCACATCAGCGATCACCTCATCGGCGACAGCCTTCAGACCCCTCTCGCTCAGCCGTACACCGTCTTCATGGGAGATGCCGGACACCGAACGGTCCTCGGCGACTCCTTCTTCACCGTGCCCTGGCCTGGATCCCGGGAAGTCGCCTGTCCGCCCACGCCCCGGAAGCGACTCGTCGTCCACGAGGCCTCGCATCCCGTGGGGATCACGGCCGGAATGCGGGGAGCCGCTGGGGTCCGCGGTTTCCTGCCGGTGCGTCGTTTCCGCGACGTCGGCAGCGGGCTCCGTTCGGGCACCGCCCGTCGTCCCGAGAGGTTCACCGGCCGGCTGCCGGATGGCCGGCTCGTCGGAGTGCGCGGTCGAGTCCGTCGGAACAGCGGGATGCAGGTTCCTCGCGTCGGCCGACGCCGTCGACGTGAGGGTGGAGAAGACCGACTCGCTCACCGACGGCGCGACCTGGTCGAGGTCCTGGGTGCGGGAGACATCGGTCCGTACGTTCGTGACGTCTTCCGCGGAGGCGGTCGGTCGCACGTCGGCCTGCGTGGTGGGACGATCCGGTGACGAGACCGCGCCGGCTGGGGTCCGCTCGGCGCCGGCCTGCTGGACGCGGGGCGGGATCTCATCGGGGGGTCCCGGTGAGGGTGTGGGATCAACCGTCGAACGGAATCCCTCCCACAGGCCGGCCTCCTGGTCCACCGCCTGCCGGGGGTTGGCCGCCGGCAGCGGGAACTCGGCGGGATCCCCGTAGATCTCGGCGAAGAGGTCGGCAAGCCCCTCGTCATGAGTGCGGACCCAGTCCGCGCCGTTGTTGCGGAACTCCCCGCTGACGGCGTCCCGTCCGTGGTTCACACCGAAGTACGCGTTGGTGGCCTGCGCGAAGTACTCGTCCACGGTGGAGGCCGAGTAGTTGCGAGGATCCGACCCGTCCGGCCAACTCGCCCCCGGCACGGCCTTCCTGGCCTCGTACAGAGCAGACACCCGCTCCTGCCGATCGGCCGACAGCCCATGTCGGAAGACCAGATGCGCCACCTCATGAGCGGCGGTCGAATACCCGTCCGGGTGCGCGATGTGACCGGGCACCCCCGGCTGCTCACCGAGGAGGTTCTCCTCGGCCACCACCGCCACCGCGGTACGCGTCCCGTCCGTCTCCCAGTGGTGCACGGCATCACGTGACAGGTCCTCACCGACGGATGCCAGGCCCGGCAGATCCGCTGTGTCGACGCCACGCGGCAGTATCACCACTCGGGCCCCGGAAGCCACCAGCCTGTCCCGCACATCAGGACGGAGCACCATCCGCGCCAGCAGGTCCGTCAGCGCGTTGCGCGCGGCGATCGGCCGTTCCACCGATTCCGGCACATCGATCAGCGAACGGGCGACGTCAGCCGACGGCCCGTGCGGCACGGCGTAGAAGTCCGGTTCCGGGACGCCATCCCCGCTCTGCTCGGAGCCCGACTGGTCACCGACCGGCGGAGCGTTGTACCGGCCGTACCCGTCCGCGCCGTACTGCGGTGGGTTGGCCGCGCGGTACGAGGGACCCGCCTGCGCGGGAACGGCATGACCTGCTTGGTCCGCCCCGGCCAGTACGTATGCCACGTGGTCACCGAGCGACGCGATCATCGGCCGGTAGCCGCCCGTGGCGTCTGGCGCGTGCAGCCACACACCGATGGCATGCAACAGACCGGTCAGGTTCTCATGGCGACCGGTCTGCAGGTAGGCGGCGACCTGTCGGTCGATCGTGCGCAGCTCCGCGGGACGCCTCCCGGCCTGCTGGGACATGTGGCCGTACCAGATGCCGAGCGAGTCGCTCTGTACGAGTCTCGGTGAGTGCGGTGCGAGCGCGCCGAGCAGCGCCCTGTTCGCCTGGTACAGGCCTCGCCACTGTGCGAAGAGGTTGTCCCAGCCGCCGCGGTAGGCCAGCGAGACCACGAGCGAGACCAGCCTCTGGTCCAGCGATTCCAAAGTGGTCACGGCCGCCGCTTGCAGTCGCGTCGCCTCGGTCTGGTCCACACCGATGCCCGCGCCGAGCCGTAGCATCACGCCCCTGACGAGATCCTCTGTCTCGTCGTGCTTGATGAGTTCCTGACCAAACTGACGCGTCGGTCCCGTCAGGTTCAGCTCCACCGAGGCCGCGAGAATGTGCTCAAGCTGCCCCAACCAGTGGTTGCTCGACAGGCCTTGGAGAACCTGCAACTGGTCCCAGGTATGCCATGCATCGAGCTGATTTCTGCGGAGCTCCCGGTTGTAGGTGCCACGCACTGCGTCTTCGAGCTGGTCATAGGTGGTACGCAGATCATCGAGCCCGTGCGGGGCGGGGAAGTGCCTGAGTTCGAAAACACCGAGCGGCAGTGCGATCCTCGGCTGATCAAACTCGTCGCGATTGACGTCGAACTGTTCGTGAATCGACCCGATCGCCAGGCTGTCCTGCCTGACCCTGGGAGCAGGGTAATCGAAGAGGAAGTCGTTGAGATAGTCGCGGACAGTCACACCGTTTTGGGCGTCTATATACGCTGAGAGCGGGTCACGATGGCCCTCGTTCGCATACGCGGCAAAATAATTGAACTGACCGTACATGAACTCTGATTCCGCCGATAGGAATTCCTTGGCGGAAGGGCTGAGAGCTTGCCTCAGCAGCCAGGGGTGATGTCGGGAGGCCACCGGCAGATAGGATTTGTGCCACGGCGCCCTGGGATTCCGTGCACCATTGTTCTGCACGACGGCAATTGCTTGGGAAAACACCACGAAGGACATCGACTTCAGCGCCCGGAGATCGATGTCATCGAGGTATGCGCTCGCGATCTCAGGATATTCCAGCGGTTCGGACAAATTGTTGCGCTGAACCAGGTAGGTCGCCGTCACACGTCGGGAAAATGCCGCAGCCGCTTCAAGACCGGGAAGTACGTCAGCCAGATCCGTGCGCGTCGAAACCCTCTTCACGTATCCCGTGGCGAAATCATAGACCGCGGAAAGCGGAACGCCGACCGTGAACTGAGTGGAATACTCGGGAGATATCGGCTGGGGCCTCCTCCGGAACTGCACGTCGTGGAATTCGTGTTCGGAAACGAAACCCTTCCCGCTCACCACCTGGGTGAGGGGCGTGGTCGTGTTCCTGCTGCCAGGGCCGATGATCGGTTCAAGAACGTGGAGCGAACGGAACACGTTCTCCTTCATCGCGCGAGAGTCCAGTGTTCCCTCGCCCTGATGGACCGCAATGGGTCTGGTGACGATCTCAAGGAAAGGCGCGCTGCCCGCCGCCACGTGTTCCGACGTGAGCTGGACACTGCCGTCGCCGGCCAGCACACGGCCATGCGCCAGCCACCCCTCACCGAGCGCTGACCTCAGCTGCACATTCGTCCGCTCGATCTCCATGCCGATGCCCCGGTACTCGTGACTCGTCGGCAGGTCGGCCAGTGCGAGTACAGACCGCGATCCGATGAAGGTCGGCAGGCTCTGCGGAACCGGCACCACCTTTCCGTACGGGTCGACGATCACGGCACGTACATGCGGAGCCGCATCCTGCTCCGGCGCGGGACGCAGCCCGTCACCCTGCTGCAGGTCGAGCCACTGGACCCCGTCGGCCTGATGGTAGAGCGCGAAGGCATGCCCAAAGCCGTTCTGCCTCTGCTGGAGGATCAGCGCGGAGGAACCGGGACCCACCTTCTCGACCGCCGTGACCAGATCCCGCCAGGACGTCACCGTGTGCCAACCCGGACCGTGCGCCAGACGCTGCTCGGTGCCGGTCCTGCCCAGGACCGAGTCGTCGACGGTGTGAGCCGCTCGTACGCCGCTGCCGTAAGCCGGCCGGTCCAGGGCATTGTCCAGCTCGGCCCGGGGATACAGCTCCCTCGCCAAGGACTCCAGCAGCGTCACACAGGTGACCGCCGGCACCTCGTCAGCCGAGAGCACGGACCCCTCGCGGTCCGGGCGGACGACTGACCTCTCCACCAGCCTGGACACCGTTCTGAGCGCGAGGCCACGCAACTCGTCGGCCGACAGCGGATGCACGACCGGTGTGCGCCCGCGTTCGTCCCGGCCGAAAGCTCCGCCCTGCCGGTCGGGGATGTCACCGGACTCCGAATCCGTCCCGGCGGCGGCGAAGAACTGCGCCGCCCGGCTCTGCTCGTCGGAAGCCAGGTGTTCCAGCGTGTTCCGGGACAGTTCCAGGTCCGGTACGTCGCGCAGTGCCTGCGTGCCGTAGGTAGCCAGAACTCCCCGCAGGCGGGCGCGTTGCTCGGGGGAGAGGTCGGCCTTGCCGAGCGCGTCCGTGAGCACCTTCACATTCGGCCCGGCGTCGACGGAGGTGTTCATCACGATGATCTCGTGCGCACCGCGGTCAGGCCGCGCGTCGACGGTGACCGGCGCGTGATCGGCGAACGTGGCGACGACAAAGTCCCGGACCTTGACCGTTGTGCCGTCGATCACTGCTACGGACTGGTCAGGTCCGACGAAGGCGTCCGCCAGCAGTCCGGTGATCGCCACGTCCGGACGCGGGTCGTACGACTCCCGGAACGCCCGTTCGGCGTGGTCCGGTGCGGTGAAGAACGTCGTGAACGCGGTCGATTCGGTGTCGTCGTGCCGCGGGAAGGTGTCCTCGCCTGCCGGGAACACGTTCACCGGCTCCCCCGCGTAGTCCGTGCGCGGCGTTTCCAGCCGTTGCACGCGGTGGAGGAACAGTCCCCCGTTGAGGAACATCGTGACGAGTTCCGAGACCTCGGGGCTGACCGCTCCGTCGCGGATCTGGTCGTTGCTGATGTGGACCGTTCCGCCATCGGGGGTTTCGAAGCGGTGGAATCCCCTCTCGTCGATCATCTGCCGCAGCACGTCGTTGAGCACGACTTCGCGCCAAGGCGTCGTGGCCGGGGAACCGGTCGGCTCCGGGCTCTGTTCGGCCGAGACCGAGGGGCGTGCCGCGGGCGGCTCTGCGGGCAAGGGGGCCGGCGTCTCGGTGAGGAGCGCCATCGGTGGCGGCAGCTTGTCCAGGGACTGCCATGTGCCGTAGGTGACACCCAGGTGCCACGAGAGCTGGCGGGCTGCCTGTTCTCCGTTGGAACGGTACTCGGCGGCGATCAGGTGCCGGAACGATCTGAGCAGATCGAGCATCCCCGAGCGGGCGTCGTCGGACTGGGCGGTCCCCGGCCGCTGGTGCTCCATCGTCACGCGCAACTTCGCCCACGCCAGTGACGCGTTGTACTCCGCCTCCGGTCCGGGCGTGATGTCCGCCAGTTTCCTGGCGTCGCCCTCGGAGAGTTCCGTGACCGGCGACTCCGCGTCGGCCCAGGTCCGGTCCGCGTCGGCCCGCATCGCCTTGAAGAAATCAGCGGAGGTGTGGAAGTAGTCCTTGAACAGGGCCCTGGGGTTGGCGAAATATGATTTCGAGGTGGAATGTACGTCGTTGAGATAGGCGCTGACGGGGTCGCTTCCGAGCGCCCGGGAAAGGAAACCCCGAGCGAAACTGGTGGCGTTGTAGGACATGGAGCTGTGCTGAGTCGCCATGTTGTCGACGGCGTACTGATGCCCGGCCTGGACTTGGTGGGCACTGACCGGGTAGGTCCTGAGGACCTCCATGTCATGGTCGTAGATCCGCTCGGGGTGTTCGATGAAGAGTCCGCCGTCGGTCTTCTCCCACCTGGTGGCGTCCGCCACCACCCGGTCCATGCCGAACCGGAAGACGATCGGATCCGGGTGGTCCGACAGCTTCACGGCAATCACCGGTTGCCGACCAGAATCGGCCATGACAACTATCTCGGCGTTCACCGCGGTCGGGTCGGCGGCGTTCGCGGCAGAGGACCGCAGGGGTTCCAGCATGTCCGCAACCGTGGAACGGATCAGCGGGTACTCGTTGCGGGCCGTGCCGTATCTGACGCCCAGATCGTCAAGGAGTTCCCGTGCGGCCGCCTCACCGCTTCGGTGATACGCCTCGGCACCCAGCGCCGCGAAGTTCGCCAGCAGATCCAGCTGCCGCTGCTGGGTCGCGGTGCGCCTGCCCGACACCACAGGGCGCTGGTGCTCCAGGAACACGCGGTCCAGCGCCCAGCGGACCCCCTCCCCACTTTCATGGCTGTCCAGCCACTCGTTGGCTCGCTCAAGTCTCCGCTGGTCGTCGGCGGTGAGCTTCAGGATCTTAGGGTTCTCGACCCAGTCTCTGTGTGTACCCTCGCGCATGCGCTTGATCAGGGAGTCGGGCGCGTTGACGGTGAGTCTGGGCATCTGCTCACCGGTGGCGGCCTGCACGAAGCCCTGCGCGAACACGACGCAGTTGTAGGTCAGGAGGTTGTAGGTCGTGCGAGCGTTCTCCTCGGCGTATCGGTAAGCCGAGGCCAGCTGGTCCGCATTGATCTTGTACGACTTCAGGATGTCGACCTGGAAGTCGTCGAAGGCCTCGGGATCCTCGTGTGTGACACCTCCGGGCGCAGTTCCGTCCACGAGACTCAGGTTGGAGACTTCTTCGATGACCCTGAAGCCGAAAATGACCGGCGACTCGTGGCCCGGCAGCCGCACGGCGACGAACGCATGACCGGTTCCCGCCGTTCTGATGAGGTCGACGAACCCGTTCGCCCCGGGGTAGGACATCAGAACGACTTCCACGTCCTTCGCGTGGCGGTCGACCGCGTGCTCGGCGTACGCGCGAAGCGGCTCCATGAGATTCCTGAACTCGGCAGGAACGTTCGGATTCCGCGGGTCGATGGCATCCGGGAGCGCTTCCTCGGTCGGCAGGTGCTCGGAACCATCGGTGTCGAAGGCATCGTGCGTCGGCTGTGTCTCGTCCAGTTCTGACGCGTGTCCCACGAGGATCTCGCCCGCGTGCTCCTCGTCATCGTGGAGCAGTTCGACCACGACGTTGTCGTCGCCCGCGTCGTCGCCGTCGTGGACGGAGAAGACTTCGTCAGCCGCTTCCGAGACCTGGCCGGTCACAACTTCGCCCGGTTCGTATATCTCCACCGCCTCATACACATCGGCCGGCTCCTGGACTTCGGTCTGCCGGTGGTCGAATCGGAGGTCGTCGAAGCGGGACTGGATGTCGTCCAGGAGCTGTTCGAGGGTCGGTTCCTCCCTGCTCGGTCCGGCGGCAGGGAACTCCGTAGGCACCAGGGCAGGCACCGGCCGCTCCGGGTCGGCACCGCCGACGATGCCCTTGGTGCGCCGGGTCCCGTAGCGCTTGGCCAGTTCCAGCGACAGCTTGCGGGTCGCCTTCACACCGTTCGTGAGACGGCTGTGGGTCATCAGGGTGACGTAGGCGTCGATCAGCTCGCGGCGCCTGGCCGCGTCCGGGTGATCGGCGTCGATGAACCAGGTGTGATCGGCGGACACCTGGATGCGGGCCCAGCGCTGGGCCTGTTCCAACTCCTCCGTGGGCACCGTACGCAGGAACCGCTCCGCCGTGGCCAGGGCGGCCCGGTCCGCACCGGTCAGCGCCTCCGGGCCCGGACGGTCCGCGGATGTGTCCGCCGACGAGCCGGTGCGCTCCTGTTCGGAGACGGTGGCACCGGCGGACCGCGCCAGCCGCACGGCGGCTTCCGCTTCTTGCGGGGTGCCCCGCAGCAACTTCTGCGCGACGACCGCCACGTGCCGGTCGACGGTGGACAGGCCGCCGAAGTCGTCGGCATGCTCGTCCAGCCGCGCAAGCAGGGCCTCCGTGTGCCGGGCGCTTCCCCCCAGCCGCACGTACGCGTCCGTGACCGCGGCGAGCAGCGGGGCGGGGAGGCCGCGGTCGGCGGACGTCTTCCCCCACAGCCGCTCGAACGACCGCAGCGCATCGGCGTCCTCGCGGTCGTCACCGCTCCGGCCGGTCGGCGTGTTCTCGGTGCCCGGACGGAGAGTCGCTTCCCCGTCGGTCACAGAACGTGTCCCAGGCCGTGCCCCGCCCTCGTCCGGCGACACGTTGTCGTGGGCGGCGGGCGTGTGCGATCCGTCGGCCTGGTCGGCCGAACCGGCCGCGACGTCCTGCGTGTGCGTGACGACCGTGTCCGACGTGGCGGTCGCGGCCGTGTGCACGGTCGTCATCGGGGAAGACGTGTCGGATACGGGAGTGGAGGTGTCCCGTACTGGTTCTGGAACCCCGGCCTGCCCCGGCTCCTCGGGCTGCGCGGCCGTGGCCTCGCGCACCGGGGCCGTCGTCCGTGATTCCGGATCGTCCTCTCCCTGCCGCCCGGAGCCGCCCGTGCCCGGGGATTCGGTGGACAGACGGTCGGGCTGGGTCGCGCCCGGCCGCGATCCGCGGGTCTCCGGACGCGATGCGCCGGAAGACGGCCTCGCGGAGCCTTCCTGCGTCGCCGGGCGGCCCCCGCCACCGTCAGCGGCGCTCGTGGTGGTGAGGCGGGTGGGAGACGCGTCAGGTTGTTGCGGACGGCCGGCCGGCGTGCCTGTGGCCGCGGGTGTCCCCGCCGCGGTCGGGGTGGAGGTGTTGCCGGGCGGGGGTGTGCTGGTCGACACCGGCTGCCCGGCTCTGGTGTCGAGACCCGGCTGCGGCCGCGCTCCCAGGCCGTCTGGCGTGTCGAGGTGGGGAGAGCCGAACGCCGGGGTGCTGAGGGTAGGAGCGTTGAAGAGGGGAACGTCGATGCCGTCGTAGGCGGCAGGTGACGTGTAGGAGCCGTCGCCTGTGGCGAGGGTGGTCTCGCCGTTGGTCGGATAGGGGGTGTAGCGGGGCGGAGCCAGGTCGTCGGAGTCGGTGGTGCTGGTCGTGGTCTGGGAGGACAGCAGCAGTTCGGGCAGCTTGAAGTTGAGGTTGGGGACGCTTGTGATGGTGGTGTGGATGCCGGCGAGGACGGGGTGTTTGGCGTGGCCGAGGAGTTCGCCGCCGGTCGCGCCGATGGTGGTTTCCTTGCTGGTGGTG
>NZ_JBIAYD010000029.1:0-50392 GCF_042897315.1 Streptomyces sp. NPDC001068 | reverse complement strand
GCGGCTTCACCTACCAGCCCTTCCACGCCCACCGCCGGGCCGAATGTCGCCGCCCCCGGCCCAAGGTGGGCAAGATCGGCCAGAACCCCGAACTGCGCGACTTCATCCAGGAACATCTGGCGATGCGCTGGAGCCCCGAGCAGATCTGCCACGCTCTGCGGGCACGCTTCCCCGACCGGCCGGAGATGCACGTGACCCACGAGACGATCTACCAGGCGCTCTACGTCCAAGGCCGCGGAGAGCTCCGCCGGGAACTGACCCGCTCGCTACGGACCGGCCGCGCCATGCGCCGCCCGCACCGCCACGCCTACAAGCGCCAGCCGGGCCCCATCAAGAACATGGTCATGATCAGCCAGCGGCCCGCCGAGGCGGCCGACCGAGCCGTCCCGGGCCACTGGGAGGGCGACCTGATCATCGGCAAGAACAGCAAGTCGGCGATCGGCACCCTGGTCGAACGCTCCACCCGCTACCTGATGCTCGTCCACCTGCCCACCGGTCACAGCTCCATGGCCACCCGCAACGCGCTCGCAGCGAGCATCGAGTCCCTCCCGCGCCACCTCTGGCGGTCCCTGACCTGGGATCAGGGCTCCGAGATGACCGCGCACCGGTCCTTCAGCGTCGCCACGGGCATCCCGGTCTTCTTCTGCGATCCGGCCAGTCCCTGGCAGCGCGGCTCCAACGAGAACACGAACGGGCTGCTGCGGCAGTACTTCCCCAAGGGCACCGATCTGGCCGCCCACACCGCCCAGGACCTCGCGGCCGTCGCCGCCGAACTGAACAGCCGGCCACGCAAAACGCTCGACTGGGAAACCCCAGCCGAGCGTCTCGCTAGGCTCCTGGCCACAGCCAGTTGACCACCGTGTTGCAACGACCCCTGGAATTCGCCCTGCGGGTGGGGGCCCGCTTTTCGACCTGGGAAGGGGTCACAGGGTGAGCAGTGAGGGCAAGCTGACCAGCCAGAACTGGGCCGGACACTGGCATGTGTTCGGCCCGTGGATCGGGAGCGGGGACACCCATAAGCAGGAGGGGCGGCGCCGCCCTGGCCAGAGCCCGGAGGACCCGCAGACCCGCATCTTCCTGGAGGAGAAGCTTCCCCCGGTGATGACGGGCCACTGGCTGATGCGGGGTCGCCAGGTGGCCGCCACCTGCACCACGGCAGAGGACGCCGTGGAGTGGCTCACGGAGCGGTACGCCGAGACGCCTCCCGTCGTTCGGGAGGACGGCATGGCCGCGTACAACTCCCTGGAGTCCAAGGTGGCGTACGCCCTGGACGCGCTGCCGCGCGGGGTGGACATCGTCTGGGGTTACTGGACCCACTCGCGCCTGCTCGCGTCCTACGCCGTCGTGTGCTGCCCCAACCTGTTCCACAATCTGCTCTGCCCCTTCCCGCCCAACGTGACCTCTCTCGATTCGAGGAGGAGGGGGAATGTCCCTTCAACACTTGCTCCCGCCTGACGGCGTCAAGGAGCTGCTGACGGAGTGGCCCGACAAGCCGCAGGTGTACGTGCGCGGCAACACCGGCGTGGACGGCATCACGGCTGACTGGCTGTGGGAGCACATCCGCCTGGGCTGCGTGCCGCCCGAGGAAGTGCGCGCCCTCAAGGGCGACGTGCCGGCCGTCACCGCCCACGCGTTCTCCACGCACGGCCGCTTGGACGGGGACCGGCTGCGGTCCCTGTACGAGCGCGGCTACACCATCCGCCTGGGCAACCTCCAGCGGTGCATGGCCGTGTTCGGCCGGATCTCGCGAGGCATCCAGGCGGAGACCGGCTACAGCAACTACGTTCACGCGTTCATGACGGCACCCGGACAGCAGGGCCTGCGCCATCACTGGGACCAGCAGATGGCGGTCATCGTCCAACTGGAAGGCGTCAAGCGGTGGGAGCTGTGGGCTCCCGTCGTGGACGCCCCCATGCGCACGGTCAACCAGTCGTACGCCGTATGGCGCCCTGAGTGGGTGGATGACTGGGAACGCCGGGGCCCCGACCAGGTGGTGATGCTGGAACCGGGCCAGTCGCTGCTGCTGCCCCGCGGCTGGATCCACAACCCGTGGGTGCCGGCCGACGGCGAGGACAGCACCCACCTGACGTTCGCGATCCGGGAGCGGACGCCGTACTGGCTGGCGGAGCAGCTCCTGGGCGAGGCCATCAAGGACCCGGAGCTGCGCCGCGTGATCAGGCCTGGCGACCTGCTCGGCCCCGACCTGCCCGGCCGACTGGACGACGTCCGCCAGCGCCTCCTGGATCACCTGGGCCGCGTGGACGTCGCCGCGCTCGCTGGCCAGGTGAGCCAGAACGCCCTCACTGACCTGGAGTACACCACCTGAACCATGCGCTACTCGACTGCCCCGGCCAGCCGTTGGCCGGGGCAGCCCCGCTTTCTCACCCTCTGCCCCACTGTGAGGACCTTGTTCCGTGAGCAGCCTGCCCCGCTACGACTACCAGGACCTACCCGTCCCCGTCCGCCGCGCCGTCATCGCCCAGACCGGCCCCGTCCGCGCCGACCGCACGGTCACCGCCGGCCGCAACTGCGCGATCGCCTCGGTGCTGGACACCGAAGGCGGCCCCGTGTTCCTCAAGGGCGTGCCCCTTGGCGACCCTCGCATACAGAGCCAGAGGCGCGAGGCAGCCATCAACCCCCACACCCCCAGCTCCTGCCCGCGGCTGCTGTGGTCCACGGACGCCTTCGGCTGGTCCCTGCTCGGCTACCAGGCCGTGGAGGGGCGCCACGCGGACTACACGCAACCCGCGGACCTCGGCCTGGTGCTCGCCGCCCTGGAGGAGCTGCGACAGGCGACCGCCCCGGCCGGCCTGAGTCTCACGACCGCCCAGGAGCGGTGGGGCCCGTACGCAGACGACGGCGACGCGGAACTGTTCGACGGCCAGGCCCTGCTCCACACCGACCTACGGCCTGACAACGTGCTCATCACCGACAGCCAGGCATGCCCGGTCGACTGGGCATGCCCTACGCGGGGGGCCGCATGGATCGAGCCATTTCTGTGGGCGCTGCGGATCATGGAGGCGGGGCAGGCGGTGGCGGTGGCGGTGAGCTGGGCGCGTCAACTGTGGTCCTGGCGTGAAGCTGCCCCCACGGCGCTGCGCGCGTTCTCGGCTGCTGTCGCGCGCTTATGGCACAGCACCGCCGCTGCCGAAATGACCCGGGAGACGATCCACGCGGCCGCCTGTGCCGCTGAATTACGGGCCTACCTCACCCTCGAGTCCGAGACCGGAACGTGACCGCCACACCCGGGAGTTGCGGGCGTCCGTTCGACGGCAAACATCCTAGGTTAGCTCATTTGGGTGACTGATGGTAGTTAGTCACGTTCATCTAGTCACGGTGCATAGTTCGCGGTTAAATGTCACCCGTGTTTCTGGCCAACGGCCGTTACATCCGACAAGCTGCCGCGCTTCGGCGCGGTGGGTGGCCCCTCGTCCATACTCCGCAAGTTGGACAGGGGGTGCCATGGTGGGGCCCGGCGGCGAGACGTGCCGCCGGGCCCCATTGCGTTCTACGGCATGAAAAGGCTTGCCGGTTGCAGGAGGGCCCGAAACTTTGCACAAGCGGACGAAGCGTGCCGTCCGCGCGCCTCCTCCGTGAGCTCCTTTCGGTCGTCTTGCTGGAGTGCTGCCCGGAGGGCCGTCCAGCGCGAGGAGTGCGCAGGTGGGAACCAGGTCCGGGGCGGGTGTTCTCGCCGGTGTTCCCGCGGGAACACGCTTCGACGCGCGGACGGCTTGAGGCGGGCTGAAGCGGCTCAGTCCGGGCTGGGGCGGGACGCATTCGCCCTGGTCAGAGGAAACCAGCAGGTCAGGCCCTATATGGAGGGCTCCCTGTGCGGGGGCTCCGGCCGTCGTGTGTCCCATAGGGGACGACCTGGGCTGACGGCCGGATCTTGGCGGATGTCCACGGGCGCGCGGGAACACGGTGCGAGGAGCCGGACCGTGCGGTCTACGGTTCCTCTGTCGCCGAGTCGAGCATCTTGTTCTCGTCGAAGTCGCCGTCGCTGTCGGTCCAGCCGAGGTGGCCCATCGCGGCGTTCAGGACGAGGACGTCGTAGTCGTCCTGCTTCACCCCGTCGCACTCCGTGGGCTTGCCCTTGCCGCCTTCCCTGTACTGCTTGACGAGCGCGGCTCGGCAGTTTTCGACGGTCTCGTTGTACGAAGGTCCGGCTGAACATCCAGCGACGGCCAGCCCGGCGAGGAGCACTGCTGCGGTTGTGAGCGTGCGCGTCATGGCGAGCGCCTTCCCGTTCAGCCGAGGCCGTTCGCGGCGGTCTTGTACCCGGCGGCCTGCGTCGGGGTCAGGTAGTGCGATACCCGGACCAGGACGGTGCCGTGGACGTAGTCGTACTCGGAGAGCGCGGGCATCGACTTGGTGACGGTCTGGATGTACTCGGCTCGGGCTTGTGCGCCGGCGCCGTCGGCGAAGACTTCGATGGCACCGCCGCGGTCGACGTCGCCCTTGTCGGAGCCTTCGACGTCGGACGTCTTGATGCGGGTGTCGGTGAAGGTGATCTTCGAGGTGTACTGGTTGGGGCGTCCCAGAAGGTGGTTGGGGTCGTTCTCCGCGGTGACCGTGCCGGAGAGCTTCGCCGAGGTGACCGCGTCGGAGAGCTGCGTGAACGCAGTGTCGGCGGTGACCGGCTTGCTGACGGCCGCCTCCGCCTTGGGCGGGGCGCCGGTGTCGCCGCTGCTGTTGCTCGAGTTGGAGCAGCCGACGAGTGCGAGCGTGGCGCCGGCGGTGAGTGCGGCGGCGGTCTTGAGGCGCATGGTTCCCCCTGGGGTGTTCGAGTGTGACTGTGGGGTGTGTGACTTGTGGAGGTGTCGCGTGGTTGCCGCTTGTCGGGGGGATTCACTCAATCGTGACGAACGCCGGATGTGGCCGGTCAGCGGTGCTCAAGTCCCGCCCAGGTTCCAGGCGGGGCTCCGGCCCGCACGGTGTTGACCCGGCAGGCCGGGCCGACGGCGACCCGGCCCTTCCTGTGCGGGTCGCGGCGTCGTAGTTCCCCCACGACCGCGTGCTGTCGGGGATGTTCGGAGCCGTCCAGCGGCCCGGTGCTGCGTTTCACCCGCGCCGAACCGCGTACCGCGCCCGCCCCGTCCGGGCTGATCTTCGGCGTGTGACGCCGGTATCCCGGCGATGTCAGTGCCGGGCCCTACAGTCTGAGGCCGCCAAGCCTCGGAGCGTTTCGGGCGGGCCCCCGCTCCCTGCGGGCGGGGGCCCGCTTTTCTACCTGGGAAGGGGTCACAGGGTGAGCGGTGAGGGCAAGCTGACCAGCCAGAACTGGACCGGACACTGGCACGTGTTCGGCCCGTGGATCGGGAGCGGGGACACCCACAAGCAGGAGGGGCGGCGCCGCCCCGGCCAGAACTCGCAGGACCCGCAGACCCGCATCTTCCTGGAGGAGAAGCTGCCACCGGTGATGACGGGCCACTGGCTGATGAGGGATCGCCAGGTGGCCGCCACCTGCACCACCTCAGAGGGTGCCGTGGCGTGGCTCGCGGAACGGTACGCCGAGACGCCTCCCGTCGTCCGGGAGGACGGCAAGGCCGCGTACAACACCCTGGAGTCCAAGGTGGAGTACGCCCTGGACGCGCTGCCGCGCGGGGTGGACATCGTCTGGGGTTACTGGACCCACTCGCGCCTGCTCGCGTCCTACGCCGTCGTCTGCTGCCCCAACCTGTTCCACACCCTGCCCTGCCCCTTCCCGCCCGACGCGACCTCTCTCGATTCGAGGAGGAGGCGGCCTCTCCCCTCGACACCCGCTCCCGCCTGACGGCGTCCAGGAGTTGCCGGCCCAGTGGCGCGACAGGGCGAGGCAACACCGGCGTGTGCGGCAACGGCTGACTGGCTGTGGGAACACATCCGCCCGGGCCGCGTGTCGCCCGAGGAGGTGCGGGCCGCGCATCGCACGAGCGGACGCAGCCTGACGTTCCCGGGTCGTCACGGGGTGACCTTTCGGTCGTCTTGCCGGAGTCCCGCGCCGAGAGCCGTCCAGCGCGAAGAACGCGCAGGTGGGAACGGCGACCCGGCTGGGTGTTCTCGCCGGTGTTCCCACGCGACACGCTTCGACGCGTGGACGGCTCGGGGCGGGCTGAAGCCGCCCGGACCGGGCTCGGGCTGGACGGATCGGCCCTAGTCGGAGCAAACCGGCAGGTCAGGCATCCTGCGGAGGGCATCAGGACGCGGGGGCTCCGGCCGTCGTGTGTCAGGCGTCGTCGGGACGGTGGGCCGGTGTCACCTCAGGTGCCGGGTGAAGAACTGGGCCGCGGCGTCCCCCGCGAACTGCGGGACACCGGTGTGGCCGCCCATGTTGGCGTGCAGGGACTTCTCCTTGGAGCCGAAGGCGTCGAACAGGTCGAGGGCCGCCTGCCGGTCGTTGCTCTCGTCGTCCCACTGCAGAAGGACGTGCAACGGGATGGTGACCCGGCGGGCCTCCTCGAACATCGCCCGGGGCACGAAACTCCCGGCGAAGAGGCCGGCGGCCACGATGCGCGGTTCGACCACCGCGAGGCGGATTCCGATGGAGATCACGCCCCCCGAGAACCCGACCGGGCCGCCGATCCCGGGGAGGGACAGGAGGGCGTCCAGGGTGGTCCGCCATTCCGGGACCGACTTCTCGACCAGGGGGAGGACCAGCCGGTCCACGACGTCGTCGCCGACCCGTTCGCCGGCTTGCAGCGCCCGGCGCAGGTCTGCGCGGGCCTCCTCGGCGGCGGCCGAACGGGGCCGGTCACCGCTTCCGGGGAGTTCGATGGTGGCCGCCGCGAAACCGTCCGCCACGGCGTGCCGGGCTCGGCCCGCCAGCCGGGGGTACATCCTGTCCAGTCCGCCCGGGTGGCCGAGCAGGATCAGCGGTACCGGCGTGGACGCGGACGCGGATCCGGGCGTCCACAGGGTGCCGGGGATCCCGTCGAGGGTGAAACCGCGTTCGAGGACGCCGTCTTCGAGGTGTCGCTCAGAAGTGAAGTGCATGGTCGTGCCTTTCGGGAGTGCGCTTGGACGGCGCTCCCGGACGACCTATCGCCCGACCGTGACCCCGGAGGAGAGCACCCATGTCGACAGTGTGTTCACGGGTACCACCTCCTTGTTCTCTCGCACGGCCTCCAGGAAGGTAACAGGGCCCGCCGCGGCCCGCCAACGGGTTTTCGGGATCCTTCCGACGACGGCCGCCGCGGACTCCCGACCGGAGCACCCGGGGTGCGCGAGCCGCGGCCGGCCGCCGGTACCGGACGCGGTCAGGGCCGGTCGACCTCCGCGCGCAGCTCGTTGTAGCCGGCGAAGGCCGCGTCGACGTCGGCCCGGGTGAGGCCGTAGCGGGCCAGGTCGTAGCTGTGGACGCGGGCGCCCCTGGGGCGGGCGACGGCGGCGGGCAGGCGGGCCGCGTCGGCCTCGGTCCAGCGGGCGCCCACGGCCGCGTAGAGCTTCGGGGCACCCGCTCCCGGGTCGGTGCCCAGCCACGTGTACGGGACGTCCACCAGCGCCTCGCCGGGGATGCGCGCCCGGGCGGCCAGACCGCGGGCGGCCGAGCGGGCCAGCAGTTCCAGCCAGGTGGCGCCGATCCGGTCGAGGTCGAGGGGGCGGGTGTTGACCACCATGCCGTGCTCGACGAGGCTGCAGAACGAGGCCACGGCGGTGGCCGGATCGCGGTGCGTCCACACGATCGTGGCGTCCGGGAAGACGGCGCGCAGCGCGTCCAGGTTCTCCAGGTGCAGCGGGGACTTGAGTATCCAGCGGCGGCGCGGGCGGCCGTACTGGAGCACCTGGTAGATCTGCTTGAGGTAGCGGTAGTCGGGCGTGAAGTCACGGCTCTCGTGCCAGGGCAGGTACTGCGGGATCACGGCCTGGGACAGCGGCATCACCGTGTGCGGCAGGGCGAAGGTGCACTCCTCCGGGCCCTCCGGGCGCAGGTGGTGGATGTGGCGGAAGTCCGGGGCGAGGAGGTTGATCCCGCCGACCAGGCGGCGGGCGGCGGCGACCGCCTTCGTCCGCCGTTCCGGGCCGGGTTCGAGGTCCGGGGTGAGCAACTCCCACAGCAGCGGGCAGCGGTGGTCCGCGGAGAGGGAGAGCACGCTGTGGGTGAGCGTGGTGGCGGTGCGGGGCAGGCCCACCACGAACACCGGCCGGTCCACGGGCTCCCGCTCGATCCCGGGGTGTTCGGCGAGCAGGCGCCGGACGCGGGCCCGGTTGGCGAGGTGGCGTCCGACGTGGCCGCGGGCGGACAGCCAGCCGACGGCGGTGAGGTGCTCGGCGCCCGACCAGCAGCGCAGCAGGTGACGGAGGTCGTCGGTGAACTGCTCGTCGCCTTCCGCCGGCCCGGCCGCGGCGAGCAGCCGCTCGAAGGCGCGGTCCGGTGCGCGGCGGGTGCGGAAGGCCGGTCTGAGCAGGAGTTCGGCGAGCGCGAGCGGCAGCGGTGCGAAGGACACGGCAACGGGACCCTTCGTGGGGGACAAGGGGATGCGCTATCTCATACCGCCGCCAACTGCTTCTCTGCACCCATGAGTTGAGACATTAACCGGCTGGTCGCCGGAGCCCGTGACCACCGCTCCGTGACCGGCGGTTCCACCCCGTCCCGCGCGGGAACGGCGGTATACGGTCCGGAGGCGGCGCGTGCCGGTCGCGGCGAGGAGCGTGACCCGTCGGAGCGGGCGGGAGGGGTCAGGATCCGGCCGTCGGCGCCGGGCCCGTGCTCGCCCGTACCGTCAGTTCGGGGGCGATCAGGACGACGTCGTCACCGCCGCGGCCGGCCAACTTGGCGACCAGGTGTTCCACGGCGTAACGGCCCATCTCCTGGGCGGGGATGGCGACCGACGTCAGCCGCACCGAGGCCTGGACGGCGACCTGGTCCGGGCAGATCGCGACCACCGACACGTCCTCGGGCACGGCGCGGCCCTGCTGGCGCAGCAGCGCGAGCAGCGGCTCCACCGCGGACTCGTTCTGGACGACGAAGCCCGTGGTGCCCGGCCGCTCGTCGAAGATCCGGGCCAGCGTGAGGGCCATCGCGTCGTAGCCGCCCTCGCAGGGCCTGTGCAGCACCCGCAGGCCCAACTCACGGGCCCGGGAGCGGAGTCCGTCGAGGGTGCGCTCGGCGAAGCCGGTGTGCCGCTCGTAGACCGCGGGCGCCTCCCCGATGACGGCGACGTCGTGGTGGCCGAGTCGGGCCAGGTGTTCCACGCACAGCGCCCCGGTCGCCCTGAAGTCGAGGTCGACGCAGGTCAGCCCGGTGGTGGAGGCGGGCAGTCCGATGAGCACGCAGGGCTGGTCGGTGCCGCGCAGCAGCGGCAGCCGCTCGTCCTCCAGTTCCACGTCCATCAGGATCATGGCGTCGGCCAGTCCGCTGCCGGTGACCCGTCGCACCGCGTCCGGGCCCTCCTCCCCGGTGAGCAGCAGCACGTCGTAGCCGTGCGTGCGGGCCGTGGTGGCCACCGCGACCGCGATCTCCATCATCACCGGCACGTACATGTCGGTACGCAGCGGGATCATGAGCGCGATGATGTTCGACCGGCTGCTGGCCAGGGCGCGGGCGCCGGCGTTCGGGTGGTAACCCAGCTCGCGGATGCTCTGCTCGACCCGTTGCCGGGTGGTGGTGGAGATGGACCGCTTGCCGCTGAGGACGTAGCTCACCGTGCTCGCCGAGACTCCGGCGTGCTGGGCGACCTCGGCGAGGGTGACCATCCGGCTCTCCAAGTTTGTGAAGCGCTTCGACAGTGTGCGTGACCGACAACAGGGAGTGAGGGCGGTTCGACACTAACTCCGGTGAGGGTGGGTGTCCAGATGCTGTCGAAGCGCTTCGACAGCGAATCCGTCGTACGCCCCGCCGAACCGTCCCCCGGCAGAACCTCCCGGCGCAACACCGCGGCCCGCGTTCCGCGGGTTCCGGTGACCCGATCGGACCGCGAGGACTGGTGGGTGCGGCCCGTTTCAGGTACCAACGATCCAGTAGCACTGGTCGGTAACGAACGGTCCTCAAACAACCCTTTTCGTGGCGAGGTGAGCCTCAATGTCCGCCCCCACCACCAAGAAACCCACCGTCACCGAGCGGGAGGCCCGTCAGGTGGCGGAGGCCGCCCGGGAACAGGACTGGCGCAAGCCCAGCTTCGCCAAGGAACTGTTCCTCGGGCGCTTCCGGCTCGACCTCATCCACCCGCATCCGCTTCCCGCGGACGAGGACGTGCGCCGCGGCGAGGAGTTCCTCGCGCGGCTCCGTGACTTCTGCGAGACGAAGATCGACTCGGCCCGCATCGAGCGCGAGGCCCGCATCCCCGACGAGGTCGTCGCCGGCCTCAAGGAGATCGGCGCCCTCGGCATGAAGATCGACACCAAGTACGGCGGTCTCGGTCTGACCCAGGTGTACTACAACAGGGCCCTGTCGCTGGTCGGCTCGGCGAACCCGGCGGTCGGCGCGCTGCTCTCCGCGCACCAGTCGATCGGCGTGCCCCAGCCGCTGAAGATCTTCGGCACCCAGGAGCAGAAGGACGCCTTCCTGCCCCGCTGCGCCCGCACCGACATCTCCGCGTTCCTGCTCACCGAGCCGGACGTCGGCTCGGACCCGGCCCGCCTGGCCACCACCGCGGTACGCGACGGGGACGACTACGTCCTCGACGGGGTCAAGCTGTGGACCACCAACGGCGTGGTCGCCGACCTCCTCGTGGTGATGGCCCGGGTCCCGAAGTCCCCGGAGGGCAAGGGCGGCATCACCGCCTTCGTCGTCGAGGCGGCCGCCGAGGGCATCACGGTCGAGAACCGCAACGCCTTCATGGGCCTGCGCGGCATCGAGAACGGCGTCACCCGGTTCCATCAGGTGCGGGTGCCGGCCGCCAACCGGATCGGCCCCGAGGGTGCGGGCCTCAAGATCGCGCTGACCACGCTCAACACCGGCCGGCTCTCGCTGCCCGCGATGTGCGTGGGCGCCGGCAAGTGGTGCCTGAAGATCGCCCGCGAGTGGTCGGGCGCCCGGGAGCAGTGGGGCAAGCCGGTCGCGCTGCACGAGGCGGTCGGCTCCAAGATCAGCTTCATCGCCGCGACCACCTTCGCCCTGGAGGCGGTCGTCGACCTGTCCTCCCAGATGGCCGACGAGAACCGCAACGACATCCGCATCGAGGCCGCCCTCGCCAAGCTGTTCGGCTCCGAGATGAGCTGCCTGATGGCGGACGAGCTGGTGCAGATCCGCGGCGGCCGCGGCTTCGAGACGGCGGAGTCGCTCGCGGCGCGCGGCGAACGTGCGGTCCCCGCCGAGCAGCTCCTGCGCGACCTGCGCATCAACCGGATCTTCGAGGGCTCCACGGAGATCATGCACCTGCTGATCGCGCGGGAGGCCGTGGACGCCCACCTCTCGGTCGCGGGCGACCTCATCGACCCCGACAAGTCCCTCCAGGACAAGGCGAAGGCGGGCGCCAACGCGGGCGTCTTCTACGCCAAGTGGCTGCCGAAGCTGGTCGCGGGTCCGGGGCAGCTCCCCACGTCGTACGCGGACTTCAAGCACGGCGTGGACCTCTCCCCGCACCTTCGCTACGTCGAACGGCACTCCCGCAAGCTCGCCCGGTCCACCTTCTACGCCATGTCCCGCTGGCAGGGCCGGATGGAGACCAAGCAGGGCTTCCTGGGCCGGATCGTGGACATCGGCGCCGAGCTGTTCGCGATGAGCGCGGTCTGCGTGCGGGCCGAGCTGATGCGCAGCCAGGGCGACCACGGGCGCGAGGCCTACCAGCTCGCCGACGCGTTCTGCCGGCAGTCCCGGGTCCGCGTCGACGAGTTGTTCACCCGCCTGTGGTCGAACACCGACGACCTGGACCGCAAGGTCGTCAAGGGCGTGCTCGGCGGCTCCTACGAGTGGCTGGAGAAGGGGATCGTCGACCCGTCCGGCGACGGCCCGTGGATCGCCGACGCGACCCCGGGACCGTCCCGGCACGAGAACGTCCGCCGCCCCTTCGAGTAGGTCAGCAGTACTTGTCGCTCGGATCCCGCGTCGTCCAGGAGCAGGAGTCGACCTTGCTGCCGCTCGCCCTGGTCAGGGTCGCCGTGTCGCTCGTGTTGTTCCACACGTAGGCGCCACGGTTCTGGAACTTGTCCGACGCGGTGTCCGTGCCCTTGCCGGTGTGCACCTTCATCGTCCTGTGGGCGCCGATCTTGATGTTCTTGAACACGTAGCGGTGGTTGGAGGTGTCCTTGAGGACCCACCCCTTGAGCGAGACCGCCGACCCGCCGGTGTTCTTGATCTGCACCCACTCGGCGTTCAGGCTCTTGTTGGAGCGGTTGTCGCTGCCCGGGCTGTCGAACCACACGTGGTAGACGGTCACGCCGCCGGCGGCCTGCGCCGGGGTGCTGAGCAGGGTGCCGGTGAGCAGCGCGGCGCCCGCGAGCGCGGGCACGGCGGCACGAATGCGCACAGTACGCATGGAGAGATCCCCCCAGGATGTCTTCCGGTCGGACCGACCCCCTGCCGGCCCGACAGAAGTGTTATCACACGATCTTCACGTGAACCTCACAAAGGGAAATCCGCTCCATAGGGCGGCAAGAGCTGCTAAGGCACCCGCGTGAGGGACGCGCTGTCCTCCGGGCCCCCGGATGCGGCCACAATGGGGGGATGACCGACAGTCCTGCCCCCCTCGCCGACCCGCACCTCGTCTACGACCCGCTCGCGGGCGACGGCCCCAAGGACGTGGTGATCCTCGGCTCGACCGGATCCATCGGCACCCAGGCCATCGACCTCGTCCTGCGCAACCCCGGCCGCTTCCGGGTCACCGCCCTGTCCGCCAACGGCGGCCGGGTCGCCCTCCTCGCCGAGCAGGCGCACCGGCTGCGGGTGCGGACCGTCGCGGTCGCCCGCGAGGACGTCGTACCGGCACTGCGCGAGGCCCTGGCCGCACTGTACGGCCAGGGTGAGCCGCTTCCCGAGATCCTCGCCGGACCGGAGGCGGCCACCCGGGTCGCCGCCTCCGACTGCCACACGGTCCTCAACGGCATCACGGGCTCCATCGGGCTCGCGCCCACCCTCGCCGCCCTGGAGGCGGGCCGTACCCTCGCCCTCGCCAACAAGGAGTCGCTGATCGTCGGCGGCCCGCTGGTGAAGGCGCTGGCCAAGCCCGGCCAGATCATCCCGGTCGACTCCGAGCACGCGGCGCTCTTCCAGGCACTGGCCTCCGGCACGCGGGCCGACGTCCGCAAGCTGGTCGTCACGGCGTCCGGGGGGCCCTTCCGGGGCCGCACCAGGGCCGACCTGGCCCGGGTCACCGTCGAGGAGGCACTCGCCCACCCCACCTGGGCGATGGGGCCGGTCATCACGATCAACTCGGCCACCCTGGTCAACAAGGGACTCGAAGTCATCGAGGCGCACCTCCTCTACGACATTCCCTTCGACCGGATTGAGGTGGTCGTGCACCCGCAGTCGTATGTCCACTCGATGGTCGAGTTCACGGACGGATCCACGATCGCGCAGGCGACGCCCCCCGACATGCGGGGGCCGATCGCCATCGGTCTCGGCTGGCCCGAACGGGTGCCGGACGCGGCCCCCGCCTTCGACTGGAGCAAGGCCTCCACCTGGGAGTTCTTCCCCCTGGACAACGAGGCCTTCCCCTCCGTGAACCTCGCCCGGCACGTCGGCGAGCTCGCGGGCACCGCTCCGGCGGTGTTCAATGCCGCCAACGAGGAATGCGTCGAGGCGTTCCGGAGCGGTCTGCTGCCCTTCAACGGCATCATCGAGACCGTCACCCGGATCGTCGAGGAACACGGCACACCTCGTACGGGAACTTCGCTCACCGTGCCGGACGTCCTCGAAGCGGAGACCTGGGCACGGGCCCGGGCCCGGGAACTGACAGCACAGACGGCGACCGCGGAGGCGCGTGCATGACAGCCCTGATGATGATCCTCGGCATAGTCGTCTTCGTGGTCGGCCTGCTGGTCTCGATCGCCTGGCACGAGCTGGGGCACCTGTCCACCGCCAAGCTCTTCGGCATCCGCGTCCCGCAGTACATGGTCGGCTTCGGCCCGACGATCTGGTCGCGGCGCAGGGGCGACACCGAGTACGGCTTCAAGGCCATCCCGGCCGGCGGCTACATCCGCATGATCGGCATGTTCCCGCCGGGCGCCGACGGCCGGATCACCGCGCGCTCCACCTCGCCGTGGCGCAGCATGATCGAGGACGCCCGGTCGGCCGCCTTCGAGGAACTCCAGCCCGGTGACGAGACCCGCCTCTTCTACACGCGCGCGCCCTGGAAGCGCGTGATCGTGATGTTCGCGGGCCCCTTCATGAACCTGATCCTCGCGGTGGCCCTGTTCCTCACGGTCCTGATGGGCTTCGGCATCAGCCAGCAGACCACCTCCGTCAGCTCGGTCTCCCAGTGCGTGATCGCCCAGAGCGAGAACCGCGACAGCTGCAAGAAGACCGACGCGGCCTCCCCGGCCGCCGCCGCGGGCCTGAAGGCCGGTGACAGGATCGTCTCCTTCGACGGGACGCCGACCACCACCTGGAACCAGCTCTCCGACCTGATCCGCGCCACCCCCGGCAAGGACGTCGCGATCGTCGTCGACCGCAAGGGCGAGGACGTCACCCTGCACGCGAAGATCGCCACCAACCAGGTCGCCGAGAAGGACTCCAGCGGCCAGATCGTCCAGGGCAAGTACGTCTCGGCCGGCTTCCTCGGCTTCAGCGCGGCGACCGGCATCGTCCACCAGGACCTCGGCCAGTCGGTGACCTGGATGGGCGACCGGCTCGGCGAGGCCGTCGACTCCATCGCCGGCCTGCCCGGCAAGATCCCGGCCCTGTGGAACGCGGCCTTCGACGGCGCCCCCCGCCAGCCGGACTCCCCGATGGGCGTGGTCGGCGCGGCGCGGGTCGGCGGCGAGATCTTCACCCTCGACATCCCGCCCACCCAGCAGCTGGCCATGGCCCTGATGCTGGTCGCCGGATTCAACCTCTCGCTGTTCCTCTTCAACATGCTCCCGCTGCTCCCGCTCGACGGCGGGCACATCGCGGGCGCCCTGTGGGAGTCGCTGCGCCGCAACCTGGCGAAGGTGCTGCGCCGTCCGGACCCCGGCCCCTTCGACGTCGCCAAGCTGATGCCGGTGGCCTACGTGGTGGCCGGCGTCTTCATCTGCTTCACGCTGCTCGTCCTGGTGGCCGACGTGGTCAACCCGGTCAAGATCAGCTAGCGGAGGGCGATCGGGCCGGACCCGGTTAACCCGGGGAAAAGCTCGTAGCCATACGACGTTCGAAGCGGCCCGGAACACTGTGTTCCGGGCCGCTTCCATCGAGTGGGTTTAGCGGTGGGGGATGTGCTCGCGCCCGGACCGGTACCGTAATCTCGGAGTCTGGAACCCGCTTTCGACGGGACCTGGACCTAGATCCACGACTTGGGGTTGCACAGCAGATGACTGCGATTTCTCTCGGCATGCCGTCCGTTCCGACCAAGCTCGCCGAGCGCCGGAAGAGCCGGCAGATCCAGGTCGGCTCCGTGGCTGTCGGCGGAGACGCCCCGGTCTCGGTCCAGTCGATGACCACGACCCGTACGTCGGACATCGGCGCCACCCTCCAGCAGATCGCCGAGCTGACCGCGTCCGGCTGCCAGATCGTCCGCGTCGCCTGCCCCACCCAGGACGACGCCGACGCCCTCGCCACCATCGCGAGGAAGTCCCAGCTCCCGGTCATCGCGGACATCCACTTCCAGCCGAAGTACGTCTTCGCGGCCATCGAGGCCGGCTGCGCCGCGGTCCGGGTCAACCCCGGCAACATCAAGCAGTTCGACGACAAGGTCAAGGAGATCGCGGCGGCCGCCAAGGACCACGGCACCCCGATCCGGATCGGCGTCAACGCCGGCTCCCTGGACCGCCGGCTGCTCCAGAAGTACGGGAAGGCGACCCCCGAGGCGCTGGTGGAGTCGGCCCTGTGGGAGGCGTCCCTCTTCGAGGAGCACGACTTCCGGGACATCAAGATCTCCGTCAAGCACAACGACCCGGTCGTGATGATCGAGGCGTACCGGCAGCTCGCCGCGCAGTGCGACTACCCGCTGCACCTCGGCGTCACCGAGGCCGGCCCCGCCTTCCAGGGCACCATCAAGTCGGCCGTCGCCTTCGGCGCGCTGCTCTCCCAGGGCATCGGCGACACCATCCGGGTCTCCCTGTCGGCCCCTCCGGTCGAGGAGGTCAAGGTCGGCAACCAGATCCTGGAGTCCCTCAACCTCAAGCAGCGCGGCCTGGAGATCGTCTCCTGCCCGTCCTGCGGCCGCGCCCAGGTCGACGTCTACAAGCTGGCCGAGGAGGTCACCGCGGGCCTGGAGGGCATGGAGGTCCCGCTGCGCGTCGCAGTCATGGGCTGCGTGGTGAACGGTCCGGGCGAGGCGCGCGAGGCCGACCTCGGGGTCGCCTCGGGCAACGGCAAGGGCCAGATCTTCGTCAAGGGCGAGGTCATCAAGACCGTCCCCGAGTCCAAGATCGTGGAGACCCTCATCGAGGAGGCCATGAAGCTGGCCGAGCAGATGGAGGCGGACGGCGTGGCCTCGGGCGAGCCGTCGATCTCGGTCGCGGGCTGACACACCCTCCGGCCGGCGGGGGAGAACTCTCCACCCCCGCCGCCCCGAAGAGGAGCCGTGCCCCCTCGACTCCGCCGTCCGCATCGCCCCGTCAGGGGCGCTGGGGGGTACCCCCGGCCGAAGGCTGGGGGAGGAACCGCGCGCCGAGCCCCGTACGACCCGCACCCGCGCTCCACGGACACCCTCCGAGCCGGTGGGCCCCCGACGCCGGGGCCCGGGGCAGCCGCCCCGGGGGTAGGACCCGGTGACGGGGCCCGCGAGCCGGCGGTCATCGGGGCGGCAGGGCCGAGCCCGAGTCCGGGGGAGGCGCCCCCGGCGGCGACGGTGCCCGCCGGGCGGGCGGTCACCCACACGGGGCGGCACGGCCAGGCTTCCGCAGGTACAGTGCGGAGATCAGCAGAACCCCTCAGGGTGAGGCCCCGCACGTGTTGACGCAGACCACCTCCCGAGTGCTCGAACCGAGCGACCTGGACGCCGCGCTCGCCGTACTCGGCCGCGAGCCGGTCACGAACGCCTTCGTGACCTCGCGTGTCCAGGTGGCGGGCCTCGACCCCTGGCGCCTCGGCGGCGAGATGTGGGGCTGGTACGAGGACGGCATGCTCACGTCCCTCTGCTACGCCGGCGCCAACCTCGTCCCGATCTGCGCCACTCCGCGCGCGATCCGCGCGTTCGCCGACCGCGCGCGCCGGGCCGGCCGCCGGTGCTCCTCGATCGTCGGCCCCAGCGAGGCCACCGCCCAGTTGTGGCGCCTGCTCGAACAGCACTGGGGCCCGGCCCGAGAGATCCGCGCCCACCAGCCCCTGATGGTCACCGAGCGGATGCCCGCCGACATCACCCCGGATCCGTACGTCCGCCGCATCCGCAAGGACGAGATGGAGACGATCATGCCTGCGTGCGTGGCGATGTTCACCGAGGAGGTGGGCGTCTCGCCGCTGGCCGGCGACGGCGGCCTCCTCTACCAGGCGCGGGTCGCCGAACTCGTCGGCACCGGCCGCTCCTTCGCCCGCCTCGACGACAGCGGCAAGGTGGTCTTCAAGGCGGAGATCGGCGCGGCCACCCCACAGGCCTGCCAGATCCAGGGAGTCTGGGTCGCCCCCGAGTACCGGGGCATGGGCCTGGCCGCCCCCGGCATGGCCGCCGTCCTCGGCTACGCGCTCGCCGACGTGGCCCCGGTGGTCAGCCTCTACGTCAACGACTTCAACACGGCGGCGCGCAGGACCTATCTGCGAGTGGGCTTCCAGGAGGTCGGGGCGTTCATGAGCGTGCTGTTCTAGGCGCTCCGCGGGGCAACCCGCCGAAGGGGCGGGGGAGCCGCGCCACCGGCCGCGCACAACGCACGCCCGGACGACACCGGACGACAGGCGGAACCGCCCTGTACCCTCCCCTCATGGACCTCGTGATCGGCCCCCTGGACCTCTCCTCCCATGTGGACGAGGCCCTGGCAGTCCAAGCGATGGCCTTCGGGCTGGGCCCCGACGAGGTAGCGGTACGACGTCAGATCGTCGTCCGTCACATGCAGTACCCCGGCGCCAGAGCCCTCGGCGCGACCGCGGACGGCCTGCTCGTCGGCTTCGTCTACGGCATGCCGAACAGCCGCACCCACTGGTGGTCCACCGTCGTCGAGCCCTATCTCCGCACCCAGGGCCACGCCGGCTGGCTCGACGACTCCTTCGTGATCACCGAGCTGCACGTCCACCCCGGCCACCAGAACCGCGGGGTCGGCCGCCGGCTGATCACGACGATCACGGACGGCGCCACCGAGCCCCGTTCGATCCTCTCCGCGATCGACACCGACAGCCCCGCCCGCGGTCTCTACCACTCCCTCGGCTACGAGGACCTCGCCCGGCAGGTCCACTTCCCGAGCGCACCGAAGCCGTACGCCGTGATGGGCGCCCCCCTGCCGTTGCGCCGCCCGGGGAGCCAACCCCGATAACGGATTTCCACCGGTGCGGCACGCCCGGCTAACCTCCTAGCCATCACCCTTTCCCGGCAGGAGTACGAGAACCATGGCGAACGCACCGGTCCAACGCATGTCCCAGTTGATGGCGAAGACGCTGCGTGACGACCCGGCGGACGCCGAGGTCCTCAGCCACAAGCTCCTCGTCCGCGCCGGCTACGTCCGCCGCACCGCGGCCGGCATCTGGTCCTGGCTGCCCCTCGGTCTGAAGGTGCTGTCCAACATCGAGCGGATCGTCCGCGAGGAGATGGACGCGATCGGCGCCCAGGAGGTGCTGCTGCCGGCCCTCCTGCCCCGGGAGCCGTACGAGGCGACCGGCCGCTGGGAGGAGTACGGCGCCGAGCTGTTCCGCCTCCAGGACCGCAGGGGCGGCGACTACCTGCTCGGCCCCACCCACGAGGAGATCTTCACCCTGCTGGTGAAGGACCAGGCGTCCTCGTACAAGGACCTGCCGGTCATCCTCTACCAGATCCAGAGCAAGTACCGGGACGAGGCCCGCCCGCGGGCCGGCATCCTGCGCGGCCGCGAGTTCCTGATGAAGGACTCCTACTCCTTCGACCTCGACGACGAGGGCCTGGCCCACTCCTACGCCCTGCACCGGGCGGCCTACCAGCGGATCTTCGAGCGCCTCGGCCTGGACTACCGCATCTGCGCGGCCACCGCCGGTGCCATGGGCGGCTCGAAGTCGGAGGAGTTCCTGGCCCCGGCCGAGGCCGGCGAGGACACCTTCGCCGACTGCCCGAACTGCGACTTCGCGGCCAACACCGAGGCGATCACCTACGAGCTGAAGCCGGTGGACGGGTCCGCCGTGCCCGCGCTGGAGGAGATCCCGACTCCGGACACCCCGACCATCGAGACCCTTGCCGCCCACCTCGGCGTGCCGGCCTCCGCCACCCTGAAGAACCTGCTGGTGAAGGTCGACGGCGAGATCGTGGCCGTGGGCGTCCCGGGTGACCGCGAGGTCGACCTGGACAAGGTCGAGGCGCACTTCGCCCCGGCCGCCGTCGAGCTGGTCACCGAGACCGACTTCGCCGGCCGTCCCGACCTGGTCCGCGGGTACGTCGGTCCGCAGGGCCTCGGCGAGAAGGTGAAGTACATCGCCGACCCGCGCGTGGCCCCCGGCACCGCCTGGATCACCGGCGCCAACAAGGCGGACACGCACGCCAGGAACGTGGTCTCCGGGCGGGACTTCGAGGTGGACGAGTTCGTCGACGTCGTCGTCGTCCAGGAAGGCGACCCCTGCCCGAAGTGCGGCACCGGCCTGAAGCTGGACCGCGCCATCGAGATCGGCCACATCTTCCAGCTGGGCCGCAAGTACGCCGACGCGCTCAAGCTGGACGTCCTCGGCCAGCACGGCAAGCCGGTCCGCGTCACGATGGGCTCCTACGGCATCGGCGTCTCCCGCGCGGTCGCCGCCCTCGCCGAGCAGACCGCCGACGAGAGGGGCCTGGTCTGGTCGCGTGAGGTCGCCCCGGCCGACGTGCACGTGGTCGCCGCGGGCAAGGCCCTGCAGACCGAACTCGCCCTGGACGTCTCCGAGAAGCTGCGCGCGGCCGGTCTGCGTGTCCTGGTCGACGACCGGGCCGGCGTCTCCCCGGGCGCGAAGTTCGCGGACGCCGACCTGATCGGCGTACCGCAGATCCTGATCGCGGGCCGCCGCTCCGGCGAGGGCGTCATGGAGCTCAAGGACCGCAAGTCCGGCGAGCGCGAGGAGCTCACGGTGGACGAGGCGATCGCCCGCCTGACCAGCTGAGCCCCAACTCCCGTCGCGGCGGCCACCGGTGACCCACCGGCCGGCCGCCGCGCCTTTTCAGCCGCATCCCCGGACGGTTCCTCGAAACCGGGGCCGGCCGAGCGCCCCTGCAGGGGCGCTGGGGGTACCCCCGGCCGGAGGCTGGGGGAGGAACCGCGCGACGAGCCACGGACCACCCGCGGCCCGCAGGCCATCCGAGTCGCCCCGGCCGTCAGCCCTAAAGCCACCCGGCGAATTCGAGCAGCAGCTCGGCGTCCTTCGGCCGCCCCACCCGCAGCGCCCGTACACCCGACTCCACCGCCCGGAACAACGTCCAGCCCCGCAACCGCTCCTGGTCCACCTCGAGCGACTCCGCGAGCCGCTTGATCCGCCGCCGCGTGATCGTCGCTCCGGACGGCGAGGCGATCAGGTCCTCCACCCGGTCCCGCACCAGCCGCGCCAGATCGAACGCGCACTCACCGACCACCGGGTCCGGCCCCACCGACAGCCATGGCAGCCGCTCCCCGGCCAGCACCTTGCTCTGCCGGAACGTGCCGTGCAGCAACCGCCGTTCGGGAGGCCCGGCCAGCAGTTCCTCCCGGGCGGCGAGCGCCGCGTCCACCAGCGGGGCCACCTCGGGCCCGGCGGCCGTCCGCATCGCCGCGGCCTGCCGTCCGGTCCGCTCCGCCACCGTCTCGAAGACCGTGCCCTCGGGCGGTTCCACCCACAGCCGCCGCAGCGTCCCCGCCGCCTCCAGCAACGCCTTCGCCTCGGGCAGCGACCGCACCGAGACCTCCGGGTGCAGCCGTTCCAGCAGCAGCGCCCCGGCCTCCGGCTCCGCGTCCAGCAGTCGTACGGCACCCAGCCCACCCCAGTGCGCGAGTGCCGCCGCCTCGCTCCGCGGCCGGGCCCGCCGCGGCGCCAGCTTCAGCACCGCCGGTGTCCCGTCGGGCCGCCGTACCAACAGGACGACGCTGCTTCGCCCGCCGGGCACCTGCACCCGCTCCACGGTCAACTCGTGCAGGGTGAGGGCCTGTTCCACCGCAGTCGGCAGCTTTTCCAGCCACTCGTCACCGTCCGGCGCCGTCTCACCGAGCGCCTTCACCAGGCGCCGCGGCGGTTCGAAAGCCATACGCGAGTCTTTCCTTCCCTGCTGTGGTGCTCTACGGAGTCGACGCGGCCGAAGGCATGGCCGTGGCCGTGGCCGGACCGCCGGCCCGGCCCAGCGGCGCGTCCCGCTCGGCGAGACCAGGGAAGGCTACGCTCTCCCCGCTCCACCGCACCGCCCGCACCGCGGCCTCCCGCAGCGCCGCGGCCGCGGATCCGCGCTGTTCGCCGCCGGCGGCCCGGACCAGGTCCGAGTACACGTCGGCCACCCGTGCCTCCAGTTCGGCGGCGAGCCGTGCGGCCGTCGTCGCGTCGGTGACCTCGAACGGCAGCGCGTAGGCGGCGCTCGCGGCGACCGGCACGGCTCCCGCGTCCCGTACCTCGCGGGCGAGCGCGTCCCGGCGGGCGCGGTGCGCGTCGTAGGCCGAGCGGGCCTCGGTCAGCCGCTGCGCGCCGATCCGGCCGCCGACCACCCCGTACCCGTAGACGGCCGCGTGCTCGGCCGCCAGCGCCGACTGGAGGGCCTTCAGCACCTCGGCCGTGGCCTCGTCGCTCACTTCTCACCCTCCGTCAGCAGATAGACGTGCGCGGACCCGGCCGCCGACACACCGGCCAGCAGCCGTGCCAGTTCGCCGGGCAGGTCGAGCAGTTCCTCGGCCCGCCGGTCGGCGAGGGCGCGTTCGGCGGCGGCCAGCGAGGCGAGCGCGGACTTCTCGTCGGCCGGTGCCGCGAGGGAGGCCGACGCGGAGGCGGTGGCCGAGGGCGAGCCCGTCGCCGTGCGTGAAGCCGTGGCCGTTGCGGTCGCCGAGCCCTCGGCGAAGGCCTCGGCATGGGCCGCGACTTGGGCGCGCAGCGGCCGCAGCCGGTCCGCGAGTGCGGGGTGGGCGGCGAGGACGGCGTCGTACTGCCGGAGCAGCGCCCGGCTGTCCCCGGCCGCACGCGCGCGTGCCCGCGCGGTGACCGACGTGCTGCCCCCGCGGCCGGCGGAGTCGGGGCCGGCGGAGCAGCCCGCGAGCGCGACGGCCGAGGCGGCGGAGACGATCAGGCTCCTTCTGCGTACTTCCCAAGGGGTACGCGACGGCGGGGGGAACGACACGGCAGACGTCCTCGGGGGAGCTGGATACGAAGAAAAACGAAAGGAATGGGACACGGGACGGACCCGCGCGTGATCACCGTACCCGCGCACCTGTCCGAAGCCACTCATCGGCACCGTCCGTACCCGGGTGGACGGCAACACTCCTCACGACCGGATACCCTTTGACCAGACACGCGACCCAACCCACAACAGCACACGCGGCCGAGGAGTCACCCGGATGAGCACGACCCAGAGCGAGAGGCTGCGAGAGCTCGTGGAACCGCTCGTCACCTCCCAGGGCCTGGATCTCGAAGAGATCGCCGTGGACTCGGTCGGACGCAAGAGGGTGCTGCGTGTGGTCGTCGACTCCGACGCCGGGGCCGACCTCGACCAGATCGCCGATGTGAGCCGCGAGCTCTCGGCGAAGCTCGACGAGAACGACGCGATGGGCGAGGGCGAGTACACCCTCGAGGTCGGCACCCCGGGCGCGGAGCGCTCCCTCACCGAGCACCGGCACTACGTGCGTGCCGTGGAGCGCCTGGTGAGGTTCCAGCTGGCCGAGGGCGGGGAACTGGTCGCGAGGATCCTGGACGTCGACGACGAGGGCCTCGATCTCGAGGTGCCCGGAGTCAAGGGCCGCAAGGCCACCGGCCGCAGACTGGGTTTCGCCGAGATCGACAAGGCGCGTGTGCAGGTCGAGTTCAACCGCAAGGACAAGAAGGACATGACGGAAGAAGAGGAGGCGTAGCCGTGGACATCGACATGAGTGCCCTGCGTGGCTTGGTGCGGGAGAAGGAGATCTCCTTCAGCCTGCTGGTCGAAGCGATCGAGTCGGCCCTCCTCATCGCCTACCACCGCACCGAGGGAAGCCGCCGACACGCGCGCGTGGAGCTCAACCGGGAGACCGGGCATGTGACCGTGTGGGCGAAGGAGGACCCCGAGGACCTGGAGGAGGGGCAGGCGCCCCGCGAGTTCGACGACACCCCGTCGGACTTCGGGCGGATCGCCGCCACCACCGCCAAGCAGGTCATCCTGCAGCGGCTGCGTGACGCCGAGGACGACGCCACGCTCGGCGAGTACGCCGGCCGCGAGGGCGACATCGTCACCGGAGTGGTGCAGCAGGGCCGCGACCCGAAGAACGTGCTCGTGGACATCGGCAAGCTGGAGGCCATCCTGCCGGTGCAGGAGCAGGTTCCGGGCGAGACCTACCCGCACGGCTTGCGGCTGCGCTCGTACGTCGTCCGGGTGGCCAAGGGCGTCCGCGGTCCCTCCGTCACGCTGTCCCGTACGCACCCCAACCTGGTGAAGAAGCTCTTCGCCCTGGAGGTGCCGGAGATCGCCGACGGGTCCGTGGAGATCTCGGCCATCGCCCGTGAGGCCGGGCACCGCACGAAGATCGCGGTCCGTTCCACCCGTTCGGGCCTGAACGCCAAGGGCGCCTGCATCGGCCCCATGGGCGGCCGGGTACGCAACGTCATGGGCGAGCTGAACGGCGAGAAGATCGACATCGTGGACTGGTCGGACGACCCCGCCGAGATGGTGGCGAACGCGCTGTCGCCGGCCCGGGTCTCCAAGGTGGAGGTCGTGGACCTGGCGGCCCGGTCCGCCCGGGTGACCGTGCCGGACTACCAGCTGTCCCTGGCGATCGGCAAAGAGGGACAGAACGCCCGTCTCGCCGCCCGGCTCACCGGCTGGCGGATCGACATCCGCCCGGATACCGAACAGGTGTCCGAGTAGATCACTCGTCCCCCCGGCGGGGTTCACCCGGACGGGGGGAATAGTTCCAAGCCGCAGCTCGCTTGGATTACGACAACGGCCGTTCGATCTTTGCCCCGAAGGGGTGAGGTCGGTGCGGGGAGGTAGACTTAGCAGTGTCTGGCCGGACGCGTGCCCGCGCATGCCCTGAGCGCACCTGTGTGGGGTGCAGGCAGCGAGCGGCCAAGAACGAACTGCTGCGGATCGTGGCGGTCGAGGACGAATGTGTCCCCGATCCTCGCGGTACGCTGCCCGGCCGGGGTGCTTATGTGCACCCCGCCCAGGTCTGTCTGGACCAGGCGGTGCGCCGCCGGGCACTTCCGAGGGCGCTCCGCGTCCCGGGTCCGCTGGACGTAAAGGCGTTGCGGCCTCACGTCGAGCAGTAACACCGTAAGAAGCGTCGTACGGAACCTCCGTGCGGCTCTGGTACCCCGCGAGTTGGAAGTAGGTCGAGATTGCGATGAGCACTCGATGAGCACGCGATGAGTACGCCCATGAAGTAGCGACGGTCCGGACGCACCCGGACCTAAAAGGAGCGAAGTGGCTAAGGTCCGGGTATACGAACTCGCCAAGGAGTTCGGGGTTGAGAGCAAGGTCGTCATGGCCAAGCTCCAGGAACTCGGTGAATTCGTCCGTTCGGCGTCCTCGACGATCGAGGCGCCCGTTGTACGCAAGCTGACAGACGCCTTCCAGGGCGGTGGCAACGGCAAGTCCGCCGGCAGGCCCGCCCCGCGCAAGGCCGCGCCCAGGCCCGGCGCGCCCTCTCCGGCGCAGGCGGCCCGCCCGGGTGCCCCGAAGCCGGGCGCCCCGCGTCCGGCCGCCCCCCAGCCGTCGGCCCCCGTGGCACCCGCCTCCGAGGTCTCGGCCCCGGCGGCGCCCTCGGCTCCGGCTCCGGCCCCGGTCACCCCCGCGCCGGCCGCCTCCGGCCCGCGCCCGGTTCCGGGTCCCAAGCCCGCCCCGCGTCCGGCTCCGGCCGCGCCCGAGTTCACCGCCCCGCCGGCCCCTCCGGCCGCCCCGGCGCAGAGCCCGGCCGCTGCCCAGGCTCAGGGCCAAGGCCAGGCTCAGGGCCAAGGCCAGGCTCAGGGGCAGCGTCCCGGTGGCGCACCCCGTCCCGGCCAGGGCGCCCCGCGCCCCGGTGGCCGTCCCGCCCCCGGTCAGGGCCAGGCCCGTCCGGGTCAGGGCGGCGGCCAGCGTCCCGGTGAGCGCGCCCCCCGTCCGGGCGGTGCCCGTCCGGCCGGTCCGCGTCCGGGCAACAACCCCTTCACCTCCGGTGGCTCCACCGGCATGGCCCGCCCGCAGGCCCCGCGCCCGCAGGGCGGCGCCCGTCCCGGCCCCGGCGGTCCCGGCGGCGCTCCCCGTCCCCAGGCGCCCGGCGCCCAGGGCGGCGGTCCGCGTCCGCAGGCTCCCGGCGGTGCCCGTCCGAGCCCGTCCGGCATGCCCCGTCCGCAGGGCGGTCCGCGTCCCGGCGGCGGTTCCGCGGGCCCGCGTCCGAACCCCGGCATGATGCCGCAGCGTCCCGCTGCGGGCCCGCGTCCCGGCCCCGGTGGCGGCGGTCGCGGTCCCGGCGGTGCGGGTCGTCCCGGCGGTGCCGGTCGTCCCGGCGGTGGCGGCGGCTTCGCCGGTCGTCCCGGCGGTCCCGGCGGCGGCGGTGCGCGTCCGGGCGGTGGCGGCGGCTTCGCCGGTCGTCCCGGCGGTCCCGGCGGCGGTGGCGGCGGCTTCGGCGGCGGTCCCGGCGGTGGCGGCGGCGGTCGTCCCGGCTTCGGCGGTCGTCCCGGCGGTCCCGGTGGCCGTGGTGGCACGCAGGGCGCCTTCGGCCGTCCCGGCGGTCCGGCGCGTCGCGGTCGCAAGTCGAAGCGGCAGCGTCGCCAGGAGTACGAGGCCATGCAGGCCCCGAGCGTCGGCGGCGTGATGCTGCCGCGCGGCAACGGCGAGACCATCCGTCTCTCCCGCGGCGCGTCGCTCACCGACTTCGCGGAGAAGATCAACGCCAACCCGGCGTCCCTCGTCGCGGTCATGATGAACCTCGGCGAGATGGTCACGGCCACGCAGTCCGTCTCCGACGCGACCCTCGAGGTCCTCGCCGGCGAGATGAACTACACGGTCCAGATCGTCAGCCCCGAGGAGGAGGACCGCGAGCTGCTCGAGTCCTTCGACATCGAGTTCGGCGAGGACGAGGGCGGCGAGGACGACCTGGTGGTCCGTCCGCCGGTCGTCACCGTCATGGGTCACGTCGACCACGGTAAGACCCGACTGCTCGACGCCATCCGCAAGACGAACGTCATCGCGGGCGAGGCCGGCGGCATCACCCAGCACATCGGTGCCTACCAGGTCTCCACCGAGGTCAACGAAGAAGAGCGCAAGATCACCTTCATCGACACCCCGGGTCACGAGGCGTTCACCGCCATGCGTGCGCGTGGTGCGAAGTCGACCGACATCGCGATCCTGGTCGTCGCGGCCAACGACGGCGTCATGCCGCAGACGGTCGAGGCGCTCAACCACGCCAAGGCGGCCGACGTCCCGATCGTCGTCGCGGTCAACAAGATCGACGTCGAGGGCGCCGACCCGACCAAGGTGCGCGGTCAGCTGACCGAGTACGGCCTGGTGGCCGAGGAGTACGGCGGCGACACCATGTTCGTCGACATCTCCGCCAAGCAGGGTCTGCACATCGACTCGCTGCTCGAAGCGGTCATCCTGACCGCGGACGCCTCGCTCGACCTTCGGGCCAACCCGAACCAGGACGCGCAGGGCATCTCGATCGAGTCCCGTCTCGACCGCGGCCGCGGTGCCGTGGCGACGGTCCTCGTCCAGCGAGGCACCCTGCGGGTCGGCGACACGATGGTCGTGGGCGACGCCTACGGTCGCGTCCGCGCCATGCTCGACGACAACGGCAACAACGTCGCCGAGGCCGGACCCGCGACGCCGGTCCAGGTCCTGGGTCTGACCAACGTCCCGGGTGCGGGCGACAACTTCCTGGTGGTGGACGAGGACCGTACGGCCCGTCAGATCGCCGAGAAGCGCGCCGCCCGTGAGCGCAACGCCGCGTTCGCCAAGCGCACGCGCCGCGTCTCCCTCGAGGACCTGGACAAGGTGCTCAAGGCCGGCGAGGTCCAGCAGCTCAACCTCATCATCAAGGGTGACGCTTCTGGCTCCGTCGAGGCTCTCGAGTCCTCCCTGCTCCAGCTGGACGTCGGCGAAGAGGTCGACATCCGCGTCCTGCACCGCGGTGTCGGTGCGGTCACGGAGTCGGACATCGACCTGGCGATGGGCTCGGACGCCATCGTGATCGGCTTCAACGTCCGCGCGGCAGGCCGCGCGGCGCAGATGGCCGAGCGCGAGGGCGTGGACGTCCGCTACTACTCGGTCATCTACCAGGCGATCGAGGAGATCGAGGCGGCCCTCAAGGGCATGCTCAAGCCGGAGTACGAAGAGGTCGAGCTCGGCACGGCGGAGATCCGCGAGGTCTTCAAGTCGTCCAAGCTGGGCAACATCGCGGGTGTTCTCATCCGCTCCGGCGAGGTCAAGCGCAACACCAAGGCCCGACTCATCCGCGACGGCAAGGTCATCGCGGAGAACCTCAACATCGAGGGCCTGCGCCGCTTCAAGGACGACGTCACCGAGATCCGCGAAGGCTTCGAGGGCGGTATCAACCTCGGAAACTTCAACGACATCAAGATCGACGACGTCATCGCGACGTACGAGATGCGCGAGAAGCCGCGGGCGTAACACCTGTGGTTGGTGCTGGCCGACGGGAGTCCGCTCCCGTCGGCCAGCACTTTTCCCGTGGCCGGAGCGGTCGCTCCGCCAACGGCGGGGAAAGTCGGTCGAGCCCCCGGCGGGGACGGGGTACCGTTCCTGAACAGGGCCATCGATCCCGGGCCGGCGGGTGAACCGGTTACACACATGTACGTGGGGACTCTGTCCTTCGACCTCCTCCTCGGCGACATCCATTCGCTGAAGGAGAAGCGCTCCGTCGTCCGCCCGATCGTCGCCGAACTCCAGCGGAAGTTCGCCGTGAGCGCGGCCGAGGTGGACCACCTGGACCTTCATCGCCGGGCCGGCATCGGCCTCGCCATGGTCTCCGGAGACACCGCGCACCTGACCGAGGTGCTCGACCGGTGCGAACGGCTGGTCGCCGCCCGTCCCGAGGTGGAGCTGCTGTCCGTGCGACGGCGGCTGCACGGCGACGACGACTAGACCTGAGAACGACACAGAAGAAAGAACGGGAGACGGACCAGTGGCCGACAACGCGCGCGCCAAGAGGCTGGCGGACCTCATCCGAGAGGTGGTGGCCCAGAAGCTGCAGCGCGGGATCAAGGACCCGCGGCTCGGCACCCACGTCACCATCACGGACACCCGGGTCACCGGTGACCTCCGGGAGGCGACCGTCTTCTACACGGTGTACGGCGACGACGAGGAGCGGGCCGCGGCCGCCGCGGGCCTGGAGAGCGCCAAGGGCGTGCTCCGCTCGGCGGTCGGCGCGGCGGCGGGCGTGAAGTTCACGCCGAGCCTCACGTTCGTCGCGGACGCCCTCCCGGACACCGCGAAGACCATCGAGGACCTGCTCGACAAGGCGAAGGCCTCGGACGCCAAGGTCCGCGAGGTCTCCGCCGGCGCCGCCTTCGCCGGTGAAGCGGACCCGTACAAGAAGCCGGGTTCCGAGGACGACGCCGACGAGACGGACGACGCCACCGAATGACCAGCAAGCCCACCCCGCCCGACGGCCTTGTCATCGTCGACAAGCCGTCGGGCTTCACCTCGCACGACGTCGTCGCCAAGATGCGGGGCATCGCCCGCACGCGGCGCGTCGGGCACGCCGGCACCCTCGACCCGATGGCCACCGGCGTCCTCGTCCTCGGTATCGAGCGGGCGACCAAGCTCCTAGGGCACCTCGCCCTCACCGAGAAGGAGTACCTGGGGACCGTCCGCCTCGGACAGAACACCCTCACCGACGACGCCGAGGGCGAGATCACCTCGTCCACCGACGCCTCCGGGGTCACCCGCGAGGCCGTCGACGCCGGCATCGCCGAGCTGACCGGGCGCATCATGCAGGTGCCGTCCAAGGTCAGCGCCATCAAGATCAACGGCGTGCGGTCCTACAAGCGCGCCCGGGAGGGCGAGGAGTTCGAGATCCCGGCCCGCCCGGTGACCGTCTCCTCGTTCACGGTCTACGACGTCCGGGACGCCGTCGCCGAGGACGGCACCCCCGTGCTCGACCTGGTCGTCTCCGTGGTCTGCTCCTCCGGCACCTACATCCGTGCCCTCGCCCGGGACCTCGGGGCCGGCCTGGGGGTCGGCGGCCACCTCACCGCGCTGCGCCGCACCCGCGTGGGACCGTACAAGCTGGACTCCGCGCGCACCCTGGACCAGCTCCAGCAGGAGCTGACCGTGATGCCGGTCGCCGAGGCGGCCACGGCCGCGTTCCCGCGCTGGCAGGTCGACGCGAGGCGTGCCGGTCTGCTCACCAACGGGGTGCGGATCGACATGCCCGAGCAGTACGCGGGCGCCGGTCCCGTCGCCGTGTTCGATCCCGAGGGGCGCTTCCTCGTGCTCGTCGAGGAGCAGAAGGGCAAGGCCAAGAGCCTCGCCGTGTTCGGCTGAACCGCCGGGTGTGCCCGTGGAGCGGCGACCACGGGGTCTGATGTCGCCGCCGCTCCACGGTCCCCCCTCGGTTCCCCCACCCCTAGGGTGTATCCACCTGTCCCGGCCTATTCACCCGACCGAGCAGGCGCTCGGAGTGAACCGGGGGAGCGGAGGGGGGCGCGTTCGGCTCCGGCTCTGTCCCGCTGATCATTTCGCCCCTACCGTCTCGAACGAGGGCCTGCCCACGGGCGACGCCGACGCGGGTCCCGGCACGCGGCCGCGCGTGCCGGACCCCGGCGGACTCGCCGGAACGGCCCTCGCGCACGGGTGCACGGGCGGGAGGTTCGATCATGGCGGGACGGACCCCGCGGACCGGGAGCGGCCGCCACACGGCGGACGGCGCGCGGGAGACACGGCACGACACCTGGCCGGAACTCGACGACCGGCTGGTCCGGGTCCGCGACCTCGCCGGACGCCCACGCGGTACCGGCTTCCTCGCCGACCACGACGGCACCCTGGTCACCAGCCACGAGGCCGTCGACGGCCTCGCCCGTATCGTGCTGCACGCCGCCGGGGACCGGACCTGCGTGGTCGGTTCGGACGCGGTCACCCCGCTGCCCGCCCACGACCTGGCCCTGATCCGCACCGAGGGCCTGTGCGTGCCCCCGCTGCCCATCACGGTGCGGGACCGGATCCCGTCCGGCACGTACGTACGGATCGCCGCCGACCGCTGGCGCGAGGCCCGGGTGCTGGCCGCGGCGGAGGCGACGTACACGGCCACCGACCGCTTCCATCTCCTGCCCGAGGCACTCGAGTTGGCGATGGGCACGGCCGGCCGCGACGCCCTGCGCCTGGGTGGTGGAGCGGCCGGCGGCCCGGTCCTGGACACGGAGACCGGCGCGGTCCTCGCGGTCCTCGGCACGGCCCTCCGGTCCGGCCACCGCGACGTCGGCTTCGCCGTCCCCCTCCACCACACGGACCGCACCCCCCTGACCGACCTGCTCGCCCGCAACGCCGCGACCGTCCCCGCCCACGGCATCGACCTCAACCTCGCCGGCATCCTGGAACTGACCACCACCTCCCTAAGCCAGGACGCCCCCCACACCGCCCTCCCCGACCCCCCCACCCCCGAATCCGGACCGTCCGCGCCCTGGCGGGGCCCGGGGAACGACGCGATCGCCCCCCACGCACCCACCCCCGAATCCGGACCGTCCGGGCCCCGAAGGGGCGCGGGGAACTGCGCGATCGCCCCCCACGCACCTGCAGGCGAATCCGGACCGTCCGGGCCCCGAAGGGGCGCGGGGAACTGCGCGATCGCCCCCCACGCACCTGCAGGCGAATCCGGACCGTCCGGGCCCCGAAGGGGCGCGGGGAACGGCGCGAACGGCCCCCACGCACCTGCAGCGGAATACGGACCGTCGGCCCCCTGGAGGGGCGCGGGGAACGGCGCGAACGGCCCCCACGCGGCCGCAGACGGACACGGAGCGCACGTCCAGCCCGTCGAACGCGCGGCAATCGCGAAAGAGCTGTCGACCTTCGCCGAAGGCACCGGCACAGTCACCGGCACCAGCACAGGCACAGGCACAGGCACCGCCAAGGCCAACGCCAGTGTCCTCGCCCTCGTCGGCGCCCCCGGAACCGGCCGCACCACCGAACTCGCCGCCCTCGCCGCCCGCCGTACCCGCGCACCGCACCCGGCCCCCACCCTCTGGATCCGCGGCGCCGACCTCGAGGACACCGACGACTCGGTCGCCGACGCGGCCCGCCGCGCCCTGGAGCGCGCGGTCCGGACCGTCGCCGCCGCCCGCTCCCAGCTCCCGGGCGACCTGGGCGAACTCACCGTGGAGCGGCTGGCCCGGCTCGCCGCCCGGGCCGGACGCCCGCTCCTGCTGCTGCTGGACGGCCCGGAGGAGATGCCCCCGCTCCTCGCCCACCGGCTGCCCGCGTGGACCGCCGGCACCGCCTCATGGCTGCGCGACACCGGCGCCCGGCTCCTGTTCGCCTGCCGCGAGGAGTACTGGGAGCGGGCCGGCGCCGAGTTCCCGCCCGAGCTGCTGCACCGGAGCGCGGACGCCGACGGCCTCGCCTGCGTGCGCCTGCCCGGTCTCACGCCCGACGAGGCCCGCCGAGCCCGCTCCAGCCACGGCGTGCCCGACGGCGCCCTCACCGAGCGCGACGCCGGCCACCCCCTCGCCCTGCGCCTGCTCTCCGAGGTCCGCGCCGCCCTCCCGGACGCCCCCGACGCCGGTCCGCTCGACCGGTACGACGTCTTCGCCGCCCATCTCGACCTGCTGTGCCTGCGCATCGCCGTCCGGGTCGCCGCCGGGAGCGGCCTGCGCGGTACGGCGCTACGACGACTCGCCGCCCGCGTCTGCGGCCAGGTGCACGAGGCCGCCCGGCGCAGCCTCGGACCCGGCCTGGGCGAACTGGACCGGGAGTCGTTCGAGGCGGTGTTCCCCCCGGGGCCCGCCCCGGCCCGGCTCGGCGGCGGTTCGAGCTGGGCCTCCGCCGTACTCACCGAGGGCCTGCTGGTCCCGGCCGGTGCGGGCTACCGCTTCGCCCACGAGGAGTTCGCCGACTGGATCCAGGGCTCGCACCTGGACGTGGACGAGGCCCTGCACGCCCTCGTGCACCGTCCCCGGACCCCCGGCAGCGCCCACCCCCAGCCCGTCCCGCACCACCGTGTCGGCCCGGTCGTCCAGGCGCTGCTGCTGCTCGACCGCCAGTACGGCCCCGCCCACCTCGGCCCCCGGCTCAACGACCTGGCGCACGCCCTGGACCTGGACCCCGGCTCCTGGTGGGCCGCCCGGCTGCTCGCCCAGACCCTGCCGAGGCTGCCCGACGCCACGCCGTACACCGGGGTGCTGCGGCTCCTAGCCGACCGCGTCGTGGGCCGGCGGCGCACCGCGCCCGCCGGGTTCGGCCCGGACTTCTGGACCGCACTCGCGCTGCCCGACGCGGACCGGTTCGACCTGCTGCGCAGGCTGGTGCGCGCCGACGAACCGCCGCCGGAGTCCGCGGACGAAGGCCGCTTCGGGACCCGGCCGACGGCGACGGCCCCGACGAGCCGGGCTCCGCGGTACCTGGACGCCGTCGCCCGGCTGCTCGCCGCCGACCCCGCCGTCGTACAGCCGTGTCTGACCCGGTGGTTCGACGACGAGCGGCCGTTGCGGGCGATGCCGCACGCCACCGTGGCGACCGCCGCGCAGGCGCTGCTGCACACCCACCGGCACCGGGGGCTGGACAACCTGACCGAGGTGCTGGTCGACGCCGCGCACCGGCGGGGCGACGAGCTGCTCGCCGTGCTCGCCGAGGACGAACCGTCCGCCATGTGCCGGGCCGTCGACCGCTGGGCCCACGACGAGCGCCCGGCCCGCCGGGTGGCGGCCGTGGCCCACGCGCTGCGCGCCGCCCCGCACGTCCGCGGCGAGCCCGACCGCGCACTGCTGCGCTACGCCGCGCTCGCCCTGCTCGCCCGCCCCGCCGACTGCGCGCTGCACGGCGGCGCGCTCGCCCTGCTGGTGCGGGACCCGTGGACACGGACCCGTCATCTCCCGCAGGCGCTGCGGCACTTCGCCACCGGCGATCCGCAGCTCACGGCCGGCGCCCTCGTCCCCGCCATGGTGACCCACCCCGAGGAGGTCCTGGAGGCCTTCCGTGCCGGGCTGCACGGGCCCGCCGCGGGGCAGGTGGTGCGCGCCCTCGCCGACGTCACCGCACCGGATCTCGGCCACCGGGTCACCGAGCTGGTCCTGGAGGCCGCCCGGCTGCGTCCGGAGACCGCCGGGCAGGTGGCCGGGTTCGTGGAGCGCCGTCTCGACCGGGGTGCCGGATCCCGCGCCGTCCTGCTGCCACTGGTCACCGCCTTGCTGACGGACGGCCCCGAGCCGGTGCGGGCGGCCCTGGCGACGGTGCTGGGCGCGGCCGGCACCACGGGTTCCCGCCCGCTGCGGCGGGAGCTGGTGGAGTTCCTGCTGGACCGCGAGGAGGACCCGGGCGTGCTCGACGCGCTGCTGCACGCGGCCGCCGGGCGGCGCGAGGAGGACGGCGACCGGACGCGTGAGCTGGTCAGGCGCACCGGTCTGCTGCTGGTCCGTACCCCGGACGGGGCGACCCGGTTCGACCGCGGACTGGTCGACCTGGGCCGGCACGTGCCCGGGTTCGCGGCGCTGATGATCCGCTGGCTCACCGACACTCCGGAGGAATGGGCAGCTGTGGTGGGGCCGAGCACCCGGCGGATGCTGGGGAACCTGGCCGGTGCCCGGGTGCCGGCGTGACGCGCAGGACGGGTGCGCAAGGTCACAGCGACCGTGCCGGTGTGAGACGTGTCCACCAAACATGGCACCCTTAGACCTGCGTACGACGGACAACGGACACAGGTTCGAGGAGCGGTCACAGTGCAGCGCTGGCGTGGCTTGGAGGACATCCCCGAGGACTGGGGGCGCAGCGTCGTCACCATCGGGTCCTACGACGGGGTGCACCGCGGTCACCAGCTGATCATCCGGCATGCCGTGGACCGCGCCCGTGAGCTGGGCATTCCGGCCGTCGTCGTCACCTTCGACCCGCACCCCAGCGAGGTCGTCCGCCCGGGCAGCCACCCGCCGCTGCTCGCCCCGCACCACACCCGTGCCGGGCTGATGGCGGACCTGGGCGTGGACGCGGTGCTGATCCTGCCCTTCACCACAGAGTTCTCGCGGCTGTCGCCGGCCGACTTCGTGGTCAAGGTGCTGGTCGACAGGCTGCACGCGAAGGCGGTCGTCGAGGGCCCCAACTTCCGCTTCGGCCACAAGGCCGCGGGCAACGTCGAGTTCCTCGCCGAGCAGGGCAAGGTCTACGACTTCGAGGTCGAGGTCGTCGACCTGTACATGCGCGGCGAGGCGGGCGGCGGCGAGCCGTTCTCCTCGACCCTGACCCGGCGGCTGGTCGCCGAGGGTGACATGGCGGGTGCCCGCGAGATCCTGGGCCGCCCGCACCGGGTGGAGGGCGTGGTCGTACGCGGCGCGCAGCGCGGCCGTGAGCTGGGCTTCCCGACCGCCAACGTGGAGACCCTGCCGCACACCGCCATCCCCGCCGACGGCGTCTACGCCGGATTCCTGCACGCCCAGGGCGAGGTGATGCCGGCGGCGATCTCCGTCGGCACGAACCCGCAGTTCGACGGCACCGAGCGCACGGTGGAGGCGTACGCCATCGACCGGGTCGGCCTCGACCTGTACGGGCTGCACGTCGCCGTCGACTTCCTGGCCTTCGTCCGGGGGCAGGCCAAGTTCGACTCGCTCGACGCGCTCCTCGTGCAGATGGCCGACGACGTCGACCGCTGCCGTGTCCTGGTGGCGGCCGAGGAGGCCTGACCGGGCCCCGTCCGGGGGTTCGGATCATTCGACGCCGAAGGGCGGCCGGTGCGCTGAGGCACCGGCCGCCCTTCGGCGTTGCGGCTACTGCTGCGGCGGTTGCGGCGGCTCCTGGGCCTCCCCGGGCTGCGGCTGCTGCGGGAAGCCGTAGCCGGCGGGCGGGGCCGGGGGAGCGGGCGGCTGGGCGCCGGGCTGCGGGTAGCCGTACCCCGGCTGCTGCGGCCCCGGGGCCTGCGCGGGGTAGGGCTGTCCCGGCTGCTGCTGCGGATAGGGCTGCTGCGGGTACGGCTGTCCGGGCGCGTACGGCTGCTGCGGGTACGGCTGCTGTCCCGGAGCCGGGGGCGGGGTGTACTGCTGGCCGGGCAGCGGCTGGCCCGGCAGCGGCTGGCCCGGCAGCGGCGGGGCGGCGACCGGCGGCGGATTGCCGTCGCTGGTCCACAGCCCGTGCATCTGCTGGTGGCGTACGAAGTCCTCGGCGACCATCGCCGCGAGGTTGAAGTACGCCTCGCGCACCTTCGGCCGCATCATGTCGAGGTCGACCTCGGCACCGGCGGACAGATGCTCGTCGAACGGCACGACCACGACGCCCCGGCAGCGCATCTCGAAGTGCTGCACGATGTCCTCGACCTTGATCATCTTGCCGGTCTCCCGGACCCCGGAGATCACGGTGATCGACCTCGACACCAGGTCGGCGTACCCGTGCGCGGAGAGCCAGTCCAGTGTCGTACTGGCACTGCTCGCCCCGTCCACGGACGGCGTCGAGATGATGATCAGCTGGTCGGCGAGGTCCAGTACGCCGCGCATGGCGCTGTAGAGCAGGCCGGTGCCCGAGTCGGTGAGGATGATCGGGTACTGCCGGCCCAGGACGTCGATCGCGCGCCGGTAGTCCTCGTCGTTGAACGTGGTCGACACCGCGGGGTCGACGTCGTTGGCGATGATCTCCAGACCGGACGAGGCCTGGGAGGTGAACCGCCTGATGTCCATGTAGGAGTTCAGGTACGGGATCGCCTGGACCAGGTCGCGGATGGTGGCCCCGGTCTCGCGGCGCACCCGGCGGCCGAGGGTGCCGGCGTCCGGGTTGGCGTCGATGGCCAGGATCTTGTCCTGGCGCTCGGTGGCGAGGGTGGAGCCGAGCGCGGTGGTCGTGGTGGTCTTGCCGACACCGCCCTTGAGGCTGATCACCGCTATCCGGTAGCAGGACAGCACCGGCGTACGGATCAGGTCCAGCTTCCGCTGCCGCTCCGCCTCCTCCTTCTTGCCGCCGAGCTTGAACCGCGAGGGCGCGGCACCGGGCCGGCCGCTCTTCGTCTTCTGCTTCTTGTTGTTGAGCAGCCGGTCCGAGGACAGCTCCACGGCCGCGGTGTAACCCAGCGGCGCGGCACCGGGGTTGGTCATCTGCCGCTGGTCGTGCTGCATGGGCTGCGGCCAGGCGGCACCGGCCCGCGGGTCGACCGGGGCTTGCGGGACCTGCGGCGCCTGCGGGTCCGGCTGCCCGGGGTGCGGGGCCGGCGCCGGGGGCTGGGCGGGCTGCGCGGCGCGCGGGTCCTGGGGTGCCTGAGCCGGGCCGGGCTGCGGGAAGCCGTAACCGGCCGGGGCGGGTGCCTGGGGCACGGGGGCCCCGGGATAGCCGTAGCCGCCCTGCGGGTCGGCGGCGGCCTGCTGCGGCTGCGCGGCCGGGGGAGCGGGGTGCTGCACACCGGGCTGCGGGAAGCCGTAGCCGCCCGATGCCTGCGGCTGGACGGGGGCGTGCGGCTCCTGGGGCTGGGGCTGGGGCTGGGCCTGGTGCCAGGCGGCGGGAGCGGGCATCGGCGCGTGCGGTGCCTGGAACGGCGGCTGCTGCCCGGCTCCGCCCCCGGCACCCTGCCCGGGAGCGGGCTGCGACGGCGCCGACTGTGCCGGCCCGGCCTGCGAGGGCGCCGGCTGGGCGGGCCAGTGGCCGGCCGGTGCGGGGGTCGCGGGCTGGTACGACGGCGGCAGGGGCGGCACCCCGGCGGGCGGCGTCGGCGGGACAGGCGGGACAGGCGGGACCGGCGGCGGAGCCCAGTGGACCGGCGGCGCGGCGGTCTCGGGAGCCGGGGGCGCGTCCTGCGGCGCGGCAGCGGCGGCTACGGCGTCCTGTGACGCGGGGGGCGCGTCCGCGGGCTCGTCGCCGTCCTCGGGGGCCACGGCGTCGGCGCTGGAGCCGGAGTGCGTCTCGTCGGTGGGCCCGTCGGACTCGCCGTCGGCGACCGCGTCCGCGGGCTCGTCGTCCTCGGTGCCGTCCGCCGGGGCCGCGTCGCGGGCTCCGTCATCGGCGAGGTCCGGGGCGGGTTCGTCCGTCTCGGCGTCGGCGCGGGCTCCGGTGCGGCCGTGGGAGGCGGCGTCCTCGGGGTGGGTCTCGTCGCCCTCGTCGCCCTCGTCGGTTTCGGAGGCGTCGGCGTGGGGCGCGCTGTCCGGGCGCGGGGCGTCGGAGTCGACCAGCATCGCGATGACGTCGGCGGCCGGCTGCCTGTCCGCCTCCGCCTCGGCTTCGGTCGCGTCCTCGTGCGCGGCGCCGCCCCGCCCGTCGGCCGTGTCCTCGGCGGCGGCGGTCCGCTCGGCGGCCTCGGCGATGTCGCGCTTCAGTGCGACGGCGGAGAACCGCATCGTCGCCCCGCTCTCCAGGTCACCGCTGTCCGACTCGGGCTCCGGTGCCGGTTCCTCGGCGGTGGCGGGCTGCGGCTCGAAACCGACCGGGAGCCTCGGCACGGCGGCCGCGGCGTCCGCGGGCGGTGCGGCCGGGGTGAACGGCGCGGCGGGCTTGGCCACCGGCGCGGCCTGCGCGCCCGCGTCGGCCCGCGGGGCGGGCGGGGTGAAGGGCGCGCCGGGTGTCGCGGCGGGCGGGGGCGTGAACGGTGCCCCCGGCGTCGCGGCCGGCGGGGTGAAGGGCGCCCCCGGGGTTGACGCGGGCGCGGGCGTGAACGGTGCGCCGGGCGTCGACGCGGGCGCCGGGGTGAAGGGCGCGCCGGGCGTCGCGGCGGGCGGCGCGGGCGGAGCACCCGGACCCGCGGTGGGCGGGGGCGTGAAGGGTGCGCCGGGTGTCGCGGCGGGCGCCGGGGTGAAGGGCGCGCCGGGTGTCGCGGCGGGCGGCGGCGTGAACGGTGCCCCGGGTGCGGCGGTGGGCGGCGGGGTGAAGGGCGCCGCCGGAGCCGGAGCCGGGGCCGGTGCGGGAGCGAACGGTCCGGCGGGGCCGGCCGCTCCGCCCCCCTGCTGGGCATGCGGCGGGGGAGTCAGCCCCGGGATCGGCGCCCCCGGCGGGAACGGTGAGCGGGGCTGCGCGGCGGGCGTCGTGGCGGCAGGCGTGGAACCGGAGCCGGAGCCGGCCGTCCCCGGCCCTTCGGCCCCTTCGGCCGCGTCCGGGCCGCTCGCCGCGTTCTGCGTGTACCAGGCGGGCGGCGCGTAGTCGATCGTGAACTCGCCCGTCATCTCGTTGAGGGACTCCGCGTCGGGCTGGTCTTCGCCGGGTGTGGCCCAGCCCCCGCGGATCCCGTCCCGATCGCTGCTCACAGTTCCTCCTGGTGTGGTCGAGCACCTCGTGCCGTGCCGGCGCGACGACCATGTCGTGTCGTTCTCAGCATCCGTATTCGTTCGAGGTAGTCCGATCCACCGGCGCTCCCCCGCGGGATGCCGACGCCGTGTGCACGGTCCTGACGTCGCGCCCCCCTCCCAGCCTAATCACCGGGAGCCGCACCTCGGCAGGCCCGTCCGTCTCGATACGGTCGTCCGCCTGGTCACACCATGCCCTGAACTCCTGTGCAGAGCTTTCGTATTGCCGAACAAAAGATGAACAAATCGGGCAAGAACCGTCAGTTCGGGCGGTAGTTGGCCGTGTGTGGGCCGCGCGTCACGCCCATGATGCCGGGGCTGCGGGCGGGACGGGATCGACGCTCTCGGGGGAGGGTGACGCGAGCCGCCAACAAGCGGGAGGAAAGGGAGACTTCGGCGCGATCCTGGCTGCGTCCCGTCCGGCCGCCCGCGGTTCGGTCAGCGCGGGGGCCCGCACGGCGGGGCGGGCGCCGGTCGCGCGGGGAGGGGGCCGGGTCCGGTGGTGGGCGGCACGCGCGTGTGCCCCCCGCCACCGGACCGGCGGTCACTGCGCGGCCAGACCGCCGTTCCGCTCGTTGGGCTCCAGGTCGAACTCGCCGTCCCGGGCCCCCAGTACGAAGGCCCGCCACTCCGCCTCCGTGTAACGCAGCACGGTGCCCGGGTCGAGCGACGACCGCATGGCGACCGCGCCCTCGGGCAGATAGGCGATCTCCACCCGCTCCTCGTCCTGCTCGGTGCCGGGTGCGCAGTGCCACTCGACGCCCGAGATGTCGAGCGCGTAGAGCTCGTCCCGTTCCCGCTCCTTGCGTGCCTTCATCTCCTCAGCCGTCTCGCTCATACCGCGGCGACCCCTTCCCGACGACGTACCTACGCTGTGACGGTCACACTACTGGCGGTGGCACCGTCTCCGGCCGTCCGAGACGGTCACGGACATCCGCGTACCCCGGCACTGGTACCCTGGTCGACGGCCGTTTGTGTTCGCACCCCCGGAGTCCCCCGTGGACCCCTGAGGCCGCGGCCGACGGATTCCGCCTTCCGAGTTGTGGAAGATCCCCCGCGATGAAGACCGGGGGCGCTCGGTGGGCACCCACAGATCATGAGGAGTACGCGTGTCGCTCGACGCCGCAGTGAAGAAGCAGATCATCTCCGAGTTCGGCACCAAGGAGGGTGACACCGGCTCCCCCGAGGTCCAGGTGGCCCTGCTCTCCCGTCGGATCTCCGACCTGACGGAGCACCTCAAGGCCCACAAGCACGACCACCACTCCCGTCGTGGTCTGCTGATCCTGGTCGGTCAGCGCCGTCGCCTCCTGCAGTACCTGGCGAAGAAGGACATCCAGCGCTTCCGTGCGCTGGTCGACCGCCTGGGCATCCGCCGCGGTGCGGCGGGCGCCAAGTAACACGCCGTGAAGGGAGCGGTTCCCGGAGAGACCCGGGACCGCTCCCTTTGCCGTACGTGCGGAAACGTGCGGAGTGTCACCGACGCTTTGTAGTGTGGTAGCACGACGCAATACGCACGACACGGAACGTCGTACGACAGAGAATGACGCCGTACGACCCAGAACGAGGAGAAGCGCACCCAAGCCGCCGCCGGTCCTCGGTAGTGGCCCCCGGGGGGAAGCGAGCCCCGGGTGCTTCGATCGAAGACCGGCCCGCACAGCACGGCGCGCTTCTCCGGGACCGTCCCCCTGCCACACGGGCAGACCGGGACAAAAGACGCAACGCAGACGAAAGTAACGGAGAAAACGCTAGTGGAGAACGAGACCCACTACGCCGAGGCCGTCATCGACAACGGCGCCTTCGGCACCCGCACCATCCGCTTCGAGACGGGCCGCCTGGCCAAGCAGGCCGCCGGCTCCGCCGTGGCGTACCTGGACGACGACACCATGGTGCTGTCGGCCACCACCGCCTCCAAGAACCCCAAGGACCAGCTCGACTTCTTCCCCCTCACGGTGGACGTCGAGGAGCGCATGTACGCGGCCGGGAAGATCCCCGGTTCCTTCTTCCGCCGTGAGGGCCGGCCGAGCGAGGACGCGATCCTCACCTGCCGCCTGATCGACCGCCCGCTGCGCCCGTCCTTCAAGAAGGGCCTGCGCAACGAGATCCAGGTCGTCGCCACCATCATGGCGCTCAACCCCGACCACCTGTACGACGTCGTCGCGATCAACGCCGCGTCCGCGTCCACCCAGCTGGCCGGCCTGCCCTTCTCGGGTCCGATCGGCGGCGTCCGCGTCGCGCTGATCAACAACCAGTGGGTCGCGTTCCCGACCCACACCGAGCTCGAGGACGCCGTCTTCGACATGGTGGTCGCCGGCCGCGTCCTGGAGGACGGCGACGTCGCGATCATGATGGTCGAGGCCGAGGCCACCGAGAAGACCATCCAGCTGGTCAAGGGCGGCGCCGAGGCGCCGACCGAGGAGGTCGTCGCCTCCGGTCTGGACGCCGCGAAGCCCTTCATCAAGGTGCTCTGCAAGGCCCAGGCCGACCTCGCCGCGAAGGCCGCCAAGCCGACCGGCGAGTTCCCGATCTTCCTCGACTACCAGGACGACGTCCTGGAGGCGCTGTCCGCCGCCGTCCGCCCCGAGCTCGCCGCCGCGCTGACCATCGCCGGCAAGCAGGAGCGCGAGGCCGAGCTGGACCGCGTCAAGGGTCTGGCCGCCGAGAAGCTCCTCCCGGAGTTCGAGGGCCGCGAGAAGGAGATCTCCGCCGCGTACCGCTCGCTGACCAAGCAGCTGGTCCGCGAGCGCGTGATCAAGGAGAAGAAGCGCATCGACGGCCGCGGTGTCACCGACATCCGCACCCTGGCCGCCGAGGTCGAGGCCATCCCGCGCGTGCACGGTTCGGCGCTGTTCGAGCGTGGCGAGACCCAGATCCTGGGCGTCACCACCCTCAACATGCTCCGGATGGAGCAGCAGCTGGACACCCTTTCCCCGGTGACCCGCAAGCGCTACATGCACAACTACAACTTCCCGCCGTACTCCACCGGCGAGACCGGCCGCGTCGGCTCCCCGAAGCGCCGCGAGATCGGCCACGGCGCCCTCGCCGAGCGCGCCCTGGTCCCGGTCCTGCCGACCCGCGAGGAGTTCCCCTACGCGATCCGTCAGGTGTCCGAGGCGCTCGGCTCCAACGGCTCGACGTCCATGGGCTCGGTCTGCGCCTCCACCATGTCGCTGCTGAACGCCGGTGTGCCGCTGAAGGCCCCGGTCGCCGGTATCGCCATGGGCCTGATCTCCCAGGAGATCGACGGCGAGACGCACTACGTCAGCCTCACCGACATCCTCGGTGCGGAGGACGCCTTCGGCGACATGGACTTCAAGGTCGCCGGCACCAAGGAGTTCGTGACCGCCCTCCAGCTCGACACGAAGCTGGACGGCATCCCGGCCTCCGTCCTGGCCGCCGCCCTCAAGCAGGCCCGGGACGCCCGCCTCCACATCCTCGACGTGATGATGGAAGCGATCGACAAGCCGGACGAGATGTCCCCGAACGCCCCGCGGATCATCACCGTCAAGATCCCCGTGGACAAGATCGGTGAGGTCATCGGCCCCAAGGGCAAGATGATCAACCAGATCCAGGAGGACACCGGCGCCGAGATCACCATCGAGGACGACGGCACCATCTACATCGGCGCCTCCGACGGCCCGGCCGCCGAGGCCGCCCGTGCCACGATCAACGGCATCGCCAACCCGACGATGCCCGAGGTCGGCGAGCGCTACCTGGGCACGGTCGTCAAGACGACCACCTTCGGCGCGTTCGTCTCCCTGCTGCCCGGCAAGGACGGTCTGCTGCACATCTCGCAGATCCGCAAGCTGGCCGGCGGCAAGCGCGTGGAGAACGTCGAGGACGTCCTCGGTGTGGGCCAGAAGGTCCAGGTCGAGATCGCCGAGATCGACTCCCGCGGCAAGCTCTCCCTCATCCCCGTGGTCGAGGGCGAGGAAGACGCTTCCTCCGAGGACGCAAAGGACGACACCGACAAGTGACGTCGAGCAGCCCCACGACGACGGCCCGCACCTCCTCGGAGGCGCGGGCCGTCGCCCGTACCCAAACCCTGATCAAGGGCGAGAACGGCATCGGCACGGTCCGCAGGACCACCCTCCCCGGCGGCCTGCGCATCGTCACCGAGACCCTGCCCTCGGTCCGCTCCGCGACCTTCGGCATCTGGGCCCACGTCGGCTCCCGCGACGAGACCCCCGCCCTGAACGGCGCCACGCACTACCTGGAGCACCTGCTCTTCAAGGGCACCACGCGCCGCTCCGCCCTGGACATCTCCTCCGCCATCGACGCCGTCGGCGGCGAGATGAACGCGTTCACGGCCAAGGAGTACACGTGCTACTACGCGCGCGTGCTCGACACCGACCTGCCGCTCGCCATCGACGTCGTCTGCGACATGCTGACCGGCTCGCTCATCCTCGAGGACGACGTCAACGTCGAGCGCGGCGCGATCCTCGAAGAGATCGCCATGACCGAGGACGACCCCGGCGACTGCGTGCACGACCTGTTCGCGCACACCATGTTCGGCGACAACGCCCTCGGCCGCCCGGTCCTCGGCACCGTCGACACGGTCAACGCGCTCTCCGCCGACCGCATCCGCCGCTTCTACAAGAAGCACTACGACCCCACCCACCTGGTGGTCGCCGCGGCCGGCAACATCGACCACGCCAAGGTCGTACGACAGGTCCGCGCGGCCTTCGAGAAGGCCGGCGCCTTCCGGACCGCCGAGGCCGCCCCCATCGGCCCGCGCGAAGGCAGCCGCACCATCCGCACCGCCGGACGCGTCGAACTCCTCGGCCGCAAGACCGAACAGGCGCACGTCGTCCTCGGCATGCCCGGGCTGCCCCGCACCGACGACCGCCGCTGGGCGCTCGGAGTGCTCAACACCGCCCTCGGCGGCGGCATGTCCTCCCGGCTCTTCCAGGAGGTCCGCGAGAAGCGCGGCCTGGCCTACAGCGTGTACTCCTACACCTCGGGCTTCGCCGACTGCGGCCTGTTCGGCGTCTACGCCGGCTGCCGGCCCTCGCAGGTCCACGACGTCCTCAAGATCTGCCGGGACGAACTGGACCAGGTCGCCGCGCACGGCCTGCCGGACGACGAGATCGGCCGCGCCATCGGCCAGCTCCAGGGCTCCACGGTCCTCGGCCTGGAGGACACCGGCGCGCTGATGAACCGTATCGGCAAGAGCGAACTGTGCTGGGGCGAGCAGATGTCCGTCGACGACATGCTGGCCCGGATAGCCGCCGTGACCCCGGACGAGGTCCGCTCGGTCGCCCGGGACGTCCTCGGACAGCGCCCGTCGCTGTCGGTCATCGGACCGCTCAAGGACAAACAGGCCGCGCGCCTGCACGACGCCGTCGCCTGACACACCACCGGTAAGGAACGAAGAAGATGAGCAAGCTGCGCGTGGCGGTCCTCGGCGCCCAGGGCAGGATCGGGTCCGAGGCGGTCAAGGCGGTCGAGGCCGCCGAGGACATGGAGCTGGTCGCCGCCCTCGGCCGGGGCGACAAGCTGGAGGCGCTCGCCGACTCGGGCGCCCAGGTCGCGGTCGAACTGACCACGCCCGCCTCCGTCATGGGCAACCTCGACTTCTGCGTCCGGCACGGCATCCACGCGGTCGTCGGCACGACGGGCTGGACCGAGGAGCGCCTCGCGCAGCTGACGGGCTGGCTCGCCCAGTCCCCGGAGACCGGCGTGCTCATCGCCCCGAACTTCTCCATCGGGGCCGTGCTGACGATGAAGTTCGCGCAGATCGCCGCCCCGTACTTCGAATCCGTGGAGGTCGTCGAACTCCACCACCCGGACAAGGTCGACGCGCCGAGCGGCACGGCCACGCGCACGGCCCAGCTCATCGCGGAGGCCCGCCGCGCGGCCGGCACCGCACCGGCCCCGGACGCCACCGTCACCGCCCTGGACGGCGCGCGCGGAGCCGACGTCGACGGCGTCCCGGTCCACGCGGTCCGCCTCCGCGGTCTCCTGGCCCACCAGGAGGTCCTGCTGGGCGGCGAGGGCGAGACCCTCACCGTCCGGCACGACTCCCTGCACCACAGCAGCTTCATGCCGGGCATCCTGCTCGGCGCCCGCCGCGTGGTCACCGCCCCGGGCCTGACCTTCGGCCTGGAAAACTTCCTGGACCTGGGCTGATTCGAGGCCTCTGACAATGCGCGCGAAGCTCTCCTACGCCCTCACGGCCGCCGTCCTGGTCTTCTACTTCGTCCTGGTCGGCAGCCGCGGCGTGATGCTCATCCAGACCGGCACGGTCTTCACCGTCACCTTCGGGGTGGCCGTGCTGATCCTGCCGGTCATCGGCGTCTGGTTCCTCTGGAAGAACACCCAGTTCGTCCGCAGGGCCAACGCACTCGCCGCGAAGCTCGACGCCGAGGGCGGCCTGCCCGTGGACGAGCTGAAGCGCACCCCCGGCGGCCGCATCGACCGGGACTCCGCCGACGAGGTCTTCGCCAAGCGCAAGGCCGAGACCGAGGCGGCCCCGGACGACTGGCGCAGCTGGTTCCGGCTCGCCGTCGCCTACCACGACGCCAGGGACACCCCACGCGCCCGCAAGGCCATGCAGCGGGCCATCGCCCTGCACGACGGCAGGCCGCTGGAGGCCTGAGAACCCGCGCACACACGGCAGGGGCCGGCCCGCGTCACGCGGACCGGCCCCTGCCGTCTGGTGTCGGCGGCCGTTCAGCGGCGGCCGTACTCCGCCGCCCACGCCTCCACCGCGTCCGCCGCGCGGTCGAAGGCCGAGGCCCGGCCCAGGAAGTCCATCCCGTGCGTGGTCAGCAGCGGCTCGGTGTCGGCCGTCCGGTCCTGCCGTACGAGCGTCAGGGCCTGTCCCTGCACCGTGCGGGGCAGCCCCAGCCAGCGGACCGGCTGCTGCGCGGTGCGCACCGCGACGACCCGCTTCCAGGGCACCGTCCGGGTCTGCAGCAGACCGATCCGGCGCACTCCGCGTGCGCTCACCCACACGCCCATGCGCAGTATCCGCAGGGCCGCGGCGATGATCACCAGCGCGATGCCGAGGACGACACCCGCGGCGGACAGCGAGCCGGTCAGGGCCAGCGCGACGGCGGCGAACAGCACGAACGAGGCCAGCAGCAGCCACAGGGCGGCGCCGCCCACCCGCCAGGGGCCTGGCCGGTAGGGCCGGCGCCAGCGGTCCCGGTCGTCGTAGGGCAGGGCGCTGTCGAGTTCCGCGTCGTCGACGCGGTCGGCCATCAGGAAGGGCAGGGGCACGGCTGGTCCTCACTCAATCCATGCATGGGCTGTGCCCGGTGAGATTATCCGGCCGGATCCCGGCCCACCACTCGCGGGGGGCCGGAAGGGTCAGTGCCCCTGTGAGGCCTGCGACTGCTGGGTGCCCGGATCGGACGGCGTGGACAGCGCCGGCATGCCCAGGACCAGGGAACCCGCCATTCCGGCGACGAGGGTGAGTCCGAGCAGCCACCGCCCGGTTATCTGACTCACGGACGACCGCTCGCGGGGCGGGGGCGTGACGTTGCTGCGGAACCTGTCGGCCTCGGCGACGAAGGCGAAGGGCACGGGCTCGCGCCGGCGGAACATCTGGAGTGTCTCCTCTCGGGAGCGGTGGGCACTGCGGGACGGGATCGAACGAATCGCCCTCACCGATACAGACGAGCGAACGAAGCGTTAGGTGCCCGGTTGCCCCGAATTCACAGAACTTCACCGAAGTTGGCCGAAGATGTCGCGCCCCGCCGCCGACGCCCTGTTGTCGGTGCCGGGCCGTAGAGTGGGCGCCGCCCGAGAGAAGTGATGGAAGGACCCTCCGAGCCGTGACCGACACCCCCGCCGACGACCTCAAGCCCAGCTTCCGCAGCGATGTCACCGTCGAGCTGGTCAAGCACAGCGCGGCCGACTCCGACGTGCTGTGGGCCGCCCGGGTCTCCACCGCCGGCGAGCAGTCCCTGGACGAGCTGAAGAAGGACCCGGAGCGTTCCAAGGGTCTGATCAACTACCTGATGCGGGACCGGCACGGCAGCCCCTTCGAGCACAACTCGATGACCTTCTTCGTCAGCGCCCCGATCTTCGTCTTCCGCGAGTTCATGAGGCACCGGGTGGGATGGTCCTACAACGAGGAGTCGGGAAGGTATCGCCGCCTGGACCCCGTGTTCTACGTGCCCGACGAGTCCCGCAAGCTCGTCCAGGAGGGCCGCCCCGGCAAGTACGTCTTCGTGGAGGGCACCCAGGCCCAGCGGGAACTCGTCGCCCGGACGATGGAGGATTCCTACCGGCAGGCCTACGAGGCCTACCAGGAGATGCTCGCCGCCGGTGTCGCCCGTGAGGTGGCCCGTGCGGTGCTGCCCGTCGGGCTCTTCTCCTCGATGTACGCCACCTGCAACGCCCGCTCACTGATGCACTTCCTCGGCCTGCGCACCCAGCACGAGCTGGCCAAGGTGCCGTCCTTCCCGCAGCGGGAGATCGAGATGGTCGGCGAGAAGATGGAGGCGGAGTGGGCCAGGCTCATGCCGCTCACCCACGCCGCCTTCAACGCCAACGGGCGCGTCGCGCCGTGACCCGGCCGTTGCGGCGCCCGGCTTCTCGCGCGTGTTGTCGTGCTCGGCACAGATGTGCGGATCAGCCTGGCGAAGTGTCCGTATTGCGGCATTTGGAGAAGTTCATCTAGCCTGATCAAACGGACCCGGCACTGCTTGAACCCCCGAGCAGGCAGTGCCGGGCTCCGCATTTGTCCGGACTTTCCCCGTACCCCAAGGGCAGACCGCGCCGTGAGCACCGAGTAGCGTGTAACCCATGGCTCCGACCTCCACTCCGCAGACCCCCTTCGGGCGGGTCCTCACCGCCATGGTCACGCCCTTCACGGCGGACGGCGCACTCGACCTCGACGGCGCGCAGCGGCTCGCAACCCACCTGGTGGACGCAGGCAACGACGGCCTGATCATCAACGGCACCACCGGCGAGTCGCCCACCACCAGCGATGCGGAGAAATCGGAACTCGTACGGGCCGTCGTGGCGGCGGTCGGCGACCGCGCCCACGTGGTGGCCGGCGTCGGCACCAACGACACCCACCACAGCACCGAGCTGGCCCGTCAGGCCGAGCGCGACGGCGCACACGGCCTGCTGGTCGTCACGCCGTACTACAACAAGCCCCCTCAGGAGGGCCTGTACCGGCACTTCACCGCGGTCGCCGACACCACCGGCCTGCCGGTCATGCTCTACGACATCCCCGGCCGCAGCGGTGTCCCGATCAGCACCGAGACGTTCGTCCGGCTGGCCGAGCACCCGAGGATCGTCGCCAACAAGGACGCCAAGGGCGACCTCGGCCGGGCGAGCTGGGCCATCGCCAGGTCCGGACTGGCCTGGTACTCGGGCGACGACATGCTCAACCTGCCGCTGCTCTCCGTGGGCGCCGTCGGCTTCGTCTCCGTCGTCGGCCACGTGGTCACCCCGGACCTCCGGGCCCTCGTCGAGGCCTTCACCTCCGGTGACGTGCAGAAGGCCGCGGAGATCCACCAGAAGCTGCTGCCGGTCTACACCGGCATGTTCCGCACCCAGGGCGTCATGACGACCAAGGCCGCGCTGGCCCTCCAGGGCCTGCCCGCCGGGCCGCTACGCGCCCCCATGGTCGAATGTTCGCCCGAGGAGATTGCCCAGCTCAAGATCGATCTTGGTGCCGGCGGGGTACAGCTCTGACAACAGACTTCGCGCGGACGTCCGCGTAGCGAGGCTTAACAACTGAATACGGCGGGCCACCGGTGCCCGCATTCCACAACGACAACTGCTTATGCACGAACGTCACGCACGCCACGTGCCCGACCGGTACGTGGCGTGCGTGGTCAGGAGAGTCTTTTGAGTCATCCGCATCCCGAACTCGGCCCGCCGCCCCAGCTCCCCGAAGGCGCCCTGCGCGTCACCCCGCTCGGCGGGCTCGGCGAGATCGGCCGAAACATGACCGTCTTCGAGTACGGCGGCCGTCTGCTGATCGTCGACTGCGGAGTGCTCTTCCCCGAGGAGGAGCAGCCCGGAATCGACCTGATCCTGCCGGACTTCACGTCCATCAGGGACCGCCTCGACGACATCGAGGGCATCGTCCTCACCCACGGCCACGAGGACCACATCGGCGGCGTTCCCTTCCTGCTCCGCGAGAAGCCGGACATCCCGCTCATCGGGTCCAAGCTGACCCTCGCCCTCATCGAGGCGAAGCTCCAGGAGCACCGGATCCGGCCGTACACCCTGGAAGTGGCGGAGGGCCGGCGCGAGCGCATCGGACCCTTCGACTGCGAGTTCGTCGCCGTCAACCACTCCATCCCGGACGCCCTGGCCGTGGCCATCCGCACCCCGGCCGGCATGGCCGTGCACACCGGCGACTTCAAGATGGACCAGCTTCCGCTGGACCACCGCCTGACGGACCTCCACGCCTTCGCGCGGCTGAGCGAGGAGGGCATCGACCTCCTGCTGGCCGACTCGACCAACGCCGAGGTGCCGGGCTTCGTGCCGCCCGAGCGGGACATCTCGAACGTGCTGCGCCAGGTGTTCGCCGGAGCCCGCAAGCGGATCATCGTGGCCAGCTTCGCCAGCCACGTCCACCGCATCCAGCAGATCCTGGACGCCGCCCACGAGTACGGTCGCCGGGTCGCCTTCGTCGGCCGCTCCATGGTCCGCAACATGGGCATCGCCCGGGACCTGGGCTACCTCAAGGTCCCGCCGGGCCTCGTGGTCGACGTCAAGACGCTCGACGACCTCCCGGACAGCCAGGTGGTCCTGGTCTGCACGGGTTCACAGGGCGAACCGATGGCCGCCCTGTCCCGGATGGCCAACCGGGACCATCAGATCCGCATCGTCGACGGTGACACCGTCATCCTGGCGTCGTCCCTGATCCCCGGGAACGAGAACGCGGTCTACCGCGTCATCAACGGACTGACCCGCTGGGGCGCCGACGTCGTCCACAAGGGCAACGCCAAGGTGCATGTCTCCGGCCACGCCTCGGCCGGCGAGCTGCTGTACTTCTACAACATCTGCCGGCCGAAGAACCTGATGCCGGTGCACGGCGAATGGCGCCATCTGCGGGCCAACGCCGAACTGGGCGCCCTGACGGGCATCCCGCACGACCGGATCGTCATCGCCGAGGACGGCGTCGTCGTGGACCTGGTCGAGGGCAAGGCCAGGATCTCCGGCAAGGTGCAGGCCGGTTACGTGTACGTGGACGGCCTCTCCGTCGGTGACGTCGGCGAGCCGGCCCTGAAGGACCGCAAGATCCTCGGTGACGAGGGCATCATCTCGGTCTTCGTCGTGGTGGACTCGTCCACCGGCAAGATCACGGGCGGCCCGCACATCCAGGCGCGTGGCTCCGGCATCGACGACTCGGCGTTCTCGGACGTCGTCCCGAAGATCTCGGAGGTCCTGGAACGCTCGGCCCAGGACGGCGTGGTGGAGCCGCACCAGCTGCAGCAACTCATCCGTCGGACCCTCGGCAAGTGGGTCTCCGACACGTATCGCCGCAGGCCGATGATCCTCCCGGTGGTCGTGGAGGTCTGACGCTCGCACGCGTCAACCAGGAGCGGGGCGCCTCGATTTGCATCGGGGCGCCCCGCTCCAGTACGTTTACGGCTCCGCCCAGCGGGGAACCCCGGTCCTTCACGGATCGGATCCGGTTCTCCAGGACCGGGTGGAAATTCCGGCTCAGAACTTCTGATAAAGTCGGAACCGCCGGAAAGGGAAACGCGAGAGCGGAAACCTGGAAAGCACCGAGGAAATCGGATCGGAAAGATCTGATAGAGTCGGAAACGCAAG
>NZ_JBIAYD010000028.1:0-53529 GCF_042897315.1 Streptomyces sp. NPDC001068 | reverse complement strand
CTGCACCTCGCTACGCATCCGCTCCGACGACCCCAACGGAACAGACATACCCGAAATGAACACCACGATCGGGTTGTACCAAGGCTCCTCAGTCACCACACGTCACCCGCACACTCGAGAGAAACGACCACCGACACAGCACTGCACACCGCACGCAGAACACCTTGCGCCGGGCAGGGCCCGCTCATCCGTACAGACGGAGGCACGGCCCTTGCGGCATCCTCATCCGGTAGATGGGCAAGCATAGCTCTACCCGACGAGACACGTACCTTCAGTAAGTCCCATACGTGTGTTACAGGCGCATCGGCCGCGCCCGCTCGGTACCAGCACGTTCGCCCCGCTGAAGGCTCGAATTAATTGCGAGGCGCGACTGGTGAGTCGGCTTGGAAAGCTCGGCCATCAGGCCAGGTCGCCGACTTTTCGATATTCTTGACTTTGGTGTACACGCGGCATTCAAGCCTTCCGGGTGACACATACGAGACGGTACGCGTCACTTGTCCCGTCTCGATCACCGGACTTCCGGCCACCTGCCGTCTGCCTCCCTGTTCGGACGAGCGGAGAGCGTGATACATGTTCACGACACCTGGTGTACATCACGTGTTTGCCGCGTCAGGTCTGTCATGCAGCATGCACTCCGTGCTGAGGGCGACTGCCCTCCAGCCCGGCGGATCCATACCCCGCGGCCGACCAGAGGCCCGGGTCGGCATGGAGAAAGGCGCACACCACACATGACCTCCGCTCAGGTCGATTCGTCGGAGCAGTCCTCCGAAGCCTCGGAAGAGGGGTACGAGCGCGGACTCGGCAGCCGCCAGGTCCAGATGATCGCCATCGGCGGCGCCATCGGCGTCGGCCTCTTCCTGGGTGCCGGGGCGGCCACCGCGGCCGGCATCTGGACCTGGCTGATGATCCTGATCAGCCACGTCCTGTACCGCCGCGCGGTCGACGCGGGCCGGCTGCCCGCCTCCGCCTTCCCGGCGCCGGGCGGCGCGGTGTGCAGCTGGATCGCCATCGTCTTCCTGCTCTTCGTGAACGGCCTGATCGCCTACGACGGCGACTCCCGGGTCTGCCTCTACGTCATGGCAGGCTGGGCCGCCGCCCTCGGCATCGGCTGGCTGGTCCTCAAGAACCGCAACCCGCAGACCGGCGGACGCGACGAGCCGGTGCTCTCCAAGACCGGCTGACGCGTCTTCACACCTACGCGCTCGGGCTGCTCCCCGCCTGCCGCACGGAACGGCCCGGTCCGCGTGAACGACGAAATATCGAAGCAACACGGAATCTACGCACCGGAGTCCCAATTCCACAGGCGCTCTGTTAGCTTCCTCGCTACGGACGCCTCCAGTGAATCGCGGACGCATGGATTTTTTCCCACCCGATATCGGCGACAGCTGAAACGGTAGGTTGCTCAAGAATGCCGGACATCACCGCAGTTCACACTGACACCCTCCACGGTGTTGCGCACGACATCACCGTCAGTGCCGGGACCACGTTCGAAGCGGCGGAGAGACTGAGGAATCTGCCCGCCCCGGCCGGCCACGCGTTCGGAAACGGTGCCGGCGGTCAGGCGGCACACGCCGAGTACCTGAGGGTTCATCAGGAGCTCACCGACCGGACGTCCGAGGTGGGCGCGCGGCTCGCGCTGATCAGCGCCGCGATGCGGCAAGCCACCGACTCCTTCCAATCGGCCCGCACAAGCGCAGTGGACGCGATCAGCCGGCAGGGCTGAACAGGCCCGTGGACATCAACGGGGCCATCGTCGAGTGGGTGACCAGGGTCATGCAGGAGCTGGGTGACCCCTCTTCGCTGCACGATCACGCGCAGGAGGTCTCCGCCCACGCGGAACAGCTGCGTGACCTGCGTTCGACGGTGGAGGAGACGGCCGGCAACGTGGCGTGGGTCGGGCCCGACGCGGATGCCTACCGGCAGGCGCTCGATGCCCAGCTGAACCTCCTGACCCACACGGCCGACGCGCTGGAGGTCACCGGTGCACAGGCTCAGGGACATGCCGAGAAGGCCTGGGCCATTGTCAAGCAGGTCCTGGGGATCGTCCTGGAGATCCTGGAGATCCTTGCCGTCGGCATGCTGCTGAGCTGGCTGGGAGGGCTGGCACTGGACTGGGTGCTGGCCCGAGTGATCCCACTGATGGAGCGCATATTGGAAGCGCTCGCCAAGTTCCGCGGATATCTGGCCGAGTTCACCGAATTCCTGCGTTCGGCGGGAAGTACTTTCGGGTCGACGGGCGCCCGTATCGGTGAAGGTCTCGGAAAACTGGCCGAGAGTTTCTTCGTCGACTCCCTGCCGGCCCAGATTCGCGCCTATCCGGGTTTCTATCTGGCGTTGGCCGTGCCGAAGCTGCTGAGCGGCAGGCCGGTGGACTGGAAGGGCAACGCCTGGCAACTGGGGGTGTTCTTCGGATTCGACACCGCCCTCGGACTGGCGGAGGGCGCCATCAAGGACGCGGGACTCGGCGCCGGTCTGAAAGGCCTCCTCAAGGGGGACAGGAACCTCGACGACGCAGGTGTGGCCGAACGGGACGCGGCAGGCGCGGCGAAGACCCCGGCGGAAGAACCCGCCCCGGCGACAGGAGCCCGGGAAGCCGAACCGGCGGACGGCGGGCCCCCGTCGGAGGTGCCCGGGAGCCAGGTGGCGCCGGCGGACGTCGGTGGCTCGACGACCGGGACCGCCGTCAGGGAAGGGAGCGTCCCCGACGCCTCGCCAGGTCCGGGCGGTGTGCCGGAGCCGCAGCCGCTGAGAACCGGGATCGACGGCGAGACCAGGGCACCGGCCTCGCCGGTGGAGGCGCCACCTCATGTCACACCGGCGCCGGTACGGCCCGTCGACACCGGTGCCCCTCGGACACCCCCGGTCCGGTCCGAAGCCCCGGCGGACACGGCGTCCACGAGCCGGAGCACGGCGCCACGCGCCCAGCGGGAGCGGGGAGCGGCGGACGCGGTGCCCTCCCCCGTCGAACCCGGCCGTCCGCCCGCGCCGTCGGCGGCACCCGAGGCGACGCCGGTTTCCCAGGCCGTACGAGGAACGGCACCCGCCCCGCGCGAGACACCGGGCGGCGGGGACGTGACGTCGGTGAAGCCGGAACCTTCGCCGGGCCCCTCCTCCCTGACGCGCGCCACCGGGGAGCGAACGCCCCCGGAACCGGTGCACGCCACGTCGGAGCCGACGGCCGGGCGGGCCGGCGAACCAGTCACCGCTGAGTCGCGGTCCACGACCGGCACGGTGCGTGCCGGTACCCCCCGCGAGGAGGTCGGGTCACGGCCACCGACGCCCACAGAGGAGCCGGCGGCGGCACACCGCGGTGACCGCCTCGTCACCGAGTCCCGGGCCGGCCGGCCGGAGACGGTCCGCGCCGAGTCGGCATCGCGCCCGGGAGAGCAGCCCACGGTCGCACGCGGCGGCGAGGGGAACCCGCACGAGCCCGTGCCCGGCCGGGCCACCGGGCCCGACACGGCGGCAGCCACTCGACCCGCGGCCAGGAGCACCGCCACGGACGCTGCCGTTGCGGCCCGGGACGTACGCGCCGAAATGCCGCCCCGTGTGGGAACGGAGCGTGTGGGAGCGGAGCGTGTGGAGGCAGGTGGGAAGGGAGCGGGCGACGGTGTGGCCGGCCCCGGAACCGAGGGGCGGGCCGAACGCCTCGAAGGCCGCGGCGGCGAGACACCCGCGCCGCCCCTCGGAGAGGCACCGACACCCGTCAGGGACACACCCGCGCCGCCTCCCGGAGAGGTACCGGAACCCGCCGTCGCCGTGGCCCCGGTCAACGGGACCCCTGACGGTGTGAGGACCACTGCCGAGGACATCGAGGCGATTCTCAATCCGGGCAGAGCGACGGACGGCGCGAAGCCCGCCGATCCGGTCCCGGCCTCTGCCCGGCCCGGCTCTCCCCACGCCGCCGAACCCGGGCCGCGGTCCGGCGAAGCGCGCGGCGGCACGCAGCCACCCTCACCCGGCCCCCTGCCGACGCGGAGCCTGGCGTCCAAGGCGGCGCCCAGGCCGGTGGACGCCCCGGTCGGGCGCCCGGAGTCACCGCTGCAACCCGCCGCGCGGCCGTCGACACCGGCGTCCGCGCGGTCCGAGCCCACGGTCACCTGGAGCACGTACCAGGAGAAGAGCCTCGCCGAGGCCGCCGAGGCCGCCGGGCAGGAGGCGTTCAACGTCATCGTCGGCAACCTCGCGACCGACGGTATGGTGCAGCGTGTCACGGGGCAGCGCATGACCGCTTCCGAGTGGGCCTTCGAACTGCTCGGAGGAGGTCTCGCGTTCGCACGGCACGGTATCTACAAGTGGAGCTCCGTGGGTGAGAAGTGGGCCTACCGCAACCAGCCGGAAGGCGGTCTGGTCATCAACCGGTGGCTGGCCGAGACTCCCCTCTCGTGGTCGTACTACGCCATGTATCTCACGGCGAAGGACGCGGTGAAGAACGGCGTGTTCGACGGGGTCGCGTACAGCGAACTGAATCCCGCTCCCGACACACCTTAGACGGGTGCGGTCGCAGCGGTCAGGTATCCCGGGGCGGGCGGTGGCTTCACACGTGACTAGCATGAGCGGCCGGAGACATCACTGCGGATCTGACACTTGTCGCCGTTTCCCCGGCCCAAGGTGGAGCAAGGAGTATGAGCAGGTGAGTACAGCTTCCATGGCGGCGCCCGTCCCGGGGCGTACCCGGGCGTTTCTGCGGCTGGTGACGATCGAGCACTCGGTGTTCGCGCTGCCGTTCGCCTACATCGCGGCGCTCACCGCCATGTACGAGCGCGACGGCGCGGTCCACTGGGTGGACCTGCTGCTGGTCACCGTGGCGATGGTGGCCCTGCGGACCTTCGCGATGGCCGCGAACCGGATCATCGACCGGGAGATCGACGCCCGCAACCCGCGTACCGCCGGCCGTGAACTGGTGACCGGTGCCATGTCCGTTCGGCACGCACGGACGGGGGCGCTGATCGCCGTCGTGGTCTTCCTCGGTGCCGCGGCCCTGCTGAACCCGCTGTGTCTGACTCTGGCGCCGGTCGCCGTGGTGCCCATGGTGGTCTATCCGTACGCCAAGCGCTTCACGAACTTCCCGCAGGCGTTCCTCGCCCTGGCCCAGTCGATGGGGCCGGTCGGTGCCTGGCTGGCCGTGACCGGTGCCTGGAGCTGGAAGGCGCTGATCCTCGGTCTCGCGGTCGGTGTCTGGATCGGCGGCTTCGACCTGATCTACGCCTGCCAGGACGTCGACACCGACCGCACCATCGGTGTCCGGTCGGTGCCCGCGAGGTTCGGTGTTCCGGCCGCCGTCTGGGGGGCGCGGGCCTGTCACACCGTCACGACGGCCCTGTTCGTCTGGTACGCCGTCGCCACTCACGGCGGCCTGCTGCTGTGGCTGGGTCTGCTCGTCGTGGCGGGGGCTTTCGGCTACGAGCACACCCTGGTCCGCCCGCACGACCTGTCCCGCCTCAACCGCGCCTTCTTCCAGGTGAACGGGTTCATCGGCATCGCCTTGTTCCTGTGTGCCCTGCTCGACCTGCTGGCCCGGGGTCTCTCACTCGGCTGATCCGGGCAGCCGGCCGGGACACGCGTTCGGCCACGATGCCGGTGCGGAGAATCTGGCCGGCCTCCTGGCCGCGATGGCGAACACATATGCCCGCCGCCTTCGCCCCACTCTGGCTATAACCTGGTTGCATGGCGGTGAAACAGGAACATGCCCCGGAGCAGTGCAAGGTGGTGGACGAGGGCATCACACGTGTATTCCAGGTGCTCGGGAAACGCTGGAACGGCCCGATCATCTCGGTCCTGATCGACGGCCCGGCGCACTTCGCCGACCTGCGCCGGGCCATCCCTGGAATCAGCGAGCGCATGCTCTCCGACCGCCTCGCCGAACTCGGCGCCACCGGCCTCCTCTTGCGCGAGGTGACGGAGGGTCCGCCGCTGCGGGTCTCCTACCGCCTGGCCGAGAAGGGCGCCGCGCTGGAGTCCCCGCTCAGGGAACTCGCCGCGTGGGCCGAGAAGCACCTGACGGACAAGCCGGCCTGCTGAGGCGCGGCCTCCACGCCCTCGGCGGCCACGCGGCGGTGCGTCCGTCGGCCGGGCGGAGCACAGGCGCCGCACGGTCTGCCCGGCCCGGGTCGTCGTTTCGGCCGTGGGAGGTGAGCGCGTCCCGCCGGTGAGGGCGTGGGCGGGCGCCGGACATCCGGCGCCCGTGATCCCGTCGTATCGGCGAGACACCCTGGAACGCGCGGCTGCGCGCACGATCCAGGGTGTCTCGCAGCACGCCCGGCTCACACCTGCTGGGCCGCCTCCGTGACGCTCCCGATCCCCGCCACCCGGTAGGCATCCGCCTCGTCCAGGGTCTCGTGCTCCAGGAGCGCCGCGGCCAGATCGTCGAGGCGGGGCCGGTTGGCCTCCAACGTGCGGCATGCCTCGGTGTAGCAGTCCTCGACGATGCGGCGCATCTCCTCGTCGACCAGGTCCAGGGTCCGCGGCGCGGCGGACATCCCGTAGGGCTGCTGGGAGTCGGCGGGCAGCACCGACAGGCGTCCCAGCCGCTCGCTCATGCCCCACCGTGTCACCATGCCCCGGGCCAGGTTGGTGACGTGTTCCAGATCGCTCTCCGCACCGGTGGTGATCACACCGAAGACGACCTGCTCGGCCGCCATGCCGCCGAGCGCCCCGATGATCCGGCCCCGCAGGTACTCCTCGGTGTAGGCGTACTTGTCGGAGTCGGGCGTGGACAGCGTCACACCGAGCGCGCGACCGCGCGGCACGATGGTGATCTTGCGGACCGGGTCGGCGCCGGGCTGGAGCATGCCGAGCAGCGCGTGTCCGCTCTCGTGGTAAGCGGTGCGCCGCCGCTCCTCCTCAGGCATGACCAGCGGGCGCTGCGCACCCAGCTGCACCTTCTCCAGTGCTTCTGACAGGTCGTGCCCGGTGATCCGGTCCCGGTCGTGCTTGACCGCGAGGAGGGCGGCCTCGTTGGCGAGGTTGGCCAGTTCGGCGCCGGTCATGCCCGGGGTCGTACGGGCGATGCGGGCCAGGTCCACGTCCGTGGCGAGCGGCATGGACCGGGTGTGGATCCGCAGGATGGCCTCACGGCCCTTGCGGTCCGGCGGGGAGACGGTCACCACCCGGTCGAAGCGTCCGGGCCGGGTCAGCGCCGCGTCCAGGATCTCGGCCCGGTTGGTCGCGGCCACCACGACGACACCGTCGGAGCCGGAGAACCCGTCCATCTCGGTGAGGATCTGGTTGAGGGTCTGTTCGCGCTCGTCGTGGCCTCCCACCGCCGAGCCGGTTCGGGCCCGCCCGATGGTGTCGATCTCGTCGATGAAGATGATCGCGGGGGCCACCTTGCGCGCTTCGGCGAACAGTTCCCGTACCCGGGAAGCTCCCACGCCGACGATCATCTCGATGAACTCGGAGGCCGAGGCGGAGAAGAACGGAACTCCGGCCTCACCCGCGACAGCCCGCGCGAGCAGCGTCTTGCCGGTGCCGGGAGGGCCCGCGAGCAGCACGCCGCGGGGCATCTTGGCCCCCATGCGGCGGTAGACGTCGGGGCGCTTGAGGAAGTCGACGACATCGTTCAGCTCGCCCTGGACCTCGTCGATGCCGGCCACGTCGGCGAAGCTGGTCCGCGCCTGTTCCGTCTCGACCGGCTTGGGAGGCTTGCGGCCCAGGACCCCGCCCCTGCCGCCGAGGCCGCCGCCGGCCCTACGGGACACGAACACCCATACGCCGATCAGCAGCGCGGTCGGCAGCAGGGACACCAGCAGTGACTGGCCAAGGCCCGGTCCCTGCGCCACCGGCGAGGCGGAGACCGAGACCTTCTTCTGCTCGATCTCGTGCCACAGCTGCCCGCTGTCGGCGAAGGAGGGCTTGTACGTCTTGAACCGGACGAAGGTGCTGCCGCCACCGGGCGTCCGGCCCGGCTTCTTCAGCATTCCCTGGATCTGCGAGCCCTGCGAGTAGACGGTCTTGACGTTGCCCGCGTCCAGCTGCGCGGTGAAGGCGGTGTAGTCGATCGACGTGGTTCCGTCGCCGGACATGTCGTTGTAGAGCAGGCCGGTCGCGAAATAAATGGCCAGGAAGATCACGATCTGCACCAGCCAGCCACCGCGGCGGCGCCGGCCGTCGCGTTTCGGCGGGCCGCCGGGCACTCCCTCGGAGCGCCACGGGGATTGCGGATCGTTTCTGGGTGGTACGGGTGCGGCCATCGGTGGATCTCCTCGCGGGGACACGGTGTCCGTCGTCGGACGGGGGCGGTCGGGGACGGCGGGCCACTGGATGCGATCGGCGCGACGGACAGCCGGGCGGGGCCGGCATCGCCGTCACGGCGGTTATCCGGCCGCCACACCGCCACCCGGCGAACCAGCGTCGTCCAGGACTCCGCGCACCGGCGCAGAACCCGGCGCCCCCAGGGACACCCGCGTTGAAACTGGCCTGCCGCGGTTCCCGGCATCTGGCACCGGGAGCCGCCTGTCCATAATACGTATAGACATGTCTACTATATCTAGTCAGGGCAGGTATCTGTTGTCAGGGGCCCTCGACGGGTGCGAGCCGGAACTGGTCGTGCGTCGCGCGATCAGGCATCTCGGACATACGTGTGATCCACCCCTCACCTCACCGCATGGCGCACAACTACACGTGTGACTCCATCTGCTGTAATTTGCGTTGAACAGGTGTCGGGCTGCGCACATGTGGAGCCATCCAGGTATGTCGCCTGTCCCGCTGTGCTGTCGTAGCAGGAGGCTCCGTGCTCACCGCGTTCACCCAGGCGTTCAGGACGCCCGACCTGCGTAAGAAGCTGCTCTTCACGCTGGGCATCATCGTGCTCTACCGGATCGGCACGCATGTCCCGATCCCGGGGGTCGACTACAAGGCCGTCCAGACGTGTGTGAGCCAGGCGTCCGGCAACCAGGGGCTGTTCGGGCTGGTCAACCTCTTCAGCGGGGGCGCGCTGCTGCAGATCACGATCTTCGCGCTCGGCATCCTGCCCTACATCACCGCCAGCATCATCCTTCAGCTGCTGACCGTGGTCATCCCGCGGCTGGAAGCCCTGAAGAAGGAGGGTCAGTCGGGCACGGCGAAGATCACCCAGTACACCCGGTACCTCACCGTGGCGCTCGCCGTCCTGCAGGGCACCGGGCTGGTCGCCACCGCCCGCAGCGGCGCGCTGTTCTCCGGGTGCACCGTCGCCGACGGCATCGTCCCGGACCGGTCGGTCTTCACCACCGTCACGATGGTGATCTGCATGACCGCCGGTACGGCGCTCGTCATGTGGCTCGGTGAGCTGATCACCGACCGCGGCATCGGCAACGGCATGTCGATCCTGATGTTCATCTCGATCGCCGCGACCTTCCCGTCCGCCCTGTGGTCCATCAAGAAGCAGGGCACGCTGGGCGGCGGCTGGATCGAGTTCGGCGCGGTCGTCCTGGTCATCCTCGCCATCGTGGCCCTGGTGGTCTTCGTCGAGCAGGCCCAGCGCCGGATCCCGGTCCAGTACGCCAAGCGCATGATCGGCCGCCGGTCCTACGGCGGCACCTCCACCTACATCCCCGTGAAGGTGAACCAGGCGGGCGTCATCCCGGTCATCTTCGCGTCCTCACTGCTGTCCATCCCGACGCTCGTCGCGCAGTTCTCCAGCGGCAACTCGGGCTGGAAGACCTGGATCACACAGAACCTGACCAAGGGCGACCACCCGATCTACATCAGCCTGTACTTCCTGCTGATCGTGTTCTTCGCGTTCTTCTACGTCTCCATCTCCTTCAACCCGGACGAGGTCGCGGACAACATGAAGCAGTACGGCGGCTTCGTCCCGGGCATCCGGGCGGGCCGGCCGACCGCCGAGTACCTGTCGTACGTGCTCAACCGGATCACCTGGCCGGGTTCGCTGTATCTGGGGGTGATCGCCCTCGTCCCGACCATCGCGCTCGTCGGGTTCGGGGCGACGAACAACTTCCCGTTCGGCGGCACCAGCATCCTGATCATCGTGGGTGTCGGCCTGGAAACCGTCCGGCAGATCGAGAGCCAGCTCCAGCAGCGCCACTACGAGGGGTTCCTGCGCTGACCCGAGCCGCGCAGGACGCCGGGTACCGCCCGGCGTGAGCACGGGGTGGGAACCGGGCTCGCGCCCGAGGATCTGCCGCATTTTCGGCAGGTTCCGCCGCTCCCCCCGGCTGACCGGACACCCCGTGCGCCGGCGACCACCGGCCCGTTCGACCGCCGGCGCACGGGGTGCCCTCCTCTAGACGTCGAAGACGTGCTCGGCGCAGCAGGGTTCGCGACGGAGCCGGCGGCTGACGGCCGGCCAGTCGGCGGCGTCCGCCCGTTGCCTTCGCCCTTCGGCCGTGTCGAACGCCCCGACCAGGTCGTCCTGCCGGTGGACGACGCCGTCACGCATGGCCCACGTGGTGCGGATCAGCGTGTCGAAGTCGTCGAAGGGGTCTCCGTCGACGGCCGTGAGGTCGGCGAGCTTGCCGGGTTCCACGGTGCCCAGGTCGTCCGCGACGCCGAAGACGCGGGCGGGGACGACCGTGGCGGTGCGCAGCGCCTGCACGGCGGAGAGCCCGTGGGAGCGCAGCGCCCGCAGTCCCAGGTGGACGTGGAGGCCGATCGGCGCGATGGGCGCGTCGGTGCCGAGGGCCAGGGTGCCGCCCTGATCGAGGACGCGCCGGTAGACGGCCACCTCGTCGGCGACGGCCTGCAGTGCGGCCCGCGTCGGTGGGTTCGCCGCGTAGTGGCCGACGAGCGCGGTGTCCCACGGTGGCATGAGAGCGGTGACCCGGGGGTCGTCGGCGAGCGAGGGATCGGCGCCCAGGAGGGCGACGGCGGTGAACGGGGTGATGACGAGGGCGAAGCCGCCGCCCTGGTAGATCTCCAGGACGTCCTGGTAGGAGTGGCCCGTCGGGGAGGACGCACGTCCGTACTCCGTCCGCTGGGTTGCGGACAGGTGAGTGGTGAGGTCCTGTCCGACGTTGACTCCGGGCGACAGGAAGTGGCTTCCGGTCCGTACGCCGAGTCTCTCGTGCGCGGTGCGGGCCGCTTCGCGCATGGTCTCGGCGGGGGCGCGGACGTAGGTCTTGACGAAATCGCAGTCGAGCGCGACGGCCCGTTCCAGGGAACGCCGGACACCGTCGCGTGTGCGGTGTGCCCGTCCCATGCTGTAGGCGACGCGGGCGCCGTCGATCAGCTCGCCGGTGGCGAACAGGCGCGGCCCCGCCATGTGCCCCGACCGGACGGCCTCCCGGATGCGGACGGCCTCGTGCGCGAAGCCGCCCAGGGAGACGTTGCTCGTGACACCGTAGGCGAGCATGAGGCTGTTCTGCCGCCCGCCGTAGGTGTACTGCCAGGGGTGGGTGTGTGAGTCCCACAGCCCCGGGATGATCGTGGATGCGGAGGCGTCGATGAACGTCTCGCCGGAGGGGGCGCCCGCCCGGTGGGGTTCCACGGACGTGATGCGGTTGCCGTGGATGACGATGTCGACGTCCTCCCGGACCGTGTCTCCCGTTCCGTCCCACAGCCGTCCCGCGTGCACGCGGGTGACGCCGGAGCGGGCGGGTGCGCGGCGGCCGTGGCGCAACCGCACGGACAGGGTACGAGCCCGGGTGCCGTCGCGGCTGATGAGCTTGAGTGTGCGGGCGGCCTGGTACAGCAGGGTCTGTGAGTCGCCGGACCACGACGGATGGTCGGCCGCCTCGTCCGTGACGCGCCGGGGCTCACCCGCGGGCGAGCCGTCTGGGTGGACCGGCAGGATCCACAGTGCGGACTCCATGACGAAGGCCATGGCCGACCCGTCGGGGGCCCATACCGGGCCCGCGTTGCCGCGGTCGGAGAGCGAGGCGTGCGGCATCGGCTGATGCGCTGCCCACTGCCCGGTCGCGGTGTCCACCACGCGAATGAGGTTGTATCCCTCGCGGAACCGCTGGTTGAGCCGGTTCCGGTCGCAGAAGGCGACGTACCGGCCGTCCGGTGACCATGTGGGCCTGCTGGGCAGGCCGTTCGCGCCGAGGGGGGTGACGAGGGTCTTCTCGGTGCCCGTCACGAGATCCTTGACCAGCAGACTGCCGGAAGAGTCCTGGCAGGCGAGTCGGGTGCCGTCCGGCGAAAGCGTGGCGTTCAGCCGGCCACCGCTCGCGACGATCTCGTCCCGGTCCTCGTCGAGCCAGTGGCGGTGGACGCTGATCAGCCCGTTGCCGTTCGGGCCGCCTTCGTAGGAGTACAGGACGCTGCGTCCGTCCGGTGCCCAGGAAGGCATCTGAACGTAGCCGGAGGGGTCGGCCTGTACGAGTCTGCGCGGGCGACGGCCGATCGGCATGACCCAGAGCGCGTTGAGAGCGGCGAACGCCACGGAGGCGCCGTCCGGGGAGAGCACCGGGAGGTGGATGCCCCGGACCGGCCCGTCGCCCGTCGTGTCGAAGTCGTACGTCTTCTGCGGGTAGGAGAGCGCGGGCACGCTCAGGGCCGCCGTGAAGGAGATCGGCTCGGCGGTATGACTCGGGGTCAGCCGGCCGGGGCGCCGTAGCCGCAACTGCCCGTCGGCGACGTAGAAGAGTTCGCCGCCGGTGCCCCAGGCCGGGGGGTGCGGGGAGACGTCTTCACCGTCGGTCACCGGCTCGCCGTCCATCAGCAGAGTGGAGCTGTCCGCATGGAACGGGGGGACGGCGTCGCCGAGGTGCACGTATGCCACGCGGCCGTCGGCGGCGACCGCGGGGCCGACGAGGACGCCGGCGTCCACCGTGCGCAGGACGGTCACCGTGCCGCCGCCGGCCGGTACGGAGGCGAGGGTACGGCCGCCCGCGCTGCCGGCCCGGACGAAGACCAGCCTGTCTCCGTCGGGGTACCAGGCCGGGTCGTAGTCCTCCACGCCGGTCTGGTCGGTGAGCCGGGTCAGCTCACCGGAGCCGACGTCCACCGTCCAGATCGAGTAGGAGCTGCCGGTCACCGGGTCCCCGCCTCTTTCGGACGCGAACGCGATGCGGGTCCCGTCCGGGGACCAGGCCACCCCGCGGTCGTCCCAGGGGCCGGAGGTCAACTGCCGCAGCCGCGAGCCGTCAGGACGCATCGTCCATACGTGGAAACCCCCGCCCTGGTATCCGCAGACCGCGATCAGCGAGCCGTCGGGCGACCAGGCCGTCCTGGCGGGTTCCAGTTCGGGCCGGGTCAGTACCGTGGCACTTCCGCCCTCGCGGGGCACCGACCACAGAACTCCCTGTACTTCCGCGATCAGTTGCCGTCCATCGGGGGAGACGATCACCGATGCGTTCGTGCCGGCGGTGAATTCGAGGATCCGGCCACCGCCCGACACGGCGGACTCATCCCCCGGTGTCGCGGCGGCGGCCGCTCCCGGGGGCAGCGCCAGCGCGGCGACACCAAGGCCGCCGACTCCGGCCTTCAGGACACCTCTACGAGTTAATACATGTTCACTAGACATGCGGCCCATGCTAGGACTCGACGTGCTGCTCCGGAATGTCGCGACCCGGCGAACTCCGTCTGTCCTGGCGGTCTCTGGACGTATCTCGGCACCGACTCTAAGGTGTGCACGGATCAACATGTGATCATCAAGTACCTTCTGTTTTGGTCATACGCCGGAGTCTGGGACCGGCAGGTTGCCGCCCGGCTCGTGACCTGAAAGGCGACCATGCGTGCGAGAAATCTCAGACGCTCCCTGCTGGCGCTGGGCCTGACCGTCGCCGGAACGATGTGCGTGCCGGCCGCGGCGGCGACGGCCACGGCCGCCTCCGGGCCGGTGCAGGCCGGATCGTGGCAGCTGACGGGACCCAACGCGAGTGGCGGGCATCTGGCGTTCACCGCGGCCCGTCCCGCACGGCTCTATGTGCTGCCCGACGTCGGCGAGCGGGTCTACCGGACCGACGACCACGGGATCACCTGGGTCACGCAGTCCGGCCTCGGCATCCCCGGAGCCGTGGGGCACCGGCTCGCCGCCGATCCCCGCGACGCCGACACCCTGTACGTGGCGGCCACCGTCACGGGCAGCGGTGAGGGGTACGTCCTGCGCAGCGACGACGCCGCCCGCACCTTCCGGCCCGTGCTGGACGACACCGCCGGTTTCACAGACGTGGTGACGTCGGCATCGGGCCGCGACGTCTTCGCCGCCGGTGACACGGGCGTCTTCACCAGCGCGGACCGGGGCCGGCACTGGCGACACCTGCCCGGCGCCCCCCACCGGGGTCACCCGGCTGGCCCTGGACGGCGACGACCTGTTCGTCGGCACCGGCGCGGGGACCTATCTCGTCGAGGACGCGCTGGACCACCCGAAGACTGCCAGGCGCCTGCCCGTTCCGGGTGATCCCGCGGTCAGGGACCTGTCGGCGCACGGCCGGGTCGTCCTGTCCTCGGACACCTACGGCGGAGCGTTGCTGTCCACCGACGGCGGCAGGAGCTGGACCCGCCCGGACGGCCCGTGGAACGCCGCGGACGCGACCACCTACACCGGGATCACCGCGACCGGTGAACTCCAGGTGCAGACGATCGGGGCGGCCGCGGACGGATCGGGCGAGAAGAACCTCTGGGTGAGCGCCGACCTCGGCCGCTCCTGGAGGGCCAAGCCGCAGGCCACCGCCAAGGTCGACCTGTACAGCGACACCGGAAGCTTCCCGGACCGTCCCGCCGAACAGGTCGTGTCCGCGTCCGCCGGCATCTACACCACCAAGAACTCCGCCGACTACCGGCGCATCGGCGTACCCGACGTGCAGGTCGACGCGCTGGCCGTCTCCGGGCCGGCCCTGGTCGCCGGCACGTCCAGCGGCACCTACCGCTCCGCGGCACCGCTGGCCCGCAACCTTCCCGCCGGCTACCAGGACTGGGGATGGACCGGACAGGCGCCCGACACCGTCGGGAACTCCGTCACGGCACTGGCCGCCGTGCCCGGCACGAGCGCGACGGTGCTGAGGACGCGCAGCACGTACTGCTCCTTCGACTGCTTCGCCCTGGAACGCTCCCTCGACGGGGGTCGTACCTGGCGGCAGCTGTCCCTGGCGGACGGCACCTCCTCGACGCTGGCGGTCGACCCGCGCCACCCGTCGTGGCTCTATGCCGCCTCCTACTCCCCCAACGGCGTCTACACGAGCCGGGACGGCGGTACGACCCTGCTGTTCCACCCGCTGGAGCAGGGCGAGGGCGTGACGTCGGTCGCGATCGATCCGCGTGCCCCCGGGGCGCTGTGGATCGGCGACGTGACCGGCCTCTACCGCGGCACGGACTCCGGCGACGCGGCGGTCAAGGTGTTCGACGGTGCGGTGAACCGGATCGCTGTCGACCCCTCGGACCCCGATCACGTGGTCGCCGTCGGCGAGCACCTGGTCAAGGTCAGCCATGACGGCGGGAAGACGTTCCGCGACGGGAGCGGGACCCCCGACCTGACCTACGGCGACGTGGTCTTCGCCCCGGACGGGACCTTGTTCGCCGCCTCGCGCGACCTGTACGAGCCGGGCGGGGGCGTCTTCCGCAGCGGCGACGGGGGCGGGCACTGGACCGCCGTCGTGTCCGCCGGTCTCGTCACCGGCGACGTGCGTTCCCTGTCGCCGTCGCCCGACGGTCACTGGCTGTTCGCGGGAACCGGCAACGCGGGCGTCTTCCGGCTCGCGCTCCGCTGACCGCAGGGCGAGCCGGTTACGGGACGGGCACCCTCGCCCCGAGTGGGAGAGGGTGCCCGCCCCACACCGGGAGCCATCACCGTGCGGGCCGCGATGGCGCCCGGCGGACCGGGAATCGGCCGACCGGGTCCCTTGGGTCCCTGGGCACAGGTCAGCCGGTGATGACACCCACCGCGATACCGAGCGTCGCGGTGTTGTAGATGAACGACAGGATGCTGTGCGACAGGATCCGGGAGCGGATCCTGGACGTCTGGGTCTCCACGTCCGACACGGAGAACGTGGTGCCCAGGGTGAAGGAGAAGTAGGCGAAGTCGACGAAGTTCGGGCGCTCGGCGTTGGGGAAGACGAGGACCTGTTCGGGCAACGCCCGGTAGTACTCCTGGGCGTACCGCTCCGCATAGCCGAACTGCAGGATCACCCAGGCCAGAATGACGGCCGGGACACCGACCAGCTTCGACAGGGCCTCCGCGTCGTCGTTGCCCTTGTTGAGGACGATCAGCACACCCGCGGTGATTCCGATGACGGCGGTCAGCACGGTGAAGAGGTAGCCCGTGCGCCGGCCCTGGATGTTCTTGAGCCACTCCATGTCGTCGCTGTCGACGTGGTTCTTCCGCGTCCGGAGCCGGAACACCCGCGTGGACAGATAGATCAGGGCGAGCAGGTCCCACAGGCCTATGTAGAGCAGCGTGTGCTTCTCCAGCACGGCGATGGCGACCCCGAGCAGGATCAGCACCGCCTCGATGACCCGGGACGTGAAGAGCGTAACTCTGTTGAACACACTACCTCTTAGGGAATCCGCAGAAGACGGCGGTGGGCGTCATCCGGCTCGGCCGGGCAGGGGACACCCTAGCCGACTTCTGGGCATGTGTTCGCTCATACGTGTGTGGTGTGAGCCCGGCGTCCGGCCGGCCGGGCGGCGGCCGGTACGTTCCGGGCCTCCGGGGTCAGGGTGTGAGCAGATGGGTGCGGCCGAACAGGGACGCGGTGTCCCTGGCAGTCGGCGTGCCCGCGTCGAGATCGGCCCCGGCCTCCACCAGGACCGCCACCACGTCGTCCGCGCCTTTGAAGAGCGCACCCGCGATCGGGGTCTGGTTGCGGGCATTGCGCCGATCCGGGTCGGCGCCGAGCCGGATCAACGCCCGTACGGTGTCGCTGTGTCCGTGGTAGGCGGCGAGCATCACAAGGGTGTTGCCCGCCCCGTCGCTCGCGTCCACCGGGAGCCCGTGGTTCACGAAGTCCACCAGTTCATCGGTGTCGCCGTCGCGGGCCAGATCCATGGCGAAGACCATGACTCGCCGCGTCTGCTCAGGAGTCAACGTGCCACCACTCATGGTGCGTCCTCCATGTTCCCTGCCCCACGGCCTCGGGGTACCTTACGGCCGTGCCCGCCACACGGCTCATCGTGCCCGGCCACGAGTGCAGTGTGGGTGCGTCCGGGGCTCGCAACGCATTGGGGTGGAAGGCCTCGCGGGTGTCGCTCGGGAGCATGCCGGATCACAACGGGGCAGGCCTCAGAGCTCGCCGGCGGCCAGGGCCTCGATCGCCTTGCGGACGCCCTCGCCGTAGGCCGGGTCGGCCTGGGTGCAGTGATGGATGTGCCGTTCGACGGTGGGCCGGCAAGCGCCGTTGATCGCCCGAGCCGTGTTCTCGAACAGGCTCTGCCGCTGTTCGGGGGTCATCAGGCGGAACAGGTCGCCGGGCTGCTCGAAGTAGTTGTCGTCGTCCGTGCGGAAGTCGAAGCGGTCGGCGAAGGCGCCCACGGCCTGGCTCGGCTCACGGTAGGCGGGCTGTTCCTGCCAGCGGCCGTAGGAGTTGGGCTCGATGCCCGGGGTGGCGCCCTGGTTGCCGTCGACGCGCATCGCGCCGTCGCGGTGGTAGGAGTTCACCGGGTTCTTCGGGGCGTTGACGGGGATCTGGTGGTGGTTCACGCCCAGGCGGTAGCGCTGAGCGTCGCCGTAGGAGAAGAGGCGGCCCTGGAGCATCCGGTCGGGGGAGAATCCGATGCCCGGAACCACGTTCGCCGGGGTGAAGGCGACCTGTTCGACGTCGGCGAAGTAGTTGTCGGGGTTGCGGGTGAGCTCCCGCTGGCCGACCTCGATCAGCGGGTAGTCCTTCTTCGACCAGACCTTGGTGAGGTCGAAGGGGTGGAAGCGGTACGTCGCCGCGTCGGCCTCCGGCATGACCTGGACGAACAGCTTCCACTTCGGGAAGTCGCCGTTGTCGATGGCGTCGAAGAGATCGCGCTGGTGGGACTCGCGGTCCTTGCCGATCAGGGTCTCGGCCTCGGCGTCGGTGAGGTTCTCGATGCCCTGCTGAGTACGGTGGTGGAACTTGACCCAGAATCGTTCGCCTGCGGCGTTGACCAGGCTGTACGTGTGGGACCCGAAGCCGTGCATGTGCCGGTAGGAAGCGGGGATGCCCCGGTCGGACATCACGATGGTGACCTGGTGCAGGGCTTCGGGGAGGTTGGTCCAGAAGTCCCAGTTGTTCTCGGCGTCGCGGAGGTTGGTGCGTGGGTCGCGCTTGACCGCGTGGTTGAGGTCGGGGAACTTCAGCGGGTCGCGGAAGAAGAACACCGGGGTGTTGTTGCCGACCAGGTCCCAGTTGCCTTCGTCGGTGTAGAACTTCACGGCGAACCCGCGGATGTCACGCTCGGCGTCGGCCGCGCCGCGCTCGCCCGCGACGGTGGAGAAACGGACGAAGAGCTCGGTCTTCTTGCCGACCTCGGAGAAGATCTTCGCGCTCGTGTACCGCGTGATGTCGTGGGTCACCGTGAACGTCCCGAACGCGCCCGAACCCTTGGCGTGCATCCGGCGCTCCGGAATGACCTCACGGTCGAAGTGGGCGAGCTTCTCCAGGAACCACACGTCCTGCAGCAGCATGGGGCCGCGCGGACCGGCCGTCAGGGAGTCCTGGTTGTCCGCAACCGGTGCGCCGGCAGCCGTCGTCAGCCAATTGTGGTCGTGCTCGGACAAGATCGGCTCCTCGGTCGGTGCTTCTTCGCATGGGTCGAGGCATGACAGTTCCTGGCCGGGAAGCATACGGGTGGGCGAGTCTGCCCCGGACGCACACACCTGAACACATCCTATGTTGAAACACATCTACGTCAAGACACCCACTAACGGGCATACGTGTTCTGAGTGTCCTCGCAGCCGGTAACCGCTCCCTAGCTCTTGAGGGAGGCCATCAGGTCCCGCATGTCATCGATCATGGCGGGCCGGAACTCCGACAGGTCGGGGAAGGCGGGCCCGTCGCCGATCTCGTCGACGTCGCCGTCGCCGTCGTAGTAGCGGCCGACCGAGAGACCCACAGACATGACCGCCGCGCCTTCCAGGACACGGAGTTCGGCATGACTTGCGTCCGCGGCAATGTAGTACGCCTGCCTGCCGAGCCGGGGAACGGCCAGCACGTCGATCGACGGGACAGCGCCCAGCTCGGTCATCCGGCTCTCCGCTTCGAACTCGATGCCTGGGTCGGCCTCCTTGTGGAGCGCCACGGTGACGGTCACCGTGTAGTTCATGTGCCAGCCACCGGTCTTCCCGTCCGCCTCGCTGGTGTCGAGCGGTATGGAGCACCGGACCTGATCGAGAGCGTCACTCCGCAAGAGACCCGAACTCTTCATGTAGTCGGTGGCTCCCGGCGCAATGGCCGTCCCGAGCGAGGCCAACCGGATCGACCGGCAGGGGTCGTGCTCGAGCCGGTAGCCCAGCGTGTCGGGCTTGTGACCGCCAACGTCGTACACCGACACCGCTGGCGCCCAGAGCGCGGACGCCATGGCCGCTCCCCCCAGGGCCCACCACCACGGCCTTGGCCGTAGGCGCCGCACACCTCGCTGCCCCGCGTGGTCGCCCACGGTCTCCGGTGCGTCCAGCGGGCCGGACCCCTCTGTCATCTCTGGCTCGGAAATCACTCTGTACTCCCTCGGCGGTACGTGTCGTGCACGGGTGATGATCGCAGGGCCGGCATTCCTCTGGACGGCCGACCGTCGTCCCCACATACGTCGGCACATGGGTGGGCAGTAGACTTCGCCACACGTGCCTTAACCAGAACTCCATTTCATATGTGTTCACACGGGCGATGACGGTGCCTCGCATCGGATCCGCGTCCCGTCATCCGTGTGATGCCGGCGTCGCGACAGGGACTGTGAGGACCGCATGACCGTCATCCCCACGGGAGACACGGTGGTGAAACCCGACAGCGACCGTGCCCGTGCCGACCCCGGCACCGCCGCCACGCTGACCGTCTCCCCCGACGGCGCCCATCCGCACCTGGTGCACACGGGGAGCAGGCCGCCGCTGGGGCTCACCCGGCTGGCCGACCGCCTCGGTCCCACCCGGCCGAACGAGGCCGTCGTCCTGGTGGGCGCACCTGTGGGTGAAGACGGCGCGGAGGAGCTGTGCCGGCTGCTGACTCCCGTGCTGGATGCGAGCCCGGACACGCGGCCGCGTCTGCTGACGCTGGTGATGTCCGAGGGAGCCGACGAGGCCGGAGGCCGTCCGTCGGCGGCCCGGCTGATCTGCGAGCGGTGGGGTTACGACGTCCTGGCCCCCGCCGGCCCCGCGCTCGTGACCGCGGACGGAGCGCTCTTCTCCCCCGGACCGACGCATGCGTCCGGCGGCTGGTGGCATTTCTCGCCCGGCAGCCTCGCCCGGCACGTGAGCAGCCATCTGCCGGTTCCGGCCTGGGAGACCGCCACGCGACGGGTGGGTCGTCAGACAGTGGCCGGGCACGTCGTCGAGCCCGTGGCGGCCGGACTCGCCGTCCGGCCTGTCGGCCCCGCATCGCCCGCGGTCCAGGCCCGGTTGCAGGCCGTTCCGCCAGAACGTGACCGGCCCCAGTTGATCCTCACCTCACCGGAGATCCCCGCCGCCGCCGTCGCGGTCGTCATGGCGGCTCTCCCGGAGGACGTCCGCGGGTCGTTGCGGCTGGTGTCCCTGGCCGGACGACCCGTCTCACGGACCGCGCAGGAGGCGGCGGACCTGCTGGGCTGCGACGTCCAGGTGATGGTGGGAGCGCCCGTGCGCCGCACCGTGGATCTGGCGGACGGCGCCCCGGCGGCCGACGCCGCCACCGACCAGTACCTGCTCGACTCCGCCGGCCGGCCCGCCTGGCGCCCCTTCGCCCAGACCGTCGTTCACGCGTCGGCCACGGCCCGGGACGGCGGTTCGGTGCGGGTGACCCAGTGGCGGGTGCCTCCTGTGCTGTGCGAGGGCAATGGGCCCGACGCTCTGGCGCTCGGACGGCACTGGAAGGCAGCTGTGACCCCTGCGGGGCTGTGGATCGGCCCCCGCGCCGCCGAGCCACCGCTTCTCGCCGTCACCCGCCCCGTCCGCGCGGACTCCGTCGCGCTCGACATCGGTGTTCCGCACCAGGTGCTCGACGACACGCCGTGGGATTCCCTGTGGCCCGAACTGGACACGCTGCTGACGCAGTTGGAGCCGGAAGTGTGCATGCGGGCCGTGATCCACGTCCACGGCTTCCTCGGTGCGGAGCCCCGACGGCGACTGCTCGAACTGACCCTCCGTCACGGTCTGCCCCAGATGGGCCGCGAGTCGCTCCACCGGGCGCCGGACGCCGCGACACGGCAGTTCCGTCGGTGAGAATGCGCGGACCGGGAATTCCCGGAACCCGGTCCGCGCATGCCCGCTCACCCCGCCGTATGTGACACGCGGCGCGGGAGTCTCAGCTTCGCGACTTCTTCCACCACACGGACCCATCGTCGGCGGTGGCGATCAGGTAGTAGCCGGCCGCGTAGCGCACGAGGGTGGGGGCGAACCACGCTATGAAGCCGCCGATGTCCCAGGTCCAGCCCTGCCCCACGCCGGTGTCGGTGATCGTGTTCAGCAGGATCTGGTCGCTGTCGCCGACTCGCATGGCGACCTGTCCGGTTCCGTCGGTCCCCATCGCCAGGGCGGGTTGCGCGTACGTGTACGGATCACCGGTCTCTCCCCCGACCAGGACCGCGGAGTCCGACCACGCGTTGCCGCCGTAAGCCGCATACCGGACGAACACCCGGTTGTCCAGGCTCCGATAGGCGAGGACCAGGCGCCTGTTGCGTGAGCTGTAGGCGACCGCGGGTGAGGACTCGCTCTCCGCGACGGAGATTCTGGAAGGGGATTCCCACTGGCCGGTCACGCCGTTGAAGAAGGCGCCGTAGAGATCGTTGTTCGTCGCGCTGCGAAAAGCGAGATACATGCCGTCGGGCGTGGTCGTGGCCGACACCGACCGCGCGTCCGTCGTCCGCACACCGTTGGGAACCTGGATCCAGCCCGACGTGACGTAGACGACGCCACCGGTCGAGGGCCAGCGAAGTTCCATGAACGTGTAGTACACGTTCCCTTCCACTCCCGTGTGGAAGATAATGAAGTTGCCGTTCGCGTAGATCACTTGTGGGGTGACGTGGGTCTGTGCGTTCGACAGTGCCACCGGCGCGAAGCCATTGACTCGGATGTAGATGTTGAAGTTGTCGGCACCACGCCAGACCTCCACCGCGTTTCCGGCAGGATCCCGCGCCTCGGTCATGTCACTTCCGGCCGACACCCCCTCTTTGGCCCATTGGCTGCTCTCCCCGACCTGTCCGGCATAGGCGGAGCTGGAGAAGAGAAGGACCGAGACGGCCGTCAGGATGACTACGGCGGCGAGGCGCCAACGTCTGAAACGTGCTTTCACACGACCTCTTCCCGGTGAAAAGTAGACAAAATAAGGTGTGCGAACAGAAATCCGCATCTTTATGTGGACATTACCCGGGCCTCATCGGCGCGGGAAGTGAACGTAATTCGGGGTGTGCGGAGTTCACACGGCTTGAGCTGCCGCCGCGGACGGTGGGCGGACACGTCGTCCCCAGGCTCTCCGACCACACCCCGGGGCTGCGGTGCTGATGCGGCCCTGGCCGCCGACGGCAGCTGTCTCGTCGCCGAGCCGAATGTGCCGGCCGGGCCCGGGGAGAACACCAACCCTCGCGACGATCATCGACAGGGTGGGTCTGCACAGCTGGCCGGCCGTCATGGACGCTCACCAACCGCGTGCACACGTCAGGCACTGAGTACGGTCCCCGGGCGTTCGCGCCCTCACCGGCCGCCCAGCAGACGCAGGGCCGACCCGGAGATGTAGTAGAACCCCAGCCGCGACGCCTCGCCGCGCGAGACGTCCTCGGGGCGAGCCGCGGCCCGGGGCGCAACGCCGCCGGACATCCGGCAGCTCTGGGGCACGGCAAGCACGTCGCCGGCGTGCCGCCACACCCGCGCGTCCTTCCTGGGCCCCCAGTCCTCCTCGGACGACGTGGTCATCACCGACATTCGGATGCCGCCCGGCCTTACGGACGACGGCCTGCGCGCCGTACGGTCCATACGTGCCGCCCGGCCGGAAACCGCCGTCGTCGTCCTGTCCCGGTTCCTATATCCGCGCTGCTGGGCCGCAACCGCCCGCAGGACCCGCTGGCCACACTGACGCCGAAGGAGCACGAGGTCCTGGCGCTGATGGCCGAGGGCCGTTCCAACACTGGAATCTGCGAACGGCTCTTCGTGAGCGTGGCCGCCGTGGAGAGACATGTGACCGGCATCTTCACCAAGCTGAACCTCAGCCAGGCAGCCACCGGTCAGCACCGCCGGGTGGTGGCGGTGCTGCGTTACCTCGGCCAGTAGGCCGGATCCGGGCCGCGGACCAGACCGACTGCGCCTCAGTTCATGATCCGGGACCGTAGCTGCACGAGCATTCCAGAACTGCTACGTTTCATGGCATCCGAGAAACACACTGAACGCGGCGGATGTCTTGATGCGCACACCGGGGATGGCATGAGTGACAAGGAGACGTTCGGAGGACTGCTGCGTGAGGCGCGTCGGCGAGCCCTGCTGACCCTGGAGGCCCTCGCCGAGGCCTCCGGGGTCAGTGTGCGGGCCATCAGCGACATGGAACGCGGCAGGAGCCTGCCGCGGCAGGCGACGCTGACCGAGCTGTTGGAGGCCCTGGACCCGGCCGAGGACGAGCGCAGGCAGCTGGTGCGGGCCGCTGCCCGTCACACCCACGACGTCCCCCGGCAGCTGCCGCCCGACCTGGCCGTCTTCCGTGGTCGGGCAGAAGTCATGCGCAGGGTTCACTCACTCACCGCACAGACTGCCGAACGAGGCGGTCATGTCGTGGTCTCCGCCATCGGAGGTATGGCGGGTGTCGGCAAGACAACCCTCGCGGTGCACTGGGCCCACCAGGTCGCGGACGGGTTCCCGGACGGACAGTTGTATGTGAACCTGCGTGGGTTCGAGGCCTCCGAGCGGCCCCTGGACCCGGGCGAGGCACTCGGCGGGTTCCTGACGGCTCTGGGTGTGCCCAGCGCGGACATGCCATCGGGCACCGAGGAACGTTCGGCGCTGTTCCGGCAGCGGACGGCGTCCCGGAGGCTCGTTGCCGTACTCGACAACGCCCGCGACGAGGAACAGGTCAGACCCCTGCTGCCCGCTTCGCCGGGCTGCCTGGCCATCATCACCTCCCGCAACCGGCTCTCGGGGCTGGCAGCGACCGAGGGGTGCACCCTGGTCGGGCTGAACATCTGGGACGAGAACGAAGCCCTGTCGGCCCTGACCGCCCGCATCGGGGAGGAGCGGTGCGGGGCCGAACCCGGAGCAGCCGCAGAATTGGTCCGGCTGTGCGGATACCTGCCGCTGGCCGTGGCCGTGGTCGGCGCACAGCTCAGCGCCGCGCCCGGCATGCCACTGCGGGTCGCCGTGCGGGAGTTGGCGGAGGCCCGGCTGGATGTTCTGTCGACAGGTGATCTGCGGGCCGACGTGCGGACCGTCTTCTCCTGGTCCTACCGGACCCTTACCCCCGGCTCTGCGCGCTTCTTCCGGCTGCTGGCCCTGCACCCGGGACCGTCGGCATCAGCCGAATCCGCCGCCTCCCTCGCCGGTGTGGACATGGCAACGGCCCGGCGATGTCTGCGGGAGCTGGCCTCCGCCAGTCTGCTTTCCCGCGACGTGGACGGTCACTACGTCCTGCACGATCTGGTCCGCGCCCACGGCCTCGAACTTCTGGACGAGCACCACGACGACCGTCGGGCCGCCGAGGTCCGCCTCCTCGACTACTTGCGCCACAACGCCTACTCGGCGGGGCTCTTCGTCTCCCGCTACAAAGCCGATCCGCCCGGCCCTGCGGTCCCGGGAGTGGTGCATGTCCCGGTGAGCGGCCGCGAGGACGCCCTCGACTGGTACGAACGGGAATCGGCGGCCACCGCGGCCGCGCTGCGCGGCGTCGAAGACCCCGGGCTCCTGCGCCACCGCGTCGACCTCGCCCTCGAATGGGTCGGCTACAACGCCGTCGCGGGCCGCTGGACCGAGGAGATCGTAGCCGAACGTATCGCCCTGGAGGCAGCGCTCACCCTCGACGATCCGGTCGCCATCGTGCAGAGCGGAGCAAATCTCGTACGCGCTCTGGTCGAGACCGGTAGCCACCGGGAAGCCGACGAACCCGCCACCGTGATGCTCCGCCATCTGGGCCGCCTGCCGCCGGCGCGCCAGGTCCGCGCCGAGCAGAACCTCAATCGGCTGCGTTTCGAACAGAAGCGCATTCCCGAGGCCCTCCAGCACGCGCGCAACGCCCTCGCGCTCTGCCGGTCGCACGGCCTGCGGGACAAGATCCCGGTCGCCCTCGTCGGGCTCGGAGCCGTCCTCGACGAAATCGGCGACTACCGGGGTGCCATCACCACAACGGAGGAGGCGCTCCCCCTGCTGCGCGAGGCAGGCGACCGCCGGACCGAAGGTGTCGCCTTGTCCAACATCGGCCAGGCGCTGGAGAATCTGGACGATCCGGACGCGGCCATCGACCACTACGAGAGGGCACTGCGCCTGTACGAAGCGGTCCTCGACACCTACGGCCAGGCCGAGGTCTGGGACCGTCTCGCCTCCGCTCACCTGCGGAAGGGGGCGGTGGAAAAGGCTCGTGCGAGTTGGACCCGGTCGGCCGACCTGTTCAGCAGCCTGCGTGTCGCGCGCGCCGAGGGGATACGGGCCCGGCTGGACGATCTGCCGCAGCCGCAGGACCGGTCCACCGCCCATGACGGGCAGTAGACCGGTCTCCCCGCCGTTCCGGCCGCGCCGGGGCACGGCCCGGCATGACGTGCCCTCAGGGTGCCGACCGGGCGAACAGCCCGCGCAGGTCGGCGTCGAAGAGACGGTCCTTGGCGACGAAGCACTCGATACCCGCGACGCGGAGCTCCTCCCGCGACCACAGCGTTCTGTCGGTGGAGGTCAGGACGATCCGCGGCGGACACTCCTCCCCGGTCAGCAGCCGGGCCACGGTCAGCCCGTCCGTGTCGGGAAGATGCAGGTCCAGAAGCAGCCCGTCGGGGCGGTGTGCCCGCACCGCGGCCAAAGCGGAGGCGCCGTCCCCCGACTCTGCCACCACACGCAGGCCCCGTGCCGTCAGCAGCGTCGTGGCGATGCGGCGGAATCCCGGGTCGTCGTCGACGACGACGATGTTGATGCACATGTCCTCAGCATGCCGAACCCGCTCGCGGCCGGGCCATAGGGGGAGCCCTACGGTTTGTGTGCCACAAGTGTCAAGTGTGTCAGGGGGTGTCCCGGCTCGTGCAGATGCCGTTCTCCCAGGCCCAGGCGGCGATCTCGACGCGGTTGCGGGCCGCGAGCTTGCGCTGCACGCTGCCGAGGTGTGTCTTGACGGTGGACAGGGTGATGTGGAGTTGGACGGCAAGTTCCTCGTTGGTACGGCCTCGCGCGACCAGTCGTACGACATCCAGCTCCCGGGCGGTGAGGGGAAGTTCCGAGGCGCCGGACCTGCGCCCGCTGCGGGCGGCCGGTTCCCGCGGAGCAGCCTCGGAAAGGACCTGCGCCGCGGCGTCGCTCATGTGTCTCAGCAGGCGGACGGTGACCGACGGCGAGATCAGGGCGTTGTCGGCGGCCACCGCCCGTACCGCCTCGACCAGCAGTGCCGGGGAGCCGTCCTTGAGGAGAAAGCCGCACGCCCCGTCCCGCAGCGCCCGGTACACGTACTCGTCGAGGTCGAAGGTGGTGGCGATAAGCACACGCAGGGGGTCCGCAGCCTCGGGACCGGCCAGCAGCCGGGTCGCCTCCAGGCCGTCGAGGCCCGGCATCCTGATGTCGAGCAGGCACACGTCCGGGCGCAGCCGGCGGGCCTCCCGGACAGCGGATGCCCCGTCGGTCACCGAGGCGACGATCTCCATGTCGGGCTGGGAGCCGAGGATCATGCCGTAGGCGGACCGGATCATCTGCTGGTCGTCGGCGATGAGGATCCTGATCGTCATGCGTCCAGGGTGACATTCGTCTGGTCGTCCCCGGGTTGCGGGAGCGGCCCGGGAAGCGGGATACGTGCCTCGACGAGCCAGCCCACACCCGCCCGCGGGCCCGCGGTGACGCTGCCGCCGACCATGGCCGTACGCTCGGCCAGTCCGGCCAGGCCATAGCCGGAGCGCGGACCGGCGCCCGCGCCGGCAGGCTCGCCGGCGCGGGCGGCTTCCGGTCCGTCGTCGGTCACCGACACCAGGACGGCCGGACGGGCGGTGTCGCCCTCCAGGCGCACGTCGACGGTGACGGTCCTGGCACGGCGCGCATGCTTGCGAACGTTGGTCAGCGACTCGCGGACGATGTGGTGCACGGTGGTGGCGAGACCGGGCGGCAGGCCGCCTGCCTCCAGCCGGGGGTCGAGGGCGAGCGTCGTGGCCGGCCCGGTCCGCGCGAACCGCTGCGTCAGTGCGCGCAGTTCGGTGACGTCGCCGCCGGGGTGCGCGGCAGTGCCGGGACTGCGCAGGACGGCCACCATGGACCGCATGGACCGCATGGCCTGCGCCCCGGCCTCCTCGATGTCCGCGAGCATGCCGTCCAACTCACCGGGCGTCGGCGGGTGTCCGGCCGCCGTCGCGTAGCGTACGGCCTTGGACTGCGCGATGATCGCGGTCACGTGGTGGCCGACGAAATCGTGCAGCTCCCGCGCGTGCTCCAGGCGCTCCGCCTGGAGCACGGTCCGGTGCTCCTGTGCCCGGTAGCGGTCGAGCAGACGCAGATACAGGCCGAGCACGCCGGCCAGCGCTGCCGCGCACCACAGGGCTGGGACGGCGAACGGCACCAGCCGTTCGTACTCGGAAGGCGGCAGCCGCAGGACGATCACGGTCAGCGCGGCCAGCGCTCCCCCGGTCAGGCCCGCCGCCCGCAGCGGCGGACACCGGCGGACCGCGCGGACGACGAGCAGGAGCAGAGCGCTGGTCTCGACCATGCCGAAGGTCGTCTCCGGCCGCACCGCCGTCCGTGTCTCCACCAAGGTGACCAGGCAGGACGCGAGGACGCCCGTGGCGGCCACCGTCCCGAAGCGGTCGCGGCGGGCGGCCAGGGCCGCCAGCGGCAGTCCACCGGACACGGTCCAGGCGACGGTCACGAACACGGAGCCGGTGTCCGCGCCCTCGGTGGCGATCGCGGCCGTCAGCAGCACCGCCACGCAGACCGCGGCGATCCTCCTGCCTCCCGCCGGGACGTCGAAGAGCTGGTTCATGAAGGTGGAGGTTACGGGCCCGGTCCGGACGCCGCCTCGGCCGAACGGCCGAGGCGCACGCACCGGGCCGTCGGGCATTCGGTCGTCCGGTGGATCCGCGCGGACGGCCGCCGGGCCAGGATCGACCCGATCAACGACCACCAGTGCCCCGCAACCGGCGCCGGCCGGGTGTCCCCACGGCGTCGACCGCCACGGTCTCCTCTTCCGCGCCCGCAGCACTGGAAAGGCCTCATGCTCCCCACCGTCGTACGTTCCGTCCGCCGTGATCTGCGCCGTTTCGTGCTGCCCGCCCTGGCCGTGCTGATCGGGGTCGCCTGTGTCAGCGGTTCGCTGCTGTACACCGAGTCACTGACCCGGGGGGCCGCACGGCTGCAGCAGGCTTCCCGGCCCGACGTGTCGGTGGAGGTACGCCCGGCCGGGGGCGGCGGACCGCCCGGTGAGGCGCTGCGCCGCCGGCTGACCGCGCTGCCAGGAGTGGCATCGGTACGCGGCACTCTGCGCGGGCCGGCCTTCCTGGTGGCGCGTGACGGCACCCTGGTGGGCCCGCCGGCCGCCGACGTCGGCGTCGACTTCCTGCCCGGCGGACGCGGTCGGGACCTCCGCTACCCGGTGACCGAGGGGCGTGGCCCGCACGGCCCGGGAGAGGTCGCCGTCGACCGCTGGTCGGCCCGCCGCGCCGGGTACCGCGTGGGGGACCGGGTGCGGATCGTCGTCGCCGGGGAGGTCCGAACGGCGCGGCTCACCGGGCTGTTCACCGTGTACGACCCCGCCACGGCCGCCGGCGGTACCGTCACCGCGTTCGACGTCCGAACTGCACGGGTTCTGTTCGAGCCGGCCGCGGGCCGGTACGCGTCGCTGACCCTGAGGGCCGCCCCTGGTACCTCCCCTGATGTGCTCGCGGACCGGGCCGCGCGGGTGCTGCCGCACGGTTACGAGGCCGTCGCCCGGGACCGGCTGGACGCGGAGGCAGCCGCGGCACCCGACCGCAGGAAACTCGGCACCCTGCTGCTGCTCTTCGCCGGGATCGCGCTCTTCGTCTCCGCGTTCCTGGTGAGCAACACCTTCACCATGCTCAGCGCGACTCGTGCCCGTGAGCACGCCCTGCTGCGGGCGGTGGGCGCGAGCCGGGGGCGGGTGCTGCGCATGGTGCTCGCCGAGGCGGCACTGGTCGGCGCCGTGGCGGCCACGGCCGGCTACGCGCTCGGCGTCGGCGTCGCCGCCGCGCTCGGGTCTCTGTTCGGACCGGGCGCGGCGGCCTCGGCGGCGGCACCGCTGGAGATCTTCTCTCCGACCGCGCTGCTGACCGCCGTAGGTGTCGGGGTGGGGTTCACGTCCGCCGCCGCCTACGTCCCCGCGCTGCGGGCCTCCGCCGTCGCTCCGGTGGCGGCCCTGGGTGCCGACGGGCCTGTCACGGCCGGGACGCGGCGGCGCCGGGGCCTGTCCGGTGGCGCGACGACCGTGGTCGGTGCCCTGTCGCTGGCCGCGGGAAAGGGGGATCTCGCCCTCCTGTCCCTGGCCACACTGGTCCTGCTCGCCGGGCTGATCCTGCTCGTCCCCCAGGTCACCCGGGTCGTCACGGCCGCGCTGCGGGCGCCGGTGCGACGCCTGGCCGGGGTGCGCGGCGCCCTGGCCCTGGCCAACGCCCGCCGCGATCCCCGGCGTACCACGCTGACCGCCGGTGCCGTCGCCGTGTGCGTGGCGCTCGTCGGCGCGGTCACCGTGGCGATGTCCTCGCTGAGTGCCACGGCACAGCGGCAGGCGGAGACGGGGATGCCCACGGATCTGCGGATCACCGCGGTCGACTTCGCCAGGATCGGCGCGGGGACGGCCGGGCAGGTGGCGCGGCTGCCACAGGTGGCGGCGGTCAGCGCGGTGCGCGAGGCCGGCTTCCGGCTGGACGACGGTTCAGGTCTGTGGGCGGTCGCGGTGGACCCGGGTGCGGTCGGCCGGGGCCGGCTGGCCGCGCTCACGGTGCGGTCCGGAGATCTGGACGGTCTGGCCCACGGCATCGCCGTCACCGGGGAACTGGCCGCGGAGCACGGGTGGCGGGTGGGTGACCGTGTCACGGGAGCGGCGCTGTCCGACACGGGCAGTCCCGGCGGTCCGGCGCTGGACCGCCGGATCGTGGCCGTCTACGACGGTCCTGAGGCCCTCGGCCCCGCCCTGCTGCCGGAGAGCGCCGTGGCGCCGGGCGTCGAGGTGACCGCCGTGCTGGTGCGGGCTGAAGCGGGTCACACGGCGCAGGTGAAGCGGGAGATCCGCGCCGCGCTGCGCGATCCGGTGCTGCTCGTGCAGGACCGGGTGGACGCCGGCCGGGCTGCTGCCGCGGGCTACGGCCCGCTGTTGTCCGTGCTCTACGCCATGCTCAGTGTCACGGCGGCGGTCGCGGCGCTGGGCATTGCCAACACCACGGGCATGGCGGTCTTCGAGCGAAGTCGGGAGATCGGGCTGCTGCGCGCGGTCGGGCTGGACCGGGCCGAGGTGCGGTCGACGCTGCTGCTGGAGTCGGTGGTGGTGTCGGTGCTGGGTGCCGGCCTGGGCGTCCTGGCGGGTGGGGCGGCCGGGGTGGCAGCGGTCGTGGGGCAGCCGGGCGCGGTGGTCTCGGTGCCGTGGTCGTCCCTGACCGCGCTGGTGGCGGGGGCGGGCGGGCTCGGCGCGCTCGCGGCGCTGGCTCCGGCGGCGCGCGCCAGTGCGCTCCCGGTACCGCAGGCGGTCGGCGGGCAGGTCGGGTGAACCGGAGCCGTCAGGTGTGCGGGTGCGCGGGACGGTCACATGTGTCCGCCGTGCCATGCACCGCGGAGCGGTATACAAGGGGGACTCCGCCCCGGCACCGTTGGCCTTGCCCTGCCAGGCCCCTCGTGTCGGGCCCGTCCGAGGACAGACCTCCTTCACATGGTGAGACGACACCTATGCCACGCCGAAGAATCGGAACCACCTACCGGATGATGGCCGGGATCGCGCGCCCGGTCATGCTGCTGCTCTTCAGGAGGAATTGGGCAGGTATGCACCACTTCCCGACGTCCGGTGGGTTCATAGCGGCGGTTAACCACAACTCCTACCTCGACCCGGTGGCATACGGGCACTTCCAGTACGCCACCGGGCGTCCCCCACGGTTCTTCGCGAAGCAGAGCCTGTTCCGGGGGCGTTCGGGCGGCTCATGCGCGCGATGCGGCACATCCCCGTCCCCCGGGGCGGCACCGGCGCGGCGGCGGCGCTGGCGGCGGCCGCCGACGCGGTCCACGCGGGCGAGGGTGTCGTCTTCTGTCCGGAGGGCACTCTCACCCGTGATCCCCAGATGTGGCCGATGGCGGGCCGCACCGGGATCGCGCGGGTCGCCCTGGAGACCGGGTGTCCGGTGATCCCCGTGGCGCAGTGGGGTGCCAACCTGCTGCTGCCGCCGTACGGGAAGAGGGGCCGGATCCTGCCCCGCCACACACACCACGTGCTGGCCGGTCCTCCCCTGGATCTCTCCCGTTTCCGGGGCAGGGCGTCGGAGCCGGAGGTCCTGCGGGAGGTCACGGACGAGATCATGGGCGCCGTCACGGCCACGGAGGAAACCACCGGCCGGACTCAGATCCGCGCGCGGCGGTCCAACGCGCGAGGTGTGTCGGTCACGGCGCCTTCCTGGGCCGCCGCGGCGGCCACCCTGTCGACGCAGCAACTCGTCCACGCCGAGCAGATCCAGTAGTACTGACCGCCGAACAGCGTGAACCGGCAGGCTCGGATCGTCTGGACCTTCTTGGTGAAGTTCCAGGTCGCCGTGGTGTCGGGTGCGGTGTACTCGGTACCGCCCGTGCCGTCGAAGTACTTGTACTCCACGCGCCCGGACGCGGCGTCGCCCGGCACGTACAGCCAGATCCAGCTCTGGTAGCCGTTGCCGGGCGCGGTGTCCAGCTGGGCCTCGACACCGCCGTAGGAGGCGTTGTACGTGGCCGCCGAAGCCGGCTGGACGAACACCACGGTGGCGACGACCATCGCGACCGCCGCGACGACCGCCCTCAACACTCTTCTCATACCCGCACACCTCTCGCCAGGGATTCACATGTTTGCGTGAGAGCCTACGAGATACCTTTGTTCCTGTCAGGTGTGTGATCGTCCCGACCCGCACATGTGGAATGGTCCGGCTTCGGGGACTGGCCCGCGCACGGCGCGGGAAGAAGGTGAACCCGGGCATGGATCACGATCGTCTACCCGCTGAAAGCTCTTCGCGGCTTCGGTGCTCCGGCACCCGAGACCCCCGGCCACGAAGATCGGGAGCCCGCCGTCATACCCCAGACGGCCGTACGTGCGAGGAAGCGCCATGCAGTCAGATCAGGACCGCCTCGAACACGCGCGTGCGGTCTGGGAGGGACATCTGCGGACCTGCCGCAGCTGTGCGGGCAGTTCCGGCACATGCCAGTCGGCGAAGCTCCTGAGACGGAGCTACAACAGCCTGCTGAGAGCGGCCGGGGATGGCGGACGCCTGCCGGAGGCCAACGCCTGACGGGCGACGCCACGCGGCACTCAGGACGCCCGGTCCCCGTCCCGCGGGTCCTCCGACAGCTTCCCCAGCTGGGCGAGCCACAGTTCGTTCAACCGCTCGGCCCAGTCGCGGGACAGGGTGTCGAGGGGCTTGGGTACGTCGGCGCGGACGGCGTTCTCCACCACGACCTCCGTGCCGTCCGCGGTCTCCGTGAGCAGCCAGGCCTGGTACAGCATGACGCCCCCGCCGATGCCCAGCCAGCCGATCCGGCGGGGCGGCACGCTCTCCCCCACGAAGACCTCGAACCGGTGTCCCGCCCAGACCACCTCGAAGGTCTGCGTCAGGGTGACGGAGCTGACCTCCTCGCAGCCCGGCACCCACTTCGGCCAGTTCGCCACGTCGGTGAGCAGGGTGAACGACCGCTCCGGCGGACCGGGCACGACGGCCTGCGCCCGGTGGAAGCTGTGCGCGTCGGCGGGCGAGAATCCGGACGGCCAGTGAATGTCCGGGTGGCTGTCTGAGGTGTCGTACATCCGCGTTCTCTTTCGTACTTCTGTGCGTTTTCCGTTGTGCCGGCGACGGTGCCGGCGGCACGACAGTCTCAGCGCGTCCCCCCGACCCAGTGTGCGGGCGGTGACGGGCGAACGCATACGTCATCTGACTGGGCGGCCGTGACCGGCCTCAGCCGATGTCCGCCGGCTTGAGGGCGGCCAGGGCGTCATGCAGGGCGGCCCGGGAGCCGATGCCCAGTTTGGGGTAGATCTGATAGAGATGCGTTCCGATGGTCCGGTGCGACAGGAAGAGCCGCTCGGCTATCTGCTTGTTGGTCAGTCCGGTCGCCGCCAGGGTCGCGATCTCCCACTCCTGGGCCGTCAGGACACCCCTCGCCCGCTGCGCGCCGGCGGACGGGCCGTGGCCGCTGGCCCGGAGTTCGGCGGCGGCACGCGACGCCCACGGCGTCGCTCCCAGCTCCTCGAAGGTCTTCGAGGCCCGCACCAGCTGTTCCTGGGCCTCCCTGGTCACCCGCCGGCGCCGCAGGCGTTCGCCGTGCAGCAGCCGTACCCGGGCGACGTCGAAGGGCCAGTCGGCGGGCTTCACCAGCGACAGGGCCTGATCGAACAGGCCCAGCGCCTCGTCGTCGGGAGCCGTCAATGCCTCGCAGGCCAGTGCCAGCATGTGCAGGCGGGGCGAGAGCCGGGCCATCGAGGAGGCCCGCACGGCCGCCGTGTACGCGGCGGCCTCGGCGGCCCGTCCCGTGCGTACGGCCGCCTCCACCAGGTCCAGGGCGCAGTTCAGGGCGTGCGGCTGATAGGAGGCGAAGGGCTCGGGCGGGGTGATCGCGGCCAGTTGCCGGTAGGCGGCCTCGAAGTCGCCGCACGCCAGCGCGGTCAGGCCCCCGGCGTGCAGGGCGAGGACCCGCGCACCCTGGGCACCGCGGGGCACGGCCCAGCGGATGATCTCCTCGCACAGGGCCTCGCCGGTGTCCGTGTCGCCCCGTGCCCCGGCCACCAGGGCCTGGACGAACTGGAACTTGCAGTCGAAGAAGCGGTAGCCGTACTCCCGGCACAGGTCCAGCCCCTCACCGGCCAGCCGTACGGCCTCGTCCCAGCGGCCAGCGGAGTGGAAGTCCAGGCACAGGTGCATCAGGGCGGCCACGTGCCGGCGGGCGGGCGCGCTGCCCGCCCGGCCCTGTTCGACCAGCCGCAGCGAAGGCTCCCGTACGTCCGCGAGCCGGTCCAGGTAGACGCAGCCGATACCGACACGGACGACCCGGGTCGGGTCCTCGCCGATGTCGGCGAGCAGCGCGTCGAGGACGTCCAGAGCCTGGTGTCCGGTGCGGGCCGGGTCGCCGAAGGTCTGGGCGCACACCCGCAGCAGGTCGGGGGGCTGGGGGGTCACCCGGTCCAGGGCCCGGAAGACCGGCGGCCAGGTGGCGGGGTCACCGCTGTACCAGCACAGGGTGATCAGGGTGAACAGGGCCTCGATCAGCGCGTCGTCCGAGGCGTCCCAGCCGTGTCCGCCCGCCTCGATCGCGGCCGTCAGCAGCCGGTGGGCGGTGCCGACGTCTCCCTCCTGGTTGATCAGGAGGAGAGCCGACGCGGCCGCCGCGTGCAACGACTCCCGGGCGGTGGGGGCCGCCCGGCGGGCTCCGGCCAGCAGTCGTGAGGCGTCCGCCAGTCCGCCGCCGGCGTCGGCGCCTATGTAGGCGGCTTCCGCCAGCCGTCTGCTCTCGTCGGCCGGTGCGGGGCTGAGCACGGCGGCACGGGTGAGCGCCGCCACCGCGCCCAGCGCGTCACCGCGGCCGAGCCGGCGGCGGGCGGCCTGTTCCAGGAGCTCGGCGACCGTCTCGTCCGGGCTCGTGGTCGCCTCGCCGAGGTGGCCGGCGCGGCGTTCGGGGTGATCGGTGAGCGCATCGGCCAACGCCCGGTGCGCCCTGCGCCGGTCGGCGGCCGTCGCCTGACCGACCACGGCGGAGCCGATCAGCGGATGCCGGAAGGACAGCCGCCGCGCGGCCACCGAGATGGCCACCAGGCGGTTGCGCTCGGCGGGCTCCAGCAGGTCGACGGCGGTACGGCCGCCCGCCGCCGCCTCGATGACGGACAGGTCGCCGGTGCCTTCGAGGGCCGCGATGAGCAGCAGTTCGCGGCTCTGTTGGGGCAGGTCGGCCACGCGGGCGGCGAACAGTGTCTGGAGACGCTCGCCGAGTGGCAGCACCGCGGGAACCACCGGCGTCGCCGCCGTACGCTGCTCGCGGTCGAGGGCGGCCGGCAACTCCACCAGCGCGAGCGGGTTGCCGTACGCCTCCGCCGCGATCCGGTGGCGCAGGGCGAGGGCCATCCCGGGGTGTGTCCGGGCGAGCAGGGCGGCCGACGACGCGTCGTCCAGCGACGTGAGCCGGTACTCGGTGAGACCGCTGGACTCGAAGAAGCTGTCCGAGGTGGTGCGGGAGGCCGCGAGGAAGCTGATCCGGCTGCCGACGAGCCGCCGGGCCACGAAGCCCAGGACCGAGGCGGTGGCCCGGTCCAGCCAGAGCAGGTCGTCGACCACGATCAGCAGCGGCGTGTCGTCGGCGATCCGGCGCAGGAGCAGCAGCGCCGCGGTAGAGGTCAACAGGCGGCTGGGCGGCGGCCCGCTCCCGATACCGACCGCGATGCGCAGGGCGTCGCGGTGGCCGGGCTCCAGCAGGTCGATGGAGCCGAAGAGCGGAACGAGGAGCTGGTTGAGGCCGGCGTAGCCCACGTCCGTCTCGAACTGCACGCCGTTCGCCCGCAGCACACGGGTGCCCTCGGACCTGGCCTGTGCCGCGACCACGTCGAGGAGGGCGCTCTTGCCGATGCCCGCCTCACCGGTCAGCAGCAGGGCCGCACCGTGGATCGCTGAGCCGGTGAAGTGGGTCCGTATGAACTCCAGGTCCCGCTCCCGCCCGACCAGCCGCGCCGAAGCGGGACGAGACGGCTGGTCCAGGTCGTTCATCGGGCTGCGCTCTCCAAATGCTGAGGTGTCCGCATTTTAACGTGCGCGTCTCGGGGTGCGGCCGGCCGCCGTACGGGGTCCGCGGGCGGCGGTCCCCGTTGCTCCGCTCCGTTCCGCGGCCGGGTCCCTGCGGTCCCTGCCACGCCTCGTTTCCAGGACCGTGGCGGTGTCGGGCGGCCGGACGGACGGCACTCCTGAATGATCGTTCCAGCACTGCTAGGTTGTCCGTTCCGGCATTCGATGGATACCTCACGGCAGTGCGGTTCCCAGGGACGGGGATGGACAGGGACACGTTCGGCCAACTGCTGCGCGAGGGACGGCAGCGCGCGTTGCTGACACTGGAGAGCCTCGCGGAGGCGTCCGGAGTCAGCGTCCGCGCCATCAGCGACATGGAGCGAGGGCTGAGCCTGCCCCGGCAGGCCACCCTCGCCGAACTGATGGACGCGCTCGGCCTGGCCGGACCCGAGCGAGAGCGACTCGTCCGTGCGGCGGTACGGCCTGGACGGCAAGTCCGGATCCCCCGGCAGCTGCCCCCCGACCTGCCGGTGTTCCGCGGGCGCGACGAGATACTGGCGGCGGCCCGCGACATCACCGACCGGAGCGCCAGGGGCGAGCACGCGGTCGTCGCCGCGATCGGAGGCCTGGCCGGGGTCGGCAAGACGGCTCTGGCCGTGCACTGGGCACACCGGGTGGCGGACCGCTTTCCGGACGGACAGCTGTACGTGAACCTGCGCGGCTTCGAGGAGGCGGGCGAACCTCTGGATCCCGGGGAGGCCCTGGGCGGGTTCCTGAACGCGCTCGGGGTGACCGGTGGCGAGATGCCGACCAGCACCGAGCAGCGCGGTGCCCTGTTCCGCGAGCGGACGGCGTCCCGACGGCTGATCGTCGTCCTGGACAACGCCCGGGACGCGGATCAGGTCAGACCGCTGCTCCCCGGCAGCGCCGGATGCCTGACGATCATCACCTCGCGCAACCGGCTGCCCGGGGTGGCCGTGACGGAGGCCGCCTCGCTGATCGGTCTGGACGTGTGGACAACGGCCGAGGCCGTGGCCGCGCTCGCCGCCCGGATCGGCGAGGCGCGCTGCGCGGCGGAGCCGGAGGCCGCCACCGAACTGGTCGAACTGTGCGGACGGCTGCCGCTGGCGGTGGCTGTCGTCGGCGCCCAGCTGAGCGCGGTGCCGCAGATCCCGCTCCGGCTGAGCGTTCGTGAACTGCGCGCGATCCGGCCGCAGTTGGACGCCCTCTCGGCCGATGAACGCCGGACCGACATACGTGCCGTGTTCTCCTGGTCCTACCAGGCTCTGACCGCCGGGACCGCACGGTTCTTCCGGTATCTGTCCCTCCATCCCGGTCCCACGGTGTCCGTGGAGGCAGCGGCGTCGCTGGCGGACGTGGCACTGCCGACGGCACGCCGGCACATGCGCGAGCTGACCTCGGCCAGCCTGCTCTCCCGTGACGCCGAGGGCCGGTTCGTGATGCACGACCTGGTCAGGGCGTACGGCACCGAGCTGGTCGTGGCGGAGCGGGACGACCGGCTCGGTGCGGAGACCCGCCTGCTGGACTACCTGCGGCACAACGCACGCTCGGCCGGCCGGTTCGTGACGCGTTACAGGTCGACACTCACCACGCCGCTCACCGAAGGCCTGGTCCACGTCGTGATCGACAGCCGCGACGAGGCACTGGCCTGGTTCCATCAGGAGGAGGCGACCATCGCGGCGGCCCTGCGCACCCTGCAGAATCCGCGGCTGCTGCGCCACCGGGTCGACCTCACGCACGACAGAGCCGGCTACACAGCGGCCACGGGCCGCTGGACCGAGGAGATGGCAGCCACGCGGGCCGGACTCGACGCGGCCCTCGCGCTCGACGACCCGATCGCCGTCATGTGGTGCGCCAGACATCTGTCGCGTGCGCTGGTCGCGACCGGCCGGACCGACGAGGCCGACGAGCCGCTCGACCTGATGCTCGCGCAACTGCACCGGCTGCCCGCGGACCACCGGGCCCATGCCGAGCGGAACATCAGCCTGGTGCGTGACCGGCAGGGCCGCAGTGCCGAAAGCCTGCGGCATGCGCGCAACGCCCTGGCCATCGCCAGGGAACTCGGGAAGAGCGACGAGATCGCCCCCGCGCTCGGAGCCGTGGGCTGGTCCCTCACGGTCATGGGCGAGCACAAGGAAGCCATCGCCGCGTGCGAGGAGGCACTGGTCCTGCTGAGGGGCCACGGGGAGTACCAGGACCTGGCGGCCGTCTGGCACACCATCGGCTACGCGCAGCAGGCTCTGGGCGACACCACGGCCGCTGTCGCCGGCTACGAACAGGCCCTGCGGTTCCAGCGGGAGAACTCCGACACCAGCGACCGGCCCGCCCTGGTTCTGGACGATCTGGCGTCTGCCCGGCTGCAACAGGGGGACATCGCCGGGGCACGGGCGAACTGGATCGAGGCGACACGCCTGTTGGACGAGCTGGGCAGCAGGCGGGCCGCCGCGGCGATGCGGGCCAAGGCCGAGGCGCTGCCGCCGCAGGCGCCGGCGGACGGTACGGCCGAACCGGGCGACTCGTAGGCCCGGAACCTCCACACCGCTCGCGGAGTCACTTCCCGGAGCCGGTGAGCAGATCCGTACGCCCTCCAGGTCCCGCTCCCGCCCGACCCGCCGCGTCCGAAGCGGAACCGGTGAGGCAGACCGGGCATCGGTACCCGCCGGTCAGGGCGCACGGCCGATGACTCAGGTGCGCGGGCTGTGGCCGACGGGTGCGGACCCGGCAGTCAAACGACTGTCGCCCAGCGCCGGATGTACGCCAAAGCTGAGCGATGTCCCGCCGATAAGGACATCTTCCTCGGAAAGCCGGCAAAGGATACAAATGATCAAGACTTGGCTTGTCACAGGCGCGTCCCGGGGGTTCGGACGCGCATTGGCGGAAGCGGTACTGGAGTCCGGCGACCGGCTCGTGGCGACCGCGCGCCGTCCTGAGCAGCTCGCGGATCTGGTCTCCCGCCACGGCGACCGGGTGCGGGCGGTCGCCCTGGACGTCACGGACACCGCCGCGGCCCGGCGCGCGGTACAAGCGGCAGTCGACACCTTCGGCCGTTTGGACGTGGTGGTGAACAACGCCGGGTACGCCAACAGCGCCCCCATCGAGGAGATGGCGGAGGACGATTTCCGCGGGCAGTTCGAGGCGAACTTCTTCGGTGTCGTCAACGTGACCCGGGCCGCGCTCCCCGTGCTGCGCGCGCAGCGCTCGGGGACGTTCCTGCAGTTCTCCTCGCTCGGCGGACGGGTGGGCGGCACTCCGGGCATGGGCGCCTATCAGAGCGCGAAGTTCGCCGTGGAGGGCTTCTCCGAAGTCCTGGCGAACGAGGTCGCGCCCTTCGGACTCAGGGTCGTCATCGTGGAGCCGGGCGCGTTCCGCACGGACTGGCAGGGCTCGTCGATGGAGCTGCACGCCGTCGGCGCCGACTACGAGGAGACCGTCGGCGTCATGAACACCTACCGGGCGTCGAACAACGGCAACCAGCCCGGGGACCCGGTCCGCGCCGCCAAGGTCCTCATCGACGTGGCCCGCCACGACGACCCGCCGCGCCGGCTGCTGCTCGGCGCCCAGGCCGTGGCCATGGCCCTGGAAGCGGGCGAGGCGCGCGCCGCGGAGACCCGGAAGTGGGCCGAGGCCGGCAGCGCGGCCGACTTCCCCGGCGAGTAGGCCGGCCGCCGGACGGCCGCCGTCTTCGCCCTTTTTCTCGCGACACCCCCTCTCACCCCACTCACTCCGCTGAAGGAGATCACTCATGTCTCGCAGGACCTGGCTCATCACCGGTGCGTCCAGCGGCCTCGGCAAGGCCCTCGCCGAACACGTCCTGGCCCAAGGGGACCAGGTGGTGGCGACGGCCAGCTCGACACAGGCCACCACCGCACTGGCCGCCCGCTACCCGCAGACCGCGCTGGCGGTGAAGCTCGACGTCACCGAAGCCGAGGACCGTGCCGCGGCCGTGCGCGCCGCGCAGGAGCGCTTCGGCGGTATCGACATCCTCGTCAACAACGCCGCCATCGACTTCGTCGGCGCCCTGGAGGAGCAGGAGGAGGACGACTACCGCCGGCTCTTCGAGGTCAACTTCTTCGGCGCGGTCGCCCTCACCAGGGCGGTGCTGCCCGGTATGCGCGCCCGGCGCAGCGGCACCGTCGTCAACGTGTCCTCCATGGACGGCCTGGCGAGCCTGCCCGCCAACGGCTACTACTCCGCCAGCAAGTTCGCGCTGGAGGGCTTCACCGAGGCCCTGTGGCAGGAGATCGAGCCCATCGGTCTGCACGCGATGATCATCCAGCCGGGTTCGTTCCGCACCGGCATCGAGAACCGGACGAGGGTGTCCGGCCAGGGCATCGAGGACTACGCCGCGACGGCCGGTGCCTTCCGCGCGATGATGGGCAGCCTGACACCGGAGATGTTCCCCGGTGACCCGGAGAGGGCCGCCGAGGCCATCCACCGCTCCGTCCTCGCCTCGAAGCCGGCGCACTGGGTCGTCCTGGGCAGCGACGCCCAGCGGCGCATCGGCGTCAAGCTCGACCAGCTGCGGACCGAGTTCGAGGCGGGCCGGGAGCTGGCGTTCAGCACGGACTTCCCGGGCGCGGCCGAGAACGCCGTGCTCTGAACCCCGCCGGCCGGCTCCGTGCCGGAGTCGTCACAGCACGAGCGGGAACGCCACGGCGGCGGCAGGTGGTTCCGCCACCTGCCGCCGCCATGTCCGGACCTGCCGCACTCCTGGTCCCTGGGACCGGATCAGACGGTGATCGTCTTGTACTCGGTGTAGGTGCCGAGGCCGACCGCGCCGTACTCGCGGCCGATACCGCTGGCCTTGAAGCCGCCGAACGGGCCGTCGAAGGCGACGGACGCCCCGTTGACCGTGATGGTGCCGGTACGGATGCGGCGGGCGACCTCCAGGGCGTGGGCCTCGTCCGAGGACCAGACGCCGCCGGAGAGGCCGTACTCGGAGTCGTTGGCGATGCGGACCGCGTCGTCCTCGTCGTCGTAGGCGATGACCACCAGGACCGGACCGAAGACCTCCTCCTGTGCGATCCGCATGGAGTTGTCGACGTCCGCGAAGACCGTGGGCGTGACGTAGTTGCCCTTCTCCAGGCCTTCGGGGATCTGCGGGCCGCCGGTGACGAGGCGGGCGCCCTCGTCGATGCCGAGCCGGATGTAGTCGCGCACCCGCTCCTGCTGGTCGGGGCGGATCATCGGGCCGATGAAGGTGTCGGGGTCGTTCGGGTCACCCACCTTCAGCGACTCCACCAGATCCTTGAACGCGGCCACGACCTCCTCGTACTTCTCGCGCGGGGCCAGGATCCGGGTCTGCGCGATGCACGACTCGCCGTTGTTGAGCAGGGAGCCGAACTTCAGGCCCGCGACCGCCTTCGCGATGTCGGCGTCCGGCAGGATGACGGCGGCGGACTTGCCGCCCAGCTCCAGGCTGACCCGCTTGAGCTGCTCACCCGCGATCGAGGCGATACGGCGGCCGGCGCGCGTGGAGCCGGTGAAGGCGATCTTGTCGACGTCGCGGTGCGACACCAGGTGCTCGCTGGTCTCCCGGTCGGCGGGCAGCACGCTGATCACGCCTTCGGGCAGACCCACCTGCTCCAGCAGCTCGGCCAGGAACGCCATGCTCAGCGAGTTCTCCGGGGACACCTTGAGGATCACGGAGTTGCCGGCCACCAGAGCGGGGATGATCTTCGAGGTGGCCGAGGAGAACGGCGAGTTCCAGGGGATCACCGCGGCCACGACACCGACGGCCTCACGGCGCACCACGCTGCGCACCGGCGACGCGGGGTCGGAGGGAACCAGGGTCTCCTCCCAGCCGAACTCCTCCGCCGCCTTCAGATAGGCGTTGGCCTGCCGGGTCAGGCCCGGCTGACCGGCACGGGTGAACCAGCCGGCCGAACCGTTCTCCAGCGAGATCAGGTGGGCGATCTTCTCCGCGTTCTCCTCACGGACGGCGTTGAAGCGCCGCAGCACCGCGATCCGCTCGGCCGGCGGGGTCAGCCGCCAGTCGCCCGCGTCGAAGGAGGCGCGGGCCGCGGCCACCGCCCGGTCGATGTCCGCCGGGTAGGCCTGCGCAACGCGGCCGACCACCGACCGGTCGTGCGGAGAGGCGATGTCGAGCAGCTCGGGGTTGCTCGGCTCGACCCAGGAACCCCCGATGAAAAGCCGGTCGTAGGTGATCATGTGCGTTCTCTCTTCCGGTGCTTTCGGTTCAGCTCATTCGGACGTGCCATCCAACTGCCACTTCAATGTAGCACTTCCTCTCTCTAGCTGCACACACCGATCGCTCTAGCCAGGTCATTCGCCTCACTATCGGTACTCTTGAAAAATGAGAGCCGATGCCGCACGCAACCTGGAAGCCGTCCTGACCACCGGAGCACGGATGCTCGCCGACGACCCCGGCGCGAGCATCGCGGGCATCGCCGCCGAGGCGGGCGTGGACCGGCGTACCGTCTACCGGCGCTTCGCCTGTCGGGAGGAACTGCTCGCCGCCATCCACGAGTGCCGCGTCACGGCCGTGGAGCGGGCCATCGAGGACGCCCGGCTGCGCGAGGCACCCGTGGCCGTCGCCCTGCACCGCTACGTGGAGAACGTCATCGACGTCAACCGGACCTGGCCGGTCGACCTGGCCCTGATGCTCGCCGACGACGCCATCCGGCGGCGCCGGGACGTCTGTATCGCCGAGGTCGACACCTTCCTCGACCGGGCCGTCGACGAGGGGCTGCTGCGCCGCACGCCGCAGCCGGGGTGGGCCGGAGCGCTGCTGGCCGGCCTCGTCACCCTCGTGCCACGCCGGCAGGCTCATCTGAGCCCGGCACAGGCGGCGGACGTGGTGGTCGACACGTTTCTCAACGGCCTCGGCGCGTCATGAGGCACCTGTCCCGGCCACCGAACGGCTCCGGGCCCGGCGGAACGACGTCCACCGGGCCCGGAACTCACGAGATACTCTGATCAGGCGGGGAGTTTCCAGAGTTGGTTGGCGCTGGCCGCGCAGGTCCAGATCTGGAGCTTGGTCCCGTTCGCGGAGCTGGGACCGGTGGCGTCCAGGCACTTGCCGGACCCGCTGCCGACGAGCCGGCCCTTGCTGTCCGAGGCCCACTTCTGCGACGCCGCGCCCGAACACGCCGACAACTGCACGGCCGTACCGTCCGCCGTCGCACCACCCGCGACCGTCATGCACTTGCCGAGCGCCCGCAGCGTGCCATCAGCGGCCACCGTCCAGGACTGACCGCTGCCCGTCCCGCACACGTTCAGCTGGACCGCCGTACCGTTCGCCGACAACGACCCCGCCACCTCCGCGCACTTACCGCCGTACCCGCTGACCACACCCGCCGGACGCGACGACGGCACACTCCACAACTGATTGTCCGAGGCCGCACACGCCCAGATCTGCAACTTCGTGCCGTTCGCCGAACTGGGACCCGCAGCGTCCAGACACTTCCCCGACTGCGAACCCACCAGCTGGCCCTTGGAATCCGACGCCCACTTCTGCGACGCCGCACCCGAACACGCCGACAACTGCACCGCCGTACCGTCCGCCGACCCACCGCCCGCGGCCGTCATGCACTTGCCCAGCGCCCGCAACGTCCCGTCCGACACAGCCGTCCACACCTGCTGCGTACCACTACCGCACGCGTTCAGCTGGACCGCCGTACCGTCCGCCGTCGCACCACCCGCCACCTCCACACACTTGCCGTTGTAACCCGCGACCCGCCCCGACGGACCCGACACCTCGGCCGGAACCGTCCACTTCTGACCGACATCACCGTTGTTGCACGTCCACACGATCAACGGATTACCGTCCGCCGTAGAGCCGTTCGCGTTCTCCAGACACAGACCCGAAGCCACGTTCACCAGATAGCCGTTCGCCGAATCCACCGACCACTGCTGAGCCTTCGACCCGTCGCAGGCGGCGATCTGGACCTTGGTCCCGTTGGCGGTGCCCTCGTCCTGGGTGCTCAGGCACTTGCCGAGCACCTGGAGCGACTTGTCGGGGGCCGCCGTCCACTGCTGGGTGGTCGCCGAACCGCAGGTGTCGAGGACGACCTGGGTGCCGTTCGCAGCGCTGCCGCCGGCGAGGTCGACGCACTTGCCGCCCTGGCCGGTGACGTGACCGGTCGGACCCGGCGGGGCCGGAGTGGCGGGCGGGGTGAGGGTGGTCGCCGTCCAGTAGTTGGCGTTCAGGGAGCCGTTCGGGAACTCCAGGCGGACCGTGTGGTGGGTGCCCGCCGGGAGCTGGAAGGTACCCGCGTCGACGGTGGTGTACGTCTGCCAGTCGCCGGTGTTCGGGACGGCCACGGTCGGGCCCGCCACGCCGTCGACGACGAAGCGGACCTGGGCGTTGTCGTTGGGCGTGGCGACCCGGGCGGAGAGTTTCACCGTGCCCTGCATCGGCTCGCTGTCCCAGGTCAGGGTCTCCCCCGCGGCGATGTCGCCGACGTTCCAGCCGCCGCCCGTGTCGCCGGTGGTCTGGACGTCGATGTCTCCACCGCGGTAGACACCCCAGTCGTTGCCGGGGGTGGCTCCGGTGTACGCGTCCGCCGTCTCCGCCTCGATCTTGAGGTCGGCCGGGAACGGGTCGGTCGAGTACTGGCGGAGGATGTCGATCATCTGGTTCGGATAGTCGGTCAGCCGCTCGTCGTACGTGCCGTCGGCCGTACGCGCGAGCATCGCGTTCTCCTCCCAGTCCGTGAAGCCCTCGACAAGGGTGATGTCCGCGCCGCCGTTGACCGTCGCGTCCAGCGTCCGGTTGAGGTGGTTGCCGTGGTCGGCGTCCATCACCATGTTCGTGGTGTCGTTGACGACCCGGAAGCCGGGTGTCGCGACGCCGTAGGTGCGGCCGTCCAGGGAGGCGGGGCGGCTGGAGAGGACCTTGAAGCCGTCGACGGTGACCGGGGCGGCCGCCCGGTTCGTCACCTTGACGGTGTGGGTGCCCTCGGTGAGGCCGGTCTTCTCGAAGACGGTCTGCTGGGTCTTGAGGGCGCTGCCCGACAGCGACACCGTGACGGGTGTCCCGCCGTCGACCGACACGTCGACGCTGCCCTGGCCGCTCGCGGTGCGGGCCAGGTACTGCACGCCGGTGCCGATGAACGAGTAGGTGACCGAGGCCCCTGCCGTGGAGGTCCTCTGGTAGGTGTTCTTGTAGTCGCCCGCGCCGTCCGAGGTCAGGTAGTCCCAGGCGCCGTCGAACTTCAGCTGACCGTTGTCGATGATCGGCCGGTAGGTGTCGTTGGACCAGCCCGCCGGCAACTGGAACCAGTTGTTGATGCCGTCGATCTGCGAGACGACGCTCGGGTCCCGGTCGGGCCAGCTGCTGTCGACGACGTAGTACGGGTCCGTCCCGAACTCCGCCTGGGCGCGGGAACGGGCGTACTGGAGCAGCTTGGAGAGGTTGCCGTCGCCCTGGTTGCTGAAGGCGAAGTCGTTCATCGACCACTCGTAGACGAGCGGGCGGCCGTCGACCTTGTAGAGCATGTCGCTCGGGACGCGGGCGAAGAACTCGCGCTGGTTGTAGTCCCAGAAGTACTTGTAGCCGCCCTCGCCGGTGCCGTCGGCGTCGCCGACGTCGAAGGGCGGGTCGTAGCCGCCGGTGTGGTGGACGGCCCGGTTCTTCTTGTCGGTGAGGGTGGCGGGGGTGTCGTCCAGCGCGGCGATCTTGAGCCGGCCGGCGACGCCTCGCCGGTTGATCGCGTCGATCAGCGGGGTGAGGGCGCGGGGGTCGCCGGCGCCGTCCGGTACGGCGTTGTCGGGGCCGAAGCCGCGCAGGTCGACGGCGACGAAGTCGACGCCAGCAGTGACCAGTTCCTCGACGTAGTTGTCCCAGAAGGAGGCCGGGTCGTCGGCCTTGGGCTGGTACATCGGCTGGTTGTAGTTCTTGTTGACCGGCTGGTCGTAGGGGCCGCCCGCCATGGTGATGTCGGAGAAGCCGAAGGTGACACCGAGCGCACCCGTCTTTCCGGCGACCCGGCCGGGGAGGGCGGTGCCGCCGTTCACCACGACGGGGGTGTCTGCGGCGGTGGCGGCGGCCGTGGGGCTCACCGTCATCGCGCCGAGCATCGTCAGGGCCGCGAGCCCCAGCGCCGCCGATCTGTTCCTGTGTCTTCGCAACACGTGCATGCCTTTGTCTGTGAGGAGAGTGGTGATGGTCAGGCGGGGAGTTTCCAGAGTTGGTTGGCGCTGGCCGCGCAGGTCCAGATCTGGAGCTTGGTCCCGTTCGCGGAGCTGGGACCGGTGGCGTCCAGGCACTTGCCGGACCCGCTGCCGACGAGCCGGCCCTTGCTGTCCGAGGCCCACTTCTGCGACGCCGCGCCCGAACACGCCGACAACTGCACGGCCGTACCGTCCGCCGTCGCACCACCCGCGACCGTCATGCACTTGCCGAGCGCCCGCAGCGTGCCATCAGCGGCCACCGTCCAGGACTGACCGCTGCCCGTCCCGCACACGTTCAGCTGGACCGCCGTACCGTTCGCCGACAACGACCCCGCCACCTCCGCGCACTTACCGCCGTACCCGCTGACCACACCCGCCGGACGCGACGACGGCACACTCCACAACTGATTGTCCGAGGCCGCACACGCCCAGATCTGCAACTTCGTGCCGTTCGCCGAACTGGGACCCGCAGCGTCCAGACACTTCCCCGACTGCGAACCCACCAGCTGGCCCTTGGAATCCGACGCCCACTTCTGCGACGCCGCACCCGAACACGCCGACAACTGCACCGCCGTACCGTCCGCCGACCCACCGCCCGCGGCCGTCATGCACTTGCCCAGCGCCCGCAACGTCCCGTCCGACACAGCCGTCCACACCTGCTGCGTACCACTACCGCACGCGTTCAGCTGGACCGCCGTACCGTCCGCCGTCGCACCACCCGCCACCTCCACACACTTGCCGTTGTAACCCGCGACCCGCCCCGACGGACCCGACACCTCGGCCGGAACCGTCCACTTCTGACCGACATCACCGTTGTTGCACGTCCACACGATCAACGGATTACCGTCCGCCGTAGAGCCGTTCGCGTTCTCCAGACACAGACCCGAAGCCACGTTCACCAGATAGCCGTTCGCCGAATCCACCGACCACTGCTGAACCTTCGACCCGTCGCAGTAGTCGAGGACGACGTCCGTGCCGTTGGTGGTGCCGCCGTCGGCGGTGGCCAGGCACTTGCCCTGGTTCCACACGGTCTTGTCGGTACCCATGGTCCACTGCTGGGAGGCGTCGTCGTCGCAGGTGGACAGGGTCGCCTGGACGCCCGCGGCCGGACCTGCCGCCAGGTCGACGCACTTGCCGCCCTGGCCGGTGACGTGACCGGTCGGGCCGTCCGGCTGGGGAGCCGGGGTGTGCGGGGTGCCGCCGATGGCCATGGCGAAGACGTGGCCCTGCGGGGTGCCGGCCGCGTCCTCGGACCTGGGCAGGACGACGGCCTGGACGGTCTTGCCCGCCGCCAGCTCCACCTTGGTGGTGAAGAGGCTGACCTTCTGGTTCACCTTGCCGTCGTGGGAGTTGATGTAGGCGTAGGTGCCGAGCCGGCCGCCGCCCTGGGCGACGTTGTCGTTGTCCCACCAGTCGGAGAAGCTCAGGCCGTACTGCTGGGTGCTGCCGTCGGTGTAGACGATGGTGCCGATGCCCTGGTGCGGGCCGCTGGTGCCGCTGCCGACGAAGCCCAGCTCGCTGCCGGTGCCGGAGATCAGCACCGCCTGGCCCTTGGTGTCGACGGCGTCGGGGGTGCCGGTGGCGTCGGGCCACTGGTAGGTCAGGCCGTCGTGGGTGAAGGACTGGCCGGCGACCAGGCCCTGGGCCGCGAGCGCCTGCGCGGAGAAGCTGAATCCGCCGCCGTCGTACTTGCCGGGCGTGGGGTTCGCGTCGTCCGTGATGCCGACGTTGGTGTAGGCCGCCTTCAGTGAGGCGAACGGGACCAGGAGGGTGCCGGCGGCGGTGTAGGAGCCGGCGGTGTGGGTGGCGGTGGCGGTCAGCGGGTAGGTGCCCGCGGAGACGCCGGAGGGCGGGGTGACCAGCCACGTGGTGGTGGCCGACGCGCCTGCCGCGACGGTCGTGAACGAGGTCGCGGTGGTGGCCTGAACGGTCCAGCCGGACGGGGCCGGCAGCGAGACGTTCACGCCGCTCAGCGCGGCGCCGGTGCCGTTGGTGAGGGTGGTGGTGACGGTGGCCGGCTGGCCCGCCGTCACGAACTGCGGGGTGTGCACGGCAAGGGTGTCCTTGACCACCATCACCATGGAGCCCGTCACACCGCCCACGGTCGCCTTGATCGTAGCCACGCCGTCGGCGCCCGCGGTCACGATGCCCGAGGAGCTGACCGTGGCCACGGCCGGGTCGCTGCTGGCGTAGGTCACCGACGCCTTCGACAGGTCGACGAGGGACTGGTCGTTGTTGACCGCCTCGACGATGTCGTCGGCCGTGATCGAGGTGTCCCGCTGTTCCTCGGCCGGGTCGGTGTCGTCCTTGATCCAGGGGTTCTTCTTCGTCAGGTCCAGGGTCTCGCCGGCGTGGTAGACCAGCTTGCCGGGCTGAACCGTGACGGTGGACACCTTCGGGGTCAGCGTGCCGGAGACGGTGACGGTGACGGTGCTCTGCACGGTGGCAGAGTCGGAGGCCACCTTCAGCGCCCAGGCGCCTGGAAAGACCGTCTGCCTGGAGGTCGACGGGTTGAACACGCTCAGGTCCGACGCCTTGACGGGCAGCGTGACGTGCAGTTTCTCGCCCGGCGCGAGGACGCCGGTGTTCTTGAAGCCGACCAGGCGCTGCTTGGGCATGGTCACGCCGGAGACGGTGAAGGTGTTGGCGGCGTAGAGCTGGGCGACGGTGGCGCCGGCCACGCTGCCCGTGTTGGTCACGTCGAAGGAGACGTTCACGGTGCCGTCGGCGGTGATGCTGCTCTTGTCGGCCGTCGCGGCCGAGTAGGAGAACGTCGAGTAGCTCAGGCCGTAGCCGAAGGGGTAGGACGGGGTGCCGGTGAAGTACTGGTAGGTCTGGCCCTTGCCGTCGGACTCGGCGGGGGTCAGCCCGTAGTCGTTCTTCCCTGCGAGCTGGGAGTCGCCCTTGTACCAGGTGAAGGTCAGGTGGCCCTGCGGGTTCTGCTTGCCTAGGAGCACGTCGGCGAGGGCGGTGCCCTGGCTCTGGCCGTTGTAGGCGCTGTAGACGATCGAGGCGGCCTTGGACTGGCGGGCGGAGATGTCCACGGCGCCGACGGCCTGGACGTCGAGCACCACGTTCGGGTTGCCGAGGGCCGCGACCTGGTCGATCAGCGAGTTGTAGTTGCCGGGCATCGCCAGGCTGGAGCGGTCCTTGCCCTCGCTCGCGGTGTTCTGGTCGGTGCCGGCCACCACCACGACCACGTCGGCGGCCTTGACGGCGGCCTGGGTGGCGGCGCTGAGAGCGACGTCGGCGGTGCTGGTGGTGCTGGTGCCCGCCGCGTCGTAGGTGACGGTGGCGTTCGGGTTGGCCGCCTTGAGCGCGTCGGTGATGCCCTGGCGCATCGAGATCTGCTGGTCGGGATTGTTGCCGTAGCTGCCGAGGCTGACGGAATCGGCGAGGTCGCCGAGGACGACCACCTTGTTGACGGCGGACGCCTTCAGCGGCAGCAGCGGCTTGCCGGTGGCGGCGAGGTTGCCGTTCTTCAGCAGCACCATCGACGCGTCGGCGGCCTTGGTGGCCAGGTCCACGTGGTCGGCACTCTGGATGACCGACTTGTCGATGGAGGTGTACGGGACACTGCCGGCCGGGTCGAACTCGCCGGTCTTCATCCGGACGGTGAACACCCGCACCAGCGCGGTGTCGAGGACGTCCTCGCTGAGCAGGCCCGCGCGGACGGCCTCCGTCACGTTGGCGGTGGTCATCTCGTCGCCGCTGCAGTTGAGGTCGTTGCCGGAGCGCAGCGCGAAGGCCTGGCCCGCCGCGCGGGCGTCGACGGTGTCGCCGGTCTCGTCGTCGATCCACTGCGGGTCGGTCTTCGAGCCGTTGGTGGACCAGGGTGCCGGTGCCCAGTCGTGGCCGTCGTCGGGGAGCTTGTACGTGGTGCCCACGCCGCCGCAGTCGGAGGTGGTGAGGCCGGCGAAGCCGTAGGTGCGCTTGGCGAGGGTGTTGTTGGTGTACGTGTTCGCCACCGCAGGGGTGCCGTTGATGGCGTTGTACGAGGTCATCAGGCCGGCGACGTGGGCCTGTCCGATCAGCGTGGCGAACTGCCTGGTGTAGTAGTCGCGCAGCTCGGAGTCGTTGACGTCGGAGCTGATGGAGGTGCGGGCGTCCTCCACGTTGTTGAGCGCGTAGTGCTTCGCCGTGGCCGCGGCCTTCAGGTAGCCGTTGATCGACGTGCCGTCGGAGTTCTGTCCCTGGAAGCCGTCGACGAACTGGCTGCCCAGCTGCCCCTGGAGATAGGGGTCCTCGCCGTAGGACTCGTCGTGGCGGCCCCAGAGCGGGTCGCGGTCGTTGTTGACGGTCGGGGCGAAGTAGGTGAGCGAGCCGTAGTTGTCGGCCGAGCTGCCGAGGTTGTTGCGGCCGGTGCCGAAGAGCGACTTGTCCAGGAAGCCGCGGGCCTCGTCGCCGATCGCCGAGCCCTCCTGGTACTGGAGCGAGGGGTCCCAGGCCATCGAGGTGGCGAGGCTGGTCGGGAACCCGGTGGCCTTGACGGGCCAGGAGGTGTCGTCCCCGGTGTTCTTCGCGTTGCCCAGCGACTGGATGCCGTGCAGGGCCTCGCTCCAGTAGGTGTACCCCTGGACGCCGAGGCTGGGGATCGCCGGGGCGTCGTTGGTGATGAGCTGGCGTACCTTCTGCTCCAGCGTCATCCGGGAGACGAGGTCGGCCGCCCGTTCCTCGAACGAATGACTCGTGTCCTTGTAGATGGGGGTGGCAGCCGATGCGGATGCGTCTCCACCGTATGCGGCCAGGGGTGACGCGATGGCGTACGGGGTCGCCAGCGTCAGGCCGACGGCGAGCGCGATGGCGACCGTGGTCGCCCGTCGGCCGCCCCGTCGGCGTCTCGGACCTTGCATGCTCTCTCCAGAGTGAAGCGGGTGAGGGCCCGGTCGTCGCGACACGGACGGGCCGGCCGGCGAGAACACCTGTCGTGACACCCAGAGGGAACGGTCGGCTCGCCGAGGTGCACCCTGTCACATGTGATCCACTTGGGACGTGGGTTTCGGTCTCACATGTGATCACGATTGATCGGCCGGAGAGCAACTCGTCCGTTGTCTGACGCGATGTCGGCATTTCCGGCCGCTCGGGCGGGAGCGGATGCTTTCACCCAGACCGCTGTCCGGTTTTCTGATGACGAATCTGCACATCGGCCCTTACTCTGCTCCGGAGATGTGTGACCAAGGACGCCGCGCCGTGTGTGTGCCATTGCCCCGAGGCTTGAGACATGTTCCTCGAAGGGTCCTTCGCCGCGAGCGCGATGCTCCACACACTTAGGCTCGGAGTGCAGGCACGTGGCTGGTCCGGTGGTGAAGGGAGTGGGGCACCGTGGAATCGCTCGTGACGGTGATCGGCCGGGACGGCGAACGGGGGCGGTTGTCCGCGTTCGTGGCGGCCGCCGAGGGGCAGGCCCTCGTGCTCAGGGGGGAGACCGGGGTGGGCAAGAGCGCCCTGCTGGGCCATGTCGCCCGGCTGGCGGAGCGGGCGGGGCACGAGGTGATCCGGACCGCCGGGGTGGAGGCGGAGACGGGGCTGCCGTTCGCGGGCCTGCACCAGTTGCTGCACCCTCTGCTCCCCTCCGTCGGGGGTCTGGACCTGGTGCACCGCACCGTTTTCGAGACCGTCTTCGGCCGCAGCGGCGGCAAGCCGCCGTCCGTCATGTCCCTCGGTATCGCCGTACTGGATCTGCTGTCCCTCGCCTCCACGGCGCGGCCGCTCCTGCTGGTCCTGGACGACGGCCAGTGGCTGGACGCCTCCAGCGTCGCGGTGGTCGGGTTCGTGGGGCGCCGGCTGACCGGCAGTTCGGTGAAGCTGGTGGTCGGGCTGCGGGCGGACATCAGCTCGGGCTTCGACACCACCGCCCTGCCCGAGTTGCCGGTCGGGCCCCTCTCCGAGACGGCCGCCCGACGGCTTCTGGACCTGCGTCACCCGGATCTGGACGCGGCCGTACGGCGGCTGGTGCTGGACCAGGCCCGGGGCAACCCGCTGGCGCTTCTCGAACTGCCCGCTCATGTCACGGCCGGCCGTACGGACCCGGCGGTCGTCGGAGTCCCCGGCCCGCGCGACGCATCGCAGCCGCTGTCCCGGCGCCTTCAGCACGTGTTCGGGACACGGCTCACCGGTCTCGCCTCCGGTGTCCGTGAGGAGTTGCTGCGCGGCGCCCTCGACGGTGTGGCAGCGGCACCGACGGCCGTGCCCGCGCGGGGGCGCTACCGGATGCGCGACGCCGACGAGGCGGTGGCGGCCGGGCTGCTGGGGGTCGACCCGGTCAGCGGCGACTACGTCTTCCGGCACCCGCTGGTGCGCTCGGCCGTGGTCAGGACCGCCACGCCCAACCAGCGGCGGGCTGCGCACGCGGTGCTGGCGGGGGTGCACCGGGACGACGTGGAGCGGCGGGCCACTCATCTGGCGGCCTCCGCCGTGGACCCGGACGAGGAGGTGGCCGCCGCCCTGGAGCAGGCCGCGGAGTCCGCGACCCGGCGCGGCGGCGCGCTCGCCGCCGTCGCCTGGCTGACCCGGGCCGCCGAACTCAGCGAGCAGCGCGAGGACCGCTCCCGCAGGATCGCCGACGCCGCCTTCGTCGCCGGACACGCGGGACTCTTCGACCAGGCGCAGCGGCTCGTCCGGTCCGACCGGGGGGCGGGCACGGACGAGTCGCCGGCCGCCGTGGTCACCTCCGCGTACATGGCGCTCTTCGAGGACGGGGACGTACGGCACTCGCACCGCCAGGTGGCGTCGGCGATCGAGAACCTCCGCGACGACGGCGCACCCCGCGCCTCGGAGACGCTCACACGGCTGGTCGACCTGCTGCTGGCGATCGACCAGTACGCCGCCGACACGGCCCAGTGGGAGGAGACCCGCGCGCTGCTCGGATCGCTCGGCGAAGCGGTTCCGGCGCGCTCACTGATCTACCGGGACGCGTGGGGCGACGTGGTCCTGCACGGCGCGGGGGTGCGGGAGCGGGTGGAGACCCAGTTCCACGGCCTTACGGAGATGGACCCCTGGGACGTCACCCGGCTGGGGGTGGCGGCGTACCACGTGGACACCCTGAGCCGGTACCGGTCGCATCTGCAGCGCACCATGGACCGTGAGACCGAGACCGGGTTCGTGCGCAACAGCATGACCATGCTGCACCTGATCATGCTGGACCAGATCGCGGTAGGTGAATGGGAGGAGGCCGAGCGGACCGGACAGCGGGTGCTGGAGCTGACCGCGACCCACGGATATCTGCTGCTCTCCCATCACAGCCGGGCGTATCTCGGTCTGCTCGCCGCCCTGCGCGGCGACACCGACCACGCCCGCGAACTCCAGGCCACCGTCGACACCTGGGCC
>NZ_JBIAYD010000027.1:0-54219 GCF_042897315.1 Streptomyces sp. NPDC001068 | reverse complement strand
GCCGATGGTACTGCAGGGGGGACCCTGTGGGAGAGTAGGACACCGCCGAACAATTTTTGGGAAAGGCCCACACCGTATGGTGTGGGCCTTTTCGCATTTCCGGACCGTTTTTGTTGAGCCGGTCAGAACGTCACTTCCGCCGTGGTGACCGTGCCGCCCTTGCGGCCGGGGGCCTCCTGCCACTGCCAGTAGAGGTTCGTGTGCGAGATGACCTGCTCCGGCGCCGGCGCACCGAACGCGGTCAGGTCCTCCGTGGTGTGGGCGTCGCCGACCAGGGTCGCGTCGTAACCGCGGACCATCGCGCCGTGCAGGGTGGAGCGGATGCAGGCGTCGGTCTGGGCGCCCGTGACCACCAGGCGCCCCACGCCGTGTTCGGCCAGGACGGACTCCAGCTCGGTGTCCTCGAAGGAGTCGCCGTAGCGCTTGTGGACGAGAGGTTCGGTCCCCTCCTCACGGATCAGCTCGGGGACGTACTGCCAAGGTGCGCTGTCCGGCTTCAGCTCGTCGCTGGAGTGCTGGATCCAGATCACCGGGACCGTCTCCGAACGGGCCTTGTCGATCAGGGTGTTGATGTTGGCGATGACCTCGTCGCGGTTGTGGGAGCTGTCCACCACGCCGTTCTGCACGTCCACGATCAGAAGCGCGGTGTTCGGGCGGTTCGGGAGAGTCGTCATGGCGTCCACAGTAGGCCGGAGCACTGACAGCGGACCTCGGGCGAGCCGTCGTAAACGAGGTGGGCCAGGCGGACGCCGACGGCTACCGTTCCCGTATGGATACGACGACCGACGGTGATTGTGTTGTCCGCGCGATACGTGCCGACGAGTGGGAGGCCGTGAAGCGGCTGCGGCTCGTCGCGCTGCGGGACCCGGTGGCGCGTATCGCGTTCCTGGAGACCTACGAGGACGCCGTGGACCGGCCGGACTCCTTCTACCGGGAGCGGGCCGAGCGGTCGGCCGCGGAGCCGAGCGGTGCGCGGCAGTTCGTCGCCGAGGCGGCGGACGGGGTGTGGGTCGGGAGCCTGACCGTGCTGGTCGAGGAGGCCGGGTCGACGGACTGGGCCGGAGTTCCGGTCGAGCGGCGGCAGGGGCATGTGGTCGGGGTGTTCGTGCGGCCTGAGTACCGGGGGACCGGGCTGATCAACGCGCTGTTCGACGCCGGTGTGGACTGGGCGTGGGAGCAGGGCGCCGAGCGGGTCCGGCTGTTGGTGCACGAAGGCAATCCCAGGGCCCAGGGGGCCTACCGCAGGGCCGGGTTCGTGCCGAGCGGGGTGGTCGTGAAGTTCGACAAGGACGAGACGGAGAGCGAGATGGAGTTCGTTCTGGAGCGTCCTTCCCGAGTGGCGCCCTGAGCGGTGCGCTGAGCGATGTCCGGAGCGGTGTCCTGAGTGGCTGTCCCGTGTGGCTGTCCCGAGTGGCCGTCCTAGGCGGTCGGCTGGACCGGCAGCTCGCGGTGCGGCCAGCGGGAGCGGGCCTGTTCGTGCGAGCGGAGCAGGGCGAGGGTCGGCAGGCCCTGTCCGACGCCGGCGGCGAGCAGGTCCGGTAGCTGGGGGAGCGGGGCCACGGCCGCGACGTCGTCCAGGACCAGGGTGAGTGGTGGGTCGAGCCGACCGGAGGATGACCGTTCGGCCATGCGCCGGCCGCGCTCGACCACGCTGGAGGCGAGAGCCGTCAGAAGAGGCATCGCGCCCGGATTGGTCCTGGGGTCTTCGATGGATTCACCGACCAAGTAAAGCGTGCCCCCTTCGGATACGAAGGAATCCAGGGCGAGGGCATCGGATCGGTTCGGTGTGCAGGCTTCCCGGATGTTGACCGTGAAGAGGGCGGCGAGCGCCCGCGCGGTCAACTCCTGTGCGATGTCCCTGCGTTCGGGATGCGAGGTGAGGGCGGCTTCGAGTTCGCCGGCCGCGCCGGGGGCCGCCTTGGGGTGGGTGCGGAGGGTTCTGACGGCGTCCTGGACACCGGTGCCCTGGGCCCAGCGGTGGACGTGGCGGACCGTGCGGTTCTCCAGGGCGGCCGCGTGGAGGTAGCTGCGCAGGAGTGTCTCGGCGGTGTCGGTGACCGCCTGGTCGATGCGGGCGGTGGGCTTCACGGGGGTCAGGAGTGCCTGGGCGCGCTGGACCGCGGTCTGCTTGTCCTCGCAGTCGGCCGTGGGCGACCAGTGGAAGCGGGCCGGCGTGTCGCAGAGGTGGTTCGGGTCGTAGAGCAGGATCGGGCCGAGTTTGGCCCGCGCGTCCTTGGTGTCGGACCACAGGGCGGGGTTCGAGGTGACGACGAGAGCGGGGCCGGCCGCGTCGCGGACGGCCTGGGCCGCGGAGGCGTGCCGGGCTTCCCTGGGCGCGATGTGGAGGTTGGCCCACCCGTGTGCCGGTGCCGCGTCGGCAGGGGTGTGGGCGAGGGCCGACTCGACGAGGACCGGCTCCGGGATGCTCGGTTCCGGGACGCTCGGTTCAGGGACTGCGAGGGGTACCGGCACCGGCACCGGTGCCGTGTGAGGTTCCGGGGCCGGCGTGGTGGCGGCCGTCCGCTTCTCCGTCGCTCGCCTTCTCCTCCCCGCCCGCCAGCGCGCCACCGTGCCCACCACGAACACGGTGAGGACCAGCAGGATCAGCAGCTGGCCGATGAACAGGCCCCAGAACAGGCCCCATCCCGACAGCTGGGCCGCCGGTGTGTCCGGCCAGGCGCCCGCGATGTCGTGCGGTTCGCCGATGAGGTGGCGCATCGCGGGCGGGGTGTGTGTCAGGTCGACCGTCGACGGCCAGGAACCCTGGGAGAACCAGGCCGCCAGACCGGTCGCCGTCCATACCAGTACCGTGATGCCGAGCAGGAACGCGAGTATGCCGATCAGCAGGCCGTCGGGCATGCCGCCGCCGCTGTGCTGCTCGCGCTCCTGCCGGGGGTCCGGTCTCACGATCGGGTCCTCCCTACGCCACCGTCGATTCCGAGTCGCCGAGGTGCTGTTCGACGAAGGCGGCCGCCCGTTGCTCGGCCTCCAACTCGGCGGCGCGCAGGGCGTCGTCGGCGGCGAGCTGGTCGGCCGAGGACTCGGTCATCGCGCGGTCGGTGAAGACGAGCGGGCGTTCCGTCTCGGTGACCAGGTGTTTGACCACCTGGACATTGCCGTTGACGTCCCAGACGGCGATGCCGGGGGTGAGGGTCGGGATGATCTCCACCGCCCACCGCGGCAGGCCGAGGACCCGGCCGGTGGCACGGGCCTCGTCCGCCTTCTGGGCGTAGATCGTGCGGGTCGACGCCATCTTCAGGATCGCCGCCGCCTCCTTCGCGGCCGCGCCGTCGACGACGTCGGAGAGGTGGTGGACGACCGCGACGAAGGAGAGGCCGAGCCGGCGGCCGAACTTGAGCAGACGCTGGAAGAGCTGGGCGACGAACGGGCTGTTGATGATGTGCCAGGCCTCCTCGACCAGGAAGATGCGCTTCTTCCGGTCGGGGCGGATCCAGGTGTGCTCGAGCCACACGCCGACGATCGCCATCAGGATGGGCATGGCGATGGAGTTGCGGTCGATGTGCGAGAGGTCGAAGACGATGAGCGGGGCGTCGAGGTCGATGCCGACGGTCGTCGGGCCGTCGAACATGCCCCTGAGGTCACCGTCGACCAGGCGGTCCAGGACCAGGGCGACGTCCAGGCCCCAGGCCCGTACGTCGTCTATGGCGACGTTCATCGCCTCCGCGGACTCCGGTTCCGGGTGCCGCAGTTGCTCGACGATGTCCATGAGGACCGGCTGGCGGTCGACGATCGTCTCGTTGACGTAGGAGTGGGCGACCTTGAGGGCGAAGCCCGAGCGCTCGTCGAGGCCGTGGCCCATCGCCACCTCGATGATGGTGCGCAGCAGCGCGAGCTGGCCCGTCGTGGTGATCGAGGGGTCCAGCGGGTTCAGGCGGATGCCGTGGTTCAGGGCGGCGGTCGGGTCGAGCCGGATGGGGGTTATCCCCAGCTCCTCCGCGATGAGGTTCCACTCGCCGACGCCGTCCTCGCCCTGGGCGTCCAGGACGACGACCTGGCGGTCGCGGAAGCGGAGCTGCCGCAGGACGTAGGTCTTCTCCAGGGCCGACTTGCCGTTGCCGGACTCGCCGAGGACCAGCCAGTGCGGGGCCGGCAGCTGCTGGCCGTAGAGCTGGAACGGGTCGTAGATGTAGCCCTTGCCGGAGTACACCTCGCGGCCGATGATCACGCCGGAGTCGCCGAGGCCGGGGGCGGCGGTGGGCAGGTAGACCGCCTGGGCCTGGCCGGTGGAGGTGCGGACCGGGGAGCGGGTCGTCTCGACCTTCCCGAACAGGAAGGACGTGAAGGCTTCGGTGAGGACGGACAGCGGGTCCCTCATCAGCGCATCAGCCTCTACCTTCGGATTCCGGTGGCGAAGGGCAGTGTGTTCACGAAGGCGCGGTGGTGCTCGCGGTCGCACCACTCCAGCTTCAGGTACGACTTTCCGGCGGACGCCCTTATCGTGCGCTTGTCGCGGTTGAGGGCCTCCGGGGTACGGGAGGAGACCGTGATGTAGCCGACCAGGTTGACGCCCGCGGCGCCGCTGGCCAGGTCCTCGCCGCGCTGGTCGATACGGTTGTGGGCGGCGACGTCGCGGGGGTCGACGGTCCGGTTCATCTTGGCGGCGCGGGACGCCTCCGCCTCGTCGTTGGTCTTCTCGGTCAGCATGCGCTCGATGGCCACCTCGGTGGGTTCGAGGTCCATGGTGACCGCGACCGTGCGGATGACGTCCGGGGTGTGGACGAGGAGCGGGGCGAGGAAGTTGACGCCGACGGGGGTCATCGGCCACTCCTTGACCCAGGCCGTGGCGTGGCACCAGGGTTCGCGGGTGGACGACTCGCGGGTCTTCGCCTGGAGGAACGTGGGCTCCATGGCGTCCAGTTCGGCCGGCCAGGCGTTGCGCTGGGTCATCGCCTGGATGTGGTCGATGGGGTGGTCCGGGTCGTACATGGAGTGGATGAGGGAGGCGAGGCGGCCCTGGCCGAGGGGCTGGCGGACCCGGATGTCCGCCTCCTGGAGGCGGGAGCAGATGTCGGTCAGCTCGCGGGCCATGACGACGGCGAGACCTGCGTCGCGGTCCAGCTTGCGGCCGGAACGCGGGCGGGCCGCGCGCGCCATCGCCTGGGCTTCGGCGGCCAGTTCGCGGGAGTAGTGCATGCAGGCGACGAGATAGGCGCGGTGCTGCTCGCTGCTGGTGGAGACCATGGACTGCAGTTGGTCGTACGACTGCGACAGCCAGCCCGGGGCCTTCTCGTCGCCGCGCTGGGCGACGTCCTTGGCGTGGGCGTCGGGGTCGGCGGGGAGGGTGCGGGCGAGCATCTGGAGGCGGGTGACGAAGCCGTCGCCGTTGGCCACGTGCTTGAGCAGGGTGCCGAAGCGGTCGACGAGGGCTTCCTGGTCCTCGGAGTCGCGCAGGCCGACGCCCGGACCCTCGATCTCGATCGCGGCGGTGACCGTCTTGCGGTCGGCGTGCAGCAGCACCGCGATCTCGTCGGGGCCGAAGGGCGCGGCGAGCCAGCTGATCCGGCCGATGCCGGGCGGCGGGCCGATCTCGACCTCACGGCCGTCGATGCGCGTGCCGGCCTCGGCGGCGGTGGAGCGGTAGACCGTGCCCTGGCGCAGGCTGCGCTTGTAACTGCGGTTGATCTCGAACCACTTGTAGAACGTGCGGCGCTTGTAGGGGACGTAGACCGCCGCGAGCGCGAGCAGGGGGAAGCCCATGAGGAGCACGATCCGCAGGGAGAGGACCGGGACGAGGAGTCCGCACATCATGCCGAGGAACGCGCCCGCGATGATCAGCACGATCTCGCCGGATTCACGGTTCCGGCCGACGATCGCGTTCGGCCGGGCGCGGCCGATCAGATACGTACGGCGGGGCGTGACCGGATGGGACAGGTGGGACTCGGTCGTCAACGCCCTTCACCTCCCGAGCTGTTGTTGCGGGTGTTGCCGGCGTGCGGGGTGTTCAGCGGGCTGGGCGCGCGGGGTGCGGGTGCGGCGGAGGGGACAGATCCGCCGCCACCACTGTTCGGGGTGCGCGTGCTGTGTGCGGCGACGCCGCCCGAGGCGGGGTTGGACGGGCGGGCACCGGAGGAGCCGGAACCGCCGCCTCCGCCGCCGTTGTTGTCCGCGCGGGCGCTGTGCGTCCTGATGCCCTGGGCCACCAGGTTGGCGGGGCTGCTGATGACCGCGGCGGCCTTGCCCTCGGCGCCGGACATGATGCGGTTGTTGCGGCCGGCGGCGATCTCGTCGCCGAAGCCGGGGACGAAGCGGTAGATCATCGCGCTGGCGAAGATGGCGAGCAGGATGATGGCGAGGCCGGAGACGACGGCGGCCAGCGAGTCAGGGCCGTTGTCCGCGGCGAGTGCTCCGGCCAGGCCGAGCACTATCACGATCACCGGCTTCACCAGGATCACGGCGATCATGATGCCGGCCCAGCGGCGGACGTGGCCCCAGAGGTTCTTGTCCACGAGCCCCGAGTACACGACGACCCCGAGCAGGGCGCCGACGTACAGGAGGACGGCCCGCAGGAACAGTTCCAGGTAGAGGACACCGGCCGCGAGGATCGACACGAGCGACACGATGATCAGCATGATCGGGCCGCCGCCGATGTCGTCGCCCTTCTTCAGTGCCTGCGAGAAGGTGCCGAAGAACACGTCGGTCTGGTCGCCGGTGCCTTTCGCGAGCACGTCGGTGACGGCGTCCGTCGCCGATACGACGGTGTAGAGGATGAGGGGGGTGAAGGCGGACGCGAGCACGGTCAGCCAGAGGAAGCCGACGGCTTCCGAGATCGCGGTGCTGAGGGGGACGCCTCGCACCGCGCGCTTGGCGACGGCCAGGAGCCACAGGAGAAGGGTGAGGATCGTCGACGCGGCGAACACGAGGGCGTACTGCTTGAGGAACGCGCTGTTCGTGAAGTCGACGCTGGCGGTGTCCTTCACGGCGTTGCTGAGCACGTCCACGGTCCAGGAGGCGGCCTTGGCGCAGCCCTGGGCGAGCGAGGAGAGGGGGTCGAGGGTGGAGGTGAGGGGGTCGGTGGTGGAACCGCCACCACCGTTGCTGCCCTTCTCGCAGTAGTCCTTGGCGGGACCGATCAGCAGGCCGCAGGAGTCGCCGCTCGACGTTGCGGCGGGCGTGGGAGAGGGGGCCGCCACAGCACGAGTGGCCAGCAGGACAGCGGTTGCCTGCACGGCGGTCAGCACGCCTGCGATCTTGAGGGCGCGACGTGGGCTACCGGGCATAAGTGAACCCTCCGTACTGCTCGACGGCCTTGCTGATCTCGTCGGATGTCGCGGCCTGGTCGTCGCCGGGAACCGGCGCCGGCCCGTCCGTCTGCGTGTCCGCGCTGATCTTCCAGTCGCCGTCGGTCCACTGGAGGTCGAAGGTCCAGGTCTTCCAGGTGGTGGTGACGGGATTCGTCGAGGAGTTGCCCGACATGCCGATGAGGCCCATGTACCAGACGGAGATCTTGGCGTTGCTGTCGCCGTACTGCTGGGCCTTGGTTCCCACCGGTACCGTGCGTGAGACGAAGGTGCTGCCCTGCGGGGGATTTCCGTTGGCGTCCAGGCCCAGCTTGCTCAGGAAGGTCGCCGAGTACGCGGTGTCCAAGGCGCCCTGGAGGTCGTTCGCCGCGGTGGACGTGTAGAGGCCGCTGAGGATCCGGTGCCGGCTGTCCTTGTTGAACATGCCGGTGGACCCGAGCGTCACGGCGTAGTTCGCGGCCGCGCTCGCCGCACCCTGCTCGCTGTGGGCGAAGCCGGTCGGGATGCCGTCGGTGGATTTCGTCTCCACCGGCTTCGTGCCCGTCGCCGCCGTCGGTGCGGCGTTCGGCTGGGATCCGTTGCCGCCGGTGGTCTTCGGGGAGGACGGGTCGTCGCCCCCGCCCCTGTTCGCGAAGGCGATGGCCGCGATCAGGAGGACGACCACGCCGACCACCGTGACCAGGCTTCTGGAGGAGGAGCGGGCCGGGCGGCGGGACGCGCCGCCGTACGGGTCGCTCTCGGGCAGGCGGGTTCGGGTGTGGCCCGTCTCCGGGTAGCCGGGCTCGTCTCCGAGGCTCATGCCGCGTACTCCCCCTCCACGTCGTACCGGAACGCGTAGCAGTACGACGGTAGCCGTGCTGGTTCCCGCGCGGGCGCGGTGTGGTGACTGGACATCAGGGAAACGCAACCTCGGAGCGGGGGAAAGGGAGGTGCAGGTCGGCTAGACGGCCATGCCGTACACGATCGTGAACAGGGTGCCGAGTGAGCCGATGATGAAGACTCCGGTCAGTCCGGCGATGATGAGGCCCTTGCCCTGTTCGGCGCTGAAGGTGTCGCGGAGGGCCGTGGCGCCGATGCGCTGTTTGGCGGCACCCCAGACGGCGATGCCGAGGCAGAGCAGGATGGCGACGGCCATGACCACCTGGATCATCGTCTTCGCCTCGTTGCCCAGGCTGCCGAAGGGGCCCCAGTCCGGAGCGATCCCGCCGATGATGGTGTTGATGTCTCCCTTGTCGGCCGCATAGAACACGTAAGTCACCGCCCCTGGTGGGTAGTTCCGTTCGCCCCTGCCGGGTGCAGAGGTCACGCCTCATTCTCGCTGAAAACGTCGCCGGAGTATGTCGACTTGACGTCATCGATTGGCGGGTTTCGTACGAAGGGCTCGTACGGTCACTCTGTGTATCACGGCAGGTCACGCCGGGCAATGAGGCCTGAGCGGAACCTGTCGTGTGGTTCCGTCGTTGTCCCCTTTTATGACCTGGCACGTTGGATGGCGGCCGGTCGGGTGAGGGGTCGAGACGATGTTCTCACGGTGGTCGGGGGGAGACGGCCGGTGGGCCTCGGCCGATGCCGGGCCCACCGGGGGTGGTGACGGAGGCTCAGCCGGTGCCTGATTCGACTCGACGGCCGTGCGTGGGAGTTGCGGGTGTCTCCGGAGGCGCGGAAAAACGGGTCACGGCCGGCTGCCGTGACCCGTTTCCTCTTGCGTGCCGCCGAGGGGACCCCACGTCCCCCTCACGGTGGCGGCTCCCCGTGACCCGACGGGGAGGTCCAGCCGGGCCCTAGCCGGTGAAGGCGTCGGTCCCTTCCGGGGTGCCCCAGCCGGTCGGGCCGTCGTAGCCGGACCGGGCGGTGCAGAAGTAGGACGTGGAGCACGAGCCGTTGGATCCGCTCGTCACGTCGTTCAGGGCCGGGGTGCCGGCCGCCGCGTAGGGGTACTGGGCCGGGTAGTCGCCGCTGCCCGGGGTGCCGGCCAGCGCGTAGACCGAGGCGATGATCGGCGAGGAGGCGCTGGTGCCGCCGTAGGCGTTCCAGCCGGTGCCGTCCGCGCCGTAGGAGTCGTAGACGGAGACGCCGGTGGCCGGGTCGGCGACGGCGGAGACGTCGGAGATCATGCGCTTGGTGCAGCCGGTGTCGGTCTGCCAGGCGGGCTTGGCGTCGTAGGCGGAGCAGCCGGAGCCGGTGCCCTCGGTGCTGGAGGTCCGCCAGACGCTCTCGGTCCAGCCGCGGCTGTTGGAGGAGGACTTCAGGGCGGTGCCGCCGACGGCGGTCACGTAACGGGAGCCGGCCGGGTACTCGGCGCCGTAGCCCTCGTCGCCGGCGCTCGCCGTGATGGCCACGCCGGGGTGCTTGTAGTACGACGTGTCGTACGAGGTGTCCGAGGAGGATTCGCCGCCGCCGTAGCTGTTGGAGACGAACCTGGCGCCCAGCTTGACGGCCTCGTTCACCGCGGTGCCCAGGTTGGCGTCGGAGGCCGACTTCGCCTCGACGAGCAGGATGTCGCACTTCGGGCAGACCGCGCTGACCATGTCGAGGTCGAGGGACTCCTCGCCGGCCCAGCCGCTGTCGGCCGAGGGCAGTGCGGTCGTGGAGCCGGTCTGGGAGACCTTCTTGAAGCAGCCGTCGGCCGTGGTGCAGGCGGGCAGGCCGTAGTGCGAGCGGTAGGTCGCGAGGTCGGCGGCGGCGTTCGGGTCGTCGTACGCGTCGACGATCGCGACGGTCTCGCCCGAGCCGTCGGAGGCGGCGGCAGAGGTCAGGCCGTAGGCCGACTGGAGGTCCGAAGGGCCGTATCCGGTGGGGGAGTCGGACGCGGCGTCCGGCGACACGGTCTTCGGTGCCACGCCCTTGAGCGCGGCCTGCTTCTCCATGAAGGCGGTGGTGCCGCCGGTGACCCGCAGGGCGTCGCACGCGGCGAAGCCCTTCTTCGGGGTGGCACCGCAGCCCGCCTTCTCGTACCGGACGTGGGCCTTGGCGACCTGGGCGGCGACGGCGGTGGCGCTCACCCTGTGGGGGGCGGTGGCCGCGGTGGCGTGCGCGGCGGTGCCGAGGCCCGCGACGAGGAGGGCGGCGGTGGCGGCGGCCGCCGAGCCGGCGCGGCGCCATCTGCCGCGTATGTGGGGGGTGTCGGGGGTGGTCGTACGCAAGGTACAGCCTCCTGGAAGAGGGGGGACAGAGGCCTGCGGGTGGGGGCCACCGGTGTGGTTGCCGGTGGGGGCGGCGGCCCGCGACGACCATCACCTTGTTGGGTACGCGACAACAAGGTGGGTTTCGGAATTCTGACTTCCGCGTTACCCAAGGACGGCCGGGGCTTACTGATCATTGGGCCGCGGATGGCCGGAAGTTGGGGTCCGGTTGACCAGGGGTGCCGCTGACGGCCCCTCGGCGGGCCTTGACCGGGGCGTTCCGAGCGGTCAGCGCGGCTTCAGGCCGTGCAGGATGTGGTGGACGTGCTCGTCGAGCGAGGCCAGGGCCTCCTCGGCCGGCAGGGCGCAGCCGGCGATGAGGGCGGCCAGGCCGTGGATGCCGGCGGCCGCGACGAGGGTGAGCCGCTCCGGGTCGCCCTCGACGATCTCGCCCCGGGCCTGCGCGTCGGCGACCAGGCGGGTGAAGGACCCCAGGGACGCGTCGATCACCTCGGCGGCCTGCACGGAACTCTCCGGGTCGTGCTTGCGCGCGAACATCAGCTCCAGCAGTTCGGGGTGGTCCACGGCGAAGGTGAGATAGGCCCGCGCCAGTGCGGTGACCCTCGGCTGCAGGGGGGCGGCCGGGTCGTCGACCGCGTCCAGGGCCTGCTGCAGGCGGCCGTACCCGTTGAGCGCGAGGGCGTCCAGCAGGGCCTGCTTGTCCTTGAAGTGGCGGCCGGGTGCCGCGTGGCTGACACCGATGTCGCGGGCCAGCTCGCGCAGGGACAGCGCGGCGACGCCCTTCTCGCGCAGGGTGCGCTCGGCGCTGGTGAGCAGCGCGGCGCGCAGGTCTCCGTGGTGGTAGGGGCGGCTCTGCGGCATGCGGGTCATCGTAACCCGATGTTGCCGCCGTCAGCTTTGTTGACGATGCCATCTTTGTTGTCATTGACAGCATTGTTGGCGACGCCTACATTGACGGCCATGGCTGAGAAAACTGGCACGTGGAACGCGTCCGACCTCCCCGACCTCTCCGGCCGTACGGCCGTGGTCACCGGTGCCAACAGCGGCATCGGCTTCACCGCCGCCGACGCGCTGGCCCGGTCCGGGGCACATGTGGTGTTCGCGGTGCGCGACCAGGAGCGCGGAAGCGCGGCCGCGGCACGGGTGAACGGCAGCACGGAGGTGCGCCGGCTGGACCTGGCCGACCTGGCCTCGGTACGGGAGTTCGCGGCGGCCTGGGACCGCCCGCTGGACCTCCTGGTCAACAACGCCGGCGTGATGATGCTCCCGGAGCAGTCCACCAGGGACGGCTTCGAGATGCAGTTCGGCACGAACCACCTGGGTCACTTCGCACTGACCAACCTGCTGCTGCCGTACCTGAGGGACCGCGTGGTGACGGTCTCCTCCGGGCTGCACCGCGGCGGCGACGGCGTGATCCACTTCAACGACGTCAACCTGCGCGGCACCTACAGTCCGACCCGCGCCTACGCCCAGTCCAAGCTGGCCAACCTGCTGTTCACCCTGGAACTCCAGCGCCGGCTCACCGAGGCCGGTTCCGCTGTCAGGGCCCTCGCCGCCCACCCCGGCTACGCGGCCACCAACCTCCAGAGCCACACCGCCAACCCGCTCGCCCGGCTCGGCATGCGTCTCGGCAACCTGCTGGTCGCCCAGGACGACCGCGCGGGCTCGCTCCCCACGCTCTACGCGGCGACCCAGGACCTGCCCGGCGCCAGCTACGTCGGACCGAGCGGACTCGGCGAGATGCGGGGCGCACCGGCACTGGCGGGCCGCAGCGCGGCGGCGAGCGATCCGGTGGCGGCCCGCAGGCTCTGGACGCTGTCGGAGGAGCTGACGGGGGTGACGTGGCCGCTCGGGGTCGGGGCCGTGTGACCGCTCCCGGGAGACTCCGGCCGGCTAGTCCTTGAGCTCCGACGCCCGGAGCGCCATGATCCTCTTCATCTCCGCGACCTTGGCCGGTCCCTGGAACTGGCCCAGGTAGGTGGCGAGCGCGTCCGTCTCCTGGACGCTGAGCAGGAACTCGGCCATCTCCTCCTTCTTGACCACCGCGCGCAGCTCTTCCTCGGTCAGCGGAGAGATCCCCTCCCTGGTCGAGTCGCGCTGGTCGACCGCGACGATCTCGTAGGGCGCGCCCTGCTGCGCGATCCAGCCGTTCTCGCCGCCGGTGGCGCCCTTGGCCAGGTACTTCCGCTTGATCCGGATGGTGAGCACGTACCCGAACCGGGACTCCGACGCGAACTGGGCGGCGATCTTGGAGTCCGTGGAGAACTCGATCAGCTTCGCGGTGTCGTCGTTGCGGGTCTGGTTCACGTACCCCTTGACGTGCTCGGGGTCGGGCTTGGCGGCGTTCTCGTCGGGTTCCCGGAGCATCTTCGGGAGGCTGATGAACGAGCCGCGGATCACCTCCTTCACCAGGTACTTCTTCTGCGTCGGCGTCACACCGCGCTTCAGGTAGACCTCCTGGTCGCTGTCCTCGGGGAGCGACGCGATGTGGTCCTCGGCGCTGAGTTCCGGGGCCTGGTCCTGGATGGCGATCCGGCTTCCGCCGCCCGGCGCCTGTTCGCCGTCTCCCGGCATCCGCTGGACGGTGCCGTGCGAGCCGTTCGCCACCGTCTGCCGGGCGACGGCGGAGGGGGCGGTCGCCTGCCCGGAGGCGTAGGCGTTGCCGTCCCGCTCGGCGGCCTGTTCCGAGTGCTGCCGCGGGTCGGTGACGGTGACTCCGGCACCGTTGCCGTGGCCCGTCTCGGGCACGCCCTTGAGGTTCTTGTCGACATGGCTGAGTTCGTGCCCGATCAGCTTCTCGTCGGCCCCGGCCCCCGCGGAGAGGAAGATGTGGTTGCCGACGGTCATGGCCTGGGCGCCCAGCGCCGCCGTGGCACGCTGGGCCACCGCGTCACGGTGCACGCGCGTGGTGGAGAACCCGTCGTTCCGGTAGAAGGCACCGGCCTTCGCCACGACCGAGGCGGGCAGGGACTCGCTCGAGGAGTTCATGGCGGCGGCCAGCAGGGCGCTCTGTCCCTCGGGACCGGTGTCCCTCGCCCCGTCGTGGACGTGCCCGTCCTCCTCCTCGGCGCGCGCCACGGTGCCGCCGTCCGTGGAACGCTGGACGGGGGAGTTCTGCGACCGGTGCCCGCACGCGGGGCCGTGCCGGTGCCGCTCCGCCGCCGGCTGCCCGGGGCGCCCCAGCATCTCGACCACCGCCTGGTTCCCCGCGTGGCTCTGCAGGTCGAGTATCCGCTGCACGGCCGTTCCGGCGGGTACGGGACTCACTCGCGGCCGCTGAGGGGCCCGCCCCTGCTTCGACGTGGGGCTTTCATCACGAGCCAGTCCCATATGTCTTCCTCCGGTGGTCGCGGGCGAGCGGACATTCCCACGCTCGCACGGAGCGCGGGCAGGTTCCGAGGCGCTCCGGGGCAGACTTGCGGTCCCAACGGGCACGGTGGACGGGCCGCGACGGCAGAGTGGTTCACAGGTAAATCTCAGTGAAGCGGGGAGTCGTTTCTCACCTTTCTGGGACACAGTGGGGGCTGATGAAGAGCTCCTCACGCATCTCTTCCGTCCCGCGCCGGCTCGCGCTCGGCGCGGCCGTCGTGCTGACCGCCACCTCGGCCTCGGTGGCGGCCGCCGACGACGGCCCCGGGCCGTTCGGGGTGACCGCGGTGGTCGGGCCGACCGCGGAGAGCGCGCGGGTCGGGGCGCTGTTCGGCGCCGACGAGGCCGGCAGCCTGGCAGGCCACCACTTCTGCACCGCCTCCGTCGTGCACAGTCCGCAGCGGGACCTGATCGTCAGCGCCGCGCACTGCGTCGACGGGGACGACGCCGGCGGGCTCGTCTTCGTGCCGGGGTACCGGGACGGGCAGGCGCCGTACGGGGTGTGGAAGGTGGGCCGGCGGTACCTGCCCGACGGGTGGGCGAAGGGCCGGGACGAGGACAGCGACGTGGCCTTCGCCGTCGTGGCCGAGCTGGGCGGCCGGCGGGTCGAGGAGGTGACCGGGGCCAACCGGTTCGTCAGCGGCACGGCCACCGGTGCCACCGGCGTGACCGTCACCGGCTACCCCGACTCCCGCGAGGTGCCCGTCAGTTGCACCAACAAGCCGGTCCCCCGCGGCGCCACCCAGCAGCGGATCGACTGTCCCGAGTTCACCGGGGGGACCAGCGGCAGCCCGTGGGTGAACGGGGACCACGAGGTGGTCGGGGTGCTCGGCGGGCACGAACAGGGCGGTTCCACGCCCGACACGTCCTACAGTGTCGTGCTCGGGAGCGAGGCCGGCGGGCTGTACGAGGACGCCGTGACCCGGTGAGAGGGCGTCAGCTGCGTCTTTCTGCCGCGAAATAACGCCACTCTCGGCCGAAATGGCGTTGAACAGCCCTGGCATGGGGGAGGGTTGGGGCGTGCGGAAAGTTTGGGTGATCGGTGGCGCGGCGGTCGGCCTCGGGCTGAGCTTCGTCATGCTGCTCGTCGTCGGGGTGTACCTCGTCGCCGGGAACCTGCTGGGCGGCGCCGGCGGTGCCGGCAGGGCACTGGCCAAGGGCGCGGTACCGGCCGCCTACTCCACGCTCGTGCAGAGGTGGGGCAACCTCTGCCCCGCGATCAACCCCGCCCTGCTCGCCGCGCAGCTCTACCAGGAGAGCGGGTTCAACCCGAGGGCGCAGAGCGCGGCGGCCGCGCAGGGGATAGCGCAGTTCATCCCGGGGACCTGGGCCACCCACGGCATCGACGGCGACGGCGACGGCGACCGGGACGTCTGGGACCCGAACGACGCGATCCCGTCGGCGGCCTCCTACGACTGCCAGCTCGCCTCGTACGTCAAGGACGTCCCCGGCGACGTCTCCGACAACATGCTCGCCGCCTACAACGCGGGGGCGTACGCGGTCATCAGGTACAAGGGTGTGCCGCCCTACAAGGAGACGCAGAACTACGTCAGGACGATCACCACCCTCGCGGACAGCTTCGCCGCGCCCGTCAGCCGGCTCTCGCCGACCAGGCAGGCGGCCGGCGCCATCGAGTACGCCCAGAACAAGCTCGGCACCCCGTACAAGTGGGGCGGCAACGGCACAGCTCAGGACGGTGGCCGGTTCGACTGCTCCGGGCTGACCAAGGCCGCGTACGAGAGTGTGGGGATCACGCTGCCGCGGGTCGCCAACGACCAGTACAACGCCGGCCCGCACCCCTCGCGCAAGGAGCTGCTCCCCGGGGATCTGGTCTTCTTCTCCACCGACCTCGCCAACTCCCGCGCCATCCATCACGTGGGCATCTACGTCGGTGGCGGGTACATGATCGACGCGCCGTACACCGGGGCGGTCATCCGGTTCGACCCCATCGACGGCGCCGACTACTTCGGGGCCACCCGGGTCACCGAGGATGGCGCGAAAGCGTTGCCCACCACGGTGTGAACGGAGCGTATAACCCACCCCCTGAGCTGGGGCTTTGTGTCTCTCTTCGATAACGTCTGCGTGATCATTCGGTGGAGGGTGGAACGTAGTGACGGGGGCCGTGCGTTCCTGTTGACGTAGCCGACCACGGGGGTGGCAGCGAGCGACGCACACCAGGTGCGTCCCGGAACGACGACGAAGGGGCCGCAGGCACGATGGCTGTACTCGCCGAATCCGGATCCAACCCCGACGTCGACCTGCTCTACGACATCAACGGCCTGGCCAAGGACGCCCCGCACTGGTTCGACCGGGCGGTGGAGTTCGTCGGGGAGTACGGGCTGCTGGTCGCGATGGTCCTGCTGGTGGTGTGGTGCTGGTGGTCCGTGCGGCGCCGGGGCGACGAGGGCACCGCCGGCACCCTGGCCGCGCTGGTGTGGGCCCCGCTCGCGGCGGCGACCGCCGTCCTGGTGAACGTGCCGATCCGCGGTTTCGTCGAGCGGCCGAGGCCCTTCCTCACCCACCAGGGACTCGACGTCCTGGTCTCCGGCAAGACCGACTACTCGTTCGTCAGCGACCACGCGACGATCACCATGGCCCTGGGCGTCGGCCTCTTCGTCGCCAACCGGAGGTTCGGTCTCGCGGGGATCGGCCTGGCGCTGGCGGAGGGGTTCTGCCGGGTGTACATGGGAGTGCACTACCCGACGGACGTGGTGGGCGGCTTCGCCCTGGGCACGGCCGTCGTCCTCCTCCTGTCCCCCCTGGCCACGGCACTGCTGACGCCGGTGATGAAGGCGGTCGAGTCGTCGCCGAGGGTGGGGTGGATCGTACGGGGGCGGGCGGCCCGGATGGGCCTGGTGCCCGGGGCCCGCACCCCGCTGGAGTCCGAGGAACGGGACCTGGCGGCGTAGCCGACGCGACTGCGGCGCCCCGGCAGGGGCGCGAGGAACTGCCGACCAGCCCCCCCACGCACCCGCGGCCGAAAGACCCCCGCGATCCCCGCAAGCCCTGCTACAGCCCCTGCGGGGAGGAGAAGAACCGCTCCGGGTCGTACTGCTGCTTCACCTTGCCGAGCTTCGTCACCGCGTCCCCGTAGTACGCCTTCTTCCAGCCGGTCAGCGTCGGGTCCGCGTAGTTCTGGTACGCGGCGCCGGAGGCGTACGGCTTCATCGCGGCGTGTGCCGCGTTCAGCCACGCCTGGCCCGTGCCGCCGGAGGATCCGGCACCCCACGACACTATGTACTGGGCCAGCATCCGCGACCGCCGGTGCACGAACGCGGTCGCCGTCGGGGAGACCCGGTTGACCGCACCGCCGAGCGCCGTGAACGCGATGCTCCCCGCGCCGCCCCGGACCGAGCCGATCTGCTTCAGCGCCGCCTGGATGCCGGCCGTCGAGAGCGAGCGGTCGAAGAAGTCGGAGCGGGCCGCGTAGGTCTCCCGGCCCAGCTTGCCCGCCGTGGAGCGGCCCGGAGTGGATCCGGGCAGGTGGCACTGCGGCTCGGTGGCGAAGGAGGAGCAGCCGGCGTAGATCTCCATCGCCTCCTCGTAGCCGTGGCGGCGCAGCGAGACGGAGGAGGCGTTGGCGCCCGCCTTGTGGGCGAGGGCGTCGACCGCGTTCTGGAGTTCGCCGTAGGTGCCCATCGAGAAGCAGGCCACCGAGACGCGCGGGCCGCTGCCCGAGTTCTCCAGGTGCAGGGAGGACCAGATCTCGTCCGGCTGGGACGGCCCCCACTCCTGCCAGGCCTTGAGGACCTGCGCGGCCTTCGCCCACGGCCAGGTCAGGTACGCCGTGACGCCCTGCGGGGTGGGATGCGTCTTGAACTGCAGCTCGGTGACGACGCCGAAGTTGCCGTTGCCGGCCCCGCGCAGCGCCCAGAAGAGGTCCTTGTTGCTGCTCGCGTCGGCGACCACCTGCGTGCCGTCCGCCGTGATCAGTGTCGCCCGGGTGAGGCTGTCGCAGGTCAGGCCGTAGGCGCGGGACGCGACCCCGTGTCCGCCGCCCAGCACCAGGCCGGAGACGCCGACCGTGGGGCAGGAGCCCGCCGGGACGGTCACGCCCTTGGCGGCGAGACCCCGGTAGACGTCGATGAGCTTGGCACCGGCGCCGACGACCGCCGTGCCGCCGCCCACCCGGATGCGGTTGAGCTTGGAGACGTCGAGGATCAGCCGGCCGTCGCCCGAGGAGTAGCCCGCGTAGGAGTGGCCGCCGTTGCGGATCGAGACCTTCAGGTGGTGGGCCTGGGCGTACGACAGCGTGGTGCGGATGTCGTCGGCGTGGGCCACGTAGGCCACGGCGGACGGCTTCAGCCCGTCGAAGCGGGTGTTGTAGAGCTGGTGGGCCGTCGTCCAGTTCGCGTCGCCGGGGCGGACCAGGGTGCCGTCCAGAGCGTGGGCGAGGGCGGTCCAGTTGGCCGCGGCCGCTGCGCTGGTGGTCTTCAGCGCCGTACGGGAGGATGTGGACACGGGCGGTGCGCCGGTCGTGCGGGGCGCGGTGGCGCCGCCGGAGCTGCACCCGGCCAGTGCGGTCGCCGCGAGGGCGGCGGCCCCGCCCGATATGAAGGAACGCCGTTCCATGCCCATGCCTTTCGTCGGCTTTCGTGGGACGAGACGGCGTCCGTCGCACACGGGTTCCCGTGCGCGGGTCATGAATGCCGTGCCCTCGTGACGACTGCGATGGCGAACGGCGAATAAATGTTCGCGTAACCCGGCAGTTGGAACCGGGGCGTGCCCTCACCGTGAGCGTTCCGTGACCTAACCGGGTTGACGGCAGGGGTTCACCCTCCGTTTACCTATGGCCATCGGCGCCTTCACCTGTTCTGCCTAATTTCGGCCTTACCCGGTGCGGTGAGTGGTCATAAATCCCCAGTCAGGAGGCCCTCGCCCCGCCACGATTACCTCGCACGCCGCCGACGGTGGCGCATCTGGAAGGAACTCCCGAAAGTGAAGCTTCAGCGCAAGAACCGGCTGCGCGCCCTGTCTCTCGGTGCTGTCGCCGTCACCGGTGCCCTGACCCTCTCGGCGTGCGGCTCGGACGACAACGGTGGCGGCAGCGGTTCGAGCACCCCCTCGAGCTCCGCGAACGCCAGCTCCATCAAGTGCGACGACGCCAAGGGCCAGCTGCTCGCCGACGGCTCCTCCGCGCAGAAGAACGCCATCGACGCCTGGGTCAAGGCCTTCTCCCAGGCCTGCGGTGTGCAGATCAACTACAAGGGCTCCGGCTCCGGCGCCGGTGTGACCGCCTTCACGCAGGGCCAGGTCGCCTTCGCCGGCTCCGACTCGGCGCTCAAGCCGGAAGAGGTCGCCGCCTCCAAGAAGGTCTGCAACGGCGGCCAGGGCATCGACCTCCCGATGGTCGGCGGCCCGATCGCCCTCGGCTACAACGTCCCGGGTGTCGACAACCTGGTCCTGGACGCGCCGACGATCGCGAAGATCTTCGACAGCAAGATCACCAAGTGGAACGACGCCGCGATCAAGAAGCTGAACCCCGACGCGAAGCTCCCCGACCTCAAGATCCAGGCGTTCCACCGCTCGGACGAGTCGGGCACGACGGACAACTTCACCAAGTACCTGATCGCCGCCACCCCGTCCAACTGGAAGTACGAGGGCGGTAAGGCCTGGCAGGCCAAGGGCGGCCAGTCCGCTCCGCAGTCCGCGGGTGTCGCCCAGCAGGTCAAGCAGACCTCCGGCGCCATCGGCTACTTCGAGCTCTCCTACGTCGCGGACGGCGTCAAGGCCGTCTCGATCGACACGGGTGCCAGCAAGCCGGTCGCCCCGTCCACCGAGTCCGCCACCGCCGACATCGCCGCCGCCCAGATCGTCGGCACCGGCAAGGACATGGCGCTGCAGCTCGACTACAAGACCAAGGCCGAGGGTGCGTACCCGATGACCCTGGTCACGTACGAGATCGTCTGCGACAAGGGCAACAAGGCCGACACCCTCCCGGCGACCAAGGCGTTCCTGCGCTACATCGCCTCCGAGGACGGCCAGAAGGTCCTCTCCACGATCGACTACGCCCCGGTTCCGAGCGACATCATCACCAAGGTCCGCGAGACCATCGAGGCCCTGAGCTAAAGATCCGCGAGTGCGGCCGAGTCCCGGCAGGGGCCCGGCCGCACCGTCCGGTGCACCGCCGCCCGGAGCCGTACGCCCCTCAGAGCCGGGGCGTGCGGCTTCTCCGAGCCGCCCGTCAGGCGGCTCCGCAGACCGGAGAACCCGATGGACATATCTACACAGACAACAGACGCATCTCCTCCCACCCCACGGCACGGCTCCGCCCAGCAGAAGCGGAACGCCCGGGGGGCCACCCGCGCCGGTGACCGGGTCTTCCTCGGTCTCTCCCGCGGATCCGGCATCCTGCTGCTGGTGATCATGGCCGCGATCGCGGTCTTCCTCACCTACCGTGCCGCCCTCGCGATCAACCGCGACCACAGCAACTTCCTCACCACCTTCGAGTGGAACACCAACGTCATCCCGCCGAGCTTCGGCATCGCGGTGCTGGCCTTCGGCACGGTGGTCTCCTCGATCATCGCCATGGCCCTCGCGGTCCCGGTCGCCGTCGCGATCGCGCTGTTCATCACGCACTACTCGCCGCGCAGGCTCGGCGGCATCATCGGCTATGTGATCGACCTGCTCGCCGCGGTGCCGTCCATCGTGTACGGCCTGTGGGGCGCGCTGGTGCTGGTGCCGCACATGTCCGGCCTGTTCGGCTGGCTCGACAAGTACTTCGGCTGGACCGGGATCTTCTCCTGGGACGGCGGCGCCCCCCGCTCGATGCTGACCGTCGGCATCCTGCTCGCGATCATGATCCTGCCGATCATCACCAACGTGAGCCGCGAGGTCTTCCGCCAGGTCCCGCAGATGCACGAGGAAGCGGCACTCGCCCTCGGCGCCACGCGCTGGGAGGTCATCCGCATGTCGGTGCTGCCCTTCGGCCGCTCCGGCGTGATCTCCGCCTCGATGCTCGGCCTCGGCCGCGCGCTCGGCGAGACGATGGCCGTCGCCACCGTGCTCTCCCCGGACTTCGACATCCACGCCAGCCTGCTCAACCCGGGCGGCGGAACCTTCGCCCAGAACATCGCCAGCAAGTTCGGTGAGGCGACCGACGACGGCCGCGACGCGCTCATCGCGTCCGGTCTGGTCCTCTTCGTCATCACCCTGCTGGTCAACGGCGCGGCCCGCTACATCATCCAGCGCCGCGCGGAGTACTCGGGGGCCAACGCATGAGCACCGCAGCAGTCAAGCGCCCCAGCACCCTGCAAGGCGCCACCCTCCCCAAGTGGTCCCCCTACGCCATCGTCGGCGGGTCCATCGTCCTCGGCGTGGTCATCGGCCTCGTCGGCGGCCTGGACAGCAAGATCCAGTGGGGCCTGATCGCCGCCGTCCTCTACATCCTCGGCACCTACGGCATCGCCGCCCGGGTCGAGGGCCGCCGCCAGGCGAAGGACCGGGTCGCGACCTCGCTCGTCTGGGTCGCCTTCATCGTCGCCGTCATCCCGCTGGTCTCCCTGATCTGGGTGACCATCTCGCGCGGTGTGAAGGTCCTGGACTTCTACTTCCTCAGCCACTCCATGGGTGTGGTCGCCGACGCCCAGCCCGGCGGCGGTGCCTACGCGGCCATCATCGGCTCCCTGGAGCAGGTCGGCCTCGCCACCCTGATCGGCGCTCCGATCGGCATCCTCACCGCGGTCTACCTCGTCGAGTACGGCCGCGGCCGGCTCGCCAAGGCGGTCACCTTCTTCGTGGACGTGATGACGGGTATCCCGTCGATCGTCGCGGGTCTGTTCATCCTCAGCCTCATGCTGATCTTCGACATGCAGCCCTTCGGCTTCGCCGGATCGCTCGCCCTGGCCATCCTGATGATGCCGGTCGTGGTCCGCTCCACCGAGGAGATGCTCAAGCTCGTCCCCAACGAGCTGCGCGAGGCCTCGCTGGCCCTCGGCGTGCCGAAGTGGCGCACGATCCTGAAGGTGGTCCTGCCGACCTCCATCGGCGGTATCACCACCGGTGTCATGCTGGCCATCGCCCGTATCGCGGGTGAGACCGCTCCGGTCCTGCTGCTGGTGTTCGGCAACCCGTTCATCAACAACAACCCCTTCGAGGGTGCGCAGTCGTCGCTGCCGCTGTTCATCTACCAGCAGTACGCGAACAGCGCCGGTTCCGACGCGGGCTACGACCGTGCCTGGGCGGCCTCGCTCACGCTGATCGCCTTTGTGATGATCCTGAACCTGGCGGCCCGCGGCATCGCCCGCTGGAAGGCCCCGAAGACCGGTCGCTGACCGGCCTACAGCGACCGACTCCCTGGAAGTGAAGAAGTAATGTCCAAGCGAATCGACGTAAGCGGGCTCTCCGCGTACTACGGCTCCCACAAGGCCATCGACGACATCTCGATGAACATCGAGCCGCGCACCGTCACGGCGTTCATCGGCCCCTCCGGCTGCGGCAAGTCGACGTTCCTGCGCACGCTGAACCGCATGCACGAGGTCACCCCCGGTGGCCGCGTCGAGGGCAAGGTCCTCCTGGACGACGAGAACCTCTACGGCGCCGGCATCGACCCCGTGTCGGTGCGCCGTGAGATCGGCATGGTGTTCCAGCGTCCGAACCCCTTCCCCACCATGTCGATCTTCGACAACGTGGCCGCGGGTCTGAAGCTGAACGGCAACTTCAAGAAGAGCCAGCTCAACGACATCGTCGAGAGGTCGCTCAAGGGCGCCAACCTCTGGAACGAGGTCAAGGACCGCCTGAACAAGCCGGGCTCCGGTCTCTCCGGTGGTCAGCAGCAGCGGCTGTGCATCGCCCGTGCGATCGCGGTCGAGCCGAAGGTCCTGCTCATGGACGAGCCCTGCTCGGCCCTGGACCCGATCTCCACCCTCGCCATCGAGGACCTGATCGGTGAGCTCAAGGAGCGCTTCACGATCGTCATCGTGACGCACAACATGCAGCAGGCCGCGCGTGTCTCCGACCGCACCGCGTTCTTCAACCTGGCCGCCGTCGGCCAGCCCGGCCGGCTGATCGAGATCGACGACACGGAGCGCATCTTCTCCAACCCGTCGGTCCAGGCGACCGAGGACTACATCTCCGGCCGCTTCGGCTAAGCCGGAACCGACCCCTCGCGGTGCTGCATGGCGGTGCCACCGCGAGGATGCAAAAGGGCCCGCCCCTGGCTCCCGGGGGCGGGCCCGTCCTTTTGCCCACCCGTCCACCCTCCCGCCCGCCTGCCCGCCCGCCCGACTCGGTCCGCCGGGAGGCGAGGTCGTAGGTGGGGGGCCGCTGCGGACCGGGGCTGCGGACCGGGGCTGTGGAAGAGCCGCGGATTGTGGGGGCCGGCTCGTGTCGTACGGCGGCCGCGGGCACGTCGTGGCCGCTCGCGCAGTTCCCCGCGCCCCTGACGGGGCTTGCGCCTCCGACGGGCCTTGTGCCTGCGCCTCTGACGGGGCTCGTGTCCCTGGGTCTTGGGAGGCGGTGTCGGAGGTGTGGTGCGGCTTTTCGGCCTTGCCCCTGTGTGGACCGAGTCGGGTGGGCGGGAAACCGGTCAGAGGATCGTCAGGTCGACGATGCCGAAGGCCGCCGCCGCCACCAGGGCCGCCGCAGGCATGGTGATGAACCAGCCCAGGACGATGTTCTTGGCGACACCCCAGCGGACCGCGTTCACGCGCTTCGTCGCGCCGACGCCCATGATGGCCGAGGTGATGACGTGGGTCGTGGAGATCGGCGCCTTGAAGAGGAACGCCGTGGTGAACATGATCGACGCGCCCGTCGCCTCGGCCGCGAAGCCCTGGGGCGGGTCCAGTTCGATGATCTTGCGGCCCAGCGTGCGCATGATGCGCCAGCCGCCCGCGTAGGTGCCCAGGGACAGCATCACCGCACAGACGATCTTGACCCAGACCGGGATCGCGTCGCCGTACGACGCGTGGCCGGAAATCACCAGTGCCATGAAGACGACGCCCATCGTCTTCTGGGCGTCCTGGAGGCCGTGCCCGAGCGCCATGCCGGCCGCGGAGACGGTCTGCGCTATGCGGAAGCCCTGCTTCGCCTTGTGCGGGTTGGAGCGCCGGAACAGCCACATGATGGCCGTCATGACCAGGTAGCCGAGGAGGAGGCCGACCACGGGCGACAGGAACATCGGGATGATGATCTTGTCGAGGACGCCGTTCCAGAGCACCTGTGTGCCGCCGGCCAGGGCCGCGCCCACCAGGCCGCCGAACAGGGCGTGGGAGGACGAGGAGGGCAGCCCGAAGTACCAGGTGACGAGGTTCCAGACGATCGCGCCGACGAGCGCGGCGAAGAGGATTCCCATCCCCGTCGAACCCTGGGGTGTCTTGATCAGGCCCTCGCTGACCGTCTCGGCGACCTCGTTGCCGAGGAACGCGCCGGCCAGGTTCATCACCGCGGCCATGGCGAGCGCCGCCCGGGGCGTGAGCGCACGCGTCGACACCGACGTGGCGATCGCGTTCGCCGAGTCGTGGAAGCCGTTCGTGTACGTGAAGAAGAGCGCGACCAGGATGGTCGCGACGAGCGCGAAGGTGTCCATCGACGCCTCAGGACTCCTTGACGGCGATGGTCTCCACCGTGTTCGCCACGTGCTCGAACGCGTCCGCCGCCTCTTCCAGGACGTCCACGATCTGCTTGAGCTTCAGCACCTCGATCGCGTCGTACTTGCCGTTGAAGAGGTGGGCGAGGAGCTTGCGGTGGATCTGGTCGGCCTGGTTCTCCAGACGGTTGACCTCGATCCAGTACTCGGTGAGGTTCTCCATCGTGCGCAGGTTGGGCATGGCCTCAGCGGTCAGGTCCGCGGCCCGCGCCAGCACCTCGATCTGCTGCTCGACGCCCTTGGGCAGCTCCTCGACGTTGTAGAGGACGACCAGGTCGACGGCCTCCTCCATGAAGTCCATGATGTCGTCGAGGGAGGACGCGAGGGAGTAGATGTCCTCGCGGTCGAAGGGCGTGATGAACGAGGAGTTCAGCTGGTGGAAGATCGCGTGCGTGGCGTCGTCACCCGCGTGTTCCGCTGCCCGCATGCGCTCCGCGATCTCGGCCCGGGCAGACGCGTCCGCCCCGAGCAGTTCCATCAGGAGTTTCGAGCCGGTGACGATGTTGTCCGCGGACGCGGCGAACATGTCGTAGAAGCTCGTCTCCCTGGGGGTCAGACGAAAGCGCACTTGGGGTCCTCGGTATGCATGGGTTTCGGTCAGGCTGATGCTAGGCGCATCATCCGGCCACGGCTAATGGGCCGTCCTCCAGTGTCACCCATCGGGCATGGTGATCAGTACGGGGGCGTCCCGAGGGCCCTATACCCAGCAAAGTTCGTTACCATATACCCACCAGGGGTATATGTATCGGCAATGCGGAGGACGCGATGACGACCACCGAGGCCGGCGCCACGAAGCCCTCCGGAAACGGGGCTCCGGCGGCCACGCACGGCTACCACAAGCAGAAGGACGAACACCTCAAACGGCTGCGCCGGATCGAGGGCCAGATCCGCGGCCTGCAGCGCATGGTCGACGAGGACACCTACTGCATCGACATACTCACCCAGGTCTCCGCCTCCACCAAGGCCCTGCAGTCGTTCGCGCTGCAGCTCCTGGAGGAGCACCTGCGGCACTGCGTCGCCGACGCCGCGGTCAAGGGTGGTGCGGAGATCGACGCGAAGGTGGAGGAGGCCACCCAGGCCATCGCCAGGCTGCTGCGGACCTGACCGGGGGGTCCGGGCAGGGGTCCGGGCCGCGTGCCCACCTGCGGGCCTGGCCGAAGTCAGACGCTCTCGCGCTCCTCGGCCACGCGCAGCACCTCGTCGATGCTCTCCAGGCTGAGCCGGTCCTCGGCGGCCGAAGCGGCGATGATCAGCTCTCCGCACAGCTCGATCTCGGCGAGGGCCACGTGGTCCTGAACTGCCGTACCGCCGACCGGAGCCACGTGCGTCACCTCTTCTCTGCCGTCACCGACTTCCTAGAGTAGGGAGCGGTCTACACAACGCGCATGGCACGGACGGGCTAGTTCACCGGTTGTACGGAGCCGATCCCGGACTAGTGCGCTGGCTGGTTTTCGGCGATCCGGCCCGCGTAGATGTCCCGGGGACGCGGCAACCTTACGTCCACCGGGGTGCCGAAGTCGTAGAGCAGGGTCGTCGAGGCGACCGCCACCGTGCCCTTGCCGGTGTCGTTGACGAAGCTGAACCGCTGCCGGAGCTTGCGGACCCGGCCCTCGTCGTCGAGGTACGCGTCGAACGGGACCTCGGCGGTGGCGAACCCTTTCGCCGCGGCGGTGAGGGCCGGCCGGCTGCCGGCCGAGGCGGCGCGGGCGGCGACCGCGAGGTCGGCGGTGCCCCGGTAGTGCCTGACCGCGGTTCCGGCGACCTCGGTCCTGCCCAGGTAGATGGCGGTGCGGGTGCCGAGGAGCAGCTCGGTCGCGGCGAACGGGTCGGTCGCGCCGCCGGTGACCAGGTTGCCGTCGGAGAGGCTCGCGGTCTCCACCCGTACCCACTTGTCGGCGGGCACCCCGGCTCCCCTGTTCTTCATGAACAGTGCGCCCGGGGCGAGGAGTTCGGTGATCGGGCGGTGCTCGGGCGTGCCGGCCGGGTCCTGCGGGAGCACGACGGTGAGCTCGCCGAGCTGGTGGCGGTAGTCGTACCCGCCCTTGCCGCGGATGGTGACCCGGGTACCGCCGGTCGCCATCTCCATCGATGTCGTCACCCTGGAGGTGGCGGCGGCGCGCAGGGCGTCCGCCGCGTGCCGCAGGACGGTGACCGCGGAGTCGCCGGTGCCGCCCCCGGCCCCTTCGGCGGCGGCCCCGCCGCAGCCGGTCGCGCACGTGCCGAGGCCGACCACGAGCCCCACGGTGACCGCCGTCTTCCCAGCGCGCCTGTGCTGCCGCCGATCCATCGCCTGCCTACCCCCAGCCGGTACGTCCGTCACGGGCCCCCTGTCGTTCCGCTTAACGAGGGGTGGGTGGGCCCGTCACGCACACCCGGCCTTTACCGGGCGTGGGTAACGTTGTCCGAGTGGTGGAGAGGAACGCTTCCGGTCGGGCTGCGCAGCGGCAGGAGCACGATACGGAACTGGTCGAACACGGACCGTTCTGTTACGCGCGGTGTACGTGCGGGTGGCGGGGGCCGGCGCGTCGGGCGCGCAGCCTCGCGCGCACCGACGGGGCGGGGCATGTGAGCGGGGGCGGCTGAGCAGGGCGCCTGGGGGTTCCCTCGCCTAAGGGGTGTTGTGCAGCGAGGCGAGCAGCTCGTCGACCAGTTCGGCGTCCCTCGGCTGGGTCAGGCGCTGCCGGGCCGCCGCCGGGCGGAGCCACAGGATCCGGTCCACCTCGTGGTTCGGGGTGAAGTGGCCCTCTCCTGCTTCCCCCGCCCAGTAACGGACCTGCTTGGGGCGGTCGTTGGCGTAGTAGAGGGCCGTGGACAGTTCGCCGCCGAGCAGCGCGGCGTAGCCGGTCTCCTCCGCCACCTCGCGCAGGGCCCCGGTGACCGCGTCCTCGCCGCGCTTCAGCTTGCCCTTGGGGTGGGACCAGTCGTCGTACTTGGGGCGGTGGACGAGGCAGACCTCGAGGTCCCCGTCCACCGGCGAGCGGCGCCACAGGACGCAGCCGGCCGCCAGCACCGGGGTGCCGTTCACACCGCCTCCACCCGCTGCTTCTGCCACGCCTGCTGGAAGACGAACCGGGCCGCCTCCACCTCGTGGCGCTGGTCGGCGTGGAGGACGCCGAGGGCGTAGGCGGTCGCCGGCGCGATGCGCGGGGTGCGGGCGGCGGCGGCCGCGGCGGCCGCCGCCTCGGAGGCGTCGCGGTGCCGGTTCAGGGCCTGGCCCGCCGCGAGCAGCCGTACGTCCACCGGGGCGCCCTGCCCGCACAGCACCTCGCGGGCGTAGCGGTGCAGGCGCAGCAGGAGGCGGACCTGGTGCCACGGCCCGTCCTGGGGGTGCGGGGACGGGTCCGGGGACAGGCCGTGGACCAGGGCCTCCGCGTTGTACGGGTGGCCGGCCGTGACCAGGGGCAGGGCCGCGATGGCGTCGGTGAGCCGCTCCTCGGCCGCCGAGGAGAGGGGGCGCAGGTCCGTGGCGGGTGCCGCGCCGGTGAGCGGGACCTCGCTGGCCAGTACCGCCACCTTGTCGGCGACCGCGTGGAAGCGGGAGGAGCCGAGCGCCTGGAGGGCCGTGGAGTGGGCCCGGGTGCGGGCGAGGGTGAGCTGGCGGTCGAGCAGGGCGCCGGCCTTGGCGGCGCCGACGGTGAGGTTGCCGCGCTCGGCCGCCGTCTCCGAAGTGGCCTGACTGGGCAGGCTGGTCGAGCCGGAGAGCCGGTGGAGCGCCAGCAACAGACGTTCCAGTCGTGCCTCGTAGGCGTGCTCCAGGCCCAACGTGCCCGACAGCCAGGCAAGTTCCGGGCGGATCTCCTCCGACCAGTCGGCTTCCAGCAGCGGACGGAAGGTGTGCAGGCTGCCGCTGATGCGCCGGGCCGAGCGGCGCAGCGCGCGGGCCGCGTCGACGGACTCCTCCGCGGTGCCGGCCGTCCCGGTCTCCCGGTGCAGGCGCAGCGCGCGGAGGAACTCCGTGGCCTGGGCGCGCAGGTAGCCCGCGAGGGCGTCCCCGGTCACCACCCGGGCCGTCGGGTCCGTCGGTTCAAGGTGTTGCTGTGCCACGCCGGCGCCTCCGGGCGTCTATGAGCATCTCCTGGACGTTGCGCAGGGGCTGTCCGTCCGCGTCGGTCGCGTGCCGGGTCCACTCGCCGTCCGCACCCAGGTGCCAGGAGGAGGTGGAATCGGACATACCGGTTTCGAGGAGCCGGCTGATCGAGGCCCGGTGGCCCGGATCGGTGACCCGGACCAGCGCCTCTATCCGGCGGTCGAGGTTGCGGTGCATCATGTCGGCGCTGCCTATCCACACCTCGGGCTCGCCGCCGTTGCCGAAGGCGAAGACCCGGGAGTGCTCCAGGAAGCGGCCGAGGATCGAGCGGACCCTGACGTTCTCCGACAGGCCCGCCACGCCCGGCCGGATCGCGCAGATGCCGCGGACCCAGATGTCGACCGGCACGCCCGCCATGGACGCGCGGTACAGGGCGTCGATGATCGCCTCGTCGACCATCGAGTTGACCTTGATGCGGATGAACGCGGGACGGCCGGCCCGGTGGTGCTGTACTTCCTTGTTGATCCGCGCGATCAGTCCGTCGCGCAGCGACTTGGGCGCCACCAGCAGGCGGCGGTAGGTCTCCCGGCGCGAGTAGCCGGAGAGCCGGTTGAACAGGTCCGACAGGTCCGCGCCGACCTGGCTGTCGGCGGTGAGCAGGCCGAGGTCCTCGTAGAGCCGGGCCGTCTTCGGGTGGTAGTTGCCGGTGCCGACGTGGCTGTAGCGGCGGAGCGTCTCGCCCTCCTGGCGGACCACCAGGGACAGCTTGCAGTGCGTCTTCAGGCCCACCAGGCCGTAGACGACGTGGCAGCCGGCCTCTTCCAGGCGCTTGGCCCACTTGATGTTGGCGTGCTCGTCGAAGCGGGCCTTGATCTCGACCAGGACGAGGACCTGCTTGCCGGCCTCTGCGGCGTCGACGAGCGCGTTGACGATCGGGGAGTCGCCGGAGGTCCGGTACAGGGTCTGCTTGATGGCGAGGACGTCCGGGTCCTCGGCGGCCTGCTCGATGAAGGCCTGCACGGAGGTGGAGAAGCTGTCGTACGGGTGGTGCAGCAGGACGTCCCGCTCGCGCAGGGCGGCGAAGATGTCGGGCGCGGACGCCGACTCGACCTCCGCGAGATCGCGGTGGGTGCCCGCGATGAACTTGCGGTACTTCAGCTCCGGGCGGTCCAGGCCGTGGATGCGGAACAGGCCGGTCAGGTCGAGCGGGCCGGGCAGCGGGTATACCTCGGCCTCGGACACCTTCAGCTCGCGGACCAGCAGGTCGAGGACCTCGCGGTCGATGGACTCCTCGACCTCCAGGCGCACCGGCGGCCCGAAGCGGCGCCGCATGAGCTCCTTCTCCAGGGCCTGGAGCAGGTTCTCGGCGTCGTCCTCCTCGACCTCCAGGTCCTCGTTCCTGGTGAGGCGGAAGGCGTGGTGCTCCACGACCTCCATGCCCGGGAACAGTTCCTCCAGGTGGGCGCCGATGACGTCCTCGATCGGGACGTACCGGCCCGCGCTGCTCTCCAGGAAGCGGGACAGCGACGGCGGCACCTTGACCCGGGCGAAGTGCTTGTGGCCGCTGACCGGGTTGCGTACCACCACGGCCAGGTTCAGGGAGAGGCCCGAGATGTACGGGAAGGGGTGCGCCGGGTCGACCGCCAGGGGGGTCAGGACCGGGAAGATCTGGTGCCGGAAGAGCGTGAAGAGCCGCGCCTGCTCCTTCTCGGTCAGCTCGGACCAGCGGACCAGGTGGATGCCCTCCTCGGCGAGCGCGGGGGCGATGTCCTCGTGGTAGCAGGCGGCGTGCCGGGCCATCAGCTCGCGGGAGCGGGCCCAGATCATCTCCAGCACCTCGCGGGGCTGCAGCCCGGAGGCCGACCGGGTGGCGACGCCGGTGGCGATGCGGCGCTTGAGGCCGGCCACCCGGACCATGAAGAACTCGTCCAGGTTGCTGGCGAAGATCGCCAGGAAGTTGGCCCGCTCCAGCAGGGGCGTGTTCGGGTCCTCGGCGAGTTCCAGGACCCGCTCGTTGAACGCGAGCCAGCTGCGTTCCCGGTCGAGGAAGCGGCCCTGGGGCAGTTGGGGCCCGTCGTACGGGGACTCCTCGTACGCGTCGAGGTCCGCGTCGATGTCGGGTTCCAGGTCGGAGACCGCGGCGGCCACGGTGTGCGGGCGGTGTGCCGCTATGGAGCCCACGGAGGGCTGTGCGTGCTGGACCTCTGCCTGGGCGTTCTGCTGACTCATGACCCCATTGTTCCGCGCCCGGGGCGTGACGGGCGCGTCGGAACGTGCGGGTGGGAGTTGAACGACCCCGTTTCCCGCGGACCCCGGCGGGGGCGGCGACGGCTCTGGCACGGCGGGCTTCATTGGCTGAGCGTCGCAAGCCAGCCTGAACCAATGGTTAAGAGGACATGGCGTATGGGATAGCTGCGAGGGGCTCACGGACGTCGAAGATCGGGCCGTGACGTCCTTCGGGATCACGAAAGCGACGATCGGGTACGAGCTTCCCACGGCTCCCGTGCGCCCTTCCGCCGGCGGAGGGACACACGGGTCAGACGGTCCCTCAGCGGGTCCGGCGGCGCAAGAGGGAGAACGAGCCGATGAGGGCCGCCGCGGTCAGGACGAGCACCATGGCGGTGGCCGCCAGGTGAACCGGCCAGAAACCGTGCAGGGGGCCGTGCAGCGGCTGCCAGGCCGTGCGCAGGTACAGCCTGACCGCCAGCGTCACGGCGGCGGCCGCGGCCAGCGCCGGCAGGGTGCGGCGCAGGGCGATCCCGGCGAGCGCGCCGACGGCGAGGCCGAGCAGCAGCAGGGCGGGCAGCAGCGGGCCGCGCGGGATGAAGACCCGGTCCCAGGTCCAGTCGGTGACCAGTGCGTCCTGGTCCGAGGTCCACGCCCAGCCGAAGACCAGTGCCAGCAGGCCGCCCCCGGCCAGGAGCGGCAGGGCGGCCGCGGTCAGCTTCCCGGTCAGCCAGCGGGCCGGGGAGAGGGACTGGGTCCAGGCCAGCTTGGCGGTGCCGGACTCCAGTTCCCGGCCGGTCAGCGCGCCGCCCGCCCAGGCGGCCACGGCGACGGGGGCGTAGCCGAGGACCTCGCCGAGGAAGTTGAAGAGGTTGCCGGCGTCGGTGAGCGCCGAGTAGTCGCAGCCGGGGAGGTCGCCGTCGGCGGAGTGGTGGAAGCCCTGGCAGGCCCGCTCGGCGGGTACCTCGGAGAGGTGCAGCCACAGCAGCCAGCCGGTGACGAGCAGCGCGAAGGCGGACCACACGAGCAGGGCCGGGCGGTGCAGCCGGCGCAGCGAGCGCTGCGCGGACGCGGGGGTGGCGGCGGGGGCGGTGGTGGACACGGCGGGCATCAGGAGGCGGTCTTTCCGGTCAGGCGGCGCAGCGCCAGGAAGCAGCCCAGGGTCAGCAGGGCCGCCACGGCGAGCAGCAGGGCGCTGGTGGTCAGCTGCAGCGGCCAGTAGTGCGAGGCGGGGTGGTAGTCGCCGCGGGGGACGTCGCCGGCGAGCGTGCTCGACCGCCAGGTCCAGGTGGTGTGGGGGAGGTCGAACACGGCCTGTCCGGTGCGGGTCCCCGAGGGCCACAGGCGGGGCATGAGCACCTGGACCACGGCCCAGAGCGCGCCGGTGAGGAGCAGGCCGAGGCCGAGGCCGGGCAGGGTGCGGCGGGACAGCAGGCCGGTCAGGGCGCCGGCGGCCAGGCCGCAGAGGACCAGGGCGACGAGGGTCGGCCCGTTGGTGTGGAAGGTCCAGACGTCGTACCACTCCTTGGCGGTGTCGACGCGCTCGTGGCCCGCGGCCCAGGCCAGGTGGTGCAGCCACACCAGCAGCGCGGTCCCGGCGGCGACGGCCGCGGCGGGCACCGCGAGCCGGACGGCCAGCCAGCGCACGGGTGTACTGGACTGGGTCCAGGCCAGCCTGGCGGTGCCGGACTCCAGCTCCTTGCCGAACGCGCCGCCGGCCCAGGCGGCCGCCAGGAGGGGGATCGCGGCCACGGCCAGGGTGGCGTAGTTGTACCAGTCCTTGTAGCGCAGGATCGCGTTCTGGTCGTACCGGCACTGGTGCTCGGGGGTGCAGGCGTCGTAGTGGCGCCAGGCGTCGGCCGCCGCGTCGGTCAGCGGGCCGTGCAGCAGGAGGAGCAGGACGGTGAGGGCCAGGACCAGACCCGTCCAGACGTACAGCGCGGAGCGGTGCAGGTGCACCACCCAGCGGGCGAGGTGGGCCCGGGCGGCCGGCGCGGGCGCGGATGCGGTCAGGGTGGTCATACGGTGGCCTCCACCGCGGTCAGGGCCGGGGCCTCGGGGTTGCGGAGATGGGCGAGGACCAGCTCCTCCAGGGAGGGGCTGCCGGTGTGCCAGTCGGCGGGCAGCGGGCCCGCGGGGCGGACCAGGGCGCTGAGCTGCCGGCCGGTGGTGCGGGAGTCCACGACGGTGTGCGGGGCGAGGTCGGTGTCCGCGGGCGCGGAGACCCGGGTGTGGGCGGCGAGCAGGTCGTCGATCTCGCCCGCCAGCCGGACCCGGCCGCCGCCGATCAGCAGCAGGTGGTCGCAGGAGTCCTCCAGCTCGGCGACCACGTGCGAGGACATCGCGATGGTGGTGCCGTGCCGGGCCGCCTCCACCATCAGCAGGCCCATCAGTTCGTGCCGGGCCAGCGGGTCCAGGTCGGCCATCGGCTCGTCCAGGATCAGCAGTTCCGGCCGCTTGCCGAGCGCGAGGGCGAGCGCGACCCGGGTGCGCTGGCCGCCGGAGAGGGCGCGGACCCGGGACTTCGGGTCCAGGCCGCCGGCGGCCACCACGTGTTCGGCGGCGGCCGCGTCCCAGCGCTCCGGGTTGAGGCCGGCGCCCATCCGGAGCGTCTCGGCGACGGTGAGCTGCGGGTACAGCGGCTTGTCCTGGGCGACGTAACCGATCCGGTCGCGCGCCCGGCCCGGGGTGGTGCCGAGGACGGTCAGCTCGCCCTCGGTGGGGCCCAGCAGGCCGGCGGCGAGCGCCAGCAGGGTGGACTTGCCCGCCCCGTTGGGGCCTACGACGGCGCACACGCGGCCGGTCGGCAGCCGGAAGCCGCAGTCGCGCAGCGCCCAGCCCCCGCGGCGGCCGAACCGCTTGCCGAGCGCGGTGGCCGCTATCGCGGTGTCGGTCATGAACTCTCTCCTTGGAAGTGCTTCTCGGGCACGGCGAAGTCCCGCTCCACCGGGGTGAAGTGCTTCTCGAGTACGGCGGTGAAGAGCGCGGCCACGTCGTCCCGGTCCAGGCCGGACTCCCGGGCCCGGACCGCCCAGTCGGCCAGCTCCCCGTGCAGCGGGGACTCGGCCGTGGCGGTTCCCAGGGCCCGTTTGACGAACGTGCCGAGGCCTCGCCGGGCCTCGACCAGCCCCTCCCGTTCCAGCTCCCGGTATGCCTTCAGGACGGTGTTGGGGTTGATGGCGGTGGCCTCGACCACCTCGCGTGCGGTCGGCAGCCTGTCGCCCGGCCGGAGGTGGCCGAGGCGGAGCGCCTGTTTGGTCTGCTGGACGATCTGGACGTAGGTGGCGACGCCGGAGCGCCGGTCGATGCGGTACTCGACCACCCGTACAACCACCCTTTCACTAATTGAGTAGTGAAAGGGTGGTGGAAGACGGCTCGGAAAGTCAAGGCGGATCTTCGTGAACCGATCGGCCGGGCTCGTGCGATGAGGGGACGTGAGCGGAACGAGAAGCGACGGGGAGCTGCTGCGGGCGATCGCCGCGGACTCCGACCGGCGCGCCTTCGAGGAGCTGTACCGGCGGTACGCGCCGTGGCTGACCGTGCGCCTGCGCGGCCGGTGCGCCGACCCGGCGCTCGTCGACGACGTCGTGCAGGAGACGTTCCTCGCGGTGTGGCGCGGCACGGCCCGCTACCACGAGGACGGCGACGCCGCCGGGTGGCTCTGGCGGATCGGGTCGCGGCGGCTGGTGGACGCGGTGCGCGGCGACGGGGCCCGGGGCCGGCTGCGGCAGGCGCTGGCACGGCTGCGGCACCGGGACGAGGCCTCGGCGGAGGAACGCGTGCTCGCGGGGGTGGAGCACGGGGACCTCGCCGGGGCCCTGGTCCGGCTCTCGCCGGAGTTGCGGGCGGTACTCCAGGCGACGGTGATCGACGGGCTCACCACCCGGGAGGCGGCGGTCCTGCTCGGCATCCCGCCGGGCACGGTCAAGACACGGGCGATGCGGGCCCGCAAGCGGCTGCGGGAGGAGTTGGCATGACCTGGCACGTGTCCGAGGAGGACCTGCGGGCCTACGCGCGCGGCGAACTGGCGCCGCCGCTGCTGTGGTCGGCCGACACCCACGTCGGCGCCTGCGCCGAGTGCCGTGCGGTGCTCGCCGCGGTGTGCGACCCGGTCGCGCTGGACGCCGGCTGGGACCGGCTGGACGCCGAACTGGACGCGCCGCGGCCGGGACCGGGCGAACGGCTGCTGACCCGGCTGGGCGTCGGCGAGCACACCGCGCGGCTGCTCACCGCGACCCCGGTGCTGCGCCGCTCCTGGCTGGCGTCGGTCGCGTTCGTGCTGGCGGCGACCGTCACCGTGGTGCGCGTGGTGGACGCCCCGGCCCTGTTCCTGGCGCTGGCGCCGCTCCTTCCGCTGGCCGCGGTGGCGCTGTCGTACGGACCGGCCCTCGATCCGATGCACGAGATCGCGGCGGTCACCCCGACGCACGGCTTCCGGCTGCTGATGATCAGGACGGTGGCCGCGCTGGCCGCCTCGCTCGGCCTCGACTGCCTCGCCGCGCTGGCCCTGCCCGGGTTCGGCCTGCTCGCCTTCGCCTGGCTGCTGCCCGCGCTCGCGCTCACCGCGGCCGGCCTGGCGCTCTCCGCGCGGCTGGGCCCGCTGCTCGGCCCCGGCCTGGTCGGCGGTGCCTGGACGCTGCTGATGGCGCTGGCCGCGCGGCATCCGGCGGACATGCCGGTCGTGTTCACGGCGGCGGGACAGTCGGTGGCCGCCGTCCTGGCCGCGCTGGCGATCTTCCTCCTGCACCAGGCGCGAGAGCGCTTCGACGTCAGGCCCGGCTGACCCGGCACCCGGCCGCCCCTTCGAGCTCCCGTCCTACGACCTCCCGCCCTTCGAGCTCCCGCCCTTCGAGCTCCCGCTCTTCGACCTGCTGATCCTGATCGCTGGAGTACCTCGTGAACACCACTGTCTCCGCCGCAGGCCTCACCGTGCGCTACGGCGGCACGCGGGCCCTGGACGGCGTCTCGCTGCGTCTGACGGACGGCGTGACGGGCCTGCTGGGCCCGAACGGCGCCGGGAAGACGACCCTGCTGAAGGTCCTGGCCACGGTGGTACCGCCCGACAGCGGCGGCTTCACCGTCCGCGGTCAGGACCCGTCGACTCCGGCCGGCCGGCTGGCCGTGCGCCGCACCCTCGGCTACCTTCCGCAGACCCCCGGATTCCACCCGGACTTCACGGCCTTCGAGTTTGTCGACTACGTGGCCGTCCTCAAGGAGCTGACCGGCCGCGCCGAACGGCATCGCGAGGTACGGAGGGTCCTGGACCGGGTCGGGCTCGCCGACGCGCGCTCCGTGCGCATCAGGCGGCTGTCCGGCGGGATGCGCCAGCGGGTCGCGCTGGCCGCGGCCCTCGTCGGCGACCCCGGCCTCCTGGTCCTGGACGAGGCGACCGTCCATCTCGACCCCGAACAGCGGATGCGGTTCAGGGAGTTGGTCGCGGAGGCGGGGGAGGACCGCACGGTGCTGCTCTCCACCCACCAGACCGAGGACGTGGCGATGCTCTGCCACCACGTGATCGTGCTGGCCGGTGGCCGGGTCCGCTTCGACGGCAGCCCCGCCGAGCTGGCGGAGCGTGCTGCGGGCCGGGTGTGGAGCAGCGCGGAGCGGGCCGCCGGCGCCCGGGCGGCGTGGCGCACCGGCAACGGCGCCTACCGCAACGTGGGCGACCCGCCGGCCGGCGCCGACCTGCTCGAACCGACCCTGGAGGACGGCTACCTGCTGGTCCTCGACGACGAGACCACGGAGGTGGCGGCATGACGACGACCCTGGTGAAACCGCCGGTGCCCGGGGAGCGCGAGGCCGGCCGCCGCGCCGCGTCGGTGCTGGTCCTCGCGTCCTTCGAGGCCCGTCAACTGGCCCTGCAGATACCGGTGGTGCTGTTCGGCCTGGTCTATCTCGTCTACGTCGGATACCAGTTGCTCGGCCGGGACGAGGGCATGGACGACTACCCGGTCCTGCACGACGTCGACCGGGCCACCCAGGGCGGTCCGATGCTGCTCTGCGTCGCCCTGCTGGCGTGCGTGCACCGGGCCGCCGTGCTGAACCGGCGGCGCGGGCTGGAGGAGCAGCTCTCGGTGGTGGTCGTGTCGCCGGCGCGGCGCACGCTGGCGCACGTCCTGTCGGTGGTGCCGTTCGCGGTAGGTGTGGCCCTGCTGGTGGGCGTCCAGTTCGGCCGGGCGGCGCTGCGGCCGGGCGCGGCGGGCCACGGTTCGCTCGCCGAACTCGCCGTCGCACCGCTGACGGTCCTGCTCTGCGGGGCGGTCGGAGCGCTGCTGGCCCGACTGCTGCCGTACGCGGCCGCCCCGGTGCTGTTCGTGATCGCGCTGGTGGCCGTCCTCACCCTCGCCGGGGGTGTCACCGGCGGCGTGCACGGCGTGCAGTGGCTCTGGCCGGCGGTGGAGGAGACCGGCGCCACCCCGGTCCCGGGCGAGCTGCTCGGCCGCCCCGCGGGCTGGCACGCGCTGTACCTCGCGGGACTGACGGTGCTGGCGGCGGGCGTCGCGGTGATGGTCGCGGGCGGCCGGACGCGGCTGCTCCAGGGGGTGACGGCCGTGGCCCTGGCCGCGACGGTCCTCGGCGTGAACGGCCAGACCCCGGGCCCGTCCGCCGCGTTCCAGGCCACCCGCAAGGCGGAGGCGGACCACCCGGCGAAGTACCAGACCTGCGTGGCGCGCGGGATGTCCCGGTACTGCGCCTACCCGGACTGGGCCGGCTGGACGGCCGACTGGGCGGGAGTGGAGCGCCGGGTGCGGGCCGAGGCCGGCGGCGCGGCGGCCACGGCGCGTCTCACCGTCCGCCAGCACATCCAGGAGATCACCGACCTGACCACCGACGGCGCCATGACGACCGGTTCGGCCCGGAGCACGGTCACGGTCGGCACCCAGTGGGGCGGCAACCGGGTCCCCGAGTTCGCCGTCGGTGTCGCCCGGGTCCTGGTGGCGCACGACGAGAGGGCCACCCTCGACATGTGCGACGCCCGCGGGGTCACGACGATGTGGCTGGCCCTCGCCACCGACCCCACCCCGGAGGCCACCTTCCGCCGGCTCCGCATCGACGACAGCCTCACCGGCCCGGCCGCGGTCCTCACCCCGGACGGCGGCAGCATGGGCGTCTCGGCCCAGACGACCGAAGTGGTACGGGAACTGTTCCGCGCTCCGCACGACACGATCGCGGCCCGGGTGAAGGCCCACTGGGCCGAGCTGACCTCGTCACGGACGACCGCGGCGGAGGCGGCCCGCCTGCTGGGCGTGAGGGTCCCCCAGGGACCGGAAGACTGCGGGAACGGCTGACGGCGGCGCCGTGGCGGCGGCGCCGTGGCGGAGGGGCCGCCGCCACGGCCGACGGTCCTCACGTCTCCGTGCGGTACATCAGGTCCGTCTCGTGGGTCGTGAAGCCGAGGCGTTCGTACACCGCCACCGCCGCCGTGTTGTCGGCGTCGACGTAGAGCATCGCCGTCGGCAGGCCCCGGCCGGCCAGGTGGCGCAGGCCGATGGTGGTGAGGGACTTGCCGAGGCCGCCGCCCTGGGCGGCGGGGGAGACGCCGAGGACGTAGACCTCGCCGAGGCGCTCCTGGTCGTGGACCTTGGTCCAGTGGAAGCCGAGCAGCTCGCCGTCCCGCTCCGCCAGGAAGAAGCCGGCCGGGTCGAACCAGGGCTGGGCCGTGCGGTCGTCCAGGTCGCGCTGGGTGAGCGAGCCCTGTTCGGGGTGGTGCGCGAAGGCGGCCGCGTTCAGGGCCAGCCAGGCCGTGTCGTCCTGGCCGGGCACGAAGGCGCGGACCGTCACGCCCTCGGGGAGCTTCGGGTCGGGCAGGTCCAGGTCGGTCAACGGGCGGCGCATCTGGCGCAGTTCGCGGAACAGGCTGAGGCCGAGCACCTGGGCGAGGTGGCGGGCCGCCGAGTGGCCGCCGTGCGCCCAGACGCGCAGCCGTTTGCCGGAGGCCGCGAGGAGGGCGGAGCCGAGCGCGCGGCCGTGACCGTGGCCCCGGTGGGCGGGGTGGACGACGAGTTCGGCGGCCGGTGCCTCCACCGGGTCGGTGTCCTCCAGCTGGGCGTAGCCGACGAGTTCACCGCCCGCGGTCAGCAGGAGGTGGGAGACGCCCTCGCGGGCGCCGCCGCGGAGCTGGATCCGGCCCTGCTCGGACACCGGCTGCTGGCCGTCGGAGCCGGCCGCCTCCGCGAGCAGCTCCAGCACGGCCTCGGCCTGGTCCGGAGCGAGCTCGGCGTAGGTGTCGATGGAGCGGGAGTGCAGGGGCGGCCGTGCGGTGTCGTCGCTGGTCATGCGTACGAGGGTACGGGTCCCGACCGGCAAAGTGGGGGCACCGCGGGAAGGTAAAGGGCAGGGCAACCGGCAACCAAGATGTAACCATGAACCCCCTGTTGTGCTACGCGCGTTGACCCTAGGCTGCGCCGGACCGGGCCACTTCTCGGCAGAACCGCAGGGGGTTTCATGCAAGCGAAGTCCAGACCGTCCGGAAGGCGGACGTACGCGCTGCTCGCGTCGGCCGCCGGGCTGGCCGTCGTCGCGGCGCTGGCGGGCGCTCTGCCCGCCGACGCGCACTCCGGCAAGGGGCACGGGCACCACGGCCCCGGCCGCTATCAGGACGTACAGCTGCTCTCCTTCAACGACCTGCACGGCAACCTCGAACCGCCGTCGGGTTCGTCGGGCCGGGTGACGGAGACCCAGGCCGACGGGACGACGAAGACGATCGACGCCGGCGGCGTGGAGTACCTCGCCACGCACCTGCGGCAGGCCCGCAAGGGCAACCCGTACTCGATCACGGCCGCCGGCGGTGACATGGTCGGCGCCTCCCCGCTGATCTCGGGGCTCTTCCACGACGAGCCCACCATCGAGGCGCTCGACAAGCTCGACCTGGACGTGACGACGGTCGGCAACCACGAGTTCGACGAGGGCGCCAGGGAACTCGCGCGGCTGCAGAACGGCGGCTGCCACCCCACCGACGGCTGCTACACGGACAAGAGGTTCAAGGGCGCCGACTTCCCCTACCTGGCAGCCAACGTCCTCGACGAGAAGACGCACCGGCCGATCCTGAAGCCGTACTGGGTCTGGAAGAAGAAGGACGTCAGGATCGGCTTCATCGGCGTCACTCTGGAGGGCACGCCGGGCATCGTCTCCGCCGACGGCGTCAAGGGGCTGGCCTTCAAGGACGAGGTCGAGACGATCAACAAGTACGCCAAGGTGCTCCAGCGCCAGGGCGTCCAGTCGATCGTGGCGCTGGTGCACGAGGGCGGCTTCCCGGCCTCGGCCAACTACAACTACGACTGTGACGCGTCGGGTGCCGGCAGCGGCATCTCCGGCCCGATCGTCGACATCGCCAAGAACGTGACGCCGGCCGTGGACGCGCTGGTCACCGGCCACACCCACACCGCGTACGTGTGCACGGTCGACGACCCGGCCGGCAACCCGCGCATGGTCACCTCCGCCGCCTCCTTCGGGCGTCTGTACACCGACACTACGCTGACCTACGACCGCCGTACCGGGGACATCGCGCGTACGGCCGTGAAGTCGGCCAACCGCGTGGTCAGCCGGGACGTCGCCAAGGCGCCCGACCTGACCGCGCTGATCGGGAAGTGGAACGCCCTCGCCGCCCCGATCGGCAACCGCGCCATCGGCTACATCTCGGCCGACGTCAACAGCACCGGTACCGAGTCCCCGATGGGCGACCTGATCGCCGACGCGCAACTGGCCTACGGCAAGGAGCTGGACCCGGAGACCGACCTGGCGCTCATGAACCCGGGCGGGGTGCGGGCCGGGCTGACGTACGCGGCCACGGGGAGCGAGGGCGACGGGGTGGTGACCTACGCGGAGGGCTTCACGGTCCAGCCGTTCGCCAACACCGTCAACCTCCAGGACTTCACCGGGGCGCAGCTCGTCCAGGTGCTCAAGGAGCAGGTGAGCGGTGCCAACGCGGCCGCGCCGAAGATCCTGCTGCCCTCCGCGGGGCTGACCTACACCCTGGACCTGACGAGGACGGGCGCGGACCGCGTCGTCGCCGACTCGGTGAGGCTGGACGGCCGGCCCGTCGACCCGGCGGCCACCTACCGCGTCGCCACCAACTCCTTCCTCGCGGGCGGCGGCGACGGCTTCACCACCCTCGGGCAGGGCACCGGCGACGTGGTCGGCACCGACGACCTGTCCGCCCTGGCGCGGTACCTGACGGCCAACTCCTCGGCCACGGCGCCGCTCGCGCCGCCGGCCGCGGACCGGATCACGGTCGTGCGGTAACCCCCCCGGCCTTCGTACGGGCCCGGTGTGCGCATCCCGCGTGCACCGGGCCCGTTTTCCGTTCCGCTCTGTAAAACCTGTGTGAGACGGCGTTTGGTTCCGCATTGCTTCTGAAAATTCATCTCAGTCGCAATTCATCGAGGTCTCAGTGAAAATGGCTTTCTTCGGTCCGTTCGGCACGTAATGTTTTCCATGTCGAAAGCGAACGGCGCAGACGACAGAACGAAGGAGAACGGCATGAGTTTCCATAAGATCGCCCCGGTCAAGAAGCACCACAAGCCCGCTCCGGCCCCGAAGAAGCCCGCGCCGAAGAGGCCGGAGCCGAAGCGTCGCCCCGTCGGCGATAATCGCTGACAAAGAATTCACAGGCGTAATTCAAAGCAATTCACAGGCCTGCGTCGAGGCGGGGTCACCGGTTGAGCACGGTCGTGCCGGTGACCCCGCCTCGGCCCTGTCCGGGCCCGGACGGATGACGGAAGGGAGTCGTCGACCATGAGAGAAGCCCGGGTGGCCGTCCGCCGCTTCTGGCCGCTGACCCGCGGCGACCGAAGGTGGCTCGTCGCGGTCATCGCCTGCGTGGTGGTGGCCGCGCTCGCCGAGACCGCCGCGATCCTGCTCTTCGCCGACCTCACCGACAACGCCCTGGCGACCGGTTCGCTCACCGCCTTCTGGGGACCGGCCGGTGCCTGGCTGCTGGTCGCCGCGGTGGGCGCGTCCGTCGGCTACCTCGGCAACTCGCTGGCCGCCTGGACCGCCGAGAGATTCGTCCTGCGGCTGCGCGCCAAGGTCTTCCGGCACCTCCAGGACCTGCCCCCGCACTTCTTCCAGAGCCACCGCCGGGGCGACCTGGTGGAGCGCCTGACCGGCGACGTCGAGGCGATCGAGCAGATGGTCGTCTCCGGTGTCGTCGGCACCGTCGCCGCCGCGTTCTCCGCCGTCTTCTACGCGGTCGCCGCCTGCTGGCTGCGCTGGGACCTGGCGCTGGCCACCTTCGTCCTCGCGCCCCTGTTCCTGCTCGCCGCCCGCCGTTTCTCCGGCCGGATCAGGACGGCCGCCCAGGACGAGCGGGTCGCCGACGGCGCGATCACCTCCGTGGTCGAGGAGTCCCTCGGCAACATCGTCCTCACCCAGGCCTACAACCGCCGCCGGGACGAGGAGAAGCGCCTCGACACCGAGGCCAGGGCCTGGATGCGGGCGAGCGTGCGCGGCGCCCGGCTCGGCGAGATGTACGCGCAGTCCGTCGAGGTCGTCGAGACGCTCTGCGTGCTCGCCGTGATCGGCCTGGGCGTCTGGGAGATCTCCGCCGGCCGCATGACCCTCGGCCAGCTGCTCGCCTTCGCGGCCTTCCTCGGCTACCTCTACCCGCCCGTCCGCACCCTCGGCGGGCTCGGCCTCACCCTCACCGCGGCCACCGCGGGCGCGGAACGCATCGGCGAGATCCTCGACGCCGAGCCCGCGGTCACCGACCCCGTCCGTCCGGTCGGCCCCTGGCCGGTGCGCGGCCGGATCGTCCTCGACGGCGTCTGCTTCCGCTACCCGGGGGCCCGCCGCGACTCCCTCCGCGACATCGACCTCGCGGCCGGACCCGGCGAACTGGTCCTGGTCACCGGCCGCAGCGGCGCCGGCAAGTCCACCCTCGCCAAGCTCCTCACCCGCTTCTACGACCCCTCGGCCGGCGTGATCCGCCTGGACGGCGTTCCGCTTCCGGACGTGCCCCTGGACTTCCTCCGCGAGAACGTGGCCCTGCTCCCGCAGCAGACCCTGATCCTCAACGGCACGGTCCGCGAGAACATCGGGTGCGGCCGTCCCGGCGCGACGGACGAGGAGATCGAGCAGGCGGCCCGTGCCGCCGCGGCCCACGAGTTCGTCGCGGCCCTCCCCGAGGGCTACGACACCCGTATCGCCCCCGGCACGGCCGCCCTCTCCGGCGGCCAGCTCCAACGGATCGCCATCGCCCGCGCGATGCTGCGAGCCGCCCCGGTCCTCGTCCTGGACGAGCCGACGGCCGGCCTGGACGCGATCGCGGCCCGCCAGGTGACAGCCCCGCTGCGCAGGCTGATGGCGGGCCGTACGACGATCATGATCACGCACGACCTCGCCCTCGCCCCGGACGCCGACCGCGTCCTGGTCGTCGACGGCGGCCGCCTCGTGGAGGCGGGCACGCACGCCGAACTCCTCGCCCGGGGCGGCGCCTACGCCGCCCTGGCCCGTCCCCTCCCGGAGACGATCGCACCGGCACCGGTGCCGGACGAGACGATGATCCTCAGGTGGTAGCGGCGCACCGGTGGTTCAGTGGGAGACCAGGACGGCGACGACCGCCGTGATCACCACCGCGATCGCCAGCCCGACCGCCATCGACCACGTCTTGCGCCGCGCGATCCGCCGCACGATCTGCTCCTCGACCGCCGGGCGCAGCTCCCAGTCGAAGCCGCGGTACGGAACGGCGGTCAGGCAGATGTCGGTGATCTCGGCGTACGGGTCGTCCAGCTGCCAGTTGTTGAGCTGCGGCAGCGGGAACCGGCGTCCGTCGAAGTCGTACAGGTAGACGACCCAGTCCGGGTACGTCACCCCGGAGGTGCCGCCCGGGACCCGCTCGACCCGGATGCCGTACACCTCCCGCCACGCCCAGGTCCGTGCGCGCAGGGCCCACTGCGCGGTGACGCCCTGGGCCGTGATCCGGGTGTGTGCCCGGTACTGGTTCAGCGGGACCATCACGAGGATGATCAGGAACAGCAGCCCGAACAGGAGCGAGCCCCAGACACGCAGCCCGGTGTCATCCGTGTAGATCCGTAGGTACGATCCGCCCACAATCGCGGCCAGCACCAGGAAGTACCGCCGCGGCAGTCTGCGCCGTCTCCGGTACACGCGCTCCACGCCCGTCGCCTCCCCCATCGAGGCCCCCCTCCTCAGACCCGCACCGAACTGGTGCGCGGCTGAGGAGAGGATAAGACCACTGACTGTGCGGTCAGTTGGCGGCCCGGGTGGTCCAGTACCACTGGAGTACGGCGCTCAGCGCGACGCCCGAGGCCACCGGCACGCACACGATCAGCAGGAAGGGATGGTCCGCCCGGTCCGCGAACACCAGCGCCAGGCTGACCACGAACATCACCACCATCATGGCGACGGCTCCGTACCCGCCCCACAGCCGTGCCCTGCGCCGCAGGGCCCCGCGCCGGATCCGCTCCTCGACGTCCGGGCGCTGCTCCCAGCCGAGGCTGCGCTGCGGGTCCGCGGTCAGGCACAGCTCCGAGACCTCGGCGTAGGGGTCGGCCAGCTGCCAGTCGTCGAGGTGCGGGAGCAGGAAGCGGCGGCCGTCGAAGTCGTACAGGTAGGTGAACCACCGGGGGCCGTTCCGGCCGGAGCCGCGCGGGAGCGGCTCGACCCGGATGTCGTACACCTCGGACCAGGCCCAGGTACGGGTCCGCAGCGGGCTCCGCGCGGTGATCCCGGCACTGGTGACCCTCGTGTACGCCCGGTACTGCTCCAGCAGGACCCGCGTCAGGGTCACGACGAACAGCAGGATCATGACCGGCGGCCCCCACCGGAACCCGCCCCCGCCGTCGGGCCGGCCGGCCTGGAAGAGCGCGTTGAGCAGCACCACCCCGAGCAGCAGCAGATACGCGCCGGGTGGCCTCCGCCGCTTCCGGTACTCCCGCTCGAATCCGCCCTCGTCCACGCCCGAACCCCTCCCCGCGCGCACCGGACGGGTGCGCGACTGGGGGAGAGGATAGGCCGCCTCGTCGCGGGGTCTTCGGGCAGGTCAGGAGACGGCTACGAGATCTCCGGGGGAGCCGTGGGCGCGCCCGGCAGCCGTACGGTCGCCACCGTGCCGCCGCCGCTCGCGCGGGACAGGGTGACGTCGCCGCCGGCCTGCTGGACCGTGCGGGCCACGATGGAGAGGCCGAGGCCGGAGCCGGGCAGCGCGCGGGCGCTCGGGGAGCGCCAGAAGCGGTCGAAGACGTGCGGGAGTTCGTCCTCCGGGATACCGGGGCCGTGGTCGCGGACGGTGAGGACACCCTGGTCCAGGGCGACGTCGACGGTGCCGCCCTCGGGGCTGAACTTCACCGCGTTGTCGAGGATGTTGACGATCGCCCGTTCCAGGGCGGAGGGCTCGGCGCGGACGAACCACGGCTTGACGTCGGCCGTGATCTTCAGCTCCGGACCGCGCAGGCGGGCACGGACCAGGGCGGCCTCGACGGTGTCCTGAAGGGCCACCACCTGTACGCGTTCGCCGCGCTGGCCCTCCGACCGGGACAGCTCCTGGAGGTCGCCGATCAGCGACGCCAGCTCCGTCATCTGCGCCTTCACCGAGGCCAGCAGTGCCTTGCGGTCCGCCGCGGGGATCGGGCGGCCCGTCTCCTCGCTGCGGGTGAGGAGTTCTATGTTCGTGCGGAGGGAGGTGAGGGGGGTGCGGAGTTCGTGACCGGCGTCGGCGATGAGCTGCTGCTGGAGTTCCCGGGAGCTCGCGAGCGAGGTCGTCATCGAGTTGAACGACCGGGACAGCCGCGCGATCTCGTCGTCCGCGTCCTCCTCCACCGGGATGCGGATGCTCAGGTCCTCGGTCCGGGCGACGTGTTCCACGGCGTCGGTCAGCTCGTCCACGGGCCGCAGCCCGGCCCGCGCGACCGCGAGCCCGGCGGCACCGGCCCCCACGACTCCGATGCCGGAGACGAGGAGCAGGATCAGGGCGAGGTCGTTGAGGGTCTTCTGGGTGTTCTGCAGGGGGACGGCGACGACGAGTCCGACGTTGGGGCCCCGCTGAAGGGTGTCGGTCTGAGTGGCCAGGGACAGGGTCATCACGCGCAGCTCGTTGCCGTCTCCGTCCGTGCCGTTACGGAAGTTGAGCTGACGGAGGTTCCCGGCCTTGATGACTTCCTCGTCGGCCCGGGTGACCTTGATCTTGCCGGTCGAGTCCCCGAACAGACAGATCTTGCCGTCCTCCGTGACCAGCTGGCCGTAGTTCCTCCGGAAGCCTTCGTCCTCGGGCACTGTGTCCGTACAGGCCAGGAGCGTGTTGCGCAGCTGTCCCGCCGGGTACTGAGGTGGCCCGTGCAGCAGCCCCTTGCCCAGGTCGTTGTCCAGCTGTTCGTAGAGCTTCCCCTGCACGATGAACCAGCACGTCACCGACACCGCCGCCACCGCGAACGCGACGGCCGCCGCGACCAGCATGGACAGGCGGGCCCGGATCGGGAGGGTGCGCAGGCGGCGGGTGAGGCCGGTCACTCGGCGCCGCCCTGGCGCAGGACGTACCCGACACCGCGCACGGTGTGCACGAGGCGGGGCTCGCTGCCGGCCTCGGTCTTGCGGCGGAGGTACATGACGTAGACGTCCAGGGAGTTGGAGGAGGGCTCGAAGTCGAAGCCCCACACGGCCTTGAGGATCTGCTCGCGGGTGAGGACCTGGCGCGGGTGGGCCATGAACATCTCCAGGAGCGTGAACTCCGTGCGGGTCAGCTCCACCTGCCGGCCGGCCCGGGTGACCTCGCGTGTCGCCAGGTCCATGCGCAGGTCGGCGAAGGTGAGCGCGTCGTCCTCCTGGCCGCCTTCGGCGAGGGTGCCCGCGTAGGAGATGCGGCGCAGGAGGGCACGGATGCGGGCGAAGAGTTCGTCGAGTTCGAAGGGCTTGACCAGGTAGTCGTCCGCCCCGGCGTCGAGCCCGGTCACGCGGTCGCCCACCGTGTCGCGGGCCGTCAGCATCAGGATCGGGGTGGTGTCACCCGCCCCGCGGATCCGGCGGGCCGCTGTCATGCCGTCCATCCGCGGCATCTGGATGTCGAGGACGATCAGGTCCGGCTTGTAGGCCGTGGCCTTCTCCAGCGCGTCCGCCCCGTCGACGGCGACCTCGGTCTCGTATCCCTCGAAGGCGAGGCTGCGCTGGAGGGCCTCGCGCACGGCCGGCTCGTCGTCGACGATCAGGATGCGCTGGGGGTCACGGTCGCCTTCTGCGGGGCTCATCGCTCGCGATTCCTCGGGGTGTGGAGTTCGGGGGTGGGGTGGCGCGTCACAGCCTCGCATGTTTCCGGGCTGTCTGGTATGCACGCCGGTGGGGTGGTACGTGCCCCTACACGCACACCAGGGTCATGCGGCTGAGCGGCACCTTGCGCTGGTGCGGGCGGTCCGCGGTCACGCGCAGCCCCATCAGCTCGGGGGCCGGCACGATCTCCGGGGTACGCGGGGCCGGTGCCGGGGTCATCGCCGCCCTGGTCGGCGCGCTGAGGTCGTACGCCACCTCCAGGGCGAGGTCGAAGCCGGCCGGGCTGTCACCGCTCGTGTGGTGCATAACCTGCTCGATCATGACGTTCTCCCTTGCGTTCGGTGTGATCGTTGTGTGCTCGTGGTGCCGTTCTTCAGCTGGTGGAGCCCGCTCGCAGCTTGGCGAGGTCGGACTTGACGGTGTTGATCGGGATGGCGAAGCCGAGGCCGACGCTGCCCGCGTCCGAGGAGGACGACGAGGAGCTCGAACTGGCCGAGTACATTGCCGAGTTGATGCCGATGATGTTGCCGCCGGCGTCGATCAGCGCGCCGCCGGAGTTGCCGGGGTTCAGCGAGGCGTCGGTCTGGATCGCCTTGTAGGTCGTCGTGGACGAGCCCGTGTCCCCGTTGAACTGGCGGCCGCCGAAGGAGAACGGCCACTGGCCGTCGCCGCCCTGGCTCTGCTGGTCCTGGCCCTCGTCGGTGGCGACGGTCACGTCCCGGTCGAGCGCGGAGACGATGCCGCTGGTGACGGTGCCGCTGAGGCCCTCGGGGGAGCCGATCGCGACGACCGTGTCACCGACCTGGACGCCGTTGGAGTTGCCGAGGGCGGCGGCCTTGAGGCCGGAGGCGCCCTGGAGCTTGACGAGGGCGAGGTCCTTGGCGCTGTCGGTGCCGACGACCTCGGCGGTGTAGGTCTTGCCGGTGCTGGTCGTCGCCTTGATGCTCTGGGCGCCGGAGATCACGTGGTTGTTGGTGACGATCTCGCCGTTGCGGCTGATGACGACGCCGGAGCCGGTGGAGGTGCCGTTGTCGAGGGTGGCGGTGATCTCCACGACGCTCGGGCTGACGGCGGCGGCGATCGTGGCGACGTCGCCCTTCTTGCTGGAGGGCACCACGCTGGTGGTGGTGCTGGAGGAGACCGCGTCGCTCTTGCCGGTCAGCTCCTGGAAGGCGTAGGCGGTGCCGCCGCCCACGGCCGCCGCGACGATCGCGACCGCGGCGAGCAGGGCTATCGGGCCCCCGGTGCGCTTCTGCTTCGCGTGGACCGAGTGCGGTTCCGGGGCCGTGTGCGGAGTCGGCTGGTGGGCCGGCGGCGGCGGCCATTCCGGGTTCACGGGAGCGGAGGCGTACTGCTGCTGGGGGTACGCGCCCTGGTAGGCGTCACCCTGGGGACCCTGCGGGTTCTCGTACTCGCCGCTGCGGCGGAGGCTCTCGGTCATGACATTTAGCTTGTCCCGCGACCATGAGAGTCGGCTGAGGGCCCGCTGAGAACGCCGCGAGAACCGCGTTTGCCCGATATAAGGAACCTTCGCGCAGGTCGGGCCGGTCTCTCAGACGCCGTTCATGAAGGCTTCGCGGCGGGGTGCGGCCCGGTGGGGGCCTTTCGCGCAGTTCCCCGCGCCCCTGCAGGGGCGCGGGGAACTGCGCGAGCAACCACGACGCACCCGCGGCCGACGGACCACCCGCACCGGACCACCCGCACCCGCCGAAGAGCTACCCGCAGCCGCAGGACCCCCGCACCACCAGCCGTGAGGGGAACGTCTTCAGCCGTTCCCGGCGCGACCCCGCCACCCGCAGTCCGTCGTCCAGGACCAGGTCCACCGCCGCCCGGGCCATCGCCGGGCGGTCCGATGCGATCGTTGTCAGCGGCGGATCCGCCAGCCCCGCTTCCTTGATGTCGTCGAACCCGGCCACCGCCAGCTCTCCCGGCACCTCGATGCGCAGTTCGCGGGCCGCCCGCAGCACGCCGATCGCCTGGTCGTCGGTGGAGCAGAAGATCGCCGGCGGCCGTTCGGGGCCGGCCAGCACCTCCAGGGCCACCCGGTACGCGTCGTACCGGTTGTACGGAGCCTCGAACAGCCGGCCCTCCGTGGTCAGGCCCGCCTCCGCCATGGCCCGCTTCCAGCCCTCGACGTGGTCGGAGACCGGGTCGCCGACGGCCGGGGTGTCGGCGGTGCCGCCCATACAGGCCACGTAGTCGTAGCCGTGCTCCAGCAGGTGCCGCACGGCGAGCTGGGCGCCGCCCAGGTCGTCCGTCACCACCGCCACGTCGTCGATCGCCTCGGGCCGCTCGTGCAGCAGCACCACCCGGGCGTCCCAGGCGTCGATCTCGGCGGCGGCCAGGTCGTTCAGGGCGTGCGAGACCAGGATGAGGCCCGAGACCCGCATCCCCAGGAACGCCCGCAGGTAGTGGACCTCACGCTCGCCGACGTAGTCGGTGTTGCCGACCAGGACCATTTTCCCGCGTTCGGAGGCGGCCTGTTCCACCGCGTGCGCCATCTCGCCGAAGAAGGGCTGCCGGGCGTCCGGGATGATCAGCCCTATCAGGTCCGTGCGCCGCGACGCCATCGCCTGGGCGACCCGGTCGGGCCGGTACCCCAGCTCCTTGATCGCGGCGAGGACGCGCTCGCGCGTGGCCGGTGCGACCGGCCGGGGTCCGTTGTTGATGACATAACTGACAACGGCGGTCGAAGTACCCGCCAGCCGCGCCACATCATCCCGAGTCACCTTGGGCACGCGCGGAGTCTACGCGGATGGACCCGCCCTGGGCAGGGCGTATCGCAGCTTCGCTTGCGGCAGCAATGCCCCGTCCGGGTGACGGCCATGCCGCCCCCGGAGCCTCGCTACGCCTCGGCCGGTACCTCGGTCGCGTCCGGGGCCGCCGAAGCGTCCGCATCCTCCGGCTTTGGCACCTCCGCCCGCGCCCTGGCCCCGTCGCCGGCCCGGTCGCCCCGGTCCCCCTTCTCCGGGGTAACGAAACGATAACCGACGTTCCGGACGGTCCCGATCAAGGACTCGTGCTCCACGCCGAGCTTGGCGCGCAGCCGTCGTACGTGGACGTCGACGGTACGGGTGCCGCCGAAGTAGTCGTACCCCCAGACCTCCTGGAGCAGCTGTGCGCGAGTGAACACCCGGCCGGGGTGCTGGGCCAGGTATTTGAGGAGCTCGAACTCCTTGAAGGTGAGGTCGAGGACCCGTCCCTTGAGTTTGGCGCTGTACGTCGCCTCGTCCACGGAGAGGTCGCCGTTGCGGATCTCCATGGGGGAGTCGTCGTTGACGATCTGCTGGCGGCCCATGGCGAGGCGGAGCCGTGCCTCGACCTCGGCCGGGCCGGCGGTGTCGAGCAGGACGTCGTCGATGCCCCAGTCGGCGGTGACGGCGGCGAGGCCGCCCTCGGTGACGACCAGGATCAGCGGGCAGCCGGGGCCGGTGGACCGCAGCAGCTGGCAGAGGCTGCGCACCTGGGGCAGGTCGCGGCGGCCGTCGATGAGGATGACGTCGGCGCCCGGGGTGTCGACGAGAGCGGGGCCCTCGGCCGGAGCGACCCGCACGTTGTGCAGGAGCAGCCCGAGCGCGGGCAGCACCTCGGTCGACGGCTGGAGGGCGTTGGTCAGGAGCAGCAGAGAACTCATACGACTGGTTCCTCCTCGGTCCCTGCGAGGACTGTGTGCAATGACACTGCGCTGCGCTCCCGAGCCTCCGTACAACCGGGGTCACCTGGAGTTTCCCGCTTCGTATACAGAGCTTCCGAAAGCACAAAAGGACCCGGTGGCGGCGCTGCCCGAGTCCTCTGCACAGCAGAATAGCCCACATGAACAACGGTCCGGCAGGTCATGTGGCACGTTCCGGCATTCGTCCGAACTGTGAGACGAGCAGAAGCACTCCTATCCGGACGTTCCTGCGCACGGACGACGGGATTTCCATCGATTCCGTATACGATCCAGCCTCCGTCGTATACGACGGCTCCCGGCCACCCTCCCGTGACCTGGTGTTCGTCCTGGCCCACGGTTTCACCGGCGACGTGGACCGGCCACACGTACGACGGGTGGTGGCCGCCCTGACGGATTACGCCCCGGTCGTCAGCTTCTCCTTCCGGGGCCACGGCCGCTCCGGCGGCCACACCACCGTCGGCGACCGGGAGGTCCTCGACCTGGCGGCGGCGGTGCGCTGGGCGCGCGGCCTCGGAGCCGCCCGGGTGGTGACCGTCGGGTTCTCGATGGGCGGCTCGGTGGTGCTGCGGCACGCGGCGCTGAACGCCGGGGTGGACGCCGTGGTCTCCGTCTCGTCGCCCGCCCGCTGGTACTACCGGGGCACCGCGCCCATGCGCCGCGTCCACTGGCTGGTCACCCGTCCGGCGGGCCGGCTGGTCGGCCGTTACGGCTTCCGCACCCGTATCCACCACCGCGACTGGGACCCGGTGCCGCTGTCCCCGGTGGAGGCGGTGCCGAGGATCGCTCCCACCCCGCTGCTGATCGTGCACGGCGACAGCGACGGCTATTTCCCCCTCGACCACCCCCGCATGCTGGCGGACGCCGCAGGTGGCGCGGCCGAGCTGTGGCTGGAGCCGGGCATGGGGCACGCCGAACACGCGGCGGGCGACCGGCTGCTGGCCAGGATCGGCGACTGGGCCGCTTCCCGGGCGGGCTAGCCTGAGCCTGCAAGACTGCTACACAGCCGACTGAATGTTCCCACCGGTTCCCACCGAGTCTGTCGAGGAAGCTGATGCCCAAGGTCACGGTGCGCTACTGGGCCGCCGCGAAGGCCGCGGCCGGCATCGCCGAGGAGCCGCACGACGCGGACACCCTCGCCGAGGCGCTGGACGCGGTGCGCGCGCGACACCCCGGTGAGCTCGCGCGCGTCCTGAGGCGCTGCTCCTTCCTCATCGACGGTGACCCCGTGGGGACTCGCGAGCATGCGACGGTACGGCTGGCCGAGGGCGGCACGGTCGAGGTGCTCCCGCCGTTCGCAGGAGGATGAGCGAGACCCATGACCAACCAGCCGCCGTACGAGGGCTACGACCCGTACCAGCAGCAGCCGGCGCAGCCCCAGTGGGGCTACGAGGAGCAGCAGTACGCCACGCAGCAGTGGCAGGGACAGACCTGGGAGACGCAGACGCACGCACCGGTGCAGGCGGCGCAGCCGCCGGCGGCGGAGACGGCGTACATGCCGCCCCAGCAGCCGTACGCCCCGGCCCAGCAGCCGCAGCAGCCCGCCTTCACGCAGCAGGCCCAGCAGGCGGCGCCCACGCCGGGCCCGTCCGCCGAGGCCGGCGCCGGCTACGGTCCCGCGACGCTGGCCGGCAACGCCCGCGTCACCGACGCGCAGCGGGCCCGCCTGGAGGGCCGTTCGCCGATCATCGAGCCGGGGATGCAGCCCGCCCTGCTGACCGGCGTACTGGGCGTGCTGCTGGCGGTGGCCGCCCCGGTCTCCTCGTACGCCCTGGTGGTCCCCCTGGTGATCCTCCAGGCGGTGACGGCCGCGGGCTGGTTCCGGCTGAACGGCATGTGGCCGGCCCGGCAGGGCATCGCCCTGGCCTTCCTCGGCGGGCTGGCGGCGGACGCCGCGGTCCTGGTGGCGGGCCGTGACCAGGCTCCGGCGGCGATCCTCGGACCGCTGGGCGTGTGGGTCCTGCTCTCCCTGGTCCTCCAGCTCCGCTCGCACGCGGACCCCGACACCCGTATGTACGGACTGATGGCCACGGTCGCCTCCTCCGCGCTGACGATCATCGCGACGGGCTTCCTGGGCGCGGAACCGGACGCGGCCTCGGTGGGCGCGGCGGCGGTCGCGGTGGCGGTCGTGGCCCGGGCGCTGCCGCTGCCGACGGTCGCGTCGGTGGCCGTGTCGGTGCTGGCCGCAACCGGTGCGGGCATCGCGGTCGGCGGCATGACCGGGATGGACACCAGGGGCGCGCTGATCGGGGCCGGTGCCGCGGTGTGCGCGCTGGCCGGGCACCGCGCGGCGAGCTACGACTACCCGTCGAGGTTCGTCCACTTCACCGCGGGTGTGGCGCTGCCACTGGCCGCGGCGGCGCCGGCGGTGTGGATCCTGGGGAGGTAGCACCCGGCCGTGCGACCGGCTCTTGTCACAGGTGTTCGACAATTTCCCGGTCGCCGTCCCGCGCGGGGTTAGCGTGAACCCGCCGTTACCCAACGCCGACCCGGGGGACCCCACCACCATGCGAGCCCTGCGTATCTTCTTGATCGTCGTCGTCGTACTCGGCGTGCTCTTCGTGGTCGTCGACCGTGTCGCCGTGCACTTCGCCGAGGGTGAGGCCGCCGGGAAGCTGAAGACGTCGGAGAACCTCGCGAGCACGCCGGACGTCTCCATCGAGGGCTTCCCGTTCCTCACCCAGGTGGCCGGCGGCACGCTGGACGACGTGCGGGTCGGCATCAAGGACTACGACGCCACCACCGGCACCGCGGGCAAGACGATCCGTGTCGAGGACCTGAAGGCCGACATGAAGGGCGTCACCTTCACCGGTGACTACAGCTCGGCCACCGCCCGGACCGCCACCGGCAGCGCGCTCATCTCCTACGACGAGCTGCTGAAGAACGTGGACACGCAGCCCGCCGACCTCGGTCTCGGCTTCACCGGCAAGGTCGTCGGTCTCTCCGACGGCGGCAACGGCAAGATCAAGGTCACCGTCGACATCACCGTCCCCGGTGTGGACGCCCACCAGAAGGTGACCGTCGTCAGCTCGGTCGCCGTCAAGGACAACGCCGTGCAGGTGCACGCCGACAACCTGCCCAAGCTCGCGGGGGTCGGCCTGGTCGAGAGCCGGCTCCGGCAGGCCTCCGACTTCCAGCAGGCGATCGACCAGCTCCCCGGTGGCATCCGGCTGGACAAGGTGGAGGCGGCGGCGGACGGCGTGGAGATCGGTGTGAAGGGTTCGAACGTCCGGCTGGCCGGGTAGCCGTCACCCGTTCGGCGGTCGACGCCGTCGTCCATCTGTCGAGACGGTGACGTCCGTACCGTAGATACGGCGACGGGCGCGGTACGACGGCCGCGGCCCGGTCATGCCTCGGACCCCGCAACCGTCCCGCAATCCGGACGATCGCGTCTCATCATGCGACATGCCGGTGACATGCCCGGTCATCCGTCCCTACGATCGAGCCCATGAAGCGTCAGGCGGATCTCACGAAGCGGCGGGCAGTCGACCTGTGCCGCGTCGCCGCCATGCTCTGTCGCCCCTTCTGACGGTGGAGGCCGCTGCTGCCTCCGCATCCCCTCGCCCTCCCTCGCCGAGGGCACCCGTGCGCGCCCACGCGCACCCACCCGCACGCACCGCCGCACCCGCCCCGGAGGAGAAAGAGCATGAGCCGCAGCGACGTCCTGGTCGACGCCGACTGGGTCCAGGACAACCTGGACAACGCCGACATCGCGATCGTGGAGG
>NZ_JBIAYD010000026.1:0-62631 GCF_042897315.1 Streptomyces sp. NPDC001068 | reverse complement strand
CGCCCGGTTACATTCCGAACCCGGAAGCTAAGCCTTACAGCGCCGATGGTACTGCAGGGGGGACCCTGTGGGAGAGTAGGACACCGCCGAACAATCATTCAAAGGGCTGGACCCGGAACTTCCGTTCCGGGTCCAGCCCTTTTTTGGTATGCGTAACGCAAAGTTCACGTTGCGCACCGAGCATCACGGCATGGGTACTGCTGCAATGCTCAGGGCCGCCGGTGTCGGAGTCGGCGACGAGGTCATCGTGCCGGCCTTCGGGAACGTGGAAGTCGCCGAGGCCGTGACGCTGGCCGGCGCGCTTCCGGTGTTCGCCGACATAGATCCGGTGACCTACTGCCTCGACGTCACGGCGGTGGAGGCGTCGGTAACTGCCCGGACCGCGGCCGTGGTTGTCGTGCACCGGTTCGGACGGTGGGCCGACATCCGGCGGTTCCACGCGCTGGGGCAGCGGCACGGGCTGCTGGTGCTCGAACAGGGCGAGTCCGAGGCGCCGTACGACGAGATCGCGCAGCGGCGGCAGCGGGCCTCCTACCTCGACGCGAAGCTGCGCGGTGTCGGCACGCCGGACGGCGGCGACGGCCACACCTACCAGCAGTACGTCGTGCGGGTGCCGGGGAACGGCCGGCCCGACCGGGACGCCTTCGCTCGGGCTCTGCGGGGCAAGGGAGTTGACTGCCGGGTGCCGGTGAAGACCCCCGTGCACCGGCTGCCGGAGTTCCGGCGCTGCGTCTCACTGCCGGAGACCGAACTCGCCGCCGACGGAACGCTGTCGCTGCCCGTGGACGCCTCGCTGACGAAGCGGGAGATGCAGCGGATCGTCTCCGCCTGCAACGCGCTCGGCGGACTTCTTCAGCCCGCCTTCTGAACGAGTTTGGGAACCCGGCTCTGTTCAGGGTATGATCTATTCCGTTGCCACGGGGGAAACCTCGAAAAGGCGACAGGCCCCTATAGCTCAGTCGGCAGAGCGTCTCCATGGTAAGGAGAAGGTCAACGGTTCGATTCCGTTTGGGGGCTCCGCGAAGGAAAGCCCCGCCCTTTCGGGCGGGGCTTTTTCGTACCGTTCAGCGTGCCGAGACCAGAACGGTGACCCCGTGCACCAGGACGGCGCCGGCGTCCTGGGCATCACCGAGGTATCCGGCCACCATCGCACCGTCGCGCAACGCCACCATGGCGTCCGCGGACCGCTCGGGAGCGGTCGCACCGAGCCGCCCGAAGGCGTCCCGCAGCACCTCACGGAACCAGGCGCGGTGTTCCAGCACCGCCTGGTGGACCGCGCTCCCGGTGTCCGGGTACTCGGCCGCCGCGTTGATGAAGGGACAGCCCCGGAATCCCGGGCCGCACAGTTCCGCACCGATGCCCGACGCGACCGCGGCGAGGAAGTCGGCGGGAGAGGTGATCTCCCTGGCCGCCATGTCGACGCGCTCGCGGATCCGGCGGTCTGTGGCCTGCAGGTAGGCGCGTACCAGGTCGTCCTTGCCGTCGAAGTGCCGGTAGAAGGTGCCCCGCGCCACGTCTGCCTCGGCCATGACGCGGTCGACTCCCACCCCGCGGATCCCCTCGCCGTAGAAGAGCCGGCTCGCGGTGGTCAGGAGCCGCTCACGGGCCGGGGAGGGGCGAACCGGTGCGGACACGTCGTCCTTGGCCTTCGACATGCCACCAGCATAGAACGGTCTGTCTCGTGGGCGGGGCACAGGCCGCCCGCCTCGCGTCCGGGCCGCCTGCGCGTCCGGCGCGTGGAAGGGTGTTACTTGGTGGCGTGGACGGCGGTGTAGCCACCGATGAGGGGGCGGGCCTCGACCTTGGCGAAGCCGGCGGTCTGGAGCCACTCGGTGACGTCCGCGACCGTGTACTCGGATCCGCCCTCGGTGTCGATGAGCATGTTGAGCGACAGCATCAGGCCGTACGTGTTGTGGCGGCGCTCGTCGTCGATCATGGCGTCGTAGACGATGAGGGTGCCGCCCTCGGGCAGGGCGTCGTAGGCCTTCTTGAGCAGGAACCGGCGCTGTTCCAGGTTCCAGTCGTGGAGGATCTGGCCCATGACGTAGACGTCGGCCTCGGGCAGCGGGTCGGTGAAGAAGTCGCCGCCGTGGAAGGCGAGGCGGTCGGCCAGGCCGTGGGCGGCGACGAACTCCGCGAACACCGGTGCGACGGGGGGAAGTTCGAAGACGGCGCCGGTGATGTCCGGGTGCGAGCGCAGGACGGCGGCCGGTACGGCGCCGAGGGCTCCGCCGAGGTCGACGACGTGGCGGCGGCCGGTCCAGTCGAAGTCGGCGGCGAGCGCGGCGGCGAGGGGGGTGCTGACGCCGTTCATGCCGTTGAGGAAGTTCCGCCAGGCGACCGGGTCCTGGCTGAGCGTGGCGAAGAAGGGGGCGCCGCTGTGTGCGACCTCGTTCTGCAGGGTGCCGGTGCGCAGCGCGTCGGTGAGGTTGTTCCAGAAGCCGAAGAGGCGGTTGTTGGCCATCTCCAGGATGCCGCCCACGTACGACGGCTTCGCGCGGTCCAGGAACACGTCCGCGGCGGGGGTGTTGCGGTAGATGCCGTCCGCGTCGCGGGTCAGCACGCCGAGGGAGACCAGGGCGTCGAGGAAGTCCTCGGACGACCTGGGGTGCAGGCCCACCTCGGCCGCGAGCGACTCCCGGTAGCGGCCACCGTTGGCCAGCGTGGTGAAGATTCCCAACTCGACCGCGCTGAGAAGCGTCTTGGAAGCCATGAAGCCCAGGCCGAGCTGGAGGAGCGGCTCAGGGGTGATCGGGTCGTTGACCGGCATGTGTGTCTCCATCTGAGGGTTGGAAGTTGAATGCTAAACAGATGTGGAGGCGTGCCGGGCCGCGGAACTGCGGGGCGAGTGCGGGCGACGGCCGGGAAGAGCCCTCTGACCACCTGAATTGCCTTATCGGGCAGTCCGTCGAAGGGGTGCCCCGGGGCCGGTCCCCGCCGGGCCGGGTGCGGCTGTCAGAGCGTCTTGATCTGGCCGCCGTCGATGACGGTTTCCGTTCCGGTGATGTTGGCGGCGAGGGGAGAGGCGAGGAAGAGGGCGAGGTCGGCGACCTCGTGTGCCTCGGTGATGCGGCCGGAGGTGATGCCCATGCTCTGCGGTACGACGACGTCGAGGGCTTCCTGGGCGGTGGTGCCGGCGGCCGCGGCGGTGGCGTCGGCGAAGCCGCCGGGTGCGGTCCAGAAGGGGGTGCGGACCGGTCCGGGGGCGATCGCGTTGACGCGGACGCCCTGCGGGGCGAACTCCTCGGAGAGCGCCTTGTTCAGGTTGGTGAGCGCGGCCTTGGCGGCCGAGTAGTCGACCACCATGGGGAAGGGCAGCCGGGCGTTGACCGACGTGATGTTGATGATCGTCGCGTCCCCGGCCGCGACCAGGTGCGGGAGGGCGGCGCGGCTGGTGCGCACGGCGCTGAGGAAGGTGAGACCGAAGACCTTCTGCCAGTCGTCGTCGGTGATCTCGAGGAAGGACTCGCGGGGATCGGCGGCGCCCACGTTGTTGACGAGGATGTCCAGGCGCCCGTGGCGCTCCACGGCCCGCTGGATCAGGGTCTCCGCGCCCGTGGCGGTGGCCAGGTCGACCGCCGCGATCGTGACGTCGTGTGCGGCGGCGAGTTCGTCCAGCTCGGGGGTGGAGGTGCGGCTGCCCGCCACCACCTTGACGCCCTCCCGGGCGAGTCCGCGGACCAGGGCCAGGCCGATGCCCTTGCTGGCTCCGGTGACGACGGCGACCTTGCCCTCTAGGTGGAGGTCCATGACATCCCCGTTCTGGAGTGGTCAATACATAAATATCGTAGGGTGTCTCCCTCGTGTCGGCGCGGTGAGAGCGGACCGGTGCGTCCACTCGGTGATCAGTCCAGTGCGCGCATCGCGACGGACAGGGCGTCCTCCGCGAACTCGCGCCCCATCCGTCCTCGGCCGACGACGCGGAGCCCCTGGACGAACGTGGTGAGATAACGGGCCAGCTTCCGCGGGTCCTTGTCCGCGGAGAGCTCACCCCGCGCCTGCGCCTGCTCCAGGGCACCCGACAGCAGGGACTCGACCTGACGGAGGGCGGCGGTGACGCGGTCGGCGGCCGAGGGCTGGTCGCCGCACTGCGTGGAGGCGTTCACCACGAGGCAGCCGCGCGAAGGGTCGGCCAGATCCGCCTCGATGAGGGAGGTGAGGACCTGGCGTACGGCGGTCCGGATCTCGGTCGTCTCGTCGAAGGCCTTCCCGAGGTCGTCGGCCTGGAGGGAGGCGTAGCGGTCCAGGGAGCGGATGTAGAGCTGTTCCTTGGAGCCGAAGGCCGCGTAGAAGCTGCCGCTGCCGATGGACAGCTCCTGCAGCAGGTCCTGGAGGGAAGTCTCGGCGTAGCCACGGCGCCAGAACAGGTCCATGGCGCGGTCTACGGCCTGGTCGATGTCGAACTCCCTGGTACGTGCCATGGCGTCAGCCTAACGCGCGATATGGAATAGTCAATCAACTATGGCCGGCTCCGCACCGGTCGGGAGTGGGACCAGGAAGGCCCGCGCCCGGCGTCCTTGGTCGCCGCGGGCGCGGGCCCGCGCTCAGGCCGGAACCGTGAGCCTCAGGTCCAGCATCGGGATGTCGACGCGGCCCTCGGCGTCGGTGTACCACCGCCAGTGCGCGTCCCGCGTCTCGCCGCAGACGAGCCCGGTCCAGCCCGCGCCGCCCGGCCCGCACAGGGCCGCCAGCTCGGCGGCCTCCCGTTCGCCGGGCGTTCCCGCGACCACCACCAGCCCCTGGAGCGGCCGGCGCGCTGCCGCACCGCGGACCGTGCCCCGCGCCGGGGCCGGAGCGGCCACGCCCGGCGGAGCGACGTGCGGCAGCTGCCGCAGGCCCGGCGGCACGGCGATCGAGGGAGCGCCGGGCGTCCCCCGCAGCAGCGTCACCGGGGTGCCGGGGCGGGTGCGGGCGATCTCCGCGAGCAGGTTCCGTACGACGTCACGCGCCACCGGCTTCTCACCGGTCACGCTCAGGACCCCGTCCAGGCGGCTGAGGTCGACGAAGACCGGCCGGCCGTCGGCGTCCGCACCCGCTCGGACCAGGCAGGCCGTGTCGGGAACCGGCAGCGGGACCGTGCCGCTCCCAGCCGTGGGTGTGGGTGTGGGTGTGGGTGTGGGTGTGGGTGTGGGTGTGGGTGTGGGTGTGGCCGTGGCCGTCGGCGTGGCACCGGGTGCCGGGGCGGGGCGCCGCCAGCGCGTGGCGTCGACGGCCGTCCACGGCGCACCTGCCGAGTCCGACGCCGACAGCCACACCGTCGTACCGGTGTCGTCGACGCCCAGCGCGTGCACCGGTGTCTCCGGCTCGCGGCCGGTGGCGGCGAACTCGCCGAGGGCGTCGTAGGCGCGCCGCACGGAGACGGTGTCCGTCGCGAACCGGCGGGCGACCGTCCGCCGGTTCGCCAGCAGGCGGCGCCGACGGGCGGGTTCGCCCAGCCTCGCCAGGCCCCTGCCGGCCGCCGCGAATCCGGCCACCACCGTCCGGCGGCCCACGATCCCCGCGGTGACCAGGGCCAGCAGGACGACGCCGAACAGCGCGAGCGCGGCCGCCAGGGGGACGGTGAGCACGGTGGTCCGCTCGTCGCCGGCGGCCGGCGGAGACGTCGGCCCCGAGGAAGGGGGAGCGGAGGCCCGGGGAGCGTCGTCCGCCGGAGCCGGGGCGTCGCCAGGGGCCCCGGGGTCCCTGGCCAGTCGCACCCCGGAGCCCGACGCGTCCTGAGGCAGCCGCAAAATCCACCCCGGACGCAGCTGGTCGTCGGGGCTGCCGAGGGCGCCGCCGTCCCTCTGCGCCAGACCGCGGTTCAGGTCGAAGATCTCCCCGGCCCGCGCCGGGTCACCCAGCGTGGCCTCGGCCACCGACCGCAGGGTGGCCGGCTGCCCGCCGGTCCGCGCCGGGTCCTGGACCACGAACACCTTGATCAGATCGTCGCCGGGAGGCGCCGCCTCGGAGGTGCCGGCGGTGCCCGTCACCACCAGGAACACCGCCGACAAGGCAGTCAGGGCGCGCAGCAGAACCCGCCAGATCCAATGCGCCGTGACGGTTCTCGGCCGGTGGTCGGGCACCTGGCCCGCGCCGTTGCTCATCGTGTCCACCCATGTCGTCCGGTATCGCGTTGCACCGACTACACGGGGCCGCGCGGCCGGAACGTTCGAACCCGGCACGGGAGGGTTGAACCCTCCACGAGCCCGGTCCCGTGTACCTCGCGATCACACGGCACACGCAACGGACCGGGGGAACCGCGATGGCACGTCGGCACTCGAGCCCCGAGGACTTCCGGCTCCTCGGGATGGACTCGGACCCGGCACCGGGCGACCCCGGCATCATCCTGCAGATCGTGCGGCGCTACCGGAGCATCGGTGACGACGCGGAGCGGGCACTGGGCATCGTCAGGCAGGACGGGGCGATCTCCGAGGGCGCCGGGCACGCGATGGACGCGCTCAGGGCGAAGATCGGCGACGACCTGCCGGACAAGCTGGACAGGACCCGGACGTCCTACCACGACGCCGCGCAGGCCTACAGCGAGTACGTTCCCCGGCTGGAGGAGGCGCAGGGGCTCTTCGACCAGGCCGTGGACCGGGCGCGGGCCGCCGCGCCGCAGGCGGGTCAGGCCGTGCCGGCGGTGGGCGCCGACGCGACCGAGGAGGAGCGGGCGCGGGCACGGGCGACCCAGGACGCCGTCGACGAGGGACAGGCCGAGATGAGTGCGGCCCGGAGTCTGGCGGAGCAGGCCAGGACGCTGCGGGAGAGTGCGCAGCGCCGGCTCGTCCAGGTGCTCGACCAGGCGGCGGACGAGGCGATCCCGCCGCGGAACGTCTTCCAGGTGATCGCCGACTTCTTCAAGGAGTTCCCGTTCTTCCAGATCCTCCTGTCCATCGCGGTGGCGGTCCTCGCGGTCTTCTTCCCCGTGGCCGCGGCGCTGCTCGGCGGTGCGCTGTTCGTCTTCAACCAAGTGGTGGCGAGTCAGACGGGGGGAATCAAGGCCGGTGACTTCGTGACCGGTCTGCTCGGCATCGTTCCCGGCGGCCAGCTCCTCAAGGTCGGCGGGCGGCTCGCGGAGGCGATCAGTCCCGCGCTCGCCGCGTCGGTGCGGAACCTGCCCCTGATCAAGAGGGCGACGGGCAGCATCGGTGACATCGGCAGGTCGCTCACCGAGAGCAGGCTCCTCGGAGGCTTCCTCGGGACCTCCTTCGGCAGGTCCTTCGGTGACGCCCTCGTAGACATCGGCAAGAAGTTCGCGCTCAACGCGGGCATCGAGGCGGCCGCCAAGGCCGCCAACCACGACCAGCTCACCGCCGCGGGCGTGCTCGGCGGAGCCGCGGCCGGTGCCGTCGGCGGAGCGCTCGCCAAGGGGCTGGCGAGCGGCGCCGGCAGGATACGAGGGGTTCCCGAGGTGGCGGAGGGCCGGCCCGGCCGGTTCGGCAACACGACGGAGCCCGTGCCGGGCGACTCCCTGGGCAAGCGGGTCTCCGACCAGCTCGGCAGCTTCTTCGAGGAGGGCGCGAGCGTCGGGGCGAAGATCGGGATCGGCGTCGCACAGGGCGGTGACCCCAAGGAGGTCGCGGCCGGGGAGATCGCCAACGGAGCCGCGAAACTCGCCACCGGTGCGCTCGGCAAGGCGAGTTCGGGACGCGGCGTCGACAGCGTCGGCGCGCTGATCCCCCTCAAGGGACACCCGCGCCCTGCCGTGACCCCGACGCCGCCTACCACTCCGCCGACCCCGCCGCCGGACCCGCGCCCGGTGACACCGCCTCCCGCGGATCCGCGTCCGGTGACACCTCCGCTGCCGGATCCGCGTCCGGTGACGCCGCCTCCCGCGGATCCGCGCCCGGTGACACCGCCTCCTGCAGATCCGCGCCCGGTGACACCGCCTCCTGCAGATCCGCGCCCGGTGACACCGCCTCCTGCGGATCCGCGTCCGGTCACTCCGCCTGCCCCGGACCCGCGGCCGGTCGCGTCGCCCGGTGGGGGCGGTGCCGCGTCTGCCGTGGATCCCGTCGACGTACCGCTGCCGCCGTCGCCGACCGTCGTGGACGGTCCGTCCGTGGGGGCGCCTCCCGGGCCGCCGGCCGGCGGGCAGGGCGGATAGGGCGGCGCGCACCTCCAGTTCTCCATCCCTGAACGGATGGACGGCACCAACCATCAGCAAGGAGTACTCCCGTGCCCAACTACAGCGTCAACTCCGACACCACGTCCTCCACTTCGCAGGCTCTGCTCAACGACTTCTCCCAGCTCCAGGACAAGCTGAACGAGGTCAGGGGCAAGATCACCAGCCTGCTCGCCGACGGCTACAGCACCCCGGCCGCCCAGCAGAGGTTCTCGCCGTTCTTCGACGAGTTCGCCAAGGGCTTCGAGCAGGTCAACCAGGGCCTGCAGGGCATCGGCCAGTACGTGAAGACCGTCGGTGAGGCCTTCGACCAGACCGACAGCCAGCTCGGCTCCGCCCTGTCCTGACCCGTCCGGCCCGGCCCGCCGCCCCGGCGTGCGGGCCGCACCCACCGCTACTCGAGAAGGACGATGAGCAGTGCGACTGACCGTCAGCGTTCGTGATCCGCGGACCGAGGGGGTGTCCACCACCGTCTCCGTGCGGACGGAACCCACCGCCACCGCGGGCGCGTTCGCGTCCGAACTGGCCCGCGCCGTCGGGTACCCGGAGGCCGACGGCACCGCCGCGTCCCGGCCGGCCCTGTACATCGGCCCGCTGCCGGTCGCCCCGGGCAGCACGCTCCAGGCGGCGGGTGTACGGGACGGCATGGACCTGGGGCTGGGCGCTCCCGTTCCCGGGGTGGCCGAGCCCGAGGGCCGTACCGAGGTCCGGATCGTCTCCGGGCCGGGCGCGGGTACCACCTACCGCCTGGTCCCCGGCGACTACGGCATCGGCACCGCCCCGGACTGCCGCATCCGCCTGCCCGAGGGTGCCCCGGCGCTCGCGGCACGGGTACGCGTCCACCTCGACGGCCGCGCCGAACTGCTGGACAGCGAGGGCGCGCTGCTCGACGGCAGGCCCTCGCGGCACCCCTCCCCGTGGCGCGAGGGCAGCCAGCTCGCCGTCGGCACCATCCTGCTGGAACTCAGCTCCGGCCGGACGGCGCGCGCCCCGCTGGTCGCGGCGGAGGACGGGCTCGGCCTGGAGTTCAACCGGCCGCCGAGGTTCCTGCCGCCCGCGCCGGGGGCGAGGTTCCGGCTGCCCACGCCTCCCGTCGAACCGGACAGGCGGCCCGTTCCCCTGCTGCCGATCCTGCTGCTGCCGGCGGGCAGTGCCGCGATCGCCATCCTCGTCACGCACCGGTGGTCGTTCGTCTTCATCGCGCTGCTCTCCCCGATCGCCGCTCTGGTCACCCAGTTCGGCGGGCGCAAGCAGGCGATGCTGAAGTACCGGGAGAAGAGGGAGGAGTACGACCGGGCCGTGGCCGCGGTCCGCGCGGACATCGACGCAGCCGTCCTGGACGAGCAGCGCAACCTCCGCCTCTCCCTGCCCGATCCGGCCGCCCTGCTGCAGATGGCGGCCCGGCCGTCGGAGCGGCTGTGGGAACGCCGCCGGCAGGACCCCGACTTCCTTGCCGTGCGCGCGGGCACCACCGACCTGCCGTCCGCGGTGAGCGTCGACGACCCGGAGCAGGAGGAGCACCGGCGTACCACCGTGCCCCTGCTGAACCAGGTGCCCGTGGCCCTGCCCCTGCGGCGGGTCGGTGTGGCGGGTGTGGCCGGTCCGGGCGCGACCCGGCTGGCCGGGTGGCTGACGGCCCAGGCCGCCGCCCTGCACAGCCCGGCCGACCTGCGCATCGTCGTCCTCGCCGGACCGGCCGGTGAACGCGACTGGTCGTGGACGCGCTGGCTGCCGCACAGCCGGCCCCAGGCCGAGGACGCCTACGCGCTGATCGGCACCACCGCGGACTCGCTGGCCCGCCGCATCGGCGAACTCGGCCAGATCGTCGCCGCCCGCGGCGCGGCCGGACCCGACGTCTCCCGCGGCGGTGCGGGCGGCGACCCGGACATCCTCGTCGTCCTGGAGGAGGCCCGGCGGGCCCGCTCCCTGCCCGGTGTGATCGCCCTGCTGCGCGACGGCCCCGCGGTGGGCGTGCACGTCCTCTGCATCGACCGCGAGGAGCGGCTGCTGCCCGAGGAGTGCGGCGCCGTCGTCGTCACCGGGACCGGCACCGCCAGCGCCACCGGCACCGGCACCGGCACTGGCACCGGCACTGGCACTGGCACCGGCACCGTCAGGGTGCGCACCGGTTCCGCCGCCGCGCTGGAGAACGTGCGCGGTGACTTCCCGGAGCCCGACTGGTACGAGGACTTCGCGCGGGCGCTCGCCCCCCTGAGGGGCGTGGGCGACAGCGACGAGAGCGCGCTGCCCGGATCGGTGCGGCTGCTGGACCTGCTGGGGATCGAGCCGCCCACCGCCCGGGCGCTGGCGGCGGGCTGGGCCCTGGGCGGCCGGTCCACGAGGGCGGTCCTCGGCGTCGGCTACGACGGCGAGTTCGCCGTCGACCTGGTGCGCGACGGCCCGCACGCCCTCATCGCCGGCACCACCGGCTCCGGCAAGTCCGAACTGCTGCAGACCCTGGTCGCCTCCCTCGCGGTGGTCAACCGGCCCGACGAGATGACGTTCGTGCTGGTCGACTACAAGGGCGGCAGCGCGTTCGCCGAGTGCGCGGACCTGCCGCACACGGTCGGTCTGGTCACCGACCTGGACACCCGGCTGGTGGAGCGGGCCCTGGTCTCCCTCGGCGCCGAACTGCGCGGCCGTGAGACGCAGTTGGCCCAGGCGGGCGCCAAGGACATCGAGGACTATCTCGACAGGCGGCTGCGGGGCGGGAACGTCCTGGCACCGCTGCCCCGACTGGTGCTGGTCATCGACGAGTTCGCCTCCATGGTCCGCGAACTGCCCGACTTCGTATCGGGCCTGGTGAACATCGCGCAGCGGGGCCGGTCCCTGGGCATCCACCTGGTGCTGGCCACCCAGCGGCCCGGCGGTGCGGTCACCCCGGACATCCGGGCCAACACCAACCTGCGGATCGCGCTGCGCACCACCGACACCGGTGAGAGCCGCGACATCATCGACGCCCCCGACTCCGGTGACATCTCCCCGGCCAACCCCGGCCGCGCCTACGCCCGGCTGGGCCCCTCGGCGCTGCTGCCGTTCCAGTCCGGGCGCGTCGGCGGCCGCCGCCCCGGTGGGCTGCCCGCCACGGGCGTGGAGGTGCCGGTCGACGCGGCGGCGGTGTCCTGGAGCGATCTCGGCGGTCCGCTGCCGAATCCGCAGGCAGGCGCCGGATCGACGGCCGCACGGGTCGAGGCCGTCACCGACCTCGCCGTGCTGGTCGGGGCCGTCGCCGAGGCGGCCACGCTCGCCGGGGTGCCGCGCCGGCCGAGCCCGTGGCTGCCGGCTCTGCCCGCGCTGCTGCCGTGGAGCCCGGCACCCGATCCGAAGCCCACCGCGGAACGCGCGGCGGCACTGCCTCCGGTCGCGTACGGCACGGTCGACCTGCCCGCCCGGCAGAGCCGGGCGCCGCTCACGTTCGACCTCGACCGGACCGGTCATCTGCACGTCATCGGCTCGCCCCGCAGCGGTCGCTCCCAGACCCTGCGTACGCTGGCCGCCGCGATCGGTCAGGCCCACGGAGCCGACGACGTGCACCTGTACGGCATCGACTGCGGCAACGGGGCGCTCAACGTGCTCACCGAACTGCCGCACTGCGGTGCCGTCGTCGACCGTACCCAGACCGAGCGGCTGGGACGGCTGCTGGACCGCCTCGGCGCCGAACTCACCGCGCGCCAGGGAATCCTGGGTTCACGGGGCACCGCCGACCTGGCCGAACTACGGCGCGGGCAGCGCCCCGACGAGCGTCTCGCGCACATCGTCGTGCTGGTCGACCGGTTCGAGGTCTTCGAGCGCGAGTTCACCTCGTACGACAACGGCAGCTACCTGGAGCGGCTGCTGCGGCTGCTGCGCGACGGTGCGGGCGTCGGTGTCCACGTGGTCCTGGCCGGTGACCGGGTACTCGGCGGCAGCCGCTTCTCCGGCACCACCGAGGACAAGATCGTCCTCAGGCTCAACGACCGCCAGGACTACTCCGGCGTCGGCATACCCACCAGGTCGGCGCCGTCCGACCCGCCGCCCGGCCGGGGCATCCGCCCCCAGGACCTCGCCGAGGCGCAGATCGCCGTGCTCGGCGAGGACCTCGCGGGCACCGCGCAGGCCGAGATCCTGGCCGCGCTGGGCCGTCGGCTCGCCGAGCGGGAGGCCGCGGTCCCGGCCGCCCGCCGGGCGCCCGGGCTGGACGCCCTGCCCGACCGGATCCCCTACGCCGACGCTCTCGCGCTGCACACCGAGGCCGGACCGATGCGGCCCCTGGTGGCGGTCGGCGGGGACACCCTGACCTCGCTCGGCCCCGATCTCGCGGACGTGCCGACCTTCGTGATCGCGGGTCCGCCGCGCACCGGCCGCAGCTCCGCCCTGCGGACGGCCGCGGAGTCGCTGCTGGCGGCCGGCACGGGTCTGATCGTGCTGGCGCCGCGGCGCTCCCCGCTGCGCGAGTTGCGGGGGCGTCCGGGCGTGGTGGCCGTCGTCACCGACGCGGAGGTGCCGGTGGGCGACTTCCGGCAGGCGCTCAACGAGGTCTCGCAGGAGTGCGGCGTGATCGTGGTCGACGACGCCGAGCTCTTCATGGGCGCCGAGATCGACTCCGACCTCGCGCTGCTCGCCCGCGGCGGCGCCGGAACCGGCTGGGGCGTGCTCGCGGCCGGCAACGCCGAGTCGCTGTCGCTGAGCCTGGCCGGCTGGATGGGGCAGGTGAAGCGCAACCGCACCGGCATGCTCCTCTCCCCGCAGGGACTCGGCGACGGGGAGGTCATCGGCGTGAAGCTGAGCCGCGGTGTCGTCGGCCGGGCCCCGCAACCGGGACGCGGCCTGCTGCACCTGGGCGACGGGGTACTCAGGACCGTGCAGGTGCCGTACCCGGAGGTGGAGCGCTAGGACGAGGCGAGGCGGGTGCCGCTCCGAACCGCGTCCCACCGTCGAGCGGGACGCACGTCACGTACAGGGGGCGGCCGCGCTGACGACGGCTGCCCCCTGCGACGTCCGGATCCCTTCCGCGGATTCAGCCGGCGGTGCTCTCCCGCCGGTCGTCCGCCCGCGTGGGGATCTGGGCGCCGTCGCCGGTCAGGAAGCGGAACGTGCTGGTGACGGCGTCGAAGAGGTCGTACACCTCGTTCTTCAACGGCAGGTTGGGGCTGGCGAGGGAGACCATCAGGAAGTCCCGGGCGGTGCCGGGCACCCGCATCATCGTGTGCATCGTCAGCAGTCTGACGGAGATGTCCGCGGTCACCCGGGTCAGCTCGGTGCCGGTCACGCGCGCCGCCTGCCCCACATGGGGCACCTCCACCGAGCTGATCACCCGGTCCTCCGGTGCCCCGGCGATGCCGGAGGAGGTACCCAGCTGCGCCGACAGCACGGGCAGCGTCAGGTCCTGACCCTCGGGCGTGGTGACGGCGAAGACCATGGCGTACGCCATGAAGAGCCCCTCCGGGTACATGGTGGCCGTGCCCGAGGCGAGCAGTGCCCCGTAGCGGCGTGCCGCTCGGGTCACCTCGCGGCCCTGCCGGAACATGTCGTTGATCTCGGCCTTCCGCCGCGGGTCGTCGGTCGTGGCGAGAGCGCGGGCGCGGGCCCGTGCCAGCTGCTCGCCGCTCAGGTCGAACTGGTCCCATCCGTCGGGGACCTCCAGCAGGAATCGCTGTGCCGTGCTCATCGGTCACCCTTCGCCGTGTCCGTGGGGGAGGTCAGTCGTCCCGGGCGCCGTCGAGACTCGCCGCCGAGCGCCGGTCGGTCTCGGCGACGGCGTCGACGATCTGGGTGATGGCGTCGATGATGCCGCTCACCTGCTTCTGCAGCTGGTGCTTGCCGTCGTTCCACCGGTCCTCGAAGTTCTGTGCGGAGCCGCTGGACAGCTCGTGTCCGAAGGCGGCGTCGAAGTCGAAGGCGGTGCGCCCGATGTCGATGTTGTCGTGGACGAGGCGCATGCGCTGCGCGCCGTCCGTGAGCGCGTCCTCGGGGATGTGAATTCTCGTCATGCCCGGCTCCCGTTCCTGTGCGCCGGCCGTCCGGATCGCGAGGCACACGAGGCCGGGGGGCCGGATCGTTCAACCGGGCGGCGAGGCCGCGCGGTTCGGGACCGCGTTGAACCCTCGCCGGGCGCTGTGCCGTGTGTCCGGCATGACTTCGTTTCTCAGCGGCCTGCTGTCTTCCGGCACCGCCCAGCGCCGTGCCGTCGTCGCCACCGCCCTCGCGGTGTGCGGTGCGGCGAGCCTGACCGCCTGCGGCAAGACGATCCAGATCGGTGACAGCGGCGGCCCGTCCACCGCGGCCCCCGCCCCGGCCGCGACCTCGGCCGCCCCCACGACGGCCGCGCCGGGGCAGGGCGGCGGCAACTCGGCGTTGCGGGTGCTGGACACCACGGCACAGGACGCCGGCCTCAGCGGCACCGGCGGCACCGTGGTCGGCGCGGTGGTGCAGGAGACCCCGCCGAAGTGGGTACAGCTGTCGGCGGTGACCTCGCCGGGGCTGCCGGCACCCCACCTGATCAACATCAACCAGGCGGCGCTCTACCGGTTCGACGGCGACACCGCCGGTTCCGGGGAGTCGGACTGCAACGACGCCTGTGCCGTGAAGTGGCCCCCGGTGACCGTCAAGGAGGGCGGCAACGTCTATCTGGCGGGCGTGGACCCCAAGCAGGTCGCCGCGATCCGCCGGCAGGACGGCAAGGTGCAGATCACGGTGGGAGGCCTGCCCCTCTACCGCTACTCCGGCGACACCGGGGCCGGCGACCTGAACGGGCAGGGCGTCGACGGCAAGTGGTTCGCGGCCGGTGCCACGGGCCAGAAGGTGTCCGGCTGACCCGGCCGCCCCTGGGGCGGAGCACGGCCCGCCCTTCCCGGGCCGAACCGGTTTCTCCGGAATTCCCGGAACTCCTCGGCACGTCCGATCCCTGGCGTGCCGAAGGCGGGTGCGCAGGGGAGTTCACCACGGGCGTCTCCGACGCTGCCTGTGCGTCACCACTTGCTGCCCCAACGGTCCTCACCGCTTTGGCACGGCCATTTCCCTGGCCGACGGCTGATAGAAACCCGATCAAGTAAAACCCAGTAAAACCACAGCAGAAGAAGGCATCTCAAGTGAGCAAGCGCAGCAGGTGGACGATCCTGCCTGTTCTTATGGGGATGACGTCCGCCTTGTTGACCGGTTGCGGGTCCGGCATCGGTTCGGCCGGCGGTGCCCCTGTGGTGGTCGGAATGTCCGACGACGTTCTGGCGACCGACCCCGCGTCCGGTTACGACCCCGGTTCCTGGCTGCTTTTCAACAACGTTTTCCAGTCGTTGCTCAGTTTCCCCAACGGGGGAGCGGATCCCGAACCCGACGCAGCCGACCGGTGCTCCTTCACGGACGGCCGCAGCCGGATCTACCGCTGCACCCTCAAGGACGGACTGCACTTCAGCAACGGCGATCCACTTACCGCCGACGACGTGAAGTTCTCCTTCGACCGACTGCGCAGGATCGACGATCCGGCGGGCCCGGCGGTCATGTTCCAGTCGCTCGACAGGGTGGAAGCGCTGGACGACAGGACCGTCGTCTTCCACCTGAACACCCCCGACGCCACGTTTCCCAGCAAGATCGCGTCGGGCGCCGGATCCATCGTCGACCGGCACGAATATCCGGCCGGCTCGCTCAGGCGGGACCACGCCGTCGTCGGGTCCGGGCCGTACACGCTGGACTCGTTCGACGGGAAGCAGGCGACCTTCTCGGTCAACGGCGCGTACCAGGGCACCGCGCAGGTGAAGAACTCCGGTGTCACCCTGAAGTTCTTCCACGGTGGACGAGGTGCCCTCAAGGACGCTCTCACCGCCGGGGACGTCGATGTCGCCTACCGCGGACTGAGTGCCGAGGACATCGACGACCTGGACAGACCCGGTGGTCACGGCGGTATCGACGTCGTCGAGGGCAGCAGCGCGGAGGTCCAGGACCTGGTCTTCAACATGGACGACCCGGTGGTGGGCCGGCTGGGCGTCCGCCGGGCGATCGCCTTCCTGCTCGACCGGAACGCACTGGTGCGGAGCGTGTACAAGGGCACGGCGATCCCGCTGTACTCGATCGTTCCCGCCGGTCTGGTCGGCCACAACACCGCGTTCTTCGACCGGTACGGCGCGGACCCCTCCCGCTCCCGGGCGCAGGCGGCGCTGCGCGCGGAGGGCATCACCGACAAGGTGAAGCTGACCCTGTGGTCCACCCCGTCCCGCTACGGATCCGCCACGGACGGCGAGCTCGCGGCGATCGCCGGACAGTTGAACGCCAGTGGTCTGTTCGACGCCCGGATGCGGTCCGTCCCGTACGGCCAGTACGAAAAGGACATAGCCGCCGGAAAATACGGGGTCTACGTCAAGGGCTGGCTTCCCGACTATCCGGACCCGGAGAACTTCACCGCACCGTTCTTCGGATCGAAGAACGTACTGGACAACAATTTCGAGAACTCGACCATCACGCGGAAGCTCATTCCGCGTACGGCGACCTCGAGCGACCGTGCGCGCACCGCGTCCGACTTCGGTGAGATTCAGGACATCGTGGCGGACCGGGTGCCGATGCTGCCGATCTGGCAGGCGAAGCAGTACGCGGTCATCCACTCCGACATCGAGGGCTACGTGTACTGCCTGGACGTCTCCACGGTGTTCCGTTTCTGGGAGCTCTACAAAACGTGAAAGGGCGGCGGTTCGGTACGACGGTTCACCGGGCTTGCCGGCCGGGCGGAGGCGCCCGGCCGGCAAGCCCGGTGGCATGGTGGGGGCCGCGCACCTGTTTGAATGCGCGTAGACCTACCTATGAGTAGCCGTTTCGTTGATCCGATCGCGCAACGATGCCGCGCGAAAGGGCAACTCTCATTATCCGAAGACGTCTTGCGATCGGCGCCGGCCAATAGCGGTTGTATGGTCCCACGGAACGAACAAGCGTTGTCGCGTGGAACGACGGTGGGAATGTACGGAAATGCGACTGGCGCGCCCGGATGTCCGCGCGCCGATGCGCGGGGGTTCGCGCAAGGCCGTCGCACCGCGACGGACGCGCCGCGGACACCGGGGGACGCGTCGTCGCGACGGGCGTCCCACGGCGCCGGCCGGGACGTCGGACCCCTGACTCCCGGCATGGCGTGGTAGCCCGCCGGCGGTTGCCGCCGTACCCGGACCGTGTCGATTCCCGGTCGGCCGACCGGGCGTCCTGAAGGTGGCGAGGGTGCCACCCCGGGCCCGTCCCCCCGGTCGCGACCGCACCCCGCCCGCCCTCCCGGCGGGCATCCGGAACTGAAGATCACCGAGCCGCCCCGCGGGGCGGCGAACGAGCATGCTGACCGACCATCCGAAGCGGTTCTCGGCGCGGGCGCCCAGGCGGCGCCGCACAAGTGTGCCGGTCGTCCGGCCTCCGGGCTCCGCCCGGCCGGTGACCACACGGCGAGGGCCCAACCCTTCGGAACCACCCCCACATCACCGCGATCGTGCGCCGAGACCACGTCGCGCCGATCCTGGAGGACGTGCGTTGACCCACAAGGAGAAGGCTCCGGCCGCGATATCGATCGTCGTCAGGGCCGCCGATCCGGTGTCCCTGCAGGGCGCCGAAGTCTTCCTGCAGAGGTCGGAAGGGGCCACGCTGCTGCCGCCCGACCAGATGGCCCGCGCGGACGTCGTCCTGCTCCTGGCGAACGAGGTGACGGAGGGGACGATGGCCTGGATGGAGGAGGCGGCGGCGGTCTCGGCCAATCCCGAGATGCGGATCGTGCTGGTCGCCGACCGCATCAGCAAGCCGCGCCTGGCCAGGGCCGTACGGCACGGCCTGGTCAGCGTGCTGCCCCGGGCGCAGACGGGATTCCCGGAGATCCTGCAGGCCGTGCTGAACAGCAGGGCGGGCGGCGCGCAGATGCCGGGGGAACTGCTCAGAGCCCTGGTCGAGGAGTTGCGCACGCTGCTTCGTGATCCGACCGGGCCGGTTCTGCCGGGTGGTTTCGAGGGCCGGGAGGTCGAGGTTCTGAGGCTGCTCGCCGAGGGACTGGACACCACCGAGATCGCGGCCAGGCTCAACTACTCCGAGCGCACCATCAAGAACATCATCTTCGCGGTCACGCGGCGCCTGAATCTGCGGAACCGCACGCACGCGGTGGCCTACGCGATGCGGATAGGCGCGCTGTAGCCGGCCCGGGTCCCGCGATCCGGCCGGCGGGGGAGGCCGCCCCGCCGAAGAAAGGTTTCTGTCCCCGAGCCGACCGGCCGCACGGGCGCGGATGGGGCGGCCGGCCGGGGCGCGGACCGGGCGGCCGACCGCGCGGGCGCGGATGGGGCGGCCGGCCGTCCGGCCGGTGGTGGTGGGGCCGGGCTCAGCCGCCGACGCGCAGTACGGGACCGGCCTCCACGGCCCGGTCGGCACCCGAGGTCACCGGGGCCGGCCGGTCGACGGTCCGCCGGACACCGGCGTCGTCGTCCACCAGCAGGTAGGCGGGCATCTCGCGCGTGACCAGGGGCGCCGGCGCGCCACGGACGTCCTCGACCGGGGTGACGTACAGGTTGAAGGCGACCGTCAGCACCACCAGCGTCAGCACGGCCGCCACCGCGACGGACAGGCCGGGGCCGCCGAGGCCCCGGTGGGCACCGGCGGGCGCGCTCGGGACCGGCCCGGTGAGCGCGGCGAGACCCGTGTACTGCGCCGCGCACAGGAGCGCCGCCGCCGGCAGACAACCCCCGCCGGCCCGGGTCCCGGTCCGGACCGTGACCGTCAGCCACAGGATGCCCGTCACCGCCACCGCACCGAGGGTGAAGGCGGCCGAAGCGGCGCCGAGGGACGAGTGGAAGAGCGGGTGCGCGCCCAGGGCCGCGGTCTCCAGAACGTGCGCCACGGTGAGCCCGCAGGTCAGCGTCACGCCGGCGGCGCACAGGCCCGGCCAGGTCCGCCGCCGCTCCGCCAGGACGAGGCCGAGCGCCGCCGAACCGGCACAGGCCACCGCGGAGAGCACCGTCGGCGGGGTGTCGTGGCGCGTCGTGCCGCCCGGCACGCCGTAGCCGAGCACCGTGATCGTGCTCATGCCCCACAGGCCGGCGCCGAGCGCCAGGGCGGCGAGGGCGAGCCAGGTGTGCCCGGCCCGCGTCCGCGCCCGGAAGCGGGCCATGCAGGCCCACCCCTGGAACGCGCACACACAGACGGCCGCGCAGGCGAGAACGGGAAAAAGCACATGCGTACAGAGAATTTGGTGGCCCAAGGCCGGACTCCCACTCAGAACGAACAGCGCGTCACGACGACGACGCGTGAGACAGCCCCTGACGCCACGGCTGAAAGGGGAGAGAAGGCCCGGGTGTTCGTCGTCCGGTTCGGCCGGGCCGGGAATTCGTCCGGTCTGGCCGAGCGGCGGATTCGATCCGGAACGTTTGCAATCTGCCCAGGCCATACACATTGTGACGGGGAGACGGGTCCGGGGAGAACGGCGAGACGGTCAACAAGACTGCCCCTTGGGGAACTTCGCACCGGCGCCCGCCCCGGCCGGCACCGCCGTGACCGGCGCCGGACCTCCCGCGCGCCCTCCCGGACCGAGGAATCGCGCCCGCCGCCCGGGCCCCCGGGAGCGACTCTGCCCGCGCCCGGCCGGACGGCCCAGTGAATACAGATGTGGCGATCGTGCGGCCGTTCACACAGACTGGTGAAGGAGTGGAATCAGCACAGCCGAAGCGTGTCGAAAACCATTACGACCTGTTGGGCCGGAAATGCCATGACCGCGGTTCCGAACGACAGAAGTTCCGCCCCTCGGCAGCCGGCCGGACCCGCAGTCGCTCCGGCCGCCGTCCTGCTCGATCGCGCGGGAAAGGTCGTCGGATGGTCCGAGGGGGCCGAGGCGCTCCTCGGCCACCGGGGCGAGGAGGTCCTGGACCGCCCGGTCGACGTGCTGCTCGCACCGGGCGAGCGGCCGCGGCTGCCGGAGAACGGCGACTGGAGCGGGTCCCTGCGGTTCCGCCACCGTGCCGGACACGAGTTCGGGGCCGGGGCGTGCCTGTGTGCGCTGGGCGGCGCCGCGGATCGCGAACACCGACTGCTGACGCTGTCCTCCCCGGGCCGCGGCACGCTGTCGGGGGTGAACCGGTCGCTGCTGGACGGCCTGCTCTCGCACTCGCCCGTCGGCATGGCCGTGATGGACACGGACCTGAGGTACACCTGGGTCAACGAGGCCCTGGTGCGGGCCTCCGGGGTGGCGGACCGGCTGGGACGCACGCTCAGCGCGGTCTTCCCCTCCGAGGAGGCCGCCGCGGGCGAGGTCGCGATGCGCCGGGTCGTCGAGACCGGCGAACCACTGATCGACTACGAGTACCGCGGGCCCATCCTGTCCGACCCGGCCGGCGAGCACATGTACTCGGCGTCCTTCTTCCGGCTCGAGGACGAGCAGGGCGCCCCCACCGGCCTGTGCTACCTGGTCCTGGACGTCACCGAACGGTGGCACAGACACCAGCGGGAGCTGATGCTGGGCAGGGCGCGTGCCTGTGGCAGACAGCTGGATCCGGTCCGCGCCGCCCGGGAACTCGCGGAGATCTGCGTGCCCGGGTTCGCGGACCAGGTCGCCATCGACCTCACCGACGCCGTGGTCCAGGGCGACGAGATCCCCCGGAGCTCCGCGCACGGCCCCTTCCGCCTCCGGCACGCCGCCCGAACCGCCGTCCCGGAGCTGGGCCCGAGCCTCTGCCAGGTCGACGGCCAGGCGGTCGAGTGCGGCCCGGACACCCCGGCGGCCCGCTGCCTGACCGGGGGAGTGGGGGTCCTGGGGGCGACCTGCGCCGGGGCGTCCGGCGCCCGGGTCCAGGGCGCGCGGGAAAGCGCCGAGGCTGTTGGTGAACCCGGGTCGCACTCGTCGATCATGGTCCCGCTGTGCGCGGCCGGCGGCGCTCTCGGTGTCGTCACCTTCCTGCGGGCGCCGGGGAAGGAGCCGTTCACCGAGCGTGACCTGGCCTTCGCCGAGGAGTTCGCGACCCTCGGGAGTTCGGTGCTGGCCGCCGCGCACCGCTTCACCCAGGAGCGCAGGATCTCCCTGTCGTTGCAGCGGAATCTGCTGCCGGGCCGGCTCACCGAAGACGAGGCGGTCGAGATCGCCTGGCGCTACTTCCCCGCCTCGGAGGAAGCGGGCGTCGGCGGTGACTGGGCGGACGCGATCCCGCTGTCCGCGGCCCGGGTGGCCCTGGTGGTCGGCGACGTGGTGGGCCACGGTGTCAACGCGACGGCGGCCATGGGCCGTCTCCGAGCCGCCGTCCACACCCTCGCCGCCATGGACCTGCCGCCGGACGAGTTGCTCGCCCACCTCGACGACTTCGTGACCCGCATCTGCGAGGAGCAGCCCGCGCGCGAGGGCTGCGGCCAGGGGAATCCCGACCTCCTGGGCGCGGTCGGCGCCTCCTGCCTGTACGCCGTCTACGATCCCGTCGCCCGGACCTGCACGATGGCTTCGGCCGGCCACCCCGCACCGGTGGTCACCCGGCCCGACGCGACGACCTTCGTGCCCGAGCTCCCGGCCGGTTCGCTGCTCGGCGTGGGCGCGGCTCCCTTCGAGTCCGTGGAGATACCCTGCCCGGGCGGCAGCCTGCTGGCGTTCTTCACCGACGGCCTGGTGGAGGACCGGCGCCGGGACCTGGACGAGGGTGTGGCCGGGCTGCGTTCCGTCCTGAACCGTCCCGGCGCACCCCTCGAGGAACTGTGCGACCAGGCGGTGGACGCCCTGTTGCCCCGCCCGCTCGAGGACGACGCCGCGCTCCTGCTCGCCCGCACCGCCTCGCTGCCGTCCTCCGACGTGGAGACCTGGGAGATCCCCGACGACCCCGCCGCGGTGGGCGAGGCCCGTGCCCTGGCCGGCCGCCGGCTCGACGAGTGGGGTCTGGGCGACCTTCGGTTCGGCACCGAACTCATCGTCAGTGAGCTGGTCACCAACGGCATCCGCTACGGATCGGCGCCCATCCGCCTGCGTCTGATCCGGCACAAGGTGCTGACCTGCGAGGTGATGGACGGCAGCAGTACGTCACCGCGGCTGCGCCATGCCAGGACGACGGACGAGGGAGGCCGAGGCCTGTTCCTGGTGGCGCAGGCCTCGCAGCGGTGGGGCTACCGCTACACGAGCACGGGGAAGTCGATCTGGGTGGAGCAGGACCTGCCCTGACCGCGGCCGGGATTCCCGGGCCGCGGGCCGGCGCCGCGGGTCAGCGCCGGGTGAGCGCCGCCAGTTCCTTCGTGATCGTCTCGGTGTCCTGGTAGGTGAGTCCGATGCGGGCCACGTGCTTCCAGCGCACGATGCCGTCGGCGTCGACGATGAACACCGAGCGCTTCAGGCCCAGGCCCGGCAGCTGGATGCCGTACGTCTTCACCACCGAGCGGTCGGTGTCGGCGAGCAGGGGGAAGCGCAGGTCGCGCTTGCGCGCGAAGCTCTCGTGGCTGTCGAGGTCGCTGAAGTTCACACCCCACACGCTCGCCCCCAGGTCGCGGAAGCGGTCCAGGTCGGACGCGTACGAGCACAGCTGCTTGGTGCACACCGCCGACTCGTCACCGGGGTAGAAGGCCAGCACGACGGGGGCTCCGCGGTGTGCCGACAGGGAGTAGTCACGGCGTTCGACGGTGCCGCCGTCTCCCAGCAGTACGCCGCGGAGGGTGAAGTCGGGGGCGGGCGTACCGATCTCGGGCACGGGCATGGCGGGTCCTCTCGCAAGGGGGTGAGGCCGGGCGGCGGGGCGCCGGGCCGGCTGCACGCCTCACTGTATAGAACGTTCTATCTCTGCGAAAGGAACGCGGGTCGCACGCGTCTGTAATCACGGTCACGTCGGGGGTCACGGCGTCGGCGGTCACGGTCACGTCGGCGGTCAGGGGCACGGTCGCGGCGGCGTTCACGGTCGCGTCCGCGATCAGCGGCACGGTCGCGTCGGGAGGAGCCGGGACCTCGGCACGGCGGTCCGGCCGGGCGGTCGTGCCCAGCGGGCCGCCGTGCCGGCCGGTGCCGGGGGCTCAGCCCAGATGCCACTTCTGGTTGGAGGTGCCTCCGCACTCCCACAACTGCAGGCGGGTACCGGCGGCCGTGCCCATGTCCTTGGCGTCGACGCACTTCCCGATCTGGGTGTTGACCAGGTCGTGAGCGCTGTTGAGGTTGAACCTCTGCGCCCATCCGCCGTTGCAGCGCGCGAGTTGGATGACGGCCCCGTCGTCGTCCGACGCGTTGGCGATGTCCAGGCACAGTCCCATGGACCGGACGCTGCCGTCCGCCGCGAACACCCACTTCTCCCAGGCCTGGCCGCCGCAGTTCTGCAACGTCAGCGAGGAACCCGACGTCGCCTTGTGGGCGGAGACGCCCACGCACAGCGAGGACCCGTACCCGACGATCAGGTCGCCGGGCGCCGCCGTCCGGGTGGTGGGCGTGGCTGTCGGGTGCGAGGAACTCGGGCCCGGGTCCTTGGCGCCCGTCCTGCCGGACACCGAGGCGTCGACGGCCTTGGTGCCGCCGGATCCGGCGGCGTGCGGGGAGCCGCCGCCCGTCGCGACGGAGGGCGCGCCGCCGGACCCGGGGCGGCCGGAGGGTCCCGCGCCCGTCGCCGGCCTGATGTCCCGCCGGTGCGGCCCGGAGCCGGGGGAGGAGGCCGGGGCCGAGGCGCCGTCGGGCCGGGACGGGACCGGGGAACCGCCGGTGGCGGTCGCCACCGGGGCGACGCCGTCCCCGACGTGGGCGGCGCGCGGCTGGGCATCGTCGTCGGGGGCGGACACGTAGGCGGCGGTGCCCACGCCGAGCGCCACGAGTACGGAGACCGCGGTCAGGGCTCCGACGAGCCGCACGTTGCGCTCGGTCTGCCCCTCCGGCGGTTCCGCCTCGCCGCCGCGGACGGTCCTCGCGGTGCCGGCCCTGGCCGCGGACAGCCACAGGCGGCCCGCCCGCACCGCGCCTGACTCGGCACCGAGGGTGTGGTCGCCGTCGGGGTGGCCGTTGCCGTCGGGGCTGGGGCTGGGGCTGGGGCTGGGGCCGAGGGCGTGGCTCTGGCCGAGGGCGTGGCTCTGGCCGAGGTCGTGGCCGTGGTCCACGTCAGGAGCGGACTCCGTCTCCGGCCGGTCCCGGCCGGCCTCACCGGTGGCCGGGGCCATCGCCACCAGGGGCGCGGTCTCCTCCGGCGGGCCGGGTGTGATCGCCCCCGGCGCGGTGGTCGGTCCGGTGGGTGCCGGGGTCGGCGTGCCCAACTCGGTCGCCGGGGCGTGCTTGCCCGCCTCGGTCGCCGGTGTCGCCGCGGACGCGGCCGTTGCGGCGCCGGGGTCCGGTTCCGCCTCGACGGCGCCGTGTCCGAACGTGTTCGCGGTGGGAGCCGTCGCCTCGGCGCCCGCGCCGTCCGTGGCCTTCGAGCCCGGCCCGGCCGGCGTGCCCGTCGCCGGCTCCCGGGACCCCGCTCCGGAATCCGGCGACGCGGACGCGGACGCGGACGCGGACGTGGTCCCGGTCTCGGTCCCGGTTTCGCTCCCGGTCTCGCCGAGCCAGGGCAGCGGCTGCTCCCAGACGGCCGTCTCCCCGCCCTGTTCCGGCAGTCCGTTCCTCTGTGCCATGTGTGTCCGCCCGCCTCAGCGCCTGGTGGTCTCCGAAGCAGTGACCCTAGGGCGGCCCTGTCGGCCAAGTGCTTTGACAGGGGCCGACGTTGCCCGAGTGGACCGGCTCTCTTCCCCAGCGTCCCGACGTGCGGGAGGCGGGCCCGGCCGGGACCGTCCGGGGCGGTCCACGGGCCGGAGCTGCCCCTTAGGCGCAGGTGTCTGCCCGCCGGGACAGAGATCGGCGGCAGGGCGGGGCCGGCGCCGCCCGCTCTGCCTAATCTCGGCGGCGAACCTCAGAGGCCGCTGGAGAGCAGGAAGCGGGAAAGCACCTTGAGCACCACGGTTGCGAAGCGCTCGCCCCGTGCCGAAGGTCCTCCGATGCCCGAGGGGCAGGTCGAACTGGCCGAGCCCCCCGTGCTCGGGGAACCGGCCACCGCCGACTTCGGCTCGGTCATGACGTATCTGCCCATGGGCCTGGGCACCGGCGCCATGGTGCTGATGTTCTCGGTCGGCAACGGCGGCCCGAGCACGTATCTGATGTCCGGGATGATGGGCGTCGCCATGGTCGGCATGACCCTCACACAGGTCGGGCGGCCCGGCTCGGACCGGCGCCGCCGTATGCGCGCCGAGCGCCGGGACTATCTGCGCTACCTCGGGCAGAAGCGGCAACAGGCCCGGCAGGCGGCCGACGCCCAGCGCGCGGCGCTGGTGTGGGACAACCCCGTGCCGGGCGATCTCTGGGCGGTCGCCCGCGGTCCCCGGCTGTGGGAACGCAGGCCCGGCCACGAGGACTTCGCCCGGGTCAGGATCGGGCTCGGCACCCGACGGGCGGCCCTGGAGTTCATGCCGCCGCAGACCAAGCCGGTGGAGGACCTGGAACCGCTGTGCGCGATCTCGCTGCGCCGCTTCACCAGGGCCCACCAGGCGGTGCCCCTGCTGCCCGTGCCCGTGTCACTGCAGCGGTTCACCAGTGTGGAGTTCACCGGCGAGACCGACGACGCACTGGCCCTGGCGCGCGCGATGCTCGGCCAGTTGGCCGTCTTCCACTCGCCGGACGAACTGCGCGTCGCCGTCCTCGGTGACACCGCGGCGCAACGCGAGTGGGACTGGCTCAAGTGGCTGCCGCACACCGCCCATCCGGACGAGGAGGACTCCGCGGGACCGGTGCGCCTGGCCGCCGCCGACCATGACACCCTGCTCGAACTGCTCGGCTCCGACCTGCGCGACCGCCCCGACCACGATCCGCAGTCCTCGCCCAGCGTCGCCGAGCCGTTCACGGTGATCGTCGCCCAGGGGGTGCGGATCCCCGACACGTCGAGGCTGCTGGGCGCCGGCATCCGCGGTGTGGTCCTGCTCGATCTCACCGGAGCGGTTCCCGGCGGGCCCAAGGTGCTCAGACTCTCCGTCCGCGACGGCCGGGTCGACTTCCCCAACGGCGCCGAGACCGTCAGCGGCCGCGCCGACCGGCTCGGCGGTACGGAGGCGGAGACGCTGGGCCGGGTGCTCGCCCCGATGCGTACCGGTGGCGGCGTCGACCTGGTGGACCGTCCCCTGGAGTCCGACTTCGACCTCACCGCCATGCTCGGCATCCGCGACGCGCGCGGCTTCGACGTCCAGGCCAAGTGGCGCCCGCGTCTTCCCCAGCACGCCCGTCTCAAGGTGCCCATCGGCGTCACCGAGGACGGTGAGCTCGTCGAACTCGACCTCAAGGAGTCGGCGCAGGGCGGCATGGGTCCGCACGGACTGCTCATCGGCGCCACCGGGTCGGGCAAGAGCGAACTGCTGCGCACCCTCGTGATGGGCCTGGCCGCCACCCATTCCTCGGAGATACTCAACCTGGTCCTGGTCGACTTCAAGGGCGGCGCCACCTTCCTCAACATGGACCGCCTGCCCCACACGTCGGCGGTCATCACGAACCTGGCCGACGAACTGCATCTCGTCGACCGCATGCGGGACTCCATCAACGGTGAGATGATCCGGCGTCAGGAACTGCTGCGCGAGGCCGGCTTCGCCTCGCTCTACGAGTACGAGAAGGCGCGCGGCGCGGGTGCCACGCTGGCCCCGCTCCCCTCCCTCCTGATCATCGTCGACGAGTTCTCCGAACTCCTGGCCAGCAAGCCCGAGTTCGTCGAGCTGTTCGTCTCCATCGGGCGCCTGGGGCGCAGCCTCGGCATCCACCTGCTGCTCGCCTCGCAGCGCCTGGACGAATCCCGCATCCACCGGGTGGAGGGCCACCTGTCGTACCGGATCGCGCTGCGCACGTTCTCCTCCATGGAGTCCCGCAGCGTGATCGGCACCTCCAGCGCCTACGAGCTGCCGTCCGCTCCCGGCAACGGCTATCTGAAGATCGACACCAGCAACCTCGTCCGCTTCAAGGCCGCGTACGTCTCCGGTCCGGTCCCCGCGCCGCCGGGCCCGGAGGAGGCCGGGCGCCGGGAGGCCGCCGTGCTCGAGGTGACGTCCTTCGGCCTGGAACGGCAGGGCAGGCCGGCCTCCGTCCGGGCCGAGGAGGAGGCCACGGCGCTGGTCTCGCTCGCCGAGGAGGCGCTGCGCGAGCAGGAGCCGGAGCCCGCGCCGGCCGGAACAGGCACGGAGAGCGCCGACGACAGCCTGCTCGACGTCCTCGTCGGACGATTGGAGGACAACGGTCCGCCCGCCCGGCAGGTATGGCTGTCCCCGCTGGCGGAGTCGCCCGGCCTGGACCAGCTGCTGCCCGGCATCGTGCCCGATCCCGAGCGCGGCATGGGGGCCGCCGACCCCCGCGTCCAGGGAGCCCTGCGGGTGCCCCTGGGCATGGTGGACCGCCCCTACGAGCAACTGCGCGAACTCCTCGTCGCCGACCTGTCCGGAGCCGACGGGCACGTCGGCCTGGTGGGTGCGCCGCAGACCGGCAAGTCGACGCTGCTGCGGACCCTGATGCTGTCGCTCGCCCTGACCCACACGCCGGCCGAAGTCCAGTTCTACTGCCTGGACTTCGGTGGCGGCGGACTGGTCTCCACGGCCGGGCTGCCGCACGTCGGGTCGATCGCCACCCGCCTGGAGCGCGAACGGGTCCTGCGCACCGTCGAGGAACTCTCCCAACTCGTCGAACAGCGCGAGCAGTTGTTCACCTCTCGCGGACTGGAGTCGATGGCCGCGTTCCGTGCGCTGCGCGCCGAAGGCGGCACCGAGGACCCGTACGGAGACGTCTTCCTGGTCGTCGACGGCTGGGCGACCCTCCGGCAGGACTTCGAGGACCTCGAACAGCGCGTGATGGAACTCGCCGCCCGCGGACTGTCGTTCGGCCTGCACCTGGTGGTCTCCGCCGTGCGCTGGTCCGAGATCCGGCCCCGCCTGCGCGACCTGCTCGGCACCAGGTTCGAGCTGCGGCTCGGCGACTCCATGGAGTCCGAGGTGGGATCCAGGGCGGCCGCCGGAGTACCGCACCGGCCCGGCCGGGGTCTGACCGGCACCGGACACCACTTCCTGTCCGCCCTGCCCCGGCTGGACAGCTCGTCGCGCACCGACGACCTGACCACCGCGACCAAGGCCGCCGTCGCCGAGATCACCACGTTCTGGACCGGCGGCAGCGCACCCGGAGTGCGCCTGCTGCCCACCACCCTGGACGCCGGCCGGCTCCCCGCGCCGCCCGGCACCCGGGACCTCAGGTACTGCCTGGGCTGGGACGAGCAGCGGCTCGCCCCGCTGTGGCACGACTTCGGCGCCACCCCGCACCTGCTGGTGTACGGGGACGGCGAGACCGGCAAGACCAACGCCCTGCGCCTGGCGATCCGCGCCATCACCGGCCGTTACGGCCCGGACGAGGCGCGCATCCTGCTGGCCGACCCCGGACGCGGACTGCTCAAGGACGTACCCGAGGAATACCGCGTCGGCTACGTCGTCGACACCGACGGACTCGGCAGACTGGCGCAGAGCGCCGCCGTCTCCGTGAGCAAGCGGCAGCCCGGCGCCGACATCACCCCCGAACAGCTTGAACGGCGCGACTGGTGGACCGGTCCCCTGCTGTTCGTCCTCGTCGACGACTACGACCTCTTCTCCGGCACGCCCGGGTCCCCCTCGCCGATGGCCCCGCTGGTCCCGCTGCTCGCCCAGGGCGCCCACATCGGGCTGCACCTGGTCGTCGCCCGGAGCACCTCCGGCGCCATGCGCTCGATGATGGACCCGCTGATCCGCCGCATGTGGGAGCTGGGCAGCCCCGCGCTCCTCTTCTCCTATCCCAAGGAGGAGGGCAAGTTCCTCGGCGAGGCCAGGCCCCGCACCCTGCCGGCCGGACGAGCCCAGTTCGTCACCCGGCGCACCGTCAAGCTCGTCCAGACCGGCCTGGTGCCGGCGGGCCCCGTCCCCACAGGAGCACGATGACCACGGCCGTACCGCTGACGGGGAGGGCCACCGAGGTCTGCCGCGTCACCGTCGAGACCCCCGACGGCCGGGCCGACCTGTCCGTGCCGGTCACCACCCCGGTGTCCGCCCTGCTGCCGGCCCTGCTGCGGCGGCTGCCCGCCGCGACCGCCGCGGACGGCGCCGCCTGGGTGCTGCAACGGCTCGGCGAGGAACCCCTCCAGCCGGAGGCCACACCCGAGAGCAGCGGCCTGCGCCACGGCGACGTGCTGCACCTGCGCCCGGCCGACGCGCCCCTGCCCGCGCTGCACTTCGACGATCTGGCCGACGGCGTCGCCCGGACCGTCGGCGACGGCCCCGGCCGGTGGCGTCCCGCACTCACCAGGAACCTCTGCCTGGGGCTGGCCGGCCTGGCCCTGACCGGCCTCGCCGCGGCCCTGCTGCAGGCGGGCACCGGCCGCCCCGCCGCCGTCTTCGCCGCCATCCTCGCGATCGTCCTCGGCGTCACCTGCGCCACGACCGCCCGGGCAGGCGCCGACCGGGGAAGCGTCCTGGTCGCCGGAGTCGGGGCCTTCTGCTTCGCGGGCATCGCGGGCACCGTCCTGCGCGACGGGCCCGCCGACGGTCGTCTCCCCGGCCCGACCGGCACGCTCCTGGGCGCCGGATGCGTGATCGCCATGGCCGCCGTGCTGTTCGCCCTGGGGGCCCTGCCCCCGGTCGTCCCCGGCACCGTGCTGCTGACCGCGGCGGCCGCCGCCTGCGCGGCGGTGCTGGCCAAGGGCTTCGGGCTGCGGGGCGAGCAGGCGGCCGCCGTCGTCGCCGTCGCCCTGTTCGTCCTCGGGCACCTCGCCCCCCGCCTCGCACTGCGCATCGCCCGGCTCCGGGTCCCCCAACTCCCGCACGACGCCCGGGAACTGCAACTGGACATCGAACCCGAGACCGGAACCCGGGTGTCGGCCCGGGTCTCCGTGGCCACCGCCTGCCTCGACGTGATCAGCATCGCCTCGGCGCTGGTCTGGGCCGTCGCCCTGTGGATGCTGACGACCCGCGAGCACGGCTGGGCGGGCGTGCTGCTGACGCTCGCGCTCAGTCTGGCCGTGCTGCTGCGGGCCCGGGGCACCAACGGCACCCTGCAACGGATCCCCGCCGTGCTGGCCGGCGCCTACGGGATCGCTCTGGTCCTCGTCCTGCGCACCGCGCACGGCGGAACGGCGGGCCGGGGCACCGCCCTGGCCGTGCTGCTGACCGCCGCCGTGCTGCTGCTGGTCGGCGCCTGGCGGCTGCCACGAGCCCGGCTGCTGCCGGTCTGGGGCCACCTCGGCGACCTCCTGGAGATCGTCACCGCGATCGGCCTGCTGCCGCTGCTCCTGCAAGTCCTGCACGCCTACGCGTACTTCCGCGGTCTCGCGGGCTGAGGACGGACGAACGAACGTGCAGACTCGACGTGACCACGTGCAGGCGTACCAGTTCGCGATGGGACGCCTCGCCTCCGCACTCGTCAGCGGCGACCCCGGCCGCGGCGAGAGCCCGACCCGGCGCTCCGCCCTCGGCTCGGTGTTCGGGGTGGGCCTGGTGATCCTGCTGTGCGCCGGGTTCGGCGTGTACGGCCTGATCTTCCCCGCGCCGAAGGACGACTGGCGCAAGGACGGCGCCGTCGTCCTGGAGAGCGACACCGGCAACCGCTACGTGTACGCGGGCGGTGTCCTGCGCCCCACCCGCAACTACGCCTCGGCCCTGCTCATCGCCGGCAGGCGGACCGCCCCCGAGGCGCTCTCGTCCCGGGCCCTCGCCGGAGTGCAGCACGGCGCGCCGGTCGGCATCCCCGGCGCACCGGACAACGTGCCGGACCCGACCGCGCTGACCTCCGGCCCCTGGGCGCGCTGCCTGCCGGACACCGCCAACCCGAAGACCGGACAGAGCCTCTACCTCGGTCCCGCCGCCACGGCCCTGCGCCCCCTGCCGTCCGACCGGCAGATCCTGGTCGACGGCCCCGGGAAGAGCCGCTACCTGCTGCTGCGCGGGATGAAGTACCCGGTCCCCGACCGGGCCGCCCTCATCGCGCTCGGCCTGGACAGCCAGGCCGCCTTCACCGCCACCGGCGACTGGCTGGACGGCGTGCCCACCGGCGCCGCCCTCGCCGCGCCCGCGCTGCCCGGTGCGGGGACCGCCGCCGGCGAGGTGGCGGGGCGCGCCGCCCGGGTCGGCCAGCTCTTCAGGACCAGCACCGGCGGCGGCGAACGGCACTACCTGCTGCGCGCCGACGGACTCGTCCCCGTCAACCCGACCGCGTACGCCCTGCTCGCCGCCCGGCCCGGCGCGCCCGCGCCCCGGCAGGTCGAGCAGCCGGACATCGCGCTCGCCCCGGTCTCCGCGGAACACACGGCCACCGACCGCATCCCGGACGTCAGCGGGGCCCGCGCCCTGCCGGGCGGCACCGTCTGCGTGGAACAGCTCCGCGACGGCCGGCACCGGATCACCGTCGGCCACGCCGGCGCCCGCCGCGTGGTCCTCCCCGCGGGCGGCGGCGCGCTGGCGGTCCCGGCCGGCGGCGACACCCGGACCCCCTACCTCATCACCGAACAGGGACTGAAGTACCTGATTGCCGACGACGACGCCGTCAAGGCTCTCGGTCTCGGCGGCGCCGCCCGGCGCCTGACGCTGCCCGCCGGCGTCCTCTCCCTCGTCCCCGACGGCCCGGTGCTCAGCCGCGCCGCGGCCGCGAAGGGGTGAGCCAGGTGAGCAGGCTCCGCCTGCGGGCCACGCCGGTCGGCGACGCCCTGCTGGTCCATCCCAGGGGCCGGGTCGACAAGCGGGCCGCCGACTTCGCCGGCGGGCTGGCCCGCGACCCGCACCACACCCTGGTCGTCGTGGACCTGCCCGCCGGTTCGCTCGCCGACGAATGGCGAGCCGTGGCCAAGATCCTGTCCTCCCCGCGTCACGGCAGTCTGCGCATCGTCTTCGGACGCGAGAAGGGAGAGGACGTGCGCAGGGCCGCCGGACTCATCGCGGAACGCATCGGCCGGGAGGTCCTGGCCGCGGACGGCGCCCTGACCCCGACCGCGGCGGGCGGCCTGTTCGTGCCCGGCGACGGGACCGCCTGGCTGCGGTTCCGGCCCGGCCGGACCGCCGAACGCGACTCGCAGCGGTTCCCCAGACCCGACTGGGAGTTCTCGCTGCCCCTGCGCGCCCGTTCCGTGGGCACCCACACCGTCGCCCAGCCGATCCCGTCCGGCGTGTGGCTGCGGCCCACCGACCGCGGCCGGGTCGCCGACCGGTACCGGCGCGCGGTCACCACCACCGCGACCGACCCGCGCCGTCTGCTCGTTGTCATCGGCAGCCCCGGCACGCCGCCGCTGCCGGTCGAGGACGTGGCCCGCTACTGGGACAGCGTCCTGCCCACCGCCCGGGCGACGGTGCGCTTCCACCTGTACGGCACCGTGGACGCGCCGGACTCCGTCACCCCCGGCCAGTACCTCGCGGACGTCCTCGGCCACGAGGTCGTCCTGTACGCCGAACTGCCCACGGGGGCAGCCGGAGCGGCCGACGACGACACGCTCGCGTACCTTCCGGCGCACGGCGCGGTGTCGATGCCGATGCCGATGCCGATGCCGATGCCGATGCCGGGCGTCGCGGAGTCCGGGACCGAGGGAGCGTCCCCGGCCACGGCCGTCGGCGCTACGGGCAAGGGGCTCCCCGCGGAACTCGGGGTCGCCGGCACCCGTACGGGCACCGCGGGCGGGGCGGAGACCTCCATCGACCTCGGCTCCGGGACACCGGAACCGGCGGCCGCCCCGCCCGCCCCGCGGCCCGCCGCCCGCGTCCAGACGGAGACCGGCCGCGCGACTCCTCCGGCGGCGGTACGGGAGACACCGGCGCCTCCCACCGGCGAACCCGAGAGCGGCTCGACCGCCGCACCGGGGGCCACGGAGACTCCCTCCGCGGCCCCTTCCCCCACCGGGTCCACGCAGACCCCACGCACCTCCTCCGATCCGGGACCGTCCCGCGAGCTGGAGGGTGCCGGTGAGTTGGGTGAGTCGGATGAGTTGAGTGAGTCGGATGAGTTGAGTGAGTCGGGTGCGACCGGCGAAATCGGTGCGATCAGTGAGTCTGATGAACTCGGTGAGAGTGGCGAGCCTGATGGCGTCGGCGGGGTGGGCGGGGCTGGTGAGTCCGGCGGGTTCCGAGGGTTGGGCGGGGCCGGTGAGTCCGGCAAGATTCCCGGGTCGGACGGGGCCGGTAAGTCCGACAGGTTCCCCGAGTTGGACGGGGCCGGTGAGTCCAACGGGTTCCCCGAGTTGAGCGGTGCCGGTGGGTCCGAAGGGCCCGGTGCGTCCGGTGGGTTCACCGAGGCGGGTGACGCAGCTGAGCCCGGGGAGTCGGGTACGTCTCCCGGGTCGGGCGGGGCGGCCGGGGTCGGTGGGGTGCCCGAGGCCGGCGTTTCCCCCGGCTCGTCCGCTTCCGCGGCGCGGGTCGTCCGGCCCGCGGCGCCGCGCTTCCGGCTGGAGTCCGGCACGCCTGCGGCGGAACCGGCCCCACCCCGGGAACCCGTCCAGGACCAGGACCAGGACCAGGACCAGGACCCGGCCCTCGAGCCCGCGCCCGTACCCGCCCCACCGGACGCGGCCGCAGCCGTACGCGTGCAGCCCGTACCCGGAACCGCGGCCTGCGCGATACCGCCCGAGCGCGGCATCGCCCGGGAACGGGACTGGATACGCCAGACGTTCAGCGACCAGTACAACGCCATCGCCGGATCGGTCTCGCGGGTGATGTCCGAGTCACCCGGCCTGCGCGGCGGCTCCAAGGCGGAAGCCGCCGAGGCGCTGACCGACCTGGTCGCGGTCCGCCTCTACCTGTCCGGCGACAGCAGCCGCGCGGACGCCGCCGTACGGACGGCCACCGCGGGACCCCACGTACCCCTGGCCCGCTGCGTGGCCGCCGGACTGCGCAGGCTGCCCTCCCACCGTGGACCCGTCCTGCTGCGCACCCGGCTGAACGGCGCGGAGCGCGCCTGGTACCAGGACGGCCGGCTCGTCACCGAGTGGGCGTTCTGCCACGCCCGGACCTCGCTGCACACCGGTCCGCGCGGCACCGGAGCCACCGACGTACTGATCTGGTCGATGACCGCCCGCCGCACCGCCTCGCTCGACCCCGACCTCTCCGACCGGGTGCTGTTCCTGCCGGGGACCGTCTTCAAGGTGCTGCGCACGGACGGCGACGCCGTCCTGATGAGGGAGCTGTCCCCGTCCGAGACCGACCGGAGCGGCGGCGTGGCCGCCCAGCCGGGGCGGTTCGACGAGATGGCCCTCACAGGGCTGGGCAACATCCTCGACGCCCTGGAGAAGGCCGGGACCGACGCCGTGGCGCAGAGCGCCGCCCCGCCGGGACTCGTCCTCGCCCCCCACCCGGCCCGCACCGGCCGACCGGAAGGAGCCCGACCGTGAGCAGGCAGGTCCTGTGGGTGTCGCCCGACCGGCCGGGGGCCCACCGGTCGATCAGCCGGGCACTCGCCGAGGCCAACGAGGGCGCGCTGATCAACGTGGCCGCCGGACGGTACGAGGAGACCCTGGACATCACCCGCGCCGTCACCCTGTCCGCCGAGCACGGCGCGGGCACGGTGCGGGTGCACGCGACGGCCGGGAGCACCGTCGTCGTGGACGCGGAGGCGGTCCAGCTCTCCGGCCTGGTCCTGTCCGGAACGGACCCCGAGGCCCCCGTCCTCGACCTGCGGCGCGGACAGTCCGCCCTGGACGGCTGCGTGATCGAGGGCGCTGCCTGGACGGCCGTACTGGCCTGGAACCAGGGCGTCCTGGCCGCCCGCGGCTGCCGGGTGACCAACCCGGACGGCGCCGGTGTCGTCGTCACCTCGCGCGGCGGCAACGTCCTGGAGAGCACGGAGATCACCGGAGTCGGATCGTCGGCCGTCGTGGTCGCCGAACAGGGCCGGCTGGACGTGCGCGACTGCCGGCTCGACCGCCCCGGCGGCAACGGCGTCTGCGTCAACGGGCACGCGGCGGCGACCGTGGAGTCCACCAGGATCACCGGCAGCGGCAAGCCGGCCATCGCCGTCGAGCAGGAGGCACGGGCCGCCTTCCTCCGGGTGACCGTCATCGGCAGCGCGGCTCTGGACGCCTACCTGACCGGGCACGGCGAGACCACGCTCACCGACTGCGACTTCTCCGGATCGGCCGGCCAGTCCGTGCACGTCGCCGACGGCGCCGCGCCCCGTCTGCACGGCTGCACGGTGACCGGCGCGGCCCGCAGCGGGGTCCAGGTCACCGGCGGCGCCCGGCCCCGCCTCGACGACTGCACGATCAGCGGCTCGTCCGTCGGCGTCCACCTGAGCGGGCCGGACACCGTCCTGACCGCCCACGGACTCACCGTCCGCGAGACCTCGGCCGCGGCCGTGCAGATCACCGACTCCGCCGTCGCCGAACTGGAACGGCTCACCGTGGCCGGGGACGCCGGCGCGGGTGTCCGCGCGCAGGACGGCTCACGGCTGACCCTGCGCGGCGCCGGGATCGACGTCAGCGGGGGAGGCCCGGGCGTCACCCTGGCCGCGGGGGCGACGGCCCTGCTCACCGGCTGCACGCTCCACGGCTGCGGCGCGGTCGTGGCGGAGGGGAGCGAACTGACCGCGCACGACAGCGAGTTCACCGACTCGGAGACCGACGCCGTCCAGGTGCTCGGGCACGGGTCCCTCACCGCCGTCGGCTGTCGGATGACAGGAGCACGCGGGCACGGCGTCAACGCGCACGCCGACGCGCGGACCGACCTGAGCAACTGCGTCCTCACGGACAACGCCCGCGACCGGGCGGCGGAGGTGGCCGAGGAACGCCACGATCCGGGCGGGCGCCGGCGCGACACGTCCACCGACCGGAGCCCGGGGGCCTCTCGGCCGGACACCGGGCCGCTGGCCGACCTGGAGGCACTGGTCGGCCTGGAGAGCGTGAAGCGCGAGGTCACCGCGCTGATCAACCTGAACAAGATGACCCAGCGGCGCACCGAGAGGGGTCTGCCGATGCCCCCGATGAGCCGCCATCTGGTCTTCGCCGGACCCCCGGGGACGGGCAAGACGACCGTGGCCCGGCTGTACGGGGCGGTCCTCGCCGAACTCGGCATTCTCGCCAAGGGGCACATCGTCGAGGTGGCCCGCGCGGACCTGGTGGCCCAGATCATCGGCGGCACCGCCATCAAGACCACCGAGGTCTTCAACCGGGCGCTCGGCGGGGTGCTGTTCATCGACGAGGCCTACACCCTGACCAACCAGTCGCGCGGCACCGGCCCCGACTTCGGCCAGGAGGCCGTCGAGTCCCTCATGAAGCTGATGGAGGACCACCGGGACGAGATCGTGGTCATCGCCGCGGGCTACTCCGAGCACATGGACCGCTTCCTGGCCTCCAACCCCGGCATGGCCTCGCGGTTCGCCCGCACCGTGGAGTTCCCCAACTACTCCGCCGAGGAACTCGTCACCATCGCCCGGAACCTCTGCGACAAGCACTACTACGAACTGGCCGACGACGCGTTGGGCGCCCTCTACCGGTACTTCGAGGAGGTACCCAAGGGCCCGACCTTCGGCAACGGCCGGGTCGCCCGGCAGATCTTCGAGACGATGATCAGCTCCCAGGCGTCCCGGCTGGCCTCGCACGCGGCCGAGAACGACGGGGAGCTGAGCCGCCTGACGGTCGCCGACATCCCCACGATCACCCAGGCCCCGCAGACACCGGCCGCGACACCACCGGCGCCCGCGACACCCCCGCCGTCCGCCACACCGCCGCCGGCCGCGGAGCCGGCGGACCGCCGTGCCGGCGTCGAACCCGCCCAGCCCCCGTCCCTCTCCCCGTCGCCGTCGCCGTCGCCGTCGCCGTCGCCGGGAGAGCCGTCGGGGGAGCCGTCGGCCGTCCCGTCGGCGGCGCCTGTCGTCGCGCCCGTCCCGTCACCGCCGCCGGGCGCACCCCCGGCCGTCCCGTCGGCGGCGCCGGTCGTGCCGGCCGCCGTGGTCACGCGTCATCTCGCGGCGCTGTCCGGTCTCGACCCGGTGCCGCAGGCACTGTCCGCCCGGGTGGACACCCTCGTGAGGCTCGCTCAGGGCACCGCCGGTCTGGCGGACATCGTGCTGGAGGGCGCGCCGGGCAGCGGGCGGCGGGCCGTGGCCGCCGCCTACGCGCGGTCGCTCGCCGAGAGCGGTGTCGTGCCGTCCGGGGCGCTGACCCGCCTGCCGTTGTCCGCCGTCCCGGCCCGCTGGGCGCACCAGCCCCGCACCTACCTGGCCGACGTCTTCCGGCGGGCGGCCGGCGGTCTGCTCCTGGCCGAGGTCGACGACCTCTTCGGGGACCGTCCGGAGGACGAGCAGGACGCCGTCCTCGACGCCCTGGCCCTCGAAGCCGCCGCCCGGGACGGGCACGGAGCCGTGCTGGTGCTGTCCGGGACCGCCCCGCACCTGATGCAACTGCTGCGGGCCCGGGTCGGTCTGGCGGCGGTGTTCGCCGAGTGCCTGCGGCTGCCCGCCTGGACCGGCGCCGGACTCGCCGCACTGACCCGGCGCAGGCTCACCGCGCTGGGCCTCACGACGAGCGACGAGGTCGAGGCGGCGCTGGCCGCCCAGGACCCGGCCCAGGGAGCGCACGGCGCCCACCGGCTGGCGGACCGCATCGCCGCCCGGGCCCGGACCGACGAACTCGTGCTCGACGACCTCGCCGGTGAGCTGCCGCTCCCGTCCCAGGACCTGGTGGTCACCTGACGGACCGAAAGGGCAGAGAGATCCGCTTGCTCGGGCAGCAACCACGGCAGGGGCTCGTGGGCCGCCGCCGACCTGGCCGACGATCGTCGCCACGGACGCGTTCGCGCACGGACGGGTACGCACCGACGAGTACGCACCGACAAACACGCACCGACGAGAACGCACCGATGAGAGACGAGAAGGGAAGATCATGGCTGGTCCCAGCACTTCGGTAAGCCTTGAGGGAATGAAGGCCGCCCAGGGCGACTTCCAGAACGCCCTGGACGAGGCGAACAGTTCGTACAGCTCGATGGCGGGCCAGATCGACGCGCTGCGCGCGAGCTGGACCGGCGACGCCTCCAGCACCTTCCAGAGCGCCATGGACACCTGGCTCCAGGACTTCGCCACGGTGCGCAGCCAGCTCAGCCTGATGTTCGAGAAGCTCCAGGCGAACACCGGCGGTTACGCCGACACGCATCAGACCACCACGGACGCGGCCGCCCAGGTGCGCCAGGGCATGGCAGGACTGCCGGGCTTCTAGCCGTCCGCTCGCCGCCCCCACCCCCCTCACCCCGATACGCCGAGGAACGACAACATGCCCACGTACACCGTGCAGATGGACCAGGTCGAGTACGTCATCGGTGAGATGGCCGCGATCAGCAAGAAGATCCAGGAGACGCTGACCACCCTGGACAACGGCGCGAAGATGAATCTGAGCGAGTGGACCAGCGACGCACGCAGCACCTACGACGCCGCCAAGGCCAAGTGGGACGCGGCCGCCGCGGACATGGTCGTACAGGCGCAGAACGCCACGAACGCCCTCGGGCACATCAACGAGTCCTACCACGCCGGTGAGCGGCAGGGCGTCAGCCTCTGGGAGCAGTGACGTGGTCTACGTACCGGATCCCAAGACGTACGGCAGCAAGCCGACCAACGCCAATCCGAACCAGCCGCACCCCGCGCCGGCCGGGCCGAAGCCCGAGACCACGGTGCACCACACACCCACGCCGTTCGCCTACGACCCGGCCCCGGTCAAGGCCCCGGCCGTACCGGGCGGGGGCGGTGGCGGCTCGGGCACGTCGGTCAGCACCCCGTCACTCGAACTGTTCGCCCGGAACATCGACGCGCTGATCAAACCGGTGCAGGACGCCGCGGCCAGGATGGAGGGGGTGCGCGTCGCGCCGGGCGCCTTCTACGACGCGAACGTGATGCGCACGAAGGTCACCGGCACGGACGGTCACGGCGGTCTCAAGCAGACCTACACGGCCGTCCTGGACATCCTGGCCACGGGCCTCACCGACATGCGTGACGGCATGCGCAAGCTGAGCCGCGACTACGCGCGGATCGAGGACGCCAACGGGATGTCCGCGAAGAAGCTCGCGGAGGCCTTCGCCAACACCCCGGACGACTTCGACCAGATGATGGCCGCCAACGGCGGCTCCTCGTCGAACGGCAGCGGCAGCGGCGGCAACAGCGGCGGCAGCGGCGGCGGTGGCAACAGCGGCGGTGGCGGCAGCAGCGGCGGCAGCAGCGGCGGTGGCAAGGCCTGACGGCCGGTCCCGCGAGGCGCGTACAGGAGAACAGCAGTGCCGGACTACAACGGCGGCGGCTTCCGCACGGACGGCGACGGCAACATCTTCGCCGTCTACGACGGGTCGAGCGGCAACCGCGCGGACTACGACAGCTGGGACTGGAAGCAGATCAGGGCGGCCATCTTCGGGCTGTCGGGCCAGGCGACGGCGGCCAACGACGCGCTCGCGCTCGAGGTCTCGAACCCGCAGTCGCTGGTCGACGCCGCCCTGGCCTTCTACCACGTCCAGAAGACGCTGGAGACGGTAGGGAGGAGTCTGGTCGACCAGGCCAAGGCCCTCGCCGGTGACGACGGTCCGTGGAAGGGCACCGCGGCCGACTCGTTCCTCACCATGATGGAGAACTTCTCCAACCAGGTGATGGCCAACGTCACGGTCCTGGCGGGCGGTTCCACCGGCAAACACTCCATCCCGAACCAGTTGGCCGGCAACGGGGTGGCCCTGTGGAACGCACAGAAGCTGATCGCTGATCTCGACCAGTACTACGCGCAGCGGGCCATCGCGCTGGGCGTTCAGCCGATGTCGAACGGGCTGATCCCCATCAGCCAGAGGCCGGACATCGTGACCGATCTCACCGCCGACATGCGGGTGGTGCTGAAGACCCTGGCCGACGACTACGCGGTGACCAGCGACTCGATCATCAACCCGAAACCCGTGGACGACCCCACCAAGGGCGGCACCGACGGCGACGGCGGCCTGGGCGGCGACCCGCTTCCCGGGGCCGGGGGGTTCGACGCCGGGCTGGACGCCGGCGGAGGCATCGGCGGCGGGCTCGACGGGGGGCTCGGCGGCGGCGACCTTCCGGGGCTGTCGGGCTCGCCCGACCCCCAGAGCCTCGCGGCCCTGTCCGGCCCGCCCGACACCGGCTTCGACGCCGGAGCCGGTATCGGGGGCGGTCTGGGTGACGGCCTCGGTGACCTGACCCCCGGCGATCTGGCCGGCTTCCCGGGTGATCCGGCCGACCTGGACGGCGGGGGCATCGGTGGCGGCCTGGACACCGGCGGGTTCGACCCGTCGGCCCTCGACACCGCGCTGAACCCGGCATCCCTGGCCGGCCTGGCCGGTCTGGGTGGCCTCAGCGGTCTTGGCGGTCTCGGCGGCGGTCGCCTCGGCACAGCCGGCGACGAAGGCCTCGACGGTCTCTCCGCGGCCGACCCCGCCGCGTTCGGCGACCTCGGGCTGGACGACGGTCTCGCGGACGGGATCGGCTCAGGTCTGGCCGACGGTCTCGGTGACGAGCCGGCCGCCGGCGCGGGCCTGTCCGCGCGGCCGGTGACGAGTTCGGGGATGCCCTACCTGCCGGGCATGGGCGGCATGGGCGGCGCCGGGTCGGGCGGTGCGGGGCTGTCGGCGGAGCCGACGGACGCGTCCGGACTGCTCGACGCGAGTTCCGAACCCTGGGAGGGCGACACCGCCTTCGGCGGCGACGAAGTGGGCTCGGAGCTGGGCGCCTTGGCGGGCGGCGAAGGCCTCGGAGCGGCCGGGCTGCCGTTCATGCCCGGCATGGGAGGCATGGGCCCGACCGGCGGCGCACGCGACGCGGCGGGCGACCCCAGCGACGCGTCCGCGCTCCTGGACTCCAGCACCGGTCCGTGGGACGCGGAGGAGAACGGAGACGGCGACAGCGACGGCGACGACGTCGGATCCGCGGAGGGCGCGCTGCCCGGAGTGCCCTACCTGCTGGGATTCGGCGCACCCGACGCGGCGGCCGGGGCCCCGGGTGCCCGCCGGGGCACGGAGGGCGCGCGGGCCGCGGAGGGCACCCGGGGCGACGCGACCGTCGCGGAACCGGCCGCCGCGGAACCTGCCGTCACGGGCACGTCCGACGGAGCCGGGACGGCGGCCGCCCCGGCTCCCGTGGCCGTCGGCTCCGACGGGCTGCCCCTGCCCGGTGACGGGAGCACCGCCCCCGCCGTCCGCCCGCGCCCCGACGACGGCGAGGAGGACTTCTCCGCCTGGGAGGTCGGGGCCGTCGGCGCGGGTGCCTTCGTACCGCTGCTGTGGGCCGTGCCCGGGGAGCGGGAGGGTGGCCCGCCGTCCGAGGAGGAGGGACGGGGCGAGGCCCACGAGCCCTGGAGCACCTGGCAGCCCGAGCGTCCCGCTCCGGGGACGGCGCCCGCGGCCGCCGGTGCCGTTCCGCTGCCCTGGTACGGCGACGGCGAGCCGGAGCCCGAGGAGACCGTGGAGGAAGGCGAGGACGAACCTGCGGAGGAGACCCCCAGGGGGATCGCCGATCTGCTCGTCCAGGAGGAGAGCGCGTGGGGAACCGTGCCCGGCGGGCCTTCCCCCGCGCTGTGAGTCTCCGGCCCCCGTGTCCGAACCCGCCATCGACCGAAGGGAAGAACCACCGGTGCCGCACCGATACGAGCAGCAGTTGGAGGAACTCCTCGCGCTGTACCACCGTCAGCGCGAGGAGGCCCTCGACACCCGCCGCAGGATCAACGAGACGACGGCCACCGTCACCGCACCGCGTCAGACGGTGAAGGTCACGGTGGGAGCGCAGGGAGAGGTGACCGCACTCTCCTTCCCGACCGGTGCCTACCGCCGGCTGGCGCCCAAGGAACTGGCGGACGTGGTGCTCGCGACGATCCGGCAGGCCAGGGCGGAGGCGCTGGAGAGCGTCGGTGCCGTCGTCGCCGTCGGGCTGCCGTCCGGCATCGACATGGCTGACCTCCTCCAGGGCCGGGTCGACGCGACCGCGTTCCTCCCGGAGGAGCCGCCGACACCGGAATCCACCCGCGACACCCTGATGGCGAAACTGAGGGAAGACACTCATGGCTAGGCTCGAGGTCAGGGACACCGAGCGTCTCAAGAGGGCGATGGAGGAGTTCCGGCTGCTCGCCGAGAAGGCCGTGGAGATCGCCAGGGACTCGCAGGTGCGTGTCGCGGCCCACAGCGACGCGGCCGGCTCCGACGCGACCGGAGCGAAGTTCAAGGAGCAGCACGACGGACCGGCCCGCAGCACCCAGAAGCTCGTCGATGAGATCGGGCGGTCGCTGCAGGACACCACGGACCGGATCCGGGGGCTGCACGACCGGCTCGTGAAGACCGAGATCAACGCCGTCGAGGCGTCGCACAGGATCGGCACGGTCGCGGCGGGCGCGCCGTCCCACACGCCGAGGAAGCGGTAGGGCCCGGCGGGGCGCGTTCTCGGGTGAGGGGCGGGGTTCTCGTATGGACGTGGAGATGCCGGACGGCCTGGCGTGGCTGGCGAACCTGGCGGTCGGACAGAACTGGCCGCAGAGCAGCGAGACCGGTCTGCGCGAGCTGGGCGTCGTGTGGGGGGACACCGCCCGGCAGTTGAAGGAGCTGGCCGGTGAAGTGGGCACGGCGGGCAGCGGTGTCGTGGAGAGCGTGGGCGGGGAGATCGCGGAGGAGTTCCGCGGCTTCGTGCAGCAGTTGCACGCGACACTGCCCGGACTGGTCTACTCCGCGGGGCAGTTGTCCGATCTGAGCGATGAGACGGCACTGCAGGTCGAGTACACGAAGTACATGATCGTCCTGCAGCTGATCCTGCTGGGCGCCCAGTTGCTGCAGTTCATCTTCCTGGCACCCGAGGCGATCCCCGCGGCCATCACGTCGGCACGGGTCGCGGTGACGATGCTGCTGAAGACCCTGTTGCAGCAGGTGGGCATGGCGGTGGCGCTGAACGTCTTCAGCGACGCCGCGGTGCAGGTCTACCAGTTCCTCGTCGGGCACCGGAAGCACTGGGACACCGAGGCGACGAAGTCGGCCGCGGTGTCGGGTGCGGTGGGCGGCGCCGTGGGCGGTCTGACCTTCGGTCTGGGGCACGCGTTCGCGCCGAAGTTCGCGGGAGCGCTGCTGGGCAAGCTGACCCTGGGCGCCGTGACGGGAGTCGCCTCGGCGGGAGCGATGTTCGCGGTCAACAAGGACGACGAGACGGACTACGGCACGTCGCTGTCGTCGGGCCTGCTGGGCGCGCTGGACAACGGGGGGAAGTTCCGGCTGGCCCGCGGCCCCCACACGGACATCCACGTCAACTCCGAGCACGTACCGCTGCTCGGCGACTTCGACGGCCTGACGGACTCCGACACCGGGAGCGTCTCCGGCTTCGGCGACGACTTCCTCGACGAGGACACCCTCACGGACAGCGACGGGTATCACGAGGCCGGTGAGCTGCCGGTGGCGTTGGCACAGAAGGACTGGTGGGGGGAGACGTCGGGCGGTTCCGCCTCCGGTGCGGCGACCCGCGGCGGCACCGCCGACGCGAGGACCGGCCGTGCCACGCCCGCGACCACCGCGGCGGCTGCCGGCCGCGCGACCACCGGCGGTTCCCCGACGTCCCGGAGCGCCGGCCCCGGCGCCGGCGCCTCCGCCGGCCGGTCGGACACCGCCGGCACCGTCACCGCCCGCGGCGCCGCCGGCGCGGCGGCATCCGGCCGGGTCCGGCCGCACGAGGTCGCCACCGCCTCCGCCGACGACCTCGACCTCGGCTCCGTCGTCTTCCGTACCCCGCGCCCGGCGGCCGTCGGCACCGCGGCCACCGGCACCGCCGCCGCACCCGCCGCCGACGGACCGGCTGCCGGACGTACGGCCGCACCGGGTCCCGGACCCGGCGTCCGCGCGGGGCTCCGGGCCGAACCCGGCCCGGTCGCCGCCGACCGTCCCGTGACCGCCTCCGACGCCCCCGGCGCGTCCCCGACGGCCTCCGCCGGGCGGCCGACCGCCGGCCCCACCCGGCCCGGCCCGGACGTCCGCCTCGACGCCGAGGCGGCGCCGGGAGCCCTCCGCGCCGGCGGAGCGCGGGCCGAGGACGGCGCCGTCCCGGCGACCTCGGCCGGAGCGGGGGGTGTTCCGGAGGCCGTCCGGCCGCCGGTGACGCAGGTGGCGACGGACGGTACGCGGGTCACCCCCGGGCCCGGCCCCGTACCGCCCGGAGTGCCTGCCGACCGCCCCGTACCGCCCGGAGTGCCTGCCGACCGCCCCGGGCCGGCCGGTGCCGGACGTGGTGGGCCGGACGGTCCGAGCGGCGGTCCCGGCGCCCTGGCCCCGCGGCCGGGGCGGGGAGCCGACGGTGACCCCTCGGGACCCCGTGGCGTGGCGGACGTGCCCCCCGCCGGCCGGGAGGCCGCCACCCGCGACGCGTTGGGCGGCGGAACCGGCGGCCGTCCCGCTCCGCCCGCTGCCTCCGGCGCCCGGTGGACCCGAGCGGGCGGGCCCGAACGCCCGGTGGACGGCGGCACCGCTCACGACGGCCCCGCACCCGGCGGCCTGGACCTGCCGACCGTCCTGCACCCCACGGCCGGGAACGGACACCACGCACCGCCGATGAGCGGACACCACACACCGCCGGTGCGCGGACCCCACGCACCGTCGGTGAGCCGCCCGCGGGGGCCGGCCCCCGCCGCGCCCGCGAACAGACGCGGCGCCGGAGCGGCGGCCGTGGCGCCCGTGCACGGCCAGGTGACCACGGACAGGGCTCCACTGCGGTTCTCTCCCGAGTACAGCGGTCACGCGGCCCACTACAGCCTGTCGCCGGTCGCCCAGTACGACGGGATGGTCAAGGGTGCGCTGAGCCCCGGCGCGGAGATCCGCTTCGTCGCCGCCGTCCCCGCCACGGTCGGCACCGATCTCGAGAAGCTGGCCAGGGCCTACGCGGAGGGGTTCGACGACGCCTCGAAGAGCGCCGGGCGGCTCGGCCTGGTCATCGGACTCAACGGATCACCCGACCGCGGACCCGAAATCCGCGCGAAGATCGAGGATTTCGCCAGGAAGTGGGATGCGAAGGGGAACTTCGCCGTCGCCGTGACGGGCTTCACCTGGGTCCAGCCCGATCCCGCGCTGCGCAACCAGGGAACGCAGAAGGAGATCCCCTACGGTGCCATTCGCGAGGCGATCGTCCGCGACGACCTGACGCGGCGCATGATCGCGTCCGCGCGGAGTACGGACGGGGAGGTGTATCTCCACCTCGGAGACGCCGACGTCGCGGGCATGAACGCAGCGGGGACGCCGCTCTTCGACCTGGCGACCTCGAACATCAAGGCGAGGGCGGGCGATGTCGCGGACGGGCCCCTTTTCCCGGAGATCGTCAGCGGAGGCTACACGCTCAAGGACGAGGAGAAGCCCTGGCTGTCCTGGGCGGGCGATCTGGATCTCGCCGTACGGGACGCGATGAGTGTCTACGACCCGCGCAGTGTCTATTTCCCCGAACCGAACACCTTCCTCCGGCTCGACCCCGATTATCCGACTCTTGAGAACCACGTCCACTTCGGTGTCAGGGAAGGTGACAAATGGAGTTTCGAGGCGCAGGAGGGCAGACACCTTCTCGAGAACGTCCTCGGGGCGCGTAAGGACAGGTGGGAACGGGCGGGACTGGAGAAGGAGATGGTCTCCTTCACCTCCGTCCTCAAGCTCGTCACCGGCTCCGACCGGATCGGAAAGAGCGTCACGGACGGCCTCGGATCCCTGCTCGGTGACTACACGCAGAGCCACGCCGACAAGAGGACGTGGACCGACCAGTTCGGGCACTACCTCGACACGTACCACCCGGGCGTGAACGGAAGGAGGACCGCCGAAGCGCTGGCGGAAATCGCCTTCCACGGAATCCTGACGGGCACGTCCGCGCCGACGTCCATGGGTCTGCGGGAGCTGGTGAATCTCCATCCGGACAAGGTCCGCACGGTGCGGAGCGAAGTCGAGGCGGCGAAGGGCAAGGAGTTCTACCAGGGACTGTTCCGCATGGCGTACTCCGTCCGTGAGGCGCTGGTGAAGGAGATCGACGCCGTCGGACGGAGACGCGAGAGCATTCCCGCGGCCCGGCACGGCGGCGCGAAGCCGAAGCGCGGACGCACCAAGGTCCCGGCCGCGCCCTCCTCCCACGAGCGGCCGTCGAGGCGGTATCCGGCGGAACCGGCCGGCCGGGCCCCGGATCCGGTGCCGGCGGTCGACCGGAACCTCGCGGCGAGCCCCGGCTGGCACGCGGCACGGCAGGCCGCGGTGCCCGGGGCCGTCGACCGGACCCGGCTCCTGCCGCGGCTCTCCGCCGGCCAGGGGCCGCGGGACGGGATCGGTCACGACTGGGTGCGGGCCGCGTTCGACGTGCGGAGGTTCGAGGTCGACGGGCACCGGGTGTCCGACCTGACCGTGCGACTGCATCTCGACGGCGACGGCGCGACCCCGGCCGACGTGGACACGCTCTGGCACCGTGCAGGCTCCGGCGTGGATGCCGTGTTCAACCGGCGGGGCCAGATGCTGCCGGACGGCAGCGTGCTGCACGTGACCGTGGAACGCGTGGCCGACCCCGAGGCCGCGCACGTGCGGGTCCGGGTCGTCGGAGAGGACGCCAGGGCCCGCCAGGACACCTGGCCGGTCGGCTCCTCGGAACTGCTCCTGGCCCACGAGATCGGACACTCCCTCGGACTGCCCGACGAGTACCGGGAAGAAGGCGCCCCGGACCACCGGCTGCACGTCGAGAAGAGCGTCATGGGTTACTTTCACGACGGTGTCGCCGGCGACGGCATGAGGCCCCGCTACCTGGAAGTCGTCCAGAGCCACGCCGACTCGGCGGACTTCTCCGGGGACTTCTCCGGCGGTTCGCCGGCCGTGCACGGCCGGCCGGCCCCCGACGGCCCCGCGCCCGGTGCTCCGAACAGGGGGAGGAACGCCCAGCCGCAGCCCACCGGCGCGCAGCTGATCACACGGGCCGAGGACTCCGCACGCTTCGGCACCGGTGGTGAGTTCGGCAGCGTGCACGACTACTACCAGCTGAAGCCGGTGGCGCAGTACGACGGTACGGCCAAGGGGGCACTGGCACCGGGTGCGGAGATCCGCTTCGTCGCCACCGTCCCCCTGGCCGTGACCAGCGGCAGGTTCTCGCTCGAGTCGGTGGTCGACAGGTACAGGGAGGCGTTCGGGAGCGACGCTTCGCGCAAGGCCCGCCTGGGGTTGGTCATCGGCCTCAACGGCCGGGCGGACACCAGGGCGGCCATCGTCCAGGCCGTCGAGAAGTTCGCCGTGACCTGGAACAGGGAGGGAACGTTCGCGGTCGCCGTCACGGGCTTCACCTGGCGTCAGCCCGACTCCAGGAAGATCACGCCCGGGGCGGGGGAGCAGAAGGAGATCCCGTACGGCGCGATCCGTGAGGCGATCGTCCGGGACAGCCTCACCCTCGACATGATCGACAGGCTCAAGCCCGTCTCGGAATCCGACGGGCAGCTCTATCTGCACATCGGCGACGCGGACGTGCGCAGCATGCTGGTCGGCGGCGAGCCGCTGGGGGACGACGACAGCAGGAGCATCCCCGTCAAGGGCGGTAAGCCGTTGTTCGACCAGGCAGCCGCGGCGGTCCTGGAGTTGACGGGGGCCTCGGGGCACCACCCCGAGGCGGTCAGCGGTGGCTACCGGCTCGGCATCGGCAAGGAGCCCAACAAGAACCTCGCCGCGGACCTCGATCTCGCCGTGCGTCAGAGCATGGGAGGCGTGGATGCCCGGGCCGTCTATTTCCCCGAGCCCAACACGTTCGTCCGCCTCGCGACGGCACAGGTACGCGGGCTGGAAGGAGGCGTCCACTTCGGGCTGGTCGGCAAGGGCGGGCGCGACGACCCGAAGTTCGAGGCCGAAGAGGGCCGGCATCTGATCGACCAGCTGGTCGGCACGCGGAAGCACGACGACGCCTGGCAGGAGAAACCGCTCGGAGTCGTGGCGTTCAGATCGGACCTGGCCCTGGTGACCGACGGCGGACGCATCGCGGACAAGGTCACCGGCGACCCGGCCACCCTGGCCTCCGGGCTCACCCAGAGCCATGCGCACAGGGAGACCTGGGCCAGGCAGGTCGGACACTACCTGGGTACGTATCACGACATCGGCGGGGCGGAGCAGACCCGTCTGGTGACGCTTCTGTCGAAGCTGGCCTTCCACGAGGTGTCGTGGGACGGACACAACGACCTCGTCCCCATGGACTCGGCCGCACTGTTCGGCGCCCTTCGGTTGTCCGGTGAGGACACGGCGTACCTTCGGGCACTGGCGAAGACGAAAGGCCCGCAGATCGTTCAGTTGGCCGTCCGTACGCGCAAGGCCATGGTCGATTTCTTCAACGACCGGAACGCCAAGGCGAGGGAGAAGGCCCGGCAGCGGGCCGAGGCCGGCACGTCCCCGGAGTCCGGGAGCAGAGGTGCGGCGGCCGGCGGCAGCAGGCCGAAGCGGGCGGGCGGGAAGGCGGCGCGCACCGGTACCGTCGGGGGCGGCCCGGCGCGGCCGACACCCTCGGCCGGCCAGACATCGGCCGGCCAGACATCGGGCGTTCGCGCACCGGCTCCGGCGCGGCGAGCGCCGCACGGGGCGGGAGACGCGCACGCCCCCGCCGACGGCCGCCACCCCCGGCTGCCGGAGGGGCCCGCCGCCCCGCCCTCTCCGGGGGACCTGGAGTCGGCCGTGGCGGACGCGCTGTGGGCGGTCCGGCTCACGGGCGACGACGACGCGGTGCTCGGGCGACTCGCGGACGCGCTCGAACTGACCCGGCCGCAGACGGCGGACCTGCTGACCCGTTCCACCGCCCTGCTGCGCCCGCTGTCCGACAACGGCTTCCTGCCGGACACCGACGACGGTGGTTACGACCCCCGCAGCGTGGCAGCGGTGGCGGTCGCCGCGGTCGTCCGAAGACACGAGATCCACATCCACGAGACCGCCGACGGGAACGGCAAACAGCCGTTGAGCGCACTTCGGCCGACCACGACGGCGGACCGCGGCGAGACGGACGACGCCTTCGCGGACACGCTGCACAGCGCGCTCTCCGCCTGGCGTGATCACGAGGACCCCGCACCGCTGCGGCGGCTGGGCCTCAGCTCCGCCCTCTTCCCCCACGAACTGTTCGACTCCGACGCCCCTCGGATGTCCGGCGGCGCGGCACCGGGCCGCGACACGGGCCCGGCCGAGCCGGCCCCGGCCCGGCCGGCGGATCCCGCGAGGGCCTTCGGGCTGTCCGGCGAGGGCGAACCCGGGCCCGGTGACATCGCCCACGTGGAAACCGTGGCAGGTGACATCGCGCTCGAGGCGGTGCGGCGCCACGCGGCCGGGCAGGCTCTCCCCGAGGTGACCGTCGCCGTGCACGGAGAGGCCCGGGTCGCGGGACACGTGCACTTCGGCAGGTCCATCGAGGACGGAGCCGGCTGGGCCGAACGGCTCGGCGCGGTCCTCGCACGAAGCCTCGACGGACATCTCCGGGACCTCGGCTCGTCGCTGACGGCGGACTCGTTGACGATCGCGCACGAGGCACGCGCGCCGCGACCGGACCCGTCACGCCCCGAGGCCGGCGACGGACGTCATGCGGTCATCGAGGTCCGCGACAGCCCTGGACAGGTCCGCGCGGCGGAGGCGTCTCGCCGCCGGGCGCTGACGGCGGAGGAGGACCTCCGGACGCGGGTGAACGGCTACCTGGCCGGTTCGGCGGCCGGCGCGGTGTCGGCCGAGCGGGTGCGGGACGCGTACCGCGAACCGGAGCGGGCGCGTGGCGCGGCCTTCACGCGCATGGACCTGCCGGCCCGTGCGCAGGCGGTGGCCTGGCATCTCGACGGGACGGACCAGCCCGGGATGCGTGGCGGTGCTCCCGAGACACCCCAGGGGCCGATCCGCGGCGATGTCCACGCCGAGGCGGGGCCGTCGAGGTCCAAGAACCCCTCCGGCGGGCCCGCCGCACCCGAGGGCCGCACGCCACCGCCTCCCGTCCCGGTCGCGGAGGACCTCGACCGGCGCCGTCCGCCGCGGGTCGACAGGGAACTGCCGCCCCCGCCGGCGGTCACGGGAGCCGTGCAGTTCAGGGACGGCGCGCGACTGCCCCGGTACCTGACGGGCGAGATCATGGCGGACCTGTCGCAGGACTACCGGCAGGTGTCGTTCGGGCTGGGCGCCGGTCACCACGAGGCGCGTGGCGCGGGCCTCGTGGTGCGGGAACTCGACGACTGGTTCGGCCGGTCTCCCGGTATCCGGCCGAAGGTCTCGACCGACGCCCGGCGGGGTCCGGCCCTGTCGGAGTCGGTGCGGCAGGTCCTCGAACGCGATCCGCGGGCGTTCGTCGGTACCGTCCGGTCGTTCGACTACAAGACGGCCGACGGGCGGGCCCTGACCCTGAGGATGACGGCTCGGCCCTACGGACACGCGCAGCGCCACGTCGTCGGGGTGGCCAACCCCACCAAGATCGACACCGCGCAGCGGTTCACCCGCGGCGGCGGCACGACCAAGGTCAACCGCGGTGGATGGGGCCTCGGACTGTCGACGTCGACGGTCTTCGCGGGCGCCCCGGTCACCGCGTTCTTCCGCGTCGGCGTGAAGTACTTCTCCGGCAAGTGGGACCGGCACGGTGCGCAGTACCAGCTCGTGAACCAGTCGGAGACGAAGAGCACGGACGGCTCGCACGTCCATCTCGACGACCTCGGCTACGAGTTCGGGGTCACCGACCGCTCCGGACGGAACGTCGGTCCGACCGGCGAGCCGATCCCGGACGGCTCGCGCGCGGTCCCCGCGGAACTGCGGTTCGCCGTCCGCGACGGCCTCAGCATGCGTCTGGCCGACTCGCTGACCTCCGTCCAGCCCGAGGCGCACCCCGGATTCCGCACCGAGATCGAACTGCCCGGCCGGAGCCGGTTCCACACCGTGAGCGTCGAGGAGATCGGCCCCATGGACGGCATCGCGGACCGGGTGCTCGCACAGGCCGGTCTGGCGGCCGGGTCGAAGGAGGCCAGGCAGGTCACCGACTTCTTCTCCACCGACAACATGCGGCGGATCATGCCCGCCCTGTACACGGGTCCGGTCACGACTCCGCTGCTGGACGCGCGGGGCGGCCGGCCACTGGGCGCGCTCACGGTGTACGCCAGGCCGGAGCGCCTGACCCTCATCGGCGGTACGACGACGGCGGCGGAGATACGCGACACCGCGCAGTCGACGATACGCACCGAGCAGGCGGCGGGGACGTCGCGCGGCGTCGAGGTCAGCGGCTCGGTGGGGCCGGGCGTCCACCTGTCCGGGCTCGACGGCGGCGCCCTCAACCTCCGCCTCCACGTCGGGCCCTCGGCACGGCACACCACGTCGTCGGGTATCGCCAGGGCCACCGCGTCGGCGGCCGGCGAGAAGGTCGCGGCACAGGCCAAGGGAACTCCCACGGGCCTGTACCTGGTGGAACAGCGGCTGGTCGTCACCGCGACCCATCGCCCCCTGCCCCGTGCGGCCGAGCCCGCCGCCGGCCAGGGCACCGAAGCCCGGACCCTCCGCAAGAAGTGGGTACGGGAGCGGAGCCCGCGGCCCGAGCCGCAGGACCACCGGATGTGGGCGGTGGTGCGGCTGCCCCTCGACGAGGCGCGGCGACTGCAGGGCGAGGCCGTGGAACGGCCCGAAGGCCCCGAACCGGTGCCGCTGCTGGTGACCGACAGGTCGATCGGGGCCGGCAGGGTGCAGGACATCACGTTCGCCGACGGCGCCGCCTTCCGTAGCTTCGGCGACGGACCGGAGGTGGGGTTCGCCGAGCGCTTCGCCGAGACGGCCCTGAGGCGGATCGACGGGGCCCGCCCGGGGCTCGTGGCGCCGCTCGCCGAACTGCATCCGGACAATCCCCGCTGGGAAGGGGCCGAACACTACGCGACGGTGCTGCGGAACACGCTGGAGGTGCAGGACCGGCTGTCCCACCAGAGCATGGCGTCGAACCTGGCGGCCATGCTGGACGGCGGGCTCCGCATCGGGCTCGACGAATGGACCCCGCTCGGACGCAGGCACGTGCACGTACAGGTGGGGGCGTCGCTGGGCGAGAGCGAGTACCTGGGGCGCCAGACCGCGTTCCGGACCCGCCACAGCGCACCGGCCGCCGAGACACTGAGCGCCCAGCGGAGCAGCTCACGATCCTGGCAGGTCGGTGCGGAGGCCACCCTGTCGCTGCGGGACCCGGCTCCGGGCACGGCCGGCGCGCCGCTGCGGGCCGAGACCGTCGCGGTGGGCCTGAGGCACACCCGGCAGGCCGAGCACGAGACCGGCTCCGGACTGGCGGCGGGCGAGGAGGTCACCTCCGTCAGTACCGGCGGGTCCGATCTCTACCGCTACCGGGTCGCGTTCACGCTGGACATCAGCAGCCACTGGCGTCCCCGCGAGTGGCTGCGCGGCGCCGCGTCCGCGCACCTGCTCGCCACCCAGGCGTTCGTCCTGCCGGAACCCGCCCGCCCCCTGATCGGCCCCGGAGACGCCGACGACGTCCACCGGGCACAGATCGTGCTCGGCGTCCCGGTCGAGTACACCAGCACGGAACCTCCCGCCCTCCCGGACACGAGGGGGGAGATCACCTTCCTGGCCCCGGAGGCCGCCCGTGCCCTGGCCCTCGGAACGGCGGGCTCCCCGGAGGGACCCGGGGAGACGGGCACGGCCACCTTCGACGCGCGTGCGGTGTCGATCACGACCGTGCCCCACGGCGTGATCAGCCACGGCGACGGGCGGGTCCTGCGGGACATGGCCCTGCAGGTGCTGAACAGGGCGTCGGGCAGTTCCTGGCTGCTGAACCGGCCGGGCACACCGGGCCACGACGAAGCCCTGTGGCCGGTCCTCCACCAGAGCCGGCTGGCGAACTTCAACACGGCCTTCTCCCTGCCGGGCTGGCGCGAGACGGTGCGCACGCCGACGGCCTACCTCGACCGCACGACACACGTCGCGTTCCGCAGCGAACTGCTCGGACCGGCCGACGGCCTGCCGGGCCTGACCGCGCTGACACCACCGCGGAAGATGGAGATCGAGAGTGTCGTCAGCGGATCCGTCCAGGCCTCCGGCCGCCAGGCGAGGACAAGCAGCGACGACTTCGGCGGCCACATCAACCACCTGACCGCCGCCCAGGAGCACCACGCGGCCGGCGCCTACGGGTTCTCCGCCCTGGTCCGGCGGGGCAGGACGGCCTCCCACCTGGTCAGCAGAGCCGCCGCCTGGACGATGAACCGCAAGGACGTCGGAAACCTGCACGTCCTGGTACGCGGGCCGGTCAGGAGCACCTACGCGGCGGACTCCGGAGTGGGCGGCGGCGCGCACGAGGGCGCGCGGGTCCCGCGGATCCTCGGCGGGGCGCACGGCGCGTCCACGGTGTCCTGGTGGCACGGCACGGTCGCGATGAAGAGCGGCTACGAACTGGGAGCGCTCGACGACGGGTTCGGCGCGGTACCGCGCTACGGCGAGACCGCATGGGAGCCGTATCCCTGGCTGGCACAGGCGCGATTCGGCAGCTGGCCGGTCAACTCTCTCGACCCCGTCGGTGTCCTGCGCCGACTCGACGGCGTGCTGCGGCCGCTGGGCCTGGACGACAGGGAACTGGAACAGGTGCGCCGGCTGGTCCAGGGCCGCGTGATCAGGGCCCTGGGCAACGAGATGGCCACGGGCGGTGTGTCGATGCCCGCGGAGATCGGACGCTGGCGTTCGGAGACGTTGCGGCTCTCGGTCGGATCCCGCCAGGTCCAGCTGAGGGTGCGGCTGACCCCCGGTCCGGAGACCGGGTTCCACGGCCTGGACCACGGAGTGGAACTGGAGGAACAGCTTCAGGCCACCGAGACGGTCCAGCACAGCAAGGGCCGCTTCTCCGGCGCGACGGTCGGCCTGACGGTGTCGGAGCGCGCCGAGACCGGGGACGCCTCGGTCAGGGCGGCGGGACCGGGGTACGCGCAGACGGTGTCCTCGGCGCGGGCGACCGCCACGACGTGGACGGACAGCACCGCCGTCGGGTCCACCGTGACGTACACGGACATGCACGCCGCCTACGCGCAGCGGTACGACGTGTGGGTGCAGCTGCTGGGCGACGACCCGGCGGCGGGAACGGGCGCCGTGGGCGAACCGGCCGTCGCCGACAGCGGGTTCCTGAGAAGTCACGCCCCGCTGAGTCTGATGCGACCCCGCTCCACCGGTCCCGCGGACCCCCTGGCGCAGCCGGCGTTGGAAGTCCCGGCGGGCGGACCGCGCCGGGTACCGCTGCCCCGCGCGATGGGAGCGGGCGGCTGGCACGACGTCCCGCGCCCCGGTGGGGCGGGCGGCACCGGGCCCTTCGAGATGCCGGCCGAGGGCTTCGCGGTACGCGGCTTCCTCGGACTGGAGGCCCTGCGCTCGGCGAACCTCCTCGCGCTCGGCGCCGCGACCGACGCGTCGGTCGCGCTGCCGTCGGGGAACGCCGACCGGGCGACGGTGGCGCGGGCCCAGCGGACCCCGCTGACCGGTGTCGGATCCCAGGCCAGGGAGAACCTCGAAGCGGGCACCTCGGCCACGGCTCTGGCCGCCTTCTGGGCGCAGACTCTGACCAAGGACGCCCACCAGGTGGCGGGCCTGGAGGACCACGGGATCCTCGGCGGTGTCAGCGGCCGCCTCGAGCTGTACTCCAGACCCGATCTCGGCGCCGCCCGGCTGCTGGCCGTCGCGGACGGCATCAAGTTCGAGGCACCCAGGCAGAACGGCCGGGGCAGTGGTTCGTCCGGCACCCACGGTGTGACGACCGAGCACACGACGGACCTCGGACCGTCCAGTACGACGGCACCCGCGACCAACCAGTCCGGTGCCTCCCTGGGCTTGTCGGCCGCCGAGACGGATACGGCGAACCGGTCCGCGGACGGGCTGAGTTCGGTGAACGTCAAGCCCGACAACAAGGTGCGTGCCTATCTGTTCGCGATCCCGGTGACCTGGCTGAGTGTCGCGCAGGCGCACCACGACGTGAAGGACAGCCGGCTGCCGGCCGCCGTACGCGGCGCCCTCCACATGGCGCGGCGCGAGCCGCAGGCCGTCGAGAGCGACACCACGGCACTGGTCTGGGTACGCAAGGACGTCGCCACCGCGCTGGGACTTCTCACCGACCGGAATCACCCCGCCGGCGCCGGACAGGCCTGGGACGCGGTCAAGCAGGCGAACGACGCCCTGAGCGCCGGCGACAAGCGGTACTGGGACCTGCGTCTGGGCGAGGGAGCGGCGGCGCACACGGAGCAGACGCGCACCGAGGCGGATTTCGCGCCCTACCGCGGCCTCGACCCGGATCAGGTGCCCGCGGTCCGGGATGCCCGGCTCGCACTCGACGCACTGCTGCGGGAGACGGCCGAGGACGACGCGGAGGCCGCCCACGAGGGCTGGGACGAATTGCGGGCCGAACGCGTCGAGCAGGCGCGCGCGACGCTGGAGCGGGCACGGCGGACGGTGCGCGAGGCACAGGACGCGCTGGCCGCCGCCCGGACCCGGCGGCAGGCGGTGGCGACCCGTCTGGAGGCGCTGGAGCGGCACAACAGGGCGCTCGGCGAGGAACTCGTCAGAGTGCGGCGGGGCGCCGACCGGCTCACGGTCTGGCATCAGCTGTCCGACGCCGGGCGGGAAGCCCTGCGCCGCTCGGGGACGGCGGATCCGGAGGCGGTCACCTTCACGCCGCCCCCGCCACCGGAGCCGGCGGAGGACGCGAAGACGTCCGCGAAGACGGCGCCCGCCAAGCCGGCCGAACCTGCCGCGCCGGCCGTACCCCGGGACGACCACGCCGACGGAGCACCGCGGCCCGCGCACGCCACCGCGCCCTGGCACCGGCAGGCGGAACCGGCCGAGGGCGGCATGTCGTTCGACGCGGCCGCCGACGACCGCAGGCTGATCATGACCGACGCCGACGGACGCGGCCACACCTTCGACCTGCACCTGCCTGAGCTGGGCGAGGACGGCCTCCTGCGCAGGCCCGGAGCGGGCGCGGCCGGGGCGGCGCGTTCGCGTGCCGTCGACGGCAACGGTTTCTGGGCCGCCGTCACGCTCGCGGCCGGCCGGGCCGGGGAGCCGGCCGGGCTGGCGTTCACCGCCGTAGGGGTGCAGCCGCCCGAGCACCTGGCGCTGGACCCGCGAGCCGTCTTCCGGGCCGACGAGCTGGAGACCGTGCTGCGCGAGGAGTTCCGCGGGGACCCGGAACTGGCCGAACGGATCGTGCGCGCCGGCGGCCGGCTGCCGGACACCCTGCTCAACACACTGACGGTAGGACAGCGGCGGACCCTGACCACGCTGAACCTCGTGGCGGCCCGCCGCTGGGACGCCCCCACGGCCCACGCGGCCGCGACCCTGACGGCCCAGGCCGGCGGTTTCGACCTGATCGTGGTCGAGGAGGACGGCGGCCACCGGCGGTACCCCTCCGGCCGGGCCGACGACTCCGAGCCCCGGCCCCCGGTGATCGTCCACCGCCGGGGGGACGCCTACCTGGCGGCGATCCCCGCGCCGGTCCCCGCACCCGTCCCCGCCCCGGTTCCGGTACCGGTCCCCGGGCCGGTCCCCGCGGTGGTGCCAGGGCGCGGAGGGGGCGCCGCGGGGTGATGCGTCTTTCGTGCCGGAAGTCGCGTCGATCGTGCAGGAATTCACCCACGTCCGCCCCGCACGCTGGGAGGCCGACAGCACTGCGGCCCGACCGAACCAGGAGGCGACGTCACACATGCGGACGTTCATTCACACCACCCATCCGGCACGCGTGGTCCTCGGCTCCGGCACGGTGAGCCGTCTGGCCGGGGAGGTGCGGCGGCTGGGCGGCGGGCGGGTGCTGCTGGTGACCAGCGGCGGACCCGGCACCGCGGCCGCCCGGGGACGGGTCCGGGACGAACTCGGCGACCTGGTGGTCGCGGAGTTCGGCGGAGCGGTCGCGCACACCCCGGTGGAGGTGACCGAAGAGGCCCTCGCCGTGCTGCGCGCGGCGGACGCCGACTGCCTGGTGTCGGTCGGCGGCGGGTCCACGACCGGGCTGTCGAAGGCACTGGCCCTGCGCACCGACCTGCCTCAGGTGATCGTGCCGACCACCTACGCCGGTTCCGAGGCCACCCCCGTCCTCGGCGAGACGCGCGACGGCCGCAAGGCCGTCTCCTCCTCACCGGCGGTCCTGCCGGAGACGGTGGTCTACGACGTGGACCTCACCCTCTCGCTCCCGCTGTCCCTGTCGGTCACCAGCGGCCTGAACGCCATGGCCCACGCGGTGGAGGCCCTGTACTCGGCGGATGCCGACCCCGTCACCGACCGCCTGGCCCTCGACGCGATCGGGCTCGTCGCACGGGCACTGCCCCGCCTGGCCGCCGACCCCGCCGACCGGGAGGCCCGAGCCGGTCTGCTGCGGGCGGCATGGCTGGCCGGTACCTGTGCGGCCACCGCCGGCACGGGACTGCACCACCGGCTGTGCCACGTCCTGGGGGGCCTCGGCCTTCCGCACGCGCAGACCCACACCGTGATCCTTCCGCATGTGATCGCCTGCAACGCGCCCTCCGCCCCGGACGTGACGCGCCGCATCGCCCGGGCCCTGGACGTGCCGGACGCCGCGAGCGGCCTGTACGACCTGGTCGCCTCGCTGGGCGGGCCGACCTCCCTGCGTGCCCTGGGCCTGCCGGAGTCCGGCCTGGCCGGCGCGGCCGGACTCGGGGTGGCGGCGCCGTACCCGAACCCGGGGGAGCTCACCGTCGAAGACGTCCTGCACGTGCTGACCGACGCCTGGCACGGACGGCGTCCGCACGGCCCGGTCACCACCGAGGCCGTACTGGCCCGGCTCACCGAGCAGGTCGTCGACAGCTTCGCGCAGTCGCCCGACCCGCGCCTGCGCGACCTGCTCACCGGCCTGGTCCGGCATCTGCACGCCTACGTGGCGGAGCTGGACGTCAGTCAGGCGGAGTGGAGCCACGCGATCGGATTCCTCACCGAGACGGGGCAGTTGAGCAGCCCGGCCCGGCAGGAGTTCGTACTGCTCTCGGACGTGCTGGGCATCTCCAGCGCCGTCGACGTACTGACCAACTCCCGCACCCCCGACACGACCCCCTCCGCGGTCCTCGGCCCCTTCTACGTGGAGGGCCCGCCCGAGGCCCCGCACGGCAGCGTCATCTCCGCCGGTCTTCCCGGCACGCCGCTGTGGGTGGACGTGACCGTCACCGACACGGCGGGTGAGCCGCTCGGGGACGCGGTCGTGGACGTCTGGCAGGCGGACGAGGACGGCTTCTACGATCTTCAGCTGCCCGACCTGGAGGAACCCGTCCTGCGGGCCCGGCTGCGCACCGACTCCGAAGGCCGCGTCACCTTCTGGTCGATCCTGCCCTCCCACTACCCCATCCCCGGCGACGGTCCCGTGGGGCGGATGCTCACCGCGGCCGACCGCCACCACTACCGGGCGCCGCACGTCCACTTCATGGTCAGCGCGCCCGGTCATCGCCGCCTGATCACCCAGTTGTTCGTGTCCGACGGCGCGCACCTCGACAGCGACACCGTGTTCGGGGTCAAGGACCCTCTCGTCGTCGACTTCGCGCCGCGCACCGGGGCCACACCGGACGGCCGCGCCGTCGACGGCGAGTGGCGCCTGCTGAACCACACGTTCCGCGTCGCGGCCCTGGCCGGCTGACTCGGCCCCCGGCGCCGGGGCAGGGGCCGGGGCCTCGCCCGCGCTCAGACCCCGGTGCCGTCGGCCGGGGTCTGCCGCCGTCCCTCGCGGCGCATGGCGGCGGGCGTGGTGCCCAGGCGGGAGCGCATCACTCTGGTCAGGTGTTCCTGGTGGGAGAACCCGCACTCGACGGCGATCTGTGCGACGGGCGCGGACCCGGTGCGCAGCAGCCGGGCGGCCCGTTCCAGCCGCAGGGCCAGCAGGTACTGGTGCGGTGAGTGCCCGGTACTCGCACGGAACCGGCGGGTGAACTGGCTGGTGCTGAGCGAGGCGGCGGCGGCGAGTTCGGCGATCGGCAGCGGTTCCGCGAGCCGTTCGCGCATGAGGTCCCGCACGGCGGCGAGCCGGCGCTCGGAGAGCCCGGACGGCGAGGGCGCCGGAGTCTCCGCGTGGGAGGCGTGACGCCGGACGAGCTGCGCGGCGAACATGTCCGTCAGCTGGTCCATGTAGGTGCGGGCGGACGGCTCCCAGTGCCGGACGGTGGAGTTCATCGCGCGTATGAGCTGCTCGGTGAGCGGATCGGTGGCGCCGAGTTCCTCGGTCAGCTCGACCGGCCGGCCTCCGTTGGCCTCGCGCAGGGCACGGTCCGTCAGATAGGCGTGCACGGTGTCGAGGCCGCCCGTCAGCCGGACGCTCAGCTCCCGGCCGGCCGGCTGGAGGAACAGGCCTCCCGGCGGTACCGCCCGCGACCGGGTGTCACCGCCCCGGCCGCGCTGTACGGTGACGGGCCCGTCGAGGTGAAGGACCATCAGATGGGTGGGGGCGGGGGCGAAGTCCGCCTGGAAGGGCTGTTCCCGCTGGGCGGACACGTAGAGATCCGGCCAGCCGAGCCCGGCACTGCTGGACCGGGGGCGCACCTCCGGCCGGAGCAGGATTCCCATGGTGTCGGCGAGTCCGAGCTCGGGCACCGGGCCACCTCCTTCGATGTGGACGTCCGGACCGGAGCCCGGTCGCCCCGGGTGCCGGCCCGCCTACAGGAGTCCCTGGCGCAGCGCGTAGGCGACGGCGTGCACCCTGTTGCGCAGGCCGTGCCGCGCGGTCATCTCCTGGATGATGTACTTGACGGTGCGTTCGGAGTAGTGGAGTGCCGCGGCTGTCTCCGAGGTGCTGAGTCCCGCGGCCAGTTGCCGCAGGACGGCGATCTCCCGCGCCGTGAAGGACGCCGACTCGTCGTCGGCGTCGACCGGCTGGTCCTTCCACTGCCGGGTCCTGATCTGCTCCAGCAGGGAGCCGAGCAGGGACTGCGGCAGGGATGCCGCGCCGCGGGCCACGGCGCACAGCATCTCGGTGATGTCCGCGAGGGTGGTCCGCTCGCGGGACATGAAGGCCACGAGTCCCAGCCCGACCACGCGGACGAGCTGCTCGGCGGTGGGCCGGTTGGCGATCAGGACCAGTCGCGGCGCGTCGGCGCGGTCCTCGGGGCAGTAGCGTCGCAGGGTCGTGAAGGTCTTCTCCCGCAGCTCGCCCGTGATGAGCAGCAGGACGTCCGGAGGTTCCTCGGCGGTCGCCGGCAGGACGCGCAGGCGGTCGTCGGCGGTGAGATGTGCTTCGACGCCCTGCGCGGTCAGCCGGTCCTCCGCCAAGACGATCACTTGCATGGGTCGCGACGGTTCGGAGTCGCTCACCTGGCGTCCTCTCGTGATTCCGATGGTGCTCACATCCCCGCCCGGCGGCCGCTCGGCTCCTCGGCCGGCGCGGCCGTCCGGGCGGGCGGGGATGTGTGCGGGGAGGTGTCAGAGCGTCTTGATCTGGCCGCCGTCGACGACGATCTCGGCTCCGGTGATGTTGCTCGCGACCGGCGAGGCGAGGAACAGGATGAGGTCGGCGACCTCGTGTGCCTCGGTGATGCGGCCGGAGGTGATGCCCATGCTCTGCGGTACGACGACGTCGAGGGCTTCCTGGGCGGTGGTGCCGGCGGCCGTGGCGGTGGCGTCGGCGAAGCCGCCGGGTGCGGTCCAGAAGGGGGTGCGGACCGGTCCGGGGGAGACGGCGTTGACGCGGACGCCCTGCGGGGCGAACTCCTCGGAGAGCGCCTTGTTCAGGTTGGTGAGCGCGGCCTTGGCGGCCGAGTAGTCGACCACCATGGGGAAGGGCAGCCGGGCGTTGATGGAGCTGACGTTGACGATCGAGGCCCCGTCCGCCCGGAGCAGGTGGGGCAGGGCCGCGCGGCTGGTGCGCACGGCGCTGAAGAAGGTGAGGCCGAAGACCTTCTGCCAGTCGTCGTCGGTGACCTTCAGGAAGGATTCACGGGGCTCGGCGGCGCCGACGTTGTTGACGAGGACGTCGACCCGGCCGTGGCGTTCGACGGCACGGCGGACCAGGGTCTCGGGGCCCTCCGGGGTGGCGAGATCGACCGGGACGACCGTGACGTCGTGTGCGGCGGCGAGCGCGTCCAGCTCCGGGGTGGAGGTGCGGCTGCCGGCCACGACCTTGGCGCCCTCGCGCGCCAGACCCTCGACGACGGAGAGGCCGATGCCCTTGCTGGCTCCGGTGACGACGGCGACCTTGCCCTTGAGGTGGAGTTCCATGACGAGTCCTTTTCTGGAATGATCAATACATAATCTGAACGCGAGGCGGTTGTTCTGCCGCCACCCCGTCTGTCTGTCCGGGGCCGCTCATGCAAGGAGCGTAGCAGATTTGTTGAATGTTCAATCCAGAATCGGCGTGGCGTGGCTCACGCCCACGGGAGGAGACGGCCCGTGCGGACAGAGATCCTGCCCTGGTGACCCGGGGTGGCGTCGAGGGCGCGGGTCCGCGCCCGGCGTTCGAGCAAGCTGGCTTCCGCAACGTTCTTGTCCAGAAGGCCAGTTGGCGTCGTCCGACGGCTCTTCTCGCGCACCTTCAAGGGTTGGTGGACGGATGAAGTCCCTTTTCAAGTCACGCATGCGCGCGGCCGCGGTCGTCGGTACGGCCGCGGGCGCGCTCACCCTCGGCCTCGCCGGCTCGGCGTCCGCCTCGTCGGTCCCCGCCTGGCAGCTGCAGGTCTGCTCCCGGAGCATCTTCCAGACGAACGTCTACTGGGGCAACGGCGGCTTCATGGGGGTCCCGGCGGGACAGTGCCAGACGGCGTACTGGCAGCGCACCAGCGCGTCCGTCTACATGGTCCACGTCGACGCCTACGTGAACGGCGGCGGCTACATCGCGAGCGCTGACGTCAACGTCGCCGAGGGCGCCGGTCTGGCCTCCGGCGGTGTGAGCGCTCCCTACCTCTGGTCGTTCTGAGCGTGTCCGTGCCCCGCACCGGCGGTCGGGGGCCCGTGCGTGTCCTGGGGGTCGCCCTCACGTCCACCGCACTGGCCCTCGGCCTGTCCGGCCACGCGCTCGCCTGCGACATCCGTGACTTCTCCGCGGCCGCCACCTGCGACGGCTCGCACGGCGTCATCACCGTGACCGACCGGGACGCGTCCGGTACCCCGGTCACGGTCACGGTCTTCCTCACCGACGACGACGACGCCGACGTCAGGAAGGTCGGCGAGCTGCCGGTCGAGGGATCCGCGGAAGGCGCCGAGGTCACCTTCCCCGAGGACTGGAAGCCGGACGCGACGTACCGCGTCCGCGTCAGGACCGGCGACGGCGCGGTCGACGAGGACATCGAGGGCGGGCTCACCACCCCGGGCACCGGGTGCGGGACCGCGGCCGGGCCGGCCCCGGCGCCCTCGTGGTCCGGGCCGGCCTCCCCGGCACCGCGGGCCTCCGGAAGCGGCCTCCCCCTGGACGCGACGTACTACCCGCCGTCCCCGGCGGCCCACGGCACGCGTCTCGCCGAGACGGGGGCGGCCCGGGGCACCGGCCTGGCGGCCGGTGTCGCGGCGGCCCTGGTGGCCGTCGGCGGCGGTGCGGTGTTCCTCGGCAGGCGCGGGCGGGGGGCCGGCGGCGCCTGATCCACCCCGAACCGTGGCGGGGCCCCCCCCCCGGGGGGGGCCCCCCCCCCCGGGGGGGGGGGCCCCCCCCCCCCCGGGCGGGGGGGGCGGGGGGGGGGGCCCGCGGGGGGGGGGCGGCCGGGGGCCCGTAAGCCAAGCCGCCCCCCCCGTACCCG
>NZ_JBIAYD010000025.1:0-70017 GCF_042897315.1 Streptomyces sp. NPDC001068 | reverse complement strand
GCGCGCGGTCTGCTCCGCAGACACGACGCGGCGTCGCTACGCGACGCTTCCCGGCGCTGCGCGCCGGAGGCCTCCGGGCTCCGCCCGAAGGGGCCAGGCACTCCGTGCCCGGCCAGCCTGGCCCGCGCTCCGCGCAGACCAGGGCCCGACTGCTCCGCAGTCAGGCGAAGGGCGCAGCAGTAGGGAAGGGGGCGGCGGGAGTCCGACACCCCGGCCAGTCTTGACGGACCGTCAAGACTGGCCATGCGTCAAAACTGACTGTGGGCTAGATTCTGGGATGACACCCCACCACCATCCCGCCGATTGAGAATGCGTCAATTCTCGAACGGGATACGTTCTGGGCTCACGCCACACCCCCGGTTCAGGGCCGCTCGATATGTGCGACCCAGGTGACTGCCTGCACCTTGCTCGGTACCTCGCCGATTTTCCGTGCGGCGGCCCGGTAGCAGTCGGCCAATACGTTGTAGCGCTGGAGTGCCCCCAGTCCTCGGTCACGCTGTCCGTAGATCCTGCGTACGGCAATGTCGTGTGCGTGGCGGTCGATTACGACCGGTTCCGTGTTTTCCGGGTCTGCAATGCAGAGGTAGAAGTACCCGGTCTTGAGGTGTATGGGGAGAACTTGGCTCGGGTCGGCGCCTGCCATGATTCGATTTGCTTTGGTGAGTGCGTCGCGGACGTGTCCGCTGGCGATTCCTTCGACGAAGGCTTTACGGGCGAGTCTGCAATTCTCTGTCCATGACTTGTTGGCGGAGAGTGCGGCCAGTACGCCCGCGCCCTTCTTTGCGTCTCCGTCCGCGATTTCTAGGGCCAACTCATGGGCCGTGCCGTACCAGTTGCGCCCCCGGCGCTTCTGGTCGGGAGTGGCGGCGTTCCACTTGTCCGTGATGGCTCGGGTGTAGTCGTGGCGCTGTTCTTCGGTGCTTTTTACCGGGATCACAGGGGTTCCTGGGGGTGTGTTCGAGCGCGCTGAAGTCGCGGTGAGGAGCGGGCCCTTGGGGCGGCTCGACTCAGGCCGGCGTGGCGCGTGAGAGGGCGCCGGGCGGCGCGGTGTGGGGCGCCTGGCCTGGCGGGGGCGGGAGGCCCGGTGTGGGCCTCCCGCTGTGTTGCTGTGTGCGGTGCGCGGGGTGTCTGGTCTATCCGGCCGGGTGGATCACTTTTGTGCGAGGGCCCATCCGAGGGCTTGGCGCAGGGCTACGGCCCTTGTGCTGGATGCCGTGCAGGGCTCAAGAATGTCCGGTGCGAAGAACAGCCTGTTGGGTGCGGAATTGTCCTTGGATTCCTGCTTGAGGGTGTTCAGGACTTCGAGTGCTGCGGGCATGGTGGTGGGGTGCCTGTATGCGGCGCATTCGCATGTGGCGGTGTGGTGGGCGGTGTGCTTCGCGATGAGTTCCGCGTGGTCGGCGACAGGCAGGCATCCGGGGTGCCGGGTGATGGGGCGCGGGATGCCGTTGCCGTTGCGGCCCCGGAGGTGGGACCAGAACCGGCGGCCTTCCCAGCCACACAGGAGGCACTGCATCATCCATGGCTGGTCCGCGCCGGGGTAGCCCGCAAGCGGCTTCCATGCCAGCTCTGCGAGGCGCGCGGTGGCTTCGGCGGCGCGAACGAGGTTCGCGAGCGTGGGGCGCAGTTCGGGGATGAGGTGGGTGTAGCTGCGGTTGGACACGCCGAGGGCGGTGGGGGTGTGGGGGCGTGCGGCCGATGCGGGGATGGTGGGGCGCTTGCCCTGGTCGACGGCGGCGACAAGGATTTCGGCGGCGCCGAATCGGTTGGTGCTGCGGCCGTCCATTCGGTGGCCGGGCATGACCGGGAACCAGCTGCCGTGACGGCGGTAGACGCACCCGGCGGGCTTTCCGTCGACGCGGACGGGGTAGCGGCCGGATTCCTCGCGCGCACCGATCTGGTAGCGCTGCTGCTCATTCTGCATTTGTTTTTCCCGTTTCTTGCTGTCGTGTCTTCGGTTGTCGTTTGGCTGTCACTACCTCCCGACAAGGAAAACTCTATCAATTCGAGGGCGTGAAATCGGGGAGAAACGGCAGGTCGGGGCGTCTTTTTATTCTTGATATTCTTCCGGAATAGGCTTCGTAATTGTGCTGGGTCGGGGTAGTCGGGGCGTGGTGGGGTGCCGGTCGCCGCTGAAAATTGCGGAGCGATTTGATCAAATGCCCTGCGCGGAGCGCTTCGGGCATGCCGCTGCGCGGAGCGCGGAGGCGAGGGCGCCACGGAGTGGCGGACTCCCCCGGGGCGGAGCCCCGGGGGAGCGGCGGCCGGTGGCCCACCACGCCCCGCCCACCCCGACCCAGAGAAGGTCTTGGGCTGCGCCCTGCGCGCCCGTGGGTCTTGGCTGCGCCCCGGTGCGCTGCTGCGCCCTCGCGGGCCGTCAGCGGGGCGTTGGGGCGGTCTGCGGCAGGGTGTGAGACATGGCCTCAGGGTGCGGGGGCGGGAGGCCGGGCCGCCCGTAGACTGGGGGTGCCCGTTTCGGGTTTTCGGTGGCCGGTGCCCTTGTCACCCGCGCTTGCGCGGCTGGGCACCGGCCTCTTTGCGTTCGCGCCTCGCCTGGGTCTTCCGAAAACGCATCCATGGCGCCTCGCCATGAGGCACCATGGGTTGTCGCATTCGACTCCCGAAAGGCGCCTACCGATGACCGCAGATCCTTCCCCGCCCCCGGCGCTCGCGGAGGAGTTGTGGACCGTGTCCGTGGTGGCTGCCTACCTGGGGTTCACGGGGAAGTCGGCGACCGGTTCGGCCCGCAAGCAGCTGTCGCGGTGGGGTATCGCCGCCACAAGTCGCGAACCTGGCCGGAGCGGCGAGTCGTTGTACCTCGCGGCGCAGGTCCGGGCGGCCCATGAGGCGCGCCCCGGTCCCGGCCGCCGTGGGGCTTCCAGAGGTGAGGGCGGGCGTTTCACGACGTCTACGGACTCCTAGGCCGCGCTCCGCACCCTCCCTGCACGCAGCAGGGCGGCCGCCTACTTCCCGGCAAACGGCCGCCCATCCACCCAGTCACCAGAGCTCACCAGACCAGGAGGATCTCCATCGTGGCCCTCACGCTGCGCCCGCATCAAGTCGAAGCAGTCGACGCGGTCCTACGGCATCTCTCCGAACAGCCCGGGAAGGGCGTCCCTCCCGAGGGGCTGCGCACCCAGGTCATCGCCGCGACCGGATCCGGCAAGACCCTGATCGGGGTGGAAGCGGCGAAGCGCCTGACCGCGCGCCGGGTCCTGGTCCTGGTCCCGACCCTCGACCTGCTGTTGCAGATGGCGAGCGCGTGGCGTTCGGGCGGCCGCACGGGCGCGATGATCGGCGTCTGCTCCCTGCGCGGCGCGGACAGCCAGGGCGTGCCGTGCACAACGGACCCGGACGAACTGATCGCCTGGACCGCCGGCCCCGAGACCGTGACGGTGTTCGCGACGTATGCGTCGGTGGGCATGGGGACGCTGCAGCGGGCACACGCCGCAGGCCTCAGGGTGTGGGACCTGATGATCGTGGACGAGGCGCACCGGGTCAGTGGCGATGGGCTGAAGCCGTGGGCGGCCGTCCACGACCAGACCCAAGTCCCCGCGGTACGGCGGCTCTACATGACCGCCACGGCACGAGTGTGGGAGGCCGACGGCGACCGGCCGCGGCTGGTGGCGTCCATGGATGAGGACTCGCCGCTGTTCGGGCCGGTGGCGTACAAGCTGAAGCTGTCCGAGGCGATCCGGCTGGGGCTGGTGGCGCCGTATCAGGTGCTGTGCCTGGACATCCGCGACCCCCAGCTGTACGCCGCGCTCACCACCGAGGCCACCGGCTCCGACGCGGTGCGCGGGGCCCGGCTCGCGGCCGTGCAGACCGGCCTCATGCGCGCCGCGACCGTGGAGCGGTTCCGGCGGGTGCTCAGCTTCCACAGCAGGGTTGGCGAGGCGGAGGCTATGGCGGCCGCGGTGCCGGTGACGGCGGGCCGGCTCGCCGAGGACGACCCTGAGACGTTCCCGCCGACCGCGCAGGTGTGGTCGGCGTGGCTGTACGGCGAGCACGCCCCCGCCCACCGCCAGGCCGTCCTGGAAGAGTTCGCCTCCGACTACCTGACCGGGCCCGACCAGAACGGCACGGACGTCCGCGCCGAGCTGCGCGTGCTGTCCTCGGTCCGGGTCCTGGGGGAAGGCGTCGACACGGCTGAGTGCGACGCGGTTCTGTTCGCCGATGCCCGCGGCTCGATGGTGGACATCGTGCAGATGGTCGGGCGTGCGCTGCGGATGCGGCCCGGGGTCGGGAAGCTCGCGACCCTGATCGTGCCGGTGTTCCTCGGTGAAGACGAGGACGCCAACGAGCTGCTCACCTCGGACGCCTACGGCACCCTCGCGAAGATCCTCGGTGCCTTGCAGGCGCACGACACGGACACGATCGAGGCACTCGCCGACCCTCGCCTGCGCAACGCCCGACCGGCGCCGGACGCAGACGACGACCAGGACGACGTCACCGACGGCCAGGAGGACGACAGCGAGGGCGGTGAGGATGTCGCGCGGGTGGGTGCGGCGGCGGCTGGCGTGCTGCGGTTCAGTGAGGAACGCGACCCCGCCGCCCTCGCACAGTTCGTGCGGCTGCGGGTCATCGACCCAGAAGCGGCGTACTGGCGGCGCGGCATCGAGGTCGCCACCCGGTGGCTGCGCGAGACCGACAGCACCGAGCTGCGGGTCCCGTACACGTACGTCACCCCGGAGGACTGGGGCGCGGCCGGCGGTCATCCGCTGGGGGTGTGGATCGCCGATCAACGCCGGTACTACGCGGCCAGCACCCTGGAAGCCTCGCGGGTGGAGCAGCTGGAGACGCTCGGGATGGTGTGGTCCGTGCAGGCATCCGCGTGGGAGGCCGGCCTCGCCGTCGCCCGCGCCTACGCCGAAGCACACTCCCACCTCCTCCCGCCCACCAGCGCGGTCTGGGACGGCTTCCCCATCGGGGTATGGGCCAAGAACGCCCGAGCAGCGGCCCGGAGGGCGGTAGAGAACGCCGAACGGCGGGCGAACGGGGAAACGGGCGTCTCCTACGCCGGAGAGCTCCCAGAGGCCCGTGTGGAGGCACTGGCCGACATCGACCCCGGATGGTGCCCGACGTCATGGGAGATCGGATGGCAACGCTGCTACCGGCTCACCCTCGCCCACGTGAAAGCAGGCGGCACACTCCCGGCCGGACCCGGTGAACTCATCGTCCAGGGCGAAGACCTGGGAGTCTGGGCCACCGGACAGCGCGCCGGATGGGACACGCTCAAGCCCGCGCAGCAGTGGCTCCTGGAAACCGTCGGCATCGAACCCCCAGCCGAGGGCGAAACGGTGCCGGGTGCGCCACGGTCGCGGGATGCCCGGTGGGAGGCGAACCTCGCCGCCGCCCGCCAGTACCATGCCCGCGAGGGACACCTCCAGGTCCCCCGGCAGCATGTCGAGATCACCGGCAACGGCGACGGGAGCGAGCAGTCGGCCGTGAGGCTCGGGGCATGGCTCGACAACACCCGGCGCAGGGCAGGGAAGTTGAGCCCGGAGCGGCGGACAGCGCTGGATGTGCTCGGCATGCGCTGGTAGCCGCGAACTACACGCCGCCGAAGCCCCGAACATCCGGGGAGCGGGGGCGGCTGCGCGAAGGCCTCATGTGGCCGTCGATGCGGACGGTGAACCAGTGCGCGAGCTGTCCGGTCATCGGTTCGGGCAGATGGCCGCTGGCTAACCCGTCGGAGCTTGCAGCAACGGCCCCTCCGGAGAGGGGCCGTTGCTGCAAGCTCTCAGATCAGACCGCTGTTTGGTCATCCTCCGGCGATGCTGGCTCGCGCCATCCTGCACGAGCGCCGTTCAGAGCGCGTCGGCTACGCGTCAAGGTTCGACGGACGGGCCTGCGAAGTGTCGCAAGCACCGCAAGAGCGAAGGCAGCACCTAAGGAGCCAAGGAATTCCGGAAGAGCAGAGTGAAGCAGATCGGACACAGGCATAGCGGCACGCGCCAACGGAGGCCGTACGCGTACCTGCTCCCTCGTGAAATCAACTTTGCCCTGGTCGGATGGCACCTATATGTCCCGGCCTCTAAGACCCCCGTCACACCGAGGTGCTGCTACCAGCTACCAAGGCGGCCCACGGCGCCAAGACTCATTATCCATCATGACCCCGTCGGTCATGTTCGTTTCGCTGAATCACGCATCACTGGCATGGCGCGGGAAGTGCCGTGCCAGTTGTTCCGCAACCTCGACTGGCACCCGCACCCCACCAAGCTCACCGTCATCTGACCCCTGCCCCTCCTCCTGCCAGGCGCCCCGCGGATGCGGCCCGATCCTCAGTGGACTGCATCTGCCCACGGCGCAACCGGGCCACAGCATCGCCGTACCGAACAGGTGTCGCGTGGTGCTCTGACCGCATCGGTTGCCGGGTTGGCGGCGCCGCCGGGATACCCATCTGACTAGTTCGCCGTGCGAGTGAACCCGGCCCGACCAGCCAGCAGTGCACCAGCCCGGCCCGCTACGAAGATCACAGCCCTGTTCGTGATCTTCGGAACGGAGACCCGCGCCGTGCGCCCTACTCGCACCCGACGCACCCTGATCGCCGCGCTGTTCGCGCCGCTCGCCCTGCTCACCCCCACCACCGCCCACGCCGCCGACCCGGCATCGCCCGTGGTCGCACAGCAGCCCGTGCACCGCACGCCGGGCGAGACCATCACCCTGCCGGTCCGCGACGCACTCGCCGCGCTGACCGTCGCAAACGAGAGCCGCGCCGGCTACTCCCGGGACAAGTTCAAGCACTGGACCGACGCCGACAAGAACGGCTGCAACGCCCGCGCCGAAGTCCTCCTGGCCGAAGCCGTCACCACACCCGAGATCGGCCCGAAGTGCGCCCTGACCGGCGGCAGCTGGTACTCGCCATACGACGACCGCTACCTGAACAGCGCCAGCCAGCTGGACGTCGACCACCTGGTCCCGCTCGCCGAAGCCTGGGACTCCGGCGCCTCCGCCTGGACGGCGAAGGAACGCGAGGCCTACGCCAACGACCTCGACGACCCCCGCGCACTCATCGCGGTGTCCGCGGCCTCCAACCGGTCCAAGGCCGACAAGGACCCGACCGAGTGGCTGCCGCCGTACTCCCCCTACTGGTGCGAGTACGTCACCGACTGGGTCGCCGACAAAACCCGCTACCAGCTGAGCATCGACCCCGCCGAACAGGCCGCCCTCACCGAGCAGCTCGCCGCCTGCCCGGACCGGCCCATCACCGTCACCCTCGCCCACTAGCGGTTATGCGTCTGGCCCGTCACCACGGCGCACAGCGGGTGACTGGCCAGAGCGGGGACAGCGGTACGCGGCGGCCGGCGCTACACCGAGGACAGGCGTACCGCCGGCTGCCAGGGGTGCCGGCCAGGGGCGGCCGGCACCCGGCTTGCGGTCAGTCAGTGGCGGTGGCCACCGCCGCGGTGGTAGCCCCACGAGGCCTCGTCGATGAACCGGCCGTGGTCGTTGCGCAGGGTCGCGGTGTCCCGGTCGTTGTTCCACACGTAGTTGCGGCGGTCCTGGTAGACGTCGCCGTAGCGGTCGCGGCCCTCACCGGTGTGGACGCGGACGGTGGAGCGGCCGTCCAGGCGGAAGTGCCGGAAGGTGTAGGTGTGGCCGGCCTCGTCGGACAGCGTCCAGCCGTCCAGGTTCACCGCCCGACGGCTCGTGTTGGTGACATCCACCCATTCCTTGTTGAGCGACCAGTTGGAGCGGTCGTCGCGTCCCGGGGAGTCGTACTGCACGTCGCTGATCACCACGGCCCGGTCGTGCGGGCGGGCGGCGGGCTGGCCGGCGGCCGCGGCGGGCAGCGCCAGCGCACCCACAGCAGCAGCGGCGACAGCAGCGGCGGCGGTCAGACGGCGGGCGGTCACAGAAACGGACACGAGGTCCCCCTTCTCGGAGCCCACACCCCGTGAAGTCACTGCTCAGCGGGGTGTGTTGTGCTGGGTGGCGGCCCGGTCGGCCGCACACGCACACCCTGCCCGCCCCCGAACACGAACAGTGCGAAATCCGCAGCATGTGACGAATCTTGGATATTTCAGTGACTCTCACCTGCAAGACACATCAATGCGGTGAACATGACGAATTGACCGGTTGTCAGTCTTCGATGCCGTACCAGCGGCCGACACGGTGCTGCACCGTGCCAGGCGGCGCCACCGGGAGCCGGGGGCCGGGCCTGCAAAAACGCGTAACAGGCACTGTCACCTGGACGGGTGAAGCAACCGCGGAGCGGCGGAGCCGGTCGCACATGACTGCGGCCCGCACCGTGAGAAGCCGGGACGGACCGCAGTCGGGTGAAGCGGCGCGGAGGACGCCATGGGCACATCACGTTCCGGACGTCCTCCGCATTTCGAGCGTACGCCGCCTTTTATGGCCGGCCGTCCGGTTGCGAACCGGCGCGCCGGTGGGTGTCCTGGTCCATGCGGTCGGAAAGCTCGGGTGTGCGTGGGTGTGGGAGCCTTGCGGGTGCTGGACGGTGGACAACTGGAGAGTGAGGACCGGCATGCGGGACGCGTACCACGCGGAACTGGATTCGATCGGTGAGGGCCTGGTCGGTATCGCGAACCTGGTCGGTTCTGCCATGGGACGGGCCACCGGTGCGCTGCTGGACGCGGACCTTGAGCTCGCGGAGAGGGTGCTCGGCACGCATGGCCGCGTCGAGGACCTCCAACGCGATCTGGAGGACCGGGCCATCGCGGTCCTGGCCCGTCAGCAGCCCGTGGCGACCGACCTGCGGGTGGTGGTCACCTCGCTGCGTATGAGCGCGGACCTGGAGCGCTGTTCGGCCCTGGCTCAGCATGTCGCCGAGGTGGCCCGGCGGCGGTATCCCGAGCAGGCTGTTCCGCAGGATCTGCGCCGCACCCTTTTGGAGATGAGCCAGCTCGCCCAGCGTCTGATGGCACAGGCCGCCGACGTCCTGGTCACCCGCGACGTGGACGCGGCCGCACAGATGGAACGGGACGACGACCGCATAGACGAGCTGCACCGCGGGATCTTCCAGCACCTCATGGACGACCGCTGGCACCACGGAGTGGAGACCGCCGTCGACGTCACACTGCTGGGCCGCTACTACGAACGGTTCGCCGACCACGCCGTCTCCATCGCCCGCCGCGTGGTCTACCTCGTCACCGGCGAACACACCGACACCGCAGCCACCCTGCCCGCCCCGTGACCGGCCGCGCCGGGATGGCCCGCCACGACGGGGGAATCAAGACGGACCATCCCTGACTTGACATCATCCCCGAAAGCGAAGCAGGGTCGAGGCAGACTGAAATTCGTGTCGCAAGGGCTGCCCCATCGGGCGGCCCTTCGTCGTTCCCGGAGGTCCTGTGAGGGCCGCGGTGGGCTGCTGCGTTGTCTGTCCGCCACGCGGGCGGTAGCGGGGTGGCGGAACGAGTCGTTGTCCTGGCGTGAGCGCGGAAAGGGATGACCGGGACGATGCGGCGTTCGCCCACCTGACCGGTGCCCACTGGTCGGCCGATGCCGGCGGAGACTGCCACAGATGCCGGGAGCTGTTCGGCGGGACAGAGAGCAGGCAGCAGGAGATCGCTGGCAGTGAGCCTGCCCCCGGCAACCGGGTGGGCCGGTGGCTCCGCGTGGTCATGCTGCTGGTCGCGGTGCTCACGGTGACAACCGCGGTGGTGAGAGCGCCGGTCTGACCCAGCGGGCGACACAGGTCTAGAATCGAACGCATGAACGAGTTGCCGCCGGATGCCCCGCGCCTGCGCGCGATCCTGGCGCACCTCGACCAGCAGATCGCCGACACCGACACCGTGGGCACGTACCTGCGTCTCCAGCGCGGTGCCGTTGTGTCTGCGATCTCCCGTGCCGAGCGCCAGGCGATCCCGCGCCCGGTGATCGCGGCTCCCAAGCGGCCCCCGGCCCTCGCCGACCGTCGCGACACCGCAGTCCACCCGTCGGCCCGGTTCATCATCGAACTCCCTGAGAAGGCCGGGCAGGCCGCGCCCATCCACACCAGCAGCTGCACCAAAACACTCACCCGCAGCAGGCCCATCGAGGCCGACCTCGCCCGCCAGGGACTCGTCAACGACCCCCGCGGCTTCACCGCCTGCACCATGTGCCGGCCGGACACCGAGCTGGGCATCGACGTCGCCTGACCCCCCGCCAGCGCGCGGCGCCAGCAGCTCCCCCACGCGCCCGCTCCGGTCGTCACGCTCCGGGCAGAGAGCGCAGCAGCTCGCGGACCGCGCGGCGGATCGCAATACGGCGGGCGAGACGGGGCGCGGCGTAGGCCGTGACCACCAGACCCGCCGTGACGGAGAACGTGGCCGGTGGACCGATCCAGCAGGACGCCAGTAGGACGCTGCCGGTCAAGAACAGAGCGGCCAGGGTGAGCGCGAGGGCCTGGTCGTCGTCGCGCAGCATGAACTCTTCCAGGAGACGCGGCTCACGGCCGGGCGGTGTCAGGCACGCTTGAGGCATCCGGCCGGCACCTGCCCTCCCAGCACGATCCGCCACACAGTCCCGCCGCCGCACTCCCGGTACCGGGAAGCGTCCCGGCCGACCCCGACCACGCACGACGTCACCCGCTCCCCCTTGCGCAAGTAGCGCACGACCGGCGAGGACGTCGTCGCAACCGGCCCCTCATTCCACGCGGGCCTGCGCACCGCGACATTCTGCACCGCCCGCCACATCGACGCGCACGGCGCGGATCCGGGGTGCGCGGTCGGCGTGGGTCGATGAGGATGTCTTTCTCATCGAGGCCGGACGGCCTGTTGGGGTGTCGCCCGTCAGTGCGGGCGACACCCCAACGGAGCGTCCGAGCAGTCGAGGAACGTGCTGAGGGCCCCGCAACCCCCTCAGGGGGTGCGGGCCCTCAAAGAGCGTTTTGTCCCGGCGAGGTTGTTTGGTTCGAGGTTCAGGTGTCGCGCCAGTTCGGAGTGGATTCGCGGGTGAGGCGGCGGCTTATGAGGTCGATCATCGCGACGCGGATTATGGCTTCGGACCGGTGAGGGTGGGTCTCGTAGTCGCGGGCGAGACGTCGGTGGTGCATCAGCCAGCCGAAGGTCCGCTCGACCACCCAGAGTCGGGGGATCACCTTGAACCCCTTGACGCCGGGGTCGCGTCGGACGACTTCGACGTCGATGCCGAGGCGGGCGCCGTGGTCGATGACTTTCGTCCGGTAGCCAGTGTGCCCACGCCTTGGTCACTCGAGGTGCTGTGGCGGAGATCTGTGAGAGCAGGTGAATGCCGCCGGTGTTGTCGGAGAAGCTCGCCGCGGTCACCCAGACGGCCAGCAGCAGGCCGAGGGTGTCGACGCCGATGTGGCGCTTGCGACCTGCGATTTTCTTGCCCGCGTCGATGCCCTGGCCGGCCGCGGGCACGTTGGCGGAGGTCTTGATGCTCTGAGCGTCCAGCACGCAGGCGCTCGGCTCGGTATCCCGGCCTTCGGCTTCACGCACCAGGCGCCGCAGCAGGCCGTTGAGCTGGTCGAAGACGCCTTCCTTCTGCCAGGCGGCGAAGTAGCCGTAGACCGTCTCCCAGGGGGCGAAATCGTGCGGCAGGTAGCGCCAGGGAATCCCGGTGCGGTCGACGTAGAGGATGGCGTCCATGATGCGGCGCAGGTCGTGCTCGGGTGGGCGGCCGATGTCCAGGCCCTTGCCTCTGCGCTCGGCCCGCCAGGCGGTGAGGGTGGGGCCGATCAACTCCCAGCGGGCATCGGACAGGTCACTGGGATACGGGCGCTGTCGCGTCACGTTTCGGTAGTACCGTCGGGCGCGACGCCTCCCCAGGGCGCAAACAGCGTCAAACAGGGGCGCTTTCGGATCAGACAGGAGCGAACCGACTCAAACGGGCGGAGATGACCCGACTCAAACGGGCAGAGATATGGAGTCTCCTATCGCACAGGCCGCACCGACCACTCTCGCCCCAGCAGTCAAAAACCCACCCTCCCTTCGAAGCGCCACCAGGTTGTGCCCGGGAGCCTGCACGCAGGCGTCGCCTCGTGGAAAAGACGCGTGGGAGGCGTGACGGTGCCGTGACCTCACGACCTCGCATAGGCCCGTAGGCCGGGGGTAACCGCCTCGCGTATGTCGGGTTCAACTGAATGGAGGCCTGCGGTGCTGATGGCTCACCCCGCCGTGCTGTGAAGGACCTGGTCGTGCAGTACGAGACGCTGCGCGCCCTGCACGCCGAGAACGGCGCCCGGCCGACAGCGGCGAATGGAGGACATCGCCTACACGCTGTGCGTCTCGACCAGCACCCGGGATGTCGACACCGCCCTCATCGCCACCCGCCACCGTCTACCTGGCGCACGCCCCCAGGACGACTCCGTGCTCAGCGCCGACTGACCTTCCACCTGTGCGGGCTCGGGTCACTCCGTACCGGCGAACACGCTGCTGTCCAGGTGTGCAAGGAGGGCGGCAGGTTCCTGGTACACGGCGTGGGCTCCCGCCTCCTCCAGGTCCGCTCGCGGGATGCCGCCGGACAGAACTGCCACCGGGGTCACTCCGTCCCGTACGGCTGCCTTCATGTCCCAGACGGTGTCGCCGACGAACACGGCTCGTTCGCTCGGTACGCCGGCGAGTTCCCTGGCCCGCTGGACTGGGTCGGGGGCGGGTTTGCCGTCGTCAACGTCGTCCGCGCTGGTCGCCCCGAGGATCACGTCGTCCGCGTCGATGGCATTCCGCAGCGCGGCCAGTTCCGCGCCGCTCGCCGAGGTCGCCAGGACGATCGCCCAGCCCCGCCCGGCCAGTGCGCGCAACAGGTCACCCGCCGAGTCCAGCGCCGGCAGCCGCTCGAAGTACGTGCCGTAGAGGGCGTGGTGGGTCGCCGTGAGCTGCTCGTCCTGGACGGGATCACGGTCATCGCCATCGCCGAGCAGGTGGTCCAGCAGGTCGCCGCCACTGAGACCCACGGCCCGGTGGATCGCCCGCATGGAAACGTGGAGACCTGCTTGCCGGAACGCCTCCCACCATGTGACCACGTGCAGGTGATTGGTGTCGACGAGCGTTCCGTCGATGTCGAAGATCGCGGCGCGTTTCGTGGTCATGTCGAGTGTCCTCGCCCGGTCACACTTCGCGGAGTGCGGGCAGCAGCTTGTGCTCCGCCCATTCCAGGTACGGCTCCTGGTAGTCGCCACCGATCTGGACGAGTGCAACCTCGGTGAACCCCGCGTCGGCGTAAGGCCGTACGGCCTCGACGACAGCCTGCACATCGTCGCCGCAGGGAATGGACCCCGCCACGTCGTCGGGCCGGACGAACTGGGTGGCTGCCTCGAAGGCGGCGGGTCCGGGCAGTTCGGAGTTGACCGGCCAGCCGCCGCCGAACCAGCGGAACTGCTCGTGGGCACGGGCGATCGCCGCGTCGCGGTCGGTGTCGTAACTGATCGGCAGTTGGCCGACCTTGGGCTTGCCCGCGCCGCCGTGGCGGTCGAAGGCGGAGATCAGTTCCGGCCGGGGTTCCGTGGCGATCACCAGATCGGCCAGGTGACCGGCGAGTTCACAGGAGCGGTCGCCGGAGACGGCGACACCGATCGGCGGGGGCGCGTCAGGCAGGTCCCACAACGTGGCGTTCTCCACGTCGAAGTGGGCGCCGTGATGGTTGACGTTCTCCCCCGCGAAGAGGGCGCGGATGATGTCCACGGCCTCCTCCAGCTTCTCCAGCCGGACGTGCGCGGCGGGCCAGCCCCCACCCGTCACGTGCTCGTTGAGGTTTTCCCCGGAGCCCAGCCCCAGCCGGAACCGCCCCTCGGAGAGAAGCTGCATCGTGGCGGCCTTCTGGGCGACGACCGTCGGATGGTAGCGGGCCGTCGGGCACGTCACGTACGTCATCAGGGGAATACGCTCGGTGGCCTGCGCGGCGGCACCCAGCACGCTCCACGCGTAGGGCGCGTGGCCCTGGGACTCCAGCCAGGGAAAGTAGTGGTCGGACGTGACCGAGAAGTCGAACCCGGCACGCTCCGCGCCCACCACGTGGTCCACCAAATCCCGCGGACCGGCCTGCTCGGTCATCATCGTGTACCCGATCTGCACCATCCCGCTCATCTCCTCGTGGTCCGATCACACGCGTACGGTCTCCCGCCCTGTCATCCCTTCGTCGCGAGCCGAAGGTCGACCTCCTGCTCCTGGTCTCCCGACGCCGCTCCCGACCGGTGCACGGCGAACGCGGAACTCAGGGCTTCGAACAATTGACCGACGGCGAGGTGGTCGCCCTGCAGGGTGGCGGAGACCGCCCCCTCCAAAGGGACCGGAGCCGGCGGGCTCCACTCCTGGGTGGGCTCGAACTCCGCGCTCCACACGGTCGAACGATCGCCCGGCTGCTCCTCGGGCACGTCGTGGGTAGAACGGTCGGTGGAAAACACGGTCCGCAGAACACCGAAGACAGCGGCGGCGTCCTCTTCGGACGCTGCGGTGAGGGACACGGTGGCCATGTGGGCACTCTCCTTGCCTAAGCGGAACCAGTCACCCGTCGGCGGACGGGTTGGTCACTGGCGCCGGTACGCGTACCCGCCGCGTGTCCTTTCAGGCGGACGGACCTCGACAGCGGCCGCGGGATATCTCTCCTTGCCCGGTGCCCGGAACCCCTCCATGTGGGTGACGAGCCGGGGACCGTGCGGCGTCAGCTCTCTGCCTCGTCGGACGCGTTCGCGGCTGCACGATGGGGCGCCACCGTGCACGTCGAGTCCTCGGCCGAGGCGACTCCTGCCGCGAAGATGCCGAACCGAGTGCAGGCCGAGCCCGTGAGGAGGGCGAGGCCCGCGAGTCCGGCCGCGGGACGGCTGCGGTGGCCGAGCAGCAGGCCGGTGAACGGCGCCTACAGCAGTGAACAGACGGGCGGTGCGCAGCAGCACCCACCGCGGCCCTGGCGATAGGTCACCGCGACCATGCCGAGGCGCCGCTCGGCCCGGGTCGCGACCTCCTCGGCGCCGGCGGCGAACCCGCGGCGCAGCGTGCGGGTGCCGACTCGTGCACCGGACCGAGGAGCAGGGCCATGCCGGAAGCGGCGGCCGTCGCGGAGGCGGCGAACGCGTAGGGCAGTTCGCGGTGCGCGCCGTGCCAGGCGGGAATGGCGGTGTCCGGCCTGCAAGAGCGCGTAACAGCCCCCGTCGTCCGAAGAGGTGAAGGAGACCAAACGACGGCCAGGGCCGCCAGCGCGGCCGTCCCGGTCGCGCGGCCGTCAGCGGTGGAATGGCTGTGGTCCGCCCCGGGAGGCTCCGGGACGGACCACAGTGGGGTGAAGCGGCGCGGAGGACGCCGTAGGCACATCACGTTCCGGACGTCCTCCGCAGGCGGAGCGTAAGCCACTGCCGGCTGCACGGTGGCGGACCGGCACGCCGGTGGTCTGAAGCTTCCGACTGCCGCACGGCATGCCGGACCAGGGGCGGGTGTGCGGGGCTGGACGTGCGCCGGTCAGCGGGAGCGGGCATCTTTCAGGGCTTCGTCCAGGGCCAGGTGGAGGTCGTCGGGCAGTTCTCCGCCGCCGGGCCAGTTCACGATCAGCTCGGCGAAGTGGCGGAGCTTGGTGTTGGTGCGCTGGGAGACCCTCCGCAGCACCTCGAACCCCTCATCCGGACAGAGGCTGCCCACCGAGATGACCACGCCGATGGCCTGGTCGACGACCGCGTGCGAGACGACCGCTTCCTGCAGCTGGTCGGTCTCCTGCTTCAGCTGAGCCTACCGCCTGGCAAGTTCCGCCTGCCGGACCAGACCCGGCACGTCACCGGGCACGGGACGCCCGTTCACGGAGGACTCCATCGTGATCACAACTCCGAGGTTCTTCCCCGCCCGGGCAGCCGTCACCGCCGGGGCACATACGTGCAGAACGACAACCAATTACCCCCGCCACCTGCACAGACACGGACCGCTCGCCCAAGGCCACGTAACCCCGGGCGCAACATCGCCCGGGCCTCCGTGGCGCTCGGGACCCAGACGTGACACCACTCATCTGGGCTGGGGGCAGCGGTTCACACCCGTGGCACCTTTTTGCGCTCGGCCGGACGCTCCGGGGCACGGCAGTCGCCCGGCGAAGCCCCGGAGAGTTCGGGGCGGCCAGCGACGCGGGGGCCGTCGCGTCCGCCCCGGGGGTGCATTTCGCCCGGCTAGGCGGCGGTGGTGAGTTCAGCGCGGCCGAAGAGCAGGGCCCAGCCGGTGGGGAGCTGGTGGAGGATGCGGGTGATCAGGTCGGAGCCGGTGTGGGCGTTGACGGCGGCGAAGACGGAGCCGGTGTCCCAGCGGGTGGTGGCCAGGGAGGCGCCGGAGCGGGCGGCGAGGTCCTCGACGAAGGCCCAGCCAGTCAGCGGCTGGGTATCGGGGATCTGCGCGGTCAGCACGCGGGCGGCCTCCAGGGGCAGGCAGGCGGCCAGGTCGACGCGTTCGTCGCCGGTCAGCTGACGCCCGAACCCGGCGAGGACCAGGCGGACGGCTTCGTCGGCCCGCTCGCGGGTGGGGTAGGCGCCCTCGTAGCGGACCTTCTCCAGCATCTGCTCGTACGCCGTCGAGTACGGCAGCTGCTCAAGCGGTACGCGCACGTCGGAGATCACTGCGGTGCATGCCTTTCATGGAGTCATGGGGGTGCCGGTGCGGCACCCCCGGGTCTTGGTCAGGTGGGCTGGGAGCGCCCGAAGAGGAGGTCGTAGCCGGCGGGGAGCTGGAGCAGGATCTGTCTCATCAGGTCCTCGCCCGCGGTGTCGGCGACGGTGGACAGCACGGCGCTGACGTCCCAGGTCGCGGTCTGCTCGGTGGCGCCCTCGATCCAGGCGGCGGTCGCGCGGACGAACCGCTCCGCAGACAGCGGCTCGGCGCTCTGCAGCGGGTTGAGCAGGATCAGGGCGAAGCCCTCCGGCAGACGTGCCGCGAGCTGGGCACGGACCGCGCCGACCAGGTGTGCGCCGAGCAGGGCGAGCACCACGCGGGCCACACGCTCTGCCTCGGCCGCAGTGCCGTATTCGCCGCGTTCCTCCACGTGAGCGAGGAACGCTTCACGTCGCAAGGTCATCGGCCGCCACCCCCCTTTGCGTCGTCGGACCGTCCACGGGGGTGCGGAGGGCGGGGAGGGGAGATCAGGTGTCCGTCCTCCGCACCAGTGCGGGCTGGTGTCAGCCGGAGATCTCCTTGCGGCTGGAGCCGACGCCGATGGAGATCTTGCGGGGCTTGGCGCGCTCGGCGATCGGGATGCGCAGGGTGAGCACGCCGGCGTCGAAATCGGCCTGGATGCGCTCGGTGTCCAGGGTGTCAGCCAGCACCAGCTGGCGGGAGAAGACGCCCAGCGGCCGCTCGGACAGCTCCATCTTCACGTCGTCGGCCTTCGCCACCGGTCGGCGTTCGGCCTTGACGGTGAGCATGTTCCGCTCGACGTCGATGTCGATCGCGTCCGCGTTCACGCCGGGGAGGTCGAAGGCCACCACGTACTCGTCGCCCTCGCGGTAGGCGTCCATCGGCATTACCGCCGGCTTCGACCAGGTGCCCGGGCCCGTCAGCTGCTGCGCCATCCGGTCCAGCTCACGGAAGGGGTCAGTGCGCATCAACATCGTGAAACACCTCCAGCAGGTTCGAGCAGTTGCTGCCAATGCGCTGCACTGACACCGTTGTAACATGTCATCCAATGGATGACAAACATGGGTGTCGTCGACCTGATGACAGCCCCAGGGAGGTGCGCGTGACCCCAGCCGACCAGCCGTCCACGACACGTACCGACGTCCACAGCCCGGCGTCCTTCCTCGCCGCCGCTGCGGCTCTGGCCGCCATAGACGACGCACTGTGCGATGCCCAGGACGAGACCTCCGACCCCGACGCTCCCAGTCCCGAGCAGGCGCTGGCCTCCCTGGTGCTGCTGCGGCAGGTGCGCGAACAGCTCGCCGAATGGGAGACCGGCCTGATCGAAACCGCCCGCGACGCCGGCGCCAGCTGGGCCGACCTCGCCGGCCCGCTCGGCGTCGCCAGCCGCCAGGCCGCCGAACGCCGGTACCTGCGCGGCCGCCCCGGCCCCGCCGGCACCACCGGCGAACAGCGTGTGACAGCCACCCGCCAGGCCAGGGCCGCCGACCGCGCCTCAGCCGCCTGGGCCCGTGCTCACGCCGCCGACCTGCGCCGCCTCGCCGGTCAGATCGGCGCGCTCGGCCCCCTCGCGCCCGAAGCGCGCCCCGCCCAGGCCGCCCTGCATGCCGCTCTCGGCACCGCCGACGCCGCCGAGCTCATCGCGCCCCTGGCCGGCATGCGTCCCTACCTCGATGCCCGCCACGCCAGCCTCGCCGATTCCCTGGACGCCATCGACGACCGGCACGCGGCAGCAGCCCCTGACGATGACTGACTCCCAGGCGCGGTCACGCCATGCGGGTGCGGAACGGCCCGCACCCGAACCACGCCGACGACGGGCAGCGGTCCCTGCTGTGGCCCGAAGAGGGCGGGCCTCAGTTGGGTGAAACGGCGCGGAGATGCCATTGGCGCAACACGGGCCGGCATTCCCCGCAGGCGGAGCCCTACGGCGCTCCCCTTGTCCGGCGGGACGGTGCGCAACAGCCGGTCAACTCTAGGCGCGCTGGTCATGACATTGAGCGTCTGGCCGACTCGGTGCGGCCGGGCCGGGGGCGGAATGCGCTGGGAGGTTGCGCGGGTTCCGGCGCGCATGCGCCCCGCCCCCGACACAACACGCCTGCCCCGGCCTCGCTTGGCAACTCCTAAGGCCGGTTTTGCGGAGTCGTGGGATTGTTCACCGGTCGTACGTGTGGGGCCCGGCCGTCGCGACGGCCGGGCCCCACACGAGAGGGTGTGTGCGGTGTCAGGTCACCATCGGTACCAGCGGCCGCGGCCACCTCCGGCGTTGGTGGACCGCATGACGAAGCCGAGCAGCCACAGCACGAGGACGACCACGGCCACCCACCAGAGGATCTTGATGGCGAATCCGGCGCCGAAAAGGATCAGGGCGAGCAGTAGAACGAGAAGCAGGGGAACCATAGTTATCAACCTCCTGGCCGCCGTGTGCCCCGCCAATCGCGCGCCATTCACCCAGCGGTCCTTGTTTGTGAAGGGAGTGGCGGGGCAGCCGGGGCTTTACCGCGACAGCGGAAGTGAAGCGACGAGGAGGCGTATTCCATGAGTGCCGGCGAGAAGGCCAAGGCGAAGACCGAGCAGGCCACGGGCAAGGCCAAGGAGGCCCTCGGGCGCACCCTCGGCAACGAGCGCATGGCTGCTGAGGGGCAGATGCAGAAGAGCGCGGGTGACGCCCGTGAGGCCAAGGAGAAGGCCAAGGACGCCTTCAAGAGCTGACGCCCGCTCACCCGGCGAGGGTGTCCCCCGGAATTGTTCCGGGGGACACCCTCGCCCTGTGTGTGTACGGCGTCCGCGGCTGCGGCGAGGGCTGGTTCGCGGCCGGTGCAGAACGGCGGGCGGCTGCGAGGCTGCCCGGATGAATATCGGCCGCAGGAACAACGTCAGCGTCATCGGCAACCCGCAGGGGCGGACGGTGGTGCTGGCTCACGGGTTCGGCTGTGATCTGAGCACTCTCTGCAAGCGTGACTTGTGAGGCGCACGAGGTTTCCCGGTCCGCCGGACGGAAACCCGTTCGGCGCCAGCGCTGCCTTGCGACCCCCGCGGCATCAGGGCACTCGTGGAGGCACCCTTTGCCGCAGAGGTCATGGGACGCAGAGGCGGACGACGGCTGAGGAGGACACTGTGACAGCCACCCTTCCCACCAGTGCCCGGCCTCTGCGCTGCTGGGTCCCCCCTGGCGTGTACGCCCCCCAGGCCGACACCCGGCTGCTGGGGCGGGCACTGTCCCGCGAACGGATCACGCATGAGACGGACGTCCTGGAACTGGGCACCGGAAGCGGCATGCTCGCGGTAGAGGCGGCACGGCTGGGCGGCCACGTCACAGCCATCGACATCTCCTGGCGGGCCGTCGTCGTCACCTGGATCAACGCGCTGTTGAACGGGCAGCGCCTGCGGGTGGTGCACGGCGACCTGACGGCGGTACTACCCAGCGACCGCCGCTTCGATCTCGTGATCGCCAACCCGCCCTACGTGCCCGCTCCAGGCAGCGGACCGTCCCAGGGCCCGGCCCGGGCGTGGGATGCCGGCACGGACGGCCGTCTGCTGATCGACCGCATCTGCGACACCGCACCGAAAGTTCTGCGTCCGACGGGAAAGCTTCTGATCGTGCACTCACACCTGTGCTCCATCGGCGCCACGCTCACCCGGCTGGCAGCCGCGGGGCTGCGGGCGCAGGTCGTCGACCGCACCCGGTTGCCCTTCGGACAGGTCCTGCTCTCCCGCCTCGACTGGCTGCGCGAGCACGGCCTGGCAGGCAGCGGCACGACAGAGGAACTGGTGGTGATCCGTGCCGAACTCGCCTGAGCGTGTCTGCCGCATCCGTGTCCAGCGCGACGGACCCCTCCTGGTCGAGGGCCCGGTCGAAGTGGTGGGCGAGAGGGGCGAGGTGACGGCTTCGACGCGTTTCATGGTGGCCGTCTGCACCTGCCGCCGCAGTCGGACCTTCCCCTGGTGCGACACCAGCCACCGCTGCCGCGGCAAGCGACCCGACGAAGGCGATGCCTTATGACCCGCCGCCTTTCCCCAGCGCTGCCCGAGCCGCGCGGCCCGCTCTCGGCCGCCGTGACGGCCGCCCTGCGCGGCGCGGATCCGGCGGGCACACCGTCCCCGGCGCACTGCTTCCCGTACGGCGATGATCTCCAGCTTGCCCTCTACGTCCTCTACGAACTGCACTACCAGGGTTTCGAGGGCGTCCCTGACGGCCTGGAGTGGGACAGCGGGCTGCTGGCCGTCCGCGAAGCCCTGGAGGACCGCTTCCTGCACGCGCTCCACACCGACGTGCCCGTCAACGGTGCCGACACCGCCGCACAGGCGCTCGACGAGCTCCAAGTCGAACCGGCAACGGATCCCGGCAACAGCGTCTCCCACTTCCTCCAGGCCGAGGGCACCCTCCGACACCTGCGGGAATACGCCGTCCTGCGCTCGCTCTACCACCTCAAGGAAGCCGACCCGCACGCCTGGGTCATTCCCCGGCTGCGCGGGCGCGCCAAAGCGGCCATGGTCGCCGTCGAGTACGACGAGTTCGGCGCCGGACGCGCCGACGAGATCCACGCGGAGCTCTTCGCCGCCCTCATGGCCGACCTCGGGCTGGACACGACGTACGGCCGGTACGTCGACGCCGCGCCGGCCGAAGCGCTCACCACCGTCAATCTGATGTCCCTGCTGGGTCTGCACCGGTCGCTGCGCGCCGCGCTTGTCGGGCATTTCGCCGCCGTCGAGGTGACCTCGTCCCCTGCCTCAAGCCGCCTGGCCGAGGCGATGCGCCGGACCGGCGCAGGCCCGGCGGCCGTACGGTTCTACACCGAGCACGTCGAGGCGGACGCCGTGCACGAACAGGTCGTACGCCACGACGTCGTCGGCGGACTGCTGGAGAGCGAGCCGCACCTGGACGCCGACGTGGTGTTCGGGATCCGCGCGACCACCTTCGTGGAGGACCGCCTCGCCGCCCAGCTCCTCACCGCCTGGCGCGAGGGAGCCACTGCGCTGCGCGCAGACGAACGCCGTGGCTCGTAGCAGGTCGCCGCCCTCGGCGACCCGGCATCCCGGGCCTACTACGACAAGAAAATCGCTCAGGGCAAGCACCACACCCAAGCCCTGCTCTACCTCGCCGACGCCAGGCCGATGTCCTCTTCGCGATGCTCCGCGACGGCACCTTCTACGAACCCCAGCCCGGCCTGACCTGCAGAAACTGCACTACGAGGAAGGACGTTCCCCGAAATGCACCGCGACATCTGAACCAATACGCCAGTCGGCAAGACGCCGCGGGCTCACACCATGAAGGTTGTCCCTGTCCGGATCAGCACCGGCCTTAACCAGCAGCGACAACACTGCGCCATCGCCTCGATACGTGAACACGGCCAGCCACAAAGGCGTATTGCCCTGCCCATCCGGGGCATCCACCTGCGCACCCCCCGCCAGGAGAGAGCCGACAACCGCGGCATCCTGCGCATCCGCCGCGAAGTGCAACTGCGTCCACCCCTGGCGGCTCTCACGACCCAAGCCCTGATCCTCATCCGTCATGCCCGTCATCATCACGATCGCTTGACGAAGGAGATAGGGGCACCCCCCGCGTTTCCGGACTCCGCACGGCAGCGACGCTGAGGGCCGGGACGTACGGGTGCCCGGCGTGCGTGGGCGACGCCACGCCCTTTGGCACCGCACGCGACCGCACCGCCACCGCCGGGGAGCGGTCAGGAGGCCCGGGATACGAGCGCCTCGTACTCGACGTCGGACAGGTGGGTGGCCTCCAGGTGGACCTGGACCCGGTCGAGCAGGCTCCGGAGTGTGTTGTAGCCGGAGGAGTGGGCGATCGTCTCCTCAGTCTTCGTCCCAGCCGGACACCAGGAAATCAGTACAACCCTCTCGTGCCGGGTCCCGTCGGCTGTCGCGAAGAGCAGGTAGTGGACAACGTAGCGGGGTTCATCGGCGGGCAGAGCCTTCAGCAGTTCGTCGTGCGTCAGGTTCCCCTTGAAGTCGGGGACTACGGTCTCCAGTGTGTCGCTCAGCCGGTAGATCACTGTGTTGATGTCCCGCCTGCTTTTCAGCTCCTGGAAGATGCTGATACAGCTGTCGTCCACCGGGATATCACCGCTCACGACGAAACCTTCCTTATGGGAGAGCAGGCCGGACGGCTCAACGACCCGACTTCTGGGAGGTTCTGGGCGGCCTGTACTGAGCCTGTCCTGTCCTGCGGGCGTGGGCAGGACCGGCGGATCCGCTTGCGAACGAGGAGTCGGCCGCGGTCAGGGAGCCACGGCCCGGCGTCGGCTCCGGTCGGCGGTTCAGGCGGAGTGACAGGCACTCGGCCGCTGAGCTCAGGGAAGCTCCACCGGATCGGCGCTGAGGAGTTTGTGGAGCTGGGGCCGGTGCAGGCCCGCGATGTGCTCGAGCAGGTCGGGATGGCGCAGCAGAGGCGCGGCTTCGGTATCCCGCTTCCCGGGGGCGGTCAGCCGCCGCAGGCCACCGGCGGCGTGGTGCTCGCTCACGGCGTCGGCTTGGCGGGCGGCGTGGGCAGCCAGGGCAGGGTCTGCCAGGAGGCAGGCCGCCCAGCTGACGACGGTCTCGTCGATCCAGGTGCGCCACGCGGTGTCGTCGGGCTGCGGATCGCAGCCGGTGAGCCGGTCCAGCTGGTGGGATCCACTCGGTGCGAGCAGGTGGAGCAGTTCCACGTCAGGCGCGGTGAGGTAACGCAGTGTGGCGGCGAGGGTGACGGCCTGCCGGGCCTGGGCGCAGCCGGAGCCGAGGAGGGAATGAGCCGCGTCACAGGGTGCCCGGCGTCCGCGTCGCGGGCCGGGACCGAACGTGCGCGGTCCCGGCCCGGAAGCAGCGTGTCCCGGCAGGGTCAGGACGTGCCGCGGCCGGTGATGAAGTCGCGGGCCCGGTCCACCAGGCCGGCCCCCGGGGCGAGGAGCTTGTTCGCGGGCGGGGTGTTCGGAGCGGCGGGGTGCGGGCGGGTCGGGGCCAGGGACTTGGCCCGGCGGATCTTGTCACCGAGGTCGTTCAGAGCCTCTTGAGAGCAGGCCTGCCGCAGCATCGGGAAGAGGTTGTCCTCCTCGTCCTGGACGTGGGCGGAGACCTCGTCCATGAGCTGCTGCAGCAGCGGGCTCATACGGGCGTCCTCGGTGTCGGTCTTCTCCAGCTCCTTCAGGAGCTTCTCGACCCGGCCGTGGTCCGCGATCTCCTTGTCCGCGATCCGGTCACCGCCCTCGATGTGCTCACGCACCGCCGGATACAGGTACTCCTCCTCGGCGACCGAGTGCCGGACCAGTTCGATGGTGACTTCGTCCACCGCGTCACGGAGGTCCTGCCCGCCGCCCGGCATCCCCTGGATTCGGGCGAACATCTCCTCGACCTCCCGGTGGTCGGTCATCAGTTCCGCAAGCGCGTCTCCGCCGTGTCCCATCGTCCATCCGCCTCTCGTGTCGTTCACGGTGCCCGGGCCGGGCCGCTCCCGCCCCAGCTGTCAGTGGTTCCCCCGCCGGGCCGCCGCCGGCGCCGCCCGGGGCGCGGTCCACCCGGTCGGATGCCGGTGCCGTTCCGAGAGTGACGGACCGGCCGGCCCGTCACCGTGCGTGCGCCACGGCTGCCGGCGGTCCGGGGCGGCAGCGAACCGGTGGCCCGTTCCCTAGGGGCGCCGGCGGCCGGCTGTCACCGTCGGCTGCCCTCACCCACCGCCGCCCACAGACAGCGCCGCAGGTCCCCGCGATTCCTCGGCGTACGGCAGGACGACACCACCCGCGACATCACAGCGAGCCCCACGAGGGACGCGGTGGGGCAGCGGATGTTCCTTGATCAGCAATCGCCAGTCCTGCGAGCCTGGGCCGCCTCGCAGAGTCCGCGGACCCGGTCGGCGTGCAGACAGGCGGTGAAGGCCATCACCTGCCCGAAGGGCAAGATCACGAGCTGGTGGGCGTCACCACCGTCACTTGCTCCCTACATCACGGCCAGCTTCACCGTCGCCGACTGCCGGGACTGCCCGGTGAATTCTTCCTGCACCCGCACCGACGCCCGCACGGTCGCCTTCCTGCCGCGCGATCTCTACGACATCCAGTCCGAGTCGCGAACTGAGCAGCACACCCAGGAGTGGCTGTCGCGCTATTCGCTGCGGGCCGCCATCGAGAGCACGATCAGCGAGTCCGTCACGGTCACGGCATGCGCCAGTGCCGCTACCGGAGCGAAAGGCCCACGTCCAGCACGTCCTGACCGCCATCGCGGTCAATCTCGAACGCATCGATGTCCACTTGCCGCCGGTACCCGCCCGGCAGCCCAGGAATCCAACCGGACTCCAAGGATTCCTCGACTGGCAGCGCATCCCCCGGCCCCGGTCCCGGCGCGTCGCCACCCATCCCGCAGGCTGAAGTGATCCCTCTCAGTACCTGAGACTGATGCCCGCCTGGCCAATCGTCACCCAACGTCGACAGCCCCCGGCCTTCGAGGGGAAGACCGGGGGCCGCCTGCCATGACAGGACGGTCATCAGAGCCACTGGTTCCCAACCCCACGCCGGCGAGAAATGGGACCGCACAACACTGCGGTGCACGCATGTCATCGTGAACTACGCGCAGAATCCAGCGCGGCCACCCTGCCGTCAACCTCCCACGTCAGCAATGCACTTCATGCCATCCGCTCTGAGAGTCGATATGCGGCGCTCAAGGTGGTGACCACCACCTTGCCCCAGACCGGTCGCAGACCGACCGCCGATTTCAACTCTGACATAACAGCTCTGCGGGGACAGTCCGTTCAGCTCGATGATCTCCCGCAGGAAGTGCTCGGCCAAGATACCCGACAGCGTCAGGCACTGAAGACGTTGAGCTGGTCATCGAACGTCATGTACGGGGGAGAGGTCAGGGGATCCTCAGCGGTCTGGAGAGTCAGCCCGGCACCGAAGAGTTGGTTCGAGGCGAGTTCGAACTGGTGGGCCAGTTCCGCTAGGACCTGTCTGACAATTGGCGTCGGATCAGGCCGGGCGAACCCGATCCGGCGGGAAAGAGCAGACAGGCCCCGGAACGGACGCTACGGACGCGGCGTCCCGTCCGGCACCGGCGTGGCCTGGTGGTAGTAGAGCCGGAACTCCCCGGCGGCGTCGCGGCGCCAGATCGACGAACGGCGGGCCTGTCGGTCCTCGATGCGGGTCTCGTAGGTGAGGTGGACGATCCCGGGGGCGAGGACCGTGCCCTCGAAGTGTTCTGCGGTGATGGGGGTGCTGTTCTCGGCGCCGCCGTGGAGCGTGGGTAGGGCGGCGACCATCTCCGCGTGCGTCCACCGCCGCCCGGAGACGCCGACCTCGATGAAATCGGGGTCGAAGAGGGCTTCGGCGAGGGGGCCGGAGAGACGGACGGAGGGGTCGTGGAGGCGTCGCTCCCGATCGATCGCCTCGGTGACGTCCGGATGCTGTGGGAGTGCCTCGGGCGCGTGCCGCTCGTTCTGGATCATGGCGACATGATGCCCCGTCGCGGCCGGCGGCCCCTCAGCGGCCGGGCGGCCTTCAGCGGCGGCAGGCCCTGGCGCCGTCTGATGATTGATGTTGTGGTGGGACGTGGCGAGCTGACAGATGCAGCATGGCCTACCTACGTCAGCGGGTCGACGAGGACGGGGCCCTACGCGAGGCCACGCGCCCGCACACCGAGCGTTTCACCACCGCTGTCGCGCTATTCGCTGCGGGCCGCCATCGAGAGCACGATCAGCGAGTTCGTCACGGTCACGGCATGCGCCAGTGCCGCAACCGGAGCGAAAGGCCCACGTCCAGCACGTCCTGGCTCACCAGCCTCAAAGCCGAGCAGGCCGGTATCGAGCGGGCCGACCGGTGGGGCATCTTCGTCGGCGAATGGGCACCCACCTTCATCGGCCTCGGACTCGCCCTCTCCCACTACGAACAGCAGGAAGGGACCCTCACCGGCTCCCTGCACGCGGTAAGGGAGGCCAGCTGAGCGACGGTCGCCCTCACAGACCGTTCGACGCCCGCTGTGCACTGGGACACGGCCGGTCCGGCTCCGCGTCTCAGTGCGGACCCGTTGCGAGATACCCAGCGGGAGTCACCTCGGGACTTGAGTCTGCGATACCGGCCTGCCTTAGCCCTCCGGCTCCGCCTGCGCGTCGCCAATGGCGATGCGCAGGGCGTGGATGCTCTGGAGGGTGTCGATGAGGGCGGCGTCTGCTGCGCCCAGCAGACGACGGGCGGCCTCTACATCACCCTGGTCCGCGGCCAGCTGGGCGCTGAGCGTATACACCGCGGTCGTCACGGCGGCGAAGGCCGCGTCCTGGCCGGGAGGGGGCTCCTCTTCGTCGGATTCCGAGACCTGGATCGCCGTGCGCTGCAGCCGATTGGTCAGCACACCGACCGCCAGGCCCGGGTCGCCCACCTGTTCCGACCAGCCGAACAGCGTGGCCAGCACGTCCTCGATCTCCTCCGACTCAGCCGACCGTGTCGCAGCCGTGATCTCCACTTCCGCGGCGGCCAACAGGCTGCCCAACAGGTGAAGCCGGTCCTCCTCCAGCGGCCCCTCGGGACGCAGGACCGGATCGGCCACCGGCTCAGCTCCCATGGCCACCAACGCCCGATACACCTGATCCGCACTCACCGGATGCTCACTACTGCTGATGCTCACGCACCCAGGGCACCCTGGAGGGCCAACCGCCACGTTCCTGGAACTTCGCGTGAGGGTCAGCCGAACAAGCGCAAGGGCTTCTGGAGCGACCCATATGACTGTGGCCCGCACCGGGAGCGCGGACCACAGTCGGGTGAAGCGGCGCGGAGAACGCCATGGGCCGATCACGTTCCGGACGCCCTACGCAAGCGGAGCGTACGACGCTCCCGGTGCGCCGGCCCGCCTTCGGCGGATCGGCGCGCCGGTCTGTGCCGTGATGAAGCTCGGATGTGTGCGGGAGTCTTGCCGGTGTAGGACGGCGGACAATTGGAGAGTGGCGGCTGCAATGCGGGACGTATCGCGCGGACGCAACCGCTGCCAGGGGCGCAGCGCCGTGCCTCTCGTCGGCTACTCCTTCACGACGTTTTCAGCCTGAGGACCCCTGGCCCCCTGGGTCATGTCGTACGAGACGCGGTCGTCCTCATACAACTCCTTGAAGCCCTGGCCCTGAATGGCGGAGAAATGGACGAACACGTCCGGGCCGCCATCGTCCTGCGCGATGAAGCCATAGCCCTTCTCCGCGTTGAACCACTTGACCTTGCCGGTAGCCATGCCGCTCTCCTCCGTAGTACGCCGGCGACACCGTACCGCCCCCGAACAGCCCGTACAGCGAACGACGCACGAGCACCCTCCTCACGAGCCATTTACCGCCCTGCACCGCCCGCCGCCAGGTACGGCAATCAGATTTCGGTGACACGAACCGGCGAGCCATCAAGTTCCGATGACACCATTCAGCCTTCGCCGGCACGGACATCCGCACTCCACAAGACCCGGATACCCCCTAGAATCGAACGCGTGAACGAGTTGCCGCCTGATGCCCCGCGCCTGCGCGCGATCCTGGCGCACCTCGACAAGCAGCTCGCCGACACCGACACCGTCGCCACCTACCTGCGTCTCCAGCGTGGTGCGGTGCTGGCGGCGATCTCCCGTGCTGAGCGCCAGGCGATCCCGCGCCCTGTGATCTCCGCGCCCAAGCGGCCCGCGGCCCTCGCCGACCGTCGCGAGGCCGGCGTCCGCACGCCGACCCGGTTCATCCTCGAACGCCCCGAGAGGGCCGGGCAGGCCGCGCCATCCACACCAGCAGCTGCACCCAGGGGTTCACCCGCAGCAAGCCCATCGAGGCCGACCTCGCCCGCCAGGCGCTCGTCAACGACCCCCGCGGCTTCACCGCCTGCACCGCCTGCCGGCCGGACACCGAGCTGGGCATCGACGTCGCCTGACCGGCCAGGACGCAGGCACCAGCAGCTCCCCCGCTTCAGGGGGCGATCGCGTCCTGGACCGTCGGCCGGATGTCCAGGACCATGTCCGCCCCGGTGACCTCCAGCACCCGCCGGAACTGGGGCGCGGGCCGGGCCACCCGCAGCCTGTGGCCATGGTGGAAGTTCAGCAGCGCGTTCAGGACACTGGAGTCAGCGAAAGTCATCTGGGCCGCGTCCACGACGACCATCGCGTGAGTGGCAGCCGCGTCCTCCAACGTCGACGCCAGCAGGGAGACGGAGTTGCTGTCGAAGGCGCCGTGGACCACGACCACCCACACCCCCTGCTCCTCGTACTGGGTCAGATAGGGCCGTGCCGACGCGTGCGACAGGGTCGGGTCCGGCCGGTCCTCACCGGCGCTCGCGAAACTCATGGCGGCGAGTATGCCGTGAAGATCAGCACCCGCAAGAGGAGACCGAAAACTCACGCCCCGGGCAGGGTGCGCAGCAGCTCGCGAACCGCGCGGCGGATCGCGATGCGGCGGGCGAGACGGGGCGCGGCGTAGGCGGTGACCAGCAGACCCGCCGTGACGCTGAACGTGGCGAGCGGGCCGATCCAGCAGGACACGAGTAAAGAGCTGCCGGTCAGGAGCAGCGCGGCCAGGGTGAGCGCGAGGGCCTGGTCGTCGTCGCGGGGCATGAACTCCCCCAAAAAACGCGGGTCACGGTCGGGCCGGGCGGGGGTCAGGCGCGCTTGAGGCATCCGGCCGGCACCTGCCCTCCCGGCACGATCCGCCACAGAGTCCCGCCGTCGCACTCCCGGTAACGGGAGGCGTCCCGGCCGACACCGACCACGCACGACCACACCCGCTCTCCCTTGCGCAGGTAACGCACGATCGGCGAGGACGTCGTCGCGACCGGACCCTCGTTCCACGCAGGCCTGCGCACCGCGACCTTCTGCACGGCCCGCCACGCCGACGCGCACGGCGTCGCCGTGGGCGCGGCGGCCGGGGCGGGCGGCGCGGCGGACAGGGCGGTCGCGAGGACGGCGGCGACGGCGGCCGCCGTGGTGAGCAGACGTCGGATCGAGTGCATACACCATCAACCCCCACCCGGGCAGGACCGGTCACGGCCCCCCGTCCAAGATCACTCGCCGGGGGAACGCCGGGCAGCTTGTCTGCCCGGTCCGGCGCGCGCGGCCCCGCCGTCGCGCGCAACACGAACACCCGGCCGCCCGGTCCCCCGCAGCGCTCCCCGCACCCCGCCCGGCCCTTCTCTCTTCCTTGCCGTGACGGGGGTGCCCTGTGGGGGATGTCAGCCCCCCCGACCACGCTCCCAAAAGCCTGGTGACCTGCACAGACTCAGGCAGATCGTTCCAGCGAGGGCAACAGATAACGCACCGGATTACGCACCAGATAGCGCACCAGAACCGGGCCCGGACCACGCGCCTCTCGGACAGGAACCTGCCCCTGTCCCCCCGGCGCTCCCGGCCGTGGCTGACATGCCGCCAGACGCTCCGGGCCGCTCACCGCCCTGACGGCCCGCCGGTCCGTCCGTCACCCGGCATGTTTCGAACAGATGCGCCAGGACGGCCGGTATCCTGCGGGTGGGGTGGCCTGAAAGCGCCACACCGGAAGAGGACGCCGCCATGACCACGCCCCCGCCGCCGATCTCGGAACCCGACCCGTCCGCGCTGGTCTGCCCCGGCGACCGGGTCGGCCCATGCACCGGATGCCAGCGCAAGACGCACCGGTACGGCAGCGGAGGGAGCCCGCTGTGCCAGTGGTGCATGACCCCGGTCATGCAGCAGTGGGGCACGGCCGTGCGGTTCGTCAGCACCCGCGTCTGACGGGCTGCGGGGCCACGGGCCGGTTCTGGCGGCGGCCATGGCCAACAGCGGCAGGAGACCGTGGTCCGCCGCGGGTTCATGGCTGCCTCAGGTTGCGCTGTCTCCGCCGTCAGTGTGTTCGCCATCCGTTGCCTGGCCCGGTTGCGGCGCTCGCTGCCGCCAGCTTTCGACGCGGATATCCAGTTCCCGGGCGACCGACTGGGACATCGGCCGGCCCAGCGGCCAGTCCACAACCTCTGCCGCCACGGCGTGGAGCTTGATGTTCAGCGACTGGGACACCTCCCGCAGCATCTCCCAGCCGTCGTGGGGCGGCACCTGCCACACTGCGGCCAGCACCCCGAGCGCCTGGTCGATCACCGCATGCGATGCGACCGCCTGCTGCATCTGCGCGTTCTCTTCGCTGAGCCGAGCAATCTTGTCAGCCGTAGCCTGGTCGGCGGGAGACCGGCGGTCACCCACGGATGCCATGAACTCTCCTGGAGGCCGGGAAACAGGACTCACTCATTCCTGCCCTGGTCCGTCACCTGCATGACATGCGGCCCCCACACAACCCGCTCAGGTCCTCCGCCGTCGAGGCGACGGAGGACCATCGGGGGCTGTTGTCCCAACCGCTCCCCGAGTCGCCGACATCGCACAGTCCACACCTCGCGGTACGCCTCGCAGACGTCCCGGAGCCCGGCCTGGCAGCGACAACAAGAGCGTCCGGCCGGCACCGGCCTCTGCACCTCCGGCGCGCCACGCCCCACGGCCTACCGCCCGGCCGACCGGCCGCCAAGAACATCACCACAAATGAATCTATACAGGACACATGGTCCGAATTCTGTGCGGTACTCAGACAGAACCTGACGCAGACAGGAGAGTTCCTATGGTGATCAAAAAGATGCACGACATGGGCATCCGCAGCGAACACGCCTACCTCGCCGGCGTCGCGTCCATCGGCCTCAGCGTTGTGTCCTGGTTCGCCAGCATGAAGGCCGAACAGGCCGGCACCGCGCGAGCCGACCGCTGGGGAATCTTCGTCGGCGAATGGGCACCCACCTTCATGGCCCTCGGCCTCGCCCTCTCGCACTACGAACAGCAGGAAGGCACCCTGACCGGCTCCCTGCACGCCGTAAAGCAGGCCAGCTGACCTAGCCGCCCCGCAGGCCCTGACCCAGCGCACCCCGCGCCACCTACGCGCTGCGGCGGGGCCTGCGGGCGGCCGCCTTCTTCCCGCCGGCCTTCCTCGCCACGGCCGTCGCCTTCTTCGCCGTCGTGGCCTTCTTCGCAGCCGCCTGCTTCGCGGGCGCCTTGGCCTTGGCCGTAGTCTTCTTCGCGGGCATCTCGTGAACCTCCGCGTCGGCGCCGGTCTCCTCGCCCCGCGAGGCCTTCGCCTTGTCCACGGACTCCCGCAGGGCCGCCATTAGATCGAGCACCTTGCCCGCCGGGTTCTCCGGCTCCGGCACCTCAGGCAGAGCGTGATCCTCCCGCTTGGCCTCGATCACCTTCTCCAGGGCCTCCGTGTAGTGATCCACGAAGTCCGGGCCCTCCAGCCGGTCGGTGGTCATCCGCTCGATCAGCTCCACCGCCTCGTCGACCTCCGCGTCCGACACGTCCGCCGCCGGTGGGTGCAACTCGGAAGGGTCGCGGACCTCATCGGGCCAGCGCATGGCGTGCAACACGATCACATCGTCCCGGACCCGGAGCAGTCCCAGCCGCTCACGGCCGCTCCAGGCGAACTTCGTCACCGCCACCCGCGCGGAGCGCGCCAGTGCCTGGCGCAGCAGTTCGTACGGCTTCGCGGCCACCTGCCCGCCGGGCTGGAGGTAGTAGCCCTCACCGATCCGGAGCGGGTCGATGGCCCCCCATGGCACGAACCCGTGGATCTCCAGCGCCTTCGCAGTCGGCAACGGCAAGTGACGCAGGTCCTCGTCGGTGATCGGGATGACCTGGGTCGTCGTGAGTTCGTAGCCCTTGGCGATCTCGTCGGAGCGGACCTCTCGATCCTCGACCTCGCAGAACTTGCGCACCCGCACCCGAGCCATGTCCTCCAGGTGGTACTGGTGGAAGCGCACCGAGTGATCTTCGGTCGCGCTGGCCACGTGAACCGGCACCGTCACCAGACCGAAGCTGATCGCGCCTGACCAGATGCTGCGGGGCATAGCTGACCTCCATCGTGGACCCCGAGCTCTTTCAGCCTATGGTCACCGCCGCACCCCGGCTCGCTGCCGATGCACAGCAACGAGGGGTCCGCACCGGCCGGTGCGGACCCTCTAGTCGGCTCGAACGTCACACGGTCGTCTGCCGGTCGCGGTGTTGGATGAGCGCGTCGAGCATCGTGTTGAACTCGTCGGGCTCCATCTTGTGGATGAGGAAGTACGCCGCGTCCCGCCCGCTGTTGTACGGGAACGGCCTTGTCTTCGGTTGGTATTCCTCCGTCTCGCTGCCCTCAGAGGACACGGTGTCGTCGGCCCGGGGTTCGGGAAGTGCGGCTGCCGGAACGTCCGGTGACAGGTCGTCCTGCGCTGCCGACGCCGTACCGGGATTATCACGGCGTGATACTTGCCCGACGGTCACGGGGTCGTCGGCTGGTGAGCCAGCTGGCTCCGAAGGCTGCGGCACCTTGATGCGGTCGGCGGCAGCCCGCTCGTCCGCCTTCTTTTTCTGGTCTGCGGGGGAGAGCTTGCCCAGGTTGCGTACGTGCTTCACGGTCCGCTCGCCAGTGGCAAGGTCCTTCTGGAGCTCTGGCGACAGCTTCAGCAATGACAGCTTGCTGGAGATGGTGTTCTGGGGGATGCCCAGTCGCCGGGCGGCCTTGGTCTGGCTCCCGTAGTAGGTCACCAGTTGCTGGAGTGCGTGTGCCTCTTCGAGTTCGGTCATGTCGTCGCGGTGGTAGTTCGCGATGAACGCGGCCTCGAGGAGAGTTTCGTCCGTGCTGACGCGGGCGTTGTCGACACGGACGGGGATGGTGGCCAGGCCTACGCGGCGGGCGGCTTCGAGGCGCCGGTGCCCGTCGACCACGACGTAGTGCGCGCCGTCGTCCAGGTCGTCGGTGCGGTCGGACCGGTCGTGCAGGTAGGCCTCGATCGTCGCGACGACGATGGGCAGGATGACGCCGACTTCACGGACGGAGGCAACCGTGTCGTCCAGGCTGCGCAGATGGTTGCGCGGGTTGTCGGGGTTGTCGCTGATCTGGGTGACCGGCAGGTCGGTGACGGCTGCCGCCGTGGTGTCGCCGTCACCACCGATGGCATGGCCGATGACGTCCCGCCGTGAGCTGCGAGCGCCGGCGGCCGCGCCGAACGCGGTTCCTCGGCCGAGCTGGTCTGCTTTGCTCACGGGGTTGCCTCCATGGCGATCATCCGCATGGTGTTGGCCTGCTTCGAGTGCGGCGCGTATGAGAGAAGCGGTTGTTTGACGCGGACCGCCTCGCGTTGTTCTTTCAGGTCGTCCAGGACGGCGAGGACGCGCTGGTCTTCCAGGCTGGCCCACTGGTCCAGGGAGGATGTGGCGACGAAGCCGCGGCGTGCGTCGTACTGGTTGACGACCAGGCCGAGGTAGTCGATGTCCAGGCCGAGGTCCTTGCGGAGGTCCTCGATCTGGTCGACGAGCATGCGGTAGGCGGTCGCTGAGCTGTCTTCGGCCTGGACCGGGATGAGGACGCCGGAGCGGGCCGGGCGTTCGTTGCGGCGCCGGCGCGCGTAGTACAGGGCTGCGTCCATGGCCAGTCCGAGGCTGGGAGGGCAGTCGATGATGATGACGTCGTAGTCGTCCTCGATCGGCCGCAGCGCCCGCTCGAGGGCTGCTTCTTTCTGGAAGCCGCGGGACTGGGCGGCGGTGAGGGCGAGCCTGGAGTCGAGGACGAACCCGTCGAAGGCGCCGGGCAGTACGTCCAGACGGCGTCCGAATCGTGGGTCGTCCACGGTGACGATGAGGTCGCGCAGGTCGCCCTCTGCCTCACCGATCATGTGGGAGACGAGGCTTTCCCGGCCGGGTTCGATCTGTGGGATACCGAGCTGGTCGGAGAGGTGGCTCTGGGGGTCGTAGTCGACGACCAGGACCCGGCGTCCGCCGATAGCCACCCGGTCGAGCCGGTCCTGGACGTCGGTCTTGGTTTTCCCTATGCGCTTGAGGTCGCCGTAGGCGAGGGAGTCAATGAACCGGGTGAGTGCGTCCCGGCCGACGTCGGGGTCTTCGGCGTAGGCCTCGGCCATCCCGAGGGAGACCGTGGTCTTGCCGACGCCGCCCTTCTGGTTGGCGTTTATGATCCGCACCGGGTCGGCGGTCTGTGCAGCGTTTTCCGGGGAGGGGTGTTCGTCCAGCCAGAGCCGGATGCTCTGCGCGAGGCCCTGTGTGTAGGAGACCGAGCGGTCGTTGCAAGTGCTCCTGAAGTCGTCGTACAGGCCGGGCGGGAGCCACGGGGAGAACGACTTCGCGCCCGACGTGTCGATCTCGGGGATGGGGCGGGTGTTGGTCCGCCAGGCGGTGATGCCGGCTTCGACGGCATCTTGGATGTCCAGGCCGAGTTCGGCACATCGGATCTTCAGTTCACGTTGGAGCGCCGGGGGGAGCTTGGACGTCACCTTTTCCCGGTCTCCCTCAGGGTATGGAGAGGCCACGACGTCACCTTACTGACTCTCCCGGCTTTCGTGGTGCCCGGTTCACGGGATCTGATCGGTTTTCACCTGACAAGTGAGTGCCGGATTATCACCGGGTGATAATCCGTGGCAGTCGTCGCGCCGGACCGCGGCGTATCACCCGGTGATAGTCCACTGAAGATCACTCAGCGGACGGCACTGGACGGGTCAGAATTTTCTGACCCCTGAGGGAGCACGGGCAAGGCGGTGGTGCTCCTCGGCGGGCAGTGCCGCCGTTGGGCAATGCGGGCTCGTTGGCGCTCTGTTGGAGGGGGCGGGGCGCTACAAGGTTCTGGCGCAGTCGACGCGGTCGGGCCGGCTTGCTGTCAGGCGCTGATACCGAAGGTATGCAGCCACCACAGGCCTGGGGCGAAGGTGACGCCTCGGACTACGAAGCCGACGTCCAGCAGGACGGCCGCCAGGGTGATGAGTACGGCAACTATGACGAGCAAGGTGAGCCGGTCTTCGTACTCCGGGACTGCTTCAAAGGCCAGACGGATGAGAACGATCAGGATCGCACTGCCGATAAGGGTGAAGACGGAGTCGGTCACGGCAAGGAGCGCGAGTCCCCACCATCGCGGCCCGTCTTCCGATGCGCACGCTGCTGCGAAGGCAGCACCGTTGAGGAAGACGAAGACGGGCACGAAGATGATCATGAGGGCTGTGAAGGCAGCCATGCCGGGAGCGAAGTTCCAGGGGAGGAGCGGCAACAGGAACGGGGCCGGCCGCTGCGGGGCCCGTATCGGCGCCGTCTGGGGAGGCGGGCTCTTCGTTGGTGTGGACCGATGGGGGAGCTGCTCCGCTCCGTCTGCGGTGGGGGGCTTGCTCCGGCGATCGGATAGCCCTTCTTGCTTCGTCGAAGTCTGCGTGGTGGTGGCGGCCTTGGCGTTGACCTGCGTTGACACCCCGGAAACGCACTTCTCCTCGGTGAGACGGGCGACCTGCCCGCGTAGCACTTTGATCTCCTGCCGGAGCAGTCGGATCTCTTCTTGCTGACGGTCGATGTCGGTGTTCATCTCCCGGACCAGGTCGCTGGCGTCGCGCAGCCGCCTTTCCTGATCATGCACCTTTTCCTGCAGACGGTCGCGTTCTCGCTCCATCACTCTCGCCTGCTGCCGTTCCTCACGAAGCTCACCAGCCAGTTCCTGAAGGCGCCGTTCCTGGACCTCCAGTTCCTGGCTGGTGTGCTGACGTACCCACTCGATCGCTTCCTGTACCGCGGCATCCTGGCTGCCCTGCGCGATCCGCTCCTTCTCTGCGAGATCGGCCCGCAGCCGTGCGATCACCTCGTGGGCATGCCGGAGCCTGGCTTCAACGGGTCCAAGTCTGTGTGCTTCGTCCGCCAGCCTGCGCAGATCTTCGAGGACGCTGTCAGTGAGAGGACTCCCCTTGAGGGCGGCGAAGCGTTGCAGGTCCTCGACGAATTCCTTGCGGGCGAGGCGTTCGCCGCTGAAATACCGGCTCACCACAGCCGGGGAGTAGCCGGTCGCGTCGGCCAGTTGCTTCTGCCTGGCGCCGGCCCTCAACAGAGGCTGCCAAGCGGCCTTGAGGGCTTCACTGTATGCCCGTATCGCCGCCTTGCCTGGGTCTTCGCTCATCAGGGCTCTCCCTCTCCCGGCTTGCATGATGCCGCTGAGCGATGTGTTCACGCACCAGGGCAGAACGGATTCTTGAGAGCCTGTTGCCTGTCGGGATGCCGTCAAGTTGCCGATCTTGTGGCAACGCTCCGTTCCCACTTCCGCAACGCTGACGCTTCCCCATGCTCAGAGTCATGGCCCGAACGGTTCGGAGCCATGATGATCGGAGGCCAGTCATGGCAATGGAGCAGCACCACGCGACCAGGCGGCGGCCCTTCCTCGACATACGGATTGGCGGCGTTCGCCTGACTGCCCAACGGATCCCGTACCGGATGCTCGCTGTGGCGGCAGGGATGGCGGGTTCTTTGGGCAGCGCAGCATGGTTCGGCCGCTGACCAGGCAGAGAAGGACCGACTCCACGCCGGCCAACCGGGTTTTCCGACTCCTGGACGACACTTCAGGCGCGACACCATCCAGGAGAAGACGGATCGACTGGCCGGCAGTCGACGCTCACGCATTGGACGCCGCGAACCGACCTGGAAACGATCCGCGGATTATCACCAGGTGATAGTCCGCCGAAGATCACTCACCGAGCGCACCTGGACCTCCCAACGCAAAAAGGGCCTGGCCCCGCACTTGCGGGGCCACGCCCTTGTCGGTTCCTAGTGCCGCATCAGGCAACGTTCGTCCCGTTGACCGCTTCACGCAGGTGTTGGCCGGCGGCACGGTCGGGGTGCGGCAAGGTGCGCGGTGTCGTTGGCTTGTCGGGCCGGGGCTCTGCATCACCGAGGTAGTACACAGCTCCGGACTCACGGTGCGGCGTGTCCACGACCAGCCAGCCGACGATCCGACCCCGTGTATCCCGGACTTGCCAGGGGTCGAGACCTTCTCCCCAGTACACCCGCTGTTCGGAGCGTTGTTCAGGGCCGAGCCGACCGCTCATGTCATGGCAGCCGTGTCCACGGCTGTCGGCACACTCGAACAGGACAGCTGGGGTGCGGGTGTCATTGACGAAGACGACGGAGCTGAAGTTGGCAGGGTCTGTGGGATCCACGGTTGCATCGCAAGCACTCAGAAGTCCCACAACGAGAGCAGCAACCGGCCAGGCTGTGCGCGGACCACCACCCAAGTCGCCCCTCCCTGTTCGGCAACGGAGCCTACAGAAGGCAAACGTTGCCTGATGCAGCACTAGTTCTTCCGAACACGTGGCAGGTGCGCGTGCAGGTGGACCCGGAACGCAGAAAGGGCCCGGCCCCGCAGAGATGCGGAGCCGGGCCCTTGTGGTCGGTGCCTCAGCGCTTCAGGACGCGCGGAAGGTGGGCGTGCAGGTGCTGGGTTACGGCGGGGATGCCTTGGTCTGCGAGGCGTTGTGAGAGGAGGTTGGTGAGTGCGCATGCGCGGTGCCGGCCGCCTGCGCATCCGATCGCGATGCGGCGGGGGCCAGCGGGGAGGGCCGCGTAGTCGGTGAGGTTGTCGAGGAGTTCGCGAGCGCCGGGGGTTGCGAGGACGACGTCTTGGACGCGGGGGTGGTGGCCGTCAAGGTCAAGGATGTCGCGGGCGGCGGCGGGGTCGCGTAGCCTCTCGCGGACGTCCTCGATGCGGTCGGCCTCGGGCAGGGCGGGGCGGCCCTGGTGGTCGGTGTCGAGGTGCAGGAAGCCGAACGACACCAGGACGATCGGTACATGGTCAGGCATGGTCGCCCTCGGGGACGGGGTGGGTGTAGCGGATCGGCTTGCTGAGGCTGCGGGCGTATTCGATCTCGCGGCGGGTGCTGTCGCCGATGTAGCCGCCGGGGTTGACGACCAGGACGTCGTCGGCGAGGTCGATTTTGCGCAGGTGCAGGGTGTCCAGCATCTGCTTCATGCGGGCGGCCCGGGCGGGGGTCGACCACAGGGCATGCGGCTGCTTCAGGTTGCAGCCGGGGGCGAGGACGATCCGGCCGGCGGCCGTCTCGTACAGGGTGGCGTCCGCCATCGCGTCCCAGAAGCGGGTGGATCCGCACAGGACGACGATCGCCGGGCGGGAGGTGGAATCGGTGTGCATGGGGTCCCTTCGGTCGGGTGCTGGAGTGGGCGGGGCGGCCCGCCGTCACGCGGCGGGCCGCCGGGGTGGTCAGGCGGTGAGCCGCCGGAGGGCCGGAACAGCGTGGATGCTGCCGCAGTCGACGGAGCCGTCGGTGAGGTGAGGTGAGCGGCCCTGGGTGGGGGCGAGGTCGGTGAGGATGTCGACCAGGACGCCCTCGGTGTCGAGGGTGATGTCGACGTAGCCGCGTCCGCAGGTGCACGGCACGACCAGCGTGAGGATGTCGAGGGCGCCGTCGTGCTCGGTGATGCGGAGGGTGTGGTGCATCCACGCGCCGCCGTCCAGCCAGGCGACGGCGGAGGGTTCGAGGCGGCGGCCGCCGTCGACGGTGACGGACGGGTAGCCCTGCCAGTCGACCGCGTCGACCACACCGGCGAGCGTCTCCGGGTAGGCGTAGTACACGTGGTGGGCGGCGGCGGTTTCGGCGTCGTCGCGCTGCTCGGCATCGTCCGGTCCGACCGTGTCGGTGGCGATGCCGAGCAGAACGGCGAGCGGGCTGTCCGGCGCGAACGGGAGGGTGCGGGGCAGGGTGGTCATCGGGTCTCCGATCGGGACGTGGTGCGCGGGGTGCGGGGGCGGGGTGTGCGCGGTGCGATGGCCAGCGCCAGCAGCTCGCGGTTGCGGCGCTGCTGCTCAGGGGTGAGCGGTCGGGGCGCCGGGCCGGTGCGGTGCCAGCACAGCGAGGCCGGCGGTTCGGGGTAGGCGAGGGCGCGGGCGGTGTCGCGGGGGGTGCTGCTCATGGGTGAGCCCTCCGTGCGGAGTGATCGAGCAGGGGTCAGGCGTGGTCGCCCACGGGGTCCTTGCTGGACTTGGGCTGGCTGTCGGAGGCGAACCGGCCTAACCGCGCCTCCACCGGGTTCTTGGTGATCCAGGCTTCAGCGCAGACCTTGTGCGCGGCCTCACCTGCGTGGGAGCGCAGCGGCGTCGGACCGCCGCACAGTGCGCACGGCTTGGTCCTGCGGTGGTCGAAGTGCTCGGGATCCCGCCAGTCCAGGAGCGCGCCGGGCGGCGGCACCCGACCAGGCAGGAACGGTTTCCGCCCGGAGCGGCTCTCTGTCGCATCGCTCTCTGCTGCGACTGCGGGGCGGGCGCGGGCGGGGCGGGCGGCGGTCCTCATGCGGCACGGCCCCGCACGGCGGTCCGGTCCCGGGCGGCCTCCCGGTCGGCGAGGACGTCGACCCAGTCAGGACCCAGTCGAGCCGCCAGCCGGGACCGGAGCTGGGTGCGCTGCCGGGGCGTGGTGCCCGCGATGATCCCCACCGTGGTGGTGCCCATGTTGACCAGTGCCCACAACAGGCAGTCGGCGGCCAGCGGGCAGCGCGCACACGCGCTGCGGGCCTGCGCCAGCTCCGGCACTTTGCGGGCGTAGTCGCCCCGCTCGAAGTCGAACAGCGTCGGGCTGACCTGGCAGCGGGTGAGGGTCGGGCTCTGGGGCCGGGGGAAACGCGGGTCCTCCGTGCCATGGCGCGGAAGGGTGTGCTGGCCGGTCCGGGCGTGCGTGGGTAAGGCGGGGGCCATACTGGGATCTCCCTGTCTCGTCTCATACGGGATGGGTGGACCCGGGGCAGGCGACGGTTTGGACGCCTGAGCGCCTGCCCTGGGGCGGATCTACAGGGCAGCGCTGGCGGCGGCGAACGCGAGCAGGAACAGCGCGCCAAGGATCAGGTCGACCGCGCGCGACAGCAGGACGAACTTGCGCACCGCGATGGCGGACAGGACACGGATGCGAGCGGCGCGGGTGTCGCCGGTCATGCTCGCAAGGATCTCCGCGTCGTCCGGCAGACCTGCCCAGTAGGGGAATGAGGCCCGGTCACGACCGGACAGGCGGGGCCGGACGACCAAGAGCAGCAGGACGGCGGCCAGAGCCAGGGCAAGGACAGCGGCCACGCCGAATGCTGTGGTGAGTACCGGCAGGTGGTCGCCGATGGTGGAGCCGAGTCCGGCGAGGACGGCGCCGACGAACGCCAGCAGTAAGGACGCCTTGCTGTCGGTGCGGGTGATCTTCGCGTCGGTGTCGCGTACCGCGTCGTCCAACGCCTGGTCCAGGGTGTACGACGTCAGGGATCCGGTGTCGGGCAGAGTCGTCACAGGCGGGGTGTCCTCTCGGGGGTCAGGCGGCGAGCCGGTGGCCGGCCGCGGGCAGGGTGTAGCTGGACGGGTCGGCGTGTGTGCCGTCGTAGCACTCCAGGCAAGTGCCGAGTGTCCGGAGCGGGAGGCAGTGGTAATAACGCCGACCACAGGGCCCGGGGCAGGTCTGCCGGGCAGCCATCGCCTTGTCGAGCGCGCCCTCCTGCGCGAGCGTCGGGGTGCGCTTGGGCACGGCCTGGTCGACGCTGAACAGCCAGGCCCGGGTGGGGTGGTTGCACGCCCATTGCGGCCGGTAGGAGCACCATTTGCAGCGTAGGACGGCGACTGGGTCGTGTCCGCCGGGGCTGAGGTGGAGGTCGCGCAGCTGGCGGCGGGTGACGAGCCCGGCCGGGACGGCGGTGCGGTCGTATTCGGGTAGCCGGGCCGCGTCGCGCGCCATCCGGACCACTTCGCGACGGCGCCGCTTCTTGGGGCGCGGCATCACCGGATCCAGGCGCCGGGCAGCCGGGCCGGGTGGTGAGGGTAGCGGGGGCCGGGGCGCTGCGGGCGGGGCCGGCCGATCCGGCGGCGCGGGCGGGGAATGAGCACGGGCGGGTCCTCCTGGCGGTCGGTGACGTGCCGCGCCCCCGTCGGCCGTGGCGGCTGGCCGGGGGGCGCGGGATGGTGCCGGGTCAGGTCGTGCGCGGTCGGCGTGGGTCGATGAGGTTGTCTTTGTCATCGAGGTCGGACGGCCTGTTGGGGTGTCGCCCGTCAGTGCGGGCGACACCCCAACGGAGCGTCCGAGCAGTTGAGGAACGTGCTGAGGGCCCGCAACCCCCTCAGGGGGTGCGGGCCCTCAGTGTCGGAGCGGCTGCGGTCAGAGATCGGACGGGAGCTGACTGCCGGTGTCCGCGTCGTACGCCACTCCGGTCGGAGACAGGCGGACCGTGCGGAGTGTGGCTCGGGTGCCTTCCTTCCAGGTCTTGCCCCCGACCTGTATCTGCACTGTCACGTCCGCGAGCGGATCGGAGATCGGGATCTTGATCTCGGGATCCTTGGGGTACCACCCGTCCCGCTTCGTACTGCTGGCGGTCTTCCCTGACGAGTCGATCCGCAGGAAGCGCGCGTTGCGGTCGAAGTAGGTGCGTAGTTCCACCACGACGGTCTGCCGGTCGGTGCTCCACTGAGCCACAACGTCGGCGTCCACTCCGTCGACCCGGAGCGCGGCCCCGGAGCGCCCCTTGTAGTCGGCGGCTTTCGTCTCCCGCTCCTGGCGGTGGTCCTGGTCAGCTGTGTACTGCCAGACACCGGCTCCGGCGATGCCGAGTGCGGCTACGGCGGCGACGGTCGGCCAGGTACGGCGCCGGGACCTCGACGCAGGAACGTCGGACGGCGGTTCCGGTGCGGACGTCGAGGTGGGTGGTTGGGGTCCGTGGTGCCACTCCGGTTCCGGGCCTTCGCCGGTCTCAGCCTGCTCGAACCAGTCAGCTTTGCCCATGCGGGCGACGGTAGCGCGTAGTTGCATCGCCTGTCCGGGGTCACCGCGCAGATCCGCCACCTGCGCCCTGAGCTCCAGCCAGGAAAGCGCCTGGGGGGAGTTGAGGCCGTGGGCGTTGATGTCCTCGCGCTCAAGAAGAGCGGCTAGCTGAGCGGCCTCATCGAACCGCCCTTCCAGCGCGGCCTGGAGGACGCTCTCATGCCGGGCAAGGTCGAAGCGCTCCGCACCGATGACGTTGGGAGGCATCTCCCAGTCCCAGTCATCGGCCCCCGCGGTGCCGGTGGGGTCCAGCTCAGCGGGCTCGGGCGCCGGGGAATCGTAGACCAGCAAGTCGTCAAGGTCGACATGCTCTTGGGCGTCTTCCAGGTACTCCGGGACGTCGTCCTGGTCGTCGTCGTAGTCACCGTCCAGGACAGCATCCGGCTGGTGCGTCACCTGCTGCTCGATGACGGGTGCGAGGTCGTACGCGGCGACGGCCTGCTGCGCCATGCGTCGCCGTGACGACGTGTCGGTCAGCCGTGCCTCATCCTCGGTCAGGACGGTCTGGATGACGTCGACGTAGTCGGGGCCGACTTTCCACACTGCCTGACCAGGTCCGAGGGTCGGGATGACGTCGATCATGTGCTGAGGCAGTCCGAGCAGAGCGCCGACCCGGGCAGCCTCTTCCGGTCCGAGCCGCCCGACGTGGGCGATCTCGCACAGGCGCGCCAGGTCCTGCGCCTTGCCCTCTCCGAGGTCGGACAGGGTGTGCATCACGACGTCCAGGCTCAGCGCGGCCTTCCGGCTGTTCTTCAGCTGTCGCTGGATGAGTTCGGAGGTGGCCGGGGACAGGAGGATCTGCCAGGCCTCCTCGAGGACCAGGTGCCGGTGCACGGCGGTCGACTGGGGCAGCCACACGTGCTCTGCCCAGCAGGACACGGCGGCCATCAGGGACGGGATGGCAGGCGACTGCCGGTCCAGGCCGGTGAAGTCGAAGCTGATGATAGGTAGGTCCGTCTCCGGCAGGCTGGCGCCCTCGCCGTCGAAGATGCCGCGCAGCGACCCTTCGGTGTAGCGGGACAGGGCGATTGCGGCGCCCTCGCCCCACTCGGCGAGCTTGGCAGCCGGCCAGCGGCCGGCCTCGGGGCTCACCAGGGCGTCAACCAGTCCGACGAGGGCGGTCGACTTGGGGTGGTTGAGTGCGTGCTGGAGAGCGTGGGTGGCCTGGTGGCTGAGGGCCCCGGGTTCCACTGCGAGGATGAGTGAGCGGACCAGCTGCTCGCGCACCTGCGGGGGGAACAGCTCGGACACGGGGTTGAGGGTGAAGTCGTGGGCGCGGATGACGCGGCCCCCCAGAGCCCGCACCACGGGCGCCCATTCGCCGGTTGCGCCGTCCTCGCCGAAGGAGTCGATGACGACGGCCTGGTGGCCGTAGTCCCGGATCTCCCGGCTCACGCGGGTCTTGGCCGTGGTCGACTTTCCGGATCCCAGTCCCCCGAGGGCGAGGGAGTTGGTGGCGGGGAGGATGGCGGAGTTGACCAGCACGGGGGAGAGGTGGAAGGCGCGCCCGTCCAGCAGGGAGCGGCCGATCGGGATTCCGGGGAAGCGGTCGGCACTGGCGATGAGGGGTGCGGTGATCGCGGCGTGGGTGGAGGGCAGGCGGATCATCAGAGGATGGCCCCTTTCCTGGTGGAGGCCCCGTGCGGGGTGGTCATCACGTGGGCGCGGTGCTGCTGTCCGGGCAGCCAGTCGAGCCGGATGCGATGCCGGTCGGCCGCGAGGGAGGCCTGCCAGCGGGCATCGGTGACGGCGCCGGGGGTGTCGCCCCAGACGGTCATGTAGGCATCCAGGTCGACGAGGGTCGCGCCCTGCACCAGTGCGCCGTGGGCGGTCTCGCTGGCGATCTCGCGGGCAGTTGCCTTGATCTTGTCGGTGCTGAAGGCCTCGCCCGCGGCTGCCTGCCAGCGGGCCGCACGGTGGGACTGGGCGACGGGGAGCGGCCGGTACAGGACTGCGAACGAACGGTCGCCGCGCTGTTCGCGTCCGTCACCGAGCAGGACCCGCAGCATCAGGTCTCCGCTGGCGGTGTCGGGCCATTCGGTGATCCGGGCAGTGGCCGCGTACTCGCCGGTGTCCAGGCCGACCCATCCGGGGCCGCGCTCGACAACTGCGGGCGCCGGCATCGGCTCGGCAGGGGCAAGGGCAAGGGCACCGAGAGTGGCGAGTTCGCCCGCGACAGTCTCCAGGATCCGGTCTCCCGGTCCCACGGCCTTGGGGACGTGGACCGAGACGGTCTGTGTGTGGGTGGTGGCGTCGGTGACGGCGGCGTGGTGGGTGACGTGCACCTGGATCCCGCCGGACCGGGCCTGCCCGCTGGCGAACTGGAGAGCGCGGGCCACCGCGTCATGAAACGCGACCCGGCGCGCAGGGTCCTGCATGGTGCCGTGGCTGGGGTACAGGGTCCATGTCGCGGTCGTCCCGGCCTGCTCGGTCATGGCGGCGGGTGCGGTGCGCTCGCGCAGGTGCCGGTAGCCGACTGCCGCCCACCGGCCGATCGAGCGGGGGCCCGGCGCCATGTTCAGTACGGCCGCCGCCGCACCGATCAGACCGAACGTCCAGATGGGCGGCGGGGAGATCATCGCGGACGCGAGCACGGCACTGCCGACTCCCACGTTCGCCTTGGTGAGCGCGGATTCAACGGGGCTGAGTCCGCGCTGGAGAGCGGGAATGCGGTAGCCGGGATCCAGGGAGTACACGGACTTGCCTCCAGTGAATTGGGCGGTGCGTGACGGTCGGCGTGATGCGCCTGGCCCCGGTCTGCTCATCCCGGACAGTGCGGGTGAGCAGACCGGGGCCAGGAAGGGGTCCGGTTATGGGGCAGGCGGGGTGGGCGCCGGGCCCGGCGCGGGGGGCACCGGGGGAGCCGCGGGCGGGGCTGCGGGTCGGGCGGGCTGTTGGCCGGTGCCCTGGGACTCGCGGCGTGCCTGCGCGATGCGCCTGCGCCGCTCGATGCTCTCGGTCGTGTCGCGGCGGGCCTGGTCGACCGCTGACGCGGTGGTCAGGCGTCCGGACCGGTCCGGCTGCTGGATGCCGTACGCGGCGAGCAGGACGCCCCGGTCCTGGTGCATGGCCCGGCCGGGAGTCGGCACGGTCCGGATGCGGCGCGGGCCGTTCTCCTGCTCGTAGACGTCCGGTACGCCGACGCGGACTACACCGCGGGCGATCGGGTTGTCCGTGTGCCGTTCGACCAGGGTCCGGGCGGCGCGGGCCACCCGGGGGCCGAAGTACGGAACGCCGTGGAAGATCATGCGCAGCATGAGTGCGTCCGCGGCGACCAGCAGGACGGCGTCCATCACGAGGGAGCCCTGCACGAGTTCCACGAAGGGGCTGACGATCAGCAGGGCGAACGGGGCGCCCATCAGTCCCAGCAGTCGCTGCGCCCATGCCCAGACGGCGGATGAGTCACCCCCGCGCGCCAGCGACGCCAGCACCAGGGGCGCCATGCACACGAACACCACGATCCCGAGCTGGCGGACCATGAACACCAGCGCAGCGAACGCGAGGGCGACCACCAGGGCGGAGAGGATCAGCAGCTTCGCCAGGGGGTTCGCTGAGTCCGCGCCGTGCGCCATGTCGCCGCGGATCACGCTGAACAGCGTGCCCTCATTGCTGTCGAACGCGGCCGTGAACGCTGCGCTCATTGACCGGTTCAGGAGCGACACGGCGCCGGGGACCGCCGCCATGCCGGCCACGGCCGCCAGCGTCCATCCGGTCGACGCTCCCATCTGCCGCATGCGGGGTGCGCCCTGCCAGGCGGTCAGCCCGCACACGACGACCACACACACGAAGATGGTGACGGCCAGGTGCTGTCCGAGCCACATGAACGGCCCGTACACAGCACTGTCAGCCGTCTGCGGCGCCCATGCGTGCTCTGGGACAAGCAGTCTCTTGAGCGTCGCAATCAGGCTGTTCGCGAGTTCCTTGACGTGGTCGGAGGCGCCGCCGGTGAGGCCGGAGCTGCTGCCGGGCGAGCTACTGCCGGAGCTGTCGCCCCGGCAGTAGTCGTATCCCGGCGTGCCCTTGAGGAGTGCGCACGGGTCCTTGTCTGCCATGGTCAGCCCTTGGCCTGGGTGACGGTGGAGAACAGGGTGTCGCCGTAGAGGGCGAGGACGACGGCGACGAACAGCGTGCCGATCGCCATCGACCCCTTGCGCAGTGCGGTCTTGGGATCGCCGGACAGCTGGAGCATCATCCGGACCGCGATCACGGCGATCACAGCGGCGATGCCCTTGGTGACCAGACCGCCGCCGGTCAGGCCGATCGTGTCGAAAAAGTCCTTGAAGCCGCCGGACATGTCGACGGGCTTGGCGAGGATCTCGAACTTCTGCATTTGGTCAGATCTCCTTGTGACTCTGAGGAACGGGGCGGGCGACCGCGAAAAGGTCGGTCATGACGTCCATGTGGTCGATGCGGACTTTCGTCCCGGGGCGGGGAGCATCGATCATCCAGCCGCCGCCGATGTAAATTCCGACGTGGTGAATGCTTGATGCGCTCGTTCCGTAGAACACGAGATCACCGGGCCGTACCTCGCCCGGTTTTACGGGCTCGGATGCGGCGTATTGCTGTGCTGCTGTGCGGGGCAGGTAGATGCCTGCTTTGGCGTAGGCGTACAGCGTCAGCCCGGAGCAGTCGAAACCCGTGATGGGTTCCCCGGAGTGACCGTTGGGAGAGCAGCAGATTCCTTTGCTCGGTCCGCTGGCGCTTCCGCCACCCCATGAGTACAGGGTGCCGATTTCCTCGCTGGCCGCGCGAATGACTCGGGCGGCTTGAGTCGTCGTGGCGGTCTTGCCGCCGGACGGCTGCTTGGCGAGTGCCTGAATGGAGTGGACGTAGGTCTGTGTCTCTTTGTACGGAGGGACTCCTCCGTACTTCCGGACGGCGCCGGATCCTGCGTTGTAGGCGGCGAGCATGTTGGATTGATGATCGCCGGGAACGTCCTTCACGTCTTTGGCGATGTCGCACAGGTATCCGGCTGCCGATGGGATCGCGTCCTCGGGATCCCAGACGTCGCGTTTCCCGTCGCCGTTTCCATCGATCCCGTGCTTTTCCCAGGTGGACGGCATGAATTGAGCGATGCCCTCCGCGCCCACTTGCGACCGGGCTTTCGGATTGAATCCGGATTCCTGGGTGAGGAGTGCGGCGAGCAGATTGGGAGTGACTTCCTGGCAGTGTGTTCCCGCGTCCTGTACGAGGTGCTTGTACTGGCTGGGAACGGTCAGACTGAGCGCGGCGGACACGGGGTCGTCGCCAGCGGCCTGGATGAGTGCGCAGACGACGACGGCCGCGGTTGCTCCGACGCCGGCGGTGAGGGCTAACGAGGCGCGCAACGCCCTCTCTCTCCTTCCGGGGATATTGATCATTTTGGCTGTTCAGGACCGACACCCGTGACCGTCGCAGGACCGTCACCCGAGGGCGGCTGACCGTCACCCGGGCGGGCCGGGTGACGGTCGGCGGGCGGTGACCTGGCGGTATGGGGTGGCGGTCACGAGCCGGACAGAGCGGCGGCGGTGAGATCGGCCAGCCGATACCCGCGCACGCCTTTCGCGCCCCTGTCCGATGCAACTCCGAGTAGCTTGGTCAGTTGCTTGCCGCGCTCTGTGGCATCGGACTCATTGATCCCGAGGGCGGGGGCCAGTTCGGCTGTGGACATGAACTCCGCGCCCGCTCCCTGGATGATCCCAATGGCCTGCTTCAGGGGTGATTCGGGGATCGCCTTCTGTTGGCGCTCGTGCACGTCGTCAATGACTTCCCACATGAACTCATCCGGGAAATTGAATCCACGGATGAGGGTGGAAGAGCCGTGCGCGAAGAGCACGCCCTGGCCCTTGATGTCGGGGTCCAGGAGCGCCGGGCTGATCGGGGCGACCGTCTCAAAGTACGTGTCCCCGAGTGCGACCTTCGCCGTCCCTTCGGATGCCACGTACAGGCACATCCGGTACAGGAACTGATCCCGGACCATGACCGGAATTGCGTTCTGCGCCGGACGCTGGGTCAGCATCACGACGGAGATTCCGGACTCAAGACATTTGGCGACCAGCGAACGCGCCTTTTCGGCGATACGGGCAGCGTTTTCCTTGCCAGCGTTCGTGCCGTCGTTGGCGAAGAAGTCGGCCGCTTCGTCCACGATGAAGAAAACCGGCTTGAACTTGGGTTCAGGATTCCGGTTCCTTTTCGCATCCTGGATCCGCGCGTACCTGCGGTCCGCGCGGGAGTTCAGCTCGTCGGCCATGTCCTCGAACACGTCCGGGTTGTCGGACGCTTCGTAACGCACGGCAACTTTCTCGAACTGAGTGAGCCCGCAGAATTTCCCGTCCAACAGGTACAGGTCGAATTCACCGTAGGCGATCAGCAGGCATGTGATCAGACCGTTGATCAGGGTGGTCTTGCCTGTCTGGGTCATTCCGCCGACCAGGAGCGAAGCTTTGTCGAAGGTCTTTGCTCCGGCCAGTTGCCCGGTGACGTCGTGCCCGAACGGGACCCCGGGAAAGGCCTCGATCTGCTGCCGGGTCGGCGCCGCGAACGGGCTGGTGAAGGGCGGGTCATCAAGGACCAGGAGCCGCACCCGGCGCTCGTTGTCCCGGCTGCGCTCCATCTTCGTATGCAGCCGTGTCTTGCCGAACATGCCGGCCACGTTGCCGAGCCTGCGCTCAACGTCCTTGTAGGTGCGGCCCTCCGGGACCAGGAAGTCGTACAGGGTGCCGCGCGGCACCTGCTCGATGGTGACCTGGTCGCCCCGGATGATTTCTTCCCTGCCGATGGCTCCGGCGCGGGCGAGGGCGAGTGTCAGCTGCGGGTGCGGCACGGCGGCCTGCGCGGCGGCCAGCTCGGCAGCGGGATCACTGCTGATGACCGCCGTCGCGGGGGCTTCCTGCGGCATCGCAGCGGCTGCCGGCTTCTTGTCGCTGGCCGCGGGCGCGGCCAGGGCTCCCTGGATGACCCTGCGGACTCTCCAGGCCAGATAGCCGAGCAGGACTAGCACTCCGGCGACCAGCAGCACGGTCACCGGCCATGACAGGCCGAGTTTGCTCTTGACGGCTCCGAGGACTGCAAAGACCGTGACCAGACCGCCGATCGCTCCGGCGCTCTGCCCGTACAGGTCTTCACCTCCGCCAGCCCTGGCGTGCGTCTTTTTCCTCGACACACCCCCTCCTTCACCTTCGGTCTTTGTGGGTTGTCCGGTGCTCGCCGGGTCTGCTCCCTGGGTCTGCGAACGGAAAGATCGCTCACCAGGTCACTCGCCGGGTCTGCGCCGGCCGACTGCGTCTTCCGGCAGTCGCAGCAAGGGCCAGCCCGCACGGCGCAGGCTGGCCCTCACTGGTGGTGCCGGACGGTGCGGGTCAGGCAGCGTCCTCGGATTCGTCCTCTACGTCCTCGGAGGCCTCCCCGTCGTTCTCCTCGTGTGACAGCAGGGCGCCCCAGGCGCGGCGCACTCGCGCCTCGCTGCCGACGAATCCGCGCTCGCGGAACGTGTGGACGGCCTGCCGGTAGGACAGGGGCGGCTCGTCGCGGTAGCGCAGGCTGCGCAGCACGACGTTCAGTTGCTCGTCGGTCAGCTGCTCACCTGGCTGAGGCGTGGGCACACCCGCGACGGCCGCGAGTTCGGCGAGCGTGACGGCGTCACGCTCGCCGTGACGCTCCCCGTCCCGGTTCTCCGGGGCACCATCCTGACCTGCGTGACGGCCGCCCTCACCCGTGCCGGAGGCGTCACGGCCGCCGGTCAGGGCGGGGGTGTGGGGACCCAAGGCGTCACGGTCGGCCGTGACGGGCAAGGCGGGCGCGGTCAGCGTCCAGGTGTCCAGGTCCGGCAGTTCGATCTCCGCGACCGAAGCAGGCAGCGGCTGGTCGGTGACCATCTTCTGCGTGGCCACGGCCTGCCCGTGCAGCTGCTTGGTCATGTCCTCCTGGGTCTTCAGCCGGGCCAGGCGGTACTCGGTCTCCGCCTCGGCGACCCGGCGCTCCAGGTCGGTCGCCGCGTTCAGCAGCTCGATCCGGTGCGCGGCTTCCGCCTCCATCGTCTCCAGGCGGTCGGCGACCTGCTGTCGCTTGGTGGCGATGTGGTCCCGGGTGGTGGACGACGTCCGGCGTCCCAGGGACGGCAGGGTCAGCCACCATGCGCCCTTGGTCGCGAGGATCGCGACCGGGGTGAGGATCACCGCGAGGTCGAACCCGCCGTGCAGGATCAGGTCGGTGGTCGGGATCGCGGCGTTGATGGCCGTGAGCGCGAAACCCGCGTACTGGACGCGCCGGGTACGGCCCAGGTTGTTGCCCGCGAGGATCTCGGTTGCCTGGAAGACGACCCAGAGGGCGTCCAGGGCGCCGACGGTCGGCGCGGACCATGCGCCGAAGCGCGGATGCAGGATCTGAAAACTGACGTAGACGGAAAGGGCAGCCACCCCGAGGGTGACGGCACCGAGGATGCCGAGCACCACCCCGCGCGAGGATGGCCTCCAGCTCCAGCCCTTCGAGTCGGAATCGGTCGCGTTCACGGTGTCCTTTCTGGGGTCGTGCAAACAGGGCTCAGTCGGGAGCGGGTCAGTCGAACCGGAAGCCTTCGGGGATCTCTCCGGCCCGCAGCTCCGCCGCCATCTCGCGGTACTCCTGCGCGTGGTTCCGTGCGAACTCAGCGGCGCGGGCGGCGCACGCCTGCGTGTGCGGCGAGTTGGCCGGGTTGGTCGCGGCCTGGTCGCCGGAGGCAGCCGCTCGGTCCGAGCGCGCCGCGGCGATGTTCTCCAGGTAGTCGGCCTCAGCGTTCATACGGGCACGGGTGATCCGGGCCATGGGGGTCCTCCGGGGTGGTAGGGCGCACAGGCTGCGCGGCTCCCCTGGACCGCGCCCGGACCGGCCGCCACGGGGGCAGGGGCCGGGCCGGGCGGGTCAGGCAGTCGGCAGAGGTGGCGGTGCCGGACTGAGGAAACCGTCAGCGCCGGTCCTGGCGCTGACGGTTGAGGTAGGCGTCCTGCAACGCCGTGAACGACTCGAACAGCCGCTGCCCGGTGGGGCAGCGGCTGGTGTCGGTACACGTCGTGCAGGTGGCCCGGTGGGTGCGGTACGCGGTGTGCGCGGCCTGGTAGCGGGCGTACAGATCAGCGGGCACGTCAGTACCCGTTGGCCTTGCAGGCGTCGCAGACGCCGCCCGACCAGCCCTCGAACCACCCGCTGCACACCGAGCACTGGCCGGACGCGGCCAGGACCAGGCGTAACGCGGCTGCGGTGATCCGGCGGCGCATCAGGCGCCCGCCGTCCCGGCCGTGACCAGCGCGGCCCGCTGCTGCGGGCCGCCGCACGGACCGCAGAGCGTCCAACGCCCGCATACGCCGCAGGCGTCCTGCTCCGTGTCGTCCAGGGCGACGGCGGCGAGGCGGGCCTGCATCTCCGCCACGGTGCGCGGTGCGCGCCGGTGGGCGGGGATCCGGGCGTCCTGCTCGCGGACGACGGCCAGGAGGTGCTGACCGAGTCGCTGGTGGGCCTCGTCGGTCGTGATCGTGCGTGACATGCTGTCAGCCACAGGAACTCCCTTCGTGAGTGCCTGTAATGGCGGCCCCGGGCCTCTACCTCCGGGGCCGCCGCCTGCAGCTGGCCGGGCGGCCAGCCACGGCCCGTCTCCCGCTCCCACCCGCCGTGGGGCGGGAGACGGGAAGCGGAAGTCGGACCGTGGCGGATCGTCAGGCAGCCGGCGTGTACGACGCGGGGGTCCGGCCCTCGCGGATCAGGACCAGGTGGTCCGACGTCGTCCACGTGTCGCCGACCGCGTACGGCTCGGCATCGGCACGCATGATGTCCCGGACGATCACCGCGAACAGCGCCGTGCGCCGGAGCAGACTGCTGGCACGCTCGGGATCGCGGATGACCGCGAGGACCTCGTAGGTGCTGATGCTGGTCTGGTAGATCGCACCGACCGTGCGGGGCCCGATCTCGGAGTCGATCCGCGCGTCGCGCTGCGGGTGCGGGCGGGTGCCGGCCGGGGTCGGCCGGTCCGGGGTCCGCTCGTGCGGGACCGGGCGCCTCGGCAGCGCAGGGCGGGAGTCCAGGGCAGGGGTGGCTGTCATGCTGGGCATGTCGTGGGTTGTCCTCTCAGGAAGGGCGGCCTGCGACAGGACCCCCGGGGCGGCCACCCCGGGGGTCCATCGCGTGAGTGCGTCCTGCCACTCCGCCGGTGACCGGCGGGGTGCGTCCTGCGCACTCCGCTGCTGACCGACCCGCGGTGAGCGGGCCGGTCAGCAGCGGGCAGCGCAGGGCTGCGGTCAGGCACCGATCAGGCGGGCCTGCTCGGTCAGGGTGTGGATGCGGTCGGCGATCTGAGCGCGCTCCCTGCGAGACACGCCCTCCTGGACCAGCCGTGCGCGAGCCGCGGCCAGCTGGTCACGAACTCGCTGGTGCGGTGTGCGGGGGTCAGTCGGGACTGCCATGTCGGCCTCCGTGGTCGGGAAGTGAGGTGCGTCCTGCGCACTCCGCCGTCGACCGGCCCGCGGTAAAGCGGGCCGGTCGACGGCGGGCAGTGCAGGGCTGCGGTTCAGGCGGCTGACGTGGTGCTCGTTCGCGCGTACTGCCTGCCCAGCTCGTGCTGACGGCGGTCATACGCCTCGGTGTCCCTGGGGATCAGCGGTACGGCGGGGGATTCCGTCGGAGCGTCGCCAGCGGGCAGCTGCGCGCGCCGGGTGTCAGCGTCGGTGACCTTGGGGAGTACGGCGCTCCACTGCGTGGCCCGCGTGGGAGCGGCAGCCGCGTAGTGGCGGTCCAACCGGCGCCGCTCCTGCGCGAAGAACTCGCGGATGGCGCGACGTCGGGGCTCCTGACGGAGCAGGCGGAGGAACGTGACGGCGAGGCGTTCGCCGTCACGGCAGGGCAGCGGCAGCCCGTCGCGGCCGGTGATCTCGGCCTTGCAGGCCCGGCACTGCTCCTGGTGCCGGCGGAACGCACGGCGGATCGTGTCGGCGCTGAGCGGGGTGGGCGTGAGCTGGCTCGCGGCCGGGGTCGGAGTCGCCTTGGGCTTGGGCAGCACCTTGGTCGCGCGGCGGGACGCGGTGGTCGGGCGGGCCTCGATCAGCACCGTGTGCCAGTCCTCGACGGTGATGTCGATGGTGACGCGGCGGTCCGTGCCGGCCATGCAGCGACGGGGGTTCGGAGTGCCAGCGGGGTCGGTGTGGTGGGGCACCAATTTCGGGCTGCTGTTCATGCCGGTGATCGGGCACCAGGTGCGGCACTCGGGGCAGACCATGTGCTCCCGGCCGGGAGCGAGGTCAATCTCGGTGGCCGGGATGGTGGAAAGGACGATCGCAGGGCGGGGATTGACCTTCGTGGTACGGGTCTTGCGGCACCGCTTGCGAGCCGTCGGGGTGGCGGTCGTGGTCACGATGACTCCTCAGATCGGAGGGGCGGGGCGCGTCGCGATGCCTTCTCCGCCCGTCAGGCCGCACAGGCCGTAGCCCAACGTCCTGATGGACGGACAGCACATCAGCGCTGCAACGTGCGCCACAGGAAGCCATGACCCGGGGGATTTGGTGGAGCTATCACCCCGGCCCTCCCCAACTACAAGGTGAAGGGGCCGCCTGCGGTTCTGCAGTGAGGAGCCAGGTTTCGACTCTCTCACCAACCTCGCTAACGAGGTTGTGGGCCCCAGTAGAGCCCATCCTCGCTATTGATGTCAACGACATCGTTACCGAGGTTACGATTTTCCGGTATCCTGTCCCGGTCACCCCAACCCGCCAGGGCGCCCCGTTGGACACCTCGGTAGCAATCACTCATAGGATCGTTACCGAGGTAGGGAGACAGATGGCAGCGGACCAGACCAGCGCACAGCCCACCAAAGCTCAGCAGATCGCTGACGACCTGAAGGCGGCGATCGAGCAGGGTGACTACGGGGCTGGCGATCGCTTGCCGGGAGAGAAGGCGCTGGCTGAGCAGCACGAGGTTGCCGGTCTCACCGCTCGCGCGGCGCTGAAGATCTTGCATACGGAAGGCCTCATCGAAATGAGGAAGGGAGCCAGTCCTCGCGTCATGTCGTTCGAGCTCATCCGACGCCATGGCATCAAGCGACTGGCTCGTGACCAGTGGGGAAACGGAAGGACGATCTGGTCCGCAGACGAACGGCTCCCAGACATTGACCAGATCGCTGTCTCGGAAAACGTCACCCCTCCGCCTCACATCAGGGACGTGCTTGATCTGACTCCCAGCGAGACGGTTTGTGTACGGAGCCGGCGGTACCTGGTAGACGGACGCCCCGTCATGGTTGCTGAGTCGTACTTGCCCCAGGCGTTGGTGGAAGGATCTCCCATCACCCAAGCGGACACCGGCCCTGGCGGGATCTACGCTCGCCTGACGGATCTTGGCCACGCGCCAGCGCGCTACCGAGAAGAAGTTCGCGTACGCATTCCCACCGTCAGCGAAGCTGCACGCCTCGCTATCCCCAGTGAAAGGTCGGTCATCAAGCTGGCCCGCACGGCCTTCGACTCCGAAGGGCGAGCCGTGGAGATCAATGAGATGACCATGGATTCCGCCGCGTACGTGCTGGACTACGAATTCGATGCCTGAGCGCTGGAACTCCGGCATAGAGACCTCCGCCTGATAGCTCGTTCTGTGGGAGCCATCACACCGGCAAGATCCTCAGCGCGACATCACAGCGGCTTGTCGAAGCTCGTGCACGTGCCCGTACACAGGTTTTCAACATCCGCATACACATGGGATTTCGGGGTCTGGATCTAGGCTCCGGCACATGACATCGGAGGCGCAGAGAGTGGCAAGGCACGTGGGTTGGCGGCCGGAGCATCTGCGTGAGCACCGTGAAGCGCATGGGCTCACGCTGGAGCAGGCGGGGGAACGGCTCCGACAGGTAGCCGAGCAGGCCAAGTTGAAGGGCATCCCCGCTGCCAACCCCCAGACGCTTTGGCAGCACGAGCAGGGCGAGGTGTTCCCGGGCCCTCACTACCGGCGCGCCTACTGCCTCCTGTATCGCGCCACCGAACCGGACCTGGGCTTCCGAACGGCCCTGCCGGGCGAGGAGACGTCTTTCAAGGTCACGCCGGTGGACGACCATCTCAATGGCGCGCACGTCCTAGCCGTAGAACGGGCCATCCACGCCATCGCGCCCGGCGACGAGGCGGCCGACCACGTCACGCTCCAGCAGCGCATCATTGATGCCTGGAAGCGCCGGCACACGGGCGGAGACCCGCACCGGCCCTCGCTCATTCTGGTGGGCGGATACGCCGGGAGCGGGAAGACCGAGTTGGCGCGTTTCTTCGTTCAGCTAACCGGCTGGCCCCTGCTCGACAAGGACCCGCTCACCCGCCCGCTCGTGGAGAAGTTGCTGGTCGCTCTAGGTGCCGACCCGAACGACCGGCACACCAACGTGTACCGGGAGAACGTCAGGCCGGTGGAATACGACTGCCTGATGCAGCCCGCAATGGCCAACATCAAGTGCGGCATCAGTACGGTGCTCACCGCGCCGTTCATCTCCGAGATGACGAACGCCGACTGGATGCAGAGGCTGGCCAACCGCTGCAACGCCTTGGGTGTAGATGTCTATCCGGTCTGGGTGCGTTGCGATGAGGAGTCGATGCGGGAGTACATCACGTTCCGGTCCGCTGCTCGGGACGCCTGGAAACTCGCGCGCTGGGGCGAGTACGTCAGCACGATCGACATGGACCTGCGGCCGGCGGTGCCCCACCTGGTCGTCGACAACCGGCTCGGCACCGCGGTCTCGCTCGCGGACCAGGCCAGGCAGGCGATGGGGGCCGTCTACGCATGACGGGGAAGCAGGGCGTGATCCTCTACGGCCCGCCAGCGTCGGGCAAGGACACCGTCACCGCGGCGCTCATCCAGTTGAGTCCGCGGTACGTGCAGTTCGCGCGGCTCAAGGTGGGGACGGGCAAGGCTGCCGGCTATCGGATGGGCACGGTGGGGCATCTGCGCGAGCTGGAGGCCGCGGGCGGCGTCCTCTACGCGAACGCCCGGTACGGCAATACGTATGCGATCGACCGGCCCGGCGTCGACGCCGCGTTCGCGGCCGGGGTGCCTGTGGTCCACCTCGGGCAGGTCGAGGGCATCCGAGCGCTGGTCGACGGCTACCCGGCCGACTGGTCGGTGGTGCTGCTGTGGTGCCCACGCGAGGTGACTGCGCAGCGGTCGGCGGGGCGCGGCGACAGCGACACCGCGGCGCGCCTGGTGGCATGGGACGCGACTCGTGAGGACCTGGACGCGCACCCGGGCATGGCGTGGGACCTGACCGTGGATACCACGGCGTCGGCTCCGCAGGACGTGGCGCAGCTTATCGACCAGCTGCTGGCGCAGCGGGCGGGAGCGGCGCCGGCATGAGCGCGGGTTACGGCTGGGCGAGTCGGTCCAAGGCGTCGGTGAGCGTGAGTTCGCCGTCGTCTTTGGCATCGTTCCACCGTGCCAGCGTTGACGCGGCCGCGTGCAGCATCTCCGGGGGAAGGCCGGCATCCGCGAGGGTGTCGGCGACCTCTTCCATTTCCGGGCCCCAGCGCCAGGCGCGTGCGGCGGTCTTGGCAATGTATTCGGGCTCAGCGAGGTACGAGCCGGTGCGTCGAGCGGCGACCTGGAGCAGTTCTTGGTCGACGCCGTGTGCCTTGGCGAGGGCAACGGAGAGCGCCACGAGTACGCGTGAGGTCTTCTGGAAGCTGGCGAAGGCCAGCTTCAGCGCGGATGCTGTCCCGATCTCCTGGCCCAGCGCGGCGGTCTGCACGTCGGTGTCCGCGAAGAGCGCTTCGACGTCGGCAACCGCGGCGGCCGGGCCTGACAGATACAGCGTGGGGCTCTTGCCGCCGACGGGTGGGGAGCCGATGACGCCTCCGTCCACGACGGTCGCAGTACTCCCGAAAAGGTCGGCGATCCGTGTCGTCCGGCTGGGACTGATGGCGTTGGCTTCCACGTATACGCCGGCGTACCTGTGCTCAGCGACGTCGCGGGCCAGGTCCTCGGCGGCAGCCGGCGGGCAGAGGCTGATGACGATGTCGCTGCGCTCCAGCAGCTCGGACAGGGTGGCCACCGCCGTCAGGCCGAACTGCTCGGCGCGCGCGATGCTGGCGGGACTGCGTCCGGCCGTGCACCACAGGACGGGTGACGTGTTCGTCGCGGCGCAGGCGGCGACGGCGGCGCCCATGCTGCCCGGGTGGAGGATGCCGACGGTCCGCTGGTGGGGCATGGGGCTACTCCGGGGAGTGGGTGAGGAGGTAGTCGATGGCGTCAGTGACGTCATCGACAGTGTGGTGAGGCGCGGCCAGTCCCTCCGGCCAGGGGCGGTCCTTGACCCAGATGGTGCGGAGTCCTGCGCGGTAGCCGCCGACGATGTCGGTTTCCGGGTTGTCACCGGTCATCCAGTCGCCAGGGGTCAGCTGGGTTCCGCAGCGGGCGGCCGCCAGCTCGAAGAGGCGTGGGTCTGGCTTGCGGACGTCGATGTCACCGGAAGCTGCGATTCCGTCAATCAGGTCTGCGAGGCCGGTGGACTGGATCTTTGCGCGCTGAATGTCACTGGAGCCGTTGGTCGCGACGCCTATGCTCCAGCCGCCCGCCTTGAGCCGCGTCAGGCTGTCGAGGACGGCGGGGCGGCAGTGCACGGCGGCAGCAATTCGGTCGACGTACACGCGCCACAGATGATCGGCCGACTCGTTGAGCTCGAAGGTGCGACGCAGACGCTCGAAGTCACCGCGGTCCGCACGGTCAGCCAGTTCGTCTATCAGCCAGCGCTGGATCTCGGGCCCGTAGCCGTGATCGTGGCTGAGTTGCACGACGGCGTCTGTGACGGCGGACCGGCGGTCGACCAGGGTGCCGTCCAGGTCGAAGAGGGCGAGGCGCATGCCGATGACCCTAGCTCGGAGGAATTTTCCCTGGACGCGCCCTCAACGCACAGCGGTTAGCGAAGACTTATGTATAGTTCTGGATCACGTGAGGAGGGGAATCAGTGTCTGATCTACTCGATGCAGTCGACGCTCTACTCGCGCGGCCGGACACCATGCCGCCACCGGAAACTCGGGCACGTCTCCGCAAGGCCGACGGGCTCACCCAGGAGGAAGTCGCCGGCGTTTTCGGCGTCACCAGGGTCGCGTTCCACCGCTGGGAGACCGGACTCGCCAAACCGCGCCGCCGCCACCTTGAGGCTTATGCCCGACTCCTTAAGGGTTGGGCCGATAAGCACCCAGAAGTGACGTCCGGTCCTGAAGTGAATACCCGAGAGGCAGGCTGAGCGGCTGATGCTCTCCCGATCTCCATAAATGCGAAGCGGCCCCTGTCGCCACAACAGGAGCCGCTCCCAAGTCCGACTCGCACGCCCTTGTCAAAGCTCCGAGTCGTGAGCAGCGAGGTGACCTCGTCTGCCGGGTGATGCTCGTGGGCCAATGGCCCGCGTGGTCACCTATACCCAGAGTATGCGGTAGAGATAGCCGCAACGCCACTACTCCGGGTTTGGCGCTAGATCACACTCGCTGGGCACGACTCCCCTACCTGGGGAGATGACCCAGTTGCGTCGCCTGTTCTACCGTCCGCCAACCGCGCGGACCGCCTCACTCCCACCGACTGCGCCTGTGCGCGCGTCGGCCCCGGCCGCCGCCGGCCACCAGCTGGTGGAGGTGGCCCGGTGATCCAGCACATGAATCTGGTTTTCCAGGCAGACGGTCTCAAAGTCGGTCAATTCGCATTTCTCATGGCCTGTGCCAATCACACTGACGATCGCGGCTACGTGATCGCGCACATGCAGCAGCTGGCTGATGAGGCGCACATGCCGCTGCGGACCGCTCAGGCCAAGCGTGCGGAGCTGGAGAGGCTCCGGCTGCTCAAGGCCGCGCCCCGGTACAGCCCGAAGAACGGGGCGCAGATCGCCAACTTGTTCCGCATCAATGTTGATCTTCTCCAGAGCATGAAGCGGGCGCCGAGGGACTACGGGCCCTCTCTGGTCGAAGAACTCACCTTCGATGCCCCCCAGATGGAAAACCGCAGCTCAGACCCCCATGCAGATTCTGCACCCCCCCCTGCGAGATCTGCACCCCCCCCTGCAGATCTCGCACCCCCCGGTGCAGATCTCGCAGGGGCAGGGGGTGCAGATTTCGCACCCCTTCTCCTTCCCTCTTCTTCTCCCTCCTCGTCTCCCTCTTCTCTCTCTCCCGTAGCCGGTGACGCTGACGCTGCTGGAGACGTCCCGCCGGACGGAGAGAGAGAGATCGAAGCTGCGCCGGAGGGAGACAACCCCTCCGGGGCTGAGGTCCCGCACCAGCGGGAGGGCTCAGACAAGAGCGCAGCAGCAGGAGGCCGGATCGTGGCCGCGTACGCCGCTGCCCTCGGACGGCCAGTACTCAACGGGACCCGGGCCAAGCTGTTGGGTCAGGCTGTCGAACTGCTCGACCAGGGACTCCCCGAGACCTGGCTGTGTGACCGGGCCCAGGAGATGGCCGGCCGTGGCTGGACGAACATGCACCGGCATGTCGAAATGTCCAAGGCCCCCATCGTCCCGGCCGCCGTCAGCAACGATCGTCCCCGAATGCCTGAGTGGTGTGAGGAGTGCGGCGAAGGCACCCCCGCTGCCCGGCTCAACCCGCGGTTCCGGACTCTTGGAGAGCTGGGCACCGGTGAGAAGTGTCCCCGCTGCCACCCGGACGTAGTGGGCCGGTAGTCCCGCTGCACGCCCTTGTGCCGCCCTGGGGCGCGCCCGGCGGGAAAACCCCCGCCGGGCCCCGGTAGCGGCCCTCACAGCGCCACACAGACGATCAAGGAAGGAGCCTCGGTGCCTGACCGCAATCTCGACTTCGGCAAGTTCGGCGCGCGCGGCATCAAAGGCCACGAAGCCGTCGCGCGGCAGCTGGACGCGCTCGCCGGGTACGTCGCCACCCCGATCACTGCCCGCCGCGGCCTGCTTGCCCGCCTGCACTACCTCACCCGCAGTGACCGCGCCCGCGCCGCCGCCAGGGAAGCCGGCCTCACCGCGACGCCCCGCACGATCCGGGCCTGGCTCGCCGGCACCCGCTCCCCGTCCCGCGCCAACCTGGCCGCGATCGAGCAGGCCTACCGCGCCGTGCGGCGCGAGAACGTCGCCCGCTACCTCCTGGCCCGCCTCAACCGTGATGGCCGCGGCACCCGTGTGGAGTTCCACCCGCTCAACCAGTCCCAGGTCACCCGGCCCCACCAACGGGTGGTGGAGTACCGGACGCTGAACGTGCGGCGCTGGGACCGGATCGTCGCCGCATGGGTGGCCGACGATGACGACGCCCTGGACACCGCCTGGGTCGACGATGCGGTGGTCGACCTCGGCTCCCAGTGGGGCCAATACGAATACGTGTCCAACATCGGATTCGCTGCGTGACAGCGCCTTTACAGCGGGCCGATCACCTCACAGGATGGGAACGTTCGTTCTATCAATGGGGTGATGGGAGCCGTACGGAAGCCGGATGGTTGGATGCCGGTACCGGTCGTGAGCCGTCTCGTTGGGCACCACAAGCCGCAGCGGTACGGGTGGACGGGCCCGGTTCGAGGGGATGGAGGGCCGGCCGTGAGTGATCGCAGTTCGATCGAGTGGACCGAGGCGACGTGGAACCCGACCACGGGATGTGACCGCGTTTCCGAAGGCTGCGACAACTGCTACGCGTTGACGCTGGCGAAGCGACTGAAGGCGATGGGCTCGCCGAAGTACCAGGCCGACGGCGACCCACGGACGTCCGGGCCCGGCTTCGGGCTGACAGTGCATCCGGATGCGCTGCGGGTGCCGTACGGATGGAAGAGCCCGCGCACCGTGTTCGTGAACTCGATGAGTGACCTGTTCCATGCCAGGGTCCCGCTCGACTACGTCCGGCGCGTCTTCGACGTGATCGCGGACACGCCGCAGCACACCTACCAGGTCCTGACCAAGCGGGCACGGCGCCTGCGGCAGGTGGCCGATCGACTGGACTGGCCGGCGAACCTGTGGATGGGCGTCTCGGTGGAGAGCGCGAAGGAACTGCCGCGCGTGGACGACCTGCGGCAGGTGCCGGCGGCGGTGAAGTTCCTGTCGTGTGAGCCGCTGCTCGGCCCCTTGGACGGCCTGGACCTGACAGCGATCGACTGGGTCATCGCAGGAGGCGAATCCGGGCCAGGGCACCGTCCGCTGGACGAAGCATGGGTGACCCAGATCCGCGATACCTGCCAGCAGGCGCAGGTGGCGTTCTTCTTCAAGCAGTGGGGCGGCCGCACACCGAAGGCAGGCGGCCGCGAGCTTGGCGGCCGTACCTGGGACCAGATGCCGCTGCCGGTGGCCGTGTGAAGGATGCTGCTCGCGTCAGGAGGCTTCGTCGACGAGGTCTTGCGGGGCGTAGAAGCGCACAGTGCACCCTTCCGGCCACGCGCTGCGCGCATCGACTGGGCTGACCCGGAAGGCAAGGCCTTTGGAAGCGAGATCGCTCAACGACTTCCTTAGATGTTTGTCCATGTAGTTCAAGCGGGCGGCCTGGCTGGAGAGCGTCTCCCACCGCTGTTCCGTGCCCGCGTAGTTGCGCAGTGCCGCATCCAGACGGCTCTCGACCGCTTCCTCTCCGAACAGGGTCAGCGCGTCCAGGCTGTCGGCGGAGGCGCCCTCACCGCTGTAGCTGTCCAGCTTCCACGCCATGGGCGCCCAGCACTTCAGGCCGGCCTCGCTGTGGGTGGCCAGGATCAGGTGGTACCTGGCGCTCTGGCTGCTGATCTCGACGCCGAAGTCGCTGCTGAACAGGCCGAGGGCTTTCAGGCCGTCCTGGTAGGCGGCGGAGAACGCCTCTTTGCGCGTCCTTGCCCGCCGGTCACCCGCCACTGCCGCGCGCCAGTGATCGCCGCCGAAGTAGGGGGTCATCGCCTTGTCGAAGTGCTCACGCTCGCAAAAGCGGTGCAACTCGTTGGTGAACAGGGTGAACAACACCTCGTCACGCGGCCCGGCCATGCACTGCCTGATCAGCGAGAATGGGGCGCTCTTCAGCCTGAAGGGGTCGATGAGCCACAGTACGGGGACGTTGGGGCGCGGACGATGGGCCAGCGCGGACAGCCTGGGCTGTTGCTCGGCGAAGGTACCCGGAGGGAGCACCTGGATGTTGAGCTTGGGCGAGCGCGGCAGCTTGGCCACCTGCCGTCGAAGCTCTTCCACCCGGTCGGCACGCTCTTCGAGACAGATCAGGTTGAGCCGACTGAACTTCTCATTCGCGGAGTGCTCCAGGAATGTCCGGGCCACCACAATGGGAGAGCCGGCCAGTCCGTCGGAATAGATGCCAGGGCCCGCGAAGCAGTCCACGATGGTGGCTTCGGGAAACTTCTGCAGGATCTTCGCCATCCAACACTGCAGATAGTGCCGATACACAAGGTGCTTCACCTGTGTATGTGGGTCGCTCTTCCAGACGGTCTGCTGCTGGAGCTCTTCAACCCGGCCCATGACCCCTCCCCCGGAACGCATCGGCTCAAGACCCAGGGTCACCGCTGCGGAACTAGTTGTCTACAAGACCAGTCGGCCATTCCACCGCCGCACGGCCAGCACGGAAGCCACACCGTTCTCGGCCACATGGCTGGAGAGGCAAGCCGTCTGACCCACGGTTCCAGTACTCATTCGTTCGGATGAACAACGCCTCCCACGGACTGCCCTCGGTCCCGCCTTCCCGGCGATACCGTGGTGACACCGACTTCCTCCGGGCCCAGGAGCACCGATGAGTGAACAGCCGACGCCGACCGACCGGCAGCAGCTGGAGCCCGCGGCCGCCGACGCCGTCCGCGCCTACGCCGCCCGAACCCGCGAGCAGGCCGACCAGTTTGCCGCCGTCCTGGAGGACATCGCCGAAAACGGCCTGCCCCCAGTCGAGGACTGCACCCCCTGGGAAGACCTGCGGGAGGCGCACCTCGCCCGCCTCGCCGCGCAGCGGCCGGCCGTCGCCTGATGCCCCAGGGACACGGGCCCCGCCGCGCCCGGATCGCCTTCTCCGACGCCGCCGCCAAGCAGCTTGAGGCCATCACCAGCGAGGCGGACATCCACGCCCTGGACCGCGCACTGGTCGTCATCTCCGTTGACCCCGAGATCGGCGCACCGATCCCCGGCGACACCACTGGCCCCCAGCTGCGCCAGTACACCGACGACGTCGAAGCCGTCCGCGTCCTGTACTTCGTCACCGTCCTGCGCACCGTGGTCGTCATCGCGTACATCGAAATCTGACTCGTGTCCTGTCGGCACCTCCTGGTGGCAGCTCGCCTGTAGAAGCACCTGGACACCCACCGCTCCAAAACAAATTTGTTCGTGGAGTTCACGCTCGGCGCCTACGCCGCCTCTTAGCTCATAGCGGGTCCAACAGCGGGTCCGTCAGAGAGGGAGGGAGTCCTCAGGTGGACCGGGTTACGTGTGTCGTCACCGTCGCATCGCTCGTAACGGCGAGGGGAGCCGGGCTGCTGTCGCTGTGGTTCCGCCTCCGCTGGCGTGAGCGACGGGAGCTGGTGCGTCTACGGTGCCTTGCACATGGGATTGAGACCCTTGCCATGGGCGGCAATCTGGAGTTCGACACGCAGTCAGCAGATGGTCATCACCTCAGGATGCGTATGGAACGCGTCCCCGCTGTTGCCGATCGGCTGGAGGCTGCGTGAGCGACGAGAACAGGGCCGGGCACCCTGACTTGCCAGCATCACTTTCCAGTACGAGCCAACAGCCCCAACTGGAAAATAATCGGACGACCGACGCAGACTTTTCCACGTTTTACCGTGCCACGATCCGTAAACTCATAGGCTTTCTGGCCAATCAAGGTGCACCGCTTGCAGACGCAGCGGATATAGCCCAGACAGCGATGATGTCGGCGTATCAGCGGTGGAACGATATTCATCAACCTCGCCCGTGGGTATATACCGTAGCCGCCCGCGCACTTGTGAGGAAAATCGCTGACGTGAGAGAGGATCCTGTCGATGATGTACCGGAGCCAAGCGCGCTCTTGCCTCGCCCGGATGCTGTCGCCGAATGGGAGTCTCGGCACTACGCTTTGAGCATCGTGAGAAATCTACCCCTGCCCGTCAACGACAAGTCCTCGCCTGGACTCTCAGCGAGTTCACACCAGCGGAGATCGCTGAGCAGCTCAACATGACACCGGAAGCAGTAAGAGCGAGTTTAAAGAAAGCCCGCCGTGCTGCAACTAAATGTGTTCGTGAATGGGAGGAGGGACGATGACAGGCCGCGAGCAGCCCCTCAGTAAGAAAGCCGTAGACGAATTTGGTCGCACACACGATGAGATGCTCGGCGCGCTCGATTCGGTAATCGACGTTGAAGCGGGGCTGCGTGAAATCTTGCTTCAATCCGACCATGACGAAATGGCAAAAAGCCTGGAATCGGTTGTCGATGTTGAGGCAGGTCTGCGTGCGATTCTGCCGTCGCCAACGAACGAGGAACCCCTCATACCGCCAGCGCCGGCGTTGCTTCCGGCCCGCGCTTCCATGAAGGAAATTCTGCGGATGATTCCTTCTCAGTCAAGAATGCTGCTGCGCAACGAGCCTCGATTTCTGGTTGCCCTGGATGCTATTGACCTGATCATTGCGGCAGACGCATGTTTGCATGATCTCGGAATCATGGCAGCGAGCCTCTTCGATGCACTGTATGGCACCCGCATGAATCTTGAGAAAGCCGTAGAGTGCTCGGTCGCCTTCGTTTATACGGCAGACAAAATTCTTCGCACCATCCGTGAAGCTGAGGAGCTGGGCGTCTGGCCGGACAACGTAAACGCAGAGGGGAATTTCTCGCAAGTGGTGGTATATAGCAAAAATCTTGCCGCGGCTATCGATCGTGCCAGTGAGGCGCACAGGGCTTACCAGGCTCGAAATCGGCGGGAAAGACTTCAATCGGGAAACCGTCGGGCACGCCAGAACGAACGAGAACTCTTTCAAGAACTCACATTTGCCCAGAAGGAGGTCGAGCGAGTCGCGCATAATCTCGACAGCATCGTTCCAGTGGGGCTTGCAACTCGCCTATATCATGGAGCCTTGGAGTACATGCGTCGCTACCTGCAGACGTACCTCTATGTCCAGGGTTTTCCGACCCTAAATCATCAAGAGCTGCGTGACTTCGTGAACGATTTTACGTCATCAGATCTACGGGGAACGCTATTGATCGGCACCGACCTGACGGACGTCCGCTGGACCATCAGCGGTACGTTGTGGCCGCAGGAAATAGACGTTGAAGATCTCAAGACGCGATCCTACGAGGCGCCGGAAGGAAGCGGGATTTATGTAGTTCGCTCTGGGACTGCGACGATCCGAGAGCTCGCTGAATTGGCCTGAGAGCATGGGAGTCCCGGCGCGGCGTCACGGTGCCACACGGCACAGCGACACCGCCCTCCGCCGCGCCGGACCCTACGCTTCCGGCGCGGCCGTCGGTCGGGCCGCCTCCGGCGTCCAAGAGCCCCGCGCCACCACGTGGCCTCGCATGCCTCTTCAGGACCCCCACCCTGAAAGACCACCCCCATGCACGCGCTCACCCGCGCCGACCGGGCATGTCCGCGCCGTAGCACAGGCAGCGGATGTCTCGGTGTGGACGGTCTGGAATTGGTTGGCGGTGGCACGGGCCAAGGGGCGACTGACCCCGCTGGTCCGGTCGGGCGCGCCGGTCCCGGGCGATCTGCAGGAGCGTCTGGCGATGTGGGGCGGGAACGCCCCGTGCCGGGCAGCCAGGCATCGGCTACGGCGCTTTCGTGCCGCCGGAGGACGGCCGGCACTGCCTCGACTGCCGGATGGATCTGTCCCGGCAGTATCCGGGGCTGTTCTCGGCGTTGTTCAAGCGCCGCATCTGAGCATCTGGACGTCCGGGTAGTCCCGACCATGGGCCCGACTCGGGTTTCGGGGGATGCCGCGGGTCTCGGGCCAGGCGCTCCGGGGTCCGGTTGGTCAGGAGGACGTTGAAGCCTCCGAGGCCTCAACCGGGCCCCGGAGGCTTGGTCCGTGCTTCGTGTCAGTGCTGCGGGCTGGGGGGGTGGTGCCCCCGCAGGCGCGGGGGCATGCTTGGTGGTGTGGGAGGCGGTTTCGCCTCCCACACCAGGATGCTCAGTTGCCGGTCAGCAGTGTGTAGAGCAACGTGGCGATTGCTACACCTACGAGGATGGCTCCTCCGAGTTTCTCGTTGTTGTAGGCGATGTAGACGGCGGCCGCGGCGATGGCCGTGACGACGATCGCGCTGAGCTTGTCGACGGGACTCACCTGGACCCCTCTCGGGGTGTCCTGGGGCCTGCCGTGACTGCGTCTTTGGCCGGAGGCGTCACGGCAGGCCGAACTGATCCCGGCGTCTCCAACAGGCGCCGGGATTCCCGTGGTTGACGGGATGCCGCCCACAGTGACTGGTGCGTTTGGTGGGGTGCATCTACATCGACGTGCCTCTTGTGGGGTTCCGATACGGTGACCATCCGCACCACTTCGCATGCATCGGCGTTGGGGCTTCAGTAGTGGGAGGTACCGGTGGAAAACCGGCCCGGGAATCGTGACGGTGATCTTCTTCCGGAGATGTTGGATCCGGACACGATCGAGGGCTTCGCCCAGCGGGTGCGGAGGCTGTTCGCGATGACCGGCATGAGCACCAACCAGTTCCAGCGCCTCCACAACTTTCCCGACGCGTCCGTCTCCAAGTACCAGAACGGTACGAACGTGCCGCCGCTCAGATTCGTCCTTGCGTTGCTGGACGAGGCGAAGCTGCGGGGAAAACTGCGTGATGAGGCAGCCGAACAGGACCTCCGGGACTACGGCCGGCTTCTGCGCCGGCTGAACGAGGACGGCCGCGGACACCCCAAGCGCAGGGAATTTCTGCGTGAATACGAGCTGGCCATGGAGGCGAGGCGCGACGAGCAGCAGATCCTCGAGATGGCCGAGGAGGGACAGCAACTGGCCGAGGAAGAGGCCTCCCCGTCTACGTCTGCGGAGCGGAAGGCTCTCATCCGGGCTGAGCTGCAGCAGCTCGCCGTACGGCAGCAGTCGCTGATCGCCCGACGGGATGCGGTACTGAGCGAACTGGCCGTTCTCCGGCAGAGCTACGCCGAAGCGGAGGAGCCGTCCCCCGGGGTACCCGTCGCCCCGCAGTACGCACCCGACCAGTACGCACCCCACCCTGACCAGCAGGTCGGAGGCCTTGGTGCTCATGCCGGCCCCAGGTCTCTGCCTCCTGGGGGGCATGCGCACCGCTCGTCCCTCGCCCGGTTCGCGATCGGTGCGGCCGTGGTGCTCGTGCTCGGTGTATACGGCATCAATAAGTTCGCGGGCATGAGCGGGGACGGGTCTGACGCGAAGGGGACGGCTTCCACGGCGCCCTCGCAGACATCGTCTGCCTCGTCGGCGCAGTCATCGTCGGCGTCGCCGGCGCAGACATCCTCCGGCTCCCCGACGACGAACGCCTCGCCTATCGCGGCGGGCTGGCGGGAGGTGTACCGAGATCGGACGTTCACCATGCCCATGCCCGGCGGTGACAATTGTCAGCGCGACCTGTTCGACTTGGACGCCGATCCCATCAGCCTCCGGCGACAGGAGGGTGACCTTCCGCCCGAGGTGGATGCAGATGCCTTCGACCTCGAGTGGCACACCTGGTTCTGCTCAGCCTCTCCCGACAACCGTGACGCGCTCGACTTCAGGGTCGATGCGGTAGGCCTGAGCGGGGCGACGGTCCCGTCACCCTCCCGGTGCGTCTTGGACTCCCAGACGCAAGCGATCACCAACCCCATTGCCGGGGGCGAGGTCGGCAGCGGGACGCCCCTTCACAAGGGCGCATCCCTCTGCGTCAAGACGGACACGGGCAACCTCCTCTACCTCAAGGTGATCAAGGAGATCGATAACTCCGACGGCTACTTCGCGGGGTTCACGTTCTCTGCTACACGATGGTCTCCCGCCTCCTAGCTTGCTGTGCGCGGAAGGCTGCTCTGCCGTCACCGGCAGAGCAGCCTCGCCGCCCGGCGCCGCGGTGTCGGATCTGTGGGGGGCGGTGCGGCAGCCTCGCGCTCGGGGGCCGAGCCCTTGTACGGCGCCTTGCTACTGCTGGAGGACGGCCGTCACTTCCCACGTCTGGCTTTAGAGATCGTCTCAGTTGGTCAATCTCCGGTAGCAGATGAGGGTGGCGGCGATGCCGGCGAAGGCGAGGAAGTGCTCGGCTTTGCGTTCGTAGCGGCGGTGCAGACGACGGCACCCGGACAGCCAGGCCACAGTCCGCTCCACGGTCCAGCGGTGGCGGCCGAGACGCTGTTCTTAGCCTGTTTCCACGACCGCGTCCGGCGTTCTGCCCTGCTGGCCCTGATTGGCGCGCTGGATGCACATACGGGTGAAGGCGAAGACCTCGTCGACGTGATCAGCGGGGTGGGTAGTGTCGGTCGCCGCCAACTGGCATGTGACGGTGCCGATCCGGGCCGCAGTGACCATCCCGGCCACGTGGCCGGAGGGGGTGTAGTCGATGAAAGCCATGGTGCCGTCACCGATCTTCGGAGCGGCTAGGGACTGGCTGTCCTGATCGATTTCCCATCTCGCGAGGATGTCAGAGCGATTGAGCGTCTTCGAGGCCGAAGTTGCGGTCTCGAAGAAATCCATTTCCAGGGTGATGCCGTAGTCAGGCCCTGTGAGTTCTATGCCCCCTTCGAGCGGCGCGCCGCCCTGGTCCGTCACATCGGGTTCGCCGGCTGGCGACCAGCCAGCAGGCAGAGCGGATTGGTTCGGAAGGACTGCCTTTGCGACGTCCCTGGACGTGATCGGCGCTAGTTTGGGCCCGCTGCTGGCGTCCGGGGTCCTGGTCGAGGCGTTGGAAGGCGTGGTGGCTGGTGAGCTGTCGATGGTGATCACTTGCACTGTGCCGTACACGCCCAAGGCAAGTAAGAGGGCCAGCACGATGACGGTAGCGATGAGAGCCACGTATGCGCCGCGTGACTTCGTGATCGTCAAAGGACCGATGTTGATGGTGCCCTTCACAGTGCTGCTGTTCACGCTGACCGTCTGTACGGTCATGTCCCTGCCCGCACGGAGAGTGTTCTGCGTCGCAACGCTTTCCAGCCGCATCGCAAACTGCGGATCGTCGGCGAGAGCCCCCGCCAGCACGGACCGCACCCGGCCTACTGCTTCAGGTGACCCGGGTTCCTGATCGAGCTGAGCCAGTGCCGCACGACCTTCTTGAGATCCGCCGAGCCGGTCCCTGACCAGCCGGGACACCTCCTCACCAGCTGCCGTTCCCACACTGGCACCTGCGCTGGTCGCCAGACCACTGGCACACACTCACCTGCGGTGACTGCTCCGCCGGCCCCGGCAGCGAGTTCCGCGCCCACCCTGACGGCCTGTTCGAATGCCCCGCCGACCACCCCATCGCCCCCCAGGACATCGACGTCGATGGCCCCCACGTGTGGGCCGTCGACGCCTCCGGCATCCTCGGCTACGTCACCAACCCCGACCACACCCTGGACGCGCTCGGTGAAGCCCTCGCCGACCTTGGCGACGCTCACGAACTCCCCGACCCCGCATACGTCACCATGAGGTCCTTGCGGAGCGCCGTCGACGCATTCGGAGAATACGCGGCGGCATTTCTCGCGGGAATCGCACCGGTATCCATCCGGTAATCAGAGGACACCCGAGCCGTTATCCCAGAATCCATCCCGGGTCGAATGTGACGCATTCCTGTGGTTCAGGACCGCACATATCGAGCGGTCCTGAACCGGGGGTGCGGCGTCAGTCCAGAACGTATCCCATTCGAGAATTGACGCATTCTCAGACGGCGAGATGGTGGTGGGGTGCCATCCCAGAATCTAGCTCGGTGTCAGTTTGACGCACACCCAGTCCTGGCGGTCCGTCAAGACTGGGTGACGCGGCGGGAGTCCGGCACCCTCCAGCCGCCCCCTTCGCCTGACTGCGGAGCCGTCAGGCTCCCTGACCAGCGCGGAGCGCTGGTCGGCAGGGCGGGCACGGAGTGCCTGCCCGTGCCCGGACGGAGTCCGGGCCTCCGGCGCGCAGCGCCGGTAAGTGCCGCGTAGCGGCACCGCGTCGCGTCTGCGGAGCAGACCGCGCGC
>NZ_JBIAYD010000024.1:0-73824 GCF_042897315.1 Streptomyces sp. NPDC001068 | reverse complement strand
CACCACCAGCAAGGAAACCACCATCGGCGCGACCGGCGGCGAACTCCTCGGCCACGCCAAACACCCCGTCCTCGCCGGCATCCACACCACCATCAAGACCGCACTCCACGACGGCCTGAAACTCCCCCAGATCCTCGTCGGCCAGACCAACACCGCCACAGCCGGCGACCTCCTCACGCCGCCGTCCCGGAACACCACGCGTCCCGATACCGGCGAGAGCGCCCCGGCCGGACCCGACGGCACCACCGTCACCCTCGACACCCCTGCCTTCAGCGTCCCCACCGTCACTCTCGACACCCCGGCCTTCAGCGTCCCCACCCTCAGCGCTCCGGTGCTCAGGAACCCCGCGGATCCCGGCACGCGCATCACGATCCCGGCCGACACCCTCCGTACCGACGACACACGAGCCGACACACCGCGGACGGACACACCCCGTCCGCACGAGACCGGGCAACCGGCCCTCGCCGGACAGCCAGACGCCTCCACCCTCCAGGGCATCACGGGCACCTCCCCACCCGCCCCCGTCGACAAGGGCAAGGCACGCGCCACCGAACCCACCTTCCTCGGCGCAGACATCCTGCGAACCGCCGACACCCGTCCGCTGACCCCCGATGAGGCCGACGCACTCCACGACCATCTCCGACAGTCCCTCGGCGACCAGACCTATCGCCGGATCATCACCCAGTCCTCCGGCATCGTCGGCCGCGTCATCGACATGCCGGTCAGCCTGACCGGCGGCCTCGCCCAGGCCGCCCCCACGGCCCACACCGTCCTCACGCACGTCGCAGCAGTCCTCGCCCGGCACCAGGACGACCCCGACACGGCCACCGGTCTCGCCCACGACCGCGCCCGCACGCTGCGAGACCAGCTCGGACTGCCCAGCCGTCCCTCCCCCGGCCTCATCGGCGGCTCCCCCCGCTTCCGCATACTCACCGAAACCGTCACACCCAAAGGCCCCGAAGGCCCCGAAGGTTCTGAAGGCGTAGACGACGCTGTCGCACCGGCCGATGCCGGAGCCAAGCCCGCAGCTCCGGAACAGCATCCTCACTCGGTCCACCGCAGCGTCCCGGACCCGGACCCGGACATCAGCGACCTGGTCTTCGTCGCCCTCACCGACCCAGCGCAACGGGGGGCGGCGATCGAGACGACCGTCCTGACCGAATCCGCCCCGCCCCTCGGCAAGCCGCTCCCGCCCACCCCCGACAAACCGCTACCCCGCACCCCGCTGCCCGCCCACCCGGATCCGGAGGAGGAACTGCCGCTGCCCCCCACCCGGATGACCGCCAACGGCCAGATCGGTGGTGCCGACCGGGTTCTGCCGTCCCGCGCCGTCGCGGAACGCGTCACGCGGGACCTCGTGGCGCAGCTGTGGGAGGCGCTGGACCTGGAGGAGCGGGAGGCGCTGCGGGCCGACTGGCAGGAGCAGGTGCAGCGCGAGATCTGGCCGTCGCTGTCGGCGATGACCCGTGGCCAGGTCCGCACCCTCACCCTGAAGGCGGCCGGGTTCAGCGGTGACGTCCCGGTGCGGGCGAGGGTGACGAACGCCGTGACGGAGGGGAGTTTCAGGAGCATCGAGTTCGAGGACGGAAGCGAGTCACAGATCCGCGACGGCTTCCAGCGGGAGGCTCGCTCAGCGGTCACCCTCGGCCTGCTGGTCAAGGGCAAGCCCGCGGAGCACACCGATCTGACGGGGTATCTGTCCTCGAACTGGTCGTTCACCGAGTCGCACCGCGTGGTCTCCGGCGGGCGGCTGTTTAGCCGCACGAAGACCTCGGAGGCGGCGTTGCGGATCAGCACCGAGGTCCAACTGGACTTCGACTTCTCCTCGGTCCGCTCCGCCCTCGGCACACACTTCCCCCTGCACTCCGCGGGCGGCGAGCGGATCACCCGAGTCCGCGTGTCCGCCTCCGTACCCGTGGCCACCGGGATCGGCGAGGTCCTTCCGCTGTCCGCCGCCTCCGACACCGAGCACTACCGGCCTCCCCTGCGCATCGAGCAGACCCTCGCGCTGGGCGGCATGGACACCGTCCGCGACGTGTTCCTCGTCGACGCCGACGGCGAGCGGTCCTCCGGCATCCTGCACACGGCTCTGCTCGGCACCGCGGATTCCCCCTTGTCGCTGGAAACCTACGGCCGGCGGACGTTCGGCGACGACTGGAGCAGGATCCGGAAACTGGTGGTCGACCGCGTCATCGACTGGGACGTCCTCCAGTACCGGCTCAAGGGCCTGACGGCGGGCGAGGCGATGGAGATCGACCTGGGCAGGGAGTGGGGCACTCTGCTGGTCTCCGCGGAGATCGAGTCGATGAAGCACGTCCGCAACACCGCGAGGACGGAGTTCAACACCGGCTCGGACGTCACCCGCGTCTTCTCCGACGCGAAGGGCTCGGACCGGAGCTTCCGGGCCACCACCGTGGCCCAGAGCGCCGACCTGCACGCGGGCCCGACGTCGGTCACCGGCAATGTCTACGGCGAGTACGACCGCGAGGGCACCGCGATCGGGCAGCAGTCGGTACGCAGCGGCATCGCGGTCAAGACGAAGGTGCCGGGTGCCGTCTTCGACGGCGTCGCCACCCTCGGTTTCGTCCATCGCGCCGACCCGCACGGGGCGACGCGGCAGGCACGGCGGGGGGACCCACCGGCGGCCGCCGGCGACAGTGCGCCGAGCGCGGAGGTCCCGGCCGCTCCGCCACGCCATGGGGCGCGGGCACGGATCGGCTTCCAGGTGCTGGTGGACGCCGCCGACGCCCGTCCGGTACCGGAACCGACGCCGTTCACCGCCACCGAGCGGCCCCCGGGGCCGCGGCGGATGACCGGAACACCCCTGCGGCCGAAGGACACCGCCTGGCAGCCCTCGCCCGAGGTGTGGGAGGAGCTGCCCGCCCACACGGTCGTCCTCGACGTCCTGTCCGGAGAGGACCGGACGCTCTCGGCCGCGGGCCTGCGCAGGCCCGGTGAACTCGTGGACGGCCTCGGTCGTGACTACTTCGGCACCCGCTGGACGACCGTCCGCCCGGCCGCGCACACCATGACGACACGGGAGCAGCTCGCCGCGGTCCTGCCGCAGGCGATCCGGGGCACCACCGCCCGTAGCGTTCCCCTGCCGACTCCGCTGCGCTCCGACGCCCAGCTGTCCCTGAACGCACGCCTGGAATCGCTGGAGTACCTGGGTGTGCTGGACACCGCCGAGGTGAACCTGCTCAGCGACGTGACGGGCGAACTCGCCCACCGCCTCGGCTCGGCGGTCACTCACGGTCAGTGGGTGCAGGGCGGGGCGCAGCCCGACCTCACCCCCGACGTCACCCTCGCCGTCCACGCCCCCGGTGGAGGTATCGCGCACCGGTACCGCACCGGCTCCGGTACGTCCGGGGGTCACAGCAGTGTGGCCAGTGCCAAGTACCCCGAGCCGATGGTGACGTACATCGCGACGGTGAACCTGGCCGCCGGCCTCGGTGGTGGCGACGACGCGACGCCGTTCGAGGGCCGGACCCAGGTCCGCCTGCTGCTGGCTTTCCCCCGGTCCCACACCCGGCGTTTCGAGGTGGGGCAGGACGGCGCCGGACCACAGGTCTTCACCCGGCCGTCCCCCGTCGCCGACGGTCCGCCGCCGGTGCACGAGCCGTCCACGGGCGACACCGGCGCACGGCGCGCGCAGGACACGGAACTCGCCTTCCAGCCCCCGGCGCGGGTCACCGGGAGCGGCCGTATCGGCAGCTCCGACGTCGTCGTCGAACTGCCCGGAGACCGCGTCGTCCAGGGACTGAAGGAACAGCTGTCGGGCGCGTTCGGTACCCGCTGGCCGGACGTCGAGCGCGACATCACCCGTTTCTTCGACTCGATCGCGCTCCAGCCGAGGACCGCGGGCCTCACCTCGGGCGAGACCTGGGGCAGTGTGTTCAAGGCGGGGGCGGTGACCGCCGACATCCGCGTCACCGCGGCCCGGGCGGAGATGACCCGGTACGTGCGAGTGGAGAAGGACTTCGAGTTCGAGCAGGGCACCGAGTCCGTCGGGGCGACGTCGAGCCACCAGGACCGCAACGTGCGCCGCACACTGTGGCAGCGTGCCGGATTCAAGGTTCCGCACGTCTCCGTGGTCCTCGGTCACGTGCAGCACAGGGAGTTCCTGACGGGCAGGAACGCCGACACCCGGGGCGGGGTCGTCTCCAAGGACAAGACCGTGGAACCGGCTGCCCTGTTCGACGGCAGGGTGACCTACACGATCGAGGCTGACCTGTCACACGTACTCCCCGGAGCCGGTGACGGCAGGCGCACGTTCACGGTCGTCAGTGACGGCCGGTTCGCCTTCCCGGTGCGGGATCTGCCCGTCGACCCGGCGACGGGTCAGCCGCCCCGGCCCACGCAGTTCCACGGTGTGCCCGAGCGCATCGCGCGGACCCATCGGCTCGGTGCCGACGACGTCGTACTCGACGTACGGCCTGTGACGGCGGGCCGAACGGAGGTCCAGGACACACCGGCGGCCGCACCGGGCGTCCACCTGGTGGAGGACGTGCTGCGTCAGCTCGACGCGTCCGGGCCCTCCGTGTTCGGCTCGGACAGGAAATGGCGGGCCGCGCGGCTCAAGCTCGCTGAACGCCTGCACGCCTCGGAGTTCCACCGCCGGCTCAGATCCATGATGTCTGGTCAGCCATGGATCCTCCGGGTGAACGGCCGTGAGCTGGCCATCACCGCCGGTGTGCGGGAGATGAGCCATGTCGCCGACACCGACGCCACCGAGTTCCACTCGGCGGTCCTCGACGTGGAGGGCGTGGAACACACGGACACACATCTGCACGGGCCCCAGGTCACCGCGCGGGGCACCAACCTCACCGTCGTCGGCACCTCGGATCCGGTCGGATCCGCACCCGCCGAGATCTTCGCGGGCGGAACCCTGGCCCACACCACGCAGGACGAGGACTTCGCGGACACCTCCACCGGCGTGCGCTCCGTCGCCGGCACCAAGACCAAGGTCCCCGGCAGCGTCTTCGACGGAGTGGCGCGGCTTCGCTTCGAATTCCGCGACCGCTGGCGGCCGTTCGGGCCCGGTGTCGACCAGCGGATACCCGAGGACACCGGCCGCAGGCAGCGGGAGATCGGCCTGCTGCGCGACCGCCTCGCCGACGCCCAGGACCGCCTCGACGCTCAGGAACTCCGGGTCGGACCACTGATCGACGAGTTCAACCGGAGTCACGACGGGGCGGGCGCACGCGTTCCGGGGCGGGACGCGGGCCGCGCACCGGAGGTCGGCGGGCTGGGCCGGGAACTGCACACGGTCAGGACCCTGAGGAACGAGGTCGACTCCCTGCGGGCCCGACACGACGCCGCGCTCGGGGAACAGACCGACCGCATCCGGGCCGCGGCCGCCGCGAGACTGGAGGCCGGGGGAAGAAACGGTTTCCCGTCGATGACGAGCAGGACCTTCGGGGTGCGCGCGCGCAGGGTCGGCGAGGCCGACATCGCTTTCCAGGCCGTGGTGCAGAGCGCCGACACCGTCACCGTCGCGACGGTCGGCCAAGCCGGGTTCCGTGCCCCCCGGCCCGGGGTCGGCGGCACGCCGCCCGCCCGTCCCGAACCGGCGACGCGGAGCCCCCGGACCGTGCCGCGGCCACCCGCCTCGTTGTGGATCGACGGCATGACGGACGGTCAGCTCGTCCGTGATCTGCCCGACGTCGGATCCCTGCGCGGCCTGCTCGACACCGCGGGCCGCGCGGCGTTCGGCGGCGCGTGGACCCGCTCGACGCGCGTGGGCGAGCGGCGCGGCGATCTGGTCATGGCCGAGTTCACCAAGGACCGTCTGGCCGAAGCGCTGCCGCGCCTCACCCGGGGCGGTGAACTCAGAAGCTCGACGTTCCGGGTGAACGGCCGCGAGGCATGGGTGTCGGCCAGGGCCGAACTGCTCGACCTGGCGCACACCCGTCCGGAGCCCAAGGCCGAAATGGTCGTGGCCAGCGAGAAATACGCCCTCTACAGCCGCCGGGGCCTGCATTCAAGGCAGTTCTTCCTCGTGAGCCAGTTCGGCGCGCTCGCGAGCGCCCTGGAAAGCAAACTGGGCGCGGCTCTGACCTTCGGCGGCGGTTTCCGGCACCGCAGCCGGGCGGACCAGGTGGCCGGCGGCCGTACCTTCGTCAACGCGAAGATCCCGACCCCGCTCGAACACTTCGACGGGCACGTGAAGTTCACCTTCGCCTTCCACCAGGGCGCGACCTCCCAGGAGGCCGCAGGCGTGGTACCGGTCGGCATCTCGGTCCCGGTCCCCCAGATCACCGAAACCGCCGGCGTCCCCCCTCACACCACCGACCGTGTGCCGGGCACCGCAGCCGCGGTGGGCGCGGAGCGCCCGGCGTCCGGTCCGGTACCTCTGGCCGCCGTACCATCCGGTGCAGACGCGTCCGTGACGCACGGCCTTCCGGCCCGTCTTCCCCACACCCCCGAACCGCGCACTCCCGAACCCGTTCCTGACGGCGCCGAGCAGTCCGTCGACGACTCCTCGCACAAGGGCAAGACGCGAGCCTACGTCTGGGAGGGCGCCGGACTCCGGGACGAGGACGCCGAGGTCGACGCGGCCGCGGCTGTCACCGACGCCCGACGAGCGCTGGCACGGGCGGCCGCCGTCCTGGACGGCGTGCGGACACGTCTCCGCCTGGGCACCGGCACTTCCACCGAGGCCACGGCACTGGCACGGGCCCTTGCCGCCTACGACGGTGCGGTACACGACCTGGCACAGGCACGGGCGCACTGGTCCGAGACGACGAACGGACGCTCGTTCCCCGAGGTACAGCCCTACGAAGGGTCCGGTCTCGGCGGTGGCGCCCCACTCGACCATCTGTGGCGGCTCCTCGGCTACCCCGATGCGGCGAGCACGGAGGGTGTCGTCCTCTCGGTGCGGCCGGTGCCCGCGTCCAGCCATCTCGCGTTCGGCACCGGCCGCGGTATCCGCCACGCGCTGATACCCGGCGGCCGCGATCTGACGGTGGCACACTGGCTGCATCCCGAGTCCGCCGAAGGCCTCTCCACGGGCGAGGACGGCAGGACGCACGTGTACGGGAACGAGGTCAGGGCGGAGCAGGATGCCCTGGCACGCGCCATCACCGCGGCCGCGGAAGAGCCCGCCCTGCTGTCGGTCCTGGCGGAGCGCGGCAGGTCGCTTCAAGAGGACATGAGGCTGTTCGAGACCCTCGTGTCGCGCCCGGAGATCCACAAGCTGCTTCCGTCGCAGCGGGCGGCCGTGGTCATGGCGGAGCGGCGCGGCCTGCGAACGGTGGAAGCGGACCTGGACCGGCTGGCCGGGAACATGCGCGGGACCACAGGTGAGTGGGCGTGGGCCCGGTCCTACCCACAGGACCGCTCGGGGCTGCGTGCACTCCTCACGAAGGCCCACGACGTCCTGAGAAACGACATGTCGCTGACGGTCAACGTGGACCTGGGCTGGAGACTTCCGGACGGCCGTACCGTCCTGGACTCGATGACCGAGGGTCCGCGTCTGCTGCGCAACGCATGGGAGGTACTTCCCGACTCGGCCCCCCAGGATCGCGGTTCCGCCGAGGAGGCCCTGGGGTATCCCGCGACCGTCAAGCGGACTCGAAAAGCGGGGGGGACGTATTACCGGCCCGATGCCCGTCACACAGGCGCGTTCGCCCCGACGCCCTCGGACCGCGCGCAACTGCCGAAATACGCCTCGCTCACCTCGAAGTACCTGCCCACGGGCGCTTTGGCATACGGATCGACCGTCTTTCACCTCAAGCACGCCCTCATGCAGAGGGCCACGTTCACACCCCGGGACAGCATCGAGCTGGCGAACGGGGGAGCGAACAGCGTCACCGGCTCGACGAACCTGCTGCCGTTGCTGAACGAAGGTCTTCCCGATCTGGTCCGGCTGGTGTTCGCCGAGGCGACCGACTTCCGCCACGACGCGCGGCTGCGCGCGCTGCGGGACGAAGGCGGGCTGCGATCCGCCGTTGCCGGCTACTTCGAGGCGCAACTCCACGGTGACGTGCACTGGGAGGACGTGGACCGGATCGTCCTCGTGCCCCGTCCGGGAGAGCCCGTTCAGTCCCGAAAGCTCCGCCTGGAGGAATTCGCGCGGGCGGGCGGGCACACGTTCACCATCGAGGTGTTCGCTCCTGAGCCGCCTGTGCACCGCGTCTCCGGTCCACCGGCCGCGTCGTACACCAGCGGGCCAGCGCACCGGGATCCGCAACCAGGTCCGCAACCAGGTCTCCCGGATACCGGCCCGACCGACCGGGGCAGGAGCCACGCCGGCGACCAGCAGGACAACGACGGCGCGGGAGAGCTCCGCGAGAGTGCTGCCACGGAGCCTGGCGACACGGACCACGGCATGGACGTCCTCCTCAAGGCCCACGCCGAGGCGGTGAAGGCGGTCGAGGCAGCGGACTCGGCCCTGAACAAGGCCTACTCCGAGTACATGTCTCTGGTCGGCCAGGGCGACGCGGCCGACCCCACCCAACGCGCGGCGGCCTTCACGGCGTTCAGCCAGGCCGAAGAGGCCGTGAACCAGGCCCAGACGCATCTCGACCGCATCGAAGCCGAGGCCGAGGCCTACGCCGACGCCCACACCGACAGCCCCGGCTCCGAACCCGCTCCCGACGTGAGCGCCCACCCACGGCCGGACTCCCCCGAACCCCTCCCCGACCACGACCACCCCACCCACCAGAACGCCCAGAACGACCACGACGACCAGGCGAACGACGCGCATCCCGAGGCCGAGGCCGAGACGTGGACCGAGGCCCGTACGACGCTCACCGCCGCCCGGCACACGTTCGTACGAGCCGCGTTCGACCTGCACGACGCCCGCGTCCACGACGAACAAGCCCCCCATGACTCCGCCGGCACCCCGCTCGCCTCTCCCCCGGACACCGACGCCGACACCAACACCGGCACCGACGCCGACGCCGACGCCGACGCCGACCGGCTCCAACGCGCCTGGAACACCTATGTGGCAGCCGAACTCACCCTGTTCGAAGCCGAGATGCACTGGGTCACCGTGAGCGACGGCCTGCCCCTCCCGAAGCCGCCGCGGTCCTACGAACCCGGACTCGCACTTCCCGACGACCGCACACCCCACGAGCTGGGCGAACTGCTCGGTGACGTGCACCGGATCTTCGACACCCCGCCCCGCGCCCAGGGCGTGATGAAGTCCCCGCCCCGACACGTCCCGTCAGCCACCCACACGGCGCTCACCCCAAGGCAACTGGGAGGCAGCTATCCCTTGATCCCCAGCGGCCAGGACCTGTCGGTGGCGCACTGGCTTGTCCCCGGCATCGGCTCGGCCCAGCACCGGCTCACAAACGGCGCCGACGGCACACAGGCCTTCGAGACCGTACGCGACGAGGCGTACGAGGCCGACGTCAGGGCAGAACGCAACGCCCTGGACGAGGCTCTCGCCGTCAGCGAGGACGGATCTCCCCTTCAGGAGGCCCTGCTGCAGCAGCAGAGGTCACTGCGGGAGAACATCGGCGTCTACGAGATCCTGAAGTCACGACAGCAACTACGCGACCTGCGCCCCTCGCAGCTCGCCTCGGTCGTCATGGCCGAACGACGCGCGCAGCGGAACCGGTCATCGGACATGGAAGAGCTGACCAGCCGTCTGATGAACGGCGCTGAGCAGGGCAGACACTGGCAGTGGACGGATCTCTACCCCTTTGATCCGGACAATGTCGTCGGCTTCGTGTCGCAGGCGGAATCCTTCCTGAGAGATTCCACGCACCTGATCGTCAACGTGTCGTTGGACAAGGTGCTCCCGAGCGGCGAAACAGTGCTGAGCGCCATGCTCTCGGGCGGACGGATGCTGCGCAACGCGTGGGAGGTCGGCGTGAACGTGGACGAGTACCTCGACGATCGCGCGGGAGTGGAGGAGGCGCTGGGTTACCCCGCGACGGTCAAACGGAGAGCGGACGCGAAGGGAATCTATCCCGTTCCTGCCGGGACCGCCCTCAGCGCGACCCACGCCCCGACTCCCGCGGACCGCTCGGAACTGCCGATCTACGCGAACCTCAATGTGCGGTACCGCCCCAAGGGTCTGACGGCGTACGGCAACGCGGTCTTCCACATCAAGAGCGACCTGTTGGGCCGCGCCACCTTCACCCCCCAGGACAGCTTCAACGGAAAGGAAGGGGCGCGGAGCATCACCGGCTTGTCGAACCTGCTGCCCCTGCTGCTCAAGGGCGACCCCGCGCTCGTCAGGCTGGTGTTCGCCGAGGCCACGGACTTCCGCTACGACACGCGTTACCGCACCTTGCGTGAATCCGGCGACCTGGACAAGGCTCTCTACCTGGGCTACTTCGAGGCCCAACTGCACGGCGGGGTGGACTGGAACGACCTCGACCGCATCGTCCTCCTCGACGGCGAATCCCCCGGCACGACGGCGGAGACGAGGCACCGGCTGGAGGAGTTCGCGCGGGCCAACGGCCACTCCTTCCTCGTCGACACCCTCGTCGACGCCGAGACCCCGGACTCATCTGACTCACCGGTCGCACCCGCACCCGCACCCGCACCCGCCCGCAACGACACCACCCCCCGGTTACCGGCCTCGGACTCGAACACGCCGGTGGCCTACGAAGAAGAGGGCGTCCACCCCAGCGACGACACGCACCGCGGCATGGAGCACCTCGCGGAGGCCCATGCCGAGGCGCGGGAGGCGGTCGACGCGGCAGGCTCGGTCTTCGACAGGGCCGCCTCCGCGTACATGGCCCTGGTCCACCAGGGCGACGCGGCCGATCCCGCCCAACGCGCCGCGGCCTTCGCGGCGTTCAACCAGAGCGAAGAAGCCGTGACCCGGGCCCGGACACACCTCGACCACATCGAAGCCGAGACCGAGGCATACGCCGACGGCCTCACCGACGACGCCTCGGACGACCACGCGCGGCGGTCGCTCGACGCCGCGACGGCGGTCGCGGAGGCCCAGCTGACCCTGGAGAGGGTCACGTCCACGCTGGACGAGATCCGGGCACGCATTCGGCGGGGTGTGGGCGGAAGCGACGACGAAACGCGGCTGGGGCCGGCATACGACGAGTACGTGTGGGCCAGTCACCGGCTGGACGACGCCAGGTCGCAGTGGCAGGAACTCACCGGCGGCGCGCCGCTCCCGCGGGTTCCGCGGTAGAGGAGCGGGTACGCGGCCGGCGCCCGTACCCGTGCCGCTGTCCCCGCCGGGAGCCGGGACGTGCCAGCCCGCTACTGCTCGAACACCGCGCCAGGGTGTACGCCCGCGAAGTCGGCCGCGCGCAGCCGTACACCCGCCGCCAGGCAGGCGACCTCGACGGCCGTCGGGAGGAAGACGCGGCCCTCGTCCTCCCGGTGGACCCCCACACCGATCCGCTCCATGAACGGCACGAAAGCGGCCGGCTCGGTGCCCTTGGCCGCCGCCCTCCCGCGCTCCAGCCGGCCGGAGTCACGCGCCCCGTACCGGGCGAGCGGGACTCCGTCCCGGTACCAGGCGAGGGACTGCCAGCCGTCGTAGTCCAGGTAGTGGACGATCGCGCTGGTGCCTCGCGACACCTCTTTGGCCCGTTCCAGGCTTGCGGAGCCGCACGGTTCGACGACCACGACATGCCGGTCCACGCGTACCGCAAGCGCGCTCCGCGGGTCCGTGTCCGGCTCGGCGAACGTCGCGTTCAGCAACTGCTCGTAGGTCAGGGCCCGGATGCTGTCGGCCGGGGCGCCGAACCGGCGCAGGATCTCCCGCTCGTCGGAGTGCTCCACGAGAGTGAGGGCGCACGGACCCTCGGACAGGTCCAGCAGGTCGAACCAGTCCCGGGGCAGGCCGGTTCCGGCCGGGCGCGGGGGCTTGGCGGCCTCCTTGGCCCGGCGGCGGGCCTCCGCGCGCCGGAGCCCGGCGAGCCGGGCCTCCTCGGCGGCCGTCCGGCTGTCGTGGAACTCGGCGCCGTTGTCGTCGAGCAGCACGACGTCTCCCTGATCGCGCACCACCACCGCGGAGATCCGGACCTGCGTGGGATCCAGCCGGTACCGGCCGGTCCAGCGCAGCAGGACCATGGAGTTGGTGCCCGCGCGCAGGATTCCGTCGGTGCCGAGGATGAGTTCGCCAGGTGTCCGCACCGGGGAGGACCAGACCCCCCGGTCTATGCGCTCGCCGGGAGAGACGAGGGTGGTCAGTCCGCCCGGGTCGTGGCTGAGCCGGTACTGGCCGTTCGGGGAGAAGAGCGGTTCGGACAGCCGCTGTCCGGGGAGCAGCCGGTCGCCGGTGGCCGGCGGGCAGGCCGCCAGTTCGCTCTGACTCAGGGGATCCCGGCTCCAGCGCAGGCCGCCGTCGGGGTCGGTGAGGACCAGGCGTCCTTGGTCGGTGACCGTCGCGGTGACCGCCCTGCGGTCGATGTCGCCCGAGACCCAGACGGGGATCCTGGGCCAGGCCTCGAGGACCAGACGTCCGTCGGGGTGCAGGGTGAGCTGTCCCGGCGCCGTGCCCGGCATGCCTATGTGCCACAGGTCCCGGCCCTCGGCACGATCCCGCAGGGCTGCCGTACCGTCCGGGCGGTGCTCCAGGGCGTAGACGCCGTCGGACGAGACGAGGGACCGGAGGTTCAGCGACTCCCCGGCCCTCAGCACGGTCGTATCGGTGGTGCTCATCACGGCCTCCTGCCAGCGGTGCCCGCCAGCGCACCTCGGCGCGCACGGGGAGGCGGCCGTCCTGCCGGGGGAGACAGGACGGCCGCCAGGTGCCGCCGCGCCTCGACCGCGCGGCCTGCCTCCGTATCCAAGGACGGATCCCAGGCTTCGATGGTTCACACCCCATCAGCTCCAGGAAACATGCTGGTGCCTCGTACTCCCGGTCCAGCGGCCACTTTCCCTTGAATCGCCGCTGTTCAGGGCTGAGTTGACGGCCGGACGCATGAATTCTCGACGAGTAGACACATATGATCCTTGGCGACATGTCACGATCACATGTCACGGAGCCGGTCATCCGGCTCTGCCCTCACACTTCGAGGACGAGACTGACGTGAACGACTTCCAACCCGGCCGCAGGCGCCTGCTGAAGATGTTCGGCCTCGGTGCCACGGCGACCACGGCGGCGATCCTCCAGGCCGACCCGGTGCTCGCCGCGACGCTCGGGTACGACGAGAAGACCGGGGTTTCCCCCACCTCTTACCGCGCCCCCAGGGGGCTGGCGAAGACCACCGCAGCCAAGCAGACCGCGCTGGACTGGATCTCGGCCAACGAGAGCGCGATCACCAAGCTCAGCGACGACGTGTGGCAGCACGCGGAGCTGTCGCTACGCGAGTGGAAGTCCTCCCTCGCCCACGCGAAGCTGCTGAAGGACAACGGTTTCACCGTGGAGTGGGGCGCGGCGGGCTTCCCGACCGCGTTCGTCGCCACCTACGGCACCGACGGCCCGGTCATCGGGTTCAACGCCGAGTACGACGCCCTGCCCGGCCTGTCGCAGAAGAAGGGCGTGGGCGGCCACGACCCGCTGGTCTACAACTACGACGCCTACGGCCCCACCTACGGTGCCGGCCACGGCGACGCCCACAACACCCTGGGGGCCGGCGGCACCGCCGCCGCGATAGCCGTCGCCCAGGCGATCCGGGCGGGCGGTCTCAAGGCCCGGGTCAAGCTGTTCGGCAGCGCCGGCGAGGAGCAGCTCGTCGGCAAGGCCTACGCGGTCAAGGAAGGCGTCTACGACGGTCTGGACGCGTTCCTGGACTGGCATCCCTTCAACATCACGGTGCCGTTCTGGAACACCACCAGCGCACTGATCTCGGCCACCTTCACCTTCCTCGGCGCCTCCGGGCACGGCGGCACCCCGCTCGGCAACAAGAGCGGCCTGGACGGCGCGCTGCTGATGGCGACGATGTCGGAGTACCTGCGGGAGAAGAACGTCGCTCCCTCGGGCCGCTTCCACTACGCCATCATCAACGGCGGTGGCGCGCCGAACGTGACTCCCGACATGTGCTCCATCTGGTTCTTCGTCCGCGAGGGCAGCCCGGCGCGAGCCCAGGTGCTCTACGACAAGATCGTGGAGTGCGGCAAGGCCGCCGCACAGGCCAGCCAGACCCGGCTGGTGCACAAGTTCCACTCCGCGACCTGGAACCTGCTGGCGAACAAGGCCGGCGCGGAGTTGCTCAACGACAACATGCAGCAGATCGGCGCCCCGAAGTTCACCGACGCCGACCACACCCTGGCCAAGGCCGTGCAGAAGTCGCTGGGCAAGCCCGAGGTGGGCATGCCGACCGACCTGACCCCGCTCGCTCCCCCGGCCGCCGCCTACACCGGCGGACTGGCCACGGACACCGCCGACATCAGCTGGCAGGCGCCCACCGCCGTGCTGCTGTCCGCGGCCTACCCGCCCGGCATCCCGAACCACAACTGGGGTGTCACCGCGACGGCGGCCACCAACATCGGCCATCAGGCGCTCCTGTCCGCAGCCCGCTACCTGGCTGCGGGCGCGGTCGACCTGATCGAGCAGCCGGACCTGCTGGACGCCATGAAGCAGGAGTTCAAGGACCGTACCGAGGGCATCGCGTGGGCCTCGATGATCCCGGACGGGAACCAGCCGCCGCTGTACGAACCGCCGGCCGAGTTCCTGAAGGCGACCGGGCAGAGCTGGCCGCCGAAGGGGGTGACCTGGCCGGTGCCGCCGGTGGTCTCCACCGAGCAACTCGGCACCACCGGTCCCAACCTCGCGCCGGTGACCTGACCCACCGTCCACTCACGACCGCGCCCCTCCTGACTCCTCGCCTGCGGAACTTCTCCCCTTTCGTTCCGCAGGCGGGGTCTCGCGCGCTCACGGCACCTTGGACACAGCACCGTATGAGATACATACCTCCTGAGGACATGCGGATGCGCGTCTACTGACGCCTGCCGGCGACCGCCGGTACGGCACCGGCAGACATTTGACTTACGTCACGTTCCGGGCGGCCGGTCGAAGACGTCCGCAGCACCTTTCCCGCACCCGCGGGCTGCCTCGGAGGCGTTCCGGGTGCGTCGTCATGCCGTCACCCGCCCGCCGGCCTCCCCCGCCTTGACCGTCAACTGACCGATGTGCCCGTCATTCCTCCGGCGAAGAGTGGTGAGCACAGACTTCGTCCCACGGAGGGGAACTCCTGTGATGCACCACGATCCGTCACCCCTGCAGGCGCGTTCGGCGCCCCGGCTCGTACCCTCGCTGTACCTGGATCTGGACCAGATGCTCGACGAGTTCACGCGGCTGCCCATGCGGGCGAAGTTCCACTTCGACCCGGACATGCCAGCTGTGATCACGGTCGAGTTCCTGGCGGAACGCGGACCGAGCCTGGTCTGGCTCGTCGGCCGCGAGCTGCTGCGCCTGGGGGTGACGGCGATGAGCGGTTCCGGTGACGTGCGGATGTGGCCCACGCTGCCCGGAGGCCGGCCGTCGTCCTGGCTTCTGCTCGAATCGGAGGAGGTCGAGGCGTTGTTCGAGGTGCCCACCGGCGCGCTGGCGCAGTGGCTCGACGAGACCTACCGGGTCGTCTCCGCCGAGTCGGAGATGGACGCTCTGAACTGGGACGACTTCCTGGGGGAACTGCTCGGCGGCCCGACGGCGCCGTCCGCGTGACCGCCAGCGGATGACCGCCTCCGGATCCGTTCGCGGATGGCTTGCTTCTCCCTGCGTCACCTGTCAAAGTGGTGACGAACAGGGTTGCCGTCGTCGGCCCGGTGCGTGGCCGCGCTCACACGTATGCCACCCGGGCACCCGAGGACAACGCTTTGCCGCAGGCCGCGAGTATGCGGCGGACGAGGAGGAAGAACGTGAGGACCAGCAACCCGATCTTTTCCCGCTGGGGCGCCACCCGCGCCGCGGAGCCGGCCCAGGCCCGCCGTCCGGTGGGCGTCACGGCCGGCGGACGCCCGGCGGACGAATACCTGACCAACCCCTACGCTCCCGGGGCGGACACACCTGCGGCCACCGCCCGCGACGCCGTCACGATGGACGACGTCATCGTCCGCACCGGAACGACACTCGGCACCGTGGCCCTGACGGCCGTCCTCTCCTGGCTGCTGCTGCCGGTCGACGAGGCGAACCTCGGACACTCGTACGGGCTCGCCGTCGGCGCGGCCCTCGTCGCCTTCGTCCTGTCGATGATCCAGGCCTTCAAGCGGTCGCCGTCCCCCGCGCTGATCCTCGGCTACGCGGCGTTCGAGGGTGTGTTCCTCGGCGTGCTCTCCAGCACGGTCTCGACGTACCTCTCCCCCGGTGTCGTCGTCCAGGCGGTCCTCGGTACCTTCGCGGTCTCGGCCGCCGTGCTCCTCGCGTACCGGATGCGCTGGATCCGCGTCGACCGGCGGTTCGCCGGCTTCGTGGCCTCCGCGGCGACCGGTTTCCTGCTGCTGCTCGCCGCCGACCTGCTCTTCTCCGCGTTCGGCGCGGGCAACGGGCTCGGCTTCCACAGCGGCGGTCTCGGCATCCTCTTCGGGATCATCGGCGTCGTGCTCGGCGCCGGCTTCCTGGCCCTGGACTTCAAGCAGGTCGAGGACGCCGTCGCCTACGGCGCACCGCGCGAGGAGGCGTGGCTGGCCGCCTTCGGTCTCACCACCACGCTGGTGTGGATCTACCTGGAGGTGCTGCGCGTGCTGACCCTCTTCAACAGCGACAACTGAGTTCCCCCCGGTTCCCGGCGCCGGAGGGGCACGCGCATCGCGCGTGCCCCTCCGGCGCACTTGTGCGCGGGCCGCTCCCTGAACCTCCCGGGCACCCGACTCGTTCTGATGACGACGGCCCGACGGACGAGAACGGGAGACAGACGTCATGAGCCTCCACGAGGAGTGCCCCTACCGGGACGGCCGGGTGGTCATCGATCCCGCCTTCAAAGCCGACGCACCGAACCGGTACGCCCGCCTGCGGGACCTCGGCCCCATCCACGCGGCGGAATTCCACCTCGGGCTGAAGGGCTGGGTGGTGGTCGGCCACGACCTGGCCCGGCAGGCGCTCGCCCACCCCGCCCTGCTCAAGGACGCCACACCCGCCGCCGAGGCCCTGGCCGAGGCCGGTTACGTGCTGAACAAGCCCTCGGTCGGGCTCGGCGCGCAGATGATGGAGGCCGATCCGCCCGAGCACACCCGGCTGCGCCGGCTGGCCGCCGCCGCCTTCACCCCGCGCCGTACGGCCGCGCTGGCACCCCGCGTCGAGCAGATCGCCCACGACCTGATCGACGCGCTGCCGCAGGCGGGCGAGACCGACCTGGTCGAGGCGTTCAACGCCCCGCTGCCGGCCACAGTCATCGCCGAACTCCTCGGCATCCCCGAGGAGCACCGCCTGGATTTCCGCCGCTGGTCCGCCGAGGCGCTGCGGGTGGCCTCACCCGGACACCGCACGGCACTCGCCGGCTTGCACGGGCTGCTGGCGGACCTGGTCGCGGACAAGCGGCACCATCCGCGGGACGACCTGCTGTCGGCCCTGGTCGCCGTGCGCGACGAGAAGGACGGGCGGCTCTCCGAGGAGGAACTCGTCGGCACGGCTCTGATGCTGGTCGTCGCCGGCCACGAGAGCACCGTGAACCTGCTGGGCAACGCCGTACTGGCCCTGCTGCGACACCCGGCCCAGCTAGGGCTGTTGCGCCGGCGTCCAGAGCTGATGCCCGGCGCGGTGGAGGAGTTCCTGCGCTACGACACTTCGGTCGAGCGCTCCACCAGCCGCTACGCGGCCGAGGACATCGAGCTGGGCGGCGTCCGCGTCCCCCGGGGCGGCATGGTCGTCGTCGCGCTCGGCGCGGCGGGCCGGGACGCCCCGCAGGATGGAGTCGGCGACCCCGCCGTACTGGACGTGACCCGCCCTGACGCCCGCCACCTCGCCTTCGGGCACGGCGTCCACTACTGCCTGGGCGCCCCGCTGGCCCGCCTGGAGGCCACGACAGCCCTGCGGGTGCTGCTGTCCCGCGTCCCCGAACTCGAACTCGCCGTACCGGTGGAGTCGTTGGAGTGGATCGGCTCCGGCATCATCCGGGGCGTGCTGTCCCTCCCGGTGCGCTACCGCGTCGGCTGACGACCGCCGCGCGCCAAGGGTGGCCTCCGCACGGATACGTCCCGGCCCGCGCCGTGGAGGCGCGGGCCGGGACGGGAGCCGGGTGCGTGGGACCGTCAGACGGTCCGGGTGCGCAGCTGGCGGGACTTCCAGCCCAGCAGCAGGGCCTGGAGGATGAACCACACCCCGCCGCCCGTGGCGTACACGGACAGCACGTCCAGCGAGGGGTTGTCGCCCGCGGCCTGGATGTTGTAGGTGATGCCGACCAGGAAGGACAGGCCGCCCGAGATCAGGGTCGGCCACTGCTTGCCCAGTTCGGGACCGCGCCGCCGTATGCCGACGACCACCTGGGCGGCCCCGGAGACGAGGGCCCAGGCACCGAACACGTGGAGCACGGGTGCCACACCTCCGGCGCCGGCCACACCCAGCGCGATGACGGCCAGCGTGCTGAGCACCCCGTTGAACGCGATGACACGGCGCTCGGATCCGTCGGGGGTGGCGCGGTGGTCGATCAGCGAGGACACCGCGTCGATCAACGGGTAGACGACCAGCAGGGTGATCGCCACGGCGTCGACGTCCTCGTGGGCGCCGGCGAACACCAGGGCCCACACCACGGCCAGGACACCGCGGCCCAGGTACAGCCTCAGCAGGGAGGAACGTTCGCCCGCGGCCTTCGCCGGCGTGGCTGTCTGCGTGCTCATGTTGGTTCGGCCTTTCTCAGGTCAGAGGGTCGTCGCCGGCCCGGTCAGTGCTTGGCCGGGGAGACGCACCGGAAGCTGGAGGCGAGGGCCGGGTCACCGTGGCCCTTGTAGCGGGACACCGCGGGGTAGCTGCACAGGTCGTGCTCGACCTGCTTGCCGTCGGCGTTGATCAGGGTGGCGGGCAGCGTCCGGGGTGCCTTGCCGTGCTCGACCCAGGAGGTCAGCGCGGCCAGGCCGTCGGTCGAGCCGTCGGTGCCGTTGAGACCGCAGTGCGAGGTGTTCGGGGCGAGGAAGAGACGGTAGAAGTCGTCGGTCTTCTTGGCGCTGCCGATCTTCCGCACGACCTGCTGGTGGTACTGCACGGTGCCGTCGGTGGGAATGTACTCGTCGGCGCTGCCGTGCCAGGTGATCAGCTTGCCGCCGGACTTGCGGAAGTCGGACAGGTCCGGATCGTCGGTCCCGATGACCTTGTCGTACTCGGCCTCGGACTGCTTGAACAGCTTGGTGAAGTCACCGTAGGTGATCTTCGAGACGTCGAAGGAGGGGTCCTTCTTCAGGAAGAGCTGGACCCACAGGGCGGGCACCGGGAAGGGCGCGCCGACGGTCTGGCCGTCGGTACCCGTCGTGCTGCCGGCCAGACCGCTCAGGTTGGCGCCGACCGGAACACCGGACCACAGCTTCTTGCCCGAGGCGGTGCGCGGGCCGTCCCAGATCTTGCGGACCACGTCGGCGTCGGCCGCCGTGATGGTCAGCTCCTTGCCGTCGCACACGACCTTGGTGCCGATCAGGCGGCGCGGGTCGAAGTCGCAACGGGACGCGTCGTTGACCAGACCGTCCTGGACCCCGTCGAGCTTGTCGCAGGCCTTGACGGCGGCGTTGGTGAAGGCCTTGAACTCGCAGTCGGTCGGGAAGGTCTTCTCGTTGTTCATGACCACCTGCGGCCACAGGGTGGCGACCTCGAACTCGTCCCAGTTGATGCCGGGCGCGTCCGCGAGGATGCCGTCGTAGTCGTCGGGGTACTGCTGGGCCTCCGCGTAACCCTCGCGTCCGCCGGTGGAGCAGCCGGTGAAGTAGGAGAAGGCGGCGCGCCTGCCGTAGACCCCGTCCACGACCTCCTTGCCGACGACCGCGGCCTCGTGCTGGGACCGGGAGGCGAAGTTCTTCAGCAGTGCCGTGTTGACCTGGTTCTTGCTGTTGAGGACCCAGCTGGTGTCGAGGACGTCGCCGATGCCGGCGTCCGTGGTGGTGGCCGCGTAGCCGCTCTTGACCGCGGTGGCCAGGCCGACGCCGTTGTCACCGGCGCTGTAGGCGCTGCCGCCGATGGCCTGGAAACGGCCGTTCCACTTCGTCAGGGGAAGCCAGGTCTGCACCTTGGCGTGGTCGTTGTCGCCCGGGTGGGTGAGAGTCACCGTCACCTGGCAGAAGGCCGGGACGTCGGATACGTCGCCGCCGAGGAAACCGGTGCCGTGGATGGTGCCGCCGGCCTGGCGGACCACGGTCACGGACTCCACCTTGGTGCCGGACGGAGCCTTCACCGACGGCGCGGCGCAGACCGGGGGCGCGGAGACCGAGGTCAGCGGTTCCGCCGAGGCGGTCGGCAGGTACACCGCCGCAGCCAGCGGCACGCCGGCCGCGAGGACAGTGAGAACTTTCTTCATTGCTTTCCCATCCAAGAAGTAGGTGTGTGCCTGGCTGCGACAACACATGTGCACGTCACACGAGAAGAACGGTGGAAACGGGCCGGCAGGCTCACCGCGGACGGCATCCGCTGCAGCGCTGCGCCTCGCAGGCGTCCCGAGACGACCTCGGGTCCGCCGAAGACTGAGCCAGACCTTATCACCGGTTAAGGCGGTGACGGAAGAGGGTGTGTCGAATTCAGGTGTGCGGACCGTCCGAACACCTCGGCCCGGCCCCCACTCTGGCCGCACCCGGGCACGGGCGCATCAGTCAGTTGACGGTCAGCACACAGCCCAGCCACAGCCGGGGACGCCTCAGATCAGCCGCCGGCCGGGCGGGCCGCCGTCCCGACGTCCGCCCCGGGGATCTCCATCTCCAGCCACACGGTCTTGCCCCGTCCGCTCGGCGAGGTGTTCCAGGTGCACGCCAGCGCGTCGACCAGATACAGCCCGCGCCCGTGCTCGGCCCGTGCGCTGCCCTCCTCGCTGAGCGAGTAGGCGGTGGGCACCGGCGGGTCGGTGTCCGAGTCCCGCACCTCCAGCCGGACCCGGCCGCCGGTCACCCGCAACCGCAGGTCCACGTCGCTGCCCGCGTGGATGAGGGCGTTCGTCACCAGTTCCGACGTGATGAGCGCGAGATCGTCCGACAGGTCCACCAGACCCCAGGCGCACAGGCGTTCGCGGACGAATGCGCGGGCCTCCCGGACCGCCCGCAGATCGCGCCGGTGGACATGCAGCCGTGCGACCCGCGGGGCCCCGCCGCCGTCGGCTCCCTCATACCGGGCCAGCAGCAGCGCGGCGTCGTCACACCTGCCAGGTGTGTCCTGGAGCAGGCGGTCCGCAAGGTGCTCCAGACCGGTGTCCGTCGACGGCCCCACGGCGTCCAGCCGGGCCCGAACGTCGTCGCGGTCCCGGTCGTACAGGCCGTCCGAGTAGAGCACCAGCACCGTCCCGGGCGGGAGGGGGTGCTCCCGGGCCTCGTAGGGCTCGCGCACATGCACACCGAGCGGCACGTTGGACGGCGACCACAGCCGGCGGACGGTGCCGTCGGAAAGCCGGGCCAGTGGTGCCGGGTGCCCGGCCAGCGCGACCTCGGCCGCACCGGTGCCGGTGTCGACGGCCACCACGCAGCAGGTGGCGAGCAGCTCGGTGCCGAGTTGGGACAGCAGCCATCCGGTGCGTTCGAGCAGCGCAGCCGGCCCGTGCCCCTCGGTGGCATAGGCGGCCACCGCCGTACGCAGCTGGCCCATGACGGCGGCGCTCTCCAACGTGTGCCCCTCCACGTCCCCGAGCACCAGGACCACCCGGTCGTCCGGCATCGTGATCACGTCGTACCAGTCGCCGCCCGCCTCGCCCGCCGTCGGGGCGGGCCGGTAGCGGGCAGTGGTGGTCAGGCGCGGGGTGTCCGCGAGGGAGACGGGCAGCAGCCGCTTCTGCATGCCCTCGACGAGTGCCTGCCGACCCGTGCTCAGCTGGATGCGCTGGACGGCCGAGCCGAGGCGGCCGGCCATCATCGTCAGCACGGCCCGTTCCTCGGGCGGGAACGCCCGGGGCCCGTCGAACGACAGACAGCACACGCCGACGACCGGCTCGGCCTCGGCGGCCATCGGCAGGTCCGCGACATGCCGGCTGCCTGCGAGCGGCAGATACGTCGCGGCACCGCCGGGACCGTCTCCGGCATCGGACCCGGTGTCGGTGTCGGTGTCGGAACCCTTGCCGGCCGGTACCACCGCTCCGGAGTCGAACAGCGCCCGCTCCCGCAGCGCCCGCGCGGCGGGAGTGTCCCCGTGCAGGGCGGCACCGTGCAACCGTCCCACCAGCGCCGTGGAGTATCCGCTGTGGCCCAGGACCCACAGTCTGCCTCCGCCGGCAGAAGCCAGTGCCAGCGCCCGTGCGCCCAGGGGAGCCATGACGCAGAACTCCGCAGCGCCGACGACGTCCTCCACGGTGGTCGCCCGGTTCAGCATCTCGGTCAGCCGCTGAAGGGCGTACAGCAGGGTCATCCCGGTGGAGCCGGGTGCTCCGGGGACGCCCCGGGGGCACGGGTCCCCGGGCTCGGACTCCGGCTCGGTTCCGAAGACCGGCACCAGCACGGGAAGGGCCCCCGGCGCCACCGCCACGCCACGCTCGCGCAGGCCGGACAGCACGGCGGACAGGCGCTCGCCCGCCTGGGCGAGACGCCGGCAGTCCGCGTCGTCATATCCGGCGCGGTCCTCGGTGCGCAACACGGTGAGGGAACCGAAGCGATGGCCGTCCCGGTCCAGGGGCACCGAGGCCACGGTGTAGGGATAGGCCAGGGCGCCGGTCTGCGGGTCGGCGAGAGGATCGGGGTCCGCGAGGAGCGCAGGGCAGCCTGAGACCAGGGCGCGCGCGGAGGCATACGGGGAGTCCAGCGGCATCCGGCCGGGCAGGGTGAAGACGGACGGCGGACTGCCACCGATCATGGCGGCGCGCAGTTCCCCGCCGCCGGGAGCCAGCAGGTAGACGGCGGCGGCCACCGCGTGCAGACGGTCGGCGGCCTCCCGCACGGCGCGGCACAGCGCCGTCGTCAGCTCGCCGCCGGGTACTCCGGCAGGCACGTGGCCCCGGTCGTCCGGCTGGGGGTCCGCCGCGTCGGGCGTGCTGCGGTCGTCCATGAGCCCTTCCGGCCGAACCTGCCTCTCATTACGAGACATTTCACACCTTGTCCGCCTTCTTGGACACCGTACCCGTACGGCCCTCCCCGAGCCACCGCGAGTGGTACCGCTCGGCCCAGGACCGGCTGACATATCCCGTCCGCATACCGAGCCGCGCCTCCGGGTCCTCGTAGGCCTTGCGCATGTGTCCGAGCAGGACGAAAGCGATCGCCCAGGCCAGGATGTCGTGGACGAAGATCGCACTGGTACGGGAGACGAAGGGCAACAGCCCCATGAACCACATCAGCAGGCCGGTGAACATCATCACCAGCACGGCACCGGCGATCCAGCCCGCGTAGAGCTTCTGGCCCGCGTTGAACTTGCCGGCCGGGCGCGCCTCTGGCCGGTTGCGCCGCTTGCGGACCGCGCGCAGCCACTGCCGGTCGTACACCGCGAAGCGGTTGATCCTGCGCAGGTCCGCGCGGAAGGCGGGCGAGAACAGCCCCAGCAGGAAGGGCAACGGCAACGAGATGCCGGACCATTCGTGCAGCGTGACCATCAGGTGCCGCCGTCCGACGAGCTGGGCCAGCGGCCCGAGGTACAGACAGGCGGCGGTGACCAGGCACACCAGCATCAGCAGGCCGGTGCTCCGGTGGACCCAGCGTTCGGCGGCGGTGAAGCGGCGGACCCGGCCGGCCGCCTCAGGCCGCGTCATCGTGCCGGTCCGCGTCGTCGAGCCAGCCGTCGACCGCATATCCGCGCTCCTCCCAGTAGCCGGGGACGACCTTGTCGGTGACCGAGATTCCGGACAGCCACTTGGCCGACTTGTAGAAGTACATGGGGGCCACGTACAGACGGACGGGCCCTCCGTGCTCGTGCGTGATGGGCTTGTCCTGCATGTTTAGGGCGACCAGGACGTCCGAGCGGCGGGCCTGTTCAAGGGTGAGGCTCTCGCTGTAGGCGCCGTCGAAGCAGGTGAAGCGGACCGCCGCGCCCGGGGAACGCACTCCGGCGTCGTCGAGGATGTCCGCCAGCCGCACACCGTCGAAAGGTGTCTTCTCCACACGCCATCCGTCGGTACACACCACGTCGTGCACGACCCGGCTCTGCGGCATCGCCCGCAGCTGGTCGAGGGTGTAGCTCTTGGACCGCTCCACCAGTCCGGTGATCCGCAGCGCGTAGTTCGTCTCGTCCTTGCGCGGTACCGAACCGACGACGCTGTAGTACCGGAAGCCGCCCGGGTTCGGCAGCAGGCCGGTCAGGCCCGTGGCATCGACCTGGGAGGCGGCGGCGAGGACGTTCTCCCAGCCGCGCTGGAGGTAGGGCGCAGCGGCGAGTCCGGCAGCGCCGGCGCCGAGCATGCCCAGCATCGCCCGACGGCCCACCGGTGCGCCCTCGGCCCCCCGTTTCGGCTTTCCTGCCATGGTCAGCGTGCTCCTTCTAAGCGGCGGCGATCCCGGCGGTGACGGTTGGGCCCACACGTGTGAGCCCTGTCGGCTACGCACACACGATTGCGTCACCAGTTAAACTGGTGACGATGGTGACACGGCCGCGCTCGCACTGTCAACAACACGACATGTAAGACAGGGCACACATGTACGGATGTCTCCCGTTCCCGGACGGACGCCGGCCGAGGGAGCGTCGGATGCTAGGCTTCAGGGAACGTTGATCGTGTATCGAGGAGACGCAGACGTGGCGGGTGACGACGACATCTCCGGGTGAGACCCGGACCTGACGGCCACCGGCCGGCGCTCGGAAGCGCCGCCGCAGTGGTCCGTTTCGTCGTACCCCTTTTCCCACGTCTGCCCAGGGCAGAGCTCTCTCTGCCCCTCACCGGTCCGAGGTCGCCTCCATGTCCGACGCCTCCGTCGTCTGCTCCAACCTGTCCTTCGCCTGGCCCGACGACACCCCCGTCTTCCGGGACCTGTCCTTCACCGTGACCACCGGCCGAACCGGCCTGGTCGCCCCCAACGGCTCCGGCAAGAGCACCCTGCTCAAGCTGGTCGCCGGAGAGCTGAAACCCGCCACCGGCTCGGTGTCCGTCGGCGGCACGCTCGGCTATCTCCCGCAGAGCCTGCCGCTCACCGGGAACCTCACGGTCGCCGAGGTACTCGGCGTGGCCGCGGTGATCCGCGCCCTGGACGCCGTGGAATCCGGCGACGTCGGCGAGGAGCACTTCACCACCATCGGCGACGACTGGGACATCGAGGAGCGCACCCGCGCTCAGCTCGACCGCCTCGGTCTCGCCGACATCGCCCTCGACCGCACCCTGAGCACCCTCAGCGGCGGACAGGTGGTCTCCCTCGGCCTCGCCGCCCAGCTCCTGCGCCGCCCCGACGTCCTGCTCCTCGACGAACCCACCAACAACCTCGACCTCCAAGCCCGGCACAAGCTCTACGACGTGCTCTCCGACTTCACCGGGTGTCTGCTGCTGGTCAGCCACGACCGCGCGCTGCTCGACCGCATGGAACGCATCGCCGAACTGGGAAGCGACGAACTCCGCCTGTACGGCGGTAACTTCACCGAGTACGAAGAGGCGGTGCGCGCCGAGCAGGAGGTCGCCGAGAAGAACGTACGCAACGCCGAGGCAGAGCTGAAACGGGAGAAGCGGGAAATGCAGCAGGCCCGCGAGCGCGCCGAGCGCCGCGCCAGCAACGCCGCCAAGAACCTCAAGAACGCCGGTCTGCCCAAGATCTTCGCCGGAAACATGAAGCGCGGCGCACAGGAGGCCGCGGGCAAGGCCGGCACCATGCACGCCTCCCGGGTCAGCGAGGCCAAGGCCCGCCTCGACGAGGCCGGACGCGCTGTGCGCGACGAGCAGCGCCTCACCCTGGAGCTGCCCGACACCCAAGTGCCGGCCGGACGGAACCTCTTCCTCGGCAAGGGCATGCAGGTCCGCCTCGGCAGCAAGGACGTATTCGGCGCGGGCGGTGTCGATCTGACCGTCCGGGGCCCCGAGCGGATCGCCCTGACCGGTCCCAACGGCGCCGGCAAGACCACCCTGATGCGTCTGGTCACCGGCGAACTGACCTCGGAGGGTGGGGAGATCACACGCAACGGCGGCCGGGTCGCCTACCTCTCGCAGCGCCTGGACCTGCTGGACCTGAACCGCACCGTCGCCGAGAACTTCGCCGCGTTCGCCCCCGAGCGTCCGGAGGCGGAGCGCATGAACCTGCTCGCCCGCTTCCTCTTCCGAGGCGCACGCGCACACCTGCCCGTCGGCGTGCTCTCCGGCGGCGAGCGGCTGCGCGCGACCCTCGCCTGCGTGCTGTGCGCCGAACCGGCCCCGCACCTGCTGCTGCTCGACGAGCCCACCAACAACCTCGACCTCGTCAGCGCGGGCCAGTTGGAGAGCGCGCTCAACTCCTACCAGGGCGCCTTCATGGTGGTCAGCCACGACGAGCGCTTCCTCGCGGAGATCGGGGTGAACCGCTGGCTGCTGCTGGCCGACGGATCACTCAAGGAGACAGCGGCCCCCGCGGTGTGACCTGCGGGCGCGCGACATGGCCCGCGTCCGAGGCCCCGTGCCCCGCGGGCCGACCACCCTCTGACGTTGGACGGTCCCTGTGCCCCAGCCCGCTCTGCTCGCCCACGACCTCGTCCGCGCCCCGGGCGGCCGCCGAGTGCTCGACGGCGTCTCCCTGACCGCGTCGCCCGGTCACCGCATCGGCCTCATCGGAGAGAACGGCGTCGGCAAATCCACCCTGCTGCGGGTGCTCGCCGGCGTCGACGAACCCGACGCGGGCAGCGTCACGCGCCCCGCCGACCTCGGCTTCCTCCACCAGGAGATGCCGTTCGACGCCGCCTCGACCATCGCCGCGGTGCTGGACGAAGCGCTGCGCGAGGCCCGTGAGGATCTCGCCGAGCTGGACCGCCTCGCAGAGCGGATGGCCCGCACACCGGAGGACGACCCCGGCCACGCACAACTCCTCGACGCCTACGGCAGGCGTCTGGAGCAGGCCGAGGCCCGGGAGTCCTGGGACGCTGACCGCCGCGCCGACCTGGTGCTGGACGGCCTGGGCCTGGGTGCCTTCGGGCACGAACGTACTCTCGGCTCGCTCTCCGGCGGGCAGCGCGGCCGGCTGGCACTGGCCGCGCTCCTGGTGGGGCGGCCGTCGGCGCTGCTCCTGGACGAGCCGACCAACCACCTGGACGACGCCGCCGCCGGCTTCCTGGAGGAGCAGATCCGCGGTCTGCCCGGGGTCGTGGTGATGGCCAGCCACGACCGAGCGTTCCTGGATGCCGTCTGCACCGATCTGCTCGACCTCGACCCCGCGGTGGACGGCCCGGTCCGCTACGGCGGCAACTACAGCGCCTACCTGTCGCAGAAGCGCGCCGACCGACAGCGCTGGGAACAGCGGTACACCGAGGAACAGGAGGAACTGGCGGAACTGCGGGTGTCGGCGGGTGTGACCGCGCACCGGGTCGCGCCGAACAGGGGCCGTACCGACAACGAGAAGATGGGGTACGGGCACCGGGCGGGCCGAGTGCAGAACTCGGTATCCCGCCGAGTACGCGACGCCGCGCGACGACTGGAGGAACTGGAGCGCGCCCAGGTGGCCGAACCGCCCCGTCCGCTGCGGTTCTCGGGCGCGGACCTGGCCGCGCGGGCCGAAGAGGGCACGCGGCCCCTGGTGTCGCTGCGGGACGTCAAGGTGCCCGGCCGACTCACCCTGGCGGAGCTGGCCGTGCCGGCGACGGACCGGCTTCTGGTCACAGGCGGCAACGGGGCGGGCAAGTCGACCCTGCTCGCCGTACTCGCCGGACGTCTCACCGCGCAGGGCGAGGTACATCGGCGGCGTGGGCTGACGGTGGGACTGCTCACCCAGGACACGGTCTTCGACCGGTCCGACCGTATGGTCGGGGAGGTCTACGAACTGTCGCTGGGAGCGGCACGGGCGCAGAAGGTGCCACTTGGCTCTCTCGGGCTGATGCACGACGCGGACATCGACAGACCGGTGGGGCAACTGTCGGTGGGACAGCGCAGGCGCCTGGCACTGGCCCTGCTGGTCGCCCGCCCGCCCCAGCTGCTCCTGCTCGACGAGCCCACCAACCACCTCTCCCCCGCCCTGTGCGACGAGCTGGAGGACGCCCTGGGGTCCGGCCCCGGCGCGATCGTCCTGGCGAGCCACGACCGCTGGCTGCGCCGGCGGTGGCACGGCCGCGAACTTCGGCTTACGCCGGAATGGGGCCGGCCGCAGGAGTGACGACCTGCGCGAAGCGCCTCGGCTGCCCTGGGATCCCGGTCATGCCGAGGCGAGCGGGCACCATCTGGGACGGTGACGAACCTTGCATCGAAAGAAGTCACCTGTCAAAATGGTGATGTGAATCTTAACCATGTGTTCGTATGCGGGCATCCGGCCCTTGACTTCGCCGCCACGCTCCGCGCCCGTCGCTCGACCCGGTTCGAAATGTTCGTGACGCCCGAGCGGCTGAATGCCTGGTACCTGGAGTCCGGGCTGGTGGACTCCGTCACACCGGGCGACGAGGACGACGTCCGGGAGGCCACCGCCGTCCGGGAGGCCATCTACCGACTGGTCACCGACCGCCGCCTCGGCGAGGGGTTCGACGCGGAGGCCCTGGACACGGTCAACGCCGCCGCGCGCAGGCCACCGGTCACGCCCCAGCTCACCGAGAACGGACGGCTCACCGTGGCGACCTCCGCACAGGCGCTGGCGACCGTGGCCCGGCAGGCCGTCGAACTGCTCAGCGGCCCGGACGTCCCGCTCATGAAGGAGTGCGGCAATCCCGAGTGCACGCGCGTCTACATCGACCGTTCCCGGGGCACGCGGCGCCAGTGGTGCGGCATGGAGTCGTGCGGCAACAAGATCAAGGCCGCCGCCTACCGCGCCCGCAAGAAGACGTCACCCGCGGTGTCCGCGCACTGACCCCGCGATGCCGCGGTCCGGCGCCGCAAGGACGGGGCTCACTCGGCGGCCAGATCTCTGAGAGTCCGGCGGAACCTGCTCACGAGCATTCCCCGGGTCAGATGCACCGGCGCCGGGAAACGGGCGCACACCCGGTCCGCGCCGGGCAGCGGCTCGGGATGTGCCAGGAGACCGAAGACCAGGTGTGCCCCGCTCCGCGGAAGGCCGTCCGTGACCGCCTTGCGCAGCCCCGGAAGATCCTCGTCCGGGGCTTTGGCGAACAGCCACCTCAGCTGGGGTTCCTCGGCCGCGCGGTGCCGGGCCAACTCGTCCTGGATCCGATGCGAGGCGAGCGTCCCCTCCTTCATGGCATGCCCCCAGTCCACCGATCCGCCGACCTTGCGCTCCTGGGCGATCCGCAGGAGCACGCGCTCCAGGTCGTCGAGCAGGCAGACCAGCGTGTGGTCCTCCTCGGCCAGCCGGTCGAACCGGTGGACCAGGCCGGGGAAGCAAGCCCCCAGCGCGGGGCGCAGGATCTCACCCCCGGCGTCGAGGTGATGACGCACGAAGGCGACCAACCAGCGCGCTGTCGCCACCAGGGTCTTCGTGTCGACGTCCGCACCGCATGCCAGCCGGGTGAAGGAGCCGCCCACCAGTTCCGCGCCCCGGACCATGACCGCGTGGACTGCGAGGAGTTCCCCGAAGAGGCGTGTGCTTTCTCTGACCGGCACCTGCGTGGCGGACATCCCTGCGCCTTTCTCATCTGCATTCGTGCCGCCTTCACACCTGAACGGGCGGACACACGCGGGTCGCAAGGACCGGCCGATCAAGGAACGTACCACAGTAAACATGTGTCAACATGTCACTGCAGGTCCGGGGCTCCCTCCGGCTCCTGCATCGCTCAGGTGTGAGCATCCACACCTCCGCCGGGATTGCACCTCCGGCTTCCGCGCGACAGAGTGTTCCGACCGCCGTACCCAGCGGGTCCATGCCCGCACCACGGTCACGGCATGGACCAGCGACGAGCCGGAAGGAAGAACGTGTGAGCCGGATTTCGGTCCGGGGATTCGCAGTGGCCTCGGCCACCGCGGTCACCGCCGTCGGAAGCGTTGTCGGTGTTGCCTCGGGCAGCGTCGCACAGCCCAACGACGCTGAGGCGACGGCAGCCGACGCCACGCTTCTCGCGGACATCCCCGCGGGTCAGCAGGCGACGGTGCAGACCGCGTCCCTGACGCAGCAGGCCGACGCCGTGGCCATCCAGGCCGACGCGAGTGCCAAAAAGGACGCCGAGCAGGCGGCCCGGGTGGCGGCGGCCAAGGCCGCGACCGCCAAGAAGGCCGAGGCCGAGCAGGCGGCGAAGGAGGCCAAGGAGGCCAAGGAGCGCGCCGAGGCGAAGGAAGCGGCCAGCCGTTCCTCCGTCACCTTCGCGGTCCAGAGCTCGTACTCCGTGTCGCAGATCCAGGCGATGGCGCAGCAGATGGTGGCCGGCGGCCAGTTCCAGTGCTTCAGCAACATCGTGAGCCACGAGTCCGGCTGGAACTACCAGGCGGTCAACGCCTCCTCCGGTGCCTACGGCCTCTTCCAGGCGCTGCCCGGCTCCAAGATGTCCTCCGTGGGCGCCGACTGGCAGACCAACCCGGCCACCCAGATCAAGTGGGGCCTCACCTACATGAACAGCAGCTACGGCAGCCCCTGCCAGGCCTGGACCTTCTGGCAGGCCAACCACTGGTACTGAGTGGCCGGGGCCGGAGGAACGTCACAGGGCCGGAAGGAATCGCATGACCGCACTGGCGGGGGATACCGGGACGCCGGAGGACGCGGCGCTGACCCTGGCCGCACAGGCGGGCGACGTGTCTGCCCTGGCCCGGCTGCTGGAGCGGCACCGGCCCGGGATGCGTGCGGTGGCGCTCAGCCTGCTGGGGCCCGGACCCGACGTGGACGACGTCATGCAGGAGACCGCCCTGGTGGCGCTGCGCCGCATCGTGGACGTCCGTGCCCCGGAGGCCGTGGGTCCCTGGCTGCGCATGATCGTGCGCAACCACTGCCGAACCGTACTGCGCACCGCCTGGCGCGTCGAACCGGTGGAGTCGCCGCCCCTGCCGTCGGGCGGCGCGACACCGGAGCAGGTCCTGCAGAGCCATGTGCTGCGGGACTGGATCTGGGAGGCCGTGGAGGCGCTCTCCCCCACCGTGCGGCTCCCGCTCGTCCTGCGTTACTTCTCCACCGGGATCACCTCGTACCAGCAGATAGCCGAGGCCTGCGCGGTTCCCGTCCGCACCGTGCGCAGCCGGCTGAACCAGGCGCGCGCGGCCCTCGTCCAGACCCTCGCCAGAACCGCCGACTCGGCGCACGAGGACGCGGTACGGCGGACCGAGAACAGCTGGCACGAGGCGCACGAGACGCTCGCGGCCGCCGAGCGCGGCGAGTTCGCCAAGGTGCTCAAGGACCGCTACTCCCCCGGAGTCACGCTGCTCGCGGGAGGGGAAAGGCTCGGCGGGGCCGAGCTGTTGCTGGCGGGGATGGACGGTGACCTCGCGGCAGGCGTGCGGCAGCGTCCGCTGCACGTGGTGGCCGGCCGGTCCCTGGTCGTGTGGGAGATGGAACTCATCAACCCGCCGGACGACCCGGACCACTGCCCGCCCGGCGTCGCCTGGATCATCACCCTGGACGGCGGCCGCTTCGACCAGGTCTCGCTGCACCATTCCGCGCGCCGCGCGAACACACGCTGACTCCCGGCCGCCGGGACACCGGCGAACCAGATGTGTCCCACGTCACACGAAGTCGATCCAACCTTCCAGGCCTGTCGACGTCTTGTCGGTGTTCCGCACACTCACCAACCTGATGGAGACCATCGATGAACACTTCCGACGCACACACCGGCCCCCTCTCCCCCGGAACCCACACCTTCCGGGCGGACGGAGTCCTCCAGCGCTATCACGTCCAGGGCAACGGCCCGGTGTGCGTGGCGCACTCCGGCGGGCCCGGCATCTCCTGGGACTACCTGCGCATGCCCGCCCTCGAGGAACATCTGACGATGGTCTACGTCGAACCCATCGGCACCGCCGAGGACAGCCGTCTCCCCTCGCACCCGCACGGGTACACCCGGGAGCGCTACAGCCGCGCGCTGGAAACCCTGATCGAGCACCTCGGCGCGGCGGACATACATCTGCTGGGGCACTCGCACGGCGCGTTCGTGGCCGCGTACCACGCCCTCCACCGCTCCGGACAGCTGGCAGGCGTTGTGCTGTACGAGGGCGCGCCGGTCACCGGGCCCGAGCACGGCGCGGAGGCGGGCCGCATGGTCGAGGCGTTCGCCGCCAAGCATGCCGGCCACCCGGGGCTGCCTGACGTGCTCGCCGCGTTCGGCGCCATGTCGGCCATCTCCAGCGACGAGCAGACCCTGGCGGTCGCACGCGGCGTGCTGCCGTCGTACTTCGCCGACTACTGGGGCCACGCGGAGCGGCTGGCGCCGCTCCGCGACGCTCTACGGGCCGTGTACATCTCAGGGCTGGCCGAGGACCTCAAGCCCGACGTCATCGACGACCGCGCGGGGCTCAAGGACCTGCGGGTACCGGCTCTGGTCATCGGCGGCCGGCACGACGTCATCTGCGGGCCGCGCTGGGCGCTCGAACTGCACGAGCTGATCCCCGACTCGCAGCTGCTGATGCTGGAGAACAGCGGGCACATGGGGCACATCGAGGAGCCCGAGCTGTTCGCGGACACCGTTCGTGCCTTCGTCCTGCGGAACACCGCGGTACGCGACAACGCCGTTTAGACGGCGCTCGCACCTTCGTGGAGTGCGTCGGCCCACTCCGGGCCGGCGCATGTGAACCTGGCACCCGGCGCGGACCGTGCTAGTACCGGAGAGCTGTCAGCCCGTACCTCCCGGAAGAACCGTTTCCGAACCAGCCGGTCCGCGCGGAAGGGCTGCAGCGAGCCGGGGGTCAGGGGGCCGAAGCTATGGCCACCGAACCGCTCTGCGATCTCGGTGTCTTCGCCCCCGGCTGCGTGGGGGCGATCGTTCGCGGGTCCACGGCCTCGCCCGGGGCGCCCTCCCGGTACAGGCCGTCGGGATGGCTGTCTCGGTCGTGCGGCAACAGGAAGAACACCCGTCGCTTGTACAGACCGCTGTCCGGGTCAGGGGAAGCGTCCTCGTTCAGCAGCGCGTAGCCGACCATCCGCCCGTCGCGTGCGTACGGCGGCTTGGTGTTACGGCGCCTGGTCTTGTCCAGCGCCTGCCGGACGTAGTCCAGCCTGTCCAGGTTCTCCAGCCACACCACCTCTGCCTCGTGGATGAGGTCGCTCCCGGTCAACAGCGAACTCATGGCTGCAGCCCCTCCTTCGTCGGCGTGCTCTCCGGCCATGGGGGCATGGCCGGACATCTGTCCGTGTCACTCCGGCCCGCCGACCGCCGGGTGACGGGCCGCTCTGTCGGGGCCACCGCGCGCGGAGCCTGGCCACCATGGTAGAGCGCACGACGACAACGGTGTAGGGCACGTGGTGGAGACGGCCGACCCTCGACAGCCGTCATGCGTGCTCCAGGAGGGCGATACCCGGGTAGTACTTCCGCCCGTTCGATTTGATCATGTCGGTCGGCGAGGTCACGCCGACCTCCTGCCGGACCCGGTTGGCGAAGGCCCTCGGGGTCGCCGGCCTGATCCCTTCACCCGCATTGCACCATGAGCTGTACTCCGTGTAGAGAAGCCCTTGTTCGACTCTGAGTTCCTTGCCGGAGTCGCCGTCGCGGGTGCAGCATTCGGCCAGAAATCGGCCGATGTGGTCCTCGGTGGTCGCGTACGCGGTGGTGGCGATCCGAACCCTGTCCGGGCCCTCCAGGGGGTCTCTGGTGCGCAGATAGCGCTGGGCCCCTTCGATCAGCCAGTGCAGAATGCCCGGGCCTTCGTCGCGAACGAGTTCGAACGCCAGGTTGTCGATCCGCCGGTGGGCCGGGACCGTCCGGGTGAAGGGCAGCAGCCGGATACGCCGCCAGAAGGCGAAACCGCCGGTGGAGACCTCCGGACGGTGGTTGCCCAGCAACCACAGATGGTGGGTGGGGGTGAACGAGAAGTAGTCCTGACGCATCCGGCGCGCCTTGATCTTGTCGCCGCCGGTCAGAAGCCGCACCCTCGCCTCGTCGAACTTGTCGTTCGGCTTCAGTTCACTGCACACGATCAGGCGCCGCCCGTGCAGTTCGGTGAGTTCGGTCGAGTGCTCCGAGAACGCCCCGCGGTCCATCAGGAAGCCAGGCGGGGCCGCGTCCGCGTAGTCACCCAGGATCTGGATCATGATGTCGAGCAGTACGGACTTGCCGTTCTTCCCCTCACCGTGCAAGAACGGCAGCACCTGGGCTCCGACGTCCCCCGTGATGGAGTACCCGAGTAGCAGGTGCAGGAAGCCGATCATCTCCCTGCCCTCGGCGTCGTCCCCGAAGGTGTCGGCAAGGAACCGGTGCCAGCGGGGCGTCTCCATGTCCTGCGGGGCCACGCTGGTGGCCCGGGAGTGGAAGTCACGGGTGGGGTCGGCCTTGCGCAGCGATCCACTGTTCAAGTCGACCACCCCCACGGGCGTGCACAGGGCGTAGGGGTCGCCGTCCAGCTTGTCCGGGTCCACAGAGATGTCCGGGGACGCCTTCGCCTGGGTGAGGAGGGCCTTCAGGCCGGTGGTGGACAGCGTGCGCCGCTTGTGCTGGGCCAGGTCCCGGACGCCGAACACCCCGCGGGGATCGGTGACGGGCATGTCCTCCGCCATCTCCCCCGCCGCCCACAATGCGGCCTTCTCCCCACCGGCGCGCTTCCAGCGATAGCCGTCCCAGGCGAACCAGCCCAAGCCCTCCACGTGACGGAACTGGTCACGGTAGAGCTGCACGAACAGACGGGCGTTGCCGCGGTCCGACAGGGACGGCGGCACCATCGAGGTGGAGAACGCGGAACCGGCCACCGGGGTCGGGCCCGCGCCGCTCGCCGAGCCCTGTGCGGGAAACTTGGTAGGGGGTACCGCCAGATCCACCGTCTCCAGGTCGAGCATCTGCTGAGCGGCCGCCTGCGGATCGAAACGCGGTGAGCCTTCGACGCTGCTGCTCATGGACGTCCTTTGAGGTGGAGAGGGCGGACGGACCCTACGGCAAGGGCGTCGTCGACGATCTTTTCATTGCGTGCCTGCTGCCAGGGGCGGGCATGGTGGGCGACACGAACAAGTCGGTCCCGAATGGTCGCGTGGTCGAGATGCCCGGCGCCGACCAGCCCGCCGGCCGTATATGCCGCCCGATTGAGCTTCTCCGTGAAACCGGTCCCTTCCGAGGCCGCCGCACACTCCGCGACGAGGGCGATCAGCGGATCGACGAGCTGCTCGGCGGCAGCGGGCCGATGCCTCGGGAGCTCTGGGAGGGACGGTTCCGCAGCGGCGGCCTTCCGGGATCCGATCACATGTCCCGTACGACGCAGTTCGGCACTGAGCCACTCCGGCAGGACAGCGGGGCGCCGGGCGGAACCCTCCGCACGGTAGACCCCCTGTGCGGTTCTGGTCCCCGGCGCGACGATGTAGCCACCGTCGGCACGCACGTCCACCTGCCAGGCCAGGGCCGTGTGCCGGGCGGAACCTGTCGAACACCTGTATCTGGTAGAAGTGTCCGGATTCCGGTACCAGACGTGCAGCCCTCCCGAGGGGGTACGTACGCGCAACGTGTGCTCGTCATCTGCCGGGGAGGTTTGACCACGGTAGGCCGCGAGCAACGCCAACGTGTCGAAACCCGAGGCAAGCCCCTCCAGCTGGACCCCGGCCGGGATCCTGATCCCGGGCAGAAGTAGGTCCCGGTGCGGGACCGGGGCCTGGTGCGCGTCGATGTCGATGACCACCAGCGAGGCCGGCCCACAGGCCACACCCACTCCTGGAGAGGGCCTGACGGCCCACCAGCGGGCGATGAGCGCAGGGTCGGTGGTAGCGGCGTGAAAGCCGTGGCAAGGGCGTCCTGCGGGCACACAGGGGCACGTAGCGGGCTGGTGGTGTCTGCCGGAACACTGAGGGCAGTTCCGGACAGGGGTCTTCCGGCCGGCAGCAAGAGGGTGCACAGGCCAGCCCTGGGCGGCACACCAGCGGGCCACGGCTCTCGGCAAGCCAGGGGCGACAGTGGTTGCACTGTCGCGGCTCTCACCTTCGCGTGGCACGGGAATCTTCCTTGTCTCTTCTGTCTGCCCGGTCGCTTGCACACCTGACGTGCGAGGGCTGCCGTTGTCAGGGACCGAAGGGACTCTGATGCGAAAGAGTGTAAGGCCCACCCTCGCCAAAAAGCGGGCAGATCTGACCCGCGTGCCGTTTCTATCAGTTCCCTGGGTCCCTTGGGTCCCTTGCTGCGTGAGTGACACCCACCCTAGGGGCTGAAGGGACCGAACAGCACAGTGGGCTTCGCCTCTGCGTGCCGGAGCTGGCGGTGGCGGGCGGTGACGGGCGGGAGCGAGGGACCGAAAGGGTCCAGGGACCGGAACTCAGGGGCTGAATTTTCCGGACCTGCTCGGACCCTGACGCGGTTTCCGCAGCTCAGATGGGGTGCCCCTCCCCGAATCAGGGACTGTAGGGACTTAACTCGGCAATTATGAGCTGTACTAGATATGTGTGTTGTATACGCCCGCGCGTACGAAAACATCTCTTGTCTACGTCATAATTGCGGAGTTCGGTCCCTACAGTCCCTACTTTTGAGCCCCGCAAGGCTCTGACCTGCAAGGATTCCAGGGACTGACCCCAAGGGACCAAAGATGGCAGTCCCTCCCCTGAGTCACTCAGACCCTGCCCGTGAACCTGGAGCCCCCGAAGACGGGCTTGAAGCATTGCTCCACAGACGATGAGCGCTTATGCGTCGATTCGTGCTGTACCCTGCCCTCGCAGGGTCCCGCCGATGAGACAGCACTGGCCGGCCACTCCCCTGCCGGATCGGAACAGTGACTGTTCCACCGTGCCGAGAGGCGGGAACCCTTTACGGAGTTCTTCTGCATGCCCACAGCTGGGCGGCGATCAGTTGACCACACGCTCTGTCTTCCTACCCGCCGCTGCCTGCTCGTCGCCGTGCTGCGTTTTCGGCAGGCGCCAGGTGTTCGCGACCAAGCCGATGAAAACCGCCTGTTACCGAGACCGCCACTCCGTCCCCCGCAGGAAGCTCGACCCTGGCGACGCCCTGGTCCTGGTGAACACCCGCCGCACCAAAATGCACGCCAACCGGCCGTTGCCACAGGACAGCGATCTCGCCCGCGCCGCCGCCGTCCTGGCCCGCGCCCAGCAGGACGCCCCCTGAGTCCGGCAGCAGAACTCCAACCAGCTCCGGTCCCTGCTGCGCGAGTACTGTTCGTCCGGCCTGGACACCTTCGCCACCTGGCGGAACGGGAAGAGTGGCATCGAGACCGAGGCTGGCCGACTCCGCGAGGTGTTCCGCGCCGAGTGCTCACCAGCCGCCGCTGGTCGAGACCGCGCTCGGCAAGCAGATGCTCGCCCTCCTCATCCAGCTCGACGCTGGCTGCACGGCCGCTGACAACCTCGCCGGGCGCCCACGGTCCGAAGGCTAATGACGCTGCCTCGCCGATCCCCAGGACCTCCGGTAAGAAGTCGGGCATCATACGACGGAGGGTGAAGAACGACCGGCGCCGCCGTGCCGTCCACGGAGACTGGCATGCGGCTGTCCTGCGTAACCTCTTCAACTGGATGCTCGGACAACTCTATCGCTGCCTCCAGGAGCGCACTCCCTTCGATGGACTGGTCGCCTTTCCGAACCCGAACCCGAGCCTGGAGGCGGAGAAGGCGGCAGCCTGATCTCCAACGGCCGAGAACTCCTTCTGTCAGTTCGAGATGGCATGCTCCCCGCATGAAGCTTGAGCAGTTCTGAGAGCTCATTGCGGCGGCCCGCGACCGGGCGATCAACCTACGCGACAGCGAGTCGATCGCCCGCGAAGCAACTTCCTTGCTGGCCGCCCGGCCGGTCGAGGAGATCGTCGCCGCCGAGCAGGTGCTCTGGGACCTGATGATCGAGTCCTGCTGGCTCGCCGACCACCGTTGCTGCCTTGGCCTTCAGCTCAAGGGCCGGAGTCAGCCAGCCCGCCAGGAGCCTGATCAATGTCGGCGCGCTCTTCTCCCTCACCCAGCCCTGCCGCTACCGACCCGACAGGCCTGTCGCGCCGACCTCGTTCGTCCGCGATCTGTACTGACAAGTCCCCGAGCTATTACGGCGTAATAGGTCCTGGCTCGCGCTCGTTTCCGCTTGAGCTGCTTTCTCTCTGGCCGGAGGGCGTTTCGCCGTGGTCGACGACCCCGAACGAGAGGTGCGAGGCCGGCGTAGACAGCGAGGTGACCGTCGTTCGGGAAGATGCTGCTGTCGTCGGCCTCGAACAGGATGAGCGCTCCGGTCCCGATGCCAACTCGCGGCCTCGGTATAGCGACGGCTGGATCCGGGTCAGCAGGCCGTGGAGTCGGTCGGCGACTCTGTTGGCTTCGCCAGCCGGCCGTCGTCGAACCCGACGATCTTCTCCAGCTCGCGATCATGAACGCGTCCCGCGCATCACCCGTGGACTCATCTGGGTAGAGGTCGGCGATCCCCCGCTTCGTCAGGCCGGAGATGTAGCCGACTTCGCAGGGCCTGCCGCGGGCAGCTGTAGGCGGCTGATCGACAACAGTCGCTCCCGCACGTAACTGCATTGCGGCTCGGGCCGTTCGGCGATGAGTTCATCGAGGAAGAACTGCTCCTCCAGACCCATCAAGGGATCATCCTGTGTGCGTTGCTCCTTGTCGGAGAGGATTTCCGACAACTCGGAGAAAGGTGACATCAGTGGGTGATTCTCCCTGGGCACGCGCTGAAGCAGCATGCGGTAGGCGATGATGTACCTCACGCGCTCGGGCACAACGAAGCCTTCCCATCCCTCCCAGATCACCCGCATGGTGTCTGAGATGACCTCCTCGGTCGTGTCGGGGCGCAGGTGCGGAGGGAAGAAGGCACTGGTCCCGCGGGCCACATGGTGTTGATGCCGCACCTCGTACAGGCTGTGGAAGCGGTCGTACGCGCCGGCAATATCGTCCCGCCAGCACTCGGGGCACCACCATGCGCGGCCCTCGTACACCCGCTTGGGCCGCCGAGCCTCGTTGTCGCGGCGCACCAAGTGGTTCCAGAAACAGCCAGAAGCCACTAAACGCTACTGCCGTCACCCGCTCGCCACGTGAGTTGAGAACTCACCACGTCGCTCGACAGATCACGTGCGCGTTCGCCAGGTCAGCCGACAACCGACAGCGGAGCTTGGTTCTGGGCTTGGGAAGGCGTTTGTCGAACTGCTTCTTCCCGGCCCTGGTGCCGTCGGTGCTTGAGCCTCCTTTTGGTGGCGCGTCGATGCCTCCGGGCCTGTTGGCAGCTCCCGGGTCATCAACGTCAGGAGGAGGCAGTCACTCTGGCCCCGTAGGGCGGAGGCCTCATTCAGAGCCAATGAAGACGGTAACGGGGGAAACCCCTTCTACCAGCAGTTTCTAGGTGGTGGGTGCCTGGGTGCCGCCTATTACGCCGTAATAGGCGGCACCCAGGCACCGTCGCCTGGACGCGATTCACAGAATGTGAATCGCGTCCGGTGGGGCAGGATGTCGGCATGACCAAGCGCGCGGGCAGTGCGGGCCGCCCCACAAAACCGCTGCTCAAAGCACCTGTACGCATCGGCTCGGTGGATGCACGCGCCGTCGTCGGTGAGTTGCGGCAGCTGCATGAAGACGCGGAGGATCCGGATGTGGAACGTATGCCGGCTGACGACGAGCTGTTCGGCGCGCTGCTGTATGTGGAGAAGCACGCGCACGCATTGCGCAGACAGACGCCTGAAGTCCAGCGTGCCGCGGCGCTGAGGCGTGTGCAGTTGTGGGAGTACGTACGGGAGCAGGTCGACGTCCACCAGATGCACGCGGTGGATGACGCCCGCCAAGCCGGTGCCCAGTGGATTGAGTTGGCTCCAGTGCTTGCGGTCAACGCACCGAGTGCTGCCTACAACAAAGCCAAGCGTCTCAAAGCTGTCGAGCTGACCGATGAGACCCCCCAGGCGCGCCCGCTGCGCCGAACCCCGGAAGCAGTGCTGCGTGCCGAGCGACGCATTGCCAGCGAGCGGGCTGCTGAGCGCCAGGCGCAGGAGGTTGCCCAACTACGGCATGAGCTCCTGGTGCCTGTCGTGGAACGTCTGCTGGAACAGCGGGAGTCCTTCGAGAGCGACGAAGACATCGACTACTGGTGGGAGGAGATCGAGGCGGTACTCCCCCATTGCCAGACGCCGTTGCAGATGGTGAGTCTCCGTCGGTATCTCGATGCCGTTCTGCGAGCACTGGCCAAGATCGAGAAGCGCACCGCTCGTCCCGTCGCCTTGAGCGAGGAAGCACTACTGGCTCTGGCGGCCGCCCGGAAAGTGAGACAACTCGACGCGTCCCGTTAGAAGTGGATCAGAGGGTGGTTGTCGCAATCTCCAGTGAGATGGGTTGCAGTCCGCCGAGACCGCGGGCAGGAGGTTATCGGATGAGTGCTTCGTCCCAGACGTTGCTGCCGTCGGCCCAGGTCCACAGCCACCGCCGCAGTGATGTGGTCGCGTGGCGCAGCCCGTCCTGGGGACGTTGACCCGACGAAGGACTCGTTTGCGCAGGAGTGGGAGCGAGGCCCGTCCATACCTCTGTCGTTTCAGCATTTTGATCCGGTTGACGTGTCCTTCGACGGGGCCGCTGCTCCAAGGCAGGGTGAGACCTGCAATGACGGCGTCCAGGTCTCGCTTGAGTCCGTCGCTGAAGGTGTGCAGGTGTGGCAGTCCGTTTGTGCGGACGGCGCGGATCCATGCCGGGAGATCGGAACCGGTGCGCTCGCACATCATGCGCGCGAAAGCGTGGACGTGGCTGCGGAGCGTGGCCAACTGCGGGCAGCGGGAGCGAAGGCCGTCGAGTTGTTGTTCCTCCTCGGCTCGTAGGTGTCCGGGATGACTCGTGATCCACGCGCTGAGGTCCTGGGTTTTTGGCCGGGGGACTGCTTGGGGAGTGCGGCCTGGGGAACCCCGGGCCTGGATCTCACGGAAGAGCGTGGAAGCGTTGGTGCAGCCCTGGTTCCAGCGGTTGATCAGGTAGGGGCGGTAGGCGGCCAGCCGGATGGCGCGGTCGGCGAGGGCGTCGGGGTTCTCGCAGCGCACGTAGCGGCGGGCGGTGTGGCGGGCCAGTCCCAGCTCACGTCCGATCACGCTGATCGTCCATCCCTGGGCCAGCAGGTCCTGGACCGCCCGGTAGCGTCCCCGCGTGCGGGTGACCAGCCACTTCTCGGCGCCGGTGTCCGGGTTGAGGGCGACATCGGGAGCTGCCGCCTGCGTGGGCCAGGTTGTCCCAGAGGTGCCACGCGGTGGCGACTTGTTGGGCCTGGGGTGCTCCGGCGCGCGCTGCCTCGGCATAGGCGCCGGCCCGGTCCCGGCAGATCATTTCGATGCCGGGGTGATCGGACAGCCAGGGGACCAGAGGTGCTTTCTCGCGGCCAGGAAGCAGGTCCAGCACGCGGTGCGAATCCTGGTCGACGAGCACGGTCCCGTATCGCCGGCCCGTCGGGTCGCGAAGTCGTCGACGCCGAGTACGCGCAGCACAGGCCGGGGAGGATCCCGTATCGCCATCACCACATTGAGCAGGGTGGTCCGGCTGATCAGGATGTTGAGGACAGCCGCGAGCCGGGCACCTGCCCGCCCTGCCAGGGCCAGAGCGATCGCCTGCACAATCTCGGCGGGGGCGACGGTGCGGCGGCCGTACCTCACGGTCAGCTCTGCCACCTGCTCCGCGAAGGTCCGACGGGCGCGGCGTCCGGCGTCGCAGAACAAGCGCCGGACACACGGGTCGATGACTACCGGGCGCCCGCCGACGCCGACGTCGGCCAGGCTCCGTCGATAGCGGCTGTACACCCGCCGAGCCGGAGTACCGCACTCGGGACAGGGCACGGCCCTGCCATCCCGGGTCCGGGCAACAAGCAGTACCTTTCCGTCCTCCACCCGCACTTGCTCCACGAGCACCGCGGCCAGGTAGGGAAAGAGCTGCTGCAACATCGCTTCACACCATTGCAGCGTCCTCCTGCCTCAACTGACGGGTCACCGGCGCAGGGCAGCACAGGCCAAGCGCACCGGCGGCGCAAGCCGCTCCGTTACCGCTTCACGAAAATCTCGGCTGATCCCATCGAGAATCGGGCCTTGTCCTCGTAGACGAGGCCGCCGCGAGCGCCGCCGCGGTCTATCTACGCTTGGCCAGGTCTCCTTCCCCCGCCCCGCCGCCCCGCCGCGTCGTCGCGTTCCACTGCCTGGCGGGCCGGCCTCTGGCAGGTCAGCCGTACGCCCCCGGCCCCCTGGTCAACTTCTGCTCGAGCACGGCGAACAGCTTGTCACCGAGCAGCGGAAAGGACGCGGCCCCTTGGAGGCCAAGGCTCTCGGCCCGTTCTGGGACCAGGTCGTGCGCCGGCGCTGTATGGGCCGGACACTGACTCGCAGGTGAGAACTCCCGAGCTCTCTCCGGTCTGGGCGCGCATCAGTACCTGGCTGCATCGTGCGCAGGTGATCGAGGGGAGCAGGACGAGACCCTCCAGGTCCTGTCGGGGCATGTCCGTGTCCTGGGGAGCCCGACTCCACCGGGACGCCGCAAGCAGAAAATCATGACTCTTGGGGACAGTCCCCGGTCTGATACGGAGGTTGTGCTTGATGTGAGGTGTGAACGGGTGGAGGGTGAGAGCCGTCAGACCTATTACGGCGTAATAGCTCTGACGCCCGCTCGTGAGGCGCGTGCCGTTGCTGTGGCGTCCTGGCCGGAGCGCGTGCGGGACGTGGGGGAGTAGGTCAACCGGGAAGCGAGTGAACTTACCGGACCTATTACGCCGTAATAGCGAGAGGAGGGCCCTCGCCAACACCGAGATGTACTAACTAACGTGTCGGTGCAACAGAAAACCCAAGACGTTAGTAAGGTAGCGCCATGAGTATGCCAGCCACCTCGAGCGACCGAGCCAAGGTCGTTTCCAAACTGCCGGGATGGCTCCGGCAGAACCTCAAGGTCAGAACCGCCCAACTCGGTATCGACATCCAGACTGCCGTCGAGCAGGGCATTGCCGCCTGGTGCGATCTCGCCTCCGCGACCGCCTCCGTGGACACCGGTGGGGCTGAGTCCTTCTCCACCTTTCTGCCCCCCGGGCAGTGGGAGGAGTTCCGAGGCATCAGCGAGGACCGACGTGTCTCTCTCATCCAGGGACTCGCCCAGTCCGTCCAGCTCTGGCTGGACACGAACCCGGCACCGGATGTGCAGCGTTCGGAAGTCACCCGCCGCGTCATCGTCTGTAATCAGAAGGGTGGGGTGGGCAAGACCGCCATCACCGCAGGCGTGGGGGAGGCACTGTCCGAAGACCCCCACCGACTGTTTCCGGTCCGCGTAGCCAAGGCTCTGACCGCAGCGATTCGCGACAGCGAGAGCCAGAACGGCACGGTCGAGACGGACAACGATCCGCTCGATGTCGAGAAGCTGCCCGGACACGGACTGCGCGTCCTTCTCGTCGACTTCGACCCCCAGTGTCACCTCACCAACCAACTGGGTGCCGCTCCCCTGGCGATGCATGGTGACAGCCTCACCAATCACATGGCCGGCGAGGCCAAAGGCGAACTGCGCGAGCTCATCGTCTCCGTCGACGAAGAGCACTTCGGTGGACGACTGCACCTCCTGCCCGCCTGCCACGACGCCTTTCTTCTCGACGTCCGTCTGTCGGCGGTACGTGCTCGCGAGAGCGCGCTGGAGCGGGCTCTGTTGCCGCTCGAAGCCGATTACGACGTCATCATCGTGGACTGCCCGCCGAGCCTCGGCTTGAGCATGGACGCGGCTGCCTACTACGGCCGGCGACGCGAAAGCGAGGGGCCGGGGCAGTCCGGAGCCCTCATCGTCGTTCAAGCGGAGGACAGTTCCGCGGATGCCTACGACCTGCTCACGAACCAGATAGAGGATCTCCGGAACGACCTGGCCCTCGACATCGACTACCTGGGCATCGTCGTCAACCTCTACGACAGCCGTCGCGGCTACATCGCCACGTCGTCCTTGCAGGGCTGGGTCGACATAAAGGATCCGAAGGTCGTCGGTCTCATCAGCGACCTCAAGGAGCAGAAGGAGGCCGTTCGCATGAAGCAGCCTCTGCTGAGTTACGCGCCCTCCTCACAGCAGGCTGTAGCCATGCGCGCACTGGCCCGGGAGATTTCATGAGCAAGGCCGACCAGTTGGGAGCCGGACGCTTCGGAGGAGGTGCTCGACCCGTCAGTGCCCGACGGGCTGCCATCGGTGCCGCGACCGGGGTTCCCACCGACGGGGTGGCTCCTCCGACTCGGCTGCCGGTCAAGCGGATCAGTCCCAATCCCGAGAACCCACGCACCAGCACGGGCGATCTCACTGAACTCGTTGGCAGCCTCCAGGAGCACGGTCAGAAGGCGGCCATCACGGTGATGAACCGTGACGCCTACCTCAGGGCCAACCCGAGCCGTGCGGGTGACCTCGAACCCGACACCACCCATGTGGTGGTGGACGGCAGCAGCCGACTGGCAGCCGCGCGCGAGGCGGGTCTCACCCATCTCAACGTCATGGTCGACGACGAGCAGGGGAGTGACGGCGACGCCATCCTCGAATCCGCGCTCGTCGCGAATATTCACCGTAATGACCTCGACCCCCTGGACGAGGCGCGCGCTCTGCAACGGCTACTCGCCATTCATGGCTCCCAGGTCAAGCTGGCCAAGCGGCTCCGCAAGTCCCAGGGATGGGTCTCGCAGCGTATTGCCCTGCTCAACCTGGCACCCGAACTCCAGGCCGTGGTCGGAGAAGAGCCCGTTGAGCTCCTGCGCTCGATCGCGAAGCTCCCCCAGGACCTTCAGGAATCCGGCCTTCAGGAACTCAAGGCCGAACGGGCGCGCAAGGAAGCCGAGCGGCGGCCTCCCGTGCCCGCTGCTCCCGACGATGAGTCCGCACCGGACCGCAACCCGGTTCAGGAGCCTCCGGTTCAGGAAAGCGTTCCCGAGGAGAACCTGGCCCGGGAGCTGGGGGAGGGGATCGACTTCCCCGATTCCCCTGAGCTGGAGGTCTCCCCGGTTCTCCCGGTTACTCCACGCCCTGAGGTCTCGGTGCCGCCGACCCGCGCGCCCGAACGTGAAGCGCCCCCTCGGTCCTCCGGTGTCCCCGTCTCCGCGGTCGAGACCCCGGAGACGGCCGAGTCGGCATCGCATGATTCGCCGCCGTCAGCGGACACCGAGCAGAGCCAGGGACAGTCACGGATTGCCCGGCAACTTCCCTATGACGACGGCTGGTACATCGCGATGCATCTCATCAAGAAGATGAACGACACCGAGTTCGACAAGATGCTGAGCATCCTCAACAAGCACCAGAGCGAGCGTCGAGGATCGCAGACAACGACTCCCTGACTCAGCCGTAGCCCATTACCGGGTACTGAACCGTGCACCTGTGGCCGACGCGAGCGATGGCTCGCGTCGGCCACAGGCGTTCTCGTACGCACGTCTCTCCGCGCTGGCGAGGTTCCGGCGCCCCGACGCGCGACTCAGGGCTGCAGCGGCCGCCGCTCCCGCTGGGCGATGACAAGCAAGAGACGTGGCTGGGCTCCCTGGGGGCTGACCGAGGCACACGCGCGCCCCGTGCCTCCGTGCCGGCACGTCGTGGCGGGCTTTCTGTGGTGCGGGAGCCGTGGGGGAGAGGGAGTCGTCGAAGGGGCATGCATCGGGGGGAACAGCGAGCCGAGGCAGCACGGAGAGCCCGGGACGGCGCTGTGGGAAGGGTAAGAGAGCGACAGCGTGAAAGCGTCTCTGACCTGCGGAAACAGGAGTCGTGACCCAGTTCGGCAGAACTGCCAGGCAGTTTCTGTGGCAGCGGAGGCAGATCCCAGGAACCCGGTACTCAGTCCGAGAGGACTGAGTACCACTGTTCTACGACAGCGGTACATTGACGTCACGTACATGTCTTTCCCGGGTGGCGATCCCCTTTTCCCCGGGACACTGCTACGGCCCGTCAGGGCTCGCCGATGCTTCTGACGGCACGCGACACGGCCGACAGGCGGAGTTCATTGACTTCCTGCTCATGTACGTTAAGTTCATCAAGGTGGCTCAATGACCGTCCCCAAGGAACAGTGCGGCAACAACCATGCACGGAGGGCCTGTTGGGAGCAGTACGCAGACTGGTCGACGCCGACACGGGTGAGCCGGTTCCCTATGCCCCGTACGCCTTCTCCGGTAGGCACACTCAGGTGGACAAGGCCAGGGTGGAAGCCATCACCGAGTCGAAAGCCTTCACCCCCAGCCAGAAGTTCCTCGTCCTCTGGTGGATCGGGGTGTCCCCGGAGGGGATGGAACCGTTGCGGGCCACCGGAGCCGACATGGCCAGAAGGGTGGGCATGTCGACCGACGCCGTCGGGAAGATCAACAGGAAGCTGACCAAGCACCGGGTTCTGGTTGTCCGTGGACGTATCGGGAACTACAACCTCTATCGCATCAGCCCCTACATCGCGTTCCATGGAACAGGCTTGGAACAGCGTGAAGCGGTGAAAGCATGTAATCCACCGGACATCCCGGGCTTTGACGAGAACACCCCAGCACGGTGGGAGGCAAAGTGACCAGTGACGACAAGCAGCAGAACCTGAGGCTGCTGGAGGCCACGGCCGGGATGACGGCCAATCAGCGTCTCGTCGTCATGCTCTACGCTCTGCACCCGACTGACCGCTCGGGTGCCGTTCTGGAGACGGCGGCTCAACTGGCCAAACTGGTCGGCATGGCGCCGCCCGTCTTCTCCAGAACCCGCAAACAGGTCATCGGGCTCGGCTGGCTGGAGGAGTCCGAGAAGATCGGGCACATCAGATACTACCGACTGACCCCGGGACGCCTGGGGGAGCGGGTCGTCGTCCCTCTCCGTCGGGCCACCTGACGCGTCCTGCTGATCGCCCCTCATGTACGTCAGGTCAATGAGGGGCGATCCATGAGACGCCATGCTTGCCACCCGGGTCATGACTCCCGGCAAGTGGGGCGTCCCTGCGGAGGTTGAACCTTCTGCTGGCGTGAGGAGGTCACTGCTCAACGGAATGGAACGAATCAGACATCTACGCTATATCTAGCGCCTGTTCGAACAGTTCGATTCTTCGCTCAGAACGATTCTCCCGGAAGCCGGCTCTGCGGCACCAAGGCGATATGAACATCTGAACGTCGCACGAGCGGCTCCCGGAGCCCCCGGTGAGCCACGAAGGAACGCCAGGGAAGCGCCGAGGGCGGCGATGTTCCTGAACTACGGTCCCTTCGGTCCCTTGCCTACTCGCGGCGCGTGTGGCGCACCTCTTCGGCGCCTGACCCATCAGTACCGTACACCAGACACATGTTTTCTGGGGTCACCTCGAAAACGTGTGTTTCTTGCGTAGGTGTGAGCGGCAGCACAGATCGCGTAACGTGTGCCTGTCATCACATGTTGCCCACGCCCCGGAAGGCCAGACGAACGGTGGGGCGGCTCCGACGGGCCGGCCTTGGCCGCCGGACAACTCGGATTCCCGCTGCCGTAGTAGGAGCCGGGCACCCGCGTTCCCGCGCGGGACCTCCGGCCGCATCGGGGCACAACCCCGGTGCGGCCGTTCGCCATTCAGGGTGCGGCGGCCGGACGTGATCCGGCCGGGCCGATCCGTGCAGAAATTAATCACCACCTTGACGGGTGACGGATGCTGCTGCCATGATCTCATCACCACCTCAACCGGTGACATGTGAAATGCACGGTGGGAGGGGTCCAAGATCATTTGATTCCGAAGGGGAGCACAGCCATGGCAGTCAGCTACACCGCCGTTGTCGACGTCGACGGAGAAGGCCGGAACGGCGGTCACGCCCGTTCCTCCGACGGTCTGCTGGAGACCGGCCTCGCCCTCCCGAAGGAACTCGGCGGCGCGGGCACCGCGACCAACCCCGAGCAGCTCCTTGCCGCGGGTTGGGCGGCCTGCTTCCTCGGTGCCCTCCGCCGTGCTGCCGCCCTTCGCAAGGTGCGGCTGACCAGCACCACGATCACGGCCGAGATCACTCTCACCCACGGTGACGACGGCGAGTTCTCGCTCTCCGCGGTACTCAACCCCGTTCTCGGCGGCGTCGACCAGGCCACCGCCGAGGAGCTGGCGCACGCGGCCCACCAGATCTGCCCGTACTCCAAGGCCACGCGCGACAACATCCCGGTCGTCATCAACGCCAGCGCCGCCTGAGCACGGAACGAACACAGGACATGGCCGCCATGACACACACCCACGTACGGAAATCCGGCCGTGTCCAAGCCGTATCCGAGGAGCAGGCCTCCGGGGAGACCTGGAGCCACGCGGAGCGGGACCGGTCCACCGACACTCGGGTACCCACCGACGCCCAGGTGTGGAACTGGGCGGAGAGCGTGGTGCTCTCGGGCTACGGCCCAGGGCCGGCCCGCTTTCTCTGACCCGTCCCGGGCCGGAAGGGGCGCCCCGCCTGTCGCGGACACGCGAGAGGGCCGACCCGGCACGGGAACGTGCCGGACCGGCCCGGGTACCAGGCGCTCGCGCTGCGCCAGGAAGGTCAGCGGTGCCAGGTGTGACGTGCGAGAGCGCTCTCGACGGCGGTGGCCATCGCGCTCTCACCCGCGGCGTTGGGGTGCACCGGCGCGGCCGGCGTCTCGGGGGCGAAGGTCTCGATCCAACGCTCGCCGGTGGGCTTGCAGAGGTCGTGACCGATCGTCGGCGTGTACGTGTTCACGTACCGCGCTCCGCTCTTACGGGCCTGGCCGGCCAGCATCGCGTTGAGCTCCTTCTCCTTGTCGCGGACCCAGGCGAAGTCGCCCATGGCCAGCGGCACGGTCTTGCTGGTGCAGCCCACGCCGTCGTCGGGGAAGAGGTCGGGGTAACCGACAACGACGACCTCGGCGTGCGGGGCGCGGTGCTTGATGCCGCGCAGCACCCGCGCGACCTTGGGCGCGGTCTGGTCGATCGCGTCCGAGATCTGGTCCGCCCCGGTACCCGTGTAGTGGGTCTGGCAGGGGGTGCCGGTCGGGTCGGTGGCCGTCAGCTGGGCACACGTGCCCAGCACGGTCGAGAAACCGATGTCGTTGCCGCCGACGGTGACGGTGACCAGGTCGGTTCCCCGTCCGAGGGCATCAAGCTGAGCCGCGACACCGTCGGTCTGGGAAGACCGCATGTCGGCGGTCGTCGCACCCGAGCAGCTGACGTCCGTCAGCGTCGCGCCCCGCGACTGTGCCACCAGCGAGGGGTAGTTCTGGCTGGAACGCAGGCAGGTCGCGTCGACCTGGGTGGGTACGAGCGGGGCGGAGGCGTAGGAGTCGCCCAGGGCGACGTAGTCCACCCGGCTCCGGCTCTCCGTGGTCGTGCTCGCCGCTGCCGTTCCGGCCGGGGCGAGCACCGCACCGGCGGAGAGGAGTGCGGCGCCCACCGTAAGTGCGCGTCCGGCGCGGGAGGCGGGAAGCAGTTTCCTCAAGATCTGTCCTTCCGTGATCGGTCGAGGGGCTCTGCTCGGAGCGGCTGCGTGGTGGCCCGGCAGGTGTGCCGATGCCCGGACTGCCGTACACCGAGAGCCAGTTGACTCAGAGCACCCATCCTTCACACGTATCCCAAGTCGTTCCGGTGCCGAAGGTGCCGGTAACGAATCGGTGAATCCTGCTCAAGGCCCCCGGGCCCCCGGGCCCCGGGTCCCGGAAACACACCGTCAGGTGACTGATGCCGGACGTGTCACCCGAGCCCGAGGGTGGGCCAAGGCCCAGGACTGAACGAACGAACCAACGAAAGCGAGAGCATCGCCATGGACATGAAGCTCGAAGTCGTCATTCTCCCGGTGTCCGACGTGGACCGTGCCAAGGGCTTCTACGTGGAGCGGCTCGGCTGGCGCCTCGACGCCGACTTCCCTATCAACGACGGCTACCGGATCGTGCAGGTGACCCCGCCCGGCTCCGAGTGCTCCATCATCTTCGGGCAGGGGCTCACCGGACAGGAACCGGGCACGCTGCACGGCCTTCAGCTCACCGTCACCGACATCGTCGGGGCGCAGAAGGAACTGGAGTCCCACGGCGTCGAGGTCGACGGCCCCTTCCGTGACGAGACCGGTGCCTTCCACCACGCGGACGGCACCCATCGGGTGCCCGGAGCGCACCCCGAGCGCGCCAGCTACGGCACCTTCGCTTCCTTCAAGGACCTCGACGGCAACGAGTGGTTCCTCCAGGAGGTCACCGAGCGCGCGCCCGGCCGCTGAGACCCGGTCCCGGCACGGTCGCCCCCCCCCGCCGCGCCGGGACCGTACCCGCCAGCCGGGTCACCCCCGTCCCACCGGCGTCCATCCGGCCGCCGTCCGGCCGTCCGGCCGCAATCCATCCACCGGAGGACACATGACGACCGACGACACCCGCACCTACGACGTCATCGTGATCGGCGCCGGGCCGGTCGGCGAGAACGTGGCGGACCGTACCGTCGCCGCAGGCCTGAGCACCGTCATCGTGGAGAGCGAACTGGTCGGTGGCGAATGCTCGTACTGGGCCTGTGAACCCAGCAAGGCACTGCTGCGCCCCGTTCTGTTCCGAGCTGACGCCGTGCACGTGCCCGGTTTCGATCCCGCCGTCGCGAACCCGCTGGACACCAAGGCCGTCCTGGCGCACCGCGACCGGATGTCCGCGGACTGGAAGGACGACGGCCAGGTCGAATGGCTCGCGTCGGCCGGCATCGAGCTGGTGCGCGGGCACGGACGGCTGGCGGGGGAGCGGGAGGTGACCGTGCGGACACCCGAGGGCGACACCGTCCGGCTGCGCGCCCGGCACGCCGTCGCCCTCTGCACCGGCAGCCGTGCCGCCCTGCCGAGTCTGCCCGGGATCGACACGGTGCGGCCCTGGACCAGCCGGGAGGCGACCAGTGCCCAGGAGCCGCCGCGGCGACTGGTGGTCGTCGGTGCGGGCGTGGTGGGTGTAGAGATGGCCACCGCGTGGCAGGGCCTGGGCAGCCAGGTGACCCTGCTCGCCCGTGAGCACGGACTACTGCCCCGCATGGAGCCGTTCGCCGGCGAACTCGTCACCGAACGGCTGCGAGAGGCGGGGGCCGACGTACGGTTCGGCACCGAGGTGGTCGCCGTCCGCCGGGACGGCGAGGGACCGGGGGAGGTGCGGGTCACGCTCGGGGACGGTGGTGAACTCGTCGCCGACGAGATCCTGTTCGCGACCGGCCGCGCGCCGAACTCGGCGGACGTCGGGCTCGACACCGTCGGGCTCACCCCGGGTCAGTGGCTCACCACCGACGACACTCTGACCGTCACCGCGGTACCGGGAGAGTGGCTGTACGCCGTCGGCGACGTCAACCGCCGGGCGCTCTTCACCCATCAGGGCAAGTACCAGGCCCGAGTCGCCGGTGCCGTCATCACCGCCCGCGCCCGGGGTGCGGAACTCGACACCGGCCGCTGGGCCGCACACAGCACCACGGCCGACATCGAGGCCGTCCCCGGTGTCGTCTTCACCGACCCCGAGGTGGCCGCCGTGGGGCTCACCACCGCCGAGGCCGAGCGCACCGGCCGCGCCGTCCAGGTCGTCGACTACGAGATAGGCCACCTTGCCGGCGCCCTCCAGTACCGCACCGACTACCGCGGCAGGGCCCGGATCCTCATCGACCGGGACCGTCGGGTCGTCGTGGGCGCGACGTTCGTCGGACCGGGCGTCGGCGAACTGCTGTACTCGGCCACCGTGGCGATTGCCGGCGAGGTGCCCGTGGAACGCCTGTGGCACGCCGTGCCCGCCTTTCCGACCATCAGCGAGGTGTGGCTGCGCCTGCTGGAGACGAGGAGGGACTCATGACCACCGCGCGCGACCTGGTGCTCGTCGTCCTCGGGCTGCCACCCGGACGGATCGTCGAGCAGGGCGATCTGTCGCTGGCCCTGGCCGGGGCCGAGGCTGTCGATCTCCTGGCGGCCGGGGCGCTGACCCTGGACGGCGACCGCATGGTGCCGGGTACCCGGGCACCGACGGGGGACCCGCTGCTGGACGCCGCGGCCGCCGCGCTCGTCCGGCACGAGCCGTACGAGACGGTCGAGGACTGGCTGTGGCGGCGAGGGCAGGAACTTGCCGCGGCCTACATGGAGGAGCTGGCACGGGCCGGGGCCGCCGTCCGCCCGCACCGGGGCCGCAGGCCGGCGATGCGGGTCACCGAGACCGTGCTCGCCGACACCCCGGAGCGTCGGCGAGCCGAGAACAGGCTCGTGTCGGGCGAGCCCGTCCTCACCGCCCTGACGGGAGTCCTGGAAGCCTGGGACGCACCCCCGGACGCCGAAGAACCGGCGGAGGAAGCTGTCACGACCGTGCTGGCCGCCGTCGGGAACGCGGTGACGGAACTGGAGGCGGTCCGGCTGCGCCGGGACGTCGAGCACGCCGCGTTCGACAACATCTGGCGGGCCTAGGGAACATCGGGCTGGCGCAGGACCTGGCCGCCAGTCCGTGCTCACAGCCCGCGGACCCGGCCGTCACGAGGCGGACCGGCATGTGCCGGCGGCACATGGGTATGCCGGCACATGCGGCGCCGGACACACGCCACGGCGGGGACACCTGTGGACACCAGTCGCCGAACGTGTCGTAACGGGTGGGTAGGATCAAAACACGTGTGAGTGAAGTGCTCATACCTATCCACTGGAGAAGGACGGATGGCCGGACTGAGTTATCGGCACCGGGTGGACGCCGGCCTGCGGAGCGGTGATCCGCAGGCCGTTCTGGACGTGGCGGTGGCCGCGTACGAGGCGAGCGCCGGCGACCTGCTGGCGGTGTGGGGCGGGGTGGTGCAGTATCTGGGCCGACAGCCCGCCGCGACGCGCGAGGCCCTGCTGCGGACGCTGCCCGGCCGCCACGCGTGCGCGCCCGTCGGATCCGGGCTCAGGCTTGGGCTGTTGCACCTCGCGGCGATCCTGGGACAAGGGCTGCCGCTCGATGTCCTGGCCGCCGAACGAAGGGAGACGATCCTCGCGCTCGGGGACCGCTGGGCGGTGAAGGACCACACCCGGCTGTATCTCGTCCGCACCGAACTCGCCACCGGCCGGGCCCTGCCGGCCGAGGTCGTCGCCACGGTACGCCGGTCCGCGAAGCTGACCTCGGATCCCGGCTGGGCAGCCCTGGCCGCACCGCTGACGAACCCCCTCCTCAACGTGGGGGAGCGGTGGGCGGACGAGGTCCTGGCCGAGCTGGGTGTCCTCGGCCCGGACTGGCAGGCTCTGGTGACGCACGCCGGGACCGTGCGGTCCGGCCGGCCCACGAGCGGATGGGACCGGGTAGGTGGTGAACTCCTCGCCCGGCTGGGTGAGGCCGAAGCGCATCGACGGATCCTGTCCTGGCTGCCCCTGGTCGGACTGGAAAGGACCCTCCCGCTGACCGGTCGGGTGCGCGGTGGGCCGGGCGGTGCCGACGGTCATCTCGATCCGTTCAACGCGGGATTCCTGCGGGGGCTCGTGCTGATGCTCTCCCTGACCGGCTCCGTGGAGGAGACGGTCCCGGCGCTGGGGCGGCTCGTCGACACCTGCCTGTACACGGCCTCACGTCAGGTGGGTCCGCGCAGCGCCAAGGTCGCCAACGCCGCTGTGGCCGCGCTGGGGCGCTTCGGCAGTTCCGCCGCGACGGCGGAACTGCGCCGCCTCGCCGGCCGGGCTACTTATGGCACCACCCGGCGCCTGATCGACCGCCGGCTCCTCCGGACGCGCTGACGCCTCTGCGTGAACCTTTTTCCCCCGCAGGACCGTCAAGGGGGAGGGGGAACGCAGGAAGCCCGGGGACAACAGGGGTGCCCGTCGGGCCGTCGTCAGGAGAGGTCACGCTTGTGAAGATCGGCATCGGGCTCCCCAACCAGGTCCGCGATGTCCGGCCCGGCACCGTTCCGGTCTGGGCCAGGACGGCGGAGGAAGCCGGATTCAGCTCGCTCGCCTCACTGGGCCGCATCGCCTACCCCGGCGTCATGGACACCGTCGCCCTCGCGGCGGCGGCGGGCGCCACCCGTGAGATCGCTCTGATCAGCACCCTGCTGCTCGCACCGGTCTGGCCCGCGGTGCTGCTGGCCAAGGAGGTGGCCGGCATCGACGCGGTCTCGGGCGGGCGGCTCACCCTCGGCCTCGGACTGGGTGGCAGGGCCGACGACTTCGTGGTGGAGGGGTGCGGCCCGCGGGGCACCGGGAAGCGGCTGGACCAGGACATCGAGACCTATCGAGCCGTATGGCGCGGGGAGGCCCTGCCCGGCTGCGAGAACCCGGCCGTGCCCGCCGGTACCCGTGAGGTGCCGATGCTCTTCGGGGGGACGGCGCAGGCGTCGTTCGACCGGGCCGCCCGGAAGGGCCGGGGGTACATCGGACCGTCCGCGCCGCCCGCGGCCCTCGGGCCGGCCTTCGAGCGCGCCCGTACGGCCTGGACAGCGGCGGGACGCGAGGGCACCCCGTACCTCGTCGCTCTCGCCTACTTCGTCCTGGGCGACGAGGACCGGGGCCGGGCCAACGTGTACGACTACTACCGTCCCGCCGGACCGGAGGGGGCCCGGGCGAGGGCGGCCGAGACGAGCGGGGGAGCCGCTGCCGTGCGTGCCACGGCCCGGGCCTTCGAGGAACTCGGCGTCGACGAACTCGTGTTCAATCCGACCGTGGACGATCGCGACGAGGTGGTCCGGCTGGCAGATGCGGTCTTGTAAGCAGAGCCTCCCGGCACACCGGTCCGAGGTGTCCCAGCCGTCCGGCATGGCGCATTGTGCCGCGCACGGCGCACACCGGGGTCCGGCCGGACCCCCGCGCCCGGGACGAGTGCAGAGGTCAGCCGTGGGTGCCCGGCGCCCGCTACTTCACCAGGGTGTACATGACGGAGCGCTGCTGCTTGTGCCGCTGGATGCGCCCCTTGGCAACCAGGGACTCAAGGGTGTTGCGCACCACCTGCGGTGTGGGGTTGCGGTCCGGGAACTTCTCCAGGAGCTCGTCCCGCAGTTCCTTCGCCAGACGTGGCTCGTCGGACGTGCCGAGCATGTCCGCCAGCAGATCCCCGAGCAGAGGCTGACGCGACTTCCCCTTCGCGCCGGCCTTCGCCGAGGTGTCCGCCGCAGTGCTCCCGGCCGCCGTCGAGCGCCGCGTGGTCGTACCGGCAGTGGCCTTCTTCGCCTTCGCCACGACAGGCTCGTCCTGCAACTGCTCGGGCAGGCGGGAAGCATCCGCGAAACCCTCGTACTGCTCGGCAAGGTTCAGGATGTCCGCCAGGAGGGACTCCTCCTGCTTCAACGCCGTGATCCGCTCCGTCAGCTCCTGCTGTCGTCGGCGGTTCTCTTCCAGGTCCGATGCGGCTTGTTCTACGTACCGCGATCGGAGCGTGGCGGCTGACTGGCTGGTCACAACCGTTCACTCCCTCGATATGGATGACGCTGCGCATGGTACCCACGCCGAGGGTGCCCTGCGGATAAGTGTCGACGCCAGACGGTTCGTCGGGCATGTTCACCCTTCACGATAAGCGCTAATGTGCCCGCACACGCAGAGTGCGCTGGCTTTTCTTCAGCCCTCCAAGGCCGATGACGCCACGGAGGGCGAGAGCTCCCCAAAAATACTGCCCGGTAAGTGTCTCGGTGAACCGCCCGGCTGTCGCTTGCGGGCTGCCGGACGTGTGTACGTGGAGCGGCTCCGTCACCGGGCGGCATGCCGACGAGCTGTTTCCAGGGCCTCCTTCACGAGGCCCTGGTGCACGGGGCCGTGACCAGGCAGAAGAAGGTCTGCGTCCAGGCCTTCGAGCGCGCTCAGGGAGTCGAGAGCCCGGTCCCTGTCGGTGTGGAACATCCCGGGCAGCAGCTGGGGTCCGTCGATCCGGGACGTGGGATGCGCGGTCACCAGCGCGTCCCCGGTGACCAGGATGCCGCTTCCGGGCAGGTGGTAGGCACAGTGACCCCTGGTGTGTCCTGGTGTGTGTACCGGAACGGGAGCTCCGGGCAGGTCGAGGGCGCCCTCGACAGGGAAGGCCCGCGGTTCGTCGACGGGGACGTGGGTGGTTCCGCCTGCCCGGAGTGCGTGGACGGCCCATGGCAGCACACCGGGCCGCCAGGCCTGTCCGAGCACCTGCCCGACGGACACCTGGTCGAGGAAGTCGCGGCGGGCATGCGGCACCTCCTCCCGGTGCATCAGGACGGGCACGCCGTACGTGGTCCTGAGATGTTCGGCCGCGCCGATGTGGTCGTTGTGCGCGTGCGTGATCAGGACGGCCGCCACGGAATGCGGCCCGAGGCCGACCGCCTGCAGCGAGGCCAGCACGGCGTCGCGGTCGCCGGGGTAACCGGTGTCGACCAGGGTGCAGCTGTCGCCGTCCTGCACGATGACCCAGTTGGTGTTGGAGCCGGTCACGGCATAGACGTCGTCCCGGACACGGACGATGCCGTCATCGCGCAGAAGCCTGGGCATGGCTGTCGCCATCCTCTCGAAGTGGGTGTCACGAAACCTACCTGAGGATCGCCCGACACATGTAAGGACACTTTGATCACACCTGGGCGTGCCGGACCGCCACCCACAGCACATGAGGCTCACGAGACAGGTGTGATGGGTGTGATATCTATTTCACTGTAGGATGCCTTCACCCAATGTGACACACGTCCTCGGAGATTCCGTGTGTGCCTGTGTCCGCGCCGGAACACGGCCGACGGCCTCCGGGCCCCGCGGCGCCGTCAGGCGGGCTTGGCGGCCGCGTCCACGCCCGCCCTCGGCCGTTCCAGCGCGCTCACGTACCCGCAAGCCGAAGGCAGGCAGGCGTCGCTCACGGCGCCGCACACGGCTGCCCGCAGTGCCATGACGGCATCGAACAGCTCCGCGGACAGCGGGGTGTGCGGTGCGGGAGACCGCACACCGGGCCGGCTGCGGCCCCACAGCGGCCCCTGCGGCCGTGGCCTCGCCGTCTCCAGCACTCCCGGCGAGGCCTCCCATGGGTCCACCGCGCCGTCGGCCCTCACCACGCCGAGTTCACGCACGGGTGCCGGACCCGCAGCCACCACGTGTGCCTCGCGCACCAGACGGCGCCAGCACACCGACGGGGTGTCACCGGCCGCTTCGCGCTCGACCGCTTCCTCCGGGTGCGCGCGTGCGGACGACGGCGGCCTGAGGTCCGCGGCCAGCATCACCGCGGTCGCACGGGCCGCGAGCTCGGCACGGGCCGTCGTCACGGCCTCCAGCACGCTGTCGCCGAGCCGCGGGGCCTTCAACTCCCGGAACCTCCCGTCGACGAAACTGATCCCGACGAGGTGGCCTTCCGCGTCCACGGTGACTTCCACGACGCCGTCCCTGGAACGTGCCGTCACCGACAACACCCTCATCTGCTCCCGCGCCCTGGCCAGAACTCCTTGCTGCTCGGCGAAATCGGCAAGAGCCCTCTCCAGACGGCTTCCCGGTGGCGTGTTCATCGTCCTCCTCTGCCGCCGAACCCACCCGCACACGGCATGCCTCAGGTCGGCCGAACGGGCTGACCCTCTCCCGGACCCCTCATGGCTTCCGCTCGCGTCCGGCTCGCGCGATCCCCGTCTTCCGGCGTCCGCCTCGCCCGTCCCACATACTCGCCGTATGTGACCGGAGGGAATGCAGATGCCTGTGTCAGGAGCAGGCCCGCACATGAGGTGCTTCCGCTACATGAAGGACACGAGCGGACCCCTTGTTTGGTTCACGTGCCGGCCAACCACGAACACCGGATCCGGTGCCACGCAGCGTGCCGTCTCCCGCACACCTGTGCCGGGTATGCTCCGTGCCGGGCCCCACGCCACTGCGGCTGTGTCCTGGCCGTCGCGCGCTGCCGTGCGGTTCGTGGATCGCATTCGGTCGTCGCGCCGCACCGCCCCCACCTGGAGGACTCTTGTTCAGCATCACGGTACGTGACCATATGATGGTCGCCCACAGCTTCCGCGGCGAGGTGTTCGGGCCCGCCCAGCGGCTCCACGGAGCCACGTTCGTGGTGGACGCGACGTTCCAGCGGCCGGAGTTGGACGACGACAACATCGTCGTCGACATCGGTCTGGCGACCACGGAGCTCGGCAAGGTGATCGGCGACTTCAACTACCGCAACCTCGACGACGAGAAGCAGTTCGAGCAGATCAACACCTCCACGGAGTACCTGGCCAAGGTGATCGCCGACCGGCTGGTGGACGCGATCCACGCGGGAACGCTCGGAGAGGGCGCCCGGGGGATCCGCGAGGTGGCCGTGACCCTCCACGAGTCGCACATCGCCTGGGCGAGTTACGAGCGAGGCGTCTGACATACGAGTGTCCGCGTCGCCCGACCGGGCGACGCGGACACCGGGCTCCGTCCGGACCCGGCTCAGCCGCGCACGGTGACCGGAGCGGAGTTGTATCCCTCCACCCGCAGCCGCGGTCGCCCCGAGAGCAGCGCGGAAGCGGGCCACGACAGCGTCACGGTGCGGGTCTCACCGGGCAGCAGCCACAGGTAGTTGTCGTCGTACAAGGTCGGCAGGACACGGGCACCATCCTCGCCGAGCAGCGAGAGCCGGACCATCACCGCGACCATGGAGCCGCGGTTGCGCACCGTGGCCGTCGACACGCAACGGTTCCCCTCCCGCGTCACCCGCGTCAGGGAGGCCGACAGCCCGGCCTGCCGTACCTGGTCGAGGGCGCGCAGCGCCTCGGGAGTGCGGCACCGCCAGTAGGTGTTGCGCGACAGCACGCCCCCGCGCCCGTCCGTGAGGGTCAGCCGCAGCAGATGCAGGTCAGGCAGGTCGTCCGCAGGGGCCGCGGCGAAGGCCCTGGCCGAGGACGCGGGGTCCACGTCCACGCGCGCGTGCCGGGTGCCTTCGAGCCGTCGGCCGGACAGGTCGTACACCTCGGCGGTGACCGTTGCGCCCTTGAGCGCCGTGGGGGTGTGGTTGACCGCGATGACCTCCCACTTCACCGGGTCGGCCTGGACGTGCAGCGGCTCGCAGGCGGTGCGGCAGCCGAAGTAGGCGCCGTTGACGTCGAAGTCGTAGTCGTAGGTCTGCCAGACCGTGCTGTGCCAGGCGGGGTGGGACATCCACAGCATCAGACCGCTGGCGTTGTCCCACAGATGGGCGTTCCAGGCCTCGAACATGGCGCGGAAGTTCTCGTAGTTGACGAACTGCGCCTTGCGGGTGAAGTCGTCCAGGTCACGGGCGGTGCCCAGCCGGGTCTCGACGGCGGCCTTGTAGTTCTGCGGTGCCTGGTTGCCGTGCTCGCTCCAGTCGTGGTGGTACCAGGCGCCGCCGATCGGCCACTCCGGCCCGTCCGTGCCGACCATGGCACGGGTGCTCGCGGCGGTGGAGACCACCGGCATGCCGATCTCGGTGTGGAAGCCGAAGTCCTTGCTGCCGTACGTCGACGGGTCGAAGTAACGCTCCGGCTCCACCCAGCCGTAGGGGCCGCCGCCGGTGACGATGCCGCTCGCCGAGTTGTTCTGGTACAGCACCCCCGGCACCTGGCTCTCGACCGCCTCGCGCATGCCGTCGTCGACCGCGGCGGGCGGATTGCCCTCGTTGGCACCGCACCACACCGCCACACTCGGGTGGATCCGGTAGCGCAGCACGGTGTCGCGCGCCACGGACAGGAACGCCTCGTGGTCCGGCGGATCCATGCTCCAGGCGTTGGGGAAGTCGTTCCACACCAGGATGCCGTGGGCGTCGCAGGCGGCGTAGAACTCCTCGCGGTTGCTGCTGCCGACCCAGTTGCGGATCATCGTGAAGTTCATGCCGCGATGCATCCGCACCGCCGCGTCCATTCGCTCGGCCGGCATCCGGCGCAGCAGTTCGTCCCAGCCCCAGTTGCCGCCGCGCACCAGCACCCGTACGCCGTTGACGCTGATCTTCAGCGGATCGGGCGTGTTGGAGACGGTCGTGACGTCCGTCCAGGCGTCGCCGTCGTCGGACACCTGGATCGTGTACGTCTTCGGGTACGCCTGCTCCCAGAGCACCGCCACCCGGTCGAAGCGCCGGGCCTCCCCGAGATCGACCTGGATCCACTGGTCGTCCTCGTATGCGGAGGACCAGCGGGTGTTCGGGTCGCCGTCGGTGGCGTGCCCGGCCGGGTGGCCGTCCTCCGTGCTGGAGGCGGTGGCCGTCCGGCGCAGGGCGAGGTCGGTGCCCGGCTCGGCGTTGTCCACGACCGCGAGCGACCACAGCGAATTGCCCCAGCTGGTGTTGCGGATCCCGCAGGACAGGCGGACGTAGCGCGCGGTGCGGGGTTCGAAGTCGGTCACCCGCAGGCTCGCGTCACCGCTGTTGAACGGCAGCGGCACGGCCGTGTTGTCCACGGACGCGGCGTCCGTCCACCCTTCGCCGTCCGCCGAGACCTGGACGACGAACGTGCGCGCGTAGGCCTGCTCCCACACCAGGTCGACCCGGTCGAAGGACTGCGCCGAACCGAGGTCGACCTGGATCCACTGGTCGTCCTCGTATGCGGAGGACCAGCGGGTGTTCGGGTCGCCGTCGGTGACGTTGGCCGCGCCGTGGTCGTCCTCGTCGCTGCTGGACGCGTCGGCCGTCGCGTGCAGGGCGAGGTCGGTACCCGGCCGGGTGCTGTCGAAGACCGACAGCCCCCACAGCGAACTGCCCCAGCCGGTGGCCCGGGTGAGACAGCGCACCCGCACGTACCGGGCCTGCCGGTCACCGAGCGGCACGTTCTGGGTGTACGCGTCCGAGGACGGGGTGAAGGCCAGCGGGGTGTCGTACTCGTAGCCGAACTGCCGGATCCCGAACCGGGTGGTGCGCCGGTCGCTCTCCGTGCCGCCGCTCACCGCGGTCAGGGTGAGGTCGTGCAGGGCGGCCTCTCCCATACCGTTCGGCCACCACAGCGCGGGGTCGCGCACCCGCAGGGCGCCGAACGCGCCGGGGGAGAAGACGACGTCGACGTCCCCGCCCGCCGGGACGGTGACCGTGCGGGAGACTCGGACGTCGCCGAAGGCGGCGGAGACGGTGGCCTCGTGGCCGGCGGAGTCGGCGTTGCGCACCGGGACCGTCACGGTCAGTTCGGCCACCGACAGATCCGGCAGCCCCGGCAGCACCGTGTCCACCCGCGGATCGCCGATCACGATGTGGCCGGTCGATCTCAGCCGCACGTGATTCCAGATGCCGGCGGCGCGGTCACGGACGGCCGGCATCCAGTCCCAGCCCGAGGAGGCCAGGTACGTCGGTGAGTTGCGGTTCATGGTGTTGGCGCCCGCGTCCACCCACGACTCGCCCGCCGGGCCCTTGTCACCGGGGCTGCCGGGTATCGGCATGGGGGATATGCGGACGGCGAGCGCGTTGCCTCCGCCGTCGGCGGTCAGGAAGCCGGTGACGTCGTGGGCGGAGCGGGCGAAGGGAAACGTCACCTCGCCCACTCCGTGTCCGTTGAGCCAGATCTCGGCCCGGTGGTTGACGCCGTCGAACTCCAGCCAGACGTGCCGTCCCTTGCCGGTGCCCAGACCGCTGGGCAGCGCGAAGTCCCGCCTGTACCACCAGGAGTGCCGGGACAGCGCCTCCGGGACGCGCAGGTTGTTCAGGCCCGCGACCGGGTCGGGCAGCCTGCCCTGGTCGACGAGAGAGCCCAGCACGGTGCCCGGCACGGTCGCCGGCAGCCAGCGGCTGGTGTCCACACCCGCCTGAGACAGGGCGGCGCCATCGCCGTCCGCCCAGTCGTCCAGCGTGAGCGTCCAGCCCGACTCCAGCGGCACCGTGCCGTCGGCGGCCACGGCGAGGCGCGGGGCCGCGTCGTGACGGGTGCCCCAGTCGGTCCAGCCGGTGGCCTGCGGACGGCGGCCCGGCGCGACGCCGTACACCTCGAAGCCGTTGAGACCGAGGGGGTTGGGGCTGGAACGCCGCTGGGCCGTCATCCGGACCCAGCGGGCCGTGACGGGCTCGGACGGTTGGATGTCCACCACCCCGCCGGTTCCGGCGGTGGTGCGGTACACGCTGCTCCAGGAGTGCCGGTCACGGGACGTCTCGACGACGAACTCGGTCGCGTAGCTCGACAACAGCTCCTGGCCGGTGGTGTCCTGGCGCGGGTTCCCGCTGTCCGGCGGGGTGAACACCGGGTCGCCCGCCTGCGTCTCGAACGTCAGGCGGATCCGGTCGAGGCGGCAGTCCGCCTCCAGGTCGACCTCGATCCACTGTGGGTCGCCCGCCCCGGCCCTCCAGCCGGTGCCGCGGACGCCGCGCGAGGGGAGCGCGTCCACGGCGAACTCGGCGGGGGCCGGGGCGTAGGCCTGCGAGGAGACCCGGACCGGGCGGTAGGCGGCGATCTCGACCGGGGCGGAAGAGGCGTGACCGGTCGTGCCCGCGGTGCTCCCGGCCGCGTCGGCCGCCGGTGCGAACACGGAGCCGAGGCCGAACCCGGCCAGCAGTGTCGAACCGGTGGCGACGACGGTACGCCGGGAAGGAAGGTGCGATGGACTCGGCTGATCGGCCATGGGTGAGTCGTCCAATCACAGGCGGGTGGGTGGGAAGCGGTGCGTTGCCGGGTACGAGCGGCTCCCGTCATCTGACAACGTTGCCATAGGCTGTTGCGGCGAGTGCTTCCCTGTCAAGGCTCGCGGCGGGGCCGAAGCCCCGACCCATCCCGGAGCCCTCGTGCGCCGACTGCCGGGAACGGCGGGGCCGTTGGCGCCCGGACGGCGCGGACCACCGTCTCCGCGTGGTCACACCCAGGACTGTCCCGCGTACCGGACGAAGAAACATGTGACTCGTGACTGCCTCTGTCCGCTCCGGCATACACATGCTTCGCGCATTTGCTCCACGACCATCACATGTGTTCTCTTGGGGTGCACGCCGCCGGCGAACGCATGGCGGCTCGGCACGTGTGACATACAACTCACATCTCGGCGACTGTTTGGATCCTGTCAAGGCGGGGAATCGACGCCGTAGAACCACAACTCCCAGGTGAGAGTGGGTTTCCCGGTTCCGCCTGACCGGATCACCGGCATATGTGCTCACTGTGCCGGGGCGCGGCACTAGGGCGGCACAATTGCAGCATCTTTCCGGCACCCGGCGCTGCCTACAGTGCGAACGCGGAGGTTGCATCCGGCCTCCGGTCGCCGCTCCAAGAGAACCAGGATGGTCCAGAACACTATGGCTACCCCCCTCACAGCCATGTCCCGAACCGATCTACTCGGCACGATCATGAGGGAGCACCGGGACGGTCTCGTCTCGTATGCCGAGAAGATGCTGGGTGACCGCGGACTCGCCGAAGACATCGTCCAGGAGGCCATCATCCGGGCGTGGCGGAACATCGACCGTCTGCTCGGGATGGAGGGGTCGGTCCGGGGCTGGCTCTTCACCGTGACCCGGCACCTGGTCATCGACTGGGTACGCAAGCCCCATGCGCGCAGGGAGGTCGTCGGAGTCACCTACAGCGATCCCGTCGTCGGCATCGACAGCACCGAGGCAGTGCACGACGCACTGGTGGCACGGCCGCTGTTGCGTCAGCTTTCGCCGGAACACCGGGCCGTGCTGGTCCACATATACCTGTGCGACCGGAGCATCCAGGAGACCGCCGGCATCCTGGGCGTACCCGCGGGCACGGTCAAGAGCCGTCAGCACAACGCCCTGCGCAAGCTCCGTAACGCCGTCCGGCCGGAGGCCGCCTAGCCTGCGGCTTTCCGTCGCGTTCAGGTGCCGCCGGTGGACAGCGGGCGGTGACGGGCGAGCGTCAACTCTCAGGTCGTACGCCCGGATCGCTCCTGCGTCGGTCCGCCCGTTCGGCGAGGGAAACACATGTGCCTCCGTCAACTTCGCGTCAGCAAGCGGCTTCGCGACGTCGAGAAGTCGTGAACGAGCACACACCCACCACTTCGGTCCGTGATGGCATGAACCGTCTCCTGCGCGGAGGCGCATCCAACGAAGGACCGAAGCCATGTCCAACACACCGCCGTCGCCAGGTGAGGGCGTCTCCGTACCGTCCCTTCCGGACGGCTACCGCAACGTACCGGTAGCAGCGCCCGAACCGGACCTCCATGTTCCCGGCACTCGCGACGACGCCTTCCCCGACGGTGACATCACCGCCGTCGACTTTCCGATGCTGAACCGTGCGATAGAGGAAGCCGGGAACGCCGTCGAGGTCGCGGCCCGTGCTTCCGCCATACTGACGAGTGCGGTCCGCCGGTCCGGGCCGGCCCCCTGGGGAGACGATCCCGCGCTCGGCCTTCCCTTCGGTGAGGCCTTCTCCGGATCACGTGACGTGCTGGTCCGATCCGTCTCGGCACTGCCCCACGTGTTCGAGAACATCGCCGGGAAACTCGCCGAAACGAACTCCGGTTTCCACGGCGCCCAGGAGGAGACACTCACCCGCGTCGCAGCCGTAGGGCCGCAGGCCGAGCCCGTGCAGGACTGACCGCGCGCCATGGCAGACGCCCATCACGTTCCGCCCGCCCTCCAGAATCTGCTGCTGATCACTACCGGCAACCGCTGGCCGACCGGGGACGAGGCCGCGCTCCGAGCCGAGGCGGAGGCCTGCCGTCAGACCAAGGAGGAGCTCGAATCCCTCGTCGAGCACGTCGAGACGATCAGGGCGCTGATGGACCGGGCCGTCGCCGGTGACGTGGCCCGAGCCGCCGACACGTATCTGGCCCGGCTGGCGGGCGGCGGTGCCGATGCGCGGTCCCAGGACGCCGTGCTGCCGTTGCTGATCGAGGCCGCCGAAGCGGCGGCGGAGGCGCTGGAGGAGGAGGCACTCCAGATCGAGACGCTGCGCATAGAGATCATCGGCGCGCTGGTGGTGCTGTTCCTCCAGCTCGCCATCGACTCGGCGCTGTGGCTGTTCGGCGGAGCGGAGAAGGCAGCGGCCGACATCGTGGCGACCAGGGTGCTGTGCCTCGCCTTCGTGTGACAGGCCGCGGCACACGTGGTGACACGGCCTGACCGAATCCGTGATCGCGATGGTCGGCATGGCTCTGCTCGCCCAGATCATCGAACTGGGCGAGGGCCACCGGCACTCGGTCGACGGGCACGAACTGGAGGTCGCCGCCATCAACGGCGCGGTCGGCGCGCCCGTCGGTTTCGGCATGGGGCTGATCGGCGGCGCCGCCATGGGCGGGCTCAGGAAACTCGCCGCGAAACCCGCCTTCGCCGGCCTGTCGAAGAACACCCAGTCCCTCACCCGGTTCGGCACGGTGGTCGCCTTCAACGCCGGTTACTGGGCACTCACGGGTATGGCGGAGGCCGCGGCTCAGGACAGCGTCTACGGTCTGTCGGGGGACTGGGTCGCGGGTGCGGCCAACGGCTCCTTCAACGCCGTCTGGGGGGCTCGTCACAACGCCCACAACCCCGCGGGGCGCTTCGCGCTCTCACCCGCGGAGCATGCGGAGGAGTTCCTCGACCACTGTCTGGCGACGCTTCATGAGCCGTCCAGGTCCGCCCAGGGAACGACCACCTCGACTCCCGTGCCCCCGTTGCCGGGGTCCGCGGACAGCCACTTCACGGACGAAGGCCCTCTCGGTCTCGGCCGCGGCTCCCCAGGTCCCTACGAGAGTTTCCTGGACCTGTCCCCGGACGCCGACTCTCCGGGGCCCGGTGAGAGTTTCCTCGACCTGTCCCCGGACGACCTGGGGGAAGGGGCCTACAGACAGCTGACCGGTCCGTGACGCGGACGAGGAGCGGGACGCGCCGGCCTCCCGGGGCCCGGATCGGCCCCGGTCAGAAGCCGGTCGAGTTCAGGCACGTCTCCAGTGCCGACGTCAGCTGACGCCGGAAGGGCTCACCACGAGGGTGGTGGCTGATCGAGCGGACGAGTTCCGGCAACAGATACTGCTCGGCGACGATCCACTCGGCGGCATCCGCGCGGCCACCGAACCGCTGCGGCCGCACCCCCGGCCTCGGCGGCGGCAGGATCACCGTGGACCGGTGCGGGGCCAGCAATGCCGTGGCGGCGTCGGCACTGTACAGGTAGTGCTCGAACATCCGGGACAGGGCTTCCGACCGCGCGCTGGGAGAGTCGAGGAGCGCACTGAGTTCCCTCGCATAGGTACGCAACAGCTCGTGACAGGTGTACCTGCCCGCGGACAGTTCGACGAGCAGGCAGTGGTCCATCAGCTCGGCCACGTCCTGGCGGGTCCTGCGCAGGTCGCTGCCCGCCAGACTGGCGGCGGCCGGCATGGCGATGTCGTGTGAGGGGTGCAGGCTGAGCAGCCGGAACAGCCGCGCGGCGCTGCTGCTCAGCACCTCATAGGAGCCGTGGAAAGCGCTGCGGGTGTTCGTACGGGCGTCGTGGCCCGACAGGGCGTCCAGACAGTCGTCGGGGTCTTTGAGGCGGGCCGCCAGCGAGGCCAGAGGAAAACGGGGCTGCAGCAGGCTACGGGTGGCGGCGACCGCCAGGGCCAGCGGGAGCCCTCCGCACAGCTCCACGATCTCCACCGCCGCGGCGTACTCGGCTCTGGTCCGGTCGGTGCCCAGGCGGCGGTCGAGCAGGTCGAGTCCTTCCTCACGGGACATCGGCTCCAGCGTGATGATCCGTGCGTTGTCCGTGACCGCCAGACCGTCCATCTGCCGTCGGCTCGTGACGATGGCCAGACAGCCCGGCGTGGCGGGCAGCAGTGGACGTACCTGTTCGCAGTCCTCCGCGTCGTCCAGGACGAGCAGCAGCCGACGCCCGCCCAGCGCGGTGCGATAGGCGGCGGCGAGTGCGGCGGCACTGGAGTGCGAACAGTCGGTCTTCACACCCAGAGCGCCGAGCACCTCGGCGATGGCTTCGGCCGGTTCGAGCGGGGACCGGGAAGCGTGGTGGCCCTGGAGGTCGACGTAGATCTGTCCGTCGGGGAAGTGGTCGGCGACCCGATGCCCCCAGTGCACGGCAAGCGTCGTCTTGCCGACGCCCGCCATGCCGCAGATGGCCGCGGTCATCGTCGGCGGCTGGCTCTCGCCCTGCATGGGCAGCAGTTCCAGGCACTGGCTGAGCGGGTGCTGGCGGCCGGTGAAGGAGAGGCAGTCCGCGGGCAGTTGGGCGGGCCTTCCGGCCTCCCCGGGCAGGGACGCCGGAGCCACCGGGTCCCGGGGGACCCTGCGCTGCAGGAGATGTCGCTGGGCGGCACGCAGTTCGGGACCGGGCTCGACGCCGAGTTCCTCGGCGAGGGCGGCGCGGATGCTCTCGAACTGATGCAGGGCTTCGGCCTGGCGGCCGGTCACGGCGAGTGCGGCGATTAACCGGGAGTGCAGTGCCTCGTCGAAGGGGTGGCTGTCCACGGCCTGCCGCAGGATCGTGAGTACCTCCTCCGTCAGCGAGGGTGCCGCGGTCAGGACGGTGTCGGCGGCTTCCTTCACCACCGCGACGAACTCGTGGCCGACCGAGGTGAAGACCGGGTGGCGGGCGACCGAGGTGCCGGCGGCGACGACGGGTCCGCGCCACAGCCTCAGGGCCTCCACGAAGTCCTGCGCTGCCTCGGCCGGGGCGCCGCCCTTGACCGCGAGCTGTGCCTGGGCCCGCAGATCGCGAAAACGCAGCAGGTCGGAGGTCGAGGTGTCGACCAGCAGGCGGTACCCGTCGGCGGCGCGGACCAGGTGTTCCGCGTGGGTCCGGCTGCGCAGCTCGGGTTCGAGTGTCCTGCGCAGCGCGCCGATGTGCCGGTGCACCACGTTGACGGCGCTGGTCGGCGGTTCGTCGTCCCACAGGATGTCGACCGCCTCACTCAGGGTGAGCGGGCCAGGGGCGCGCAGGAGCAGCAGGGCGAGCAGGGCGAGCCGTTTCGGGGGCCCCAGGTCGATCTCGGTGTGCCCACGTATCGCACGCACGGTACCGAGGATTGAGTAGCGCACTGTCGCGTCCATCTCGCGGCTGGCCTCGCTGATTCTCATCTGGTGCTGCTGGTTGCCCGTCCGGTCTGTCATCACAGCGTCGGTGGGGGGCCAGGCCGTCTCCTGCCGAGGAGCTTGTTGCCAAGACGGGGAAGTGTAGTCATGTCGGGTGACATGTCTCCGCAGCCGAGCGGTGTCCCTGGAGGGGCGTCGCCGATGTCAGGCATGCACTTGGCACGGGGTGACATGTCATGGACCTCACGGGCTTGTGGGGTGTCTCGGGGTGCGTGCAGGGCCGACGGGACCGATACGCGGCTGCCGGGGGACCGGCTCCGTGCCGGGACCGCCGACCCGGCGCCCGGTCGTTCCGGGCACGGCCACCAGGCTGTCAGCCGGTGGACATCCCGGAATCGGTTCGCTGACTTGGCACATCTGCCGAGTTCGCGTTCGCGATGAGTCATATGACGGTCGAGTTGATACGTGCCGCGCACACGACATGTATCTCTCCTCATCACGCGAGTAACCGATTCAACAGGTGACGTTCAGCGAGACCATTTCACGATGGAGCGTCACCAGTCAAGAGGGTTACTCGGAAGGCTGGTGCCGACCTCTGCCGGGCCCATGCCGATGTCCACCAGTACGGCCGGGTGGGGGACAACGAGCTGGTGACACGTCACCGGAGCCCCGGCCACCGGAACCGGCACAGGTGTCTCACCCGGGGATGGTGAACCCCGTCGTGGCCCGTTCCGTTCATCCTCATGAGCGCCTTCGCCGGCCGGCCGTACGGAGCGAGCATCCGCCTCACCGGCGGGCCGGTTCGCGGGCGATGCCCCGCAGAGAGCGGACGGGGGACGCCGGGCCGGGCCCCGGCGCGCACCCGGCCGGGTGACAACGGTCCGGCCGACGGCCAACGGGCACGGGCCGCCTTACCGGTGAGAGGAGGAGACCCCCTTGTACGTCCTGGTCCCCGACGATCCGGTGTTCTTCGCGAAATTCCAGACGCTGGAAGAACCCCTCCTCCGTCACCTGTACCGGCTGCACCGCGAAGGGCTCGACTCCGACGACGAGCGGGTCATCTCGGATGCCTACGACAGCTGGGTGCAGGTGCTTCTGACGCTGCCGCTGTGGTCCCGTTGGCACAACGGCGACACGTCCGTCGATCTCGCGGCCGACCGGCCCCGGTACGCCCTGTACGGCGCGCAGGGCGGGCAGCTGACGAGCCTGTACCCGACCGAGCTGGCCGCGACCGACCTGGGGCACCTGACGGCTTGCCTCGATCTGTTCGTGGAGGCGGGGCGAGTCCGGCGCGCAGCGGCCGGTGCCGAGCCGTCGGAGGAACAGGACCTCGCCGACGGCTTCCGGCGGGTCATGGAAGTGCTGCTGCTGCCGCCGCCGCAGGACCTGCTGGACGCCCTGAGGCATGTCGTGCCTCAGGACCACGTCGTCTCCGTGACCCTTTCGGAGCGACAGGAGGCGGAGTACTGGGAGTTCTGCGAGCAGTTCGTGGCCATCCTGAGCTCGGGCGACCCGTTCGCCTTCCGCAGCCATCGCGCCATGTATCTCTAGCCCCGTGCCTCCGAACCCGCGGCGGGACATGTGTCTCCGTGATCTCCGGTGCCGCGACCGGCTCCGGACGGGCCGGCGCGCGGGTGGTGATGAACCTCTCGGATGTGCTTGTCCGGTTGGAAGGCTTCGCCGTCGGACACGCGGGCGGCGGAGCCGTGACGGGATTCGGAGTCCAGCCACACCGCGAGTGGTCGAGTCCCGTCCCCGGACCGGCGGCCGAGTGCACCCGGGGCGCCGGTCCGCACTGGAGTCCGCGCCGCGGCGCCGGCCATGAGACGGCTCGTCGCGGGGAGGCCCCACCTGCCCCGGGGCCCGGCCGGTCGCGGTCCGCTTCCGTATCCCTGTGACGGAGGCGGACCGCGGGGCGTCACAGCGAAGTGGGAGGCCGGCAGGCCCACGGGGGACCGCGCCGCCCAGCGAACCGGGCCCGGCCCCTGCGATAGGTGGAACGGCCGTCCTCACATCGGGGAAGAGTATGAGGACGGCCGTCCCGTCCTGCGACCAGGCCAGCCAATGAACACACTGGACGCAGGAGTCTTCTCTGGGGCAACGGGTCTGGGGGCATGGCGGGTTCACGGATCGACACCGGCAATCGCGCCGGATGCGCGGCCACCATGCGCCGGGCCGGGCCGGGCCGGGCCGGGACCTGGCCGCCACCCCGCATCCCGTCCCATCCGTCGAGGTGAGAGGCCTGTTAGGTTGTCCGACGTTCCCACACCCGCGCAGACCGGAGTCTCGAATGACGAACGGCCCGACGGCGGAGCCTGGTCGAGAAATCCTTCCGGACGCCGCCCGGCTGCGGAGGCACGTGGAGTTCCTCGCCCGTGAGCCACGCGGCCGGCTCCGGGCACCGGCGGCGATGGAGCGTGCCGAGGCGTACGTCCGGGACGAACTGACCGCCGCGGGCTGGCTCGTGCGACGGCAGCCCTTCGACGCGCGCTGGCAGATCGGCTCGACGGACCGGCACGGGCACCGGGCGCTCGCCCTCAAACCCCGCCTCCACCGGCGGCTGCGCGGCGCGAATCTCATCGCCTCGCTGCCCGGCGCCCCCACCGGCCCGGTCGTCGTGGTGGGAGCCCATCTGGACAGCGTCAGCGGCAGTCCCGGGGCGGACGACAACGCCTCCGGGGTGGCGGTCGTCCTGGAGACGGCGCGTCTGCTGGCCGGGGCGCCCACGCCCCCAGGTGTCGTCCTCGCCGTGTTCGACATGGAGGAACTCGGACTGATCGGTGCCCGTCAGGCGGCCGGCGAACTGAGCCGGAACCCGGGTGTGCGGGGCATGATCTGCCTGGAGTCCGTCGGATACTTCTCGGACCTCCCAGGTACCCAGCGGCTCCCCGCCGGTTTCGAGAAACTCTTCCCGGAGGCGTCGGCCGCGGTGCGGGCCGACGGCGGCCGGGGCGACTTCACCCTCGTCGTGCACCGGCGCTCCTCGGCCGACGCCGCCGAAGCCTGGCGGCGGGCCGCAGCGGCGGCCACGATGACGGGTCTGCTGTTGCGGGATCCTCGGCCCGACGGTCCGCTGGGCCTGCTCATCGGGCTGGCCGTGCCGCCCGCCGGCCATCTGGGACGCAGTGACCACGCGCCGTACTGGAACCGGGGGATCCCCGCGCTGATGCTCACGGACACGGCGAACTTCCGCAACCCGCACTACCACCGGTCCACGGACCTGCCGGACACGCTCGACTACCAACGTCTGGCCTCGGTCACGGCGGCCACTGCCGTGACCGCCGTGACCTGGCCCGACACCGGGGCCACGCCGTGATCGGGTACGGCCGAGGCCGACCGTGCGGACCGGACTCACACCTACCTGTGGCAACATGTGTGTGTACAAGTACGACACATATGTCGTAGCAGCGCTCCGCCGGAGGCCCTCATGTCCGCATCGTCCGAACCCGTGACGTCTTCCGCCGAGCCCGTTCTGCCGCTCGGTGACGATCCCGTGGCCGTTCTGGACGCCGCCGTCTGGGCGATGGCCGCGTTCGTGAGCACCCAGCGGCAGGCCCTGTCCGAGCCTCTGGAGGACGTGCTCCGGCGGGACTCGCAGCGCACAGCCGTACTGGAGAGCGTGGGTCTGGTCCGCCGGGGTCCCGACGGATACGTCACCCATCCCTCGCTCGGCCGTCCGGACGCGGCGACGGCACGCAGCGCGGTGGAGGCGAAGCTCAGCTCGCTGAGGCAGGCCGTCTCCGCAGCCGCCGACACGGACACCTCGGAGGGCGGCTGGGGCGCGCAGAGCGACGAGGTGCTCCTCAACCAGGGGCGGGCCTCCGCGGCGACCGGACGCGCGCTCGCCGGGAAGATCGTGCCGCGGCTCACCGGGTGCGCCGAGTCACTGGCGGCCGAGGGCAGCCGCGTGCTCGACGTGGGCACCGGTGTCGGCGCCCTGGCCCTGGCGCTCGCCGAGGCCTTCCCCGGCGCGCGGGTGGAGGGCATCGACGTACTGGAGCGGGCGCTGGACCTCGGACGGACCGAACTGGCCGCGGCGAATCCGGTCGTGGCCGACCGGGTCCTCCTGCGGCTGCGGAACGCGGCGGACGTGTCGGAGAAGAAGACCTACCAGTTGATCTGGCTGCCGGCGCCGTTCCTGTCGGAGGAGGCGCTGCGAGCGGCTCTGCCCCGCCTCGCCGAGGCGCTGGCGCCGGGAGCGTGGCTGGTGGCGGGGACCAACCCGGTCCCCGAGGACGCGCTGCGCCGCTCCGTCGGCCGGTGGACGGCGGTGCGCGGTGGCGGCAACTCCTTCGACACGGTGCGGATGGGTGAGGAGCTGGCGGCCCTCGGGCTGGTGGAGTCCCATACCTTCCCGACGGTTCCGGGCGGTCCGGTGCTCGTCGCGGTCCGGCGCCCCGAGCGCTGAGCCGGAGGCATCGCCCGCCCGGTTGTCCCGCGGGACAGCCGCCCGCCCGGTTGTCCCGCGGGACAGGACCAGGGCGGGAACCGGGAACAGCGGACGTCCTCGGGCCCGGCGCGGCGGACATGGCACGGTCCGTGCGCCGTCAGTCGGACTGCGCCCTGGGCCCCTGAAGCAGGTCCGCGGTGGCGACATCCCAGTCGATCTCCGCGAGCTCGTGACCGGCGGGCACCACCTCGTAGGTGTGTTCCAGCCACTGCGACAGCGGCGGCACGGGCAGCTCGAACAGGGCCGCCATGTCCCGGGAGGCCAGCTGGAGCAGCACGGTCGCCCGGTCCTCCGGGTGCGACGGCCAGATCTGGACGTCGCCGAGGCCGCTCACCGAGTAGAGCCCCTGCTGGAGCAGGTCGCGGCCGATCCGCCACAGGACACGCGGGCCGTTCTCGACGAGGAACTCCACGCACACGACCAGCGGGGATCCCGGGTCGAACCGGAACTCCGCCCTGATGGGCTGGCGGGCGGAGACGTCCAGCACGCGCTCGATGTCCAAGGTCAGCTCAAGGCTGTCGTACGACCCTGCCCGGCGGGCCTGTACGTCCGGTCGGTTGCCGCTCATGACGAGTGAGTCCTTACTCTCCGGCGGATGCTGGCCCGACTTACTCTCGTCCCCGCGCCGCAGTCGTACATAAGTAACTTGACCGTCCAACATCACGGTCGTCGACGTGCAGGGGACGACCGGAGCCCGGCAGGCGGACCGCTGTCCACCTCGGAGCCGCCTGTGCGGCGCGGTGCCGGACACGGCTCCGGCGGTCCTCGGCGGCCTCGGGCGGCCAACATTAAGTAATTCGACTGTCGCCCCCCGAACCGTGCCTGAACCATCCTGAAACCGTCGCCCGTGTGCCGGTGCCGGGTGGCCGTCATGTCCGGAGGAGCCAGCCGTGAACCGTACTCCCGTCGTCTTCATCCATGGTGCGTGGCTGCACGCGCTTTCCTGGGAGTCCTGGGCCGAGCGCTTCGCCAGCCGCGGCTTTCTCGCCTTCACACCGGGATGGCCGGGGGAGGCCGCCGCCGTCCAGGAGGTCCGGACCTCTCCCTCCGGGATGTTCGCGGGCATCGGCCTGGACATGCTGACGGACCACTACGCCGACATCGTGCGCTCCTTCGACATCGCGCCGGTGATCGTCGGCCACTCCGTGGGCGGGCTGATCGCCCAGCACCTGATCGGCGCCAACATCGGACGGGCCGCGGTGGCCATCGCCCCCGCCCCGGTCAACGACGTCCCGCTGCCGGCCTCCCCCGACCCGCTGTGGACCCCCGGCCGGGACGGCGGCGCACTGGCCGCCCTGTCCCCGGCCCGGTTCGAGCAGTGCTTCGCCAACACCGTCGGGAAGACCGAGGCCACGCGGCTCTTCGACCGCTACGCCGTGCCCGCCCCCCGACGGCTGCTCGCCGACCTCGGCTGCGGGCGCGGCGTACGCAGCACACGCGCCGCGGTGGACGTCGGGAACGCGGACCGTGGCCCGCTGCTCCTGATCTCCGGCCAGGAAGACCTGCTCGTACCCGACGCCGTGACACGCGCCGTGTACAAGCAGTACGGCGACTCCACGGCCGTGACCGATCTGAAGCAGTTCGCGGACCGCGCGCACTCCCTGGTCATCGACGCGGGATGGCGGTACGTCGCCGACTACGTGCTCGGCTGGCTGGACGAACGCGGCCTGCGCGCCCATTCGGAGTAGGCCGCGACCCGCCGGCCCGCACCGTCACGCGGTCAGGTCGCCGGGAGCCTTCCCCAGTGCGTCGCGCAGGGCGGCGCGTGAGGTGATGCCGAGTTTGGGGAAGACCCGGTACAGGTGTGAGCTGACGGTGCGGGGGGACAGGTGCAT
>NZ_JBIAYD010000023.1:14676-94022 GCF_042897315.1 Streptomyces sp. NPDC001068 | reverse complement strand
CCAAGCCGAAACCCACCCCGCCGCCACCCACTTCCCCTACGAACTCGCCCGCATCCGCCTCGCCCACGGCATCCGCCTCCGACACACCCAGGGACCCAAGAACGCGCGACAGCTCCTGGTCAGGGCCGCGGAGACGTTCGAGCGACTGGGCGCGCCGGTCTGGTCCGAGCGGGCCCGGGCCGAGCTGAGGGCATCGGGTCTGGCCACACGGGCCACGTCCGCGCAGCTCGCGGAACTGACCTGGCAGGAGCGCCGGATCGCCGAACTCGCGGCCGGCGGCCTGACCAACAAGGAGATCGGCGAACGGATGCACCTGTCCCCCCGCACCGTCAGCTCACACCTGTACCGGGTCTTCCCCAAACTCGGCATCACCTCACGCGCCGCCCTGCGCGACGCACTGGGCAGACTGGAGGACGGGCACGGCGGCTGAGGGCTCACCGACAGGCCGGTCAGTCGAATGACTGAGGACCGCTCCGGGCGCGGGCGGGCGCGGCGGGCCGTCCGGAGGAGCCGCGTGTGGCCACACGTGTGTGAAACCGCGGCTCCGAGCGGAAACCCCGGTGCGCAGGCCGGTTCGTGTCGCCGTGCGCGCCCGACCGTCATATGACTGATGTGTCCGGTTTCCCTGCAGACAAGAGTGTGTACCGCCGATCACGTCCCCGCAAAGGGGGCACCTCGGACCGGCCGGCCTCGCCGGAGATCATCTCGCGTCACCTGTTTGACAGGTGACGGAGCTTGTGCGAGGGTCGTCGCGCCAATGAGCCGCGCGGTGATCCCACAACGCCGAAGCGTCCGGGAGATCTCCCGGACGCGGGCCGGTCACCGGAAACGCACGAGAGGGATTCACATGATCAACAGGCGTACCTTCAGCAAGGCCGTCGGCCTGGGCACCGGCGCGGCCGCGGTCTCGCTGGCCGGCTTCCAGACCGGCGCGGCCGCCTCCACCCCCACGCGCACGCCGGGCGGGTCCTCCGTTCCCGTGGTGCCCACCGTCACCCCCGGCACTCACACCGAGTTCAGCACGCTCAAGCACGTGAAGGCGGGTGTCCTGGACGTCGGCTACGCCGAGGCGGGCCCGGCGCACGGCCCGGTCGTCATCCTCCTGCACGGCTGGCCGTACGACATCCACAGCTTCGTCGACGTCGCGCCGCTCCTCGCCGACCAGGGCTACCGCGTCCTCGTCCCCTACCTGCGCGGCCACGGGAGCACCCGCTTCCTGTCCGGCCACACCCCGCGCAACGCCGAGCAGTCCGCCATCGCGCTGGACATCATCGCCTTCATGGACGCCCTCAAGATCCAGAAGGCGCTCCTGGCCGGCTTCGACTGGGGCTCGCGCACCGCGGACATCATCGCCGCCCTGTGGCCGGACCGTGTGAAGGCGCTCGTCTCCACCAGCGGCTACCTCATCACCGACCGCAAGGCGCAGCTGGAGCCCGCGGCACCGGCCGTCGAGCACAACTGGTGGTACCAGTGGTACTTCGCCTCCGAGCGCGGCAAGAAGGCCATGGAGAACGAGACCGAGCGCATCGCGCTGTGCCGCTACGTGTGGACGCTCGTCTCGCCGAACTGGAATTTCGACGACGCCACCTACAACCGCACCGCCCAGGCCTTCAAGAACCCCGACTACGCCGCCGTCGTCCTCTACAACTACCGCTGGCGCATCGGTCTCATCGAGGGCGACCGACGCTACGACCGCTACGAGAGGCAGCTCGCGGCGCAGCCCACGATCGGTGTCCCCACGGTCACCCTCGACGCCGCGCTCGACCCCTTCACGCCGCCCGGCGACGGCTCCAGCTACCGCCAGCACTTCACCGGCGCGTACCAGCACCGGACCGTCGCGAACATCGGCCACAACCTGCCGCAGGAGGCGCCCACCACCTTCGCCCAGGCCGTGGTCGACGCCGACCACCTCTGAGTCCCGCACCCGTCACCGGGCCGGCGCCCCGCCCTGGTGCCGGCCATGCCACTCCCAGGAGGAGTCCCAGATGACCGAAGTCCAGTGGAACCGGCTGACGGCCGCCGAACTGCGTGACCTGGCAGCGCGGGACGCGGTGGTCCTGCTGCCCATCGGGGCCACCGAGCAGCACGGTCCTCACCTGCCCACCGGCGTCGACGACCTGCTGGCGGCGGAGGTGTGCCACCGGGCGGCGGCGGTGCTGGCAGCGGAGCACACCGGTGTCGTGGTGGCCCCGTCGATCTCCACGGGGCTGTCCGAGCACCACATGGCCTTCGGCGGCACCCTCACGGTCAGCCTGCCCACCCTGCACGCGCTGCTGCGTGACCTGTGCCGTTCCATGATCCGGGTGGGTTTCTCCCGCATCCTGATCGTCAACGGCCACGGCGGGAACATGACCGCCCTCAACGCCCTCACGACCGAGCTGACCGTGGAGCTGTCGACGCCGATCGCGTTCGCCAGTTACTTCGGTGTCGGGCGGGAGGTGGTGCGGGACACCCTGGAGACCCAGGACGGCCTGATGCACGCCTGCGAGGGCGAGACGTCCATGATGATGGCCGCATACCCCGAACTGATCCGGCCCGGGCACCTGAGCGAGGCGCACGGGCCGCGGATCACCCTGCCCGCGGAGTCCACCGAGCCGGTGTACATCGCCGTTCCCTTCGACCGGATCACCCCGAGCGGGGTCGCGGGCGATGCCCGGGTGGCGACCGCGGAGAAGGGTGAGCGGATGCTGGCCGGCTGCGCGTCGACGCTGGCGGAGATTCTCCGCAACGACCCCTGGGCGCAGGTGGGACAGCGGCCCCGGCCGGTTGACTGACGGGGGCGGACGGGGGTGGGCCCCGACGGAACACCTGTGCGCCGGACCCGGTCGCGCGGCCGGAAAGGCATGCCTTTCCGGCCGCGCGGTCGTTGAGGACCCGCCGCGCGGATCGGCGGACGTGGCCACCGCCTGCGCAAGAGACGAGCGGCAACGGGGGAGCCGCCCACCCCGGCCAGGGGCGGACCGCGGACGCGACCGCCCGGACCACGCACCACGCAGAACGGCGGCCACGGCCTTCCGAACCCGGCCCGGAAGCGACGCCGGGTGCGACCGCAGGGCCGCGCGCGCCCGGCGGAACGGGAGGCGTGGCCGCCCGTTCGGGTGTGAAGCCCGGTACGGGACGAGGGCCGGACGGACCACACCCGAGGGCGGCGTCACGCTCCGGCGGGGCCTCTGGAGGTGCCGGCGGGCACCGTGCCCGCCGCCGGTCGCCCTCGGGCGTGGTCCGGGCGCCTCGCCGTCCGCAGCGGTGCGCACTGCGGCTCAGGCCCGTTTCACGGCCCCACGCGCTTCGGCGCGAACCCTTCGTCACCACCTTGACAGGTGATTCCAAGCATGACAGGTTAGTCACCAGTCAAGGCGGTGACGCGAGTCCGGTAAGACCGGACCGCATCGCTCCGGAACATCTGTCGAAACACATGTGAAAGAGGTCTGTCGTGGTGAGCATCAAGGGTGGGCGCAAGCGGATGGTGACGGGTGTGGTCTCGACGCTCACGGCGGGGCTCGCGCTCGGCGCGTTCGCCCTCAGCGGCACCGCCAACGGCGCGACGAACACCCCCGAGGCGAGCCGGCACGCCAAGCCGACGATCGTCCTGGAGCACGGCGCCTTCGCCGACGGCTCCAGCTGGAACGGCGTCATCGCCGACCTGCGTGCGGACGGTTACCCGGTCGTCGCCGCCGCCAATCCGCTGCGCGGCCCGGCCGCCGACGCCGCCGCCCTGCGCACGGTCCTCGACCACGTCAAGGGCCCGAAGATCCTGGTCGGCCACTCCTACGGCGGCAACGTCATCAGCGAGGCCGCCACCAACGATCCGCAGGTCAAGGGCCTGGTCTATGTCGCGGCCTTCCTGCCGGCCCCCGGCGAGAGCGCCCTGGAGCTGACCAACAAGTACCCGGGCTCCACGCTCCCGGACGCCCTCGACCCGGTCACCTACCAGCAGTCCGACGGCTCCACCGCCACCGACCTGTACATCCAGCAGGACAAGTTCCGCCACCAGTTCGCCGCCGACGTCCCCGCCGCCCAGGCCGCGCTCATGGCCGCGGAACAGCGGCCCATCGCACAGTCCGCCCTGGAGGAGAAGGCCACCAGCGCCGCCTGGAAGACCATCCCCAGCTGGGACATCGTTACCACCCGCGACCTCAACATCCCCGCCGCGGTGCAGCGCTTCATGGCCAAGCGCGCCCACTCCCACACCACCGAGGTCGCCGCGTCCCACTCGGTCGCCGTCTCCCACCCGCACCTGGTGGCCGACGTGATCGAGCGGGCCGCCCACGCCACCGTCCGCTGACGCTCTCCCGGAGGGCGGCGGGACACCAGTACCGCCGCCCTCGGGACGCCCCAGGGGACATCACCCGACACGGCACACCTCACGTGTGCGTGGTTCGCGGGAGAATGGACACCATGACCTCACGCTCCGACCCCCGTGCGCTCGGGGAGTTCCTCAAGGCCCGTCGGGCTCAGCTGGACCCCGGCGAGTGCGGTCTGCCCGGGACGGACTCCGCCCGCAGGGTCACCGGGCTGCGCCGCGAGGAGGTCGCCCTCCTCGCCTCCATCAGCGTGGACTACTACACCCGGCTCGAACAGGGCCGCGTCCGGGCCTCGGCCCCCGTGCTCGTCACCCTGGTCCGCGCCCTGCGCCTCGACGACGACCAGCAGAGCTACCTCTACGAGCTGGCCGGGCGCACCGACGACCGCCCGCGCCGCCGCACGGCCGCCCAGCGGGTGCGGCCCGCGATGCGCCGACTGCTGGACGAGCTCACCGCGACCCCCGCCCTCGTCCTCGGCCGGCGCCTGGACGTCCTCGCCTGGAACCCGGCCGCCACCGCCCTCTACACCGACTTCGCCGCCGTCCCCGACGACCGCCGCAACTATGTACGCCTGCTGTTCACCGACCCCGTGATCCGCGGCATGCACAAGGACTGGGAGCACGACGCCCGCGACGCCGTCGCCGCCCTGCGCATGGAGGCCGCCGCCGACCCCGACGACCCCGAACTCGCCCGCCTGATCACCGAACTGTGCGCCCGGGACGCGGACTTCCGCAACTGGTGGGCCGAGCACCGCGTCAACAGCGCGACCTACGGGACCAAGCACTACCGCCACCCCCTGGTCGGCGACCTCACCCTGGACTGCGACACCTGGGCCGGCTCCGACGGCTCCGGACAGCGGCTGATGGTCCTGACCGCCGAGACCGGCACCCCCTCCCACGACGCCCTGCGCATCCTCACCACCTGGACAGCCACCGATCCGGCCGACGCCGGGCCCGCCCGGAACAGGGCCCGGTGACCAGGCGGATCCGCGGCCCCCGCGCCGTCCGGCCCCCCGCACACGAGTGAACCCGAGCACCGTCCCCTCTCGTACTCGTAGTGAAGTGCGAGAAGAGGTGGCACATGCTGGCGTACGACACCCTGGGCAGCGGGCCCGGTCTGATCCTCCTGCCCGGGATCGGAGGCTCCGCGGCCGATACCTGGGACCCGCTCACGGCCGATCTCGCAGCCACGCACCGCGTGGTCCTCGTCGACCTCCCCGGATCGGGAATCAACCGACTGCCGGCCGGCCCGCTGCAGGCAGATGACCTGGCCGACGAGGTGGTGGCCACGGCGCACCACGCCGGGCTGCGCGAATTCGTGATCGCGGGGATCTCGCTCGGTGCCGCCGTCGCCGTCAAGGTCGCCGCCCGCCATCCCGACCGGGTCCGGGGCCTGTTCACCCTCGCCGGCTTCGCCCGTCCGCGTACCGCGCTCTGGCTCAGCCTGGAGATGTGGGCATCACTGCACGTCCACCGCGACGAGAAGCTGAACGCGTTCCTGACCTCGCTGTCCTTCTCCGAGGACTACCTGGCCGAACTCACGCCGGAAGCGGCACGGCGGCTCACCTCCCGGCTGGTGACGTTCGCTCCCGGCACCGCCCAGCAGATCGCCCTGGCCCTCGGTACGGACCTGCGCGCCGAACTCGCTTCGATCACGGCCCCCACCCTGGTGGTCGCGGCCACGGGAGACCGATTCGTGGCCCCGGAGCACTCGGTTGAACTCGCGCACGGCATCCCCGGTGCGCGGCTGGCCGCGGTCAAAGGCGGCCACGCCGCCACCTACGAGGAACCCGAGCGGACTCTGGAGATCCTCACCGCGTTCCTCCGCGGCATCCGCCCGACCGGCCGGGCGGACTCCGCCACGCTCCTCCTCCAGCGCCCGGAGCAACCCGCACCGCGGATCGTGGTGACCGCTCCCGCCCCCCACCACCCACACCGACGCTGACCCCGCCCGAGGATCCCGAGACCGTCATGCGCGTCCACTTCGTCGTCCACGAGGAGTTCGAGGCCCCCGGCGCCTACGCCCGCTGGGCCCACGACAGACAGCACGCCGTCACCTTCTCCCGGCTCTACGCCGGCGAGCCACTCCCGTCGTCCCCCGACGGTATCGACCTGCTCGTCGTGATGGGCGGCCCTCAGTCCCCGGCCACGACCATCGCCGAGTGCCCGCACTTCGACGCGGCGGCCGAGACGGCGCTGATCGCCGCGTGCGCGGTGGCAGGCAGGGCCGTCGTCGGCGTCTGTCTCGGCGCGCAACTGCTCGGCACGGCGCTCGGGGCACCCAGCCTGCCCAGCCCGGAGCCGGAGATCGGCTCCTTCCCCGTCACGCTGACCGGGGCCGGCCGCCGGCATCCCCTGTTGGAAGGCTTCGACGAGTGCTTCGACTCCGGGCACTGGCACCAGGACATGCCGGGCCTCACGCCCGACGCGACCGTGCTGGCCGCCAGCGAGGGCTGCCCCCGGCAGATCGTGGCCTACGGCAGGTTCCTGTACGGGTTCCAGTGCCACATGGAGTTCGACCCGGACATCGTCGAGGCACTCATCGGCTCGGCACGGCAGGAACTGGCCGCGCTCGACGGCCGCCGATTCGTACAGCGGCCGCAGGAACTGCGCCGCACCGACCACCGGGCGGCCAACGCACGGCTCCACGTATTCCTGGACCGGCTCGTGGCCGACCAGGCGGCGGCCTGACCGGGGGCGGTGCCCACTCAGTCGGTCAGCCGCTCCAGGGCCCGGGTGGCGAGACGGAGCGCGGCATGCAGTTCGGTCACCTCGGCGACCGTGGGCCGGACGACGGCCGACCAGTCGCCGCGCAGTCCCGGCCAGAGGGCCAGCAGAACCTGGGCGCCCGGCAGACCCAGGTGCGCCGTGACATCCGTCCGGTCCTCGCCCGCGGGTGTCCAGGACAACAGGACGCGGCCCGCCGGCACCCGGGAGGACCCGCTCAACGGCATCCAGGTAGCCAGCAGCCTGCCGCGCACCGGCCTGACGAGCGCGCCCCGGACGTCGGCCGGCATGGGCGCCCCGGTCAGTGCGGACAGGTCGACGAGCGCCGGACCGGCTTCGGAGCCCCGTACCAGGGTGAGAACGGGACCGTCCGGGCCGACGGACCGGGAACGCCGCCCGGAGGACGAAGCCGTCCGCGCATGTCCACGGCATGGCCGGTCACACCTGTCGTACCTCGTCATGTCCGCTCCTTCCGTACCGGTGTGTCACGTTCGTGGGGTTGAGTCTTCCGGTCACGAGCCCTGGACACATCCGTCATCTGACTGCGAGGGTCCTACGGGGACACCCACCAGTGCGGTTTCGGAGCGTGCCAAACACGTATCAGTTCTTCCGCGCCATATGCTCGCGGCCTTACTCTGGACCCACTCGGCGGCAACGTGTGCCGCCCTGGCCTGCTCCGGCCTCGCTCGGGCGTCCGGCCGGCCACCTCCCTCCCTGGAGCCCAGATGCGACCCGACCCGTCGGAGCTGTCCCTCGACCACCCCGTCTGCGATCTGAATCCCTTACGGGAGACACACGCCGAGGCGGCGCACTGGCGGCGGTACGGCCCGCTGGTGCCCGTCACCGTGATGGGCGGTGTGAGGGCCTGGGCCGCGGTGTCCGCCGACGCCGCGCGCACGGTGCTCGAAGCCCACCCCGATCTCGCCAAGGACCCGGCCCACTGGGGCGCCTACCGCCGTGGCGAGGTACCCGCCGACTGGCCGCTGCTGAGCCTGATCGTCGCGGACTCGATGCTCAACGCCGACGGCGCCGACCATCTGCGGCTGCGGCGGCTGGTGACGTTCGCGTTCACGCCCAAGCGTGTGGCGGCACTCGCGCCCAGGGTCCGGGAGATCACCCGGGCCCTCCTGGACACCCTGGAGTCCGGCGGCACGGACACGGCCGTCGATCTCAGGAGCCGCTTCGCCCACCCACTGCCGCTGCTGGTCATCTGCGAGTTGTTCGGCCTCTCGGACCTCGCGCAGCAGGGCCTGCTGCGCGAGCACTACGAGACGATGCTCAGTGTCGAGGCCTCCGACGACGCCCGCCGCAAGGCGGCCCTGGGGCAGCGCGAGGTGCTGGGCCGCCTGGTCGCCGACCACCGTAACGACCCCCGCGACGACGTGACGGGCGCCCTGATCGAGGCCCTGGACGAGGAGGGCGGCAGGCTGAGCGAGAAGGAGCTGATCGACACCCTGGAGATCATTCTGCTCGCCGGGCACGAGACGACGGTCAACTCCCTCACCAGCACCGTCCACGCCCTGCTCAGCCACCCCGAGCAGCTCGCACTGGTGCGCAGGGGCACGATCGGCTGGCCGGCCGCCGTGGAGGCGGGACTGCGCTGGAACGCTCCGCTGCGCAGCGTCTACATGCGCTACGCCGTGCGCGACACGGTGCTGCACGGGGTGACGGTACGGCGCGGCGAGCCGGTCCTCGTGGCCCTGGCGGCGGCCAACCGGGAGCGGCCGGACGAGCCGGCTCCGGAGCGTTTCGACCTGCTGGCCCCCCACGGACGTCAGCTCGCCTTCGGCGCGGGCCCGCACTTCTGCCTCGGCGCCGCCCTGGCCCGGCTGGAGAACGCCGTCGCCCTGGAGGAGCTGTTCGCCCGGTTCCCTGACCTGGACCTCGCGGAGCCCGAGTCGGACCTCGTGCCGCTGGTCTCCCCGGCGATCAACGGGCTCGCCTCCCTGCCGGTCGTCCTGAACGGCGGCGCCGGGGCGGCGTGAGTGCCGTCACTGCTCCTCGTCCTCCGGGGCGCGGTTGCGTGCCACCCGCTCCACCAGGGCAAGGGCTTCGGTGAGCACCGCGTCGGCGTCCGCTCCGGAACACCCGGTCACCTCGATCAGCCGGGCGAGCAGACGGGCGAACCGGCCGCCGCCCGCGTACAGCAGGGCGACACTGCCCTCCAGCAGGGTCTCGCGGACCCGGACCGGGGTGAACCGCCCGTCTCCGGCACAGGCCACGACCAGCCGGGCCGCGAGGGTCCGCTCCAGCGGCCCCGGGGTCCACCTGCCCTGGCCGAGGTCCTCGGCCAGGGCAGGGAGCAGCGAGCCGAGCCGCTCCACGGATGTCGCGGACCGCTCCTGGACGGCGAGGTGAGCGGCGGTGTCAGGAAACATGGAAATCGGTGGCCTTCTGCTCGGCGCGGACGCACCGCGTGTCGGGGCCCGTCCTGCCGACGGGGCACGACGCGCTGTCCGTCGTGACAGCGGGGCGGTGTAGGTTTCATCCAGAATACGTGTCTGGTGAACACCTGCCGCATCGGCTCACCGGCCCCCCGGGCGTCCGCTCCCGGAGCGGACGGAGTCGCACATACGTATCCGGCGCATCGGCCACCGTCCGCAGGGGCGGGTCGGCGCCCACTGGCACGACCACCGGAGAGACCGGAGCATCGATGAGATCGGACGCGCGCTCCAACCGGCTGCGCATCCTGGAGGCGGCGGCGGAAGTGCTCGCGCTGCCCGGCGACACCTCGCTGAAGTCCATCGCCCGCAGAGCGGGCGTGGGCCAGGGCACCCTCTACCGCCATTTCCCCACCCGGGAGTCCTTGGTGCTCCAGGTGTACGGGCAGGAGGTCGAGGATCTGGTGAGCGCCGTCCCCGTCCTGCTGGGCACCCAGTGCCCCGCGCAGGCCCTGCGCACCTGGCTGGGGCGGCTGCTGGACTTCGGCAGACGCACACCGGAGTTCGCGGACGCGCTGCGCGGGACCACGGGCGCACCGATGGACCTGTGCGGGCAGGCCCACCAGCCGCTGCTGGACGCTCTCGCCACGCTGGTGGAGGCCAACCGGGCGAGCGGCACCATCGACTCCTCGACGACGGCCGACGACGTCCTCCTGCTGATCGGACCGCTGTGGCGGGTCGGCACGCGGAAGGAGGAACACCTGCGGGCGGTTCGGCTCTTCGACGTGCTGCTGCGCGGACTGTGTCCGCCGGGTGCCGCGCGCGGCGCCGCCGAGGAGACCCGGGCGGTGGGATGAACCCCGGCGGGGGCACGGGACGTCGTGCCGGTGCGATCGGTCATCCTCTCCCGGCACGGACGTCGGACACCTCACCGCGGGCCGTACCGAGGCGGCTCGCGCACGGGCGGCTGCACCTGCTGCTCACCCTCGACTCACTGCTCGTCGTGCTCGTCTCCGTCAACCGCAGGGCCCACTCCACCCTGGCACCCGTCGCGGAGAACGGGTTCCTGCGCCGGGTCGAGGCGGGCAACATGCTGCTCGGCCTGTGCACCGTGCTGCTGTACTACCTGGTCGCCGCCCACCTTGTGCGCGACTCGGCCCGGCGGCGGCGCGGCGCGGTCTTCGCGCTCGGCGCCCTGTTCACCACCGGTGTGTACGTGTACGGCCTGAGCCTCGGCGACCACGAGATCACCAACTACCTGCACGGGCGCTTCTGCTCGCGGACCCTGCCCGCGATCTGCCGGGTCGTCGCCTTCAACGACGACGTGTTCTCCGACCTCGTGTTCCTGGCCGGGTTCACCCTGCTGAACACCATGGTGATGGCAGTCCAGTTCCTCTTCCCCACCGACCGCGCTCCTCGCCCCTGGGACACCGTGCTGCTCGCCGTGAACGCGCTGTTCATCGGTGCGGGCATCACGGCCAACCTGGCCTTCGAGAAGGCGCTGTTCGACCCGTTCGTGATCGGTGCGACGGCCGTGCTCGCGCTGATCCTGCTGAGGCTCGCGCCGCGGCAGCCGATGCTCCGCTACTACGCCGTCGCGTACACCGCCGGGCTCGTGGCCACGGTCGTCGTCAAGGCGCAGTGAACGCGCGCCGCCTGCCTGCCGCGCGCGGTGGTCAGTAGGCGACGTCCTCGGCCGGGAACAGGGTGAGCAGCCGCACGGCCTCCACGTACAGCCATGACAGGGTCAGGGTGACCCCGAGAGCCGCCGACCAGCACTGTTCCCAGGGGGCGCCGTGGGCGAGGGCGTCCTCCACCCTCCGGTAGTGCAGGGACAGGAAGGCCGCCGCGAGGACGACTCCCACCAGGCCCATGAGCCCGCCGAGTCCCGCGGGGCGCAGACCAAGGCCGTCCGCGCCCATGACGGGGAACAGGATCCAGTCCGCCAGCGCCAGGTAGCCGACGCCGAGCAGCCCGGCCCCGGCGAACGGCCGGAACCGTCGGCCCGCCCGAACCCAGTGCAGCTTGTAGGCGAGCAGGGACCCGGCGGCGGCGGACATCGTCCCCAGCACCGTCTGGACGAGGAACCCCGGGCACACATGACGGGAGACCGTGCTGGAGAGCACGCTCAGGAACACGCCCTGGCAGGCGGCGAACGCAAGGGTCAGGGCCGGCGAGGGCCGGTTGCCACGGCACTGGACCACCACGAGCGCGGCAGCGGCCAGTCCGGCGCCGGCGGCGATGCCGTACGCCACGGCCGTCCCGACGGTGAAGAACGCCAGTACGGTCCACGACAGGGTCGCCGTCATGACCGTCACCGCGAGTCCCAGCGCCGCGCGGGACAGCACGTCGTCCATCGTCATCAGGTCGGCGACCAGGAGGGGCAGCGGCGCGGGACCGTCCTCGTCGAGGCGGTGGGCGTCCTGGCCCGAGCCGGACATGCCCCACGGGACGGCGATGCTCGCCCGGGGATCCCTGACCGCCGTCTTCTGCCCGCCCCGGCGTCTGAACTGGGGCCGGGAGAGTACCGGGTTGCTGCTCGTCAGGGAACGCGTCTGCTCGGCCGGTGTCACGTCAGATCCTCTTCTCCGTGTCGGACGTACCGCTACCCGGGAGAGCGGGTGTGGGTGTGCGGTCCCGGGTGCCGACGGGTTGTCGGAAGGTGTCGGCCGTCGTCAGCCTCCACCGCCGGACAAACCGTGCGCATCAGTCACTTGACGGTGGGATCGGCCGGGTCCGCCCGGCCCTCGACGGACCGTCACGGCAGCTCGAATCCCAGCTCCCGGGCGGCCGACTCGGGGGTGGGCTGCGCCCAGTGCTCCGCCACGGCCTCGTTGGTGGACAGCGACCGCGTGTGGGCCACGTCCAGGTAGAGGGTGCCGTCGAGATGGTCGGTCTCGTGCTGCACGATGCGTGCCGGCCACCCGGTGAACATCTCGTCGACCGCCCGGCCGTGTTCGTCATGGGCCCGCAGCCGTACCCGGGCGTGCCGGGCCACCACGGCCTGCCAGCCCGGGACGCTCAGGCAGCCCTCGAAGAACGCGGCCCTGGTGTCGTCCTCGGGCTCGTAGGAGGGGTTGACCAGCACCCGGAAGGGCAGCGGAACGCGTCCCCTCGCCTCCAGCGCCTCCCGTCCACCGCGTGCCCGGTCCTCCACCACGGCGATCCGCAGGCCCACGCCGACCTGCGGCGCGGCCAGGCCGACACCGGGAGCCGCGAGCATCGTCTCGCGCAGCGCGGCCACGAACCGGCCGAGCAGTGCGTCGTCCAGCTGGCCGTCGTAGGGCTCGGTGACACGGCGCAGGACCGGATCGCCCGCGGCGACGACGGGCAGCGGGCCGCCGGCTTCGAGGAGTTGCTCGATCCGGTCGGACAGGGGCGGGTGTGTCGGTGAAGTAGCCATGGGCGCCAGCTCTCCATGTGTCTCGTGATACGTGTGCGCGAGTGGGCCCCGGGGCGGCACCGGACTGTGCGGCCTTCCCCGGGTGCTCAGCCTGCGAGGGTGTAGAAGCGGATCGGCGAGTTCGGCTCGAAACCGATGCGCGGGTACACGGGCGCCCCGGCGGCCGTGGCGTGCAGGGTGGCACGGGTGAGTCCGGTGGCGCGGGCGCCCTCGTACAGCGCCTTGCGTGTCACCGCCTCGCCGTACCCCCGGCGCTGCCGGTCGGGTTCGGTGGCGACGAGTACGACGAACAGCCGGCCGTCCGCCTCGACGGTGGCCGCGCAGGCGACCGGGACACCGTCCTTCAGCGCCAGGTAGGCGTACACCTCCCGTTTCCACAGGGTGGAACCGAGCAGCCCGTCACGGCCCGCCGCCAGGGGGAAGCCGTAGGCGCGCGAGTTGATGTCCGCGTAGGCGCGCAGCTGTTCGTCGGTGGTCACCCGCTCGAAGGTCAGCTCCGGGTGGCAAGGCTCGGGGAGCGGCAGCAGGTCACCGGCCATGCCGGTGCCGGCGAAGGCCTGGACCAGGCCGGCCCGCCGCGTGGCCTCCTCCAGCGCCGCGCGTGCGTCGTCGTCGAGGAGGTCCTCGAACAGCCACAGGAATCCCGGCCGACGCTTGGAGCGCATGATGTCCGCAGCCCGCACCAGTCGCCTGTCCAGGAGTTCCGGGTCCGCTGCGGCCTCGGTGAGGGTGACCGCGTTCCAGAAGGCGAAGTCGCAGTCGGCCCAGCGGACGGCGATGCCCGCCAGGTCCCGTACGTCCGCGCCGGTGTCCCGGTCGAGCACCATGGCGCGCCAGACCGTGGACAGCTGTGCCACGGATTCGACCGTGGCCGTGCGATCCGTCATGGCGGTGTCTCACCTCGTCGTGTGTGCGAAGGGCCCTACGCCCGGTACAACGACCACGCCGGCTCGCGGAGTTCAGATGTCACCCGCCCGGCTTCCCCGCGGCCGCCGGGCTCGTCCCCGGGTGCCCGTCCCGTCACCGGCCTTCCGGTCCTCGGCCGGTGGGCACGGTGACGGATCTCGTGTGCGGCCCGGGGCCGGGATCAGGCAGGCGTGACGTTGTGGTTGAACCGGAAGACGTTGTCCGGGTCGTAGCGCCTCTTCACCTCGGCGAGCCGCTCGTAGCGCTCGGTGCCGTACGCGGCGCGCATGCCCTCGGCGTCGGTCGCCTCGTCGGGCGAGAGGAAGTTCACCATCTTCCGCTCGGCCGTCCAGGGAGCCAGCCCGTCCACGACCCGTTCCAGTTCGGCCCGGAGGTCCTCGGCGTGCGCCGGATCGCCCGGCGCGAGCACGAAGACGGTGTAGGGAAGCCCGCGGCTGGCGACGGAGTTGGGGAACCGCGGCGTACGGTCGAGGGCACCGCCGAGCGCGCGGATCTCGACGTTCGCCAGCGTGCAGCCCGACTCCGGGCCGGCCAGCTCCACGAGGGCCTGCACCGTCTTCTCGGAGAACTCCTCCAGGCACAGGCTGCGGTCGAAGTAGGGCATCGGGTCCACCGGGTCCATGTGGATCTCGCCGATCGCGGTGAAGGGCCTCTCCGCCACCAGGTCGGCCAGCGCCGGTGCGGCGGCCCGCAGCGGGGCGAGGAGTTCGGCGCCGTCGGCGGCCGACCCCAGGTAGCCGATGCGCAGGTGGACGACGAAGGCACCGCGCAGCGGCTCGGGCAGCACGGGGATGTCGGGCAGCCGCTGGATGCCGATGGACGAGGTCATCTCCTCCCCCACTGTCGGCAGCCAGGCGCGCCAGGCCTCCAGCACCCGCTCCAGGTGCTCACCGGGGAAGTAGATGCCACCGCCGTAGAAGCGCGCGACGGGGAACACGTCGAACTCGATCGCGGTCACCACACCGAAGTTGCCCTTGCAGCCCAGCAGCGCCCAGAACAGGTCCGGTTCGCCGTCCGGCGTGACCCGGCGCGACTCCCCGTCGGCCGTGACCACATCAAGCCACCGCACGTGGTCGGCGGCGTAGCCGTGGGTGCGGCCCAGCAGCGGGCTCTGGCCGCCGCCCAGCGTGTAGCCCACGACGCCGACGTTCGGCGCGGAGCCGACCACCGGGGCCAGGCCGAACTCCGCCGTGCGCGGCAGCACCTCGCTCCAGCACACGCCCGCCTCGACCCGCACGGTGCGGTTCCGGGCGTCGACGGATATGCCCTTCATCCGCCCGGTCGTGATCAGCAGGCCGCCCTCGGCCGCGGAGACCACCTGATGGGCCGCGGATTTCACCGCGACGGGCAGCCCGTGTTCCGTGGCGAACCGGACCGCCGCTCGGACGTCTGCCGCGTCCAGCGCGCCCACCACGACCGCCGGCCGCAGACCACAGGCCAGGTTGAAGGTGGCGCACTCGGCCTTGTACTCCTCCGTGCCCGGCTCCAGCACCGGTCCCCGCACGGTCCGCCGCAGGGCCGTCACGTCTTCCGGACGCAGGTTCACACCTGGCATGTTGGACATGTCCGCACTCATTCCGATCACAACCTCACTCGCACACGCGGCGCACTCCGCCGCCCTTCCGGTATGTTCCGGCGGGCTGATGGGCGCCGAACACCTACGTAAGTGACACGAAGGGAACACCGTCGACTGTTCACGTCGACGTACCGGGTATCGGGAAAGTCAGGTGTCAAAGAATACGTGTGGTGCCTTGGGATACCCGGGCGGTCGTGGAGGATGTTCTACCGCTCCCCGCTCGCGACACATGTCATTGTCGCCCATCCGTGATTCATCGGTATCAGATTTGACGAATCATTGGTTCGAACCGCTGGTACTGTCGAAACTGAACCGATGATTCACGCAGCACGACGCAGAACGGATCAACCATGTCTTCTCAGCAACCTGGCCACGACTTCGTCATCGTCGGCGGCGGCACGGCCGGCTGTGTGCTCGCCGCGCGTCTGACCGAGGACCCCGGCACTCGCGTACTTCTGCTGGAGGCCGGATCGGCCACTCTGCCCGAGGCCGTGGCGTACCCGCCTGCCTGGCCCTCGCTCGCGGCCTCGGAGGCCGGCTGGGGTGACACGACGGTGGTCCAGCAGGCCTCCGGCGCTCCGGTGCCGCTCCCTCGTGGCAAGGGCCTGGGCGGCTCGTCCGCCATCAATGCCATGGTCTTCGCCCGCGGCCACCACACCAGCTACGACAGCTGGAGCGAGCACGGCGCCAAGGCCTGGACCTACGAGGACCTGCTCCCCTACTTCCAGCGCAGCGAGACGGCCACGAGCGGCGCCCCCGGCCGCGGTACCGACGGTCCGCTCACCGTCGGACCGGCCCAGCAGCCCAACGAGATCCTGCTCGCCTGCCTCGACGGCGCGGTCGAGACCGGACACCGCCGGGCCTTCGACATCAGCGGCGGCCTGGAGGAGGGCTTCGCCCCCGTCGACCTCAACATCGTCGCGGGGCGCCGGCAGAGTGCCGCCGACGCCTACCTGGCCCCGGCCCTGAACCGCCCCAACCTCGACGTGGTCACGGGAGCGACCGCACACCGGCTGATCTTCGAGGGCACGCGCTGCGTCGGGGTGGAATACGGCGCGGACGGCCGTACCCACACCGCGACCGCGGCCGACGAGGTGGTGCTGACGGCCGGGACCATCGGGTCCGCGCTGCTCCTGCAGCGCTCCGGCGTCGGTTCCGAGGAGGATCTGCGGCAGGCCGGGGTCGACCTCTTCCACCGGCTGCCGGGCGTGGGCAGCAACCTCCACGACCACCCGCGCGCCAACCTCGTCTACCAGGCTGAGCGGCCGGTTCCCACCCCCCGCAACAACCACGGCGAGATTCTGGGACTCCTGCGCAGCACCCCGGACGCCGACGGGCCGGACGTGCAGATCATCTTCATCGACATCCCGCTGCCCAACGCGGTCGCCCCGGTCCAGAACGGCTTCACCATCGGTATCTCGCCGATGCGTCCGGTCAGCCGCGGCTCGCTCAGGATCAGTTCGGCCGACCCCTACGCGGCACCCGTGCTCGACCCCCGTTACTTCACCGCGGAGGAAGACGTCCGCGCGGTGGTGACCGGCATCAGCCTGGCCCGCCAGATCACCTGGTCGGGCTCACTCGCCGCATGGGGCATCGAGGAGGTCAGCCCGGGTCTCGGCGCGGTGGACGAGGAGTCGCTCGCCCAGCACGCCCGCCGCTACTTCGGCTCCTACTGCCACCCCGTCGGCACCTGCCTGATGGGCGAGGACGAGATGTCCGTCGTCGACTCCGAGCTGCGTGTGCGCGGCCTCGACGGCCTGCGGATCGCCGACGGCTCCGTGATCCCCTCCATCCCGTCCAACAACACCAACGCCACCGTCTACGCGATCGCCGAACGCGCCGCCGACCTGCTGCGCCGTTCCTGATCCCGTCGACGTGGCGCCCCGGAGCCGCACGGGACGGCCCGCACCCCGTCCCGGCGCCCGGTACGCCACGAGAGTGGCCGGAAGTCTCCGCCCCCCAGGTCCCGCGAACGCGGAAGCGGGACATGCCACCCCGGCGGACCCCTTGTCCCGGGCCCCGGCCTCAGGTACCCGGGAGTACGACAAGGGCGAAATCCGGACGTCCTTTAGACTCCAGTCATTGCAGGGGGCGCGTGGAGCCTGGTGGCGGCGCGGCCAGGTCGGCGCAGAGTGCCGGGCCTCCAAGAGCCGGCCGAGGGAGGCAGACCGATGAACGAGCTGGACGCGACTGTCTGCCCGGCCTCCTCGGCGCTGGTCGGGCGCGACCGGGACCTCGCGTTCATACACTCCTTCTTCGGCAACACCGAGGTCCAGGGCGCCGCCCTGCTGCTCTCGGGCGAGGCCGGGGTGGGCAAGAGCGCCGTGCTCGACGCCGTGGCGATCGGCGCGGCGCGCAACGGCGCCCGGGTGCTGCGAGCGGCCGGCGTGCAGTTCGAGGCCGACATCGGTTACGCCGGTCTCAACCAGCTGCTCGTTCCGCTCTTCGACGAGTTCGACATCCTGGACGACGTCCACCGCGACGCCCTGCGGGTCGCGGTGGGCATCGGCAGCGGGCCGCCGCCAGACCGGCTCCTCACCTCCACCGCGGCGCTGCTGCTGCTCCGGCTGATCTCGGTCCGGACTCCGCTGCTGATCGTGGTCGACGACCTGCCGTGGCTGGACCGGGCGACCAACGCGGTGCTCGGCTTCGTGGCCCGCCGGCTCGTCGGCAGCCGTATCGGCTTTCTCGCGGCCTCCCGCGCGGGCTCCGAGAGCTTCTTCGAGCCCAGCGGCCTGACCGAGCGCCGGCTGGAGCCGCTGGACGACACCTCGTCGGCCGAGCTGCTCGCCCGCGCCCACCCCGATGTCTCGCCCGCCGTTCGGCGCCGCATCGTGGCCGAGGCACGCGGCAACCCACTGGCACTGGTGGAGCTGCCGATGGCGCTCTCCGCCGAGCAGCGCGCGACCCTGACGGCGATGCCCTCCGTACTGCCGTTGAGCGACCGGCTGCAGACCATGTTCGCCTCGCGCGTGGCCCGCCTGCCCGACCGCAGCCGGGAGATCCTGCTGATCGCCGCACTCGACGGAACCGGGGACCTGGCATCCGTCGAGGCCGCCGCGGCCGGCCGGACCTCCGTGGACGACCTCGCCCCGGCGGAGCAGGAACGGCTGGTGACGGTCTCGGCGGACAATCGGCGGCTGTCCTTCAGACATCCCCTGATCGGCTCCGCGGTGGTGGAGCTGGCGACCGCATCGGAACGCAGACGAGCCCACCAGGCGCTCGCCGACGTGCTCGTCGACCAGTTGGAACGCCGCGCCTGGCACCTGGGAGAAGCGGCGGTGGGCCCGGACGAGACGGTCGCCGCCCTGCTGGAGGAGGCCGGGCGCCGCCGGTTGCGGCGCGGCGACGCGCTCGGCGCGGTCGCCGCGCTGACCCGGGCCGCCGGGCTGAGTCCGGCGGCGGCCGACGAGAGCCGCCGGCTGGCCGAGGCGGCCTATGTCGGCGTGGACTCCGGCGGCGAGCTGGACGACGCCTCCCGGCTGCTCGCCGGGGCCCGTCTCGTCCACCCCGGCACCGGGCAGGAGTCGCTGCACGCGGCGGCCGCGTCCGCGTTCCTGCTGATCAACAGGGACGGCGACATCGACACCGCGTACCGGCTGCTGGTCGGCGCGATCGAGGCCGGCAGGCACGGTTACGACGCCTCGGACCCCGCCCTCATCGAGGCGCTGCACCTGCTGGTGCTGCTGTGCTGGTACGGCGGCGACCCGAAGCTGTGGCAGCCGCTGATCGCGTTCGTGGACCGGCTCACCCCGAAGCCGCCCGACCTGCTCTGGGTGATCACCCAGACCTTCGGCGACCCGGCGCGCACCGGCCCCGCGGCGCTGCCCGGGCTGACGGAGCTGATCGCCACCGTGGGCGACGACCCCACCCGGGTCGTCCGCGTCGGCACCGCCGCCGTCTTCCCGGACCGGCTGGGGGACTTCCGGTGGGCCACGCGCCGGCTGGTGGAGCAGGGCCGCGCGGGTGCCGCTCCCGTCCGCCGGCATCTGGGCGCACTGATGCACCTGGGTCTGGACTACTTCCAGCTGGGCCGGTGGGACGACGCCGCCCAGCTGGCGGCCGAAGGGCTCAGGCTGTGCGACGACCACGACTACCGGTTCTTCGCCTGGTACTTCCAGTACATCCAGGCGGCCGTGGCAGGAGTGCAGGGCGACAGCGAGAGCAGTACGGCGCTGACCGAGGAGATCGTCCGATGGGCGACACCACGCGGCACCCACGGCGCGCGTTTCTTCGCCTGTCACGCCAGGGCGCTGTCCGCCCTGGGCAGCGGCGACTTCGAGACCGCCTACCAGCACGCCAGCACGCTCAGTCCGCCCGGGACCGTCGCCCCCTACGTGCCGATCGCCATGTGGGGCGCGATGGACCTGGTGGAGGCGGCCGTGCGGACCGGCCGGGAGAAGGAGGCCGCGGCCCACGCGGCGGCCGTGCGCGGGTGCGAGATGGCCCGGCTGTCGCCCCGGCTGGAACTCCTGGTCCTGGCCTGTGAGGCGCTGACCACGCCCGGGGAGGCGGCCCTGCCGCTCTTCGAACAGGCGCTGTCCCTGCCCGGGGCCGAGCGCCGCCCCTTCGACGTCGCGCGTGTGCGGCTCTTCCACGGCGAGCGGCTGCGGCGGCTGCGGGCCACGACGGACGCCCGTGAGCAGCTGGCCCAGTCACTGGAGGCGTTCCAGCGGCTGGGGGCCAGGCCCTGGGTGGCGCGCACCGCGTCCGAGCTGCGGGCCAGCGGTCAGTCCGCGCCCGCCACGGCCCGCCAGGGAACCGTGGCGCTGACCGCCCAGGAACTGCAGATCGCCACGCTCGCGGCCACCGGCCTGACCAACAAGCAGATCGCCGAGCGGCTGTTGCTGTCCCACCGGACCATCGGCACGCATCTGTACCAGATCTATCCCAAGTTGGGCATCACGTCGCGGGCCGCGCTGCGCGACGCGCTCTCCCGGCTCGACACGGACGGCGAGGGCTGAGCGGGGAGAGGAGATACGTCCGCGCCCGCGCTCAGTCATTCGACGTATGCCGCATCCCGGGTCACCACGCACAGTGGACGTGGGATGTCCCTGTGGACGTTCCCCGGTGGCGTGTGGGATGCCACCCGGCACCACGAGAGGGGAACCGGATGTTCGGCGCCTCGGACAGCCATCCGGGCATCCACTGGCCGTCGGGCTTCTCGCCGGATCAGGCGCACGGTTTCTGCCAGGCCCAGGCCGTCGTACACGCTCCGCCGGCCAGGGCGTTCGACCTGCTCACCGATGTGACCCGGTGGCCGGAGTGGGTGCCGGGCGTCACCGAGGTACGGGCCGGGGCGCTGGCCCGGACTTTCGACGTGTGGTTCCACGGACACCGCTTCGAGACCTACCTGGGTGAGCACGTTCCGCACACCCGGCTCGGCTGGTCGGCCGTCGGCGCGGGTGTGCAGCTCTACCAGGCGTGGTTGCTCACCCCGGTCGGGGGCGGCACCCATGTGCGGACCGAGAACGTGGTGCGCGGTCCCGTCGCGAGGTCTGTGGGCGCGTTGTCCCCGCTGTGGACCCAGCGTCTGAACGCCCTGTGGCTCGCGCAGCTCAAGCGGATCTCGGAGAGTGCCCCGGAGACGGGCGGCGCGTAGCCGGCCGCCGTACGCAGCGGGAGACACGCCGCCGGCCGGCACCCGGAGAGGGCGTCGGCCGGTCGAGGGTCACGCGGTCCGGCCGGTCAGGCGGACGGGACCTTCTCCTGAGCGGGAGCGGGAGCGGAACCGGCGGAACCGGTCCTGTCGTCGCTCTTGCGGGCCGGCCGGAGGAAGAGCGCGAGGACGACACCGACGGCCAGGGCGGGGGCGATCCAGAGGTAGCCCATGGCCGTCGCGTGGGCGAAGGCCTCCAGCGCGGTGTCGCGCAGGGCCCCGGGCAGCCTGCCGATGGTGTCGGGGCGGGCGGCGTCGAAGCCGCCGGCGGTCGGCAGGGTGCGGGCGCGGTCGGCGAAGCCGGTGTTGAGGAGCGTGCCGAAGACGGCGACCCCGAAGGCCGCGCCGATGGAGCGGGAGAAGGTGACGACGGCGCTCGCGGCACCGAGGTCGGCCGTGGGCACGCTGTTCTGGACGGTGGTCAGCACGACCATGGGCACCATGCCGATACCGACGCCGGTGATCAGGAAGTAGACGCTCAGCACGAGGGTTCCGGTGCCGGCGCCGATGGTGCCCAGCAGGAGCAGCCCGGCGAGGTTGGCGACGAGGCCGCCGAGCAGGATCACCCGCAGCCGCTCGGCGTGCGCCGCCCAGCGTCCGGCCAGGGACTGGCTGACGACCAGACCCGCGACCAACGGCAGCATGAAGACGCCGGACAGGGTGGCCGAGACACCGTGCACGATCTGGAGGTAGGTCGGCAGGTAGACCAGGACGGCGAACATCGCGGCGTTGGCGAGGAACCCGATGAGCGAGGAGAGGAGCACCGTCCGGGAGCCGAGCATGGCCGGCGGCAGCACCGGGGCGGCGGCGCGGCGCTCGACGGGCACCAGCAGGACGGCGAGCGCCACGGTGGCGGCGGTCAGGGCGACGATGGCGGGCGAGCCCCAGCCCCAGCGCTCCCCGAAGGACGTGACCAGGACCAGGCCGGTGGCGATGGCGGCCAGGACGGTGGCGCCGAGGTAGTCGATACGCGCCTTGGCACCCCGCGTGGCCGCCGGCAGGGCGCGGGCGGCGATGGCCAGGGCGACGACGCCGACGGGCAGGTTGACCAGGAAGGCCCACCGCCACGACAGCCGGTCGGTGAAGACGCCGCCGAGCAGCGGGCCGACGATGCTGGCGACGCCGTAGACCGAACCGAACATGCCCTGGTAACGGCCGCGCGCGGCGGGGGCGACGATGTCACCGACGAGGGCGAAGGTGAGCACGATCATGCCGCCGCCGCCCATGCCCTGGAGCACGCGGGCACCGATCAGTTCGGGCAGGTTCCGCGCCAGGCCGCACGCCACCGAGGCGATCAGGAAGATCGAGGTGGACGCCAGGTAGAGCCGCTTACGGCCGAACATGTCACCGAGCTTGCCCCACAGCGGTGTCACCGCCGTGGAGGCGAGCAGGTACGCGGCGCTGACCCAGGCGATGTCGTCGAAGCCGTCCAGGTCCTGGGCTATGCGGGGCAGCGCGGTCGAGACGATCGTCTGGTCCAGGGCCGCCAGCAGGACGGCGAGGATCAGGGCGCTCATGGCGGCGGCGACCCCACCCGTCCGGGATGAGGGCGCGGGCTGTGTCTTCGGCATCGGGACGTGCCTTTCCGTCAGGAAGGAAGGGAAGGAAGGTCAGGACACAGGAAGCGGTACCACCTCGTCCCGCTGGCTTTATCCGGCCTATCTGTCACTCGACTGTAGCACTTCCTTGGATGACATTCACACCAAAGAGGCCATAGGTGTCTCAGGTTGCACATTCACCGGCTAGAATCGGCCCGGTGAGAGCCGACGCAGCACGCAATCTGGAAGCCGTCCTGACCACGGGGGCGCGCATGCTCGCGGCCGACCCGGGCGCGAGCATCGCGAGCATCGCCGCCGAGGCCGGGGTGGACCGGCGCACCGTCTACCGGCGCTTCGCCTCCCGCGAGGAACTCCTCGCCGCGATCTACGAGGCCCGGCTGAAAGCCATCGAGGACGCGATCGAGGACGCCCGGCTGCGCGAGGCGCCCGTGGCCGTCGCGCTGCACCGCTACGTCGAGAACATCATCACCGTCAACCGCACCTGGCCGGTCGACCTCACCCGGATGCTCGCCGACGACACCGTCAAGGCCCGCCGGGACGCGGCCGTCCGCGAGGTCGACGACTTCCTCGGCCGCGCCACCGACGAGGGCCTGCTGCGGCCGGGACTTGCGCAGGGATGGGCGGGCGCGCTGCTGCCCCAGCTGATGCACCTGGTGATCCGGCAACTGCCGGAGCTGAGCTCCGGGCAGGCCGCGGACGTCGTGGTCGACACCTTCCTGAACGGTCTCGGAGCGTCCTGAGACGCCAAAGGCCCCCGGAAACACATGTCTGATGTGTTCCCGGGGGCCGGGCGACGGACCGGGCGGCCGAGGTGTGGGGCCGCCGTCCGTCTCACGTCACTCCACGGCCTCCCGCGGCCCGTCCGTGGCGGACAGGTCCTGTTCCCCGTCCACGTCGCGTGGACGCCGGCCGGACACCGGCACGGACACCGGCACGGACACCGGCACGGTGCCGGGAATCCGGACGCGGCGGAGCAGGGACGGCTCGTCCCCGGGGTCGGAGCGCTGCACGGCTTCTCCCGTCGGTGCGTACGTCATTCCGTGTCCGGAGCGTTCACGGAGCCCGGCGCGGACCGGGTCGGTGTCGGGGACGAACCCCGGCCGCAGCCGCGCATTCCGCGGCGCCGGCTCAGCCCTGGCGGACCCCTTCGAGGAAACGGCCCGCCAGGTCGACGCGTTCGTCGAGGGTGGCGGGAGACTGCCCGAAGTCCACGAACAGCTCGTGCACCCCGGCCTCGGCGGCGGCGCGCGCGTAGTCGACGTACTGGCCCAGCGTGCCCGCCCGGGGCATCCGGTCGGCGTCGGTCGCGCGCTCGGTCAGTTCGGGGTTGACCCGCAGCGCCATCCGCAGGGTGTCCGGGTCACGACCCGCCTCGACCGCCTCCTTGCGGACGACGTCCCACATGCCCATCAGATGGGGCAGCGGCATCGCCACGGGCAGCCAGCCGTCCAGCCGCCTTCCGATGCGCCGCAGACCCGCGGGGGTGAACGCGGCCAGGAACACGGGTGGGCCGGGACGGCGGCAGGGCTTGAGACCCACCATCGTCTCCGGGACGGTGAACAGCGGTCCCTGGTGGGAGAAGACGTCGTCGGCCCAGTACCCCTCCAGGACGTCGAGCGTCTCGTCGAGCCGAGCGCCGCGGCCCGTCCAGGGCACCGAGACCGCCGTGTACTCGTCGGGCATCCAGCCGAGCCCCAGACCGACGTCCAGACGTCCCTGGCTGAGCACGTCGAGGGTGGTCAGCGAACGAGCGAGCATGAGCGGAGGCTGCCAGAGCCCGTTGAGCGTGCTGGTGCCCAGCCGGACGCGGGTGGTGTGGGCGGCGGCGAAGGCCAGGGCCGTCAGGGGGTCCATGTGGTTCTCGTAGATCCGGGGCATCACGCCGTCGCCGCTCGGATAGGGCGCGCCGGGCACCCGCGGCGCGAGGACGCGGTCACCCGTCCACAGGGAGTCGTATCCGGTCTCCTCCGCGGTGCGGCAGATCCGGAGGATGCCGTCCGGCGTGGCGTCGGGACCGAAGGTGGGAAGGGCCAGGCCCAGTCTCATGGCTGTCTCCTCAGGCGGGGACCCGGCCGGGGTCCGGGTCGGTGAGCGGGATGCCCAGCAGGGTCTCCAGGGCGGCGACCGTCCCGGCGGGGTCCACCGCGTGCACGGTGGCGAATCCCAGCTCCGCCGCGGGCGGCAGGTACTGCTCGGTGTCGTCCACGAACACGCACTCCGCGGCGGTCAGGCCGAGTTCCGCCAGCACGAGGCGGAAGATCTCCGGATCGGGCTTGCGCAGGCCGTGGACCTCGGACAGCACCACGGCGTCGTACCGGGTGTCGATCTCGTAGCCGTCGTAGAGGTTCCACGGGGCCAGGCCGACGGTGTTGGAGAGGATCCCCACCTTGACCCCGGCCCGGCGGGCGGCCGCAGCCGCGGCGATCACCGCGGGCTGGGGGCGCAGGTCGGCGAAGACCCGGCCCATCAGGTTGTCCGGATCGATGCCGAGCAGCCGGGCGGCCGCCTCGTTCCACTGGGTCTGGGTGAGCGCGCCGCGCTCCAGGGCCTCGGTGAGCCGGATGCCCTCGGGGTTCAGGTAGATGCCGGTGAGCAGCGTCCCCTCGGCCAGACCGGCTCGCCTCTCGAAGGCGAGGGCGGCAGGCAGCAGAGGGGTCGTCAGCACACCGCCGAAGTCGAGCACGAGGCCCTTGCGGTGCTGGGTCATACTCACACCTTAGAAGGCCGCCCGGACCGCTCTTCCACCAGGTCGCCGGGTGTGCCGGCGGACAGGCACATGTGCGCCGGCCGGAGCGGTGCGCCGTCGACGGATGTGAACCATCGGGACGGGCCGACACGTTGTCCCGGGTGGAAGGGTTCCCGGCCGCCCCGGCGACGGCGGCAGGGACCCGGCCCGCCCCCGTGGGACTGGTCACGACAGCCACGGCCGCGGGCGACATGGTGCGGGAAGGGGTACGCCCCTTCCCGGACCGCTCCGGACGCCCCCTGGCCCGGGCACCGGAGCGGAGGCGGTCCCGACCCGGTGCCGACACGGCGGGCGGGACCGCGCACCGTCCGGCGGGCGCGGTCAGTTCCGCCGGCGGTGCGGATGTGCCGCGTAGACACCCAGAATCCGTACCTCGGAGGAGAAGAAACGCAGTTCGTGCAGGGCGAGGGAGACGCCGGGCTCGTCGGGGTGGCCCTCGATCTCGACGTAGAAGCGGCTGGCGTTGAGCCCCGCGCCCATCTGGTAACTCTCGATCTTCGTGAGGTTCACCCCGCTGGTGGCAAAGCCGCCGAGTGCCTTGTACAGCGCGCTCGGGATGTTGCGCACGCTGAAGAACAGGCTGGTCATGGCGGGCTCGTCCCGCTCCGGGGCCGGCGCGGGATCCCGGGAAAGCACGACGAACCTGGTGGTGTTGTCCGGGTCGTCCTCGACCTCCGGCCGCAGCACCTCGAGCCCGTAGAGCGCTGCGGCGGCCGGCGGCGCGAGCGCCGCGTGCCGCGGGTCGCCGAGCCCGGCCACCTCACGCGCCGAACCGGCCGTGTCGTCGCTGACCAGCGTGCGCCAGCCGCCCTCCCGCAGCACCTTGCGGCACTGTCCGAGAGCGTGCACATGGCTGCGGACGCACTCCACCTGGTCCAGGGTCGCGCCGGGCACCCCCATCAGGTCGAAACGGATCGCCAGGAAGTACTCGGCGACGATGAACAGCCCCGACTCCGGCAGCAGGTGGTGAACATCGGCGACGCGTCCCGCCGCGGAGTTGTCCACCGGGATCACCGCCACGTCGGCGCTGCCGAGTGACACGGCGTCCAGGGCCTGTTCGAAGCCCGTGCAGGGCAGTTCCCCGGCGTCGGGGTAGAGCGCCCGCGCGGCGGTCGCCGAATTCGAGGCGGGTTCACCCTGATAAGCAACGGTTGTCACCGTTTCAGTCCTTTCCACGGGAGGTCCTGTCGTCGCGCGGCAGAATCTCCCTCGCGAACCGCACCTGTTGAAGTATCGGCGAACTCGCCTCCATCACCCGCAACGAGGGGTGGCCACCCTCGCAGTCCGACGTCAGCGCCAGGTCGCACGCCATCGCGATCACGTGCCGGACGGTGGTACCCACCGTCCCGACGCGGTCGCCCAGGCGCTCCTCGACTGCGGGGGGCAGGCCCTGCCGCACCGACGGCGCGCCGTGCAGCACCGCCGCCAGGCTCAGCCGCTCGTCGTGCAGGACGGCCGCCAGTTCCGCGGCGGCGGCCGGCCGCGGCGTCACCCCGTCCGAGGACGGGTCCGCCAGCACGTCGACCACCCGGCGGGCGGCTCCGAGCGCCAGCGCCGTGACCGCCGTCCAGAAGAAGACCGCGTCCTCGGCCCGCAGCGCCTCACCCGCCGCGCGGGTGACCAGTCCCCCCGGCACATGGGCGTTCTCCAGCCGGAACCCCGGGCCCCGGCCGTCGCAGGCGGCGGGCAGAGCGCGGACCGCGCAAGGCAGCACCTGGGAGGACACCACGAAGAGATCCGGGCCGCCGTCGGCCGGGCCGGCCAGGGGGAGGGCGAGCCATGTCCCGGTTCCGTGGAGCGAGGGCAGCCGCCACTGTCCCGACACCGCGAAGCCGCCGGAGGCCGGGCAGGCCACGGCCACCGGGCCCGGGAAGCCCGTGCCGGGCACGGCCGTGGTGAGCGGCGCGGCCCAGTTCCAGGTACGGGTGAAGGCGAGCCATGCCGCGGCCGGATCGGAGTAGCCGTCCGACTCGAAGAACGCGAACACCCGTGCCAGCGGGGCGGTGGGACCGAGCACCCTGAGATAGTCGCCGTGCGTCGACGCCTTCATGGTCTACGCGGCCCTTTCGCCGGCGGCGGGACCGGGCGTCGTCAGCACGATGTTGTCCAGCGCCTCGCCCCGGACGTAGCGGTGCAGTTGCCGCCGCAGGAACCCGGCGTTCGACGTGGCGAACGTGTCGGTGAACGCCGCCACGTGCGGGGTGACCAGCGCGCCGGGCAGCCGCCACAGCGGATGCCCGGGCGGCAGCGGCTCGGGATCGGTGACGTCGAGCGCGACCCGCAGCCGGCCCTCGCGCACCCGCCGGACCAGCGCGCCGGTGTCGACCAGCTCGCCTCGGGCGACGTTCACCAGCAGCGCCCCGTCCCGGAGCAGTTCCAGCATGCCGGCGTCGAACATGCCGCGGGTCCACTGTGTCAGCGGGGCGCACAGCACCACCGCGTGGGCCGTGGGCAGCAGCGCGGACAGCTCCTCCACGCCGTGCACCCACCCGGCCGGGGTGCTGCGCGCCGTCCGGGCCACGAGGACCGGCTCGCACCGGAAGGCACGGAGCCGGGCCGCGACGGACGCGCCGACCGCGCCGTAGCCGATGACCAGAACCCGTTTGCCGAGGAGCGAGGTCCGGAACTCGGGCCGCCAGACGCCCTCGGCCTGCTGGGCGGCGAACCGGTCGAGTCCCCGGCACAGCGCCAGCAGCAGGGTGACCGCCAGCTCGGCGGTGGCCTCGCCGTGCACTCCGCGCCCGTTGGCCAGCCGGGTGCCGGCGGGCATCTCGTCCAGCAGCGGCATCATGTGCTCGTAGCCGGAGCTGAGCAGCTGGAGCACCTCCAGGTTGCGCATGAGCGACAACACCGGACGCAGTACCTCCTCCGCACCGGGTCTCGGCGGGCCGACCAAGAAACGCACCGCGGCGGGATCGCCGGGCAACGGGCCCGAGCCGTCCCAGAAGGAGTAGGAGAGCTCGTCGGGCAGTCCGGGGATCTGGCCGGTGTGGTAGGGGAGCCAGACGGTCTTGCCGTCCTTCATGGTGTATCAGCTTCTTCCCGCTCCGGTGCCACACGGCATGGCGGCCACCTGCCGCGCCGTGTGTGAGAAACCCACCGCTCCGTTCGCGGCGGGCGAGGTACCGACCGCCTGATCCGGCATGTGTTCGGTCACCCACTTGAGTTGACGTGTGTATCACGGGCCGGGGTTCAGGTGAAAATCGCCACTCGCAGGTGTGAACCGGGCACGTGGACGGCCGTGGGCCTGGGCCGGACGGTTCCAGGGTGTGCCAAAGCTGACAGCGGTTGCCGGGATGCCCGACACCCCAGGTGCCCGTGGCGCCGTTGGGTTCGCACCGGCACAGGAGGGTACGTGGCCGGGTGGAGCCCGGAAGGGGCGTCGGGTTCGTCGACGGCCGGAGGCGGTCACACCTTCTCGACCGAGTGAGAAACATGACAGGTCGTGGAGGAGGCGTACCGCACACATCCGGCCTGCCGGTCAGCCGGCCCTCGACCCTGGAGGTGTGTCCCAACGTGACAGGTGTCACGACTTGGAGGGGATATGACCGGGAATCCGCGAGCCGCCTGTGTTTGTTCGGCCGATCACATGCTCGCGTTGCTGGTCCCCCGGGGCCCCGCGATCCGGTTTCCCGGCCGTCGTGCCGGGTCCGTCCTCAGGAGTGACGAACATGCCGAAGGCCTTCGAGCCCTATGTGCTGGGTGGCAAGTCCCTGGCCCACCGCATCGTGATGGCACCGATGACCCGCAGCCGTGCCCACGGCCCCGGGCAGAGCCCCACCGGTCTCATGGCCACGTACTACGCGCAGCGCGCCCATGGAGGCCTGATCATCACCGAGGGCACCCAGCCCTCCGCCGCCGGCCAGGGCAACCCGGACACCCCCGGCATCCACTCCGCGGAGCAGGTCGCCGGCTGGCGGAAGGTGACCGAGGCGGTGCACGCCGAGGGCGGCGTGATCTTCGTGCAGCTCATGCACGCCGGCCGTATAGGGCACCCGAGCGTGACCGGGAAGCAGCCCGTCGGTCCGTCCGCGGTGGCCGCGAAGGGCCAGGTGTACACCCAAGAGGGCCGCAAGGACTTCGTCACGCCGCTGGAGCTGACGGAGGAGGCGATCGGGGGCACGATCGCCGACTTCGTCACCGCGGCCCGCAACGCCGTCTACGCCGGCTTCGACGGTGTCGAACTCCAGGGCGCGAACGGCTACCTGATCCACCAGTTTCTGGCCCCCAACTCCAACCGGCGCACCGACCGCTGGGGCGGCTCGCCGCAGGCCCGCACCCGCTTCGCCGTCGAAGTCGCCGGCGCCGTCGCCGAGGCGATCGGCCCGGACCGGGTCGGGCTGCGCATCTCCCCTGCCAGCCCCCTCAACGACATCGCCGAGGACGACCGCGCCGACGTCGAGCGGACCTACACCGCCCTGGTCGACTCCCTCACCCCGTTCGGCCTGGCGTATCTGCACCACAGCGAGGCGCCCGGAATCCGCGACCTCACCACCCGGCTGCGCAAGCAGTGGCCCGGCACCTACATCCTCAACCCCTACACCGGTGCCGAGCCCACCGGCCCCGACCAGCTGGAGCTGGCCGACGACGGCACCACCGACCTCATCTCCTTCGGAGCCCTCTACCTGGCCAACCCCGATCTGCCCGCCCGGCTGAAGGCAGGAGGACCGTTCAACACCCACGACCGGGCGACCACCTACGGCGGCGACCACCGCGGCTACACCGACTACCCCGCTCTCGGCTGATCCCCGGCGCGGGACCGGCGGCCGGCCGGTTCGCGGACTCCGCAAGGCGACAAAGCTATTACGCCGTAATGACCGGCCTCCGAGCGGAGTTGACTTGTCGACCTGTCGGCGGGACGGACCACCGGGCCGCCGCCCCGCTACCGCTCGGTGGCCTGGCGCAGATGCCGACTCACATCGCCGGCCATGGTGATGCGGACACGTCGTTCGACGAAACGCCATTGCCCGTCACGGCGTTCGAACCGGTCGTGGTAGCGGCCGGCGGCGATGGGCTGCAAGGGCAGGTCGGGCAGTGCCTGCAGCACGGTGACATAGGCACGCGAGAACGCCGTGCCCGCCGCCTCGTCGACCTCGACGGCGACATTGGTGGTGACGTGCTGGGTTCGCGGCGTGCCGTCGGCGTAGACGATCAGGGTGTCGTGGAACATCTTCTCGATCGCGTCGCGACCCCTCACCGGCTCTCCGCTGCCGATGAAGGTGGCGTCCGCGAGGAGGTCGGCGAGTCGGGCGAAGTCCCCGTCGTCCACGAGCTCCGCGTAGCGGGCGATCAGGTTCTCGACGGCACGGTGGCTCGGCGCCGGACCATCGGGCCGGTGATCGGACGGTGACATGGCTCCTCCAGGCGGGACACACGCCCTGCCGTCGCCGGCAACGGCGGCGGCAGGGCTGATCGACGGGGGTGGTGACACCTACCTTGCCATGCGGCCGGGACGGCCGGACGGCCGGACCGCACACCCGAGCGCGCGCCACCGGTCCGGACGGGACCTGATCCCGCTCCCGTCCGGACCGGACACAGATGTGTGCCGTCCGGGGTTCCGCGGCCGCAGCGGGTGTCAGGTCAGCGCGGCGGCCAGCCGGTCCGCGACCTCGCGTGCCGAGGGCATCGCGGCGATCTGCTCGGCGGCGCGGCGGGCGTTGTCCCGGAACTCGGCGTTGCCGAGCACCTCGGTCACGGCCCGGGCCACGGCCTGCGGACCGGCCGGCGGCAGCACGGCGGCCCCGAGACGCGCCGTCGCGACGGCCCCGGCCTGGAGGAACTGGTCGGCACCCTGCGGGACGACCACCATGGGCAGACCGCGGGAGAGCGTACCCAGCGTCGTGCCCGCACCGCCGTGGGTCACCACGAGGTCGACGCCGTCGAGCAGTTCGGCGAGCGGGGTGAAGGGGACGAACTCCACGTGGTCGAGCCCGTCGCCGTACTCCGCGGCCGTGGCGGTCAGGCCGAGGGTCACCACGAGGTCGGCCTGCGGAGCGAGGGCACCGACGATCGGGCGCAGCAGCGCCGGCCGGCCGAAGTGCGTCCCGAAGGACAGCAGCACCTTGGGCCGGGTCCGGAGCGCGACCGCGACCGGGGCGGGCGGTCCGTCCGTCGCGCCGGGACCGCGGTGGGCCTCGGTCCTCAGCGGGATGCGGCCCGGCGGAGACTGCCAGCCGGGCCCCTGGAGGACCTCGGGGCACGGGTCCACGTACCAGGCGGGGGTGGGCACGGCCAGACCGCGGTCCTTGTAGGCGGCCTCCGCCACCGTGTCGAAGACCTCGGTGAACTCGGCGGGGATGAGCGGCCCGAACGCGTGCGTGGCGTAGGGGACGTCGAGCGCCGCGGCGACGAAGGGGCCCACGTAGTCGGTTGCCTCGGCGACGATCACGTCCGGCTGGAACTCGCGCGCGGCGGCCGTCGCCGCGTCCGCGGTGAGGGCGATCCGCGCCCCCGCGAACACCTCGGCGGCCACGACGGGGCTGGGCACGGTCGGATCGTCCACACCGGCCCGGCGCGCGCCTTCGGCGAGCAGTTCGGGCATCTCGGGGCCGACGGCCAGCAGGCTCAGCCGCTCCGCGTCGAGCATCGGCCCGAAGGCGGCCGAGGTGAGTACGGCCACGTCGTCACCCCGGTCCCGGAACGCGCGGGCGAGCGGGAGCAGCGGCATCAGGTGGCCGTGCGCCGGCGTGCTGGAGAAGAGGATACGCATGTCGGGAGTCTAGAACTTTGATGAAGTAACACTTCATTGAATTCTGTCACACTTGAGCAACAAGGCAGAGCACACGGCATCCTCGAGAAAGACACATGCTTCCTCCCAGTCCCATCCGATCTCCAGCATCCTGAACCAGGACGGCGGCGTCACGAAGTACTCCAGTACCCGGACGGCGTCGCTCGCGGTCACACCTGGGCGCAGCGCGCCGAGCTGTTCCAGACGTCCGGTCACCTGCGCGAAGCGCTCCCGCTCCAGTTGCCTGATCCGGTCCAGCAGGGCCGCCACGCCCTGGTCCACCGTCGCCGCGTCGAAGAGCGCGATCATGGTGTGCCGGTGGTGCCGCACCAGGTCGTGGATGCTGCGCACCACCTGCCGCACCACCTCATCGCCGGTCGTGACGCTCCGGATGGCCACCAGGACCTCGCCGATGCCCGCGTCGTCGGCGGCGCGTTCGGTCAGAGCGGTGACCAGGGCCGGCTTGCTGCCGAAGGCCCCGTAGACGGTGCCCTGGGCGACATCGGCCGCCTCGGCGATGCGCTTGATGGTGACCCGGGCATACCCGTGTTCCGCGAACAACGCCTCGGCCGTGTCCAGGATGGCCGTCCGCGTCGCCGCGGCTGCGCGTTCGCGCACGGTCGAACGGTAGCTGCGCGACGTCATGTGCCCAGTGTAGGAAAGCGGCCGCCGGGCGATCGTTCCCGCCCGGCGGCACACCCGGTCCACGAGCCGTCAGCAGCGGCCGCCGGGCGAGATCTTGCCGTCGGCCCAGCGGCGTCACACGGGTGGGCGGCGGGCGGCGCCCGGGTCGTCGAGGCCGGGGCGACGGCCAGAGCGATCGTCGCCCCGCACATGTGGCGTTCACACCAGGGACGCGAACATGCCGCGGCGGGCGGAGCCGTGACCGGTGCCGCCCGCCGTGGCGGCCGTTCAGCCCGCCGGTACCGTCAGCAGGATGTCGTGGACGACCTGTGCCCCGTCCGCCACGATCGTGGACGTCTGCGGCCGGTAGCCCTCGACGGCGGCGGTCAGGACGTACTGGCCCTGGCCCGGGGCGTCCAGGGTGTAGGTGCCGTCGGAGCCGACGGCGGACCGGCTCAGTTCGCGGCCCTCCACGGTGGTCAGCGTGATCGCGCCCCGCGGCACCGGCCCGCTGTCGGCGAGGCTGATCCGGCCGCGGACCGCCACTTCGGCGGCGGTGCCGGTGGCCGCCGCGTCCGCCTCGACGGCCTCGGCGGCCACCGGCAGGCCCGCCACGGCCTCGGCGTTGCTGAGTTCCTCCGCCGCCAGAGCCAGTCCGCTGGAGGCGCGCAGCGGGACCTCCTTGATGAACAGGGTGACCAGGAACGCGATCAGGGCGACGGGGGCGACGTACATGAAGATGTCGCCGATGGCGTGGCCGTAGGCGCTCTCCAGCCAGGTGCGCACCGGGGCGGGCAGGGCCGCGAGGTCTGGCAGCTCACCGCCGCCGGCGGCCTTCGCCGCGGTGGCCTGGTCCCCCGGGTCGAGCTGGGTGACGGTCTCGCGGGCGTAGTGGCCGATCCGGGTGGTGAGGACGGAGCCGAGCACCGAGACGCCCACCGCACCGCCCAGGGACCGGAAGAAGGTCACCGTGGAGGACGCGGCGCCCAGATCGCCGGGCGACACCTGGTTCTGTGTGCACAGCACCAGGTTCTGCAGGGTCATGCCGACGCCGAGGCCCATGAGCGCCATGCACAGCGCGATGAACGGGTACGCGGTGTCGTGGCGGAGCATGCCGAGCAGGGCCAGGCCCGCCGTCAGCAGGATGCCGCCCGTCAGCAGCCAGCCCTTCCACTTGCCCGTGCGGGTGATGATCCGGCCGGAGACCGTGGAGGAGACGAACAGGCCCGCGATGAACGGGATCGTCATGACACCCGACCGGGTCGGGGAGTCGCCCCGGGCCAGCTGGAAGTACTGGCTGAAGAAGACGGTGCCGGCGAACAGCGCGATGCCGACGAACAGGGAGGCGACCGAGGCCAGGGTGATGGTGCGGTTGCGGAACAGCCGCAGCGGGATGATCGGCTCGCTGGCCCTCGTCTCGACGTACAGGAAGATCAGTGTCAGCGCGATCGACGCGCCGACCAGCGCGTACGTCTGCCAGGACAGCCAGTCGTACTTGTCGTCGGCGAAGGTGACCCAGATCAGCAGGACGCAGACGGCGGCGGTGACGAAGAAGGCGCCCGCCCAGTCGACCTTGACCTGGCGCCTGGTCACCGGCAGGTTCAGCGTGCGTTGGAGCACGACCAGCGCGACGACCGCGAAGGGGATGCCGACGAACAGGCACCAGCGCCAGCCGAGCCAGCTGGTGTCGGTGATGACACCGCCGAGCAGCGGGCCGCCGACGGTGGCGACGGCGAAGGTGGCACCGAGGTAGCCGGAGTAACGGCCCCGCTCGCGCGGCGAGATCATCGCGGCCAGCACGACCTGCGCGAGGGCGGACAGCCCGCCGCCGCCGAGGCCCTGGATGACCCGGGCGGTGATCAGTGTGGCGGGGTTCTGGGCCAGACCGGCCACCAGGGAACCGATGACGTAGATCACCAGCGCCGACTGGACCAGGATCTTCTTGCTGAACTGGTCGGCGAGCTTGCCCCACAGCGGGGTCGATGCGGTCACCGCGAGCAAGGAGGCGGTGACGACCCAGGTGTAGGCGCTCTGGCCGCCGCCGAGGTCTCCGATGATCCGCGGCAGCGCGTTGGTGACGACGGTGGAGGAGAGGATCGCGCAGAACAGGCCGAGCAGCAGCCCCGACAGGGCGCGCATGATCTGCGCGTGTGTCATCGGTGCCTCGGCGGCCCCTCTGCCGCGCTGGGCATGTGCCCGCACACCTGCGCTTGGGGTGGTTGTCATGGGGTCTGTGTTCCTAACTCACTGGGTGACAGCGGGTGTACAGGGGGAGAGGGCGGTGGCCGGCGGTTCGGCGCGAGCGTCGTGCTCGGTCCGCTGCGGGCCGTCGAAGCCGGCCCGCAGCCGGGACAGCAGCGAGGTCAGCCGGCGGATGTCCTCGTCGTTCCAGTCGCTCAGCCGCCGGGCCAGCTCCTGGGCGGTGCGGTCGGACAGTTCGGCGAGCCGGGCCCGGCCCTCGGGGGTCAGACGCAGGATGCGCGAACGCCGGTCCGCGGGGTCGGGGCTGCGGTCGATCCAGCCCCGGTCGGCCAGGTGGGTCACGAGGCGGCTGGTGACGGACATGTCGACACCGAGCAGTTCGGCGAGCCCGCCGAGGCGCAGGTCGCCGTCACGGCCGAGCAGGGCCAGGGCGGTGGCGGATCCGTTGGAGCAGCCGTCCGGGAGGATCCGGGCCAGCTCCCGTCGCACGGAGCCGACGGCGCCCAGCTGACGCATCAGCTCCTCGTAGTCGGCCTTCTGGGCCACGTGTCCCTCCATGGTCATTGCTTAAGGCAACTATGATCCGACTCGATTGCCTAAGGCAAATACTCTGGGTGTGCCCTGGCATACATGTGTTGATGGGTGTGTGTTTCGGGCCCGGCCCGCCGTGGGGCGAGGGTCAGTGCAGGATCCGCCGGGCGACGTTGGTGGTCACCAGGTCGAGCAGTTCCTCGCCCCGGCCGGACAGGACGGTGCGGATCGCGTAGAGGGTGAAGCCCTTGGCCTGCTCCACCGTGACGGCGGGCGGCACGGACAGTTCCTGGCGGGCCGTCATGACCTCCACCAGTGCGGGTCCCTCATGGGCGAAGGCACCCTTGAGCGCGTCCTCCAGGTCACCGGGCCGCTCGACCCGCCGGGCCCACAGCCCGATCGCCTCGGCGACGTCGGCGAGCCGGGGGTTGTCCAGCTCGGTGGCGTAGTTGACGATGCCCGCCGCCTTCATCTCCAGCTCCACGAAGTTCAGCGAGCCGTTGTTGAAGACGACGATCTTGGCGGGGAGCCGGTTCTGGCGGAGCGTGAACAGCTCGCCCAGGAGCATGGTCAGACCGCCGTCGCCGGACAGCGACACCACCTGGCGGCCCGGGTACGCCGCCTGCGCGCCCACCGCGTGCGGCAGGGCGTTGGCCATCGTGCCGTGGTTGAACGAACCGAGCAGCCGCCGGCGTCCGTTGAAGGTCAGGTAGCGGGCCGCCCACACCACCGGGGAGCCGACGTCGACCGTGAAGACCGCGTCCTCGGCGGCGAGCCGGTCGATGGTCCTCGCTACGAACTGCGGGTGGATCGGGGTGCGTTCGCGGTCGTTCACGGCGAGCGCGTCCAGCGACCTGCGGGTGCGGGCATAGTGGGCGAGGGCGTCGTCGAGGTGTCCTCGGCCAACCTTGACGTTCAGCAGCGGCAGGAGTGCGGGCAGGGTGTCCCGGACGCTGCCGGCCAGCGGCAGGTCGACGTGGGTGCGGCGGCCGATCTGCTCGCCCCGGATGTCGAGCTGGATCACCTTCGCGTGCCGCGGATAGAACTGCCGGTAGGGGAAGTCGGTGCCCAGCATCAGCAGGGTGTCGGCCTCTTCGATCGCCTTGTAGCCGGAGGCGAAGCCGAGCAGGCCGGTCATGCCGACGTCGTAGGGGTTGTCGTACTCGACGTACTCCTTGCCACGCAGCGCGTGCACCACCGGGGACTTGAGGGTCTCGGCGAGCCGGACCAGGTCGTCGTGGGCACCGGCCGCGCCGGCGCCCGCCAGGATCGTCACCCGCTTCGCGGCGTTCAGCAGGGCGGCGGCCTCGCGCAGCGCCTCGTCGTCCGGACGGACGACGGTCCGGGCCGGGCGGACCGCGGTGGGGGCCAGGTCGCGGCCGGTCCGGCCGAGGAAGATCTCGCCGGGTACGACGACGACGGCCACCCCCCTGCGTTCGACGGCCGCCCGCATCGCCGTCGCCAGGATGCGCGGCCCGTGTTCCGGGCTGGTGACGGTCTCCGCGTAGACGCTGCAATCGGCGAACAGCTCCTGCGGGCGGGTCTCCTGGAAGTAACCGGAACCGATCTCGCTCCCCGGTATCTGGGCGGCGATGGCGAGGACCGGAACCCGGCTGCGCTGGGCGTCGAAGAGACCGTTGATCAGGTGCAGGTTGCCCGGCCCGCAGCTGCCCACGCAGACGTTGAGCTCTCCGGTCAGCCCGGCCTCGGCGGCGGCCGCGAGGGCGGCGCTCTCCTCGTGCCGCACATGCACCCAGTCGACGTCGTCGTCCCGGCGTATGGCGTCCGTCAGACCGTTGAGGGAGTCACCGGGCAGGCCGTACAGGCGGCGCACGCCGGAGGCCTTGAGGGAGGCGACGACGTGGTCGGCGAAGGTGGGCATACGGGTTGCCTTTCATCGGTCGGGAGCGCGTCCGGCGCACGGCGGAAACCCGCTCGACGGCAGCCGCCCGCACCGGGGCCCGCCACGGTGGACGAGCACATGAGCAGTCTCCGGGAACCGACATTGCGCACACATCCGTCGAATGACTGTGTCAGCGCGACCACCGGGTCCCGGGGTACTGGGTCGGGCGACTGACGGTCTCCGGCACCCGCGCGTGCAGGGACTCCGCGGTAGGGCATCGGCGGACCGTGGCCTGCCGAAGGCCTCAGCACCGTGGGCAGAACACACACGGCCACTCCTCGGGCGGCAGCCGAACCGCGCACGTGTGGACCCGGCATCCGTGCACGGCACCCCGCGGTCCCCTGGTCCGTCACCGTTCACAGAATGGACGGATAGGATCAACCCCCCACGGGCCGCCCGCCGTCCGCACCGCGGACCGGACGCTCGTACATCTCCGGCCCGCGCCGTCGACGCGCCGGTTTGAGTCCCGGGACCCGGACCGGTATGAACCACGTGTCGCAGCCGTGGACGCGCACCGGAACACCCCCCGGGCGTGACATGTGCGACAGGCCCCGCCACCCACGACACCGCTCGGCCACCCTCCCGTACCGCTGCTCGTCCTCGGCCACGCCGGAAAGGAATCCATGAGTCCACCACACGCACCCGGTCCCGCGGAAGATCTCCCCAGAAGGATCCCGGGCAGCGCGCGACCCGCCGCATCCGGGGCCGGCCCGGTCCAGGACGGCACCGCAGGCGGCGAGACGCGACCGACCGGCGGGGAAGGCGCGCCCGAGGCCGGCGGGGGACGCACTGCCCCGCCCCGGCTCGCTCAGCTCTCCTCACTCGGTTCGCGGGGCGGTGCCGGCGGGGACAGACCGGGCAACGCCTCCGCGCGTCGCGGCAGTACGGGCCGGGAGCCCGCCCCGCGCATCGTCGTACCGCTCGAACCGGCAGGCCGGGGTGGTCGGGACAAGGCCCGAAAGGACGGGTTCCGGGGCGCGCTCGCCGTCGTCGGGATCGTGGGGCTGCTCTCGGCAGGCGGTGTCCTGCTGACTCTCAGCCTGCTCGACGGCCATGACGACGACGGAAACGCAGGGACCCCGGTCTCCGTCGACTCCGGTCGCCGCGACGCGGACACCGTCGACGGACTCGGATTCGCGCCGGTCTCCTCGCCGGCGTCCGGCACCGCCGCCGGCGCGACGCCTGACGGTTCCGAGCAGCCCACGTCCACCTCACCGGGCGGCAGTACGCCCGGCAAGGGCTCCGCGTCCCCCGGCGGGCACCCCGGTGCCTCGGCGAAGAGCACCGCCAAGTCCACCCCCCAGGCCGCGGCACCGGGTGTGCGCGTGTACAGCCACGCCTCGCAGCGCTGCATCGACGTCGTGGGCGGCAAGGCCGTCCAAGGCGCCGGACTGATGATCTGGGACTGCGGGCAGACCGCCTCGCAGCACTGGACGTTCACCGCCGGGACCATGCGCGCGCTCGGCATGTGCGTCCAGCCCGCGGGGGGTTCGACCGCCGACGGGACCGGTCTCGAACTCGCCGCCTGCGACGGGAGCCCGGCCCAGCGGTTCACGCTCAACCACCGGAACGACCTGGTCAGCGCAGTCGCCGACAAGTGCTCGGACGTGCGGGACAACGGCACGGCGAACGGCACCCGGCTCCAGTTGTGGTCCTGCTCCGGCGGTGACAACCAGAAGTGGTCCACGTCCTAGCCCCAGGTCGTGTCCGACCGTGCGGTGCGGTGCGGTGCGTGCCGGCCGTCGGACGGCCGGCACGCGGGAGGCCGGGCTCAGCCTCCGATGCTCACCAGTGTGCCGGTTCCGTCCTGGTAGGCGACGTAGGCGGTGGCCGGGGCGGAGGTGTCCACTCCCGACCAGGTGCCGGTGACGGTGAAGGGCAGGCCGGGCTTCGTCGCGGGCCGGGCGGGCCACACGTCGAAGGTGCCGGTCCTGGGCGTGTCCGCGCCCACCACGTTCGCCTGGAGGGAGAACGCGACGGAGGAGTCCGACGAACCGCCGACGCCGGTCGTGATGACGACGACCGAGTACCTGCCCGGCTTCAGGGTCGACAGGCTGACGCGCGCCCGGTTCTCGTACGTGCTCAGGTCCCCGCCCGTTGCGGGCGTACCGTCCGCCCGCAGGGGCACCACCAGCAGGTACAGCTTGTCCTCGGGGTTGTCCGCCGTGGCGAAGAACTCACCCGCCCTGACACCTTCGGGCACAGTGAGGGCGTACTCCCGCAGGTAGTCCGTGTCGGCGGACACTTCGCCGCGCACCGGCACGCCCGCGACCGGACCGTAGGCGGTGAGCGTCTGCTTCTCGGTTCCGGGGGTCACGGAGTAGGAGACGCTGCCCGAGCCGCCGCCGCCGGTGACCCGGCCGGGAGCCAGCTGGCCCTGCGGGGTGACCACGATCGGGCTGCGCACCGACACCCGGCCGCTGCCGGTCCAGGTCAGGCTTCCGGTGACCGGAACCCCCGAGGCCGCGGTGGTGCGCGTCAGCGTGATGCGGACCTTCGCGGTCTGTCCGGCGCGGGTGAAGTGCAGGGTCGAGGGCCGCACCTCCGCCCGGAAGCCCGGCAGGTCGACCGTGGCCCGGTACACGCCGGGCCGGACCGCGGTCAGCGTGCGGGTGAGGGTCCGCGAGCCGAGCAACTGGTCCACCGAGAGGGACGGGTAGTTCAGGTCGCTCGGTGCGACGGGCGCGACGCCGGTCCCGGTGTCCACGCCGAGGCCCTCCTCGTAGGCGAGCCAGTCCCGGTCCGAGGAGTCGTACACCAGGCCGGGGTTGAGCATCGCGGTGGGGTCGACCTCGCCGGAACCCTGCGCGTACGGGTCGGTCTGGGTGCCGCCCGAGTCGGTCCTGGTGTCCACCGCGGTGGTCATCAGCGCGGACTTGACCGCCATCGGGGACCACTTGGGGTGGACGCCGAAGTAGAGGGCGGCGAGGCCGGAGACCTGCGGCGCGGCCATCGAGGTACCCGTCAGGAAGTCGAAGTCGTGCCCTGCGTCGCCGGCGGGGGCCACGGAGGCGAGGACGGCCACGCCGGGTGCGGCGAGGTCCGGCTTGATCAGCGCACCCTTGTTGACGCCCGAGGGTCCGCGCGAGGAGAACGGGGCGATCTGCGGGTAGGGGGTGCCGGTGGAACCGCCCGGCTCCAGCGACACGGTGGCGCCGGAGGTCGCCGCGTAGGCGCGGACCGTCGTGGCCGCGGGTGTGTTCAGATGCACCGTCGGCACCGTGTGGATGTCGGCGTCGGTGTCCAGGTCGCCCAGGTTCACCATCACCATGCCGACGCCGCCGGCCCGTGCCACCTCGGCGGACTTGCTCACCCGCGCCGTCACGCCCCGGTCGCAGACCACGACCTTCCCAGCGGTCTTCGCCGGATCGAGACTGCCCGCCCGGCAGAGGTTCGCGTCGTCCGCCGTCACCCCGGCGGTCCTCGCGTCGGCGGCGAGCACCACGGGCTTCGGCCCGAGTTCGGCGTCCACGGTGATGCTCGCCCCGACGAAGGTGCGGCCGTCGCCAAGCCTGACCGTGGCCTCGGGGGTCCTCATGGTGCTGGCGGCGACCGTGGTCACCCAGGGGACCGTGTTGTCCATCCAGCCGGCCCCGGGGCCGTTGTTGCCCGCGGATGCCGACACGAACACCCCGGCCCGGGCCGCCGCCCGGAACGCCTGCTGCACCGGCGCGTCCAACGGCGATTCCGTGACGGACCCCACGGAGTAGTTGATGACATCGACGCCGTCCGCCACGGCCTGGTCGACCGCCGCGACGATGTCGGAGTCGACCCCGGTGGCGTTCCCGCTCGTGTCCGTCCACAGGGCCTTGTACACGGCGACCGCCGCGCCCGGTGCCACGCCGGAGATCTTTCCGTAGTCCTTCCCGGCCACGGTCGCCTCGACGTTCGCGTCGCCGGCGGCCGTCGAGGCGGTGTGAGTGCCGTGTCCGTCGCCGTCCCGCGGCGACACGTAGTCGTTCCGCTGCTCCGCGGGAGTCTGCGCCTGCCAGCCGTCGCCGAAGTACCGTGCCCCGACGATCTTCGTGTTGCAGGCGTCGGCGGTGAACTGCTCACCGCTCTGGCAGACACCGGTGAAGGTGCCTCCGTCGGCCTTCCTCATCCTGATCACCCCGCCCTTGCGGTAGGGGCGGTACGGGTTCTTGGCGGTGGGCGGCGCGGTGGCCAGCGCGGGCGCGGCGAAGGACGCGCTCTCGGGCCAGGCGCCGGTGTCGATGACGCCGACCACCACGCCCCTGCCGGACTTCGCGGTGCCTCCGAGCGCCGACCACACGCCGTGCGGGCCCGACAGCCCCATGATGTCGGTCGAGCGGGAGTCGTCCGTCACCTTGCTCACCCCGTCCGGAGTGACCTTGAGGACGCCGGGCTCGGTGCTCAGCCGAGCGGCCTGAACCGCCGTCAGGTCAGCGGTGAAGCCGTTGGTCACCACGGTGTACCGCTGCCGGACCCGGGCTCCGACGGCGGCGGCGGCCTTGCTCTGGCGACCCCGAAGGTAGTCCCGGTAGCGGTGTGCGGCGGTGCCGGAGGCGTCGACCCGGCCGCCCGACCGCGGCGCGGTTGCGACCAGGCCGTCCACACCGCCCTGGTAGGCGGCGACGGGCGCGTCCGCGAGGGTGACGATGTAGCGGCCGGAGGGGAGAGGGCCGGTCACGGGGACGGGGGTCAGCGGGTCGGCGGCGGCCTGGGCCGGGGTGCCGGTGCACACGGCGGCCAGGCAGACGGCGAGCGCCGCCGCGCCCCAGGCGAATGTCTTTCTTCGAACCGTGGATCTCACACGTTCCTCCAGGAGGAAGGGCCGGACCGGAGGATGTCTCCAGACCTTCGGGATGGCGCTGCACGTGCGGGTGAAGGGCGCGGACGAGTTGTCAGCGAGGAGAGTGAACGCTGTACCTCGGACAGGTGTCCAGATAATCTGTTGGCAGGTTTGGACGGATGGCCAACCGCGTCACGGATGTCACACGTCTAGCGACGGAGGTATGCATACGTGCTCACGACTCTGGGCATAGCCGAGTCCGAAGAACAGGTGTACCGGTGCTTCCTGGACCGTGGGCGGGCGACCGTCGCCGACATCGTCGCGGACCTGGGGATGCAGCAGGACGGCGTCATGCGGTCCGCCGCCCGGCTACGGGACCTCGGACTTCTCCAGGCCGTCGGCCGCGACCGCTTCCAGGCGACGAACCCCCAGGCCGTGCTGCTGCCCCTGCTGGCCAGGCGGCAGTTGGAGCTGGAGACCGCGCTGGCCTCGGCCCGCACGGAGGTCGACCGCATCGCCGAGCGCTACCGGGAGGGGCGGCTGCGCTCCGATCCGCGCAATCTGGTGGAGGTCCTGTCGGACCGCGAGCTGATCAGGGAACGGGTCGAGGCACTGAGCAACTCCGCGACCAGTCACATGTGGGCCCTGGACCGGCCGCCGTACGTGGGCCGCCCGGACGGCGGACTGCACAGCAACGAGGAGGAGTTCGACATCACGGCCGCCTGGCTGGCGCGGGGCATCGACGTACGCTCGATCTACTGCCCGCAGTCCATGGAGCGCCCCGGGCGGTTCGCCACGGTGCTCCGGCTCGCGGTGCTGGGCGAACGGTCCAGGATGCTGTCGTACCTGCCGTTCAAACTGCACATCATCGACCGGAAGGTCGCGCTGGTCCCCCTGTCCGGCCCGGTCTACGACGACCTGGTCATCATCCATCCGTCCGGCATGCTGGACGCGCTGATCGAGCTCTACGAGGCCTACTGGGCCCGGGCCGAGCCGGTCTCCGGTGCGCTGTCCGCCGAGGACGAGGCGTTCGGCGCGGACGACATCATGCTCCTCGGGATGCTCAAGGCCGGGCTCAAGGACCAGGCCATCGGGCGCCAGCTGGGGTGCAGCACCCGCACCGCGACCCGGCGCGTCGCCGCCGTGCTGACCAAGCTGGGCGCCGACACCCGTTTCCAGGCGGGGAGCAAGGCAGCCATCCGCGGGCTGATCTGAACCGGCCGGGGCCCGGTGGCGGAAGTGGGCCCCGGCTCGGTGGTCAGCGCCTGCGGTACGACTCGACGTAACCGCTTGCCGGCGTGCCCACGCCAGTGACGTCGTCGTAGCCCTTCACGGCCTTGAGTGAAGTGTTCTTGCCAAGGCTGCGGACGGAGGTGAGCAGGCCGTCGGCGGCGTCAACACCGTTGACGAAGTCGACGCGGGCGACCGCGAGTTCGGCACCCGTCGGGATGTCCGTGACGTCGCGGTAGACCTTCGACCCGTACTTGGCGTAGATCGCCGGGTTGGCGAAGCCGATCGCCTTGCCGCCGCGCGCCTCCTGGGCCAGGGCCTGGACGGCCGCGATCACCGGGGCGGCCAGCGACGTGCCGCCGATGCGGCTCTCGCCGTAACGCACCGAACCGTCGGGGTAGGTCTGCGTCAGGCCGATGAGGAAGCCGGTGTTCGGGTCGGCGACCGCGGCGATGTCCGGGACGACCCGGTTGCCCGCAGCACTGTTGGCCGAGGCCAGCTCACCGGGGACGGCACCCTTCTGGTAGGCGGGCTCGGGGACCGTCGTGCTGGTACCGCCGCCTGCTGCGCCGTTGAACGTACCGGGGAAGCCGGCCCAGCTCTTGCCGTCGGCTGAGAGCCTGGCCGCCAGCGTTCCCCAGCCGGTCTCCCACTGGTACGTGTCGCCCTTGCCGACGGCGAGCGAGGTGCCGCCGACTGCCGTCACCCAGGCGGACTCCGCCGGGAAGTTGACCTGCTTCGTCCCAGTGACCAGCTCGTTGTCTCCGCTGTCGCCGGAGGAGAAGTAGAAGCCGATCCCCTGGACCGCGCCAAGCTGGAACACCTGGTCGTAGGCGGCGGCGCTCTCCGGCGTCTGGTTCGCCTCGACGTCGCCCCAGGAGTTGGAGACGATGTCCGCGAGATGGTGGTCGACGACCTTCCCGATCGAGTCGTAGAAGGCGTCCGTCGAGCATGAGGACGCGGCCACGTAAGTGATGCCCGCGTCCGGCGCGACCGCGTGCGCGGCCTCGATGTCGAGGGTCTGCTCCCCGTACCAGCCGGCGGCGTCGCACTCCTCGGTGTCCGTCCACTCGTCCGGCAGCACCTGGGTGAGCTGACCTCGCTTCCAGGTGGCGTCGCCGTTGCGTTTCGCGTAGGTGGCGGCGTCCTGGGCGACGGTCGGCGAGGCGTAGGCGTCGGTGATGGCGATCCGTACGCCCTTGCCGGTGTGCTTCCCGGCCCCGTAGGCCGCGCGTATCTGTTTGCCGGTGTACCCCTTGATCGCGTATGGGACCTTCTTGCCGTACGCGTCGGGCAGAGTGGTCGCGGTCTTGGAACCGTAGTAAGACGAGAACGGCCCTGAGTTGACGAACGCCGCCGCCGGCTGCGGCAGCTGGTCGTCGTGGTCGAGCCGGTGTGGCGCGTCGTCCAGGCCGGTGACCGCGAGGACGGCGTCGCTCACGGACGCCGGCACGGTGGCAGTGGTGGCTGGGGCGCGGTACGTCCTGCCGCCCCTGGCGTAGTCGTGCAGGCGGGTGCCGAACGCTTTCTCGGCGGCGGTCACGTCGCCCTTGACGGAGACGTAGTGCCGGGTTACGTCGGTGACCTTCAAGCCGGCCGACGCGAGCCATGACCTGACCGCGGCCACCTGGGTCTCGGTCGCGCCGAAGCGGGCCTGGGTCTGTCGGGCGGTCAGGTACTTGCCGTACAGCGGCGAGTTCGGGTCGGAGACCGCCTTCGCGTAGGCGGTGAGACCTGCCGCGTCCCGCCCCGCAAGGTAGACCCGCAGGGACACCTGGGAGTCGCCGGCCGCCGCACCCCGGTCCGCCTTGGCCGTCGCCCACGCCGGCTTGGTGCCCGCGATGCCGTGGCGCCCCGCCTCGTCCGCGGCGTGCGCCACAGGTGCACCGAACACCAGCGCGCCCGCGAGCAGCGGCAGCATCGCCATACCGACACCGGCGCGCCGTGGCGTGCGATCGTGCCTCATCCGTCCTCCTGCCGTTCGGTTCCTTCGTTCTGTGGCCGGTGGTGTGAGAAACCCGGCTAGTGGGGGAACGGAACTGCTGCACAGCGGAGTTCATTCTGATGTTCTGTCAAACGCACTATGTGAGAGCCGATTGGCACGATGCCTGTGCCGTGAGTCCCATCGCGTCAGGCACCCGATTCGCCGCCACCGCGAACCGCCCCACACACTTCCCGGCCGTGTCGCACCCACCCGCCTCACCCCGTCGCCGCCCGGCCGAGCGCAGCGGCACCGGCCCGGACGCGAGGCCTCTGACCTGGGCGTCTCATACAATGGCGGGGCACGGACGGAGGGACGCCGATGACACATCACGGACAGGGGCGAAGGTCGCGCGTGTCGGCGTCCGGCGTTCCCGCCGGGCCGGTCCCGGCAGCGGTGGTGACCCATGGAGCGGAATGACGTGCCGCTGACCGGCGCCGCCGAGGCCCTGGTGGGGCGCGAGCGCGACCTGGACCGCGTCCTCGGCGTGTTCGAGCGGCACCCGGACGGCGCGCTGCTGCTGTCCGGGGACCCCGGCGTCGGCAAGTCCGCGATGCTGGACGCCGTGGCCGCGACCGCCGCGCGGAACGGAACCCGGGTGCTGCGGGCGGCCGGTGTCGAGTTCGAGGCGGACATCGGATACTCGGCGCTCAACCAGATCCTGCTGCCGCTGCACGATGCCCTCGACCGGCTCGGCGCCCCCGGCGGGGAGGCCCTGACCGTCGCCCTGGGATTCGGCGCCGGCCCACCGCCGGAGCGCCTGGTCGTCTGCAACGCCGCGCTGACCCTGCTGCGGTCCGCCGCCGAGGACAGCCCCGTCCTGCTGATCGTGGATGACCTGCCCTGGGTGGACCGGGCGAGCGCCGCCGTCCTGGGCTTCCTCGCCCGGCGGCTGTCCGGCGGGCGGGTGCGCTTCCTCGCGGCCTCCCGCACCGGTGCGGCCGGCTTCTTCGACGGCGGCGGCCTCCCGTCGTACGAACTGCCCGCCCTGGACGCGGATTCCGCCGCCCACCTCGTGGACCTGCGCTTCCCGGACCTGGCACACCCCGTTCGGCGGCGTCTGCTGGACACCGCGCAGGGCAACCCGCTGGCACTGCTCGAACTGCCCGACGCGCTGCGCACGGAGCAGAGACAGGCCCGGGAGGTCCTCCCGGCGGTCCTGCCGCTGGGAGAACGGCTCCAGTCGCTGTTCGTCAGCCGGGTCAGGGCACTGCCCGCCGCGACCCGTACCCTGCTGCTGCTCGCCACCCTCGACGGCACCGGCGACCTCGGAGTGCTCGCGGCCGCCACCCGGGAGACGGGCGGCGCCCCGGACCTGCGAGACCTCGACCCCGCCGAGCGGGACAGGCTGGTACGGGTGGCGGAGTCACCGCGCCGCCTGGTGTTCCGGCACCCGCTGATCATGTCCGCCGTGGTGGCGGCGGCCACCGGAAGCGACCTCCGCGAGGCGCATCGCGCCCTCGCCGCGGTAGCGACGAACCGGCCGGAACAGCGCGCCCGGCACCTGGGCGAGGCCACCCTGCAACCCGACGAGGACGTGGCCCTGCTACTGGAACGGACGGCCCGGCGCATCCTGGACCGCGGGGACGCCGTGGCCGCGATCGCGGCGCTCACCCGCGCGGCCGACCTCAGCCCGCGGGGCGCGGACCGGGCGCGACGGCTGTCGGAGGCCGCCTACGTGGGCGCCGAGTCGATCGGCGCGCTGCACAGCGCGTCCCGGCTGCTGGAGGACGCCCGGCGCGCGGATCCCGGGCACGGCACGTCCCTGAACTCAGCGAACGCCGCGGTGCAGCTCGTACTGAACAGTGACGGCGACCTGGCCACCGCGCACCGGCTCCTGGTCGGCGCCATCGAGGAGGGCGACCACGGCTACGACGCCACGGACCCGTCGCTCGTCGACGCATTGCACTTCCTGCTGCTGCTGTGCAATTACGGGGCCAGGGAGGAGCTGTGGGCGCCCTACCACCGGGCCGTCGCCCGACTGCGCCCCGCTCCCCCGCCCCTGCTGCTCGTCGCCGCCCGCACCTGGGGGGATCCCGCCCGCGCCGACGCGGCGACGCTGCGCGAACTGGACGGGATCATCGACGGAGCGCTGCGGGAGACCGATGCCGCCCGGATCGTACGGGTGGGAACCGCCGCGCTCTACCCGGACCGGCTGTCGTCGGTGCGGGAGGCCGCCTGGCGGCTGGTCCGGCAGGGCCGCGAGGGCGGGCCGGTGCGGCGGCACATCGGCGCCCTGCTGCACCTGTGCCTGGACGACTACCACCGGGGCCGGTGGGACGAGGTCCTGGAGCTGTCGGAGGAGGGACTGACGCTCTGCGCCTCCTCCGGGTACGCCGTGTGCACCTGGTTCTTCCAGTACACCAAGGGTCTGGTGACCGCCTCCCGGGGCGACACCGGGACCGCGCACGCGCTCGCCGAGGCGATGACGGGCTGGGCCGCGCCCCGTGGCATCCGCGAGGCGGTCCACTGCGCGCTGCAGGTGCACGCGCTCGCGGACATCGCTGACGGCGACTTCGACGCGGCGTTCCGCCGGGCGAGCGCCGTCAGTGCCGCGGGGGACTTCCCGCCGTACGTCGCGCACGCGGTGTGGGTGTTCTTCGAGCTGGTGGAGGCCGCGGTGCGCACCGACCGGCGGGCGGAGGCGGCGGCACACGTGCGGGCGCTGCGGGAGACGGCGGTCGCCGGGCTCTCGTCCCGGCTCGCCCTGCTGGCCGGCTGCGCCGAGGCCCTCGTCGCGGACGGCGACGCCGAGGCGGCCCGGCTGTTCGCGCGGGCGCTGGCCGTGCCGGACGCGGAGCGCTGGCCGTTCGAGCTGGCCCGGGTACGGCTGGCGCACGGCGAGTGGCTGCGCCGGTCGCGGGCGCTGTCGGAGTCCAAGGGGCCGCTGACGGCCGCGCTGCGGGCCTTCGAGGAACTCGGCTCCTCCGCATGGGCGGAGCGCGCCCGCAAGGAGCTGCGAGCGGCAGGGCGGGTGCTGCCGGACGCGGACGGCCGGTCCGCGGCGGTCCTCACCCCGCAGGAGCGCGAGATCGCGGAACTCGCCGCGAGCGGACTGACCAACAAGCAGATCGCGGAGCGGCTGTTCCTCTCGCACCGCACTGTCGGCGCCCACCTGTACCAGATCTATCCGAAGCTGGGCATCGCTTCCAGGATCGCGCTGCGCGACGCCCTGCGGCGGCAGGACGCGGACTGACCGGGACCTGCGCCGCCGGACGGAACGACGCGCGGGGTCGTTCGTGCGGGGAGCCGCCGAGACATGGACGCTCCCGCACACGACCAGTGGTCCACCGCCGACGTCGAAGCGTCCGACGCGCCCCCCCTACTGGTCCGCGAACGGGCCGGCGGTGTGCGGCGGGAGAGATGTGGCGGCGATGTGGGTCATCAGGGCGGTGACGGTTCCGGTGGAAGTGTTCCGCAGCGCGCTGATGTACGTCGGGAGCATGGCGACCGCGGCGGAGCCGCTGTCGCCGGCAGGCAGGCGACCGCCGAAGGCGGACGGGGACGGGTTGTCGCTGGTCATGCTTCCACGATGCCGCGCGCGAAACGCATGGATGTGACCGTGCGTGCCACCACGTGGGACAATGTGTGCCGGGGCGGGCGGCTCAGGTGTCCCGGCCCGGCCCGGGTGGCCGGGCGTCCGTGTCCACCCCGTCCGCCAGCCGGTCGAGCCACTCCAGGAGCAGGGTCCGCTCGCCGTTGCTGAGCGGCGCGATCTCGGTCTCGCCGAGAGCGGCGAGCAACGCCATGGCATGGCTGGCCACGGCCGTGCCGGAGGCGACGCTGCCGGGTCCCTCCGAACCCGCGGCGGGCAGGGTGAGCGTGTTGATCACCATCTCGCGGGCCTCCCATGCGTTGCGCAGGTCGCGTGCCTTCTCCGGGTGGCTGATCAGGGTGAGGATGGTGCCCACACCGGTGGAGTGCATGACCTCGGTCGCACGCTCGATACTCATCCGCAGACGGCCCGCGGCAGCAACTCGGGTGATCATGCGGCGCAGATCGTCGGCGGCCCGCCGGCCGGTCTGGGGCAGGTGCCCGGGCCGGACCTGGCCGTAGACGAGCGTGTAGTACGCCGGGTGGTCGAGCCCGAACCGGATGTGCAGGTCCCAGGCGTCGCGCAGCGCCTGCACCGGGTCTTCGCCGGTGAACAGTTCGGCCTTGACCTCCAGGTATCGCCGAAAACCGTGTTCGGCCACCGCTTCGAGCAGGCCGTCCTTGTCCCCGAAGAGCCGGAAGATCGACGGCGTCGGGACACCGGCCTGAGCCGCGACGGCCCGGGTCGACACGGCGTCCAGCCCGCCCTCCTCCAGCAGACTCGCCGCGGCCAGCACGATCTTCTGCCTCAGTGCGGGCGCCGACTTGTCGGGTGCCGCCTCCGTATCGATCATGTATCGATGATATCAGTTGTGCGAATCACCGATTCGCGACCGGATCCGGACCGGACGCCTCGCATCCGGGGCATGGCATCCCGGCGGCACGCGCCGCGCCACGACGCACCGGCCGGAACCCCACGGGAGGCGCCGGGCACACAGAACATGTGTCACCCATCCCTACGCCGCACACGTGTGCCGTAATGTCCCGTACGATCACGGCCATGCTCGATGAGTCGACGAATGTCTGGCTACGCGGTCTGCTCGAACGCCACGCGGCCGTGGCGGGCACGGTCCACGCGGTGCGTGAAGACCTCCTGCACCTCACGGCCGCACACAACATCCCGCCCGAGGTCCGGAAGATCACCGCTCTGATCCCGCTCGGCAAGGGCATGGCGGGACTCGCCTGGGAGCGGAACCGTCCCGTCCAGACCTGCAACCTCAAGCAGGACGACAGCGGCGCGGTCAAGCCGGGAGCCAGGGCGGTCGCCGGCAAGGCCGCCATCGCCCTGCCGGTGCACGCGGCCGACGGCACCGTCCGTGCCGTCGTCGGCCTCGCCTGGCCCGACGAACGCGAACTGACCGACCAGCAGCTCACGGCGATCGCCGCAGACGTGGCGTCACTGCCCTCCGACGCGGCCCCGGCCCGTGCGTGACCAAACACATGTGATCCCGCGCGGCCTCGCGTTCCGTTTCCCCGGTGAGAAGGCCGAGGTTCCGGGACGCCACGTCCGTCGGACCGGCTCCCGGCCGTCGGGCGACGCCTGAGGACGGTCTCAGATCCGCCACGCCGCGGACACATCACCAGAGGAGACGGCATGGGACGTGTAGAGAACAAGATCGCACTGGTGACGGGCGCCGCCCGCGGGCAAGGCCGCAGCCATGCCGTGCGCCTCGCCGGGGAAGGCGCCGACATCATCGCCGTGGACATCTGCGCGCCGATCGACGGTATCGGCTATCCGATGGCCACCCACGAGGACCTGGAGGCCACCCGGGACCTGGTGATCAAGGCCGGCCGCCGGGTCATCGCCCTGGAGGTCGACATCCGTGAACGGCACGCCCTCACGGAAGCGGTGGAGGCCGCCGTCACCGAACTGGGCGGCCTCGACATCGTGGTGGCCAACGCGGGAGTGGCGGCACTCGGACGCTGGAGCGACCTCGACTGGCAGCAGTGGGACGCCATCGTCGGCGTCAACCTCACCGGCACCTGGAACACCATGACCGCCGCGATCCCGCATCTGCGGGCTCGCGGCGGCGGCTCGGTCGTGGCCACCAGCTCGGTCGCCGGTGTCGTGGGCCTGCCCTTCGCGGAGGCGTACGCGGCGTCCAAGCACGGCGTCATCGGGCTGGTGCGCTCGCTCTCCATCGAACTGGCAGAGGAAGGCATCCGGTTCAACGCGGTCTGCCCGACGGGTGTGTCGGGCACCGGCATGCTGCAGGCCCTGGCCGGGGTGACGGACATCGAGGCGGACGACCGGGTGAAGTCCGCGTTCCTCAACGCGTTCCAGGTCGACACCGTCGAACCTTCGGACGTCAGCAGCGCGGTGCTGTATCTGGCCTCCGACGAATCGCGTTACGTCACGGGGACGGCCATGTCGGTGGACGCCGGTCTGATCAGCCTCTGAAACGACAGAACCCGCCCCTGGTGGGTGACTCCGGATCGTGCGCCGGCGGCGCCGGATCACCGGGTGGCGGGTCCGGTCCCTGCCACCCAGCGCCGGACGCTGGTGATCAGCGAACGGCTGGTACCGAACGCGGCCTCCAGCCCCTGCTCGGAGCCGGCTCCGGCCTTCTGGTGGAGTACGACTCCCACAGCCGGCCGGTCGCGGCCGTCGCGGTCCGGTGCGACGGCCGCCCACATCAGGTTGCCGCCCGCCGGGGAGCTGGACCCGGTCTTGAGGCCGATCACCCCGCCTTCCCCGAGGAGGGTGTTGGTGTTGCGGACCGGGTCCGGAACACGACCGGCCACACCGGCCCAAGCCGGGGCCTGCGCGGCTCCCCGCCTGTGCGCGCCCCGAACCACGACGGGCTTCACCCAAACGGGCCGCACCCGGTCATCCTGCACACGAGCCGCGGTGCGGACCGGTCGGCGGCGCCCCGGCGGGGTGTGCCGCGGTCGCCTCACGCTCCCTTGCTTTAATGTCCGTTCCAGAACTAGTGGGCCGGGGGCGGGTGTGGACAGGACGGAGTTCGGGCGGCTGCTGCGGGAGGCTCGGCAGCGCACGCTGCTGACTCTGGAGAGTCTCGCCGAGCTGTCCGGGGTGAGCGTCCGGGCGATCAGCGACATGGAGCGCGGGCAGAGCCTGCCGCGGCAGGCGACGCTCAGCGAGCTGATGGACGCCCTGGAGCTGGACGAGGACGAGCGCCGCAGGTTCGTCGACGCGTCGATGCGGCGGGCGGGAGAACCGGAGGTGCCGATCCCCCGGCAGCTGCCGCCCGACCTCGCCGTGTTCCGCGGACGTGAAGAGGCCCTCGCGACGATGGGCGGGCTCCCCACGCGGGTCGCCGAGCAGGGCGGGCACGTCGTCGTCTCCGCGATCGGCGGCATGGCCGGCGTGGGCAAGACGACCCTCGCGGTGCACTGGGCACACCAGGTCTCGGACCGGTTCCCCGACGGCCAGCTGTATGTGAACCTCCGCGGCTTCGAGGACACCGGACATCCCCTGGACCCGGCCGAGGCCCTCGGCGGGTTCCTCACCGCCCTCGGCGTGGCCGACCGTGACATCCCGGGCGGCACCGAAGAGCGTGGCGTCCTCTTCCGGGAACGGACCACCTCCCGGAAGCTGATCGTCGTACTCGACAACGCGCGCGACGAGGCCCAGGTCAGGCCGCTGCTGCCGGCCGCGGGATGTCTGACCGTGATCACCTCGCGCAGCCGGCTCTCCGGGCTGGGCGCCGTGGAGGGCGCCAAGCTGGTCGCTCTGGACGTGTGGACACGTGCGGAGGCGCTGGCCGCGCTCGCCGCGCGCATCGGCGAGGAGCGCTGCCTCGCGGAGCCGGGGGCCGCCGCGGAGCTGGTGGACCTGTGCGGGTCGCTGCCGCTGGCGGTCGCCATCGTCGCGGCGCAGCTCAGCGCCACGCCTCAGGTCCCGCTGCGCGTGGCGGTGCGGGAGCTGCGCGAGGCCGGGCCGTTGCTGGACGCGCTGTCGGCCGGCGCCCCGCGGGGTGACGTGCGTGCCGTGTTCTCGTGGTCCTACCGCGCCCTGCCGCCGGAGACGGCGGGCTTCTTCCGGCATCTGTCACTGCACCCGGGGCCGTCCGTGTCGGCGGCGGCCGCCGCCTCGCTGGCGGGCGTCGGCCTCCCGGAGGCGCGACGGCATCTGCGGCAGCTGGTCGCGGCGAACCTGCTGTCACGGGACGCGGAGGGCAGGTACGTGCTGCACGACCTGCTGCGGGTCTACGGCGCCGAACTGGTCGAGCTGGGGAAGGACGACCGCCTCGGCGCGCTGACCCGCCTGCTGGACTACCTGCGTCACAACGCGCACGCGGCCAACCGTTTCCTGGGGCGCACCCTGGCCGACGAGGCCGCCCCGGCGGCGGACGGCGTGGTGAGCGTCGTCCTCGGAACCCGGGAGGAGGCGCTGGACTGGTTCGCCCAGGAGGAGGCGACGGTCGCGTCGGCGCTTCGGTCCCTGGACGACCCGCGGCTGCTGCGGTTCCGGATGACCCTCACACAGGACTGGGTGAGCTACTACTCGGTCATGGGCCGCTGGAGCGCGGAGATCGAGACCAAGCGCATCGGCCTGGAGGCCGCGCTGTCGCTGGACGAACCGGCGTCCGTGGTGCGCAACTCCGCGGACCTCGCCCGTGCGCTGGCGGAGACCGGACAGAGCGAGGAGGCCGACCGGCAGGTCGAGTTGATGCTCGGGCAGCTGGACCGGCTCGGGCCGGTGGAGCAGGCGTTCACCGAGCGGACCGTGGGCTGGGTGCGCGGCCGTCAGAAACGCCATGCGCAGGCCCTGCACCACGCCCGCAGGGCGCTGGAGATCTACCGAACGCTGGGCGACGAACGGGCCATGGCCCGCGAGATGAACGCGGTGGGCTGGTACCTCGCCCTGCTCGGCCGGTACGAGGAGACGGTCACCCTGTGCCGGGAGGCGATCCCGCTGCTGCGGCGGGACGACAACCTCCGTATCGAGGCGGCCGCCTGGGACACCATGGGCTACGCGCGCCAGCGCCTCGGCGACCTCGACGGGGCGGCGGCGGACTACCGTGAGTCGCTGCGGATCTACGGGGAGGCCTTCGACGGCTACAACCAGGCCGAGGTACTCGACCACCTCGCGACCGCGCAGCAGGAGCAGGGCGACCACGCGGGAGCGCGGACGAGCTGGCTGCGGGCGGCCGGCCTGCTGAACGCGATCCACAGTCCGCGCGCGGCCCGGATGCGGGCCAGGGCGCAGGCCCTGGACGGCCTCGGGGAAGACCCCGGGCGGCCCTGACACCGGGCCCGCCGGGCACCGCACCCGCCGGCTCGAAGGCTGACGCCACCTGCGGCTTCCTTCCGGCAGCGGGCAAGCTGCATGTGAACTGCCTGGTTCTGTAGCCGTCATTCCACTGGGATGGGAGGAGGCAAGAGAGCCTTCCCTCGGTCCGGCGGGAAGGCTCGCCGCGGAACAGGGGTCATCGATGAACGCGCAGACCAGGCTCGCCTCGCTCACCGTCGGTCAGGAGGGGCCTCAGACGTTGTCGCTGGTCACCCCCCTTCCCACGGCGCTGCCGGAGACCTCGGGGCTCATCGGCCGCGACGGCGAGGTGCGGGCTCTCGGTGACTTCCTGCGCGAGGCGACGGCCCATGGCGCGGCCCGGGTGGTGACCGGGCACGCCGGTTCGGGCAAGTCCGCGCTGCTGGAGGCCGCCGTGCAGGAGGCCACGGCCGCCGGGCTGCGGGTACTGCGCTGTGCGGGCATCCGCGGCGGCAACCCGGCCGAACTGTCGGGTCTGCTCCAGCTCGTCTGGCCGGTGCTGGGCACCTCGGGCCGGTCCTCCGCCGGACGGCTCGACGCCCTGGAGCTGCTGCTGGTGGACGGAGCACCCGCCCCGGGCGAGCGCTCCCGGCTGTCGTTCGCCGTCCTGGACGTGCTGGAGTCGGCGGGCGCCGGGCAGCCCCTGCTGCTGGCCGTGGACGACTGGGACGCGCTGGACGAGTGCAGCCGGGACGTGCTGTCCTTCGTCGCCCGGCGCACCGAAGGCCATCCGCTGGCCGTGCTGATGACCGCGCGCCCGAACCGTTCGCGTCCGGCACCCCTGGCCGGCGTTCCGGAACTGCCGCTCGGCCCGCTCACCTCCGCGCAGTCCGTCCGGCTGCTCGCCACCCGGCGGCCGGGCCTGGATCCGCAGGCGGTACGTGAGCTGCTGGCGACCGCGGCCGGCAATCCGCTGGCGCTGCTCGAACTCCCCGTCCGCTGCGAGGACGCGCTGCCCTACGCGCCTGCCTCCTCCGACCGGCTGGCGGCCGCCATGGCCCCGGGCGCGGCCCGCCTGCCCGCCGGGACCCGGGACCTGCTGCTGGTTGCGGCACTGCACCCGGCGGGCGACCTTCCGCTGCTGCTGTCGGCCGCCTCCCGGATCGGGGGCACGGAACTGGGCTTCGCGGCGCTGGAACCCGCCGAACGCGAAGGCCTGGTGACGTTCGACGGCATCCGGCTGGTCTTCGGCCATCCCGCCACCGCCGGGGCCGTGTTCCACGACGTCGGCCCCCGGCGCGTCCGTGCCGCGCACGCGGCCCTGGCGGCGGTGCTGGCCCACGGCTCGGTGCGGAGGCTGTGGCATCTGTCGCAGGTGGCCGAGGGGGACGATCCGGAGCTGGCGGGCCGTCTCGAAGCCGTGCACGGCCACGCGCTGGAGCAGAGCGAGCCGCTGATGGCCGTACGACTCCTGCGCCGGGCGGCCGAACTGTATCCGGCGCCCGGCGACCGGGGCCGCTGCGCCCTGCGGGCCGCCCAGCTCGCCCACACCCTCGGACTGGAGCGGATGACCCGGACGATGGCGCACCGCGCGCTGCGCCGGCCGCTGGGTCCCCTCGGCACACTGTGCGCCGAGGCGCTCGTACGGACCGGTCACACACCTGCTGCCGCGGACCCGGCCGCCTGGCCCGCGCCGGACGGCCCGGCCGAGCAGGAGAACGCGTTGGAGCTGGCCCGGATCACGGCTCCCCAGGTCGCCGGCGACGAGGTGCGCGCCCACGCCCTGATCACGTTCCTCGACGGGATGCCGGAACGGAGCGAGGATCCCCGGCTGCTCCAGGCCATGGCCACGGCCGGTCCGGTCCTTCGGGCCGCGACGGTCCTCGCGGGCGTCCGCGCGGTCCGGCGACTCGCCGACGTGTCGGTGCGCGACCTCGAACGCCTCGGGGAGGCGGCGCTGCTGGCCGGTGACCCGCTGCGGGCTCTGGACCTGTACCGGCAGGCCGAGCGCCGGCACCGTTTCCACGACCTGCCCGACCAGCTCCCCGGGGTGCTGCTGCGGCAGGGCCTCGCCCATCTGGCCATGGGCGACTGGGGGCAGGGTGGCCACGCGTTCGGACGGTGTGCCGAGATCGCCCAGGACCACGGCCAGGAGCACGCCGCGGCGGCGGCCCGGTTGCTGGCGGATCTGGTCCGGGGGCTGCGCACCGGCCGCCCGGTACGTCCGGACGGCGCCCGTGATCTGGAGGCCGCCCGCCGCGCGGTCCGCTCGATCGACGAGGTCCTCGCCGTCGGCGCCGCCTGTGCCCTGGCGGAACAGGGCGACTTCGAGGCTTGCTTCAGCGCGCTGTCGGCCCTCCTGGACGGTCCCCGGGTCGGCGCGGCGGCGCTGTTCGCGCTGGTGCCCTTCGCGGAGGCCGCGGAGGCGGTCAACGCCGGCCGGGAGGCGCTTGAGCTGCTGGGCCGGCTGGAGGCGCGGCTGGGCGCGGAGTGCGCACCCGGGGTCGCCGTCCGGTTCACGGTGGCGCGGGCCGTCCTCGCGGACGAGGACGACGCCGAGGCGGTGTTCGAGCGGGCCTTCGCCGAGGACCTGTCCGGCTGGCCCTATCTGGAGGCGCCGCTGCGGCTGGCGCACGGACGGTGGCTGCGGCGTCGGCGTCAGTTCGCCGACTCCCGCGCCACCCTGCGGCAGGCGGCGGCAGGCTTCGCGATGATGGGCGCCGAGGCGCGGACCGTGCGGATCACCGCGGAGCTGCGGGCGTCCGGTGAGCGGGCGGAGAGCGGCACGACGGGCACGGTACGGCGGTCGGCGGCCCGCGACCTCCTCTCCGCCCAGGAGCTGCGGATCGCCGAACTCGCCGGCCGCGGTCTGTCCAACCGCGAGATCGGCGAGCGGCTCGACCTCTCGCCGCGGACCATCGGGGCCTACCTCTACCGCATCTTCCCCCGGCTGGGCGTGACGGCGCGGGCGCAGCTCGCGGCGGTGCTGAAGGATCCCGAGACGACCTGACGGGCAGCCCCCGGACCCGCCTCACCACCGCCGTCCGGCACACACCGCGGACCGTCCGATCCGGCACGCCCGGACGGCGGCCGGCACCTCGCCCCCGGCCCCACGCCACGCACGCCCGGCCCCTGGCGAACGCCCCGAACCAGTACGCGTCAGCCCCCTCCGGCCACCCGGCGTGTCCATCCGCCGGTCGCCCAGCCCGCCCCCGTCCCGTTCAGTCGGTGCCGAATCTCGCGGCGAGCTCGGCGCGGGAGGTGACGTCGAGTTTCGGGAAGATCTGGTAGAGGTGCGAGGCGACCGTGCGCGGTGACAGACGCAGTTGTTCGCCGATCGCCCGGTTCGTCAGACCGCGGGCGGCCAGGCGCGCGATGGTCAGCTGCTGGGGCGAGAGCGCCTGGGAGAGGTCGTCCGTGACGGGCTGTTCCTCGTCCTCGGCGGGGCGTCCGGCCACCGACTGCCCCGTCGCCCTCAGTTCGGAGGCCGCCTGTTCCGCGCGGGACAGTGCGCCCAGGCCGCGGAAGACCGACTCGGCCGTGATCAGCGGCTGCCGCGACGCGGTGATCCGGCGTCGGCGCCTGAGCCAGGCCCCGTAGCCGAACTGGGTCATGGCGTGAAGCAGCGGCCACACCTCCGCCCCCGGCTCCAGCGCCCTGCGGTAGCGGACCTCCGCGTCCTGGTCGGAGGCGAGGACGGCCTCGGCGTACGCCAGGATCCGGGCCGCGAGCGGTGCGCGCCCGGTCTCGGTCAGCGCCGCGACGTGTGCGACGACGGCCTTGGCGTCGTCCGTCTCCCCGGCGGGTTGCGCCGCCTCCGCCAGGAAGGCGAGCCCCCAGAACTCCTCATGGGCGTAGGACACCGCCGGTTCGGTGAACAGGGAGCGCAGCCGGGCGTAGGCCTGGGCGTACCGGCCCGTGCCGGACGCGGTGATCGCACGGGCCAGTGCGGCCAGGCCCAGCTGCCGGTTCTGGCCGAGGCGCAGTGAGGCTTCCTCGACCTCCGCGGCACGCTCCAGCGCGTGCTCGGTGCGCCCCTGCAGGGCGTCGACGACTCCGAGGGTCGCGGTGGCCCGCGCCACCCAGTCGGGCTGCCCCGTCCGGTCGGCGATCGTCCGGCCCTCCTCGGCGAGTGCCCGGGCGGTGTGCCACTGGGTCCCGAGCCAGATCTGACCCATGGCCCTCGGTACGAGGATCTGCGGCAGCCGTCCGTAGCGGCCCTCGGCACGGACCGCCCGCTCGGCCTCCTCGAAGAACGGGGCCGCCCGGTCCAGGTCGGTGCTGAGGTGGGCGACCTGGCCGAGCAGGGCCGCCTCGTCACCGCCGGGCAGTGCGGAATCGGGGTGCGGATCGGCCGGCCAGGGAGACGAGAGCGGGTCGGTCAGCGCCATCACGGCGAGATCGCGCGCGTCCCGGGGGCCGGACCGCAGGTCCTCGAACGCCTCTCGGACCATGCGGCGTTCGTCCCGTCCGGCCTGCTGCCACCAGCACCGGCGGGCCGCCGCGTGCAGCAGTTTCCTGGTGAGTACCGGATCCTGGCCGGCCACCGCGTGTGCCGCCTCGCACAGCTCCGCGATCCGCTCCCGTCCGACCACGCTGTTGCCCGGCAGCAGATCGTGCACCCACAGCAGCAAGGCACGGCCGTACGTGCCGAGTTCGGCCGGGTCGATCCGGCGGGCGTGCCGCAGGGCCTGTTCCACCAGACCGTGGTCACAGGCGAGTTCGGCGGCGCGCAGCAGTCGGCCCGCCCGGCGTTCCGGGTCCGGGGAGAGCCGGGCCGCCTCCTCCAGGGCGGCCAGGCCCACGAGCACACCGGTGCCCAGGTGCGGACCGTCGGCCAGTGACTCCAGGCGCAGGGCCAGTTCCTCGTCGGGACCTGCCGCGCACCGGGCCGCGTGCCAGGCGGCGTGCGGCGGGCTGGAGAGGGTCTGCCCCAGCACCGCGTGGGCGGCCATGCGCCGGGCCGCCGACTCCAGGAACAGGACCGCGGGACGCAGCAGCGGCCGGGGGAACCTCAGCAGGCCCCCCTTCTGGCCCGCGACACCGGCAGCACCCGCGACGGCGGCCTCGGCCTCGGCGTACTCCAGCGCTTCGGTGGCCTCCGTGACCTCCGTGAGGAGCCCGCGGCTCGTCGTCTCGGACAGGCCCGCGCGGGCAGCGTGGTCGCCGCCCAGCAGCAGGGCACTCGCGGCCAGGATGTCGTGTGCGCGCGGCGCGGCGCTCAGCGCCGCGACCAGCAGCACATCACGGGCCTGCGCCGACAGGCCTTTCAGATCGTCCGCGTGTGCCTCGGCCAGTCGTGCCGTCGCCGGCAGCATGCCGAAGCCCGCCGCGTCGCCGAGGTGGCCGACGCCCAGGGAGAGTTCCGTGAGCGCGAGCGGGTTGCCGTCGGCGACGGCCAGGACCAGCTGTTCCTCGGTGTACCCGGTTGTCCGTCCGGCGCGGTTGAGGATTGCGCGGGCCTGCAGACCGGGCAGTCCGTCGAGCGTGGTGGTGGCCGTGTCCGGGACGGTGGTCCGGGGGCGGGGTTCCGCGCGCTCGGCGATGATCATGCTCACCTTGGAGTCGGCGCAGAGCCGGGCCAGAGCGTTCAGGGTGTCGCGACTGACGGCGTCGAGACGGTCGATGTCGTCGACGCACAGCAGTACCGGCTCCGGTGCGGTGGCCAGCAGGCGCAGCGTGGCGGTCGCCAGATCGGCAGGGTCCGGCGCGTTCGGGCCGCCGCCGAACGCGGTGTCGAGCACGAGGCGGTCGGCGGCCGGGAGGCAGTTCAGCCGTGTCAGCTCGGGGCGGAGGAGGCCGTGCAACGCGGCGTGCGGCAAGGCCCGCTCGGCGGGGGCCCATGCCGTCGCCAGCACGCGGATGCCCCGGCGGCCGGCGGCGATCGCCGCGAAGCGTACGATCGTGGACTTCCCGGTGCCCGCAGCGCCGTGCACGCGGAGTACGCCTCCGCTCCGGGGCAGACCCCCCAGCAGTTCGGTGACCAGCTTCTTCTCGTACTCGCGGCCCACCAGGGCAGTGTCGTCGGAATCCGCCTCGTACGATCCCGTGGGACCGATGGGTGCCCTCACTCCGTCCCCTCCCCCATCCCCCATGACGTCGGCAGGCGGGTCGATGCGCCGTGGTCCCTGGTCCCCGTTCGCGTATGTACACCCGTGTGTATGTTCAGCACCAGTGTGCGCTCCTACCGCCTGTCTGCATACCTATGCACATGTGTGCCCACTTCTGTCACGTGTACATGCCGTGCGGGGCGCGTACGTGGTCATTCGGGCAGCTGCTCGTCCAGCGGCCCGCGCCCGGTGCCGGCCGCTGCGTAGAGATCGCGGATGCTGACATCGTTTCCGAATCGGAGACGGCGGAAGACCCAGTCGATCGGGTGGGCTTCACGCGCGTCGGGCAGCTCCACCACGAGGGGAAGCTCTGCCGACGGCGCGGTCAGGGCGTGCCGCCAGGCGCCGCCGGCGTGCCGGGCCAGAATCTCACCGACGTAGCAGCCGAAGGCGACGAGGGACTCGGCCATGTCCTCACCGGTGACACCCTCGGCACGGAAACCGTCGACGATGTCCTCCACCAGCAGGATGCTCTCCGGACTGTAGTCCAGTTCCGCACCGCTGATATCGGCCGCGGCCGCGACGATGGCCGCTGCATGCCGGGACGCGTTGCCGGGCTCAAGTGGGGGGTTCAGGTGCACCTGCATTTTGGTCCTCGGGCTGTTGCCGTCAATGTGACGAGGCTAATCGCACAACGCCTGGACGAGCATGCCCCCACCGGTATCGATATGGAACCCTCCCGAATATGTGCGAGTCTGCCGAGACCGGGACGAATGTCTCCCACGTTTTCACGTTTGCAGTCGATCGACTCATGCCGCCGGTTGTCCGTCCTGCCAGAGTCGGCGCCGTGTTCCGTTTCTCCGTTTCCAGGGCCCCGGACCGGGCGCCCCCGCCGCGTCCCGACCGATGTCCTCGTACCGCTGCGGAGATCCCGCCGACGAAAGGATTCCGAGGTGGCGCGCCCTCGCGAGTTCGACACCGACCTGGCAGTGGAGCAGGCCATGGGTCTGTTCTGGAGACAGGGCTACCACGCCACCCCGATGCCGCGGCTGACGGCGTTGCTGGGTATCGGCAACGGCAGCCTGTACGCGGCGTTCGGTTCGAAGGACGGCCTCTATGCCCGTGCCCTGGAACGCTACAGCGCGGGTATGGTCGCGGCTCTGAACCGCGATGTACGGGCCGGCAGCGACATCCGCACGGCGCTGCGCGGGCTGCTGATCTCGATGATCGTGGACGACGTCGCCGATCCCGAACGCGGCTGCCTGCTGGTCAGTGCGGCCACCGAACGCGCGGCGCACGACGGCACGGTGGAACAGGTGCGGCAGGCGATGGCTGCCGTGGAGTCGGTGCTGGCCGATGCGCTGATCCGGGGAAGGGCGCGCGGCGAGCTGAGCGGCGAGCGCAGTCCGCTGGAACTCGCCCGTTTCCTCACCACCTTCATCCAGGGCATGCGGGTGATGGGGCAGGCGCGCGCGGATCGCGCCTTCCTGGAGTCGGCCGTCAGCGGGGCGCTTCGGGCGCTGGACTGAGAGCACACGTTCTTGGGTCATACAGCCCAGACGTGGGTCCCTTGGGTCCCTGAGCGGTCGCCGCACGTAGGTCATCTCCGCCTGCGCCGCATCCTGGGCCGCAGTCGGACGACTGATCCGGGGCGTTTCCTCCGCTTCGACAATGAAGGTGCCAGTGACCACCCGGAAAGGAACCGCACAGCCATGACGGTCATCACCAGCCCGCTGCCGGACAAGGAACGCCGGATCGCGGGAAGTGCCCTCCAGGCGACCCTGATCGACCTGCTCGACCTGTCCCTGGTGGCCAAGCAGGCGCACTGGAACCTCTACGGGCCCCGTTTCCGCTCCGTACACCAGCAACTCGACGAGGTGGTCACGACCGCGCGTGACTACGCCGACACGGTGGCCGAGCGGGCCGCCGCGCTGGGTGTGAGCCCGGACGGGCGGGCCGCCACGATCGCCGCGACCAGCGGTGTGCCCGGCTTCCCGGCGGGCTGGACCAAGGACACCGACACCGTCGGGGCCCTGGTGAGGGCGTTCTCCGCCGTCATCGGGCGGGTCCGGGAGCGCGTCGAGGAGACCGGGCCGGCGGACGCCGTGACCCAGGACCTGCTGATCGGCCTGACAGCCGACCTGGAGAAGCAGAGCTGGATGTTCCAGGCCGAGAACGCCGGGACCAGCGGGCCCGAGGTCTGAACGGGCCCGAGGTCTGAACGGGCCCGAGGTCTGAACGGGCCACTGGGACGGGCCGGGTGGCCGGTCCCCGTGGCCCGACGGCCGGGCCTCGCGATCCCTCACCGCCGGCGGCGGGCCCGCAGCGCGGCCGCCTTGACGCGGTTCCCGCAGGTCCGCATCGCGCACCATTCGCGCCGGCGGCCTCGGGAACGGTCGAGGTACACCTGTGTGCAGTCGGGGTGCCCGCACTCGCGCAACAGGTCCGCCTCGGCACCGGCCATCATCTCCACCGCCTCGCGGGCCAGATCGGTCAGGGCCTGGGCGGCGGTTCCTGAACGTGTGGACCCGTCGGAGCGCAGGCACATCGTCACCGGCACCGAGGCGGCCTGGCGGTTGACCGCGGCGACCGCCCGGGCGGGCAGGGACCGGCCCGCGAGCCGCGCCCCGACCAGCGCATAGATCGCCTCGCGCAGGGCCAGCGCGGCATGCAGGTCCGTCTGCCCGGACCCGGGTTCCCGGTCGAGCAGTCCGGACTCGACGAACCAGGAGTCGAGCAGTCCGGGGGTGGTGATGTGCTCGACCGGTGCCGCCGCACGCCGCCCCTCAAGGGTGCCCACGAAGTCGAGCGCGGGCGTCCCGCACGGAAACACATGTCTCACGAGACCCTCCTGACAGGTGACTGCACACCTCTCAAGAATAACCGGCTTGACGGGTGACGGGAATGCGTGGGAGCCTTCCGTCACCGGCCAGAACAGTTACTTCTCGGTGAGGACACATCCCATGGCAGTCGTACGCTTCCACCTCGTCTCCACGCTCGCTCCCCAGGACGTGCTGGGGGTACTGACCGACTTCGGTCCCTCCCGTGCCCAGTCCTGGCCGACCATCGACGCGGACCACTTCGAGGTCCACGACCTCGGGGACACCTGGGCCGAGGTCACCGAGGGCACCGCCGCCGCCTGGGAGCGTGCCCGCTACGAATGGCAGCCCGGCGGCGACACGGTCACCATCACCACCCTCGACTCCAAGCTCTTCGGCGCCGGCGGCGGCTGGGTCTTCACGATGACCCCCGAGGGTGACGGCACCCGCGTCGACGTCGAACTCACCCGCGCGCCCGCCACCCTCAAGGGCAAGATGCTCGCCTCCCTGCTCCCGCTGGCCGCGCCCGGTTCCCTGCGCAAGTCGTTCGCGGGCCCCCTCCAGGCCAGATGACCCCCAGCACGAGGGGCCGGCAGCGTCAGCTGCCGGCCCCTTCGTCATGCCACCGTCGAGTCCGTCACGGCCTCGCCGGCCGGAATCAGTCCGCGACGCCCAGACCCGCGGTGTAGAACTCGGTGAGCTTGGCGACGGCCGGGTCGACGTACTCCTTCTTGTCGTAAAGGTCGACGTGGCTCGCGCCCTCGACCCAGAACAGCTCCTTGGGGCCGGTGGCGCGCTGGTGGACGTCGACCGCCATCCACGACGTGACGGCACGGGTGCCGATGATCTGGAGCAGCGGACGGTCACCGATCAGCGGGACGGCCTGGAAGGCGTCGAAGGCGGCCATCTTGTCGACGCTCTCCCAGACGAAGAACTTCGCGGACCGCTCGTGCGCCCCGCGGGGGGTGCAGTAGTAGTCGAAGCCGTCGACACCGTGCTCGCCGGCGAGTGCGCCGGCCTGCTCGGCCGTCTCCGGGAAGATCGGCAGGACCGCGGGCTCCGCGCCGCGGGCCGCGGCGGTACGGGCCTGGGCGGCGGCGTCCAGCATGCCCTGGAAGACGGCGGGGTCCTGGGTGCCGTCGGCTCCGACGCGGAACTGACGGGCGATGTCGACGCCGCTGACGGTGGCCACCGCCTTGATCCGGTGGTCGGCTCCGGTGGCGGTCAGCACGTAGCCGCCGGAGGCACAGATGCCCAGGGCACCGATGCGGTCGGCGTCGACCTCGCCGCGCGTGGTGAGGAAGGAGACGGCGGCCTTGAGGTCCTCGACCCGGTGCGCGGGGTCCTCCAGACCGCGCGGCAGACCGCCGGACTCGCCCTGGAAGGCGGAGTCGAAGGCGATCGCGACGAAGCCCTGCTCGGCCAGCCGGGCCGCGTACAGACCGGCCGTCTGCTCCTTGACACCGCTGCCGGGGTGCCCCACCACGATCGCGGGCCGCGGGCCCGACGCCGGGGCGTCCGGGGTGTAGAGGTGACCGGCGATCTCGATGCCGGCGCTGTCGAAGGTGACACTGGTCCTGGCCATGAAGGCACTCTCCTGAGGATGACGCTGAAGTCTGCTGACCGCCGCACCGGTCGGTGGGCTCGGTGTCCGCACCGTCCGGCCGGGCACAGATCCACCATGCGCCTTCCCGTCCACGGCCGGGAGAGACAGGTTTCTGCCTGGGAAGGAATCTGCCCCCTCACACCTGTGTCGCGCCGGGTCCGGCGGCATGACACTTGAGGCATGAAACAGACACCCGACTCCCATCTCGGCGCCTTTCTCCGGGCCCGTCGGGCGCAGCTCAACCCGCGGGAATGCGGTCTGCCCGGGACGGACTCCGCCCGCAGGGTCGCCGGGCTGCGCCGCGAGGAGGTCGCTCGGCTCGCCTCGATCAGCGTGGACTACTACACCCGGCTCGAACAGGGCCGCGTCCGGGCCTCGGCCCCCGTGCTCGTCACCCTGGTCCGCGCCCTGCGCCTCGACGACGACCAGAAGACGTACATGTACGAGCTCGCGGGCCGCGGCGACGCACGTCCGCGCCGTCGCAGGACCGCGCAGCAGGTGCGGCCCGCGATGCGCCGACTGCTGGATCAGCTCACCGCGACCCCCGCACTGGTCCTGGGCCGGCGCCTGGACGTCCTCGCCTGGAACCCGGCCGCCACCGCCCTCTACACCGACTTCGCCGCCGTCCCCGACGACCGCCGCAACTATGTACGCCTGCTGTTCACCGACCCCGTGATCCGCGGCATGCACAAGGACTGGGAGCACGACGCCCGCGACGCCGTCGCCGCCCTGCGCATGGAGGCCGCCGCCGACCCCGACGACCCCGAACTCGCCCGCCTCGTCGGCACCCTGACCATCCGGGACGCGGACTTCCGCACCTGGTGGGCCGAGCACCGCGTCAACAGCGCCGGATACGGCGCCAAGAACCTGCGCCATCCCGTGGTCGGCGACCTCACCCTGGACTGCGACACCTGGGCCGGCTCCGACGGCTCCGGACAGCGGCTGATGGTCCTGACCGCCGGGACCGGCACCCCCTCCCACGACGCCCTGCGCATCCTCACCTCCTGGACCGCCACCGGTCCGGTCGACGCCGACCGGACGGAGGACCTGACGCGATGACCGCCTGGACACCGCGGGAGCAGACCCTGCTCACCGACACCTACGCGCTCGTCCTGACGGCCGGGGACACCCCTGGCAGCGGTGTGGAGATCGGCATGGTGGTCGTCGACGGCGACCTGTACGTCCGCGCCTACCGGGGCGTCCGCTCCCGCTGGTACCGGGCTGCCCAGGACCACGGCCACGGACGGATCGAGGTGGCCGGCGTCACCCGGGAGGTGCTCCTGCGCACCCGCGACCTCACGCTCACCCCCGCGATCGACAACGCCTTCCGCGCCAAGTACGGCGCCCTCGCCGACGCCCTCACCGCGAGCCCGCAGGCGCGGGCCGCGACGATACGCATCGAACCGTGCCCCCGCACCCCCGGGAGCACATCCCAAAGCACGCCCCGAGGCACACACGAGAGCACACATGAACACTGAACGAACGAAGATCACGCTCGGCTCCGGCCTGACGGTGGGCCGCATCGGCTACGGCTCCATGCGCCTGACCGGTGAGGGCCTGTACGGCGAGTACCACGACCGGGAGGCGGGCAAGGCCCTCCTGCGAGACGCGGTGGACGCGGGTGTCGACCTGATCGACACCGCCGACGTGTACGGACCGCACACCGCCGAGACACTGATCCGCGAGGCCCTGCACCCCTACCCGGACCATCTGGTCGTCGCCACCAAGGGCGGTCTCGTGCGCAGCGGCCCAGACCTGTCGACGATCGGGTTCGTCGGCAATCCGCAGTACCTGCGGCAGTGCGTGCACCTCAGTGCCCGACGGCTGGGCGTCGCGTGCATCGACCTGTACTACCTGCACAGCGGGTGGGCCACCGACGCCTCCTTCGCCGACCAGGTGGGCACCCTGGCCGAACTGCGCCAGGAGGGAATGATCAAGAACATCGGCCTGTCGAACGTGTCGGTGGAACAGCTGCGCGAGGCACGCGCGATCACCGACATCGCCGCCGTGACCGCCCACTACAACGTCGCCGCGCGCCAGGAACACCCGCTGCTGGAGGCGGCCGTGGCCGCCGGGGCCGCGTTCGTGCCCTGGCAGCCCGTCTCGCTCAGCACCCCCGGGGACCCCACCGACACCGACGGGCCCGCGGCCATCGCCGCGGTGCTGGCCCCCATCGCCCTGGCACACGGCGCCACCGTCCCGCAGGTCGCCCTGGCCTGGCTGCTGGCCCGGTCACCCGCGATGCTGCCGATCCCGGCCACCACCACACCCGTCCACCTGCGGCAGAACATCGCCGCCCAGGACCTGCGGCTGTCGGCGGAGGAGATCCAGGCGATCGACGCCCTCGCGTGAGCCACCCCCGGTCAGGTGGCCGGCGTACCGACCCACCATGTGAGACCCGCGCGGAACACCTGTTCCAGAACTGCTACGTTTCGCAGCGTTGAGGGAGAGCGCCGGCGCCCGGAGGGGTGTCCGAGCACACGCAGCGGGGAGCGCGATGCACGACGAAACCTTCGGCCACCTGTTGCGTGAGGCACGCCGACACTCGATGCTCACACTGGAGGGTCTCGCGGAGGCCTCGGGGGTGAGCGTCCGGGCCATCAGCGACATGGAACGGGGCCGCAGCCTCCCGCGCCGGTCGACGCTGAGCGAGCTGATGGACGCGCTCGAACTGGACGAGGACGAACGGCGTCGCCTGGCCCAGGCCGCCACCCCGCGCACCCAGCAGGTCCCCCGGCAGCTACCGCCCGATCTGCCGGTCTTCCGGGGACGCACGGAGGCCTTGAAGGCCGTACACGGATTCACGGAAGCGGACGACGGTCGGGGCAGGCATGTCGTGATCACCGCGGTGGGCGGCATGGCCGGGGTGGGCAAGACCACCCTCGCGGTGCACTGGGCCCACCAGTTGGCGGAACGTTTCCTGGACGGTCAGCTGTACGTGAACCTGCGCGGCTTCGAGGAGTCCGCGCGTCCCCTGGAACCCGGTGAGGCCCTGGGAGGCTTTCTGCGCGCCCTCGGTGTCGCGAGCGGCGACATACCTCCCGGCACCGAGGAGCGCGCTGCCCTGTTCCGGGAGCGGACCGCGGCGCGTCGACTTATCGTCGTCCTCGACAACGCGCGGGACACCGCACAGGTCACCCCGCTGCTGCCGGCCGCCGGCTGCCTGACCTTCGTCACCTCGCGCAACCAGCTGTTCGCCCTGGCCGCGACAGAGGGAGCCACGCTCGTCAATTTGGACGTGTGGACCCGTGAGGAGGCACTCGCCGCACTCGCCGCCCGGATCGGCGCGGACCGCTGCCGCGCCGAACCGGACGCGGCGGCCGAACTCGTCTCGCTGTGCGGGTATCTGCCGCTGGCGGTCGCCGTCGTCGGAGCGCAGCTCAGCGGCGACCCCGGGATGTCACTCGGCTCCAGCGTCCGCGAGCTGCGCGGCACCGGAACCCGTCTGGACGTCCTGGCGGCCGGCGGCCAGGCGGGCGAGGGTGATGTCAGGGCCGTCTTCTCGTGGTCCTACCGCGCGCTCGGTGAGCGGACGGCACGGTTCTTCCGGTATCTGGCGGCCCACCCCGCTCCCGCCGTGTCGGCCGAGGCGGCCGCCTCGCTCGCGGGCGAGGAGATGCCGGTGGCCCGCCGCCTGCTGCGCGAACTGGCCACCGCCAGCCTGCTCTCCCGGGACGCCGAGGGCCGGTATGTGATGCACGACCTGATCAGGGCCTACGGCACCGAACTCATGGAACGTGCGGAGGACGACCGGGTCGGCGCCGAGATCCGCCTGCTGGACTACCTGCGCCACAACGCGCTCTCCGCCGGCCGGTTCGTCTCGCGCTTCCCCCCGGCGGCGGCCGACGCGGCGGCGCCCGCTGTCGTCCGTGTCACGGTCGGCGACCGCGAGGAGGCACTGGAGTGGTTCCGCCGGGAGGAGCCGTCGGTGGCGGCAGTCCTGCGCACGGTACGGGATCCGCGCCTGCTCCGGCACCGGGTGAACCTGACACTGGAATGGGTGGGTTACAACGCGGCTGCGGGCCGCTGGACCGAGGAGGCCGCCGCCGCGCGGGAGGGTCTGGAGGCGGCGCTCCTCCTCGACGACCCGGTCGCCGTCGCACGCACCGGCGCGCACCTGGCACGCGCTCTGGTGGAGACGGGCCGGACGGCCGAGGCCGACGAGCCCGTCTCCACGATGCTCGCCCAACTGCCGCGGCTGCCCACGGAGCACCAAGTCCGCGTCGAACGGAACGTCAGTTTCCTGCGGGGCAGGCAGCAGCGCCACGCGGAGGCGCTGGAGCACGCGCGCCGGAGCCTGGCCATCGCCCGTGCCCACTCGCGTGACGACGAGGTAGCGCGCACGCTCATCGGGGTGGGTTTCTGTCTCGCCATGGTCGGGGACCACGAGGCAGCCATCGCCACGGGTGAGGAGGCCGTCCCCATGCTGCGGGAGCTGAAGGACCGCAGTGGCGAGGCGTCGGTGTGGGACGCCATCGGTCTCGCCCAGCAGCGGCTGGGCCGCCTCCAGGAGGCCGTCACCAGCTACGGGAAGTCGTTGCGGCTCATCGAGGAGGTCCACGACGACTACATGCGGGCCGAGACCCTGGACCGTCTCGCGTCCGCGCTGCTGGAACTCGGGGACGCCGCGCAGGCGCGAGATCACTGGCTGCACGCGGCCGACCTTCTCGACACGCTCCGGGTTCCACGGGGCGACACGCTGCGGGCGAAGGCGCAAGCGGCCGGGTGAGGGACCCGCGACCGGGACGGTGGGCGGTGGGCGGTGCGCCGTTCGTCGCCGACGACCCGCTCCTCGCTCGGTGACCGTGCCCTTCGGGCCCTCCGGGGCGGTCGAGGAGAGCGCAGGCCCGGCGGTCCGCCGGAGGCCGTGCCAAGGATCCGCTCGGCGAAGCCACGGGCGTGCCGCCGCACCGTGATCACGTACTGCTTCGGGCGCGTCCGCCGGCAGCGCCGCACCGACCGCGAACACGTGCGCGCCCGCCGGTGTTCCGCCGGACCGGCTGTCCGGCCGAGCCGCGCGAGGCGGTCGCCCGCGTGCCGATCCGCCTCCGTGTCCGATCCGGTCCTGGACCGGACACAGAGGCTGGCGCGGTCGGCGGCTCCCATCGCCGACCGCGGTCCGTTCGCCCCGGCGCGGGTGCGCCCCGCCCGGGACCGGCGGCCGGCGACCGGCGGCCGCTCGTCAGCTCGCCAGGCCGGGCGGGGCGGCGAGGGCCGCCTCGGGCAGGTCCTCCGGACGGAGAGTGGTGAGCGCCTCGAGGTCGGGAGCGGGCAGTGAGGCCAGCCGTCCCGCCTGGCGGGTCATCATGGTCTCCAGCAGCTGGCGGGCGAGTCGGGCGTTGCCGAAGCTCTTGGTGCGCGGCAGGGTGTCGAGGTGGGCGCGCAGCGCCTCCACGGTCGGCGGCGCGCACACATAGCCCGCCGTGGACGCCTGCTCCTCCATGATGGACAGCAGTTCGTCGGTGGAGTAGTCCTCGAACGTGACATGCCGGGAGAACCGGGAGGCCAGACCCGGGTTGGACGCCAGGAACCGGTCCATCTCGACGGGATAGCCGGCGACGATCACCACCACCTCGTCGCGGCGGTCCTCCATCAGCTTCAGCAGGGTGTCCACGGCCTCGCGGCCGAAGTCCTGCGTCGAGTTCTCGGGCGTCAGCGTGTAGGCCTCGTCGATGAAGAGGACACCGCCGACGGCCTCCTCGAACTTCTCGGTGGTCAGTTGCGCGGTGTGCCCGATGTAGCGTCCGACCAGGTCGGCCCTCGCGACCTCCACGAGCTGCCCCCGCGGAAGCACACCGAAGGACTTCAGCAGGTCGGCGTAGAGGCGGGCCACGGTGGTCTTGCCGGTGCCGGGCGGGCCGGAGAACACCGCGTGGTGGCTGACCGAGGGGGTCGGCAGGCCGAGCGCGGCGCGCTGCTGGTAGTTGGTGAGCAGGTCCACGATGCCGCCGACCTCGCGCTTGACCGCCCCCAGGCCGGTCATGGCACGCAGCCGGGCCAGGACGTCGGACTCGCCCGGTGCCTTCTCCTTGGCCTCCGTGCGCAGTTCCTCGGCGAGATCGGCGCCGACGTCCTCGGGCAGCATCAGCATCAGGTCCGCCTCGCTGGCCTCGGGCAGGGTGGCCAGCCGCAGCGACTGCCGGTCGACCATCTCCTCGAAGACCTGACGCGCGGCACGGCCGTTGCCGAAGGTCGCGTCCCGCCGCATCCGGGAGAACCGCAGGTCCAGCGCCTCCTTGGTGAGCGGGTCGAGCACATAGCGATGGCCCGCGCACATGGACTCGGTGATGGTCACGAGTTCGCCCACCGAGTAGTTCTCGAACTCGATGGTCCGCGTGAAGCGGGAGGCCAGGCCTGGGTTGGCGGCGAGGAAGTCCTCCATCTCCTTCGGGTAGCCGGCGACGATCACCACGGTGTCGTCGCGGTGGTCCTCGATCAGCTTCACCAACGTGTCGATGGCCTCCTGGCCGAAGTCGACGCTGGAGCCCTTGCTGTCCGACAGCAGGGTGTACGCCTCGTCGATGAACAGCACACCGCCCTGCGCCTGTTCGAACACCTCGGTGGTCTTGATCGCGGTGCCGCCGATCACCTGGGCGACCAGGTCCGCGCGCGCCACCTCGACTATGTGCCCGGACGTCAGCATCCCGAGGCTCGCCAGGATGCCGCCGTAAAGACGGGCCACGGTGGTCTTGCCGGTGCCCGGCGGACCCGCGAAGACCAGGTGGCGGCTCATCGGCGGTGCCGGGATGCCCAGTTGGGCCCGCCGCTGGGCGAGCTTGCCCAGACTGACGAGCATGTTGACCTGTTCCTTGACGTTGGTGAGGCCGACAAGATCGTTCAACTCGGCAACCAGAGCGTTCTCCGGTGCCCCGCCCTCCGTTCCGGCGCCAACCCCGGCGTTCTCGGGGACGACGGGATCGGCAGCCGGGTCGGTACCCTCGTCCGGCGACTTGTTCTCGACGCTGGTGAGACCGGAGAGTGTGAACTCGCCGCGGGACGGCGCCCGCTTGATCCCGGCGCCCCGGTTGGAACGTACGGTGCAGTCGGTGACCTCGACCGAGCGGTCGGTGTCGACGCGGATGCCGTCCCCGGCATTCCCGCTGAACTCGGAGGACTTCAGCGCGGCCCGGCCGCCCGCCCCGACGAGAGCGCCGTGGCCGCCGCTGCCCAGCACCCGGGTGCGGATGAGCGTCAGCTCGCCGTCCTCCTCGACCGCTGCCCCGGAGGCCGAGGAGCCGGAGACCTCGCAGTCCCGCAGGGTCACCCGCCCGGCACCGCCGGCACAGACACCGGACCTGCCCGCGCCGCGCAGAGCCGAAGTCCCGACATGAGGATTGCCGCCGTCCTCGACGCGCAGGGCGTGCCCCGCGCAGTCACCGACCTCGCAGTCCTCGAACCGGCCACGGCTGTTGCCCGCGACCAGGATGCCCGCGCCGCGCGCCTCCGTGATCCGGGCCCGGCGCAGCAGCGGGTTGGCCCCGGAGGACAGCGACACGCCGTTCCCCCCGGCCCGTACGACGTCCAGCTGGTCGAACTCCGGGGCGGACTCCCCCTCCATCAGCACCCCGACCGACCTGCTGTTCGTCACCCGCGTCCCGGTCAGGGAGGGGGTACTGGACTCGTTCACATACACGGCGGCCTCTTCGGCCGAGTCGAACGCGCAGTTCACGAAGTAGCCGCGGGAACGGCCGGTGACGTACAGGCCGCTGCCCTTGGTACGGGAGGTCTCGCAGTAGGACAGCTGCGGATCGGAGCGCTCCGCGACCACGAAACCGTGGCTGATGGAGTCGTACACCTGGACGTGGGACAGCTCGGTGCGCGCGGAACTGGCGAGATGGACGCCCACGGAGCAGTCGCGCAGCGTGGTGCGCACCACCCGCAGCGCCGTGCCGCCCTCCAGGGCGAGTCCGGGCTTGTCGGCCGCGGTGATCTCGCAGTCCTCGACGACACCCCGGGACTGTCCGTTGGCGAGCACACCGTTGCCGCGCGCATCTCGGATACGGCAGTTGCGGACGTCGGCACGTCCCCGCTCACTGATCACCACACCTGAGGTGCCGAGGTTTTCGATCAGGCAGTCCTCGATGACACTGCCGGTCGTACCGGCCTCCACCACGCCCGCGCCGACGGGGTTGGTGATCCGGCAGGAGCGCAGGGCGAGGGATCCGCTGCCGCGGCTGAGCAGAGCCGTCCAGCCGGCCCCGAGCACCTCGCAGCTGTCCATGGCGACCTGGCCGCGGACCGCGTCGATCACCGGCAGCTCACCCTCGCCGGCGCGCAGGAGCAGATCGGTCAGCATCACGGCGTCGGCGGCCAGCGTGACGGCGGCGCCCTTGTCGGGGGCGATCTCCACGCTGCCGCGCGGGCCTTCGGCGACGATGGTCACCCGGTTGTTCACCACCAGGGTCTCCCGGTAGCTGCCCGGCCGGACGCTGATGACAGCTCCCGGCCGGGCGTTGGCGAGTGCCGCGCCGATGGTGGTGTGGTCGCACCCGTTCTCCTGGCCGACGCTGATCAGATGGCGGGCCACGCCTGCTCCTTCGTGTTCGCGGTGTCGCGGTGGGCTCAGTGCTGAGTGTCGGCGGCCCAGAGCGTCTGATCGTCAGCGCTCAGGATCGTGACGTTGCCGTCGTTCTGGATGACCAGCTTCGCGCCGGTGTGGCCGCCGGTCTGGGACGACCACAGGGTCTGCTGGTAGGCGGACCGGACGACGAGTTCGCCGTCCGCCTTGAAGGTGGCGTAGTTGTTCTCCCCAGTGGTGTGTGACGACCACCGGACGGTGCCGTTCTCATCGGAGACGACCAGGTCACCACCGGCGCGCATGGTGATCCGCATCCGGTTGGAGTTCACGGACTCGCCGGAGCGCAGAGTGAAGGCGGAGGTGAGGACCTTGGTGCTCCACTGGGGGGCGGCGTCCGCCGCCGGGGACTGGTCCGTGGCGGTGTCGGACGCCGTGGTGGCCGCCGTGGCCGACCCCGTCGCGGCCGCTGCCTGCTGACGGTCCGTGGCGGGGGTGGTGTCGTCGGCCTTGGTGTCCGTGGCGGTGGTGGTGTCCGTCGCCTGCTGACGGTCCGTGGCGGCGGTGTCGTCCGCCGCCGAGGAGGACGAGGCCTGCGCGCGGTCCTCGGAGGAGGTGCCGGACGTACCGGACTGGCCGCCGTCCACCGGCGTCAGCGCCTCCCCGGCCGCCGTGGGACTCGTCGTGGTGGGGGCACCGGCACCGGTGGAAGCCACCGCGGCCACCCGGGCGGCGACCGGCGTCGTGTCGGACTTGGTGGTGGTGCTGGTGGCGGGCTTCACGGCGGCGGCCATGACCGTCGTCTTCGCGGGCGTCTTGGCGCCGTCGGCCGTGTCCGTGGCCTTGGCGGGAGTGCCCTTCTCGTCCGTGGCGACCACCGGGTGACCGGCCTTGTCCGCGGCCGCCGACACCTGGGTGTCCGCGCCCTGCCGTGGCTGTGCGGCGGCCACCGCCGTGCCCGAGTCGGGAGTGCCGGCGCCGGAACCGGCAGGGTCCGCGGCCAGCACCCCGGGCACCTGCGCGGTGTCCGCCGCCGTGTCACCGGCGGCGGCGCCCGAGCCGTGCCAGGCCCCGGCTTCCGGATTCAGCAGATTGTCGGCGGACGTCGCCGCGCCACCGGTGACGGAGTCCTGCAGGGGCATCTCGCCGGGGTAGGCGTCCGGGTGCCGGTCGGCGGCGCCGCCGCCCTCCACGGCCACCGGGTCCGCCTTGCCGAGACCTTCGTAGGTCGTCGTGTGGTCTTTGGCGTTGGACGTCATGAACGGGGTGGACGCGACGACCGCGCCGGCCACGGCGGCGGCGACCAGGAACGGCCGTTCGGCGATCTTCGAGGTCAGCCGGCCCGCACCGGACCGACGCTGCGCAGGGCCCGCGACCGGTGCCGCGCCCTCGGTGCCGGCGGTGGGCTCCTGGCCCGCCTCGTCGGTCCCGCGCGGACGCCAGGCGGCCGGGTCGGACTCCGCCTCCTGCTGCGGGGTGCGGGACGCGGCCAGGACCGAGGAGAGGGACCGGAGCGTGCTCTCGTCGTGCCCCGCGCCGAGCGGATCCGCCGGGGCGAGGGGGGTCATGCTCGCGCCGTCCGGCATGGGCAGCGCCGCGGCGCGGCGGACGCGCCGGCCGGTGTGGGGCGCACCGGTCGTGGCGATCGGCTGGGCGGTGGGCCTCGACGTTCTGGGGGACATGACGCTCCTCGGGGCGGGACGCTGTGGGTGGGGCTCGTGGGGGACTTGACTGCCGTCTGTGCCGTCTGTGCCGTCGGCTGGAGGCGGCGCGGTCTAGGTCCCCGGGTTCGGGGACGGCTCTGGTGCGGGGCGCCCCCGCGGTGCACCGGCGTCCTGCTCGGGCCGGGCGGCGGGCAGGTCGAGCACGGCCCGCAGGCGGTTGAGGAGGGCCGCGTCCAGCTGTGTGGAGGAGGTGTGCGCCTGTTGTGGCAGCTCCTGGAGCAGCCCGACGGTGGCCGCGCCGTGCCGGGTGACGCCGAGGACCCGGAACCTGCACTCCTGTGCGAAGAGGATGTCCTGTCCGTCGCCGCCGGGGCGGGTGCCGGTACGGCGGCCGGTCACCGACCAGATGAGGACGTGGTCGGTGCCCGGTGCGGGGTACGCGCGTCCTGCGGAGACCGCGCGGACCGGCACGGTCGCCTCCCACTCCTCGCCGACCGAGTCCGGGGTGACGCGCGAGACGAGCTCCTCGGCGGTGCTCAGCGTGGCGCCCCGGTAGGAGGGCAGCCGGCGCATGCCGGACCGCAGGCAGCGCAGCAGCGTCCGGCTCTGTTCGTCGCCCTCCGCGTAGGTGGTCCGCAGTTGCGCGTCGTCCACCGCCGTCATGTAGACGTGGACGGCCGCCAGTTCCGCGATCGAGACGTCGGACTCCGGGGGTGGGTTCGCCGCGAACAGGCGTTCCGTGATCCGCGCGACGCCCGCTCGGTGCTGCTTCCAGAAGGGACCGAGGTAGGCGCGGAGTTTCTCGTGGTCCGGACCCTGGATGTCGCGTTCCGCCGTCGTGCCAGCGCTCCGGGGACGGCCGGTGTCGGGGCTCGCGGCGGCGGGGAGCGGACCGGCGCCGACGGCGGGGGTCTCCGCCGCCGCGACGGTCGCCGAGCCCGGCCCCGATGCGCTCGTCCGAGCCGAGGCGCCCAACGGGGAGGGAGCCGACGCACCGGCAGGACCCCGACCCGGAACGGGCATCGAGGCAGGAGCCGGAGGAGGAGGGAAGGCTGACAGCGGGGAGGTCGGGCCGGAGGTCTCCACGGCCGACGTCGCCCCCTGCTCCGGTGACCGCACCGACGTCCCAGCCGCGGCCCGCTCCGTGGCGGTGGCCACGGGAATCACGGTTGCAACCGGGACCGCGGTCGCGACGGAGGCCGCGGTCGGGACCGGGCCGGCCGCGGGCGCCGCCGCCGGAACCGGAGTCCCGGTCCGGGTGTCCCTCCCACTCGCCGTCACACGTTCCGGGGACGTCCGCTCGACGGCCGGCCGGGCCTCGGGGGTCCGCTCCGCTTCGCTCGGCCCTTCCGTCTCGTCATGCGCGGGCGACCCGCCCGGCGCGGCCGTCCGGCCCAGGGACGGGAAGCTCTCGTCACCGGACGACGGCACCGCCCGCGCGGCTCCGGCCTCCCGCGCGGCCCCGGCCCCGGTCTCTGTCCCCGTCCCCGTCTCGTCCCGCGCCTGCGGCATGAGGGAGAAGTCGTGCCGGACCGTGAGCCGGCGCAGGTTCTCCATGCCGTTGCGGCCCAGAACGCCGTGAACATGGACGACGGCCCGCTCCCGCACCTCGGGTTCGAGTTCCTCGAAGAGGCGGTCCAGGCTCGGCCAGAGCGTGTCGTCGAGCGCGCGGCGCGGCGCACCGAGTTCGATGGCGACGGAGTCCGCGCCGGCCGTGCGGGTGGCGGCGGCGAGAGGCGGCTCGCTGCTGCGCGGTCCCGCCCACAGGCCGGCGGGGGTGACCGCCACCTTCCAGGTCTGGCCGAAGGGCAGCGCGCCGGAGTCCGTGCCCTGGAGCAGGGCGGCGGGGGCGCGCCACGAGGTGACCCGTACGCCCTGCCTCCGGCCGTCCGTCGCCGGCGCGCAGGTGAGCGTCTGCGCGAACGGACGCCAGGCCGGAGTACCTTCGCCGTCGACCAGGTACAGCTCCGTCGAGCCCGTACCGTCCTCGCCGTCGCCTTCCTCGACCACCACCGGAACACCGTTGGCCACGTGGACGTCGGTCCCCAGCAGGTCCGCCACCTCCTGCCCGGTCTCTACGAGGGAGTGCCCGTGCAGCGAGAGCAGCCGGATGTCCTTGCGTACCCGTCCGGGCAGCGCGGCGATCACCGTCGCCAGTCCCGCGGCGGGCACGCTCGGCGCGTCGACGAGCAGGTGCGGCCGGTCCGGGTCGGGCGGCACAGCGTAGGGCAGGGTGTGTACGGCGGCCGAGGGCGTGCCGGTCGGACGGATCACGAGACCGGCCGGCACCGGCTCGACGACGTGGTCGGGGACCGCGCCCGGATCCAGCCGTCCGAGCGCGGACTCCCAGTCGGGGATGGGCAGTCGGCTGCCGACGGGCCGCGGCACCTCGCGGACCGAGAAGTGCCACCAACCGCCGGGTGCGTCGGGCAGGTCGGGCGAGAAGAGGGAACCGTCCGGGACGACCACCGCGGGTCCGGCGGTCGCCAGCACGTCCAGTTCCCAGCGCTCGCAGACGAGCCGGGCCGTGGAGGGCCGGCCGTCGGCCTCGTCGGCCCCCGCCGACATCACCAGCCGCAGCAGTCGTACCCCTTCGTCCTTGTACTCGCTCAGCACAGGGGCCAGCCGTTCGCACAGGCCCTCGACACCATCCGTGCCGAGCGGGGCGCCGACCACGACCACGGCCTCGTCGGCGCGGGCGGGGCCCAGCCATTCGGCGATGTCCGTGAGCCGCCGCGGCAGCGCACCGCCCGTGTGGACCAGGGCGATGTGCTCGCGGGCGCGTGTGACGGTCAGACCGGCGGCCGCGCCGCGGTCGGCAGGTCCGCCTCGCCGGCCGGTGCCGCGCCGGATCATCGCACACTCCTCACGAGGACGGCGGTCAGGCGATCCTCATCGTTCGCGGTCGATCCGGCCGGGGCCGTGGCGGGCGTGCCGGCGCGGGAAGCGACCTGTCGGTGACGGCGGGCCGGTGCCGGTCCGGCACCGAACGGGAAGTCGGTTGCTCCACGGTACGTTTCTCAGGAGGTCACATACGGATCGGCGACGCCGTCCAGTGCCACACGTATCTCTTGCGCGCAGCTTACCCGTTGCCGGTGACCCGCGAGTCCGGGCACCCCTTTTGGGACACGATCGTCACATGTTGCACTGCGGGGCAGCCCCGCTGACTAACATGTCCTCAACGTCCCGGCCCGTCGGGACGACGCGGTCACGAACGGCCGCGTAGGCCGGCCTCCGCCCTCAGCCCGCATTCCTCCCCTTCCCGCCCCGCCTGCCCCATGGCATGCCGACCGGTCACCACGGCCACGGAATTCGATGACATGACCGACGACAGTCCCTTCCTCCGCCGTCGTGCTCACGGCCCCCGCAGCACAGGTCTCCCGGCACTCCGGCCGACGCGCGGGCCCGGCGTGCCCCGCCTGTCGGTGCTGGGTCCATTCCTCGGGGCGGTGCTGGCGGTGACTCCGGCCGTCGGCGCTGCCGCCGCCGGGGGCACGACGACCACACCATCGGCGAGCGCGTCGGCCGGTCCCCAGCTGCCGCTCACACCTTCCTCGATCGATCCGGAGTCCGGCACCTGCGCAAAGGTGTCGCCCACCCAGGTGAGTGCCACTCCCTGGGCGCAGCTGAGTCTGGACGTGGCACAGGCGAACAAGTACACCCAGGGCGACGGCGTCCTGGTCGCCGTCGTGGACACTGGTGTGGCACCGCAGGCCGCCGGGCTCGCCGGGCGCGTCCGCGCCGACGGTGCCGCGGCGCAGGACTGCGTGGGACACGGCACGTTCCTGGCCGGGGTGATCGCCGCCTCGCCCGTGCCCGGCAGCGGGTTCGCGGGGGTGGCGCCCAAGGCGCGCATCGTCGCCGAGCGGGGCACGGACCAGTTCGGACGGGCGAGCGCCGACCTGGTGGCCCAGGGGATCGAGTCGGCCGTCGCGGCGGGCACGAAGGTGGTGGACGTCTCGGCGGCGCTGTCCGCGAACAGTTCCGCGCTCCGGACCGCCCTGAAGCACGCCGCCGTGAAGGACGTGCTCGTGGTGGCTCCGGCCGCGCCCGACGCCGCGCCCGAGAGCGCCTCGGGGCAGTCCTCCGAGCCGCCGCCCGCCTCCTACTGGCCGGCCGCGGCGGACGGGGTGCTCTCCGTGGTGGACGTGGACATCAACGGCGCGCATCCCGACGGGACCCCGCAGCCGGAACACGCCGACCTGGCCGCGCCCGGCGACGGGATCACCGGGATCGGTCCCCAGGGCAAGGGCAACCACGTCGCGAACGGTCCTTCCGTGGCCGCCGCGTTCGTGGCCGGTGCCGCCGCGCTGGTACGGGCGCGTCTGCCACATCTCACGGCGGCCCAAACCGCGGCCCGGCTCAGGGCGACCTCGTCACATGCCTCGGTACCGCTGCTCGATCCCTCCGCGGCGCTCAGCACGGTGCTGCCCGCGGCGGCACCGCCCGCCGCCCCGGACACCGCGCTGCACCTGCCCGAGGCCGCGCCGACAAGCCGGGTCGTCCCCCGTGCCTGGACGCTGGCCGGTGCCTGTCTGCTGCTGGGGATGCTGGCGGCCGGAGCGATGGCCGTGGTCAGGGTCCGCGCCACCCGGCACCGGACCGGCGGAAGGCCGGCCTGACCCGGAACATCAGAACCGGGGGGCGGGACGGGCGGTGGCCACCGCCCGTCCCGCCCCCCGGTTCT
>NZ_JBIAYD010000023.1:0-14666 GCF_042897315.1 Streptomyces sp. NPDC001068 | reverse complement strand
GGGGGGGGGGGGGGGGGCGGGGGCCGCCCCCGGCCGGCGGGCGCGGGGGGGGGGGGGGGCGGCGCGCCCCCCCCCCCGGGGGGGGGGGGGGGGGGGGGGGGCCCCCCCCCCGCCCCCCCCCCCGCCGTTTTCCGGACCCCCCGTACGCCGGACCCCCCGTACGCCGGCGCCCCCGTTCGTCAGCGGCCCACCGGTGCGTCCGCCGTGTCGCCCTCCAGGAGTGCTGTCTGGATCTGCGTCACACTGCGGCGCGTGATGTAGTTGCCGCGGCCGGGCGGCAGGATCCGCGGCCTGACGTTGCCGAACACATACCCCTCACTGGGCGGGCAGGAGAGCAGCAGTCCCGGTGCGTTGACCTCCAGCATGCGTCGCACGAGCGGGTCGTTGACTCCCCGCATCGATCCCGCCGCGGACCGGGTGAGGACCACGTGCAGGCCCACCTCGTAACCGAGGGGAAGGTGTTCGAGCAACGGCTCGAAGACGTTCCGCATGGGAGTGGCGACCAGGTCGTAGTCGTCGACGAGCACGAACAGCCGCGGGCCCGCCCACCAGTCGGCCCGCCGCATCCGGGCGGGTGTGATCTCCGGCCCCGGGGTGCGGGTCTTCAGGGCACGCGCCACACCCTTGACGTACTCGTCCAACTGGTCCACCGAGACCGCGTGCCCCAGCCGGTACTCCTCCGGCACCGACTCGACGAGTTCGCGGCGGAAGTCGACGGCGAGGATACGTGCCTCGGCCGGAGTGAACTGCCGGGTGATCGCCTTGGCGACCAGGCGCAGCAGGTTGGTCTTGCCCGATTCCGTGTCGCCGAAGGCCACCAGGTGCGGGGTGTCGGCGAAGTTGTGCCAGGCCGGGGCGAGTTCCTTCTCCTCGACGCCGAGCGCGATCTGGAAGCGCCGGCCCTCGGGGGGCGGGGCCAGTTCGCGGGCTTCGAGCATCGTCGGCAGCATCCGCACGGGTGGTGCGACAGGGCCCTGCCACTCCTCGGCCACGGCCCTCACCAGGTCGGCGACGCCGTCCCCGAGGTCGGCGGCGTCGCCGATGCCGTCGATCCGCGGCAGCGCGGTGAGGAAGTGCAGTTTGGAGTCGACCGTGAGACCACGGCCGGGAATGCGCGGGATGTTCCTGGCGAGCCGGATGTCGATCATGGATTCCAGCGCGTCGCCCATCCGCAGCTCCAGCTTGGTGGCCGACTGATCGCGCACCGCGGCGGTCAGCTCGACCCAGCGGGTGGTCGAGGTCACCACGTGGATGCCGTAGTTGAGGCCGCTGGTGGCGAGTTGGTTGACCGCCGCGACATGGTCCTGGAAGTCCTGTCGCACGGTCTGCCAGCCGTCGATCACCAGGAACACGTCACCGTGCCGCTCCTCGGGGAACTCACCGGCCGCCCGGCGGCGGCGCAGCGTGACCATGGAGTCGATGCCGTGCTCCAGGAAGAGCCGCTCGCGGTGGGCGAGCAGGGACGTCATCTCGGCGAGGGTGCGTCCCACGCGCTCGCCCTCCAGCCGGCCCGCGACACCGCCGACGTGCGGCAGACCGGCGAGCGAGGCGAGCGAGCCACCGCCGAAGTCCAGGCAGTAGAACTGCACTTCGCGCGGGGTGTGGGTGAGGGCCAGTGCTGTGATCAGATTGCGGATCAGGGTGGACTTGCCGCTCTGCGGGCCGCCGCCGATGGCCACGTGTCCGCCCGACGCGCTGAGATCCACCATCAGCAGGTCGCGTACCTGCTCGAACGGCTTGTCCACGATGCCCAGCGGAACCCGCAGTGTGCCGCGGCCCTCCCAGTCGGCGGTGACGAGTCCGAGTTCGGGGTCCGGGACCAGTGGCGGCAGCAGCGCGTCGAGGGTGGGCGGCGCGCCCAGCGGCGGCAGCCACACCTGATAGGCGGGCGGGCCCGCGTCACGCAGCTTGTCGATGGCGACCGCCATCAGGCTGGTGTCGTCCTCTTCCTCCTCCGCCGTGCCCGCGGCGCGCTCCGGCTCCTGGGATTGCGGCGTCTCGCGGGCGTTCACCCAGTCGCCGGTCCAGGGCATCACCTGGCCGGCGATCTTCTCCTGGGCGAGCGCCCCGACCCGCTGCCGGTAGGCGCCCGACACGTAGGCGGCGCGGAAGCGGGTGAGCGGCTCCACGCCGCTCTTGAGATAGCCGGCTCCGGGCTGGGAGGGCAGTTCGTAGGCGTCCGGCACCCCGAGTACGCCCCGGCTCTCCATCGCGGAGAAGGTCCGCAGACCGATCCGGTACGACAGGTGGCTCTCCAACTGGTGCATGCGCCCCTCGTCCAGACGTTGCGAGGCGAGCAGCAGATGGACGCCCAGGGACCGGCCGAGGCGGCCGATGGCCACGAACAGGTCCATGAACTCACGGTGGGCGGAGAGCAGTTCGCTGAACTCGTCGACGACCACCAGCAGGCTGGGCAGCGGCTCCAGCGGCACTCCGGCGGCCCGCGCCTTCTCGTAGTCGAGCGCGGAGGTGTAGTTGCCGGCGCTGCGCAGCAGTTCCTGACGGCGCTGCATCTCGCCGCGCAGGGCGTCCTGCATACGGTCCACCAGCGCGGCCTCGTCGGCGAGGTTGGTGATCACCGCGGACGTGTGCGGCAGCTCGTCGAAGCCGAGGAAGGTCGCGCCGCCCTTGAAGTCGACGAGGACGAAGTTCAGCGTCTCGGACGAGTGGCCGAGGGCGAGGCCGAGGACCAGGGTGCGCAGCAGTTCGCTCTTGCCGGAACCCGTGGCGCCGATCAGCATGCCGTGCGGCCCCATGCCGTCCTGGGCGGACTCCTTGATGTCGAGTTCCACCGGACGGCCGTCGGCCCCGACGGCGATGGGCACGCGCAGCCGCTTGTTCTGGCCGGCCCGACGCTCCCAGTACTCCTTGGGGGCGTAGCGGTGCAGGTCGGTGATGCCGAGGAGCGAGGTGAGCTGGATGTCGGTGGACAGCGGCTGCGCGGCCTCCGCGGTCGCGCCGGTGCGCATCGGTGCGAGGAGTGCGGCGAGCGACCGTGCGGCGGCCGGGCCCAGCCGGTCGGCCCGGCCCAGCGGGATCGCGGTCTCCTTGCGGTTGCGGTCGGTCCGTACGATCTTCACCTCGTCGGGGATGTCGGTCGTCCCCGCGCTCTGCGGGGTTCCCGCCGGGCCCGCGGCCCCCGTCCGCTCCTCCTCGGCCTGTTCGGACTTCTCCACCAGCAGCCGCAGCACCGTCCGACCGGGCTTCCAGGCCATGGCCTCGGAGACGTCCAGTACCACCGTGTTGCGGTACCCGGCGCGTTCGAAGCGGTGGCCGGAGGGCACCTGGCCGCCGTCCAGCACCACCACCACGTACGGCTCGTCCTTGTTCGGCGAGGCGCCCGCCTCGAAGAGTCCCCGATCCGTCAGCTCCTCCCCCAGCAGGTCCTCCAGCTCGGCGAGGGTCGAGGTGATCAGCCGGGCGGGTCCCGCGCCGTCGGACTCCGTCGGATGCAACGCGTGCGGCAGCCACTTGGACCACTCCCACTCGCCGCGGTTCTCCGGTGCCACGCAGAAGGCGATCATCAGGTCCTGCGCGGTGTGCAGCACGGCGAGCTGGGCGAGCAGCGCCCGGACGGTCCCGAGGACCTTCTCCCGCTCGCCTCGGAACATGACCCGCGACCACGCGCGCAGGAAGATCGCGATGGGCTGTCCGGGCACGGTGGAGTAGGCGTTGATGAACGCGCGCAGCGCGTGCGCGGAGAGCGGGTCGAGGTCCTCGACCGGCTTCGCCGTCTTGTTGACCAGGTGCATCGCCAGCCGCTGCTCACCGACCGCGACACGGACCTCCGCGAAGTCCTCGTCGGAGGTACGGCGTTCCCAGAGCCGGGATGTCTGCACGAACGACCACAGGGCGGTGGGCTCGGGATGCCGCCAGGCCAGCGCCCGCTGCTGCGCGGCGACCGCGGACCGGACCCGGCGCCGTACCCCGCCGAGGTACCGCAGGTAGTCCCGTCGCACACCCTGCATCTTCTGCTTGCGTTCGGAGCCGGCCTTCACCAGCTGCCCCACCAGCATCATGATCATCGAGAGCAGCATCAGTCCGACCACCAGATAGATGATCGGGCCCGTGCCACTGCCAATACGTGTGTACAGCAGCACCATGCCGACGGACATGCCGGCCATCGGAAGATAGGTGAGCATGTTGGCCGCGGACGAAGGTGTCGCCTCCGCCAACGTCGGTGGTTCCTGGAGCGTCAGCTCACCGTCGGGCAGTTCCGGGCCCCGGCGGCGGGCCGGCCTCCGGAAGAAAACCACACTCAACTGAGCTCTCCTTCAACTGTGCACAGGGCGGTCAACAAGGCCCCGGAGCAACGGTCGTGAGGGGCCCGGACAGCGGGCTCAACCACAGCGGAGACAGACATGTCCCGCCACCGCTCGGGACGGTCCCGGCACCGGGCCGCAGCGGCGTCGAGACCGCCGAGGGACACGTATGTACCTCGGGGACTCGGGTGAAGAAACGCTTCCGGCCATGAGAGTATCTGACCGTCAGGTATTTCCGACGAAGGCATGGGCAGCCCTCGCCCGCCCTGCTTCCCCGGCACAGCGACATCACGCCGTGGCAGAGCAGTGTCCCCGACCGCTTCGCCCTGCTGTCACATGTTCCTCGGGCCACGTGGCGGCAGAAATGTCTCTATCCCCCTCGGAAGGCTGTTGCCGCCCATGAGCGAAGGCTCACTGAACGGGCTGTGCCGTCTCACGGTGCGCGCCCCTGAGAAGACACTGGACCTCGCCGTCCCCGCCGACGTCCCGATCGCGGACCTGATGCCCGTGATCGCCGGACACGCGGGTGAGGACCTGGCCGAACAGGGCCTGGAACACGGCGGCTGGGTACTGCAACGCCTCGGCGGGCATCCGCTGGACCTGGAGGGCACCCCGGACTCCCTCGATCTGCGGGAGGGGGAGACGCTGGTGCTGCGCCCGGGGACCGAGTCCCTGCCCCCGGTGCGCTACGACAGCCTGCTCGAAGCCGTCTCGGCCGTGGTCCAGCACCTGCCGCACGCGTGGAGCCCGCAGATCAGCCGCTGGGTGCTGCGGGTCCTGATGGGCGTGGCCCTGCTCGGCTGCCTGTTCCTGCTCGTCACGTCGAAGGGGGCCGCGAGCGACCGGGTGGCCCTGGCCGCGGGCGCGGCCCTGCTCACCCTGTCCGGGGCGGGCTCCGCCGCCCGGGTCCTGGACGATCCCCAGGGCGGCGTGATCCTGGGCCTGTTCGGCGCGGCCTTCCTCTCGGTCTCCGGTCTGCTGCTCGTCGGGGGCGGACAGCCCGGAGACGGTTCGGCCCGGACCGTCGGCGCCCATCTGCTCGCCGCGGGCGCCGCGGGCACCGTGGGACTGGTCCTGGCCACCGCGGTGGTCACCGGTTATCCCGTGGTGTTCGCGTCCGCCGGGGTGCTGACGCTGGCGGCCGTGCTCGGCGGAGCCCTCATGGTCGCCCTCGGCGTCTCCGCGCACCAGGCGGCCGCCGCGGTCGCCGCGGCCGCCGTCCTCCTGGGCGCCTTCATCCCCATGATGTCCTTCTCGCTCTCCGGCCTGCGGCTGCCCCCGCTGCCCACCAACCCCGACCAGCTCCAGGAGGGCATAGAGCCGCGCACCGAGAACGACGTCGCGAGCGGCGGCGCGGCGGTCGACCGGTGGATGACCGGGCTCTACGGCGCGGTCGGCGCGGTCTGCCTCGCCGCCTTCGCGGCACTGGCCCGCCACCCCGGTCTGCCCGAGACCGTCACCGCCCTGGTCCTCGCCGTCCTGCTCGGCCTGCACGGGCGGAGCCTTGGAACGTCCTGGCAGCGGATCGCGCTGAGCATGCCCGCGGGCATCGGCACGGTCCTGCTGATCGTCGAAATGGCCGTACGGCACGGCCGGCACGGGGAGCTCCTCGGCATCGCCGCGCTGCTGCTGTGCGCCGCCCTCACCGCGGCCGTCTCCTGGACGGTGCCCGGCCGGCGGCTGCTGCCCTACTGGGGCCGGGCGGGAGACCTGCTCCAGTCCGGCGCGGCCCTCGCCCTGCTCCCCCTCGCCCTGTGGGTCCTGGACGTGTACCAGCGCCTGCGCGGCCTGTTCGGCTGAACCTGAGGAGGTGTCACCATGCAGTCCCGACGCGACCAGGTCATCGCGCACCAGTTCCTGGTGTCCCGGCTGACCTCGGGTTTGCTGCGCGCCGACCCCGACGTGACGGAGCCCCCCACCCGGCGGACCAACCGCGGTATGACCTACGGCATGGTGATCGCCGCCGTCGTCGCCGCCGGGTCCCTGGTGTTCGGTCTGGTCAAGCCGGGCGGCAACACGACGTGGCAGAGCGGCAAGGCACTCATCGTGGAGAAGGAGACCGGCACCCGGTACGTGTACGACGGCCGGCTGCACACCGTGCTCAACTACCCTTCCGCACGCCTGCTGCTGGGGGCGGACATGACGACCGTGTCCGTCTCCGCGAACTCGCTGGGCACGGCCAGGCACGGCAGCGAGGTCGGCATTCCGGGCGCCCCGGACGCACTGCCGACGACGGGCAGCCTGAACGGCCGTCCCTGGCAGGTGTGTGCCGCCACCACCAGCACGGACTCCGGGGCCCGCAAGCCGCTGACCGTGCTCACCATGGACGGCGGGCAGGAGGGCACGGGCGTCCGGGAGGACCAGGCGGTCCTGGTGAAGGGACCGGACGGCGACATCTATCTGCTGTGGCAGGACAACCGGTTCAAGGTGGCCGGCGGTCAGCGGACACTGGCGGCGCTCGGCTACGGGGGTGTCGGCGCCACCTCCGTGTCCGCCGCGTTCCTGGACGCGGTGCCCGCCGGTCCCGACCTCGCGGCGCCGCCGGTGACGGCGCAGGGCACCGCGGGCCCGGTCCTGGACGGCCACGCCACCCGGGTCGGTCAGGTGTTCTCCGTCCAGACGCCGGGATCCGCGAAGCGCTACTACGTGCTCGGCGACGACGGTCTCGTCCCGGTCACCACGACCCAGGCCGCCCTCGCCCTGGGCGACCCCGTCACCAGGCAGAAGGCCTACCAGGGCACCGTGCCCAAGGAGGTGGTCCTGTCCGCGCAGGCCCTCAGCGGGGCGCTGGCACCCGCCGGTTCGGCTTCCGGCACGGCCGTACGGCAGGCCGGGGCGCAGCTTCCGGCTCAGCCGCCGGCCCTGCTGGGTGTGCCCGACTCGTTCGGGGTGTGCGTCGGTCTCCAGGCGCAGGGCTCCAAGAGCATCCGGGTGACGCTCACCCTGGTGCCCGGCAAGTCGGTCGTCGACGACGCCCTCCCGCCGCTGAAGGCATCGGCGCCCGCCTGTCTGCCCGTCGACGGAATCTCGGTCGCTCCGGGCAGCGGAAGCCTCGTCCGCGCGCTGAGCAGTTCGGGCAACGGCACCGGAACCACCACGTATCTCGTCACCGACAACGGGGTGAAGTACCGCGTGCCGACGGCCGCCGCCGCCACCGACCTGGGCTACGACCTCTCGGCCGCCGAAGGCCTGCCGGCCGGGCTGCTGAACATGCTGCCCACCGGCCCCGACCTCTCCCCGGACGCGGCCGCCACCGGCCACGCCGCGGTCACCGGCACACCTGCGTGCGGGGAGAGTGAGCAGACCGATACCGGCGCGCCTCGGGCTGCCGGCGGTTAGAGTGAACCGCGAGACACATGTCTTTCGTCTCATACGTGTTGGCGGGCTGTCGGCTCGACGCGCAGTCCCTCCGGCCACCGCATCACTACGGCGGGCCGCCCTCTCCGGGCACCTGACCGACGTTCCCGCACATATCAAGGAGGCATCATGAGCAGCAACACCCAGGCGTCATCGAGCAAGTTGTACCAGAACATCGTCGAATCGCTGGCACAGGCGCAGACGACCATCAAGACGGCGCAGGGCGAGGTCGAAAGCCGGCGCGCATCGCTCTCCCACGCCTACCAGGGCGAGGACGGTGTCCTCTTCGGCCAGAAGCTCGACGAGTGGCACGACGAGGGCTCGCAGATCCTGCAGCTCTGCGCGCTGATGCAGGAAAGGCTCACGGAGGCCAGCAGCCGGGACGCCTCGACCCAGCAGCACAACCTCTCCGCCGTGACCAACGCCCGTACCGGCGAGGCGGCCGACATCTCCATCTCTCAGAACGCGTACAACGCGATGACCGGCTGAGACACCGGACTTCTGAGACCGGCCGGCGCGCCCGGCACAACACGTCGACATCCCATCCACCACTGAAGGAGACACCGTGTCCGACGGCATTTACATGGACCACAGCCAGGTCGGGGTCGCGATCGAGGACCTGCAGAACCAGACCCAGAAGATCATCAATGCCGTGACCGACCTGGAGAACCAGATCCGGCCCGCGCTGAGCTCGTGGTCCGGCCCGGACCGGGACGTCTACACGACCCAGGTGCAGCCCGGCTGGGACAGGAACGTCAACAAGCTGAAGGTCAGCCTCGACAACCTCATCCTGATCCTGACCGACAACAAGGAGAACTACGTCAAGACCTCGCGCACGAACGAGGAGACCTTCCGGAACATCCCCGTCCACTGACCCACCCCCACCGGACTCGTCGAAGCGGCAGGAAGGCGCCCATGGCCGGCAGCGAGCACCACAATCTGGAACAACTGGATTTTGCAGCCCTGCAGAATTTCATCGACACCGACGTGAGCGGCTTCCTGCACAAGATTGACGACATACGTTCGCCCGACGCGCATCCGACGTCGCTCTACGACGTCAGCAAGAAGTCCCAGATCCTGGCGATCGGCCCGATGGCGAGCGACGACCAGACGGGCGGCAAGAGCATCTGCGACAACGCCAAGAAGGCCGCGACCGCGATCGACGAGGTGTTCAGCCACCACAAGGCCGCGTTCACCAAGCTCCAGGGCGACCTGCAGAACGTGATCAAGACCATGAAGGACACCCAGGCGCAGAATCTGTCTGGCGTCAAGTCCGCGAAGTTCATGGACGCGATCGGTGACTATCAGACGGCTCTCGGCGGGAGCTCGGCCACCGGCACGGGCAACGGCACGGGCAACGGCCAGAATTCCCTGGGTCTCTGAGACCCTCTGACGATTTCCCCGGAGTAGTAGGACATGGCCGCGCAAAGCTGGGAAGACATCCTCCATCTGCTGACCAACTGGTCATTGGTCAAACGCACCGATGTCACAGACGTCACCGGTGACAGCGGCATGCCCTGGATCAACTACAAGTACCGGCAGGGCGGGACCCAGTTCGACGGCCCCGAGGACTATCTCGCGTGGATCGTGCCGCTGAACCCCAACAAGGGGTTCTACATTGACTTCTACACCGCCCCCACCAAAGACGTCCGCAAGAGCAATGTCGAGATCACCTACCTCGACAACCCCGCGTTCCACCGCTACTGGGGGGACTCGAACGGCGCCCTCTCCGGACTGGTCAATCACTATTCCTCCTTGAAGGGCGACGGTGCCAGCGGAGACGGAGCACCGTCCGCCGACGGGATCCAGCTCAAGTCGTTCGCCGAGCTGGCCTGGTCGTTCGACGCCGCGGGAGACTTCTTCAAGCAGCAGACCGAGGTCCTGGCGGACTGGAAGCAGCAGCTCGGCAGTGAGCAGGCGTCCTGGAAGGGAAACGCCGCCGGCGCTTTCTGGCTTCTGGTGGACGACCTCCACAAGAAGTACGAGAACTACACCGCGCAGCTCCAGCCGCCGGGGTTCAGTCCCCAGCACCGTTCGCCCTCCACGGGATTCGTCAGCAAGACGCTGCACGGAGACGATCTGGTCGGCGCGGAACAGTCCCTGTACAAGGCATACACGGACCTGTACAAGATCTACAGCGATTTCTACTGGCAGCAGGCGAAATCCATCACCACCACGCTGCCGGACGGCTCGTCGTCGCAGCAGCAGATCCCGGCCGACCCACTGGACGTGCTGAACCAGGTGCTCGTCGAAATGGGCCGCTGGATCATCGAGAACAACGCCCAGAAGATCGAGTCCCACGGTCGCAGGGCGCGAGTCAAGCCCGGATTCAGCGAGACCACCACCTGGGGCAGGCTGGTCGACGCGTCCACCTGGCACGCCGTGGCCCGGGAGGCGACGAACCGGTGGACCAACAACATCGAGACCAATCTGGACACACCTGCCCGGCAGGTGCTGGACACCCTCCAGAAGGACTGGTCGCGTGTGCTGGACTCGTCGTGGAATCCCGCGTACTCCTTCACCGACACGGGCTCGTCGCTGACCTCCGACGTACAGTCGGAGTCCAGTGATTCGAGCAACGACAGTCTCAACGACACCCTGACAAAGCTCGGGGACGGCATCAACAACCTCGGCGGCGGGCTGAACGACCTCGGCGACGGCATCAACGACGGTTTCGACAACCTCGGTGACGGCATCAACAACGTCGGGGACGGCCTCGGCGACAGCCTGTCGAACCTCACCGGCGACGGGGCCTTCTCGGACATCCCCACCACCGGGAACGGCGCGTTCTCGAACGACCTGGCCGACTCGCTCGGCGGCGGTGACGGAGCCGCCACGGACATCCCGTCCGTGACCGGGGACGGCGCCTTCACCGACCTGCCGGACACCAGCACACTCACCGGTGACGGCACGGCCACCGACACCCCCTCCCTGACCGGCGGCGGCGCCTTCACCGACCTGCCGGACACCAGCACGCTCACCGGCGACGGGGCCTTCTCGAACTTCAACTCGGGCCTGCCCGTCAGCAACATCGACGGCAGCACCACCACCCGCACCGGCAGTGGTGTGACGACCACCTATCCGGACGGCAACACGGTCACGCGCAACGCCGACGGCAGCATCACGTCCACGTTCTCCGACGGAACCAGCCGGACCGTCTCACCCGACGGAGACGTGACCACCGTCGACGCCCAGGGCCACACCACCACCAGCCATCTGGGGGTCGGGGAGTCGGTCAGCAATCCGGACGGCACGAGCATCACCCGCAACGGCGACGGCAGTCTCACCCAGACGGCCGCCGACGGCACCAAGACGACGACGTTCGGCAACGGCGCGTCGGAGATCGTCACCCCGAACGGCGACACCCAGCTGACCTCGCCCGACGGCACCGTCTCGCACGTCAACGCCGACGGCAGCCTGACCACCGACAACCTGGACGGCTCCAAGGTCACCGTGCACCCCAACGGCGACGTGACGACCGTGGACGCCCAGGGTCACACCACCACCAGCCACCTCGACACCGGCAAGAGCATCACCACCGGCGACGGCAGCACCATCAGCGTCGACGGCAAGGGCGACATCATCACGCACAACCCGGACGGCAGCTCGACTACCCTGCGCCCGGACGGCACGATCACCACGACACAGGCCCCGGCGAACTACACGGGCCTGACAGGCAACGGCAACCTGACGACACCGCACATCGACATCCCCACCTACAGCGGCGGCGGGCAGATCAGTTACACGCCGGACGGCACGACCGTCACCAGCCACCCCAACGGTGTCACCCAGTACACGCACACGGACGGCAGTGGGCTGGTGACCACGTCGGACGGACAGTTCCAGTCGATCCCGAGTCCGCAGAGCGCGGCAGCCGCGGCGGGTGGCGACACCGCCGGCGCGGCGGCGGGCGCCGGCGCGGGCGCCGGAGTCGGCGCGAGCGCACTGACCGGTGCCGCGAACACGGACAGCCAAAGCGCCATGGGACTGCTCTCCCCCATGATGATGATGGCCGGCATGAACCGCATGGGCGGCCAGCAGGGCGGCCAGAACGGCGGGGACCGGGAACGCAATCTCTACGACGGCAACGACATGGACGGCGCCGTCATCCAGCACGGCATGCCCCCGTACGGCGCCCGGGCCAACGCCGAGGAGCCGGAGGAGTGGGAAGAGGAGGAAACCGACTCCGACGAACTCCTCGGCCCGCGCCGCCCGTCCACGGAGTCCGGCTACGGACCCGCCGGGGGCCCCGGACAGTCCACGCAGAGCACGGTCTGGTCCGGGAAGGACAAGGACGTCTGGGGCACCGAGGAAGGCGGGCTGCCCGCGTCGATAGGTCACTGACCTCCGCGCGAACCACGCGTCGTACCGCTCCTCGCCGAGCGGTCCCACCGGCACAGGAGAAGCCATGAGTTCATCTCTGCAAGAGCAACAGCAGCAGGCGCTCGACGAGTTCAAGAAGCAGCGCCAGGCCCTCATCGACGCCCGGAAGGAGATTCAGGCGATCTCCGTCACCGCGAGGTCCAAGGACGGCGTCGTCGAGGTCACGGTTGGCCACGACGGGGCGCCGGCCGGCCTGCGCTTTCCCAACAACAAGTTCAAGGAGATGACGGGGCAGGCACTGGCGGCCAGTGTGCTGGAGGCCATGACGGCATCGCGGACCCAGATGACCGCACGCGCCATGTCCGTCATCCAGGCCGCGGGAGGCACCGCTCCCCAGGGCCTGGACGGCGGAGTCCTCGACCGTCTCAACCTGGACAAGCTCCTGGACGGCGGTTCGCTGGAAGAAGTCCTCGCCCCGCGGCCCGCCGGAGGTGGCGGCCGTGGCTGACAACAGTCTCTTCGCGGCCGACCCGAGCCGGATCAAGGCCGGTGGTGACGCCACCGGCCAGGTGGCGGACGCCACCCACCGCGCCGCCGACGAGTTCGCGGACGCCACGGCGATGGACCCGGCGAACGCGCCGTGCGGTAACGACATGTACGCCGTCCCGTACCTCCAGAACTACTACCCCATGCACAACCTGGTCAGGGACGGCATACGCAGCATGGCCCGCGCGATGGAGGCCGCCGCGGCGCTCACGGTCGACTCGGGCAAGAGTTTCGAGAACGCCCAGCACGACAACACGACCGCGATCAACAACACCCCCAAGCCCGACGTCCACACCACGCCTCACCGAGTCTGACGAGGTTGTCGGCCGGACGACCGGCACAGACGGCGAAGGACCTCACCGCCCGCCCGGTTGCCCGGGGCGGGCGGTGAGGTCCTTCCACATGTCCGGCCCGGTCGCCGCCGAACCTACTTCTTGGACCACTTCTGGTTGTCGGTACCGGCGCATGACCACAGCTGAAGACGCGTGCCGTTGGCGGTCTGCTCGTCCTTCACGTCCACGCACTTGTCGGCGAGCACGCTGGTCAGGTCCTGCCGGACGTTGAGCCGGAACTGCTGCGCCGGGCCGCCGTTGCACTTGGCCAGCTGAACGACCGTACCGTTGGCGGTCGAAGCGCCCGCGGCGTCCATGCACAGGCCGAAAGCACGGACCGTGCCGTCGGAGGCAAAGGTCCACTTCTGTGCCGAGGAACCCGAGCAGTCCCGGATCTCCAGGGGCGAACCGTCCTTGCCCTGGCCGCCCGCCACGGTGAGACAGCGGCCGGACGCATGGCTGAACACCATCACGCCGGAACCGCTGGAGCCGCTCGAACCGCCGGAGGCGGCCGGAGCGGTCGTATGGGCTGCCGAGGCCGGGGTGTCCTGGGCGGCGGGGTGCGTCGCCGAGGACGTACTGTGACCGGCCGAAGATCCGCCGGAATGCGCGGAGGACGACGGCGAGCCCCCGGACGAGGCGTGCGAACCGCCCTTCGCGGTACCGGACGCGGCGTGCTTGCCGTCGCCGTGGCCGGTGTGCCCGGCAGCGGCCGAGTCCGGCGTGGCACCGGACCGGTGGCCCGACGAGGGCGGCAGCGCCCCCGGCACACCCGCCCGCGTCCCGCCGTCCGAGCCGGGATCGAGGAAGGTGGCCGCGGGATCCGGTGAAGCGGCCTTGCCGTGGCCGGATCCCCCGCCCCGCAGGCCCACGAAGACACCGGCGACCAGAACGACGCCGGTGAACGCGGCGACGGTCAGCACCGTGCGGTGGGTGCCCCGCAGCAGGGCGCGTGCGCCTCGGCTTCCGGTCTGCGCCCGCACCCCTGCGGCAGCGGCGGTCCCGGTGGGGTCCGTGGTGACACGGGGGGATGACAGGACGTCGGCGGCGCGGCCGGCTGCCGCCTCACGGGGCTCGCGCTTCTCAGCCGCCGCCGTGTCCGCCGCCGCGCCCGCCGCCTCCATGTCTGCCGCCGCTGCGCCCGCCGCCTGGGCGCCGCTCGTCGTTCTGGCAGCCGCCGTGCCGGCCGACTTCTTCTCCGCCGTCTCCTGACGTGTGTGCGCGGACGTCGACCCGGAAGGCTTCCTCCGCCCGGCCGGAGGGGCCGCGGACCCTGCCGGGCCGGTCGCCGACTCGGTGGGTATCGGGGAGGTTCGTGCCGCGGCGGCGGGAGTCACGGCGGTCGCCGCGCCCGGGATGACCGGGGTACTTGCCGGAGCCGCGCGGGCCGGCCGCGGCGGATCTGAGGACTTCATGTGCTTCCTTCCACGGGAGCGCAGATCGGGTTCCGGTGCGCCAGGTTTCGGCACACCTGCCTACTCCCACACCTGCATAACGGATCCGAGTACCGCAGGGTACAACACGTGTGAGTTTCGACTCCGCAGGTCGGCATCATCCCGAGGGTTCGCTCACATCAACGCGTGGTGCCGAATTTCAACCGCCCATCAGATGAATTCAATTCGAGGTGTGAACCTCGTACACATGTCGAACCGTACAACTAACGGGTAGTTCGTCCTGCCTGAGGTATGGCCTGCATCAGACTGTGATCACGGGTGCTGTCGCTGTCTGATGAGTGTGCGGGTGACGTGTGATGACTGAGGAGCCTTGGTACAACCCGATCGTGGTGTTCATTTCGGGTATGTCTGTTCCGTTGGGGTCGTCGGAGCGGATGCGTAGCGAGGTGCAG
>NZ_JBIAYD010000022.1:0-97849 GCF_042897315.1 Streptomyces sp. NPDC001068 | reverse complement strand
CGTGCGCCACGGCTGCCGGCGGTCCGGGGCGGCAGCGAACCGGTGGCCCGTTCCCTAGGGGCGCCGGCGGCCGGCTGTCACCGTCGGCTGCCCTCGCCCACCGCGGGCCGCACACAGCGTGAGGGCCCGCTCGGCGGGGGCGCCCCCGACCGTCAGTCACTCCCACCCATATGACGTGCACCCTGACGTAGACGAACCAGAACGCTTCGGACAGCGTGATCGTCGCCGTCCATCGGACGTCCTCCGGCCGTGGCGCGCGTGGCGCCGGTGCACCGTCGCCTGCCGGCTCGATCCCGGACGGCATGCTGGTTGCAGATCAGCCTTCACGCTTGTCGGCTGCGGTTTCGGCCAGACGTGCAGAGTCGTGACGGTCAACGAGTGTCAGCAGATCCGCGACGGTTGCCGGGGCATCCGCGGGGTGACGCAGGAACGTGCCGAGGCGATGCGGTAGACGTTGGAGCGGCCTTCCTGACATGGGTGAGGTTGCCGCCCTCTTCCAGGTCCGTGATGACCTTCTGCACTGCTCGCTGTCCGTGATGATCTTCTGCACGGCTCGCTCGGTGAGCCGGCAGCGGACGGCGATGTCGCGGACGCGGGTGGTGTTGTCGGCGGCGATGACGGCCAGCACCCGGGCGTGATCGGTCAGGAAGGTCCAGCCTGCGTGCGGCTCTTGCGCTCCGTCCATGCCCTCCACACTACGAGTCTGTTTCACGTCTCCGAAGAGGCGACTTTCCATTCGTGTAGTGGTTGACGTGAAAGGCAGGTGAGGTGAATCTGAAGGTAGTAAGACGGTATGCGCGAGAGCTGAGCATGTCCCACTACATGTCCATTTCCTCTGACTGGAAGGTCTGCCACGGGTGTGGCAGACCGTTTGCGCACCCGCACCCGCTGCCGCCCGTGGCCCTGCGGGCGGACGCGGCAGGGGACAAGGTCGTCGTGACGGTCACCGGTGTGAAGCCTTGGAGGACTCCCTCGGCGGCCTGGAGCTGGATCTCGCGGGCGTCGACTTCTGTGACTGCTCCGGCCTCAACGCCCTGCTGCGCTTGCGCCACCAGGCCCGCGAGAGAGGAAAAGGCTTCGTCCTGCTTCCCACCAGCCCGGCCGTGGAGATGCTGCTCTCCCTGACCAGCGCTCTCCCCCTCTTCCGCACGGAGCCGGCAGAACCCGGCGACACGCCCGCCGCCAACGACGCGCCGGCAGCTCACCCGGCACATCGAGACGGCAGCACCGAACCGACCACGCCCACGTGACTGAAGACCCGCAGGGGCAGACCTGGAGGGCATGGCTCGCAGACCTGAGGAACCGCGGCGTCGAGGACGTCCTGGTCGCCTGCTGCGATGGGCTGAAGGGGCTGCCGGAATCGGTCCAGAACATCTGGCCACACGCGGACGTCCAGGTCTGCGTCGTCCATATGGCCAGAAAAGCCTCAAGTAGGCCTCGACCAGGCACTGATCGCAGTTCGCCCAAGGAACTCCGCCAGGTCTGCACGGCGGCCACCGAACCTCTGGCCGCCGTGCGCCGTCAGCGCGCGAGCAGGGTGTCGAGCCAGTCGAAGGTGCGCTGGTGGAAGAGGGAAATGGCGCCTTCGTGGCAGTGTTCGCCCGCACCTTCGTCCTCGTGGAAGAGGATCAGTTCCCTCTGGCAGGTCATCTCGTCGACCAGGCGCTGTGGCTGGCCTTTGAAGAACTGGTCGTTCTCGGCGTCGAGGACGAGGGTCGGGCAGGTGATCCGGTCGGCGACGCCGGCCATGGTGTAGGCCTCGGTGGCCTTGACCATCTCCTCGAGACCCGAGAGGCCCAGGGTCCACTGACCGTTGCGCACCACCCACCGTACCTGGGTGTCCCGCGCCACCATCTCCTCGATGCCGCCGGGCGTAGTAGCGGCGCGGTCGGCCAGCCCCGCGACGACATCGTGGAAGTCGTAGACACCGTCGTGCAGCACGCACGCGGCGATGCGGTGTTCGAAGGCGGCCGCTCTGGCGGCCAGGTACCCTCCGAGGCTCGTACCGATCAGGACGAGCCTGTCGGAGTCCAGTTCGGGCACGGTGAGTGCGAAGTCGACGGCCGGGGTGACCACTGCTTCCCAGTCGGGCCGGAAGTGCAGGCCCTGCTCGCGCACGTTGCTGCCCTGTCCGGGACCGTCGAAGGTGAGGACGTTGTAGCCGCGGCGCAGTGCGCCCGCGGCCAGGGCCAGGTAGTTCTCCTCCAGGGTGGAGTCGTACCCGCCGTGGTAGACCACTGTCGGACGCGAGGTTCCCGATTCGTCGACGAGGAAGAGGTAGCCCGGCAGCGTGGTGTCCTCGTACGGGATGCGCACGGCGCGGGCCGGGGTGTCCAGCAGGGCGGACGCGTCGGCGAACGCCTGCTGCGAGGCCTTGGCCAGCCGCGCCGACTCGGTGTCGGCGGCAGGGTTCTCGCGGCGGTAGAAGTCGGCGGTGCGGTAGTAGTTGGATGCGCGCAGCAACGCCTCGCGAGCGCTGACCTTGTGGCCTGCGGCCAGCGCGTCCCGGCCGATACGCTCGACGCGCGACGCGGTGGCGGCCCACCTGGCCGACCAGGCTTCCTCATCGCCCTCCGGGATCTCCCTGCAAGTGACCAGGACCTCCCCCAGGTCGGCTCCGCCGTAGGCGGCATAGCCCGCAGCCCGCAGGGCCTCGAAGGAGAAGGACTCGTCGTCATAGAGAAACTTCATCACCGGCTCCCTTCGATTCATGGAACGGAACGATCCCGTTCCGTTCCATTGTAACTCGTGGAACGGAACCGTTCCGTTCGATAAACTCAGGGGTATGACGGGGCAGCAGAAGAAGGGCCGGACGGCGACCGGTGGGGCGGTCCTGCGGGAGCGGGTGACCGAGGCGATCACGGAGGCGGCCTTCGCCGAACTCGCGGAGACCGGTTACGCACGGTTGTCGATGGACGCGGTGGCCCGGCGCGCCGGGGTGGGCAAGGCCGCGCTCTACCGACGCTGGCCTTCCAAGGCGGCGATGATCATGGATCTGGTCCGCGGCAGAGTCGCCGACTCACTTCCCCGCATACCGGCCACCGGTGACCTGCACACCGATCTGCGTGAACTCCTCGCCGCCTACCGCAGCCAGCTGGCCAACCCCCTGCTCGCCCTGATCGGAGCCGAACTGCTCGCGGAGTCCCGCCGGGACAATACCCTTGCGCAGATGCTGCACGCGGAAGTGGCCGCGCCACGGCGGCGCGCGGCACTCGCGATCCTGCAGAGCGCGATCGACCAGGGCGAACTACCCGCCACGTTGGACGTGGACCTCGCCACCGATCTCCTCATCGCACCGCTCGCCTTCCGCATGGTGATCCTGGACGAGCACAGTGACGACGACTACCTGGAGACACTGACCACCGCCACACTCGCGGCACTGAAGGCGGCCGTCCGACGGCACTGATCACCAGGACGCTGGGCGACAGGGCCGCAAACGGCTCCTTACGCCAGCTCGCCCTTGGTCGCGAAGGCCCGTTCATCCGGGATCTTCGCCGCCCCGCACCGCTCACGGCCGGCTGTTCAGGTCTTGGGCAGGTACAACTCCCAGTCCACCAGGGCCCGTCCGCGTTGGGTGGCACAGGCTGCGAACACCCCGGTTCGGGAGTTGTCGATCTCTCCCGAGGTGCCGGTGTACTGCCGGCTCTCGCCCCCCCGCAGACGCACTGCCCTTCTTGACGAACCCGGTGTCGTCGATGATCAGCACACCACCCGGGCCGGGGCTCTCCGCCACGTAGTCCCGCACATCATCACGGACCGCGCCCGCATTCCAGCGGGCTTCCGCCGGCAGGTACTGCATCCGGCCGGATCTCGATGACCTGCCCATTCGGCAGGCTGCCGGCTGTTCTTCCGCGCCACCGGAGCCGGCAAGCCCCTCACCTACCCGCGTGCCCGCTGTGCCGGCCGGACACCGAGCTGGGCATCGCCTCCAACTGAACCTCCACAACGCGCGCTGGGCGGTGACTCACCAAGGTGCAGGCGGGAATCACTCGTCGGCGTTCAAGCCGACTCCACGGCCCGGCCCGCGATGCCGCGACAAGGAGAAGCCACTCGGGTCACGGGCCCGTGCGATCGCCGGTCAGGCCCTCAGGCCCTCAGGCCCTCAGGCGCTCAGGCGCTCAGGCGCTCAGGCGCTCAGGCGCTCAGGCGCTCAGGCGCTCAGGCGCTCAGGCGCTCAGGGTGGGGTAGTCGGTGTAGCCGGTCGCGTCGCCGCCGGAGATGACCTCGGGCCGCAATTCGTTGAACGGGGAGCCCTCCGCGAGGCGGCGCGGCAGGTCGGGGTTGGCGATGAAGAGGCGGCCGAATGCGATCGCGTCGGCCCAGCCCGCGCGCAGGACGCGGGCGCTCTTGTCGGGGGTGTAGTTGCCGGCGGCGATGATGACGCCGGCATAAGCCTCGCGGAGCTTGATCCGGAAGTCGTCGTCGAGCCCTGGGCCGCCGACCCAGTCAGGCTCGCACAGGTGCAGGTAACCCAGTTCACGCCTGTTGAGTTCACCGGCGATGTGCAGCCCCATCTCCAGGCCGTCACGGTCGTCGAGGCCGCCAGCCTTGATCATGGGTGAAATGCGCATGCCGACGTGGGCCGGATCCCAGGCATCCACGACGGCGTCGACTACCTCGAGGGGAAAACGGGCGCGGTTGTGGAGGCTGCCGCCGTACTCGTCCTCGCGGTGGTTGCTGCTGGTGGACATGAACTGCTGGAGCAGGTAGCCGTTGGCACCGTGGATCTCGACCATGTCGAAGCCGGCGGCGCGGGCGTTGAGGGTCGCACGGCGGTAGTCGTCGATGACGCGGGGCAGTTCGCCGGCTGCCAGGGCGCGGGGGGCGGGCGCGTCGACGGAGATGAGGTTGCCGTCGGGGCCCTGGATCCTGGTGGTGCCCCTGAACGGCAGGGCGCTGGCGGAGACGCCCGGTTCGCCGCCGTGGACGGCCGGGTGAGTGATGCGGCCGACGTGCCACAGCTGGAGGGCGATCCTGCCTCCCTCCTCGTGGACGGCGTCGGTGACGCGGCGCCACCCGGCGACCTGCTCCTCGGAGTGGATGCCCGGGGTGGCGTGGTAGCCCTTGCCCTCGGGACTGATCTGGGTGCCTTCGGTGACGATCAGACCCGCCCCGGCGCGCTGCGTGTAGTAGTCGCGCATGAGGTCGGTGGGCACGTCGCCGGGCTGGGCGGCGCGCATGCGGGTCAGGGGTGCCATGAACACGCGGTTACGGGTGGTGAAGGCGGGCAGGGCGAGCCCGTCGGTCAGATTGGGCATGTGAATCCCTCCTGCCGGCGTCGACCGGCGGTGATCGGGTGGTCTTGCGGATGTCCTGGCAACCTGCTGCCGGGCAGGCAGGTCTGCTTCAGTCGAGGCTGTGCGCGGCAGTTCGAGGCGGGGCGCGGACAGGCCGTCGCGCTGGTGAAGCGCGACAGCCCCGGGGCGCCAGCCCCTTTTCGGTCAGTCAGTGCTCGGCGCAGGCGCTGCCCTCCGATGCCGGAGCAACGGTGCGCGAGGACATCGCGTTCGACGAGCTCTGCGAGGCGGGCGCGGAGGATGTTCCTGGCGCAGCCGAGGCTGCGGTGGAACTCACTGAACCGGATCGTGGCGGGCAGGGCGTCACGGACGATGAGCCTTGTGCACCTGGTCCCTCCTTCCGGCCATTGGTTTCATCATTAAACCACATGGCCGGACCGCGGAACTGCACACCCTCTTCACGGCGCACATTGCATGCGCAATGTATTTTTGCTGGTTTCGTCATGAAACCACCACCAGCCCCACCTGCGGCCGCCGCCGACCGCCGAATCGAGACTCCCGAGAAATTCTCACATGATGAGCACTGGAGGACGGTAGACTCCGTGGTCACGAGCCAGAGCGGTTCGCGAGCGGCGGCACTCGTCCAAAGTGTTCACCAACGCAAAGCAACCTGGACTTGCCCGGGATGACGACGGAAACCCGACCCGTCTCTCCGCGGACGGCAGCCGCCCGGGATGGTCTCCTGATCGGCATCAACTGGAGCGGACGGCGCCAGGTCGGCTGGAGTTTCTCTCCCAGCGAGTTCTCAACCGGCCTCCGGCGACGAGCTCGCCCGGGGCAGGAGCGAGTGTTCCTCGGCATTCCTGGTCCGTGTCCACCACCACGGCCATCACCGCGCGGCCCCTGGTGTCAGGGTTGAGAGGCGGTGCCCTTGCAGGCGGCCCTCTGCTCCTGACGGTCGATCATTTCACCGATCTTCTCGGCGGCGGTGCGCAGGGTGCCCAGCTCGGCGGGGTCGAGCACGTCGAAGACGAGGTCACGCACCTGGGCCACGTGCCCTGGGGCAGCCTCGGTGAGGTGGGCGTGACCTGCGTCGGTAAGGATCGCCTGGGTGTACCGGCCGTTGGCGGGGTCGGGTTCGCGGCGGACGAAGCCCCGGCGTTCCAGCCTGCTGATCATGTGCGAGAGGCGTGACTGCTCGGAGTTGGCGAGGACGGCCAGGTCACTCATGCGCATGCGGTGTCCCGGCTGGTCGGAGAGCCCGGCAAGGACGTAGTACTCGACGTAACTGAGCTGAGCGTCCCGCTGGAGCTGCGCCCCCAGCGCGGCGGGCAGTCTGTGCAGCACCATCGCGAACTGCTGCCACGTCTCACGTTCAGCCGTAGTAAGCCAGCGGGGCTGATCGCTCGTCGACGGAGGCTGTTCAGACATGCCAGGAGTCTATCCGGCATGAACGCTCACACATCAGAGGCCGGACTTGAAATTTCATGAGTAGCCGACTTAGGGTCGGACATGAAAGTTCATATGAAGGGGCCGGCCTTGTCTCGGCGGCCCGTCAAGGAAGAAGACTCCATGAGTGACCTGAAGATCGCCGTCGTCCTCGGCAGCACCCGTCCCGGCCGCAACGGCAAGGCCGTCGCGGACTGGGTGGTGGACCGCTCCGGTGCCCGCGCCGGCGTCGACTACGAACTGATCGACCTTGCCGACTACCCGCTGCCTCACCTGGACGAGGCCTTCCCGCCGGCCATGGGGCAGTACCAGGGCGAGCACACCAAGGCGTGGGCGGCCAGGATCGCGGAGTTCGACGGGTACATCTTCGTGACCCCCGAGTACAACCACTCGACCTCCGGCGTACTCAAGAACGCGATCGACTACCTCTACGACGAGTGGAACAACAAGGCCGCCGCCTTCGTCTCCTACGGCTCCCTCGGCGGAGCTCGGGCCATCGAGCACCTGCGGGGCGTGGCCAGCGAACTGCAGGTCGCCCACGTACGCCAGCAGCTGTCCTTCTCACTGGTCACCGACTTCGAGAACTTCTCCGTCTTCAAGCCGGCCGAGCACCACGACGCCGCCGCGACCACTCTGTTCGAGCAGCTGGAATCCTGGGCCCGCGCCCTCAAGACGGTCCGAGCCTGACACCTCCAACCGCCGGAACGCGAGCCCGGGGACTCCCCTTGCCGTAACCGTGCAAGAACGCGAACGCCGCGCCCAAGGTATGTCCGGCCGACTCCACGGCTGAACCCGCAGCGGGGCCTGCGTCCCAGGGCCCCGCTGCGGGTGTGATGACGGCCCGGGGGCCAACCACCGGCCACGACCGGTGTCCGTCAAGCCCGCCTGGCTGGGTTTCATCGACTCCGGAATACCGGAAGACGATCCGCTTCCCGAGGGCTGCTTCGCGCTGGAGCCGGTGGAGAAGGCGGCCGAACCGCTGGTCCGGTTCATCCGGGAGTTCCGACCCCACGTGATCACCGACCACCCGGGTGCGGTGCGCCGACTGGTTCGAGGTACGCGACCGGGCACTGATCGCCCACGCCACCCAAATGGACCCGGACGGCCCGTGTTCCGGGTGCTGCTCGACGTCCGGCGTGAGATCTGGCCGACCGAAGAGTACGAACTCGCCCGCTCGCCGGCCGACACCTCACTCCCCGAGGACGCCCTGTTCGCCGGCGTCTCCGCCCACATCACCGCCTGACGCTCTCCCTGCCCGCTCCGGCCCTCAACGCCGCCCTCATGTGAGAACGGCCGCCGTCGTGCCGTTCGCCAAACAGTGACTCGAATGACAGAGGAGTCTCACCATGCCATCCCTCGAACCGGCCCCCATCGGCGTGGGCATCGTCGGTCTTTCCGCCAGGCGCGGCTGGGCCTCCCAGGCCCACCTGCCCGCGCTGCGACAGCTGGGTGGCTTTGAACTGCGCGCACTCTCTGCGAGCAGCGCCGCGTCTGCGCGGCAGGCCTCGGAGAAGTACGCGGTCGCACGGTCCTTCGGGACGGCCCGCGAACTGGCGGAGGCCGACGACGTCGACCTGGTGGTGGTCACCGTGAAGGTGCCGGATCACCGGGAGATCATTCAATCCGCCCTGGCTGCGGGGAAGATGGTGTTCTCCGAATGGCCGTTGGGCAACGGACTGGCCGAGGCCGAGGAGCTGGCCGCCACCGCTGCCGATCGTGGGCTGCGCACCTTCACCGGACTGCAGGCACTGTCGGCTCCGGTCGTGCGCTACCTGCGCGACCTGGTCGCCGACGGCTACGTCGGCGAGGTGCTCTCAACAAGCCTGGTTGCCTCGGGCGGTGGCTGGGGAGCGGTCTTCCCTGAAAACGGCACCTACCTGCTGGATCGCGCCAACGGTGCAACGATGCTGACCATCCCGTTCGGGCACGCCATGGCCGGCCTGACCATGGTGCTCGGGGATGTCGAGAAGGTCACCGCTGTCACCGCCACGCGCCACCGGGAAGTCAGGGACCCGCAGTCCGGACAGGTCTACCGGCCCAACGTCGCCGACCAGGTGGTGCTCGCCGGCGTGCTTTCCTCCGGCGCCGTGGCCTGCGTCCACTACCGCGGCGGCACGTCCCGCGGAACCAACTTCCACTGGGAGATCAACGGAACGGACGGAGACCTGGTTGTCACCGGCGACATGGGACACCTTCAGTTGGGTGAGTTCAGCATCGACGGGGCCCACGGATCCGACGCCAGGCCGATCCGACTCACCGTGCCCGAACGGTACTTCGACCCCGCGCTCCAGGAACTGCGCGGCACTCCCGCGTACAACGTCGGCGCCGCGTACGCGCAGATCCAGCGTGATCTGACACAGGGCGGCTCCGAGGTGCCCGACTTCGCCCATGGTGCCCGACACCACCGGCTGCTCGACCGGATCGAGCGCGCGGCGGAGGACGTCTGACTCCTCGGCGAAGCCGCCCCGGCAGGCCGCTTCACCAGGGGCCGTCTGCCACTGCGTGCGGCTCTGAAGGACCTCAGCTGCGGTTGCCGCGTCCGATGCTCCATCAAGACCTTCGTGTCGGTACCGGTCAACAGCCCGAGGGGGGAGCGCGATGCGGGCGGTCCGGTTGCGGGCCGCCCCGCGGTGCGCCGTCCCGCCCTCACGCCACGAACGCCCCGCTTCACCGAGCGGCGTGCGCCACCCGTTTCATCTGTCAAGGAAGAAGATATGTCTAATTCTGTACAGGAAGCCCGTAAAGTTGAGGGAAAGGCCCGAACCCGAAACATCGTCCTGTGGGTCCTTCAGGTCATCCTGGCCGTCGTATTCGTCATGGCGGGGGGTTCGAAGTTGGCCGGCGCCAAGGCCATGGTCGACCTCTTCCAGGAGGTCGGTGTCGGGCAATGGCTTCGTTACGTCACCGGCTCCCTGGAGGTGGCCGGGGCCATACTGGTACTCGTTCCCCGACTGAGCGCCCTGGGCGGCCTGGCACTCACCGGAGTCATGGCCGGCGGATTCCTGACCTGCTTGTTCGTCATCGACCAAAGTCCGGCACCGACAGCGGTGCTGCTCGTCCTGGCAGCGGTCGTCACGTGGAACCGCCGCGCGCTCACGCTGAGCACCATCAGCAGAGGCGGGGCGCCCGCTTGATCGGGCCGGGGCCGACCGGAGGACCCAGGCCTCCGCGAGGTAGTCGTCCTACCCGGATTTTCTTCGCGGTCCGCGACACAGCCGCGGATCATCCGGCAAGAGATGACGTTCGTCCCGTCGTAGCCCCGGACGCCATGCCTGCACTGCTCGGCAATGTGCCTGGAGACGGCGACATGCAGCGCGGTGACATGCTGTTCAGTCTGCGGTGAGTCCCTGAGGGGCTTGCGGTGGCCGACGCCCAGGCCGTCCGCGTTCATGCGGACCGGGCGTCGACCACCCGCTGGCCGCGGAACCGAGCGTTGCGGTGGACGAGCTGGAGGACGACACGCTCTTGTTCGTCGACGGCGGCTGCGGGCGCTTCATCCGCGAGGCGTACCAACGGGCCGACGTGTCCTTCCGTCCGACGCACCGGGTCAGTGAGCTGTCCACTCTGGTAGCCATGGTGCGAACGGGTGTGGGGGGATGTCGGTCGTTCCGGCGCTGGTGCGGCCCATGCTGACGCCGGAAGCCGTCTTCGTCCCGCTGCGGCCCCCGCTCACCCGCGCTCTGGTCCTCACCGGCGCTGTCCGGCCCTGGCCCCCCGCCGCCGTAGCCGTACTGCAGGCGTCCGCACCTGCGGGATCGTAGGTCCCTCGCCACCTGGCGGCAGACCTGCCGGTCCCCGACCCGACTGCGGTACAGGCCGAACCCGTGATCGTCGACGGCACGTTCGGTGTAGTGACCTGCTTGCCGACAGGAATCACCCACTGGACACTCCGCCCCCGGTCGGGGGCGTTCCGCCGAGCCACTCGGCGCCTCCCCCGCTCCCCCGACATCCGCCGACCGCCCGGCAAGCCGCACGGTGCACCCCTGGCACGTACAGCCGTCCAGCCCGCCATCACTTGTTCAGGTTCAGGTGGCGAGTCGTGGCGCCCGGCCACTTCTCGGTTCCCGCCACGGCCGACGTCTCTCCGTCCTCCGTGGGCAGGGACGATCCGTCACGGTGCTGTCGCGGAAGGACGACCGCGATCAACACTGCGGCCGCGCAGATCACGACCCCCAGGGCTGCGGCGACGCCGTAGCCACCCGGGGCCGGGAGTGCGGATCCCGCCGTGGTGTGGGACTCGAGCACGACGGCGCTCAGTGCGCTTCCTGTGGTGAACCCGACGTAACGGAGCACCTGGTTGAAGCCGATGGCGCTCCCGATCTCGCGGGCCGGTACCGCGCTGACGACCAGCGTGGGTACGAGGGCGAAGACGCTGCCCACACCCAGGCCGGCTATGCCCATCACGACGAACAGCTCCCACAGGCGGGCGCGGGCAAGTCCGAACATGAGCAGGGCCGCCAGGATGAGAACGCAGGACAGGGGAAGCGCCAGGCGCCAGGACGCGTGGTGTGCCACCAGCGGTACGACCTTGCTCGCCAACAGGCTGGCGACCGAGAAGGGGAGCAGGATCAACCCGGTGACGACGATCGACGCCCCGAATCCGTGGCCGGGGCCCTCGGGCGTCTGGGCCAGGCGCGTGACCAGCGACACCAGCAGGTACATGCCCAGACCCGCGATGAGTCCGACCACGGCCGCGGTCAGAACGACTCGGTTTCGCAGCTGGCGCAGATCCACCAGCGGCCCGCTGGTCCGCAGCTCGAACACGATCCAGACCGCCAGGCACACCAGCGAGGCGGCAGCCAGGACGAGCAGTCCCGGCGATGTCCAGCCCCACGATTCTCCCTCGCTCAGGACCAGCAGGAGGCCGGCGAGGAGTCCGCCGAACAGACCCGCACCCACCAGATCCAACCGGTGGCGAGTCAAGTGCCGGGTGCCCGGCAGGATGATGACAGCCGCCGCCAGGGCCATGCCGCTGACTGCCGCACCGAACCAGAAACTGGCTCGGAAACCGAGGTGCTCGGCGATCAGACCGGTCAGCGGATATCCCAGGCCGACGCCGCTGACGACGGTGACGGAGAGCAGCGCTATCGCCGGGCGTGAACGGGCCGCCGGCAGGCTGTCACGGGCGGTCGCGATGGCCAGCGGGATCAGACCGAGCCCCGCCCCCTGCATGGCCCTGCCTACGAGCAGCCAGACGAAACCGACCGGCAGGGCGGCCACCACATTGCCGATCAGTACGACCCACAGCGCACCGAGAATCGTCGCGTGCCGCAGCGGACCGTCACCGAGCCGTCCCATCGCGGGGGTGGCAACGGTTCCGACCAGCAGAGTGATCGTGAGGGACCACTGGGCCTGGGAGAGCGACACATGGTCGGCGGTGGCGATGGTCGGGATCAGCGGCGCACCGAGGCTGCTGATCACCGCCACCACCGAACTCAGGTAGACGAGTACCGGTACCAGTGCTCGTCCACGCCAGGCGGTGGACGATCCCTCTATTGCCATGACTGGATTTCCGTCCTTCTTCATCTTCGCCGGCGGCCGACGCCGGCAGGCATGGATCATGGCGCCGGGGCCGGGGCTCGCCCTGTTCGCCCGGCCCCCAGCCCCGAAGGGGCGGTGGAGCCGTGCGCCGTGACCGCCGCTGCGGCCCATGCGCACCACGTGGCCGGCGACGGTGCCAACCGCCACACCGTCCCGCGACCGGCCGCGTACCGGCCGCCGCCCCGGCACATTTCCGGCCGGTGCTCAGTGCCGCTGCCACCAGTCGGTGACGATGCCGGCGTACTCGTCCGCGGCTTCCTCCCAGATGAAGTGGCCGCCGTCGATGATGTCGAGCCTGCTGCCGGGCAGGCGTTCGTGCAGGTACTCGGCGTTGGCCACCGGTACCACCGGGTCCTTGAGGCCGTTGATGATCTGGACCGGCGTCTCGATGGTGGGCAGCAGCTCGCCCAGCTGGGGCAGCTCGGTGGGGTACGCGCGCACGTAGCGCATCTGCTCGACGAAGCGCAGGCCGGTGTAGGAGGCGAGGTAGTCCTCGAGCACCGTTTCCGGCAGCTCGTAGCCCTCGATCTTGCCGACCGCGACGTTCACGATGACCTTCGGGTCGATGGAACGGTACGGAGTGAGGTCCTCGGCGTGCACCCAGTCATGCAGGGGGCTGCCCAGCTGCAGCGGGACGGCCGCGCCACCGGTGCCCACGACCACGCTGCGGAACCGTTCCGGGTGCCGGGCGGCGGCGAACAGGACCGCGCTGGTGCCGATGTCGGGGCCGACGACGTGCGGCGCTGCCAGCCCGAACTCGTCGGCGATCCGCACGATGAAGTCACCCATCGCCTTGGGAGAGAGCAGATCCTCGCGGAGCTGGGAATGTCCGAACCCCGGCAGGTCCACGGCGATGAGACGGGCGTGCCGGGCCAGTCGTGACCAGGTCGCGTCGTAGGCGTACAGGCTTTCCGGCCAGGGGCTCAGCAGCAGGGCCTCGTGGTCATGGGATCCGTCGCTCTCGGCGTACCGGACGGACAGCCCGTCGATCGTCCGGAACCGTGTCTTGATCTCACTCATGTCCTTCTCCTCTGCCAGGACATCACGAACCGAGTGCCCTTCGCGCGTCGCCGCTCGGCACAACCCGCGGGGACGACGACGGGAGTAATGGTCTTTGAATTTAGACACTTACTTTGTAGCACGGATCACCGTCGCCCTGTAAGGCCCTTCCATGAAAAGACCATGTGTTAGCGTGGCGAAGTGACCAGCGAAGGGCAGAGCGCCACACAGTCGATCCCCGCCGATGCCACCGCCGTTATCGATCTGCTCAACTCGCGAGCCCACGGCATCACCCCGGCACTCCCGGAGACGCTCGACAGCCACCGGACGGCGAGCGAGATCCTGCGCCCGTTCGGCCAGTGCGACGGGCGGCAGCCGACACCAGAGCTCATCGCCCGGGTCCGCGACCTGCGCACAGCCCTCCTGGACATCGTCACAGCACCAGACCCCGAGGACACGGCGGCCGCCTGGGCGCGGCTCACCCGATTGTCGTCCTCGGTCACGCTGAAGCAGGTCTTCACGTCACCCGGGGAGGTCCGCCTGCGACAGCGCGGCGGCGATCCCGTGATCGGCGGCATCGCCCTCGCGGTGGCCGAACTCATCACGGACGGCAGCTGGCCACGCATCCGCACGTGTGCCAACGAGTCATGCGCCCACGCCTTCTACGACACCACCCGAAGCCGCACGCAGCGCTGGCACTCGTACGAAGTCTGCGGCAACAGGAACAACGTCGCCGCCTACCGAGCCAGGAAGAACGCCCGCTCCGCGCCCTGACGACCGGGCGGGCAAAACTCCGAACGCTTGGCGAACCCGGCCGCAAGCCCGGTCACACCAGGTTGGGTGATCCGGATGAATTGATGACTTGTCAGACACCGAGCCCGCGCTACGACCGACTCGCCGTTCCGACCCCGCCGGGCCGCATCACCGTGGACCGGCGGTCCGGTCCGCGGAAGTGCGTAACAGCCCCCGACGTCCGAACGGGTGGAGGAACCAAGCGGCTGCCAGGGCCGCCATCGCGGCCGTCACCTGCCGCGTGGCCGTCACCGGTTCGTCAGTGGATCCGGCCCTCTCGGGCCGAACGCAGGGCCAGTGGTGTCGCCGCCGCCCATGCCTGCGGTGAGCAGGAGTGCGGGTACGGGACGGGGCGCCCGGTGTCCGTCCGGGCGTAGCCGGCCATGACCTCGGGCAGCCGGTCGCCGTGGTGGGCCGCCGCCGCGATCAGACCCTCGGTGACGGTTTCCGCCTGCTCTGTCAGGCCGTGGCGGGCGAGGCCGAGGACGATGAGCGCGTTGTCGTGCGGCCAGGCACTGCCGCGGTGGTACGAGAGCGGGTGGTACGGCTTCTGGCCCGCGGCCAGGGTGCGGACGGCCCAGCCGGAGAAGAAGTCCGGCCTCAGCAGGCGTTTGCCCACCCGGTGCGCGTGCTCTGTGTCCAGGATGCCGGACCAGAGCAGGTGTCCGGCATCGGAGGCGAGAGCGTCGGCCTGGCGGCCGGTGCCGTCCAGGGCGAGCGCCGGGAAGCCGGCTTCCTCCATCCAGAAGTCGGTCAGGAAGCGCGAGCGCAACGCGTCGGCGTGCTTGCGCAGTTGCTGGGCGTACGCCCGGTCCTGCCAGACGAGTTCGGCGAGTTCGGCGGTGCGCACGAGGGCGTCGTAGGCGTATCCCTGGGCCTCGCAGACGGCTATGGGGCCTTCGGCCTGGGTGCCGTCCGCGAAGCAGATGGCACCGGCTGAGTCCTTCCAGTTCTGGTTGACCAGGCCGCCGGGGTCGGGCCGGTACACGAGGTAGCCGTGTTCGCCGATGCCGCCGTCGGTGAGCATCCAGTCGACCGCGCGCCGGGCATGCTGTTCGAGCCGGAGGGCGGACGACGGGTCGCCGGTCGCCTGGTGGTGGGCGTGGAGCAGGACGAGGAAGAGGGGGGTGGCGTCCACGGAGCCGTAGTAGCGGCCGTAGGGGACCTGGCGGAAGTGGGCCAGTTCGCCGTGGCGTGTCTCGTGGACGATGCGGCCCGGCTGTTCCCCGCTGAATGCGTCGTGGCGCTGTCCCTGGACCGCGGCGAGCGCGCTGAGGGTGGCAGCGGCCGTCTCTGGCCTGTAAGGCAGCAGGAAGTAGGAGGTGAGCAGGGAGTCCCGGCCGAACAGGGTGAGGAACCAGGGGATGCCGGCCGCGGGGACGTGGACGTCGTCGCCGTCGACGCCGGGGGCTGCGACGGTGAGCAGGTCGATGTCGGCGAGGCCCTGGGCGCAGGCCCGGTCGAGGTCGTCGCCGACCCGGCTGTCCACGGTTTCGGGTGCGGGGCGTGCGGTTTGCGTGAGGGGCCGGCCGTTGGGGCGGGCGTGCGCGGTGAGGTGGAGTTCGGTCTCGCCGTGGCCGACCATGTGCAGGCTCCAGCCGAGGACGCGCCCGGTCGGGTCGTCCTGCGTGCCGGGGGGATTTTCCGTGGTGTCGGGTGCGGGCCGGCAGGTGAGCTCGGTGGTGGACTGCCAGTCGGCACGCCGGTAGGTGAAGCGGACGCCCGCGGGAGTGTTGTGGGTGGTGCGGCGGGCGTCGCCCTTGTCGTAGTGGCGGCCGTCGGAGCGGAGTTCGAAGAGATCGGCGAAGTCGCAGTCGACGGTCAGGGTCACGTGGGCGGTGACCGGGCCCGGACGGTTGTTGACCAGCCGGAGGTGTTCGGTGAAGGTGCCGGCGCTGATGCTCTGGCGGCGGAAGACGGTGTAGGCGGGGGGCTCGTCCCGGGTGCCGTGCGGGGTGAGGACGCAGGTCACCGTTGCGTCGGTCTCCTGCACGGCGGGACCGAGGGCGACCGGTGTGTCGCCGTCGACGGCGAGCTGCCAGCGGCTGAGGTGCCGGGCGTCGCGGGCGAACATCCCGTCGGGGGTGGCGCCGCGGGTTCCGCTGATGCTGCTCTCCGCGCCGAGGTGGGCGAATGTTGCGTCGCCGACGAGCTGGATCAGGGTGCCTGCGGTGGTCATGTGCGTGACTCCTTCGCGACCGTGCGGATACGGAGGAGCGCGGCGGCTTCCTTCGCGGCCCCGTCCCTGTCTCCGGCATCGGTGGAGCTGAGCAGGTCCAGGGCGAGAGCCGCGGTCCAGGAGAAGTTCCGCGCGCCACGCCCGTCGCCGGTGACGGGATCGATGTATTCGGCGAATCCCGAGCGCCGCGCCTCGGTGAGGATGCCCTCGCGCAGTCTGGCCGCGGTGGAGTGCAGGCCATGGGTGCGCAGGCCGTGCTGGACGAGCCAGGCGGTGTTGAACCAGGCAGGTCCGCGCCAGTACCGCTGGGGGTCGAAGGCGTGGCCGGTCAGGTCGTAGCTGGGGACGAGGCAGGTGCCGGGGGCGGCGAAGTGCGGTCCGCGCAGTGCCGCCTCCAGGCGTCGTACGGCGTTCTCCGGCAGGTGCGGCACGATCAGCGGGACCAGGCCGCTGATCGTTCGCTCGTCGACGAGTCCGCCGCCGTTGAGGTCGCGGACCTTGAACAGGCCGGCGTTCTCGTCCCAGAGCCGCGTGACCAGTTGTTCGGTGAGGGTGGCGGCGCGGTGCAGGTGGTGGCCGCTGTCGCCGCCGAGTTCCGCGGTCAGTTCGGCTAGTGCGTACTCGCTGGCGATGAGGAGGGCGTTGAAGCCGGGGTCCTCGACGGCGAAGGCGAACCGCGTGGCGCGGTCGTCGTAGCCGGCCGTGCGGTAGTCGGTGGCAAGTCGGACGTAGCGGCCGTAGTCGAGGTCGGTGGGACGGTCGGTGGGTTGCCCGTGGTTCAGGTCCGCGCGCCGGAAGGTGTCCGGGGCGATGGGTTCGACACGGGCCAGTGCGGTGTCCCAGGAGGGGCTGTTGTCGGTACCGGCTTCCCAGGGGTGGACGACGGCGGCCAGGCCCGCGCCGCCCAGGTCGCGGTGGACGAGGAGGTAGTCGTGCCACGCGGTCAGGTGCGGGTGGACGCGGGCGAGGAAGCCGCGGCGGCGGGACTCGTCGGGGTCGGTGCGGTGGACGAGCAGCGCGGCCAGGGCGTGCACGGGGGGCTGCACGATGCCGGAGGTCTCGGCGGCGGCCGGTGCCCCGGCGGCCCGGCCGGCCGTGGAGGACCGCCAGAAGCCGGGGCTGGGGAAGTAGGCGTCGTGCGGCAGTGCGGGGTTGAAGACGATGTGCGGGATGCGGCCGTCCGTCCATTGCGCCGCGAAGAGCGACTCCAGTTCCTGCTGGGCCCGGCGCACGGAGAGGTGGCGCAGCCCGATGGAGATGAAGGCGGAGTCCCAGCTCCACTGGTGGGGATAGAGGGTGCGGGAGGGGACGGTGGAGGTGCCGGTCCAGTTGTCCAGCAGGACCCGCGCCGCACCGCGCCGGAGTGTCAGGTCTTCGGCAGCGGTGGGCGCCGGCCGGTCCAGAAGGGTCTTCACGCGCCGGACCTCTTGAGGAACGCGGGTACCGAGCGGACGGCGGCGGTGGGGTCGCCGGTGAGGCGGCATTCGGCGGCGAGGTAGCCGTCGTAGCCGATGGTGTGCAGGGCGCCGAGCCAGGCGGCCCAGTCGAGGTGTCCGGCGCCGGGCTGGAAGCGGTTGGAGTCGGAGACCTGGGCGTGCCCGATGACGTCGGCGTGGGCCACGATGGCGGCGGCCGGGTCGCTCTCCTCGATGTTCATGTGGTAGCTGTCGATGCCGATCCTGACCGAACTCGAGCCGACTTCGCGGATCAGGTCGGCGGCCTGTTCCAGCCGGTTGACCATGTGGTCCTCGTAGCGGTTGAGCGGTTCGAGGAAGAGGGTGACGCCCTCTTTGCGGGCGTGCTCGCCGAGTTCGGTGAGCCCCGCCAGGAGCACCTCGCGGTCCTCCTTTTCGGTGCGCGGAGGCTCGAAGGGAGGCAGGCGACGCGAGAACATGCCGTAGGACGCGGGCGTCTGCGCGCCGAGCCCGCCCAGTTCGCCGATCACGGTGAGCTGGGACTTCATCTGGGCGATGGCGTCGCGGCGCAGGTCGTCGTCGAAGGCTGCGAAGAAGTGCAGCATCTCGACGCACACGGTCGGCATGACGACGCCGTCCTTCTGTGCCTGCTTCAGCTCCCCGAGGCGGGAGGCGAAGTGGAAGTCCCCCCTGGCGCGCAGCTCGATCGCGTCGTAGCCGGCGTCCTGTGCGAACTCCCACTTGGCCTGCAGGGTGTCTCCGGGCAGGAGTTGTTCCTGCGCGGCGGTCTTGAGCGTCATCGGGGGGCCTTTCAGAATTCCAGGACGACCTGGAGCGCGTCGGCGGGGCGCTCGTCCAGCAGTACGTAGGCGTCGGCGGCGTCGGCCACAGGGATGACGTGGCTCACCAGGGAGGCGACGTCGACCTGGCCCTCGGCGACCAGCCGCAGGAAGGTCTGCTGGAGCCGTTCGATGGTCCAGCGGTTGGACAGCTGCGGGGGGACGCCGCCGATCTGGGAGACGACGAGCTGCACCCGGTTGTGGTGGAACTCGTCGCCGAGGCGCAGTCCGATGCCGTCGCCCTGGTAGAAGCCGGAGGCGACGACGCGGCCGCCGACCGCGACCGAGCGCACGGCCTCGTGCAGGGCGGGATAGGCGCCGCTGATCTCGATGGCGAGGTCGGCGCCGAGACCGTGGGTGGCCTCACGGACACGTTCGGCGACGGATTCGGTGCGGGCGTTCAGGGTGTGAGAAGCGCCATACCGCCTGGCGGTCTCCAGTCGGCCGTCGAGGGCGTCGACCGCCGTGACGCGGGCGCCGTTGAGCTGGGCCAGGCGGGTGGTGATCAGGCCGATGACGCCCTGGCCGAAGACGGTGACGTCCTCGCCGACGTGGATGTCTCCCGCGAGCACGGCGTTGTAGGCGATGGCGCCGACGCGGGCGAAGGCTCCGGCCAGCGGCTCCAGTCCGGCGGGGAGGGTGTGGCCGATCATCCGTTCGACGGGGACGATGCCCTCGCTGCGGTGGCCCCAGATGCCCCACACCAGGTCACCGACGACCGGTACGCCCGGGGTTGCGGCCAGTTCGGGAGAGACCTCGGTGACCTCGCCGACCTCCGAGTAGCCCCAGCCGGCGACCGGGTACTCCATGCCGGGAGCGCCGTCGCGGAACAGGCGCGCGTCGGGGTCCCAGGTGCGGGTGAGGTACGGGTTGGTGCCGCGGTAGGCGGTGAGCTCGGTGCCGGCCGAGATGCCCGAGTAGCGGGTGCGGACCCTCAGGTGGCCGGCGGGCAGTTCGGCCCTGACGTGCTCGGCGACCTCTACTTGGCGGGGGCCGGTGAATTGGACGACGCGTTCCACGGATGACTCCGGATGAGGATGTTCGATCGGGTTGCGTCGACCATATCCGCAACTTATGTCTTGTCAACAAGCAAAAGTGATGCTGAGATGCGTGACCAGTAGACGTAAGCCGACACGAGGACACAGCATGCACACCAGGAGCCGGCGGTCGACGATGACCGCGGTGGGCATCTCGGCCGCTTTGGGGTTCGGGCTGCTCACGGGCTGCGCGAGCAGTACCGGGCCCGGGAAACCGGACCGCGAGATCACCGTCTGGTCGCAGGAGAACCTGCCCGACCGCATGGCCGTCACGCAGAAGGTCGTGAACGGGTTCGAGAAGAAAACGGGGATCAAGGTCCACCTCGTCGGCGTGGACGAAGGCCAGATGCCGCAGCTCATCATGTCCGCGGCCGCCTCGGGCACGTTGCCGGACGTGATAGGCGCGGCCCCGATGGGCCAGGTCTGGCAGATGTACTCCAACGGGCTGCTCAACACGAGCATCCCCCGGCAGATCGTCTCCGAGCTGGGCAGGGGAACGTTCAACGCCAACGCGCTGCGCCTGACCGCGGACGGCAGGACCACACTCGGGGTGCCCTCCGACGCCTGGCTCCAGCTGCTGCTGTACCGCAAGGACGAGTTCGACGCGAAGCACCTGCCCGTCCCGGACACCTACGCGAACGCCGTGAACGGCGCCAAGGCACTCACCGGCAAGGGCAACTACGGCATGGCGGCCGCGACCGACCCCAACGACGCCTTCACCTCGCAGAGCTTCGAGAGCACGGCACTGGCCAACGACTGCCAGCTCGTGAACGACAAGCACCAGGTCGCCCTCGACTCTCCGCAGTGCGCGGAGACGTTCAAGGCGTACGACGCCCTCGCCCGCCTCTACGGCGCACCCGGCACCCAGACCGTCGACTCGACCCGCGCCACCTACTTCGCGGGGCAGTCCTCGCAGATCATCTGGTCGACGTTCCTCCTGGACGAGCTGGCCGGACTGCGGTCGGACGCCCTGCCGAGCTGCCCGCAGTGCCACAAGGACCGTGCCTGGCTGGCGGCCCACACCGGCATCGTCACCGCGATGAAGGGGCCCGACGCGGCACAGCCCGCCCAGTTCGGCGAGGTCACCTCCTGGGTGACCACCAAGACGGCCGAGACCGCGGCCTCCCGCGAGTTCATCGAGTACATGATGGGTCCCGGCTACAAGGCGTGGATCGGCATGGCCCCCGAGGGCAAGATCCCCGTCCGGGACGGCACTCCGGCCGCGCCACAGGAGTACATCGACGCCTGGCGCCACGCCGACATCGGCGTGGACATCCGCAAGCCCTTCGACCAGGTGTATCCCAAGAGCCTCCTCGACCAGCTCGTCGCAGGCGTCAGCAACATGCACCGCTGGGGCATCACCCAGGGCGAGGGCGCCCTCGTCGGCGCCACCAACGGCGAACTGCCGGTCCCGAAGGCGATCAGTGCCATGACCAGCGGCCAGATCTCCCCCGCCGACGCGGCAAGCGAAGCCCAGGACGACGTCGCCGCCCTGAAGAAGTCCCTGCAGTAGCCGCCCGCCGCACGTACCGAAGGTCCCTCATGACTACAGCTCCAACCGGCGCCCCCGAGCGCCCGCGGACCGGCGACCGGGACGCTCACCGCTCCGCCGCCCGGACCCCCCGCCCGATGACCGCGAGCCGGCGCGCCAACCGCGCGGGCCTCGCCTTCGTCACGCCCACCTTCGTCGTCGTCCTCGTCGTAGTGATCCTGCCCATCCTGTGGACGGTACTGCTGGCCTTCCAGAAGGCCAGGCTCGTCGACATCCAGGGCATGGGCCTGTTCGGCAACTGGTCCCTGCGCAACTTCGACCAGGTCTTCGGCTCCGCCGGATTCTGGTCCAGCCTCGGCACCACCCTCCTGTACACCGCGGGCGGCACCGTGGGTTCCGTCGCGCTCGGCCTCATCGCCGCGCTCGCCCTGCGCCGGCCGTTCCGCGGCCGGGGCCTGCTGCGCGCCGCGATGCTGCTCCCCTACGTCGCGCCGGTCGTCGCCGTCTCCTTCGTCTGGGAGGTCGCGCTCAGCCCGCAGTACGGCATCGTCAACAGCTGGGGACGCAAGCTGTTCGGCTGGGACGACCCGATCGCCTTCCTCTCCACCCGCGAGTACGAAGTCCATCTGCTCGGCGTGCACTTCGACATACCGCTCGCCCTGCTGACCGTCATCGCCTTCGAATGCTGGCGGTACTTCCCCTTCGCGTTCCTGTTCATCCTGGCCCGCCTCCAGGCGGTCCCGGACGGCCTGGAGGAGGCCGCGCTGGTCGACGGCGCCACCCTCACCCAGCGCTTCCGGCACATCCTGCTGCCGCAGCTCATGCCGGTCATCGCGCTGCTGTGCGTGCTCCGCTTCATCCTGACGTTCAACAAGTTCGACGACGTCTACCTGCTCACCGGCGGAGGCGCGGGCACGGAGGTCGCCGCCGTCCGCGTCTACGACTTCCTCACCGCCCGCTACGACGTGGGAGCCGCCGCGGCCCAGGCCCTGGTGCTGGCCGTCGCGCTCATGATCCTCCTCGGCCTCTACTTCAAGTTCTTCGGCAACAAGGTGCAGGAGGAATCGTGACCGCCAAGCCCGCGACCGCAAGGCCCGCCCTGACCCGGGCCCGCTTCGAGGACAAGTTCTTCGGGGTCCTGCGCTGGGTCGTCATCGCGTTCCTCGCGGTGATCACCATCCTGCCCTTCTACTACATGGTGCTGCTGTCCCTGAAGCCCATCGACTCGCTGCTCCTCGACCCGGGCTCGCTGTGGGTCTCGACGAAGGACTTCACACTCACCACCTACCGGGACGTGCTGCGGCCCACCTCCGACGGCGGCCAGGGCTTCCTGAACTTCCTGATCAACTCCGCGCTCGTGTCGTTCGGCACGGTCGTGCTGACACTGCTCGCCGCGGTGCCCGGCGCCTACGCCGTCAGCCGGCTGAAGTTCTTCGGCCACCGCCAGATCAGCGCGCTCTTCCTCGCCGTCTACCTCTTCCCCTCGACCCTGCTCGCCGTCCCGCTCTTCGTGATCTTCGCCAAGATCGGCCTGTCCTCCAGCCTCATGGGTCTGGCCGTCGTCTACATCGCGCAGACCGTTCCGGTGTCGATCTACATGCTGCGCAACTACCTGGTGACCATCCCCGCCTCCATCGAGGAGGCGGCAGCCATCGACGGAGCCAGCAGACTCCAGACCATCCGCAAGGTCATCCTGCCGCTCGCCCTGCCGTCCCTGATGGCGACCGGACTGTACGTCTTCATGATCGCCTGGAACGAGTTCCTGTTCGCTCTGCTGTTCCTGGCGGCCAACCCCGACCGGTGGACCGTGTCCCTCGGACTGTCCCAGCTGTCCAACGGCGTCGAGGTGCCCAAGACGATCCTCATGGCCGGATCGGTGGTCCTCACCATCCCCGTGGTAGTTCTGTTCTTCGCCGCCGAACGGATGCTCACCGAGGGCCTGACCAGCGGCGCGGACAAAAGCTGACATCAAGGGGGAAAACCATGATCACGCCGAGCCAGGTCAGCGCAGGCGGACTGCTCCAGATCATCCGCAGCGGCCGGGCCAACACCCGTGCGGACCTGCAGCGCGTCACCGGGCTGTCCCGCTCGACCATCGGAGCGCGGCTCGACCTGCTGGGCGGCGTGGGCTGGCTGCGGCATGTCTCCGGAACCTCCACCGGAGGCAGGCCGTCCAGTCGGATCGAGTTCGACCCGGGCCACGCCTGCGTCATCGCCGTCGACCTCGACACCCGTCACGCCCGCGTAGCCGTGCTCGACCTGGCCGGCACCGTCCTGGCCGAGACCACCGCACCGCTGGACATCACCGACGGACCCGAGGCGGTCCTGGACCGGCTCGCCACCTGGCTCCCCGATCTGCTCACCCGGGCCGGCACAACCCCGGCCCGGGTGGCGGGCATCGGGCTGTCCGTGCCGGGGCCGGTCGAATGGGAGTCGGGCCGCGTGATCGAACCCCCCATCATGCCGGGCTGGGACCGCTACCCCGTGCGGGAACGTCTCCAGCGCGCCTACGCCGAACACGTGCACGACGAACGCGCCGACGGCCGGCCCGTGCCCGTCTTCGTCGACAACGACGCCAACCTGATGGCACTCTCCGAGCAGCAGGCCGGCCACCGCGACTGCTCGGCCTTCGTCCTGGTCAAGGTGTCCACCGGCATCGGCGCCGGCGTCGTCATCGGCGGCGAGGTGTTCCGCGGCGTCGACGGCGGTGCCGGCGACATCGGGCACATCCGGCTGCACGACCGCCCGGACGCCCTGTGCATGTGCGGCGGCTACGGCTGCCTCGCGGCCGTGGCCAGCGGCCGGGCCATCGCCCGGGAACTGTCCGCGCTCGGCCTGGACACCGCCTCCGGCCAGGACGTCAGGCAACTCCTCGGCGAGGGCCACCCCGACGCCAACCGCCTCACCCGGGAGGCCGGACGCCGGGTCGGCGAGGTACTCGTCACCGTCGTCACACTGCTCAACCCCGGCGTGCTCATGCTCGCCGGCGACCTGTCCAGCGTCCCCTTCATGACCGGGGTGCGCGAACTGCTCTACCAGCGCGCCATGCCCCGCGCCACAGCCAACCTCCAGGTCCTCACCTCCCACCTCGGCGACCACGCCGGCCTGCTCGGGGCGGGAGCGATGGTCGTCGAATGCCTCTACTCTCCCGCGAGCGCCGACGCCCGGCTGGCCCACCTGACACGGTGACGTCACCGCCGAAACCGAACCGCCACATCGGCGGGCCCTCGCCGAACTGGCCCGCTGACCGGGTCTCGCCGGAGCCCGCCGAACTCCGCACAGACAGGAAGCCGCCTACCATGAACGCCACAGCAACCGGCTGGAGCGATGAACCCGTCGCCGTCGGGCTCGTCGGCGCCGGCCCCTGGGCCCGCACCATGCACGCCCGCGTCCTGGCCGCCGGCCCCGAGACCCGCCTGACCGCCGTATGGGCCCGCCGCCAGGAAGCGGCCCGCGAGACCGCCGCCCCCTACGGCGCGCACGCTGCCGCCGAGTTCGAGGAACTGCTCGACCACTGCGAGGCGGTGGCCTTCGCCGTCCCGCCGGCGGTCCAGGCCGAGCTCGCCCCGCTGGCCGCGAAGCGGGGCAAGGCCCTGCTTCTGGAGAAACCACTCGGCCCCGACGTGACGGCGGCCCGGCGTGTGGCCGACGCGATCGCCGAGGCAGGTGTCATCTCTCAGCTCGTCCTCACCAAGCGCTACCACCCCACCACCCGGGCCTTTCTGGACGCGGCCCGCGGGCTCGACATCTCCGGTGCCCGCTCCCACTACCTCCACGGTGCTTTCCTGGGAGGGGAGTTCGCCACCGGCTGGCGCCTGGAACACGGCGCGCTGCTCGACCTCGGCCCGCATCTGCTGGACCTCCTGGACGCCGCCGTCGGCCCGATCACCTCGATCCGCGGCACCGGCGATCCACGCCGCTGGATCGAACTGACCTGCGAACACGCCAACGGCGCGGTCAGCCAGGCGTCCCTGTCCGGCGCGGTCCAGGTCCCCAAGGCCCTCACCCGAGTCGAACTCTTCGGCGCGCAGAAGCCGTTGTCCTACGACACGGCCGGCATCGACCACGAGGAATGCTGGCCGATCCTGCGCCGCGAGTTCGCCACCGCGGTCCGCACCGGCGTCCCCACGGAACTCGACGCCCACCGCGGCCTGTACCTCCAGACCCTCCTGGACCAGGCAGTACCCGCCTGAACGACCGAGCACCCGACCGCCTGGCCAGTGCTCGGGTGCTCAGGTGGCCAAGTGGGCCGTCGCCACAGTGACAGCCCCAGAAGACCTGGTCGATGAACCGCCCGTGGTCGTTGCGTAGAGTCGCGGTGACCCGGTTGAGGAACAGGTGAGGGTTGGCGGTGGCGGGCCATGTCCGGTGGCGGTGGGCGAGGCAGGTATCCAGGCGGTCGGCCACCGCGCGGGGCGAGGGGTTTGTGGCGGCCGCCGACGCTGAGGTGCCGCCGATTGGCCGGGGGCCGGTGTCGTAGTCGGTGGTGAGGTGCTGCGACGACATCTCGGGGCGCTGCCGACCGAAGTCGGCGGCGAACGGGCCGCGTGAGGCCTCTCATTGAGAAGTCCCACCGGGACGCCGTAGTCCTGCTGTGCCTCATCTGACTGTGATCCACCTCACGGGAACTGGCCCCGTGTATGCGACAGGTACGTGCGTGAAGCAATCCTTGCGAGTTCGTCTGCGAGCCGGCGATCCCGAAGCCTTCCGCCAGCTGTACCAGGAACTGGGCCAGGCGATCTACGCGCACGCCTACCGCGCCACGGGCGACTGGTCGGCCGCCGAGGACGCCGTGTCACTGACCTTCCTCGAGGTGTGGCGCCTGCGGGGGCGGCTGGAGGACGGCGACGAGAGCGTCCGCCCCTGGGTCTACGGCATCGCCACCAACGTCCTGCGCAACCGCGGCCGCGCAGCGCGCAGACACCAGCAGACCCTGGCCCGCTTCCCCGCACCCGAGAGCGTCCCGGATTTCGCCGACGAGATCGCCGAGCGCATCGACGACACCGACAGACTCGCGGCCGCCAGAGCGGCGGTGTCCAGGCTGCGCCGCTCGGACCGCGACGTGTTCATGCTGTGCGTCTGGTCTGACCTCAGCTACGCCGAGGCCGCCGAAGCTCTCGGCATCCCGGTCGGTACCGTCCGCTCCCGCCTGTCACGCGCACGGGCACGTCTGCTCAAACTGACCGAACAGGAACTCAATCGCGCCGGAAAAAGGATGGAACCGCCCGCACCCGTCCGACAGATACAGGGCGACCGCGGACCCGCGGTCCGGTCGACACAGGAGAAAGCCCGATGAATGCTTCCCAGCATGGTGACGAGGCCGAGCGCCAGGAGTTGTCCCACCTGCTCCCGCGCCCCGGCACACCGGGTATCTCCCCCGCCCGGTCTCAACGTCTTGAGGAATATCTGATGCAGGAGGTCACCCGGACCGGCACGCAGACGCAGCCGTCTCCCGCGGCCAGGCGCGGCATGCCGCGTTGGAGCCTGATCGCCGCGCCTGCCGCCGCTCTGGTCGCTGCGGCGGTCGCGGTCAGCGTCACCGGGACCGGCACGGGGCCCGCTGACGACAGTGTGGCGATGGCGTCGGTCATCACGGTGCAGCCCGCCTCGGCCCACGGTGCCGCGGAATTCCTGAGCCAGGTCGCGGACGCCGCGAGCAGGCAGAAGACCCCGTCCGTGGGCGCCCACCAGTTCATCTACGTCAAGAGCAAGGTCGGCTTCACCCACCAGGTCAAGCAGCGCACCATCGGCGGCGCGGGCAAGCTCGACGCCGTCCACCAGCGCGAGGTGTGGCTGGCCGCCGACCCCTCCAAGAACGGCCTCATCCACGAGGGCGGCCAAAACATCACCATCCACAACAGCGGCGCCGGCGTGATCAACCCCGATGCAGGGTCGGAGCCTCCGGCGCCGGGTACGATCCCGCAGATCGCCCAGCTGTCCACGGACCCCGACACACTGCTGAAGCAGATCTACTCCGCAACCCGCGGTCAGGCCCCCGGCAAGGACGCGGCCGCCTTCGACTGGGTCGGCGAGACCGTGTCCGAGTCGATCGTCCCCGCAGACGTGGCCTCCGCCATCTGGCGGGCCGCCGCGAAGATCCCCGGTGTTGTCCTCGTCAAGGACTCCGTCGACGCGGCCGGCCGGCACGGCGAGGCCGTCGCCCACGTCTCGGACGGCGAACGCACCGAATACATCTTCGACCGCAACACCCACCTGTTCCTCGGAGAACGCAGCTACCTCATCAAGGACACCCCGATGGGCGAGGCAGGCATGCTCACCGGCACCAGCGCAGTCCTCTCCCGCGCAGTCGTGAACAAGATGGGCGACCTGCCCGCAGGCGCCCGCGCCTGACCCCCGCACCACCTCACCGCTGACAACCACTCAGCTGCCAGGCGGACCCGTTTCCCCACCGGTCCGGTGCCGACCGGGCGGACGAACTGGTGGAGATGCCGCGGAACGACCAGGCGATCCAGACCGCGGACACCCTGATACGCGCAGCGCCGTGGTCGACCAGCTCGAAGCGCCCACGAGGCGCCCGCGGCCGCGTCGTACGGGCAGGCCCTCGTTGGTGCCGATGATGCCGCCCTCGCGGATGAACTCCGCGAGGGCTGCAAAGCAATGGAAGACGAGCCGGCCGCCGGGGGTGGTGATGTCGAGGTTGCTCGGCGACCGTCACGGTTCCACTGATATTCTAGGTAGACCTACCTACCTAATTTGGACTGTGATGAGCGCGGCTGATGTGAGCACGGCCGGGACCGGGCGGCGGCGTCGCGCCCGCCAGCGTCTGCTGGAGGCGGCAGCCCGTCGCTTCTACGCGGATGGGGTCGCTGCGACCGGCATCGACACGATCACCGCCGAGGCCGGCGTGGCGAAGATGAGCCTCTACAACAACTTCTCCTCCAAGGCCGACCTGGTCCGCGCCTACCTGGACGCCCGGCACGAGGAGTGGCTCGGCCTGTACCAGGCCCGGCTGGAGGGCGCCGGCGGACCGCGCGAGGGGGTGCTGGCCGTCTTTGACGCGTACGCCGATCACGCGGCCTTCGCCTACGAGCATGGCTTCCGCGGCTGCGGCCTGCTCAACGCCGCCGCCGAGCTCCCGGCCGGCGACGAGGGCCGGACCGTGGTCCGCGCCCACAAGGAGGAGGTCGAGCAGCTGATCGCCGGTCACCTTGAGCAGCTCCTGCCAGGCCGTCCCGACGAAGCGCACGCGACCGCCGAGCACCTGTCCTTTCTCCTGGAGGGGGCGATGGTCCGTGCCGGCCTGGAAGGCGAAGGCGACCGTGTCCAGCACGCCCGCTCGATGGCTGCGGCGCTGCTGGACCGGCTGTGAGCCGCGTCGCCCGCGGCCGGTCCGCGGGCGTCGGGGCCCTGTGCGTGCTCGCCGCTTCCGTCCTGTGGGGTACGACGGGCACGGCCGCCACGCTCGCTCCCGGCGTGGGCCCGCTCGCGATCGGGGCCGCCGCGATGGGCCTCGGCGGACTGCTCCAGGCCCTCATAGCGGCACCGCAGATCAGCCGCCACGCAGCCCGGCTGCACGACCAGCGCGGCACGGTCCTGCTCGGCGCCACCTCAGTGGCGGTCTATCCCCTGGCGTTCTACAGCTCCATGCACCTGGCCGGAGTCGCCGTCGGCACGGTCGTGTCGATCGGTGCCGCTCCACTGGCATCCGCGGTGATCGAACGCGTCATGGACGGTCACCGGCTCACGCGCCGCTGGATGCTCGCAGCCGCCCTCGGCCTGTTGGGCACCATCCTGCTCTGCGTCGCCGAGGCCTCCCATGCGACCGGCAGTACCGGGCACGGGTCCGTGGCGACCACGCTGCTTGGTATCGGCCTCGGCCTTGTCGCCGCTGCCACGTACGCCCTCTACTCCTGGGCCGCGCACCGGCTTATCACCCGCCAGGTCCCCGCCCGGGCGGCGATGGGCGCCGTCTTCGGACTCGGGGGCCTGCTCCTCCTGCCCGTCCTCCTCACCACGGGCGCCCCTCTCCTCGCATCCTGGTCCAACGCCGCCGTAGGCGCCTACATGGCTCTTGTCCCCATGTTCGCCGGATACGTGCTCTTCGGCTGGGGTCTCACCCACGTACCTGCCAGCACCGCCACCACCCTGTCCCTGCTCGAACCGGCCGTCGCCGCCCTACTCGCCGTCCTGGTCGTCGGCGAACGCCTCCCCGCCGCCGGATGGATGGGTATCGCCCTCGTCATCGCCTGTCTCGCCGTACTCACCGCCCCCACTGCCACCCTCCGCGGCTCTCGCCGGCAGCTGCGCAACACCCTGACCCACGGCAGCAAGGCCCGCGTGACCAGCCACGCTGACTGACCGTCGGCCGTCGCGCCCCAGTGTTCGGCGCCGTCGCCTTCGTCGGGATTCGGGTCCCGCAAAGGACGTAGGCCTCGGCCGGGGCCGCGGGCCTTGATGTTGAACAGGTAACGGCCCAGGAAGTTGACGTGCCGGTCCTTGAGCGGGGAGAGCCGGGCGACGTCCTCGTCCTTGATCTCGTGGCCCTCTGCGCGGAGCTGGGCCGCGTCGAGGTAGCGGGTGTTCCACAGCACTACGGCGTCGAGCACCAGGCCGAGGGCGGCCAGCTGTGGTGGCATTCAAGCAGGAACATCCGGAGCAGGTCGTGGGCCCGGACCTGATTGGTGATGAGCGACCCGGCGACGCGTCGCATGTCCGGCCGGTGCGTGGCGATCGCTCGAGGTTCACCTTGTTGCGGGCGACGGCCTCCAGCGGCCCGTACCCGGAGGCCGGCGCCTCGCCGTCGGGCGGGTCGGCCCGCCAGAACCTTTGATCCGCGAGGTCACGGAAGCTCGCGGCGAACCGGAAGCCGAGCATCTTGTACAGGCACAAGGCCATGTCCGAGTACCAGGCGTTGTCGGTCGCAACCCATCCCCGGCTTCACGACACCGTCGAGGTTCAGCAGCGTGTCCAGCGGCTCGAGGCTGTCACCCGGGGTACCACGGACGACCTTCGCACCGATCTCCGCGACCTGGTCGTTGACCGCGTTTCCTGGCCGAAGCCATCACCGCCCCGAGGTCAGCCCGAAGTGCGCACTGACCGGCGGCGGCTGGTACTCGCCCTGCGCCCACTGATCGTCGGTCAGTAGGCGCATGCGCCCGCTCGTGGTCACCGAGGCTGGTAGGCGGTGGCCAGCACGGAGACGGTGACCTCATCGGGCAGGAGACCTTCATCGTTGAGGTCTGCACGGCTCATGTGGCGTGCGCTTGGTGTCATCGCCACCAGATCCAAGGCGTCCAGCCTGGTCAAGGGCGCGGTGTACTCCACTTGTTCGGTGACGGTGCTCTCGAAGAATGGGGCCAGCGCCCGGTGCAGGCGCTGTTCCTTGGCCGGGTCGATCGTGACCATCGCAGGCAGCCGGTCACGAAGCTCGGCCAGGTGCCGCTCGGTGGGACGGACCACGATCAGCCGACCGGCCGGCCGGAGCACGCGATGGAACTCGGCCGGGTTGCGTGGGGCGAACACGTCCAGCACGACATCGGCCACCCCGTCGGCGAGCGGAAAGGGACGGAAGATGTCCCAGGCCACCGCTGCGGCTCGGTCGTGGGCTCGGGCTGCCGAGCGCAGTGCGCGCACCGACGTGTCCAGTCCCAGACCACGGGCGCCGGGCAGCCGGTCGAGTACGCCGGCCAGGTAGTAGCCCGTGCCACACCCCACGTCCACGACCGTGGCCTGCTCAGAGACGGCGTCGGCCGCCAGGCGGGCCCCGACGTCGCGGATGGGCACGTAGATACCGGTGGACAGGAAGCGGTTCCGGGCTTGGACCATGGCCGTGTCATCGCCGCTGGTGGCACGGGTGCCCGTCAGCAGGCCGGCGTAGCCGTGGCGGGCGATGTCGAAGGTGTGGCCCACCGGGCAGCGCAGTGCGCCGCGGCCGGGATGCAGGTGGCGCGTGCGGCACGTTGGGCAGCGCAGCAGGTCGAGGGACAGTTCGAGGGCAGGGGGAAGCGACATGGGCACGAGGCACTCCTGGCAACGGTGAGGGGAAGAGACCGTGCCTGCGCGCGCTCGGAGCGTCACTGCCTCAGGGACGACGGGGCAGCGTCGGGAGCGTGGTTCATGCGACAGGCACGCCAAGGAGGGCGACGCCGTCCGGCATCGCCCTCAACTCTTCCGATCACAGGAAGCAGCAGTGCGGGGTGCTCATGAATGCCACGTCATGAGTCTACGAGCATCGGGCGCCTCCCATGCCTCACCGAAGTCGAGAGACACGTCCTAGTTCGCCGGGCGGGCGAACCCGCCCCACAACCGGCCGAGTTGAGCCCGCGCGCACGGGTGCTGGTCAGCCCAGCATTCTGAGACCCTCCGGCACGGCGATCCCGAACTCCTCGTTCACCACGCGCCGCGCCTCGGCCTCATCGGCGAGGGTGCGCTTGTTCACCGAGCCGTCGGCGTGAGTCTCGACCAGAACAGCGCCATCGAGAGCGAGGTGCCGCTCGGGAGTAGTCCGCTGGAGGTAGGGGCGTCGCGTGAAGGGCGAGCGTGGGTTGGTGGCGACGTGCCAGTTGAACACTTCGAAATCGGAGGCGGCGAACGGTTCCAGGGTGAACGCGTACTGGCTCGCCCAGTCCCCCGTGGCGAAGTCGTAGGCCTGGAGCGCCCACAGTTCCAGGGGGCCGTCGTGCGGCAGGCGCACAAACCGGTGTCGTCGGCCCGCACCGTCGTACTCCTCGCCCAGGATCAGCGGGACCGGCTCCAGAAGCGCCCCGGCCGCGCCGAAGCCGACGTCGGCCAGATAGGACTGCGGGTCACCGGGCACGGTCACCCGCAGCATCATGTGCGTGCGGGGCCTGCTCTCCACGCTCGGCGCTCCGAGCACGACCCGGCCGGCCAGCCCGGTCACGGTCAGGCCGAGCCCCTCCAGGGCCAGCCGCAGGAGGGTGTTGTGCTCGTAGCAGTAGCCCCCACGTCGTCCCCGGACCAGTTTGGCGATCAGGTCTCCGGGGGCGAGGGAGGGAGCGGTGCCGGTGAGCGGCTCCAGGTTCTCGAATGGCAGGGACAAGGCGTGGGCCAGGTGCACTGACCGCAGGGTCGCAAGGCCGGCGCGCCTGGCTCCGTCCCATCCGATGCGTTCCAGATAGGCGTCGAGGTCGAACGGCTCGTTGTCGTACATGCCACGAACGTATGCGAGGTCGAGGTGCCCCTGCCTCGGCCGTCGGACGGGGGTTCGCCTACTTCAGTAGTCGTACGCCCCGCGCCGAGTTCTGCTGAGCGATCACCTGCGGGCCCGACGACTCGGTGACCCGAGGTCAGCGGGTCTGTTCGTAGGTGACGCCGAGGATCGTGCCCAGCTGGTCGAGCAGGAGCGCGTGCACGGCTGCGGGCGAAGGGGGGGTCTGGCCGATGGCGCTGGGGATGATGAGACCGGCCAGAGTGGCCAGCACGTAGTCCGCGATGTCTTCCGCGGTGTAGCGGGAAGTGGTGAACACGCCCTGGGCGGCTCCGTCCTGGATGGCCTGGACGAACGGGTTCCGGTAGCGGGTCTGGACGTCGCTGCTTGCCTGCCGCAGTTCGTCGTCCCGGATCGCTGTGTGCCAGAACTCTACGAGGGCCATGTGGGTCGGTCGGGGTGTGTGCAGGGACCGGTCGAGCAGTGCGACAAGGCGCTGCCAGGGACCGGGCTCGGATGCGGCCACCTTCTCGAGTTCGGCGACTTCCCGCGCGGTCAGGCGCAGCAGTGCCTCGATGAGCATGTCTTCGCGGGAGCCGAAGTAGTTCTGCAGGGTGCTGATGGCGATCCCGCTCGCTTCGGCGATGTCGAGGAAGCGTGTTCCTTCGAATCCCCTGGTCGCGAGTACGTCCAGCACCACGTCCAGCGTCGCCTCTCGCCGGGCTCCGCCCGCTCGCCGGCGTCTCCTGCCTTCCACCATGTCCATACGGTACAGCGGACCGTTCAGGGTCAGGGATTCACTATCCGGTATGGCTGTACCGGTTTTTCATACGTACAGGTGTACGGTGGAGAAAGATGGTCCGGAGCTCGAACGGAGAGACCCATGCGCGTCGACGTGCACGCCCACTACTTCCCAGCCGACTACCTCGATCTGCTCACAGCCCACGGCTCGCGGCATACCGACATAGCCCGGATCCCCTGCGCGGGTGACGCCGAGGGGGACATCGACGCGCGGCTGCGCATGATGGACACGGCAGGTGTCGACCTGCAGATCCTGTCGGCGGCCCCGCAGATGCCCTACCTGGAGGACGCGGGGAACGCCGTGGAGGCCGCGCGCTTCGTCAACGACCGCTACGCCGAGCTGGTCGCCGCACACCCCGGCCGCTTCGCCGCTCTGGCGGCCGCACCCCTCCCCCACACCGACGAAGCGGTCAAGGAGACCGTGCGGGCCCTGGACGACCTGGGCTTCGCCGGCGCAGCCGTCAGTACGACCGTCCTGGGACGCACTCTGGGTGACCCGTCCTTCGAGGCGTACTGGGCAGCCCTCGACGATCGCTCCGCCCCCGTCTTCGTCCACGCCGCGGGCCGCGACCTGGACTCACCCCAGATCGCCGACCACGGGCTGACCTGGATCGTGGGCGCGCCCTTCGAGGACGCCGTCGGCGTGCTGCACCTGCTGCGCGCCGGCGTCCCCACGCGCTACCCGCGCATCAAGTTCGTCGTCCCCCACCTCGGCGGCGGGCTGTCGTTCCTGCTCCAGCGGATCGACGACAACTATCTGCACTACCACGAGGCCTTTCCCGCTCTTCCCAGCACCCTGTTGCGACGGATGTGGTTCGACACGGTGGGAGCCCACGCACCCGCCCTGCGCGAAGCCATCGACTCCTTCGGCGCCGACCGCATCGTGCTGGGCAGCGACTACCCCTACTTCCAGGGCGACCTGTACACCCGCGCCGTCCGGTACGTCAGCGAGGCGGATCTGCCCGCCGAACAGGTCCGCGCAGTGCTGGAGGACAACGTCCGCGCCGTGTTCGACCGCTTGTGACACCTCTCCGCACTCCGGGAGAACGCCATGAACCGTGCCATGCGACAGGCACACGCGCTGCTGGCGCGCCTAGCCACCGAGAGCGGCACCGACGTCGCGCAACAACGCGCCGCCTACGTGCAGTGGACACGCCAGTTCCCCACCCCACCGGGCACCGTCACCAAGCCGCTGGGCTTCGCGGACGGAACATGGGTCAGCGCACCCGGGCCCGAACCCCAACGCGTCGTGCTGCACCTGCACGGCGGCGCCTACCGTCTCGGCTCGCCGGACACCCATCTCGAAACAGCCGCACGGATCGCGGCAGCCGCACACGCGCGCGTGGCACTACTCGACTACCCCCTCGCGCCAGAGCACCCCTTCCCAGCCGCCCTGGACGCCGCGCAGAGCGCCTGCACGGCCCTTCTCGGCGCCACCTCCCCCGGCTGCCTCGCCATCACCGGCGAGTCGGCCGGCGGCGGCCTGGCCCTGGCCACCCTGCTCAGACTCCGAGACCAAAAGCATCCGCTGCCAGCCTGCGCGGCGGTCCTCTCCCCTTGGGTGGACCTGCGCGTCGGCTCGCCCTCCATGGCCGAACGCGCCCACCGCGACCCCTTCCTCACCCAGGCACAACTGCAGACCGCCGCCGCCGAGTACCTCGCAGACGCCGGCCCCGGAAACCCCTACGCCTCACCCCTGCTGGGTGACCTCAGCGGCCTGCCACCCCTGCTGGTGCAGGTCGGCACCGAGGAAATCCTCCACGACGAAGCGCTCGCCCTCCACCGGCGCGCCGAACAGGCAGGCGTGGACTCACAACTGATGATCTTCCCCGGCGCACCCCACATCTGGCAGCACTTCGCCTCCTTCCTGCCCCAGGCCCAGCAGGCGATCTCAGCCGTCGGCAACCACGTACGCCACCACACCCACCCCCTCTCGACCACGCCATGAACAACCAGCCGGTCTCTCGAAGCCGGCCGGCAAACTCACCCGCGCCTACCGGCCACAGACCAACGGCAAGGTCGAACGCTTCAACCGCACCCTGCTCGACGAATGGGCCTACCTACGGCCCTACACCAGCAACACCGAACGCAACGCTACACTGAACAGCTTCCTGCACAGCTACAACCATCACCGAAGCCACACCGCACTCGGAGGACAGCCACCCATCACCCGCGTGAACAACCCTGCGGGTCAATACACTGGTGGCGCACGTACTTGACCTTGTGTCAGCCGGCTCCGCTGTTCGGTGTCTCCGTGTCGGCGGCCTGCCGGATCATCCAGGATCTCGGCCCGAGGCTCGCGCTTCGGTCCCACGAACGGTTCCGTTGGGACACCGTGCTCGTCGTGGATGGCACCCTGGTGCCCACCCGGGAGTCCTGTACTGCCGAGCGGTTCAGAGTCGTTGTGCCCGGTGGAGGAGGATGGTCGGTGCGCAGTGTGCCAGCGCGGCCCGGGCGGCGTTGGCTCCGGGAGCTCCATGGACTCCGCCGCCGGGGTGAGCGGCCGCGGAGGCGAGGTAGAGGCCCTTCACCGGGGTCTCGGGGCGGCCGGTTCCGGGGACGGGGCGGAAGAGGGCCTGTTGGTACAGGGCCGTGGTGCCGTTGTTGATGGCTCCGTTGTGAAGGTTCTCGTCCATGGCCTGGAGGGTGGCGGGGGCCAGGATCCGGCGCGCGAGGATCCGGGTACGGAAGCCGGGCGCGAACCGTTCCACCTGGGCCTCGACACGGTCCGCCATGGCCTCCTGTTCACGGGCGTCCCAGCGGCCGGTGATGCGGTCTGAGCCGGCGTCGGAGGCGACGATCTGCGGAACGTGGGTGTAGGCCCAGGCCGATTCCGTGCCGGCCGGGGAGCGGCTGGGATCCGCCGTGGTCATCTGTCCGAGCAGGGCGAACGGCTCGTCGGGGACCTGGCCCATGGCGATCTGCGAGGCGAACCGGGTCAGGCCGTCCACGCCGTCGGCCACATGGACCGTTCCGGCGCCGGAAGCCTGCGGAGCCGTCCATGGCACCGAGTCGGAAAGGGCCCAGTCGACCTTGAAGGTCGCGAAATCCCACTGAAAGCGTTCCAGGTCCCGCAGGAGGCGGGACGGAAGGTGTTCTTCGCCCACCAGTTCCCGGTACAGGGCCGGCGCCGACGTGTCCGCGAGCACCGCGCGGCTAGCGCCGACGGTGTCCCCGGCCGCCGTTATGACGCCCACCGCCCTGCCCCGCCGTACGACCACGGACGCGGCGCGTTCGCCACACCGCAGAACGCCGCCGCGTCGCTGGAAACGGCGCACGAGCGCCGCGGTCAGGGCGTCGGCCCCGCCGACGGGTACCGGGAAACCGTGGCTCTGTCCGAGCATCGACATCAGCCAGCCGAACCCGCCGCTGCCCACCGCCTCGGGCGCCAGGTCGGCGTGCAAGGCGTTGCCAGCCAGCAGGAGCCGTCCGCCCTCACCCCGGAACTCCTCCTCGCCCAGACGGCGCACTGGCAGGGCAAGGTTCCTGGCCAGCCGCAGTCCGCCCGCGGCCCGGAACGCCGCCGCCAGACGAAGCGCGGGGCGGACCGGTGGGAAAGGCGTGAACATGGCCTGCACCAGGTGCGGCCCGACACGGCTCCACGCCTCGTACATGTGCAGCCACGCATCGCCGTCACCCGGCGCGAATGTCTGCAGCCCCGCCGTGGTCTCCTCCACCCGGCGCTCCAGCACGGCGCATCTCCCGTCCCTGAGCGGGTGGGCCAGCACGCGCGGGGCGTGGCTCCAGCGCAGTCCCTCGGCCGCGAGATCCAGGCGGGCGAGGACCGGGGACACGGCGGCCAGCGGGTAGAAGGCGCTGAAAAGGTCGGAGACGTAGTCGGGGTGGACACCGCGATCGCTGCGCACGGCGCCTCCGGGTTCCTGCTGTGCCTCCAGGGCTTCCACGCTCCACCCGGCGTCCACGAGTACATTCGCCGCCACCAGCCCGTTGGGGCCGGCACCGATCACCACGGCGTCAGGCATGGCCGGCCCCGGCGTCGACCTGCTCGGCAGAACCCTGTTCCACGAGCCTGGCCAGGCGGGCCAGCATGCCACGATGCCGCAGCAGGATCAGCGCTTCACTGGCTGTGTTGTGGAGGGTGCCGCCCAGGCCGCGCAGGGGGTGCTCGTCGCAGATGACGAGGGTTTCCTCCTTGCCCCACGGCCTGAGCTGGAGAAAGATCCTCGCGGTGCCCAGCTGCTTGAACGAGGCTTCCAGTTCCAGTTCGCTTTCCGGTTCCTGGTGGCGGACGGTCGTCACCCCGTCCGCCGACCACGGACCCAGCCGCACGGTGTAGCGGAGCCTGGAGCCGACGGTCGGCCATGTCCGGTCGAGTGGCACGGACTCGGTGGTCCCCACCACCCAGTCTCCATAACACGTCGGGGCGGCCAGCACCGCCCACACCACGTGCGGCGGCCGCCGGATCAACTGATGGTGGACGGCCATGGACAGGCCCCTTCCACGGGAACGGTCGATGTGCCGCACAGCCGCCTCACGCGGCCCCGAGAGCGCCTGCCGGTGTTCGTACCCGGCGCTCGCACAGCGCTGGAACACGCGGAGACGTCGGACGTCCTCTTCCGCCATGCGGTGTCACCGCCATAGTGCGCGCACTCGAATGCCCTCGCATCTCTCCCAGGCCGGACGAGTCTGCGTGGAAGGTGTGACTCGGCCTGCGTCGGCGCATTCCACACGTGCCTGGCCGCCCGGCGCCGAAGCAGCGGCCGGCCGCCCCGGTCGGCACGCCTCTCGCTGTTCTACGACGGCGTCGAGAACGGCATCGGCCGGTGGTATCGAAGGGCCAGACGGCGGAGAAGATCCGGAAGACCACGACGCAGACGGGCCCGGACGCCGCACGGCAGCAGGCGTTGCCACGAGCCGGTCTCTCGTCCCCCGCCTATACCGGCAGGTACCGGTTCGCCCGGCTGGTGACACGACCGCTCCGTGTGCCCGCGGCCCCCGTGTCACTCATGGAGCGGGCAGGTGGAAACGTGCCCCGCGCCGGCGCGGGTCGATTAAGGTCCTCGTCGTTGTTCGCGCGGTCCCGGTAGCCGAGCAGGGCACGCCAGAACTCCACCATGTCGGAACCTGTGAGGGCATCGATCGTGACCGGGACGGTCCGCACAGCGGACGGGTCAGCCCGACGCCAGGAGTGCGGGTCAGCGCCGGGATCTGCCGGGCCAACTCGTCATGTCGTCCGGTCAGCCCGAAGCGGGCCCGCGTCTGCTCACCCCGGCGGAAGCGAGTGCGCGGCCGGGGAATGCGGCGGCGGCCGGCGGTACGCCGAGAACCGGCGCACCGCCGGCCATCAGGAGTCCCGGTCCGGGCTCACCGGCACCAGACCTCGGTCAGCGGTCTCTGCCCACTCCGCCTCCCTGGTCTCACCGTCGAGGACCAAGGCGGTGTAGACGACGGCGAGAAGCTGGTAGCGGCAGAGCACGCCCCAGGCGACTGCGCGTTCGGTCCGCTCCAGAAGGGGCATCCGGTGCTGCCACGACGAGGCATCGCATTCCGCCTGCTTTTCAGCGCGTTCGGCTTTCGCCAAGCGGCCTTTCCCTGCTCGACGTTCTCCCTGGTGGTCCGTCGGCAGCTCGAGTCCTGGTACAGGAGCGGCCATCACCCACCACCTTGATCCACTTCCTGTACACGCCCTGGATCCGGGGCGATCAGGCGATCCCGGTGCCGCGCAACAGAAGCAAGGCCACGTCCACCACCGCCACGGCAACGGCTGCCGCGAAGGCGGCCCTCTGGCGGCGGCGTCCCAGCACCGTCCCGGCCACCGCGACCAGGCCGGCCACCGCGAGCGCCGCCGCTCCCCGTCTGCCGGGACCTCCGGCGGGCCCCAGCACCAGAACAGCGGACGCGGTCACCAGCGGAACCGGCAGCAGCAGCCGCGCGCCGTCCGCGCCCAACCGCTGCGGCCATCCGCGAACGCCCGTCGCCAGATCCGCGCGGATGTCCGGCAGTACGTCGCCCAGATGGGCTCCGACCCCCAGTAGCGCACCGGCAGTGACAACCCACCAGGCCGGCCACGGCTGCCCCGGGAGCCCGAGCGCCACGAACGCCGGGAGCGCGGCGAAACCCAGCGCGTACGGCGCCCAGGACCATACGGTCGCCTTGAGCCGCAGGTCGTACCCCCACGCCGCCGCCACCCCGGCCAGGTGGACGGCGCCCGCCCACAGGCCGCAGGCGAACGAGAGCGGCACGCACAGCGCCAGCGCGGCATACGCGGCCACCCACACCTCCGCCACACCGACCGTGCCGTCGACGACGGGTTTGCCACGGCGGCCGGAGGCGATGTCCCGGCGCGCGTCGAACGCGTCGTTGGCCCAGCCGACGGACAACTGCCCACTGAGAACCGCGGATGCGGTCAGGACACAACGCGCGGCGCCCTGACCGGCGGTCACGGCCAGCGCGGCCATCAAGGCCGTGACCGCCACGGCAGGCCCGGGGTGGCACGCCCCTGCCAGGCCACCCACCCGGCCGGTCCGACCCGGGGCCGCACCGCCGGCCGTCGACTGCTCACGGGTACCCACTCCGCCGATCGTAGGCGCCCCGGACGCCACCCGGCTGGAACACGCACCCCCGGGACGACGGCCGGACGGGCTATCCGTGGTGTCGAAGCCCGGGTCCGGGGAACACGTGCAGAACAACTCATCCCAGTCGACACCGGACGGGAACCACATGACGCGGATCGCCGCCGTTCACGGTGCCCTCGCACCGCACCGTCGCACCCAGTCCGAGATCACCGACATGGTGGCCCGCGTCTGTCTTCCCAAGGACACCGACCGCCGGGTCCTGGACCGGCTGCACCGCAGCACGAAGGTCCGATCGCGCCATATGACGCTGCCGCTGGAACACTACGGGGAACTGGACGGATTCGCCGCCGCCAACAACGTCTTCACCGCCGCCGCGACCGACCTCGGCGCCCAGGCCGTGCGGGACGCGCTGCACATAGCCGGTCTGTCCGCCGCCGACGTGGACCTGCTGATCTTCACCACCGTCACCGGGATCGCGGTCCCCTCGATCGACGCACGCCTGGTCGACCGCCTCGGACTGCGGCCGGACGTCAAACGGCTGCCCCTGTTCGGCCTGGGCTGCGCCGGCGGCGCTTCCGGACTGGCCCGCGTGCACGACTACCTGCTGGGCCGGCCGGACCAGGTGGCGGTACTGCTGTCCGTCGAACTGTGCTCGCTCACCTTCCAACGCAACGACGCCTCCATGGCCAACCTGGTCGCCACCGGACTCTTCGGGGACGGCGCCGCGGCGGTCGTCGCGTGCGGAGCGAACCGGCCGGTCCGACCGGACGGGACCGCCGGCCCGACGATCGTGGACACCCGCAGCCACCTGTATCCGGACACCGGGCGCGTCATGGGCTGGGACATCAAGGACTCCGGCTTCCAGGTCGTCCTCGATCCGCGGGTCCCCGACGTCGTCCGCCGCCATCTCGCCGACGACGTCGAGGGCTTCCTCGGCGACCACGGCCTGAAGCCGAGGGACGTGACCGCCTGGGTGTGCCATCCCGGCGGCCCCAAGGTCCTGCGGGCCGTCACCGAGGCCCTCGACCTGCCCGAGAAGGCGCTCGACGTGACCTGGCGTCACCTGGCCGACGTGGGCAACCTGTCCTCGTCATCGGTGCTCCACGTCCTGCGCGACACCCTCGCCGAACACCGCCCGCCGCCGGGCACACCGGGTGTGCTGCTGGCGATGGGGCCCGGCTTCGCCTGCGAACTCGTCCTGCTGCGCTGGTAGTCGAACCCTCGAAGGACACAGGGCACATGATCTGGTACGGACTGCTGGTGGCCGCCGTCGCCGCCGAGCGCGTCGTCGAACTCGTCGTCGCCCGCCGCAACGAGCGATGGAGCGCCGCCCGCGGCGCGGTCGTGGCCGGCCAGGGCCACTACCCGGCCATGGTCGCCCTCCACTCCGCCCTGCTGATCGCCTGTCCGGCCGAGGTGTGGCTGGCCGGCCGCCCCTTCGTGCCCGTCCTGGCCTGGCCGATGCTGGCCGCGCTGGCGGCCGCCCAGGCGCTGCGGTGGTGGTGCATCGCCACCCTGGGACCCCGTTGGAACACCCGGGTGATCGTCGTACCCGGACTGCCGCTGGTGACGAGTGGCCCCTACCGGTGGCGGTGGCTGCGGCATCCGAACTACGTGGCCGTCGTCGTCGAGGGCGTGGCCCTGCCGCTCGTCCACACCGCCTGGCTCACCGCAGCCGTGTTCACGGCGCTCAACGCTGCCCTGCTCACTGTACGCATCCGGTGCGAGGACCGGGCGCTCGCCGCCGCCACCCCGACCACGACCTCGACCGCTTCGGCATGATCGACGTACTGGTGGCCGGCGGCGGCCCCGCCGGTCTGGCCGCCGCCATCCACGCCGCGCTCGTCGGCCTGGAGGCCGTCGTCGTCGAACCCCGGACCGCGCCCGTCGACAAGGCTTGCGGAGAGGGCGTCATGCCGGGCGGTGTCGCCGCGCTGCGGGCACTGGGCGTCGAGGTCACCGGCCGCGAACTGCGCGGCATCCGGTACGTGGACGGCACCTCCCGCGCCGAAGCGTCCTTCCGTGGCCGCGGTGGGCTGGGGATCCGCCGTACGACGCTGCACTCCGCACTGCACCAGCGGGCACTGAGTCTCGGCGTGCGGATGCTGCCGGGCAAGGTGGGCGAGGTGCACCAGAGCGCCGACACGGTCACCGCCGCCGGAATCACGGCCCGTTGGCTGGTCGCCGCCGACGGCCTGCACTCCCCGGTGCGCCGCGGCCTGGGGCTGGAACTGCCGGCCCGTCCGCACGGCCGCTACGGACTGCGCCGGCACTACCGCACCGAGCCGTGGTCGGACTTCGTGGAGGTCCACTGGGCCCGGCACGGCGAGGCCTACGTGACACCGGTCGGCGACGACCTGGTGGGCATCGCTGTCCTCAGCCGTAGCCGTCGCGGCTACGACGATCACCTGACCGGCTTCCCGGCTCTCACCGCGTCGCTGCGCGGCCCGGCCGCGTCGGCTGTACGCGGAGCCGGACCACTGCTGCAACGGGTACGGCGCAGAGTGGCCGGACGTGTCGTGCTCGTCGGCGACGCCGCGGGCTACGTGGACGCCCTCACCGGCGAGGGCATCGCCCTCGCAGTGGCGACGGCCGGGGCCGCCGTCCGCTGCCTGGCCGCCGGGCGACCGGCCCCGTACGAGGGCGCCTGGCTACAGCTGACCCGGCGCCACCGACTGCTGACCGGAGCCCTGCTGGCCGCGAGCCGCCGCCCCAGCACCGCCCGCCTCATCGTCCCCGCGGCGTCCCGGATGCCCGCGGTGTTCTCAGCCGCGGTGCACGCACTGCAGTAGCGGCCTGAACCTGTTCGCCCCGAAAGCGAACGAAGCCAACCGCACGCGCCCGGCGTTCGGCGGAGGTCGGTCGGTTGGAGAGGTGGCCGCCCCGTTCACTGAGCCGAATCTCGCCGCGCAGGGAATGCGCGAGTGATCCGGACGTCGGCGTGTGGAGCGCGGTATGCGGGATGAAGGCCGACGCGCCCTGTGCACCAGGTTTCCTGACTCGTTCGGCACCGAACCCGAGGCCGACGTCATCATCTTCGCCGGCCGTCTGCACCCGCCTTCGGCTCCTGATCCCCGCGGCGGCCTTCCCTTTGTGGCCCGGCCACGGCTCCGCCGTGCCGCGCTGTAACGCGTGCGCGGGGAGGTCAGCTGCTTGCGGGCCGCCAGGAGGCTTCGGCGGCCTGGGCGGTGGAGTGGGTGGGGAAGATCGCCTCCAGTCCGACGATGCGGAAGATACGGCCGACGTGGTCGGGGACGGCGGCCAGAGCGATGGCCGCATCGGCGGCCAGGGCGTGGTTGCGGGCTGCGATCAGTACGGTGATGCCGCTGGAGTCGCAGAAGGTGACGCCCGCGAGGTCGAGGACGAGTTGCTGGCCCGGCCGGAGATCGAGTCCGGGCAGCGCGGCGCGGACCTCGGGTGCGGTGTGGTGGTCCAGTTCTCCGCTGAGTTCGATCACCGCTCCGGTGGCGGTGGCGTGGGTGTGGAGGGTCAGTTGCTGGGTCACGGCTGCTCATCACTGGGGGGTCGGGGCACGTGGACGGCGAGGACGGCGGAGTCGTCCTCGATGCCGGTGCCGAAGGCGTCGAGCAGGTCACGGACCGCGCCGATCGTGTCCGACGCCGTGGTGGGGGCCAGGTTGCGGCCGAAGTCGAGCAGGGCGTCGTCGCCGTAGCGGTCCGCGCCGGCGGCGGTGTGTGCTTCGGTCAGGCCGTCGGTGTGCAGCAGCAGGGTGTCGCCGGGGGCAAGGTGGACGGTGGTGACGGCGATGTGGGCGTCCGGCAGGGCGCCGATGAGCTGCCCGCCAGGGGTGTGAAGGAAGTCGGCGCTGCCGTCCGTGCGCATCAAGAGGGCCGGGGGGTGTCCGCCGCTGGCCAGGGTGACGCGGAACCCGCCCCGGTCGTGGTCCGGGGTGAGCAGGCCGAACAGGACGGTGCAGAACCGGGGGTCGTCGCCGTTGTACTCGTGGTTGAGCACCGTGTTGAGGTTGGCCAGGACGGCGGCCGGGTCGGGGTCGTAGACGGCGGCGGCGCGCAGGGTGTACCGGGTCAGGGAGGTGACGGCCGCGGCGGCCGCGCCCTTGCCGCACACGTCGCCCATGAAAAGCCCCCAGGTTCCGGCGGCCAGGGGGAACAGGTCGTAGAAGTCGCCGCCTACCTCGTCGGCGGAGGCGATGTGGTAGTACGCGGACACGTCGAGGCCGGGCACGTTCGCCAGCGCGGGCGGCAGCAGGGTCTTCTGCAGGGTGGTGTTCAGGAGCTTGAGGCGGTCGCGTTCCCGGTCGGCCTCGTTGCGGGCGCGCAGAAGTTCGCTCTCGTAGGCGCGGCGCTCGCGAGCGTCGAAGAGTGTGGTGCGGATGAGCAGAGGCTGTCCGTCACTGCCTGTCCTCACCGTCGAGGTGATCATGACCGGCAGGCGGGAGCCGTCGGCGGTCTTCAGCTCCAGGGCGATGCCGCTGATCTCGCCATGCATATGGAGCAGTGGGGCGAAGTGGGTCTCGTGGTAGAGGCGGCCGCCGACGGTCAGCAGGTCCGAGAAGTACCTGCGGCCCACCAGGTGGTCGCGGTCGTAGCCGAGCCACCCCAGCAAGGTGGAGTTGACCTTCGCGATCCGTCCGTCCAGCAGGGTGGACAGGTAGCCGCACGGCGCGTGCTCGTAGAGGTCCTCGGTGGTTTCCTCCAGGAGCGAGTCCACCTGTGTCTGCTCGTCCCCGCCCGTATGCTCACCGCCTTGCTCATGGTCCGCTCGTGGGCCTTTCCCCCGGCCGCCGGTCGCACCGCTCATCCGAGGGCTCGCGCGAATGCGGCGATCGTGTCGGCGGTCTCCTCCGGCGCGGCGAGCTGGGGGCAGTGTCCCGTCGCGTTGAGCGTGACCAGTTCGCTGCCCGGTATCCGCGCGTGCACGAACGCGCCCACCTCCGGCGGGGCGATCGCATCGCGGGAACACTGTGCGATCAGTGTGGGCACCCGCACCGCCGCGAGGTCGGCGCGGTTGTCGGAAAGGAACGTCACCCGGGCGAAGGACCGGGCGATGGTGGGGTCGGTACGGCAGAAGCTGTTGGCCAGCTCCTCCCCCAGCTCGGGCCGCTCCGGATTGCCCATGATCACCGGTGCCATCGCGCCCGACCATCCCAGGTAGTTCGCGTCCAGGGACTCCAGCAACTCGTCGATGTCCTCGGCGCTGAATCCTCCCCTGTATCCCGTCTCCGGGTCGTCGATGAAACAGGGCGAGGGGGCGAGCAGGAGCAGCCCGGCGAACGCGTCGGGCTCACGTGCGGCGGCCAGCACACCCATCATCGCGCTCACCGAATGCCCCACGAACGTCACCGGGCCCAATGCCAGCTTGCGGCACAGCTCCAGCACGTCGTCGCTGTACCCGTCCAAAGACGCGTGGCGTTCCGGGCTCCACGCCGACAGCTGGGAATTCCCCGCGCCCACATGATCGAACAGGACCACGGTGAAGTCACGTTCCAGCGCGGGCACCACCCGACGCCACATGTGCTGATCGCACCCGAAGCCGTGCGCCAGCATCACCACCGGCGCACCGGCCCGCCCGGTCACCGTCACGTGGTTCCTGCTGCGCACATCCATGAGGTGCATACTCCCAGACCACGGCTCGGCCCTTCGCACGATCACGTCGGCTGCCTCCGCCCGGCTCGGATCTGCTGGAAGGAAGAACCGTGCCCCTTGGGCATGTTCGCCTCCCCGAAGCGGCCGACATGCGCTGCTGACCACCTGACCAACGTCTGCCCGTCCCCCGCGATGGCACGGTGCAGGTTCCGTGAAGAGCTGGGCATGTGGCCTGTCCGGGGCGGAGCAGGCAACGGAGGGCACGGCGGACCGGAGCCTGTTCTGAGCTTGTTCTCTAACCTCGGTCCGGCCATGGGAGGGTGGCTAGCAGGCCTGAGAGTGAGCGGTCGAATCGGGATGCATCGCTGTGCAAGGCAGTTGCATACTCACCGCATGGCCTTGTTCTCTGGGCGGTTCCGGGATCCGCGCAGCACCGAGTACGACTTCATCAGCTTGATCATTGTGCGGTGTCCTGGTTGCGAGAAGGCCGCTCGTGTCGTTCCAGCGCCCGAAGACTCTGATCCCGGGGGGCGGCTCTTGTTCAGGCCACGACGTCTGGTCTGTCGTGGCTGCGGGCTGTCTCGAGTGTGGAGCGGCCGTCGTGTCGCACTCTCTGCCGGCACAGCTCAACCCGCGACGGATCCGTACTTCGGTATGCCTTTGTGGCTCCAGGTTGAGACCCGGCATGGGTGGTTGTGGGCGTACAACCTCGAACATCTCGACTTGATCCGTTGCTTCGTCCAGGCATGGCTGCGGGAACGAGCGCCCTGGTACGACACCGGGCAGAAGATGACGTTGGTGGCCCGTCTTCCGGCATGGATCAAGCGGGCGAAGAACCGGGATGAGATCCTGCGTGCCGTCAGCCGCATCCAGGCTTCACTGGTTGCCGCCTGACCTGCTCACTGGCGTTCGAACATCACTCGAACTTGATCTCTGGTTGGGTCGTTCAACGGACATGCGGGCGGCCTCCGCACGATCATGTGCCCCGACCAAAGAGGCACTTGACCAGTGCGAAGGGCGTAAGCGTGAGTCTGCTGCCTGATGCTGTTCCGGCGGAGGCGTTCGCGAACTCCTCACGCTTTCGGGACGACTTATTCGACTGTCCGACAGCGCGCGGGGACGAACTGTTCGAGCTCACCGATGCATTGCTGTGCACGGACGGTCCGGTGATCTCGCCGGTGGACCTGACGCTGGTGGCCGAGCATCGGCGCGGGCACGGCGCGATGTACGAGGCGTTGAACCGCGGGAGCGTGGACGTGCCCTGGCTGCGGCAGGTGCTCGCCGGGCTTCCGATGCCGCGGGCCGCCGACGGGCGCTTGGTCCTCGCGGTCGACGTCAGCAACTGGCTCCGCCCGGACGCGCCGACCACCGCTTGGGCGAGGATCATCCCGACGCACTCTCCATCCGGAACAACCTCGCCTCATGGGGGAAAGGCGGGAGCCGCGGCTGACGGCCGCATGCGCAGGGCACGGCCGACCATCTGCGCCATGTCGACCATCGAGCCGCGGGCGTCGGCGAAAAGGGCCGCGTCGCGCTCGGCGGTGCCGACGTGCTCGCCGAGCACCCGGACCGAGGACAGGACCCGCAGTTGGGCGCGCACGTTGCGACCATGCTCGGTCGGGTTGGCGAGGAGGGCGGAGGCGAACCTGGTGGCGGTGGTCGGGCGAGTGCTCGCCGTAGAGCCATGCCGACCAGAACTGGTCGGCCGGCGGGAAGGTGTCCGGGGCGTCCTCGTCGAGGCGGACGGCGGTTGCCGGGACGGCGGCCGCCATGACCTCCGCCTCGCCGACGCGGCGTGGAAGGACAGCCCACGGCGGAAGCGCTCCTCGACCGCCGCGCGCATGAGGCCGGTCTGCACGGCCGCCAGGCGGCACCGCGGGCGGCGTCGGAGCCGGACACCTCGGTGGTGAGCGCGCGGCGTAGAGGTCGGGGTCGCGGATGTCCAGGCACAGCACTTGATACGGCGCCACCAGGCCGAGCCGGATCACTTCCGGGAGCTTCATTTCGTAGGCGACCGGGCCGAAGATCTCGGCATCCTCGTCCAGGACGCCACCAGCCGCGGTCGTTCCCGGCGCCGTCTGCCGCCCACACGCGAGCGGTCGCAGTCATGTACAGGGGACGTGCGGTGGGCACTTGGGCCTGGTTGTGGACGGCGGCCAACGGCTTGAGCCGGTCACCACCGACTCGGTCGGCTTCGTCCATCACCATCAGAATCCACACGGGCAGACCGGCGGCGCTCAGATGACGATGTTCAACTGACACTCCCCCGCAGACCCTCACGGAGCAGGACATCGGAGCGGACGTCGATCGCGTGACTACCTGTAGCCGCCGGCGAGTTCGGCGAACACGTCCAGGATGTGAAGTGTCTCGGCCTCGGGTTGGGTCGGCAGCGAGAGGGTCACGTGGCCGGCCCCCGCCTCGGCGTAGGCGTCGAGGCGTTCGGGCGCGGGCGCCACGGACGAGACGATCACCGGCATGGCTCCGGCGGCTTCGGCCAGCCGGTCCAACTGAGGCCGGACCCGGGCCGGGTCGCCCATCGAGTGCGGCATCCAGCCGTCACCATACGCAGCCGCCCTGGCGAGCGCCGCCCGGCCGTCACCGCCGACGTACACGGGCGGATGGGGGCGTTGCACCGGCTTGGGCCAGCAGAAGATCGGGGCGAAGTCGACGTGGTCGCCATGGAACTCCGCCTGGTCCTTGACCCAGATCTCCTTGACCGCGGCCAGCCGCTCGTTCAGGAGCTTTCCCCGGGTACGCGGATCCGTGCCGTGATTGCGCATCTCCTCATGGCTCCAGCCCGCGCCGACACCGAAGACCACCCGGCCGCCGGACACCAGGTCGAGACTGGCGACCTGCTTGGCGGTGTGGATCACGTCGCGCTGCGCCAGCAACGCCACACCGGTTCCCAGCAGCAGGTTCTCCGTCACCATCGCGGCCGCCGTCAGCGCGACGAACGGGTCGAGCGTGCGGAAGTACACCCGGGGCAGATCTCCGCCGTCGGGGAAGCGAGTACTGCTCGCCTCCTGACCTCACTGTCGGTGGCCAGTGCGACGATCTCCCGACGGCCAAGCAAGGAGAGAAATGGGCACCTGGGACATCGGCCCCTTCGACAACGACACCGCTGCCGACTTCGGAGGTGACCTGGACGAGGCAGCCCTGGAAGAGCGCGAAGCCCTGATCCGTGGCGCGCTCAAACGTGCCGCCTACCCTGCGGACTTTCTGGATGCCTCCGACGGCGAGCGAGCGGTGGCCGCGGCCGCTCTGGTCGTTGCTCAGCATCCCGATGGCGAACGGACGTGTTCGAACTACGGACCGTCAGAGCCACTGCCAGAACCGCCGGCCGAGCTTCGAGCGCTCGCCGTCGACGCTCTGGACCAAGTGGTCTCGGACCGGTCTGAACTCGCCGAACTGTGGGACGACGCTGTGAACGGCCCGAAGTGGCGCCACGACATCACCCGCCTTCGCGACGTCCTTGACCCTCCGGTCCCTCCACAAGAGGAAGCCCTCTTCACCATCTGAGCGATCACCCACAGTGACGGGTCACAGAAATTGGACCAGAGCCCGAGAAGGGGCTCTGGCTCAACTTCTGTGACGCGGCCACTCTGAGTGACAGCCGGACCTCTTCGAGCCGTACGCGAAGGCGCCCGAAAATGGCCCGTCGGCCCGGCGGTTGGGCTGACAGTTCGGGGCTGTGGAAGAGGTCGTGCTCCGGCTCAAGGAGTTGTTGTTCCCGTCGATCGCGGACGTCGCGGTGCTGTCGGTGGACGTGAACATCGAGATGGTGCGCATTGATGCGCAATGCATCGCGAACGGTGCGCTATGCCCGGTCTGCGGAGTCTGGTCGGACCGGGTTCATGGGTCCTACCTGCGGTTTCCCGCTGATGTGCCGAGCGGTGGCCGAAGCGTTGTACTCCAGCTGAGGGTCCGGCGATTCACCTGCGGGAACTCGGGCTGTGCTCGCGGTACCTTCGTTGAGCAGATACCCGGCCTGACACGTCGGCACGGTCAGCGGACCGAGCGGTTGCGTTCCACCCTGGCCGCCGTCGGCCTGGCCCTCGCAGGCCGGGCCGGGGCCCGCCTTGCCCGCGTTCTCGGGGTGTCCGCCAGCCGCAGCACGGTACTCCGGCTGGTGGACGATCTCCCGGAACCCGAGGTCCCCGCGCCCCGGGTGGTCGGCATCGACGAATACGCCACCCGCAAGGGCCGCCACTACGGCACCGTCCTCATCGACATCGAGACCCGGCGCCCCGTCGATCTGCTGCCGGACCGGGAGGCGTCCAGCCTGGCGGCCTGGCTCGCCGAACGGCCGGGCATCGAGGTCGTCTGCCGCGACCGTGCGCCGTTCTTCGCTGAGGGCGCCTCCGCCGGCGCCCCGCAGGCCGTCCAAGTCGCGGACCGGTGGCACCTCTGGCACAACCTGAGTGAGGCCGCCGAACGGGCCGTCGCCCAGCACCGCCGCTGCCTGCGAGCCCTTGTCCCGGCCGCCTCCGAACCCGAGCCTGAGCCCGCCCCGGAGGAAGAACCGTCCGGTTCACCCTGGCCAACCGGGCATCGGTTCGCCGACCGCACCCGGGCCCGGCACGCCGCCGTCCACGCACTCCTGGAGGCAGGACACAGCCTGCGTTCGGTCCAGCGGCAGCTCGGCATGGCCTGGCACACCGTCAAACGGTTCGCCGACGCCGCGAAGCCGGAGGACCTGTTCACCGGCCAGTGGCAGAACCGGACCTCTGTACTCGACGACTACAAGCCCTACCTGGACGACCGCCGGAACGAGGGCTTCACCAACGCGTGGAAACTGTGGGAGGAGATCGTGCCGCTCGGCTACAAAGGTAGCTACCAGCGTGTCCGCGCCTACCTGCACAAGAAGCGCACCTCACCGCGACCGGTGACCGCCCGGCCGCCGTCGCCCCGAACGGTCTCCAGATGGATCCTCAGCCGCCCGGAAACCCTCACCGAGCCCGAACAACTCCAGCTCAAGACCGTCCGCACCCAGTGTCCCGAACTCGACGCCCTCACCCGACACGTCCGGTCCTTCGCGACCATGCTCACTGATCGCCAGGGCGAGCGACTCCCGGCCTGGCTCGACGCCGTCCGACAGGACGACCTGCCCAGCCTCCACACCCTCGCCGCCGGCATCGACCGAGACATCGACGCCGTCATCGCCGGATTGACCCTGCCCTGGAGCTCAGGCGCGGTCGAAGGGCATGTCAACCGGATCAAAATGCTCAAGCGCCAGATGTTCGGCCGAGCCAGCTTCAAGCCGCTACGCAAGCGGGTACTCCTCGCGTGAGCCAGCTGGCGAGTTCCGGCTACTTCAGGAGCCGAAAACCGGGCTGTTGGGCCCACGCTCGGAGGAATTCCGCCGAGCCGTAGGCGGCGGGCCACGGATCGGTCATCGTTGCGATGATGCCGGGAAGGCCGGCCACGACTGAAACCTGATCTTCTCGCAGTTCGGCGTTGGCGACACCACCGATCACATCCATGACGGCGGCGGTCAGCAGAGCCGTGACGAGGTGGTCGACAGGACGGTTGCAGAACGCGATGACGTCGACTGCGTGGGTGAGTGTGAAGCCGATGAGGGGTTTTGGGCCGACTTCGTCGGCGTGCTCGGCCTCGAAGATGGCTTCGTCACCGATCCCAGGCCCCATGAGAGAGACCAGGACCGGCCGACGTCCGTCTGCGTCCCCGGCATCCGCAATCCCGAGGCTCTCCGCGTGAATGTCCAGGTCGTACTCGCCGACCCGCTTCTCCTCAAACCGTGCCGCGGCGCCAAGCAGGAACTCGCGGAGCCGCTGGATCGCCACGCGAGGGACGGCCTCCGCCAACTCGATCACCAACACCGGTCCGCTCATGGCCCGGAGCCTAACCAGCCGGGAATGCCATCCCCAACCGATTACTCAGAGTGGCCGCGTCACAGAAGTTGAGCCAGAGCCCGCTCCCGTGGACAAAGCCAGGCTGTCGGCTCCGCGCGAGCGGAGGTGTCCCGTCCGGGATCAGGGTGAAGGTGGCAGCGACGACCACCGTGCGCAGGGCGGTGATGAAGTACAGGACGCGGACGGCTTCCACATCGTCGGTGTACTGGCGCAGTTGGGGGCTGGTGGTGTCGCCGGGGATCGGTGCGCAGATGTCCCTCGCTGGTGATGTTCTCCACGTTGCTTGGCGACGGCATCGGAGAAAGCGATCCGGGCGGGGCCCGTGCCCCCGAGACATCAGGCGACGGACGGCCGCTGCGCGGTGAGGCGGGCGAGGTGGGATTCGCGCAGTCTTCCCAGGGGGTGCGGTCCTCGGGTGAGGGCAGGCCGTTTTCGGCGATGTCCTCCAGGACGGCAGCAAGCTGGTCGGCCTGCTCGCGGGTCCGCGCCGCGTAAGCGCGGACGGCTTCGGCAGCCGCGGGCTCCGACCGCTGCCGCACGGCTCCGTCGGCAGGGGCCGGCCGTCCACCGGAGCCTCCAAGTGCGCGACGGGGCGTGCGCCGACCCGGTCCCCGGACGGGCGGCCCGCCCGGGGACCGGGTCGGCGAGATTGGCGGCTCTGCGGGGGTGCCCCTACGTGTTTGGTCAAGGTCGGAGACCAGTACGTTCATGGGGTCGAGGGTGGTGGCCGGATCGTAGGGGCGTGCATGGGTGATAGCCAGGTGACGATCAATCTGACGAGTGATGAGGCGCTGGTGCTGTCGCACTGGCTGGAAAAGCTCCAGATGACGGATCTCAGCCGCGTCGTCGACGATCCGGCGGTGTGGGCACCAATCCATCGGATCGCCGGAACGCTGGACAAAGCGCTTCCTGAGCTGTTCGCACCTGACTATGACCAGCGGCTTGAGGCCGCTCGGCAGCGGCTTCGGCCGGAGGACTGATCGAGCGGTCTGAACTCCTCACCTCACCGCGGCGAGTGCTCGGCTCTTCTGTCACCGTTGTGGCCTCCGTGGGTGGTCCGTTCAGGGGACTGCTGACGGACCATGCCCGCTGAGAGCGGTGACGGGCTGGGACGATCCTCCCGCAGGTGATCGTCCACGGAGGCCCGGTGCCGGGTCTACGAAGGGAGTTCCGCATGGCAGACGAGTGGGAGAAGTACCGGCCGTGCACCACCGCCGACAAGAAGGCGTTCCTCGCGGTGCCGGGCATCGTCGACTACGTGACCAGGGGCCTGAAGTTCACCGGCCCCGTCGACATCCTCCCGGAGGCGGTCCGCGCCTCGAAGACCGACCCGGGCAAGCTGCAGTACCTGGTCATGGGCGGACAGCCCAGCATCGACGCGGACGAGGACAACCGTGAGGGCTATGCCTTCATCACCAACGGGGCCCTCGCGGACCCGTTCAAGGCCATCGTCCTGCCGACGCTCACCTGAACCCGGACACCCAAGGCCGTCCGGGTCCGTTCCCGGCCTCTCCGCGACGGACCTGGACAGCGACTTCCTGCGGTAGCCGGTTATGCGGCGAAGCCGAAGTTGGTGACGTACTCGTACTGGCCCCGCCGGGAGCCGAGGTCGACCACCGCGTCGTCCACCCAGGCGGTGTCGAGGGCGTCGTCATCGTCGGCGACCCATGCGGCGACGATCCGGTCCCACCGCCGTACGTTCAGCGTCCGGTACTCCACCACCCGCTGGTGGGGGCGGGTGACCTGGGGCTGGTTGAGGCGGTGGAACTCCACGCGGCTGCCGGCGAGCCAGGCGCGGACCGTGCGGGGCGTGACGGCCAGGCCGGCCTCGCGGGCCGCGGCGCGGGCGCGGCCGGTGCGGGTGAGGTAGTGCAGGCGGGCGAGCAGGCCGCGGCGTGCCCGGCCGCAGGCGGGTATTGCAGGACCCGGGGAGCGCCACACCGTTACGGCCATGCACCCGCGAAGCCTCGCCGAAGACTGCCCTCGTAAACGACCTCGATCCCCCATAACCATGAGGAGCCGTTCGCGGTCGGACGGGAAGTGCTCGCGGTTCAACGGGCCGCGGGACTGCCGGGCCCGGCAGACAGGCCGGCGCGACGGTCGGCCGAGAGGAGGGGCAGGCAGGGGGTCTGCCCTTCGGCATGCATGTTCTCGTTGGACACCTCGAAGCGCGCACCGGCAATGACACAGCCGAGCCCGGTCAGCAGGAGCCCGGAGTACGACTGATCGACGTGGCCCATCTTCCAGGTCTCCTGCGTATCGTCGGCTGGGCGTTGCGCCCACACGGTGGTGGCACCGGCGGTGCTGTCTTTGAGGTCTGTGTCGATCACAGGGTCAGGGTCGAAGCGGGCCCAGGCCCCCGCACACTGCTCTGAATAGCGTAAGGTCACCGTGCCGACCCGAGCCCTGTCAGGGAGTACGTGGCCACGGAGATCGAGACGGCCCTGAAGCCGCACGGGAACAACGGCAAGACTCCTTACGTCCTTCCCGCAGCCTGCCAGCTGCGGATCGGTGCCGTCGGTCGGCGGCAGGACCGCACGCGCAGCCGTATCGCTGTGGTGGAGGAATCCGGGTGTCCGCGAGAGGCCGACGCCGACCAGGACCGCTGCGGTCGCCCATGCGAGCCCGGATCTCCACCTGATCCGTCCCCGCCGCGGACTTTCATTACTGGGCTCAGCGTCCACGCCGCTACGCGCCCAGTCGGAACCGTACAGCCTAGCCGGAAGCCTGCTGCTCAGGACGTCCACCAGCCCGGGACGACGCTCAACCAGCGCCTTGCCCATTACGTGCGCGTCCCGCTCAACCTCCGCCGTCGCCTGCGCCCACCTCTCCCGCCAGTAGTCCCAATCCCCGCCGCATGCCCGCACAAACTCCCTGGTCACCGTTTCCGAAGGTAACTTCCGGCCGGCCGCGGCCGCGGCCAGCGCGCTCTTGGCCACCGAACAACGGCGCGCCATCTTCCAGAAAGGCAGGTCCCCAGCGAGAGCCCGCAAAGCGCGTAACTCACATGCGAAACGCTCTACTGGACCGTTTTCAGGTGATAACGGGCGCATCGTACGACCCATATCCGCCCCTCTCCGCAACAACTTCCTTCGTTTGAGGATTTCTTGCCGTCGCCGCAGCCGGCGAGCAGGAACCCGCGCCTGCGGTGAGCACTAGCCGCCACGCCACAGCGGAGCCCTGGACAACTACCCCTCCTCGATTGTCCATAAGGCTTCTCGCTGGACAATCCCGGCCGTACACCTGGGGACGCGCCGGCAAGAAGGCGAGGGCACAAGCCCTGACCTGTCGCGGCGCGCTCGAAACGCAACTTGAATTCCGCCACGAAGAACCTAGGAGCGAAATGAAACGACTCGTCCCTGGCATCGCGGGGGCATTGGGGGCCCTCTCTATCGCACTGGTGCCGGCCAGCGCTGAGGCCGCACCGTCCCACATCGCGGCGACCACGGCCTCCAGGACAGTGGCCCGTCCTGCCGACACCTCCCAGGGCCAGCGATGCTGGTCGATATCCAACGGCGCCCCGGGAACGGCCGGCAATCACCTGTGCGTCGAGGTGTTCGCCAACTGGCTGGGAGTCTGGACTCAGGTCCGCACCACGTACTACAAGGCCACCAGCGGTCCGGTGACGGTGCAGTTGGGCTGGGGCTACGCGGAGAAGAACGGCAGCGGCGGGAACGCCACGGGCTACTACTCGATCACGGGCCCGACGACCACGTCCTACACCTGGAACCTCTCCTCCCCCTCTGGCTGCATCATCGGCACGATGAACGTCAGCGGCCAGGGCCACTTCGACACCCTCTACGGAAGCCCGGGAGACGGCGAGTTCTGCACCGGCTGATCTGACGCGGCCCGTCGCCGGGTGAGCCTCCACGTCGAGACTCCCGTCTCGCCGCAGGACCAGCCGCCCGACGACGCGGCCGTATCGGCGCCTGTCGGTCCGCAGCGGACACACTCCACTCCCGGTACAGCTCGAACATTCGCGCCAGAGCGGCCGACATTCTGCCGGCCAGAGCGGCCGGAACGAGTCGCCTGGAGCAGGAACACCACCCATGACCACGCCCCCGTCGCCGATCTCGGAACCCGACCCGTCCGCGCTGGTCTGCCCCGGCGACCGGGTCGGCCCGTGCACCGGATGCCAGTGCAAGACAAAACCCGCGCCGGGAACAGAACGCGATTAAAGCCCTCTACGAGGCCCGCAAGGCGGCGAAGTAGACGCGGTAAGCCACGGAACCGGCCCGCGACGCACTCGGTAAACCCGCCAGGCGTCTGGGCAAGCGCGTCAAGGCCGTCCAGAAGGTGCTCAGGGACCACCAGGACAGCGTCGTGGCACGGGATGCCCTGCGCAAGCCGGCCGTGGCGGCACGCGCCGCCGGTGAACCCGGCTTCGTCTGGGGCCTGTTGTACGGCCGGGAACAAGCCGAGGCCGACCGGCACGAACGGGAGCTGTCGGCGGTGTGGGCCGGCGCGTCGAGGTGCGATCCGCGCAAGGCGCTCAGTTGGACGTGCGAACGGTCCGACGGCGGGACCGGGGGAAATCGGATTGCGGTATCCCCGTGACGAGACGAACGATTGCGCCTTGTGACGATCGTTGGAGAGAAGCCGCTGTTCGATACTGCCAGGCCGGTCGCATTGGTGACCGGTGTGGGCCGCTCCGTCGGAATCGGCGCGGGGATCGCCCGCAGACTGGCCGAAGCGGGCTGGAACGTCGCCTTCACGTACTGGACACCGTATGACGCTCGCATGGCCTGGGGTGCTGAGGCCGGTGCCGCGGACTCCATCGCCGGGACCTTGGCGGGACGGGGCGCCGACACCGTGGCGGTGGAAGCCGATCTCGCCGATCCAGGAGCCCCGGAGAGGGTCTTCGACGAAGCCGAGCGCCGCCTCGGCGGGATCACCGCCTTGGTGATGTGCCATTGCGAGTCGGTGGACTCCGGCCTGCTCGACACCACGCTCGAAAGCTTCGACCGCCACTTCGCGGTCAATGCGCGCGCGACCTGGCTGCTGATCCGTGAGTACGGCCGTCGCTTTCGCGGGACTCCGGGAACCGGACGGGTGATCGGCCTCACCAGTGACCACACCGTCGGGAACCTGCCCTACGGGGCCAGCAAGGGCGCACTCGACCGCATCACTCTGGCCGCCGCCCACGAACTCGCCGATCTCGGGATCACCGCCAACGTGATCAACCCGGGGCCGGTGGACACCGGCTGGATGTCGGACGCCATCCGCGACGACGTGCTGCGCAAGACTCCGCTGGGGCGCCTGGGCAGCCCGCAGGACACCGCCCATCTCGTGGAGTTCCTGTGCTCACCGCAGGGCCAGTGGATCAACGGTCAACTGCTGAAGAGCAACGGCGGGTTCGCCGGTTGACCGACCACCGCCGTGACGGTGCCCAGACAGGCGCATCCCGGGTAGCTGGTGTGGCGCCGGCTGTGTCATGAAGCGGATGGGGCGCGCGGCATGGGCGGTTCAGTGGCACGGCGGAGGCCACGGTCTGTAGCAGGTGCAGCGATCACGGTGGGCACGGTGGTGGCGACGCTCGTCACGGAGGAGGGACGTGGCCATCAGCTGCTAACCCATCAGGCCGAGAGGACAGCCAAGTGATCGCCGAACAACCCTGGGTTCACCACCTCCCGCCCGGACATCGACCTGTGCATCGACGTCGTCAGATCGGCCCGGGGAGGCGGCGCTTCACGCTCTGGACACACCAGGCAGCGACTGGCGGATCGCACGACGGGCCGCCGGACGTCGGGCGAGGCGCGGCGCGGTGTAGGTGGCGACGACCAGTACGGCCACCACAGTGAACGCGGCGAGCGCAGGGTGGCGGCCTTGCGCAGGGCGGCGGCGAGGCCCTGATGCCCAGGTGCCGTATCCGGAGATCGGGTGCCGGTAAGAACTGCGTCACCAGCCGCAAACGGCATCGGCGAGCCTGGACTTGCCGATGCCGAGGCGGCCGGTGAACGTCCCCAAGACCGGTGACGGTGGCACCGCAGTGGCGGCAGGTGCCCTCGAAGGCCAGGGCGTGGTCGAGGGTGGGGCGGGGCTCCTGCTTCCAGGTGAGGGTGTGGCCGCGGTCGGCGACCTGGTTTCTCATGTGCTGCTTGATGAGGGTCCCCAGTGTCGCCGTGCCGACGGCCGTCCCGACGACCTGGGCCCCCCGCGAGAGCCTGCGGGGCACGTGCGATGATCGGCCACCTGTTCGTTGGCTTGTTCGTTGGCTTGTTCGTTGCCTTGCCCGTTGACCTGTACGTTTCCGAGTCTCGACGATTCCTCTGGAGCCCCCTGTGCGTCGGCCTCTCATCGCACCGCTCTCGCTCATCGCCGCCCTGGTGAGCATCCCGGCAGTCGGCCCCGCCTTCGCCGACACCGCCGAGACGGTGCTGCCCGTCGTCTCCTCGGTCGGAGGCGACCCTGACGACGCCGGCTACCTGGAGTTCCACGCGACGTCCGACACCGCGATCGACGCCGGCTCCATCACCGCGCAGCTCACCCTGCGCGTCTCGGGCGACCGGCCGGTGACGACCGTCACCGGGTTCACCCTCGTCTCCGGTACGGCGGAGGACGGCACATGGCGCAGCGCCGACCGGATGACCCTGGGCACCCACGGCGTCTACGACACCACCGTCGACCTCGCCGACGCGGACGGTGACCACCCCGACCACCTCGGCCAGGGTGTCGTCGCCTACGACGACCTGCCCGTCTTCACCGATTCCGCCCTGGACCGCACCACGGTGGACTTCGAGCACCAGACGGTGACCGCCACCGGGAAGGTGTCGACGTTCGACCCGGCCACCGGAGCCACCACCCCCGGCTGGACCGGGAGCGAGGTCTACCTCACCGGGACACGGTCGGCGGGATCGAGTCCCTACGAGATCGGGGCCGCCGTCCAGGCCGACGGCAGCTACCAGGTCACCGCCCCCGTGCGTAACTCCGTGTACGTGTACGCGGTGCAGCAGGACGACCAGACGGTCGGCACGGACCCCGTACAGGTGTCCAGGACGACCAGCCCGACCCGGATCGTCTTCGACAAGGCCGCCGGCACCGCCGTGTACGGCGGCTCCTACACGGTCAGCGGCACCGCGCAGTACCTGAGCCCGACGACGAACACCTGGACGCCGCTGACGGCCGCCGACCCGGACACCGAGGTGCTCCTGACCGGTCCGAACGGCATCCACGCCTACGAGCTCGGCGCCGGTGGCCGGTTCAGCCAGACGCTCGCCACGGTGACCGGTGACACCAGCTGGACGGCGGGCGTCGGAGGCTTCGCCTTCCTCCAAGGCGGCAACGCGCAGGCCACCCTGCACGCCCTCTCGCACTCCACCCTTGCCTGGTCCGACCACACCTTCACCGGCGCCGGGGCGGTCCGGGTCAAGGGCCGCCTCAGCGCCTCGGCGGGCCCGCTGCCCACCGGCCGCGCACAGCTCCAGCAGTCGGCGGACGGCCGTACCGGCTGGACGACGGTGGCGACGGTGACCCCCGACGCTACGGGCGCCTTCGACTCCTGGCAGACGCTGCACAAGCCCACCGGCTACCTGCGCCTGTACTACCCCGGCAACGGGGACGCCACCGCCACCACGACCGGCGTCGTGCATCTGACCCGTGCGGTCACCCGCATCACCGGCTTCAACGCCTCGCCGGAGCCGGTGCGCAAGGGCCGGACCCTGACCGTGACGGGGACCCTGCAGCGCCAGAACGGCTCCACGTGGACGGGCGTCTCCGGCCAGCACGTGACCATCCGCTTCCGCGTCGCCGGAGGCAAGACCAGCACCGGCATGGCGACCGTGACCACGGGCAAGGGCGGCAGGTTCACCCTCACCTTCACCGCGAAGCAGGACGGCACCTGGAACGCCGCGTACACGGCGACGAGTGCGTACCTGAACAGCACGTCCGCCGGCGACTACGTCGGCGTACGCTGACCGCTTCTCCCCTCCGGGTGCCATTGCAGGGCGAACCAGAGTTCCATGCGGGGCTGCCCGTGCAGGGTGAGCCGGGTCCGCAGGGTGTCGAGGAGGACCGCGGCACCCTGCGGACCGGCTCGGTCCAGGGGGCGAAGCGGGTGCGGGCGAGTTCGCGGGCGTTGGCCGGAGCGACGAGCGCGTGCAGGGTGAGCGGGTCGCCGTCGCCTCGGATCCCACGGTGCGGCAGGCGCTGGCCGGCCTGGAGCCCACGGCCTGCAGGAGGCGGGTCCATTCGGTGTTCCGCCGGACCAGCCAGGGCGGCAAGGGCAGGTGTGGTGCCTCGGCTCCGGCGTGAAGATCCAACGACTGCTGTACGACCAGTCCCCGAGCACTGTGCCGTCCCCGCTCTCGCGGAGATACGGGAATTCGCCCCCAGAGTCGCCTTCAAGGAACTGCAAACCGCCATCCTGGCGGTGGGCCACACGATCGAACTCGACAAGCACAACACGTCGAGTGTCATGGACTCCTACCGCGTATCCGCGTCCGCCGCCCGCATCCACGTCGTCGCTGACCCTGACCCGTACGGGTCAGGCGACACAGATCCAGACGGACATCAGAGGGGCGACATCTGGTCCGTCGACGTGTGGTGACCAGGTGGCGACCTCCCAGCAGCGCCTTTCAGGGTGCCGACCGCCTTGGTCCCGACTGCACCGTGGCGGGTCGGCCTGCCAGGTGCCGCTGGAGGAATTCCAGTTGGTGCCCCAGTAGCCGGGCGAACGTGTCGTTGGTCGGTGCGGTATGTGTCATTCCGCTCAGCGGTAGCACCTCGTGCGGCTTCCCAGCCGCCAGTAGAGCGCTGGAGAGCTGCAGCGTACTGGCCACGAACACGTTGTCGTCTGCCAGTCCGTGCATCAGCAGCAGCGGACGGCTGAGCCTCGGAGCGTCGGCGAGCAGCGAGGACGTCTCATAGTGCTCCGGGTGTTGGTTGGGCAGGCCGAGGAAGCGCTCTTTCCAGCAGGCGTCGTAGAGCCGCTGGTCGGTGAGCGGGGCGCCGGACACCGCGGCGTGGAAGACGTCGGGCCGGCGCAGCACCGCGGCGGCGGCCAGAATCCCGCCGAACGACCAGCCGCGGATGCCGACCCGGCCGAGGTCCAGCTCCGGGTGGCGCTCGGCCGTCGCGTGCAGCGCAGCGACCTGGTCGCCCAGGGTCGGGCCGATCAGGTCACCGAAGATCTCCTTCTCCCAGCGTGGTCCACGTCCGGGCGTGCCGGCGCCGTCCGTCACCAGCACCGCGAAGCCTTGTTCGGCGAACCACTGGGAGACGAGGGTGTGAGAGCTCTGCTCGGCCAGCACCTTCTGCATCGCGGGGCCGCCGTAGGGGTCGACCAGCACCGGCAGCGGGGCATCGCCGGTCCGGTGCCAGGACGGCAGGAAGAGGTGGGTGCGCAGTTCGCGCGGCCCGACGGCGGCGGACTCAATACGCAGTTGCAGCAGCGGTCGTTGGGCGTGCGACCTGATCTCGACGGGCGCGGGGCCATCCGGCTCCGGTCGGCCGTCCCCGGTCAGGCGGTGCACGGTGGTGTGCGAGCCCGGCAGATCCAGCGTGCGCGTGGTGTGTACAAACGTGCCGCCGCCAAATGCGCCGGAGTGCACGCCCGGCTGCTCGGTCAACCGGCGTATGCCCTGGCCCGGACGGTACCTCCAGACATGGCGTTCGGTGGGTTCTGCGGACGCGGTGAAAAGCACCGTCTCGCCGTCCACCGCGAGCACCTCGTGCAGTTGCAGGCCGTCCGGCGTGACCGGCGTACCGTCGATGCTCAGGTGTCGGGTCTCGTCCCGGTCGAGGTAGTCGACGAGCAGGCCGGTGTCTGTCCGCGCGGGCACTCCGGGCACCAGCAGCTCCACCCAGCACTCATCGCGCCGCTCGGCCAGGAGGCTGGTCGTACCGTCTGCCGGGTCGACGGCCAGTACCTGGAGTGTGCGCTGGTCGCGGCTGAGGACGGCGGCGAATGGACCGTGCTCGTCCCAGCCAGCCGCGGGGAGGTACTCGAAGCCGGCGCGATCCCAGTGGACCTCGGTGCGGTTGCCCGCCAGGTCCGCGATCCAGAGCGTGACGTCGGCGTTGGCGGTACCGACCTGCGGGTAGCGCATCGTGCGCGGCGGCTTGGCGGGATCGGCCGGATCGGTGATGTACCACAGCCCGACCTTCCGGTTGTCCACCCTGCTGGTCAGCAGCCGCTCCCCGTCTGGTGCCCACCAGTACGCCCGGTATCGGCCCATCGACTCGCTCGCCACATGCTCCGGCAGGCCGAAGAAGACGTCCGGACCTTCCTCCGGCTCGGGTGCGGCCACCGCTCGGTCGCCGCTGCCGTCGGCGCCGATCACCCGGAGCGCGCCGCCGGAGACGTAGGCGATGTACCGGCCGTCCGGGGACGGGCGCGGGTCCACCACCGGCTGCCGAGCGTGCAGTTGCCGCACGGCGCCGGAGCCCGTATCCACCACCCACAGCTGCCCAGAGAGGGCGAACGCGGCCACCCGGGCGGCCGTGTCGGTGGCGTAGTCGGTGATCCCGGCGGCTTGCTGCCGGGCGCGCTCGCGCCGGATGCGCTCCTCTTCCGGCACCTCATCGGCCGCGTCGCCGAGCAGCCCGGCAGGGTCAGCCAGCAGGCGCTCCGCGCCGGTTGCCAGGTCGATCCTCCACAGGCACCTGGCCGGATCGTCTCCGGCCCGGCTCCGCAGGAACAGGACACGGGCACCGTCCGGTGCCACGGTGAATCGGGCGGGTGCGCCGAGGGTGAAGCGGCGGGTGCGGGCGAGCTGTTGCAGAAGTGGGGAAGTCATCATGCCCGGCACTGTGTCATTCGTTCGGTACAGCAGCATGGGAATATCGAGATTGTTTGAAATGCTCGGCTTCGTCCGAGAGAGCGATACCAGGAGCCGTGCGTGGGAGCGTGGGAAACAGGCCCGTGCGACAGCGATCTCGTTGCTGACCTCGTCGACCGACTTGAGGGGCTGACGCCTCAGAAGGTCATCTGAGTGCTCGAGCGGGCACTTCAGCGAGTCACGGACTCCGGTGCGCGCGTGGATGTCGGCGACGGCGCCGAAGCAGTAGCCTCCGCGGCTCTCGTTGCCAGCACAATCCCGGATAGTTCGTCCACATTCCCGTCCGCAAGAATTAAAACTGCGGCCGTCACCTTTCTTCTTTAATTTCATGAAGCACGCTGACCTCAGCCTCTTTCATCAGAGAGGAAGCCAAACTCACTTCTGCCCCGTACTGCTCTTCGAGCCCAGCGGCAATGCGGCTTGTGATCACCGCGCATCTTCTCCACAACTCGACGACGAGCCAACTATTTTTCATTCAACGACACTGAGCCTGTTCCAACCTCAAGCCCTGCAAGGTTGAGGCGGTCGGGCTGCGCGGAGCTGGATTTCCGGGCATCGGGTTTGCTGCCGAGTGGGTTCGGGGGCCCACCCGCTGCGTGCGGCCGCACGCGGACGTCAGGCCGGATCGATCTCACGGTGGGGCAGCATCGTCGGGACGTCCGCGTCCAGCGCCTGCTGGAGTACCTGGTGCGCGATGTGGTCGAAGACGCCGGTGCTGAGCGTGCCGGGGTGGAAGCCGACGCGGACGTCGTCGGCGAGGAACTCGCCCATCGACTCGTGCATGAGCATCAGGAAGTGCCGCTTGGGTTGCCAGCGCACTTCCGGGAAACGCACTCGGTTCTGCTGCTCCAGACGTTGCGCCCAGTCCGAGCCGAGTACCTCGTAGACCCCGTAGGCCAGGCCGCGGGCCAGCGGATGGCCCTCCTGAGCCTCGTCGTTCGGGTAGCCGAAGACGCTCTGCGTGCACGCGACGAAGGTGACGTCAAGGACGCCGCTGCCGTCCCGGTCGGGCACAAGTACATGACAGCCGTGTTCATCCATCAGGAGTAGGCCGCCCCCGATGGTCACCATCCCGTGCCCGAGGTCAATCTCGACCGCGCGCGGGCCGTCTTCCTGCAGCATGCACGCCTCCATAGCAATCACAGCTGGCTCAGACGCAAGTATCGACCCGGACGATCACGCTGCGATCACTGAGGCACTTCTTGTCTCGGGCTGCGGTGTTGAGCTGGAGAGAAGGTTCAGTGAGGCGTTGCCGGCCTCAGTTCGATGTTGTGAGGTGGAGGGTCAGAACGGCTTTGACCAGGTCGGTGATGCGGGTGGTGCTGGAGGGGAGTCTGCGTAGGAGCCGCCAGGACTTCAGGGTGGCCATGGCCTGCCCGCCGAGTGCGCGCGGATCTTGGCGTGGGAGACGTTGACGGCGCGCTGGCCTTCGGAGGGCTTCTCCCACCTGCCGCGGCATGGGAACGCGGATCGCGCCGCCGACGCCCTGGTACCCCATGTCGGCCCAGCAGTTGACGTCGGCATCGGTCAGCGTGTCGATGATGTCGTGAGTGCGGGCCGCCCTGATGTCGTGGACGGCGCCGGACAGGGCTGGCGAGGCCCACAGCAGGCGGCCGAACGGGTCGGCGATAACCTGCACGTTCATACCGTGGCGCCGGTGTTTGCCCGAGGAGTGGGGCCGGTCGGCGGCGCTCCGGTCTATCGGCAACAGCGTCCCGACGAAAGTCACGAACGCCTTGCCTACCGCGGTACGGGCGGCCGTCGCAAGGTCTGGGGCAAGGGAGGCCCGGAGGCCCGGAGGCCCGGAGGTCCACGGCCTCGGCGATGGAGCGGTAGGCGGTGGCAAGCCCGATGCCGAAGCCGGCTGCGAGCTGCGCGTAGGTGTGCCCGCAGCGCAGGTGGGCCAGCACCAGGAGCGCCTGCCGGTCAGCCGTGAGGCGACGCCAGCGCGTTCCGCGCTCCCGACGCCGGGCGGACCGGTTGCTGTTGGTCGACAACCCATCTACCGGGAGTTTCACCCCTTCCCAGACGCCACCCCACGCCAACCGGCCAGCCAGCCAAGTAGAAAGAGGCTCAGAGTTCCGGCCTGAGGCGGCCCCGGGGCCCGGTTATGCGTGGCCCCAGTCAACGCTAGGTCGACTGAGTATCAAGAGTCGGCCCTTGAGTCACGCACCCATCCCTCGCGTGGCCGTAGCTTCGCCAGGATCTGCTGGGCTTCGTTGCGGACCCCGGCGTCGGGGTCCGTCGCCAGCTCTCGGTATTGCTTGATCAGCCAGTCCGCGCCTTGGGTCGTCTCCCATTCGGGGTTGCAGTCCAGGGCAGCACCGAGGTGGTCCACGGCGTCATGGGTGCCCGCCTGGCTGTAGGCGAGCAGGACTTGGCGCAGGCCGATGGTGTCCCTGCGCTCCAGCAACGCCTCGGCCGTCTCCTGGATAACCCAGGTGTCCTGGGCGTCCAGGAGAAGACGCTGGAGGACGTCCGCCATTTCCACGATCTTGTCCGAACCCGCGAGCCGCCGCCCAGCCGCTCCGCGAACGGACCAGACCGGCGACACGGCATTCTGGATCACGGTGATCAGTTCTTGATCGTCGAGGGGAGCCATACATCCCAGCCTGCCAGGAACCCCTGCAATCTCCGGATGATTTTCAACGGCCCGCCGCCGGGCCGACTGAGAGCCGCCCCGTTAGTGATCTTGCTCTGCGATGATCTCGGCCATGCCGGGCCTGATCACGGCGTCCGAGCCGTCCTGGACAGCCACGTTCACCGGTTTACCCCCACGCCTTCGCGAAGTTGCCCGGGCCGGGGCCGGCCGTGGAAGCCGCCGTTGGCGGGAAGTGCTGCTTTCCGGTGCGCCAGGGTTACTGAGGGAACCCCGCCGCGACGCTGATCTCCTTGGCGCCGGTCGTCGTGATGCCGGATCTGCTGCCGGGCAGCAGGACGCTCGGGCTGTAGTAGTTGCTCGACACGAGCAGGTCTTGATCGCCGTCACGGTCGATGTCACGCAGGCGGACGAGGGATCCGAAGGTGTCGTACTTGGTCGGACTACCTGGCACCGCGGTCGTCGCGCGGGTGAACCACTGGGAGTTCGTACCGGTCAATCCGGACTTCCCGCCGCGCAGGACATGGACACCGCCTGCGCTCGTCTGCGTGCCGACCTTCTCTCCGGGGACGCCGACCGCCAGGTCCGGGTAGCCGTCGGCATTGGTGTCACCGGCGGCGAGGCTCGAGCCGAAGCAGTCATTGCTCGTGGTACCCGTTGCGACGCCCGGGCTGGACTGCGTCAGGCGGTACGTCGTCGTCGGAGCGGTGCTGCCGCCGCGCCAGACGACGACCGAGCCCGCGTTCTTGCCGTAACGGACGTCGCTGACGGCAAGGTCTCCGTAGCCGTCCTTGTTGAAGTCGGCGACGACGCCGGTCGGGCTGTAGTCGGGCTGCGAGCCGTCGAGGACAGTGACCTTGCCCGGTTTGATCGTGGAGCCGCCTCGCAGGAACCACGCGTCCTGGGTCATCTTGCCCTTGTGGTAGCCCTGACCGAGGAGGAAGAGATCGGTGGCACTGTCCTTGGTGACTTTCCCGGCGACCAGGCCGGCGGGTTCGAGTACATCGGTCACGGAGGGGCTCGGCGTGTGCTTCGTGACCGCGCCCGTGGTACCGGACTTGGTGAAGCCGCCGCGGTAGACATAGACGCTGTCGATGCCATCGGCGACGGCCAGGTCGGCCCTGCCGTCGCCGTTGAAGTCTCCGGTCTCTATCTGTTTGCCGAAGCCCTGACGGGAACGTGCGGTGGCCTTGAGCCGGACGGCGTCGGTACCGGAGAGGCCCGACGCCCTGCCCCACAGGATCGTGACCGCGCCGGCTCCGACCTTGGAGCCGACCTTTTCCGAGTAGTCGGAGACAGCCAGGTCGGCGTATCCGTCGCGGTTGAGGTCGGCGACGGCGAGGTCCTCGCCAAACGCGTCGCCATAGCCGCCCGCGTCACCGGCTGTCCCCGGAATACCCGCGCTGGATTGGGTGAAGGTCTTGGTGGTGCCGAGACCGACGGCGGTCCCGTACGTCACGACGACCCCGCCGTTGAGGTCGCCGACGGCGTAGTCGCGGTACCCGTCACCGTTGAAGTCGTCGGCGTACTTCGCCGGCGTGGTGACCGCGCTCACGGTGCTCACGGACAAGGTGAGCAGTCCGCCGGTGACGGACATGACCACAACCGTGGCGAGCACTTGGCGAAGGTTGCTGCGCATGAACATGCGTCTCCTGGGATACGCGGGTTTCCAGAGGTGACCCGCGATGGTTCTGTGACTATCGGCGGGAAGACTCATGGCGTTCGGTGATGGTTGTACTCGGGTGGACACCCTTCCCGGGCGGGCCGCACGATCGTGACCTGCGGGCCATTGATCGACGAAGGTCATGTCGCGTCGATCGGCATCATCCGTCCAGCACCGACACCGACGAACGGCAACCTCGGGCTGCAACTGGAACCATCTCCCGCCAGGTTCGGGCTGTCAGGGGGACCGCTTTCCGGCGGTTCACCGAATGGGCCGAGACCAGGGTGTGAGCCAGGCTCCACCGCCTGGTCCTGTACGAACCCGGAGCCCGGGGCGAGCTGGACTGGTCGCGGCACGCGTACGACTTCGTCAGTGTCCGCGCCCTCAAAGGAGGCCGCTGACAGGACCGAGTCCGACCGACCACGGCACGAAGGGGTCGAAAATCCACCTCCTCGTGGACCGCCAGGGTCTGCCTCTGTCGGTCGGCATCTCCGCCGCCAACCTCCACGACAGCCAGGCCCTGATCCCGCTGGTCCGCGGCATCGCGCCCATCCGCTCTCGTTGCGGCCCACGACGCCGGCGGCCGGGCAAGCTGCATGGCGACAAGGGCTACGACTACCGCTTCCTGCGGTGTTGGCTCGCTGCCCGCGGCATCCGGCACCGTCTCGCCCGAAAGGGTGTCGACTCATCACGACGCCTGGGCCGGCACCGCTGGGTTGTGGAGCGGACCGTGTCCTGGCTCTCCGGCTGCCGACGCCCACACCGCCGCTACGAACGCAAGCCGGAACACTTCCCCGCCTTCACCGCCGTCGCCGCGACCCTCATATGCCACCCCAGACTCACCCAGTGAAATAGCGTCTGACCAGCGGCCAGTTCCTCGCCCAACTCCGAAGGATCGGGTCTGCCCTCCGGGTCCGGCCGGCGCGCGGCCATCCTCGACATCTGAACCACGATGCCCGCGGGCGTCCTCGAACGGCCCCTCGGCAACAGCCCTGCCGCTGCCGACCGATGGGCATCCCAAGCCGTCAGAAGTGCCTACGCGGCCGATGTCGCCCGCCGATCAGACGGCTCAGACCTACCACGCAGCACCCCGTCTGCCGTGGGCTGCCATCATGCTCGAATGGCCCGGACAGATTGCTCTTCCTCGCCCCTGACGACGAGACGGCCGCCTCGACGCGCCGGCGTGACCCAGCGAGGATTTCAAGTCCTTGACCTGCCACCTTGTCGAGCCGGACAGCGCGGTCGCCGAGTGGGACATGTACTTCGAGGTGCCTTCGGCCGAGGCCCCGCCGTTTGAACAGATCTATACGTGGCGGTCGCGGCCTGAGTGGGTCACCGCCCCGCCCCCGCCCCCCTTGAACGATGGCGTAGAGGTGCTCGCTCTGCCGAAGCGGCTGCCCCGAGCGCTCGGCAAAGCGAGTTCCGCCGAAATTGAAGAGCCCGCAGGCTGCTGAATTACGCGGCTCCGGTCTGAGGACGGCGACGATATGACCGACGATGACCTCCTTGCGGTCCTGCCGGGCGTTGCCCGCCTCGCAGCAACTGCGGCAAATACAGGTGGCGGCCTCTACAGCTGAAGCTTCTGACCGTCCGCCCGCGAGGGCCGCTCGTTCTTGACGCCGCTGCACGCAAGGAGCTCGGTCCCGGTGGCGTCGAAGTACAGGTTGAAGAACCAAGACCGGTACGCAGCAGCTCGTCCGGATGCCGCGCCCGGAGAATCTCGACGGTCTCGTCAAGGCCGACGGTCGTCAGGCCGATCTTCAACGACCACCTCAGCCTTCTCGCGGCGATGCCGAAGACCATCCAGTGCGGGACCTGTCCGTCGTAGAGGATGACCTCGCCACCGGCGGAGATGGCGTCGCGCGCTGCCTCACAGGCACTGGTCTGGCCTTGGAGCATCGTCGTGATGTCCAGCTGACTTGGGTTTTCGTCCTCGGTGGCCATGCGGCGACTGTATGGGGCGAACACGGGCGTTGCTACGGGATTCGGCGTGGCCCGCGCGGCACCGATTGGCCGTGGGGAGCCGTCAAGACCGCGCACCCGGCGGAGGATGTCCGTCGCCGACGCTGCTACTTCGCGCTGATGGCCACGGCCTGTGTGCGGCACCGCTCCAGCCCTGCGGTCACCTCTTCGTGGTCCGGCCGGGCCTGGCCGGCCAGGAGTTCGCCAGCCGCGGTCATGGCTGCCCAGAAGTCGGGGGGTGAGCCGCGCCCGTCCCGGAACCGGGTTCTGGCGAAGTAGAGGAAGATCTTCGTGAGCTCCCCGGTGCGGAACCACGCGAGCGGGCCGCCGGGACAGCCTCCGCGGGCACCGGCAGCGGTTCCCACGGAAGCGGGCCCATACACCCAGAAGCCTGCTGCTTCAGTGAAGTTCCGGCTGGTCCTCGGTCAGTCGATACCTTCGACGATGCGGAAGTCGCGCTCGACGCCGTCGGATAGGGCGTCCAGCGCCTCCTGGTAGGCCGTGCTCTCGTGCGCCGCGACGGCCTGTTCGAAGGTGTCGAACTCGATCAGGACGGTGCGCTCGGCGATTCCGGCGTCGTGCGCCACGACCCGGCCACCACGGACGAGGACCCGGCCGCCCCCGGCCTTGACGGCCGGACCGGCCAGCTCGTTGTAGGCAGCCAGCTTCTCCGGGTCCGAAATGGTGCGGTAGACGCTGACCCAGTAGCCCTTGGGCATGGAACCTCCAGTGTCGGGATGAGTGCGTCTGACTTACGGGGTGGTCTCGGACGAGCGTCGGCGGGCGAGAGCGAGGCTTGTCACTGTCGTGATTGCCATGGCTCCGATGCCGACCAGCGCTGCGGTGGTGTAGGCGCTGTCGTCGGGGAAGAGGTGGCCGGGGTCGGTGCCCGCGGCGAGGATCAGGCCGCCGATGGCGCTGCCCAGGGAGTACCCGACGCTGCGGACGACGTAGTTGAAGCTCATGGCGCCGGACGTCTCGCTCTTGGGGGTGACGGCCAGGATGACGCCGGGCATCGCGGCCGAGAAGCTGCCGACGCCGAAGCCGAGCACGCCCATCGCCGTGAACAGTTCGGCCAGGTTCGAGCGGGCCGCCGCGAACAGGGCGAACCCGCCGCCGACCACGACGGCGCTGCCGGCCAGGAGCAGGGGGTCGGCGATCCGCGTCCGGACCCGCGGCGTGAGCTTGCCGGCGACGAACCCCAGTGCCGAGAACGGGATGAGGACCAGCCCCGCGACGAAGGTGGTCAGCCCGAAACCGTAGCCGGCGCCGTGCGGCGTCTGCGCGTACCGGGTGATGAGCGTGAGCAGGAGGTACATGCCGATCCCGCCGACGAACATGGCGAGGTTCGCCCCGGCGACCGCCGGGTGTCGTACCGCCCGCACATCGATCAGGGGCGTCGTGCTGCGCAGCTCGAGGACGACCCAGACGCAGAGCAGTACCACCGCGACGACGGCGAGACCCACCGCCCCGGCGAGGTGCCGGCTCCACAGGTTTCGTTCGCCGGCGAGGAACAGCACCAGGAGCAGCGCGGCGGCCAGGACGACCGCGCCCGCGACGTCCACGTGGGCAGAGCGGCCTTCGGGGGCTTCGGGTATGGAGCGCCACGCGGTCAGGAGGGCGGCGGCGGTGACGACCAGGCCGAGGCCGTAGGCGGCCTGTACCCCGCCGACCTCGGCGAGCAGTGCGGCCAGCGGGTAGCCGACGCCGGCCCCGATGATCGAGACCACCGAGATCAAGGCGATCACGGCCGCGCTGCGCTCCTCGGGGAGGTGGTCCCTGGCCACGCCCATCATCAGTGCCGTCAGCCCGAGCCCGACGCCCTGGGCCGCCCTGCCGGCCAACAGCCACGCGAACGGCAGCGGCAGCACGGTGAGCGCGCTGCCGGCGACGACGACCGCCAGCGTGGTGAGGATCGTGGCCCGCCGGTGCGGGCCTGCTCCGAGCCGGCCGAGGACCGGTGTCGCGACGGCACCGCTGAGCAGCGCGACGGTCAGCGTCCACTGTGCGCTGCCGAGCGAGACGTGGTACGAGGTCGCCACGCTGGTGATGAGGGGCGTCCCGAGGCTGGCGACCGCCGCCACGACCAGGGCGATGAACATCAGGGCGGGAACCAGCAGCCGCGTCTCGAAAAGCGCCGCCGAAAAGGCCTTCACCTCGGCCCCGTCGACCGGCTGCCCCGTCATTGCTTCGGCCTTTCGCGGTCCTGGCTCTCGAGCTCTGCCAGATGCTTCAGCGCCGGGAGGGCGGCCACCAGTGCCTCGACCTCGCCGTCGGTGAGCTTGTCGATCAACCGCTCGAACGCGTGGACGCCCGCCTGACGCCGGGTCCGGACGTAGGAGGCTCCGGCCTCGGTCAGGCACACCAGCGTGACCCGCTTGTCGCCCGCGTCGCCCCGCCGCTCGACCAGGCCGGACTCCTCCATCACCCGTACCAGGGCGGTCATCGCGGGCTGGGTGACGCCCTCGACCGCGGCCAGATCGGTGATGCGCCGCGGGCCGGTCCGGTCCAGGGTGGCCAGGGTGGCGGCGGACGTCAGGCTCATGTCCCGGGGCAGCCGTCTAGTGGCCCTGGTGGCCAGGCCGTAGAGGGCTGCCCCGATGGCGGCGGACGCGCCAGGAGCGGTGTCTTGACGACTCATGCCCGAAGCATAGCAGTTTTATATTCATAGTTTATGTAAATGCCCGACCGGGGCGGACGGCACGCCTCTTGAGCGGGCCGGCCTGCCGGAACCGGGTCAATGCCAGGCCCGGCAACCGGGCGTCTCGGTCGCCCTCGGGAGGCCGGTCGCTGACGTCGGACAGCACGGCGTGGTGGAAGCCGGGGGTTTCCAACTCCAGGCCGTGGGCGTGCTTGAAGTCGATGCGCCAGCACACCGCCCCGGCGGCCTGGCGGTGCGGCAGGTTCAGCCCGTACGACAGCCGCATACGGCAGCCAGCTGCGCGGGCGTGAGTCTGGGGCGGTCGTCGCACGGATTCCAGACGGTGAGGTCCTCGTCGCTGAGCAGGCCGTCGAGCGGGGCGCGGATCCACATCGCAGTGGTGCCGTGGGAGTTGCCGAGCCGGATGCCCCTCCGCCACACCTGACCACGGCATAAGGCCGGAATCCGGCCCATGAAACTCGTGACGCTCACCGCCACCGAGCCGGCCACCGCGCTAGGCCCCATCGACGGCATGGTCGGTGATGCCAGCGGCCTGACTGACGCCGACTGCCACGAACACGGTCGGATTCCGGCGCGATCCAGCGGTCGGCGTCGAGCTACTTCCCCGGCGGAGTCCAGGGTCCGTAAGCACTGTGATCGATCCGGTGACACCGCCGGAGCGTCGTCCTCACTCCCCCGACCGGTCGTGATCCCTCGCACCGAAGAAGTTCACGGACAAAGCCGTTCCATCGATCTCCAGTGTTGCGTTACTGTGCGCCGACACGAGGGGGAGGCCACGATGGGGGACTACACCGTACACGCCCACAGGGCCCAGGAGTTGATCGCTGGGCTGAAGGTGGATGAGCAACTGAATCGTCGCGTCCGCGGCCTGCTCAACGAGCACATAATCGCAATAGCGCAGGTCGAAGCGATACTGGCGCTCGCTGCCGCAATGAACGCTGGAAACGAGGCCGCCGACAAGACGTGACCCGAGGCGCGCGAGACGCGCAGCGCCGAATGCGCCGGGCGGGCCCGTGCTGACGCCGGTGTCGTGCATCTCCTGACAGCCCACGCCGACACGGCCTGACCCGCACGTCCTCTGAAGAGGCGGGCATCAACTCTGACCTGCCCCGCTGGCAACCTGTCAGCCCCGGGCCGCGGGCATCCCGTGGACCTCTGCGTCGGTACCGGTGTTCTCGCCGCGCGAGGCCTTCGGCCTGTCCACGGACTCCTGCAGGGCCGCCATCAAGTCGAACACCTGCCCGCCGGTTTCTTCGGCTCCGGCGCCTCGGGCAGAGCGTGGTCCTCGCGCTTCGCCTCGATGACCCTCTCCAGAGGCTCCGTGTACTGGTCCACGAAGTCGGGGCCCTCCAGCCGGTCGGTGGTCATCCGCTCGATCAGCTCCACGGCCTCGTCGATCCCCGCGTCCGACACGTGCGCCGCCAGCGGGTTCACCCCGGCCGAGTCACGGACCCCACCGGGCCGGCGCATCGCGTACAAAAAAATCACGTACTCCCCGCACGCACAGCAGCCCCAGCCGCTCGCGGCCGCTCCCCGCACACTTCGTCACCGCGACCATCGCCGACCGCACCAGTGCATGGCGCAGCAGTTCGTACCGCATGGCCCTCAACCAGGATCGAGAACAGGTTCGAAGAAGCCTGTGTCAGACGCCCTTCAGGACACGATCGAGTGCCGCCCTGCCTACGGGCCCCCAATGAGGCTTGCCGCCGGGAAGGCCCCGGTCTCCGTTCTGCCCCATGGCCATCAGGAACAGGCTCTTCATGGCGGCCAGCCCGCGGGCGCGCCGAATCGCCGCCTCGTCTGCACGCGCGTACGTGTCGAAGAAACGTGAGGCCATGCCCGCGGGCAGCAGGACCCAGGCGGCGGCGAGGTCCCACGCCGGATCGCCTGCGACCAGGGCACCGAAGTCGACGACGCCCGAGAGCGTCCCGTCCGAGACGACGACGTTCGCGGGGTGGAGGTCGCCGTGCACCCACACCGGCTGACCCTCCCACGTGGGGGCCGCTACAGCCTCGTGCCAGACGGCCCGGATGTCGTCGGCAATACCGTGGAGGGCGACGGCTTGGAAGAAGTTCTCGAAGCCGTCCGTGCAGTCCCTGGGATGCGCACCGAAATCCGTAGCGATCGGCGCCCCGACGGGCGCCTCCACATGCAGCGCCCGGAGGAAGCCCGCCAGCGTGTCGGCCGCGTGGAAGCCGCGGCTGATCGAGCAGTGGTCCAGCGGCTCGCCGGGAACCCACGTCATCACGGTCCAGTGCTTGGGGAAGCGCTCGGACGGTTCACCGAACCGCAGCGGCGTCGGCACCGGGAGCGGCAGGCGCGGGGCCAGCACGGGTAGCCACCGCCGCTCCTTGAGCTGGAGTTCAGGGGTGGGGTCCATGCGCTGCATGCGCACGGCCAACTCGTCCCCGAGGCGCCACATTTGATTGCCCCAGCCGCCCGCCACCTCACGGATGGCCAGCCCTGCAAGGTCCGGATGTTGCTCCTGCAGCAGGTCACGCACCAGGTCTGCGGTGATCTCGATCTCGGAGTCGGTCATGCGAAGTCACAGTACCGAGGCGGCAGACCGAGAAGTCACAGTACCGAGGCGGCAGACCGAACGGCTCTCGCTCTGTGGAGTCCATCCCTGCCGATCCCGAGTACTTTCGGCTGGTACTCCAGCGCTCCGGCCTGAAATGACGCTACCGACCCGATCGGACGTGAACGGTCAGCTCCTCGGCTGCTCCTCCGTCCGCCATGCGGTCATTCCAGGCCCAGCACGGCGGGGATATTGACCTGCTGGTGGATGAACTCGTACATGCTGTAACCGCCGTACTCCTTCATCGCAAGCACCTCCCGAGCCTGGTCGGCCGGCAATCCCTTCGTCTTCGCTTCGCTCGCCAGGCTGTTCAGTTTTTCGATGTAGGCAACCGAGTGCAGAATGTCGGCGCGGCGCATGGTTCGTCCGTGCCCCGGAACGATCACACTCCTGTCGTCGAGGATTTCGTGGAGGCGCCTGTACGTCGCGAGCGCTTCCTCGGCTCGTCCCTCGATGAGCCATGGGAATGCCGGCGGCGGCGCTTGCAGCATGTTCCCGACGAAGACGACGTTTTCCTCGCGTACCCGAATGATCAGGTCGCCGTCGGTCTGGGCGAAGCCGATGTGATCGACGTCCACGTGCTTTCCCCCCAGATCGAGTGAGGTCGCTCCGGAGACGGTGATGTCCGCCGAACGGGGCACCACTTCTTCGATTCCTGCGTTCGCGCCAAGTAGCTCGATCATGAACGAGCGGTCCTGCTCGAAGCGGGTGTCCATCTCCCGCTTGGTCGCCGCGTGCTGGATCACAACCGTCTGGGCGGGGAAGGCGAAGTTCCCGAAGCAGTGATCTCCGTGGAAACTCGTGTTCACCAGGAATCGGATAGGCAGTGGAGTGACTTTCCGGACCTCACCGATGACCTGGGACGCCAGCCGTCCATTACTCAGCGACTCGACCACGAGGACACCGGAATCACCGACGACGAACCCCGCGTTGGTCGCGGTGTGGTCGGTCTCGTCGACATCACTCGACATCACCGCGTACACGCCGTCGGCGAGCCTGCGCGTGTGCATCTGGACCTGGGTGAGCTCGAAAGGCCTGTTTTTCTGCTGCATCTCTCGTTCCTTCTCTGCTGTCCGGCAGCGCTCCCGGCGGCCGATGGCCAGGAGCAGTCGGGCCTCGGCATCGGCCGGGCCGGCGGTGTCCGGTCAGCCTTTTGGTACTTGTGGGGGGGGCGGGCGGGTCTGCGCCCCGGCCGGCGGCAGCAGACCCAGCCGGATCCGCGGGATCAGTGCGCGTGGGGTGTGACCAGCGGCCATTCGTTGTCGGTGTCGGCGACGTTGTTGAGGAAGTTCGTCAGGACATTGAGAGCGAGGTTACCCACCACCTCGACGATTTCACCGTCAGTGACACCTGCGGCACGGGCGTCCGCCAGAACCGTGCCGTCGACCTTCCCCCGCCCGCGGATGATCGCGTCTGACAGTGCCAGCAGGGCCGCCGCGCGGGGATCGGCGGACTTGGCGTCACGCGCCGCCTCGAGTTCACTGGCCTCGATCCTGGCGACCTTGCCGGCCACGTAGGTGTGGGCGGAAAGGCAGTACTCGCACCCGTTGAACTCCGCCGCTGCGATAGCGAGGCGCTCACGGACCCCCCGCGGAAGGTCTCCGCCGGACAGAGCCCCCGACAGCGCCAGCCAGCCCTTCAGGACGGCAGGGCTGTTCGTCATGACCTTGACCAGGTTCGGCACTGCTCCCATGTTCTTCTTCACCTCTGCGAGCAGACTCGCCGTCTCGCCCGTGACCTCGGTGGGCTCGACCTGCGGAAGCGTAGGCATATGGGTTCTCCTTCGAAGCGAATGGCTAATGCTTGTGGCGTCTTCCAGACATTAGCGATGGTGCCATGATCATCCTTGCCGGTCAAATGGCAGGGCAAAGGATTTACCATTAGATGTGGTTGGAGGTCAGGCACACCGACGCGACAGCAGGCGGGCGCGTGACGACCACCGCCCGCACGAAGCGCTCACGGCAAGGAAGGGGCACGGGATCGAGGAGGGGCAGGGGTGTGCGTCTCGGCGTCCGGTCGACATGCCCCGGCCGGGATCGCCGGTGACATGCCGGATGGGGGGGCGCGCCCCGCCTCAGGCCGACACCCAGACGGTCCCGGCCGTGATCACCAGCTCGCCGACAGATCCCGCACCGGACGGCCGGTCAGCGCCTTCCGCCGGCGCGCACAGTCGGCCCCGGTCCCGGTCAGCGGCATCACGCTCCAGAGCCTCCACTCCGGTACCCGGGCAAGCGGGCATGCCCGCGAAGGGCGACCGCGACCTCAGTCCTGCCGGGCCGCCTGGTGGCGCCGGTAGTGGCGAGCGACGCGCACTCGGTTACCGCACGCCGCGGAGCACCACTCCCGGCGTGCGTGGTTCTTGACGAAGAAGAGCGGGCAGTTCGGAGCCAGACAAGGCCGCAGCCGGGCGCGATCAGGGCCCGCGAAGAGTTCGACGGCCTGGTGCGCGATGAGCTGCACGGCGAACTCCGCGGCGGTCCCGGAACCTCGGTACAGGCGTGAGGGCTCGCCGGCGGCGGGCCACGCCAATTCCGGCCAGGCTCGTGCCGACGCATTGAGGGCGGCGAGCGCCTCCGGCCGTGTCAGTTCGGGTCCGGTGACCGGCGGGCGCGGGTCGTCGGTCATCTCCGACGCCAGCCGACGCAGAGCGTCACGCAGAGTACGCAACGCCCCGGCGGCCGTACCCACCTCGTTCTCCGCCAGGTGTTCGATCTCCAGGCCGGCTTCCGCCGCCAGGCGGTCGGCAACCGCGCGCAGCCAAGCTGCGACGGCGGCGTCGTCGTCCAGTGCCTCCTGCGCAGAGCCGCGGTCGAGGTAGAAGGTGTTCATCAGCTCGACCGCCAGCGGCTCGCCAAGCAGCGGAGCCTTCGTGACCATGGTCTCGGCCATGCCGGTTCCACCTTCTTCGAGCTAATGGAAAAATCTCTGATTATCCATTTCCTGTGGGCAGTGTACGACACGGCTCGGCATCTCGGCGATTCTGAGCATGCGCGCGCATGAGAGCGGCGATGCCGGTGCCCTCCGCAGTTGGCGCAAGCGCGAGTTCAGGGAGGAGAGTTCGGCAGTCGAGGTCCTGTGCGGCAGGGGCAGTGGAGCGGAGGGTGGATACCGTCACCGCCCCCAGAGGACGACACGTTGGCCGGCAAGGCCTATTTGAAGTCGGTCCGGCAGCGAACTTCCAAGGTTTCCGCATACGTCGCCCGCTACGGCTCCAGCCGGTTTTACGGGGCTGCCGTGTCGGTGGTTCCGCTCCCGAGGGTCAGTGCTCGGGTGAGTGCGGCGCGGGTGTCCTCCGCCAGGGTGTGCGCGTTGTTGCCGAGGCGTTTGGCGGTCTGGAAGCAGGCCAGTGCGATCTGGCCGGCAAGGACGGCGGTCGCCTCATCGGATCCGCGTCGGATGAGCAGTTCGCTGAGCTTGTCCCCGAACTGCTGCATCTTCACGGCGTCGCGGTCGCGCAGTTCCGGGTGCTGTTCGATCAACGCGAAGTGGCGCGCGTAACCCGCGGCGTCGGCGGTCGCCTGGGTACACAGGGCGACCACGACGGGGCCCAGTTGCTCGACGCCCTCGGTGACGCTGCGCGGAGGCGGGGCGTCGTCCGTCTCGCCGGCCGCGGCGACCAGGTCGAGCAACTCCTGCTCCCTGGCGAACACGACCTCTTGCTTGTCGCGGAAGTGGCGAAAGAACGTGGTGCGGCCGACTTCGGCGCGTTCGGCGATGTCGCCGACCGAGACGCCGTCGAAGCCGTGTTCCTGGAACAGCTCTTGAGCGGCCTCGATGATGCGCTGCCGCGCCTGGCGCTGCTTGCGTTCGACAAGGGGCCGTGACGAGGTCATGCACGCAGCTTACCTCGGACGGTTGCCGTCCCGAATGGAACTCGATACGTTTTGGTACGCGATACCAAGACGAACGGAGACCCCGATGACGTACGAACTGACCCCGGAAGACCACCGAGCCATCGACCGGACCCTGAGCCTGGCAGGACACATCGTCGACCGAGGCGAACTCGACCGGCTCGGCGAGACCTTCACCCCCGACGCCGTCTACGACCTCAGCGACGTCGGAGCCGGCACCTTCGAGGGCATCGAGGCGATCAGGAACGGCGCACTTTCACTCGGCGCCGGCAACCCCGTCGCGCACCACATCACGAACATCGTGATCAGCAGTCAGGTGGACGACGACGTCACCGCGCAGTCCAAGGGGCTCATCCTCATGGCCAACGGATCCGTCGCCAGCGTCACCCACCTCGACACCCTGCGGCGCGGGGAGGGCGGCTGGCGGATCAGCCGGCGCGTCGTCCTGGCGCAGCGCACACCGCTCGGCGGCCTGCACGTGACGCACCCCGGCGCGCGCTGAGCGTGGGACGCGCATCGGCGCACCGCGCCGGGATCGACCTGCCCTGCTCGATATCCACCGCCCGCCAGATGAGGCAAAGGCAATGACCGAACCGCTTGTCATCACCCGGATCACCCACAGCTGCCACCTGATCCAGATCGGCGGCCTGACCGTGCTGACCGACCCCTGGTTCTCCCAACGCGCCTTCTACCACCCGGGCGAACCGATCGCCCTGCAGCCCGAGGCACTGCCGCACCTCGACGCGGTCGTGATCAGCCACGAGCACTACGACCACTGCGACCTCGACGCCCTGAGCCGCTACCCCCGCAAGGACGTGCCGCTGCTGGTCGCCGGACCGGTCCTCGAGAAGGCCCGCAAGGCGGGATTCAGCAACGTCCGCGCGCTCGAGCCGTGGCAGTCCGCGCGGGTCGGCGACCTGACCATCTCCGCGGCGCCCGGCCAGCACGGCGTCCACGAGGTCACCTACGTGGTGAGCGGCGGCGGGCGCAGCGTCTACTTCGCCGGCGACACCCTGCTCATCCCAGAGCTGCACACCCTCACCGACCGCTACGGCCCACTCGACGTCGCACTGCTTCCCGTCAACGGCCTGCACACCCGGATACCACGCAGCAGACAAGTCGTCATGAACGCCGAAGAGGCCGCCGAACTCACCGCCTCCCTCCGCCCCAAACTCGCCATCCCCCAGCACTACGCCTTCACCGGCGGCACGATAGGCGACACGCTCTTCCTCAAGAGCGACAAAGACCCCACCCTCTTCGTCGACGCCGTCCACCGCCTCGTACCGGACGTCCCGGTCAAGGTCATCAACCCCGGCGAACCACTGACCGTCACCCCGTAACCCAACCCGGCGGCCGAGCCGGCACGACCGGGCAGGCATTCCCTGATACGGCACCAGCCAGACCGCCCGCCCGCGCAAGGGTTCATTCGGCGGGCGGTCGCCCGGTTTCGGCGAAGAGCGGTACCCGAAGCGCGGCTACGTCCACCTGGGCACCGCCATCGCGGCCTTCACCATCTGGCTCCGCGCATGACCGGCCGGACAAGTCCTAGTCGGTCAGCGGAGGGTTGCCGGGAGTCGCGGCGACGGAGTCCGCTCTCAGGGGCAGTTCGAGGTCGGCCACCAGATGCTCGGGATAGAAGTGCACCCGTCGGCCGGTGCCGTCGTCGTCGCCGGTGACGCCCGGGCGTGTCCACTCCAGCTCGGCGTGTCCGGACAGGTGGAGGCTGCGTCCGGTGGTGAAGTCCAAGAAGAGGAGCGACGCGGTGGGGTCCGTCCTGAGGTTGCCGAGGGTGTTGAACATGTTGTTGCCCGAGTAGTCGGGCCACCACAGCCGCCCGTTCTCAGCCCGGACGAATCCCGGCGACCCGCCGCGGTGCGAGGCGTCGTTGCCCCGGGTGGGATGGGTGGTGCCGACCAGGAAGGTGTCGGACCGTCGGACCAAGGCGATGTCGTCGTGCGTCAAAGCGCTTCCTCGCCGTGCCGGCCCCGCGCTGACGGCCGGATCGGGCGCGCTGTGAAGGTGCCGGCTCTGGATGTACTGGGGGCAGTTGCCGTACACCTGCTCCACATCGATGTACAGCCCGCTCTCGTCGGTGTGGGTGAGGGTGCCGTTGATGCGCAGTCGCCGACGCGTGGCGAACTCGATGACGATCATGCCGACCGGCTGATGCTCGGGAAGACGCCGCAGCGGCGTGCCCTCCGTGGGCAGTGCCTGCACATGCAGGACGTCCGGTGAGACGGCGCGCAGGAATCCGGGGGGACCGACGAGCGGGGTGATCCACAGTCGGCCGTCGACGTCACGGCCGGTGATCGCCGCGAAGGTGCGCTCCGCCAGGAACTGCACGACCCCGCTGCGCAGCCGTGCGGGAGCCAGCATGCCCCTGAGCCGGGCAGCCTCTCCGGCTACTCCCGCACGGCGTTGAACGGACAGCTCGCCTTCGTGAAAACCCTCATGCACGTGGCGCATCGAGTCGATCATCAGTCTTCCTTCCCCGTGCGCCGGAGCGGCGGCCGCCCCTCTCCCGTCGCACGATCTAACGCTTGTGAGGCATGTAAAGCGTCAGATACATCTTGACGCGATCCGGCGCCCGCGTCAAACGGTTGAAGCCAAATCTAACCGTTAGAAGTGCTGTAGCCTGGGCAGATGGACACCAGGGCGCCCCTCATGGGCGAGCCGCTCCCCGTGGAGCTGATGAACACCATCTGGGCGGATCGCCACGGTCGGTACGACGCGCTGCGCGACCCGGGAGGCGTCGAAGCATGGCTGTCCTCCGTCTGCCCGCGAACAGACCTGATGACGGCGGACGACCTCGACGGCCTCGCCGCAGCGGACCTCGACCGGCTGGGCGACCGGTTGATCAGCCTGCGTGACGCCCTCCGCGGACTGGCCGCGGAGGTCACCCAGGAGCCACGGCCGGAAGCCGCGTCCGAGATCCCTGACCTGTCCACGGCGGTTCACGTGCTGAACGAGGCCGCCGGCCGGACACCTCACTGGCCGGTGCTGTGCTGGTCCCCGGGTGCCGAGCCCTCACGCCGCAGGTACACCAGCGGAGAGGCGGCATCGGCAGTCCTGTCCGCCATCGCCGAAGAGGCGGTCATTTTCTTCAGCCAGGACTCCCGTCACCAGCTCCGCGCCTGCCTGGCACCGAGCTGCGTCCTGTACTTCCTGAAGAACCACCCCCGCCGGGAATGGTGCTCCACGAGTTGCGGCAACCGAGCCCGCTCCGCACGGCACTACCAACGACACCATCGGAGCACGGCCTGACCGTCGTGGCGGTGTCAGTCCAACCGTGCACAATCCCGTCCATGAGTGAGCGCTACGAGGTCGTCTTCTCCTGCTACTTGCGCGACGACACCCCCGAACGGGTCATGGGCGCCCTGCGGTGGCACCTGGGCATGGACGCCGAGTTCCCCGAGGGTCTCGACGTCCAGGACGAGTTCCTGTACCCACTGCTCATCCCCGACAACTACGCCAACCGTCGGGTGCCCGGTGGAGACGTCGTTTCCCTGCGTCGCGAGGTGCGAGATGTCACGAGTTCCGGGGAGAGTTACGAGTGGGAACTTTTCGCACGCAACCACTGGGTCGACGACTCCATGCTTTACCTCCGGAGCCTGCTGGATCTGCTCGCCCCGCACATCGCGCAGCCCGGGTACGGGGGCCACTTCCGTCAGATATACGACACCGAGGTGACTGTCTTCGACTTCCGCGACGGGGCGTACGAGCCCATCAAGATATGGGGTGTCGACCCGCGGTGACAGGTGGCACTGAGCTCGCGCCCCGCGCGCCCCAGCTGATGCGGACCCGCAACCGGCGCGGATTCCGCATTCTCCAGGTCAAGGTCGAGCCGCTGCCCGGGGCTCGGAACGTCCACCAGGCGTGACCCCGGCCCGTTGCGCTCCGGCGGCCGCTCGTCATCGAAGCGGTACCGCCGGGTCGATGAGGCCCGCGTCGCGCAGGTCCGGCCAGAGAGCGGGTGGCAGGGGGGTGTGGGCCAGGGTGATGTTGTCCGTGATCTCGGTGGGGGTTGCCGCTCCGACCAGGATGGTGGTCACGGCGGGGTGGGTGAGGGGGAAGTGGAGTGCCGCGGCCCGTAGCGGCACCTGGTGGCGGTCGCAGATCTCCTTGAGTCGCACGGCCCGTTGGAGCACGTCCTCGGGAACGGGGCGGTAGTTGTAGGGGGCGCCGGGGCGCGGGTCGGCGAGCAGGCCCGAGTTGAAGACGCCGGCCGCGATCACTCCGATGCCGCGTTCGGCGCACAGGGGCAGGAGCGTGTGGTGCGCGCCCTGTTCCAGGAGGGTGTAGCGGCCGGCGATCAGAACCCGGTCCAGGTCGGTGCGTCGTACGAGTTCGGCCAGGGCACGGTCGCTGTTCATGCCGGCCCCGACGGCTCCGACGACTCCTTCGTCGCGCAGCCGTACCAGGGCGGGCACTGTCTCGGCGACGGCCTGGTCGAGGTGGTCGTCGGGATCGTGGACGTGGACGATGTCGAACCGGTCCACGCCGAGGCGGCGCATGCTGTCCTCCAGGCTGCGCAGCACCCCGTCCGCGCTGAAGGCGGGCTCCGGATCGCGGCCCTCCGCGACGCTCCAGCCCACCTTGGTCGCGAGTTGGTGGGTGGTCGGGCCCGCGGTGGCGAGGGCCTGCCCGACGCGCCGCTCGGACAGGCCGTTGCCGTACTTGGGTGCGGTGTCCAGGAGGTGGCAGCCCTGGGCGAGGGCGGCGTGCACGGTGGCGACCGCGACGCCCGGATCGACTGCGCCGTACAGGTCGCCGATGGGGGCGCAGCCCAGCCCGAGGGGGAACGGGTCGGTGCCGGTCGTGGCGGTGGTCATCGGGGCCGGGCGGCGCGCCACTGCTCGTACTCCTCGCGGCTGTCGGGGGTGAGGGGATAGTAGTCGGACAGGCGGGCGCCGTCGTCGATGCGCTGCCGGCTGAACTCCTCCCACTGCTCGTGGTCCTGGGCACTGTCGACGATGAGCGGCGACTTGGCGCGGGGGACGACCACGGCCCCGTCGTCGTCGGCGACCACCAGGTCGCCGGGCAGGCACAGGACACCGCCGGCGGCGATGGGCACGTCGTAGGCCCAGGGGAAGAGTTCGGACTGGGAGGCGTAGTGGGGGGTGGTCCCGGTGCACCAGATGGGCACGCCCAGGCGGCGGACGCGGGGGGCGTCGCGGATGTGTCCGTCGACGACGATGCCGGCGCCGCCCCTGCGCTTGAAGTAACGCACGAGCATGTCGCCGAAGCAGCCGGTGAACGGGCTGCCGTAGGCCTGCACGACGAGGACGTCGCCCGGTTCGATCGCTTCGAGCACGGCCCACAGCGCGGTGCTGCGCTCCACGTACTCCTGGCCCAGCCCGCTGGCCACGTCCTCGCGCTGGGGCATGAACTGCAGCGTGCGTACCCGGCCGGTCACCTTCTGGCCGGGCTCGAGGGCGGTGGGTCCCTGCAGGTAGGTGCGCCTGATGCCCAGTTCGTGGAGTTTGGCGCAGGCCGTCGCCGCGCTGACCTGGTCGAGCGCGGCGACCGCGGCGCCGTCGGCCCGTGGCGGGGTCTCGCCACGCACCGGCAGCGGCCACACGGGCGGTGCCTCCTGCGGGCCGGGGCTGTCCGGGTGCTGCGGGACGGCGAGGGCGTGCGTGTCGGTCAACGGGTGCTCCTGGAGTGGGTGGGGATGCTCTGGTGGCCGGGGCGCGAGGCGTTCAGGCGCATGTCCAGCCGCAGGCGGATCTCGTGGCCGGGCGGCAGGGTGACGTGCAGGGCGTTGCCGTCCACCGCGGCCGACAGCGGGGTCGGGTCGGGGGCGGGCAGGCCGTAGGCGTGCGCGTCGGGTGCCGTGTCCGTGGGTGTGACCTGCCAGTGCGCGGTGGTGACGAGGTGCTCTCCGAACGCTCCGCCGCGCACGCGGAGGGTGTGGGTGTCGGTGAGGCTGAGGTTGACGAGGTGGACGGTGGTCGTGGCGGTGTCCAGGCCCTCGACGAGGGCGGCCACGTCGTCCGGCAGGCCGGGGCGTCCGCGGTCGAGGTCGTCGTAGCGGACGCGGGCCAGTTGCAGGCCCCCGTTGTAGAGGGTCTGCGGCGCTCCCGTGGTGAGCTGGGTGAGCACCTCGGTGACCACCGGGTTCAGCCGCTGCCACCAGTGCAGGTCGATCTCGTCGGGTCCGGCGTGGTCGGCGGCGATCAGGGCCATGCGGTGCCTGACCTGGGCGAGGGCCATCCGCAGGGCCTGCTCGGGGTAGTCGGGGTTGGTACCGGCGAGGTAGGAGAGCCAGGGCGGTTCGTGCCCGGCCTCCTCCTTGTTGCGGAAGGGGTGTACGGCCGACCAGTCGTACCCGGCCTCCCGGGCCAGGGCGTCGAGGCGCTCGCGGTCCTGGTCCTGCCGGCCGTACCACCACAGCCAGGTCCAGTACGCGGTCTGGGGCGGCTGCGGGTCGAACCAGCCGTGCACGCCGACGCGGGTGGGCACCAGGGTGACCGGGCGGGCGGCGTCGTCGCCCAGCAGGGGTGACCAGGCTCGGCGCTGGGCGGCCGGCAGGTCGGCGAGGAAGCCGGTACGGCGCTGCTCCCACACCTGGTCGAGCGGGCGGCGGGCCAGGTCGAGTCGGTCGAGGTCACCGCCGACCAGGCATGCGCTGACGGCCGCGACCAGGGTCGCCGCACCGAGGGTGTGGACGCCGTGCGGCCAGGTCCAGCCGTAGTGGCCGCCGAACCAGCGGCCGTCGTGGTACTCCCCCACCTCGCCGGACAGGCCGACGTTGTCCGGCAGGACGCCGAGGCGGTCGGCGCGTTCCCGCCAGGCGTCGACGTAGGCCAGCACCCATGCGGACAGGCGAGGATCGTGGTCGTAGAGCCAGGCGTTGGCGACCAGTGCGGTGGCGGCGAGGTTGACCGCGGTGTCGCCGCGGCCCAGGCGGTCGCGCATGTGGTGGCCCATGCGGACGGCGAGGTCCGGGTCGGCGAGGTCGTCCCAGCGGGAGATGCCGGGGACGTCCTCCAGGGGCAGGCCGTAGGGGCGCATGCCGGGCTGGTCCTCGGCGAAACCGTCGTCCCATTGGGGGCCGAGACCGGGGCGGGGGCCGTCGGAACCGTTGTGCGGGGAGCGGATGATCCGGGCCTCCGGATCGTAGAGGCCGCTCGGGCTGTCCGGCAGGTACTGCTCGGCGAAGCGCAGGGCGCGTTCCCTGAAGAGCGGGTCCTCGGGGTCCGCGGCGCAGATGCCGTAGAACATCAGCAGCGCCTCGCCCTGGTGGAACCAGTCGTAGCCGCGCTCGAACTCGTCCTTGTGGAGGCCGAGTTCGGTGAGCTGTGCGGTGACGCCCTCCCAGTGGCGTTTGGCGGCCGGCAGGAGGTCGTCGGCGCCGCCGAGCAGGTAGAGGGCGGGCCAGTTGAAGAACGCCTCGTAGAAGTCGTCGGCGCCGTCGCGGTCCTCGATACGGCCCGCGTAGCGCAGCCGGCCGTCGGCGGGGTCGGTGTAGCGGTCGCGGAAGGTCCGCCAGGCGGTGTCCAGGTCGTCGAACAGGCGGCGTTGCAGGACCGCCCACACGGGAGGAGCCGCGCCGCGGACGGTGGCGGTGATCTCCGGGGGCGCGGGATCGTCGCGGTGGATGGGGGTCATGTCAGCCCTTCGTGGCGCCGGTGGTCAGGCCGCTGATGATGTGCCGCTGCATGATCACGAAGAAGGCCAGTGCCGGGAGCACGGCGAGCAGCAGGTTGGGGAAGACCACCGCGTAGTGCGTGGAGTACTTGCCGACGGCGGCGTAGACGCCGGTGGTGACCGTGTAGAGGCCGCTTCCGGGACCGAGGATGATCTGCGGGGTGGCGAAGTCGTTCCACACGCTCAGGCCGTGCAGGATCACCGCGGTGGCCACGACGGGCCGCATGAGCGGGAAGATCACGAGCCAGAAGGTGCGCAGCCGTCCCGCGCCGTCCACGGCCGCGGCCTGGTCGAGCTCGGGTGGCACGGTGCGGATGTACGCGCTGTAGAGGAAGACGGAGACGGGCAGGGTCAGGGTGGTCTCGAACAGCACGAAGCCGGGGATCGTGCCCATCAGGCCCACGTATTTCAGCACGTAGACGACGGGGATGAGGATCACCTGGCTGGGCACGAAGGTGCCGGCCACGAAGAGCAGCAGCAGCGCGGTGTGCCCGCGGCTGCGGCCCCGGGCGATGACGTACGACACCGGTGCCGCGATCACCAGGGAGAGGACGTTGACGAGGACGACGAACAGGGCCGTGATGCCGTACGCCCGTACGACGTCGAAGTCCGGGTCGGACAGGGCGTCGCGCAGGTACGACAGGCTCAGCCGGGCGACCGGCAGTCCGAACGGCGAGGTCCTGATGTCCTGCTCGGACTTGAAGGCGTTGACGGCCAGTAGCCACATCGGGACGAGCATCAGCAGGGCACCGACGGCGAGCGTGGCCGACCGCGCGGCCGTCCACGCGCGTGCCGAGGGACGCGGGCGCGGGTGCGGGTGCGAGTGCGGGTGCGGCGGCTTCGCGGGGTGGGCGGGGCCCGCCGTGGCCGGTCGCGGACCGGCCGCGTCGGGGGCGGAGCCGGTGCGGGGCGGCGAGGCGAGGGGGGCGGGCTGGTGGCTCGCGGGGTGGTTCATGCGGCTGCTCCCGCGTCCGTACGACGTCGTAGGAGGGTGACGGCCAGGGCCGCGACGCCGGTGATGACCGTGAGGACCACCGACTGGGCGGATCCGTAGCCCAGGACGTTGTTCTGGAAGGACTCGCCCAGGATCAGGTAGGCCCCGGTCTGGGTGCTTCCGGCCGGGCCGCCCGCGGTCAGCGACAGCACCAGGTCGTAGGTGCGCAGCAGTGAGACGAGGGTGAGCACGATGTTGACGGTGACGATCGGCGAGATCATCGGCAGCGTCACGTGGCGCAGCGTCTGCCATCGGCCCGCCCCGTCCAGTCGGGCGGCTTCGATCAGCGACGCCGGGACCGTCTGCAGGCCGGCGATGTACAGCACGAGGGCGAACCCGAACCCGGACCACACGATGACGAGGATCAGGCTGGCCAGCGCCCATCCGGGCTGGGACAGGAACGGCAGGCCCGCCTGGCCGAGCGCGTCCAGCAGCGTGTTGATCGCGCCGTTGGTGGACAGCAGCGCGGACCACAGGAACCCGATGATCAGGGCGCTGATGACGTACGGGTAGAAGAAGACGGTCCGCAGGAAGGTGTTGAGCCTGCCGGGGGCGGCGATGGCCAGCGCGACGGCGAGCCCGACGATGTTGATCAGAGCGGTGCCCACGACCGCGATCACGCCCGTGACCCAGGCAGCGTGGCGCACCTCGGGGTCGTGCAGCAGTTGGCGGTAGTTGTGCAGGCCGACCAGCGCGGGGTGGGCGGTGTAGCCGTCCCAGTCGGTCAGGCTGAGGTAGGCCGACAGTCCGAGCGGCACCACCATCATGAGCGTGAAGAGCAGCACGGCCGGTGTGGTCATCACGGCTCCGGCCAGCCGGTCGCGGGTCCGCGCGGAGAGAATGCGGACCGCCGGAGGACCGGCCGGGCGGGGCGAGGTGTGCACGCTCACTTGGTCTGCGCCTTCAGCCAGGTGTCGACGCTCTTCATCGCGGTGGCGGGGGCGCCGCCGGTGTAGAGGCTCTGGATCTGCTTGCCGGCCTGGTCCTCGAACCCGGCGGGCATCTGGTACTCGCCGCCGCCCATGATCGCCTGATGGCCGTTCGCGGTGTCGTCGAGCAGCTTCTGCACCTCGTCGGAGAGGGGGGAGAGTGCGTAGGGGTAACCGGTGCGGTAGGAGGTGTCCTGCTTGAGCTGGCTCTCGACCGCAGCCTTGTCCGTCGTCAGGAACTTGACGAGTTTGGCGTCGGCGGCCTGGTGGCTGCTGTTCTTGAAGATGCGGTAGTTGGCGCCGGGGGTGACCGACAGCCGTGCGGTCGCCGGGTCGTTCGTCTGCGGTACGGCGAACACCCCCACCTCGAAGTCCTTCTTGGCGGCGTGTTCGGCGGCCACGAACCAGCAGCCCATCGGGTACAGGGCGGACTTGCCCGACAGGAACGCGGTCTCGCCGTCCGCGTACTTCGTGCCGAGGGCGTTCTTGTCTATGTAGCCCTTGTCGATCCACGACTTGTACAGCGCCGCGCCCGGGCCGAGGTCCTTCGCCAGGGAGCGCCCGCCGGTGGCCGCCTGGAGGTACCAGTCCTTGTCGGGCGTGGTGAGCGTGGGGCCGAACAGCTGCATGAACTGCGCCTCGGTCACCCACTCGCCGGCGGTCTGCATCGGCAGGTAGCCCGCGCCCTTGAGCTCGGCCATGTCGGCGGTGAGCTCGTTGAGGGTGCGCGGTTCCGCGGTGATGCCCGCCTTCTTGAAGGCGGTCTTGTTGTAGAAGATCAGCGACTGGGCCTGCTGGCCGATCGACACGTCGTAAAGGTGGCCGTCGAGCCGTTGCGCGTCGGCCATGGGCGCGGTGGTGGCCCACTGCTGGTCGGAGAGGTCCCGGAGGTAGGGGACGACCTTGTTGCTGTGCGAGCCCTCGACCACGTCGGGCGGGCTGCCCGCGGCGAGCTGCTGCGGAAGGGTGGTGTCGACCGAGCCGTCGGACGACGTGGGGGCCTCTATCTGCACCTTGATGCCCGGGTTGGCCTTCTCGAAGGGGGCCACCAGGTTCCGCCAGTAGTCCTTCGTCAGGTTCGGTGTGATGTTGACCAGCATCCGGACCGTGCCGCTCGCTCCCGCACCGGTGTCGCCGCCCTTCGTGGACTGGAATCCTCCGCCGCCGCAGGCCGTGGCCAGCAGGCCGAGCGAGAGGAGGGTGCCGGCCGCCCCGGCGGCTCTTGTGTGTCTCATGACGTGCTCCCTCGATACGCTTCTATCGATAGGCGATATGAACGCCTGTGAGACCTCACTGTCAAGGGCCGGTAACAAAATTGAGGCGATCATCGATAAGATGCGAAGTGGTCTACACGAGGAGGCTTCATGGCGAGCGCCATCGGGCAGCCGCTGACGCGGGTACTGCTGTCCGACCAGGTGTACACACGAGTTCGCGGCCTGATCATCGAAGGCACGCTCAAGCCGGGCGACCGCCTGGTGGAGTCCGAGATCGCACGCCAGCTCGCCGTCAGCCAGGCTCCCGTCCGCGAAGCGGTCAAGCGCCTGGTCCATGAGGGCCTGGCCCAGCACATCCCGCGGCGGGGCAGCTTCGTCGCCTCCGTGGCGCAGGACGACGCGGACGCGGCCCGCGCGGTGCGCGTGACCATCGAGGAACTGGCGGCGCGGACCCTTGCCGAGCACCCGTCCGCCACGGCGACGGCCCAGCTCCAGGCCCAGGTGGAGCTGATGCGGGAGGCAGCGCGGGAGGGTGACGTCGGCCGGTTCAGGGACGCCGACATCGTCTTCCACCGCATCGTGTGCGAGGCCGGCGGCAACCCCTTCCTGCCCAAGGTCTGGGCCGTGATGGAACCGAGCCTGCGCGCCCTGCGCGTCGTCTCCGACCCGCTGTTCACGGGTGACTGGCAGGAGATGGCCGAGCAGCACGCCGGCCTGCTGGAAGTCCTCGGGGCCAACGACCCGCAGCTGGCGGCGCGGAAGTTCGCGGCCCACGCGCGGGGCGAGATCCCCACGGCCTGATCGGTCCATCCCGGCCTGCGCATGCCCCACGCGACGTTCTGTCGCGGGGGCACGCGCAGGCCGGCGTGGCCCTTGGCGGGGTTCGCTCCCGAATCTCGGCGCATTCCAGTATCTCAACTCTATCGATAGGCGATGGAGAAGGGATACGTGCCGTTCGGCGCGATGCGGTCGGCCAGGTCGGCCCGGTCGCGCCGGATGGCCCGCCGTAGCGGGCTCGTCGTCGGCCCCCTGCGGCTCACCTCCGTGACTTCGCCGCGATCACCCTCCGTCCGCGCGGGCTCCGCCCGGGCCGGAGGTCCGTTCCTCGCGGACGAGGACGACGCTCCACGGTGCGATCACCTGGTCGATGCGGAGTTCCCCATCGGCCGAGGCGTGGACCGTGTGCCGCTTCAGCGTCTGGCTGTCGCTCCTCAGGCGTCTGGCCTGTTCCCGGCCGAGCGGATCAGGTGAGCCCATCGCCCGCCACAGCGCCAGGGCGTTGCCGCTCTCGTGGTCCAGCACCTCGACGGTGAACGCGGTGCGGGCGGGCAGTCCCGTCAAGGTGATGTCGAGCCGTCCCGGGGACCCCGCCGCCAGTGTCCGTTCCGCGACCGCCCGGTCGCCGAACGAGGCGGGCGGAGCCGTCGTCACCTCGGAGGGGTAGTGGTACGCGAGGACGGCGAGGGCACCGCTGTCGCCCTCCCGCGTGACGACGGCACCCGGGACCCGGGCGAGCAACTGGTCACCGAGGCTGCCGAGGAACCGGTAGGCGTGGAAGGCCGGCTTGGGCACCCCTTGGAAGTTGATCATCCCGAAGCCGCCGTGAAAGACGGTGTCGCCCGCACCGGCCTCCTCGAAGACGTCCGTGAACGCCCAGTACGACAGCGAGTCCACCAGACCGGCGGACTCCAGGTTCGCCTTCACCACGTAGGTCGCCGCCTGGAGGTGGTCGTGCGTGTGATCGCGGGGCGACGGACTGGAGCTCCACTCGGTCAGGTGGATCTCGGCGGCGGCGAACGGGCTCGCGTCGACCGTCCGTCGCAGCAGTTCGATGTCTCGCCGGGTCGCGTCGGCGTGCCGGGTGAGCTTGACGGACCGGCCCAGGCCGTCCAGCGCCCAGTCCGTGGGATAGGGGTGCACGGACACGAAGTCGACCGGAGCGCCGGTCCGTCGGCAGTGGTCCAGGAATTCGGTCAGCCAGACCGGCGCCCAGTCCAGCGCGTCCAGATCGGGCGCGGCAATGGTTTGCGCATGCCGGGTGAGGTCCTCGACCTCACCGGCGAAACGGCCGTCCGGGACGAAGTTGCTGGTCGCCGGACCACCCACCCGCAGGGCCGGGTCGACGCGCTTCACCGCGGCCGCCGTGGCCGTGTAGAGCGCGAAGTACTGGCTACGGGTGCCGTGGAAGAACGGCCGCAGGTTGGGTTCGTTCCACACCTCGAAGTACCAGTGCCGGACCTCGTCCGTGCCGTATCGGTCCGCCCAGTGCCGGACGAGCGCCTCGACGAGGTCGCTCCATTTACCCAGGTCCGCGGGCGGTGATCCGTTCGCCCGCCACCAGAAGACCGTGTCCCGCTCGGTGGCGAGGTCACCGGGGCTGAAGCCGAGTTCGACGAACGGCCGGATGCCGAGGTCTAGAAGGCGGTCGAAGAGTTCGTCGACGTACTGGAAGTTGTGGACGGGGCGTCCGTCCTCCTCCCGGTAGACGAACATGTCGTCGTGGAGCAGGCCGTGGAAGCGGATGTACCTGAATCCGCACGACCGCACGGCCATGTCCAGCTGTTCCAGCCACCCCGCTCGAAGGCCCTCGTTGGCGCGGCCGGCGCCGACGCAGAGGTTCCAGAAATGGGCCAGTGGTGTTCCGGGGGACTCGGCGTCCACCCGCGCGATGATGTTCACTTCGCTTCTCCGTACGCGTTCGTCCGGGCATCCGCGCGTCCGTGGGTCCGTGGGTCCGTGGGTCCGTGGGTCCGTGGGTCCGTGGGTCCGTGGGTCCGTGGGTCCGTGGGTCCGGTCAAGGGTCGGGTGCGACGGTGCCGGTTTTCCATACAATCGATAGACGATCAAAGTTCTTGAACGACTAGCCGTCAAGGACCGGCGAAACACGCAGGGCGACCGACGGGATCAGAACGCCAGGTCAGGGGCGATGAACTCGGCGGAACGCAACCAGAGTCACCTCGAAGCCCTCCCCCGACGCCCCCTCCGGACAGGCACGGTACGCCGGATGAACACTCCTATCGATAGCATTCCAAGTCGTTGACACCTCCAAATGGGCCCGGCTAGCGTGCAGCGACTATCGATAGGCGATTGGATCGAAGATGAGACGGTCGACTTCCAGACTGGCGGTGCTCCTGGCCGCCGCGCTGCTGCTCAGCGGCGGCGAACTGAGTGCCAGCGCCCAGGCCCCGCACCCCACCACGTACCACGTCAGCCCGACCGGTTCGGACCGTGCGCCGGGCACCGCGACGGCACCCTTCGAGCACATCCAGAAATGCGCGACCGTGATGGTCGCCGGAGACACCTGCGTCATCTCGTCGGGCACCTACCGGGAGCGCGTCACTCCCGCCCACGACGGAACCGCCCAGGCCCGCATCACCTACACGGCCGCGGCCGGCGCGGACGTCGTCATCGACGGCACCGACGAGGTCTCCGGCTGGCGGCGGGTCACCGGTGACGACCTCTCCGACCTCAAGTCCCACGACGCCACGCTGGACGGCTCCCCCTTCGCCTCGGCCGTGGGTGACGGGCACGTCTACCAGGCACGGATCACCCTGGATCCCGCACTCCCCGGCAACCAGGTCTTCTTCGACGGAGTGCCGGGGGTCGAGGCGCAGTGGCCCTACCCCGGCGACAACCCCCTGGCCCCGAACCTGGCCTCCGCCCAGTCGGGAACCACGACGAGCCTGTCCGACAGTGCGCTGACGCAGCCCGACGGCTACTGGAAGGGCGCACGGCTCACCGCGCACAACTGGTTCGTGAGCGAGACCGGCACCGTCACCAGCTCCTCCGTCGGCAGCGTCACCGCCGCCTCCCTGCCCGACTGCGTCGGTCTGAGCCCGAACCAGCGAACGGCCTACTCACTGAGTGGGAAACTGGCACTGCTCGGGCACTCCGGGGAGTGGTTCTACGCGCCGGACACCCACACGCTGTACGGGTGGATGAAGGACGGTGACGACCCGTCCGGGCACACGGTCGAGGCCAAGCAGCGCAACGTCGGCTTCGACCTGGCCGGCCGCTCCTACACCTCAGTGACCGGTCTCGACGTACGCGCCACCACGGTGCGCGCCTCGGCGTCCTCGTCCCACGACGTCATCGACCGGCTGACCGCCCGTTACGTCTCGGCCTACTCCGATCTCGCCCCCGACCCGGCCATGGTGACGAAGCCCGACGGCTGCGCCGTGCTGACGGCGGGCGAGTCCACGTCCGGGATCATCCTGGACGGACACCACAACACCCTCAGCAACAGCACCGTCGACTGGAGCGCGGGCAACGGCGTCGTGGCCCTGGGCTCCCACAACACCGTCACGAACAACACCATCACCAACACCGACTACCTGGGGAGCTACGCGGCCGGCATCAACGTCATCGGCTCCGACCTCACCATCACCCACAACACCGTCGCCCACACGGGACGCAGCGATCTCAACATCGACGACAAGATGACCGGGGCGAAGGTCGCCGGCAACGAGATCGCCTACAACGACTTCTCGGGATACAACGTCCTGGTCAACGACGGCGGTGCCATCTACGTCTGCTGCAAGATCGACCTGACCGGCACCGGGATGCACCACAACCTGCTGCACGACGCGGCCCCCGGTGCCGCGGCCGCACCCGCCCCGGGCATCTACTTCGACAACGGCGCCTACAACGCCACGGCGTACAACAACGTCGCCTGGAACGGAACGAGTTACGGTGTGGTCCTCTTCAACGGCGACACCACCTCCGGCGACCGGGCGTACAACAACACCTCAGGGACCGACAGCAGAGCCGTCAGTTTCAACGGCGCCGCCTACACGAACGTGGACGTGGCCAACAACATCGGTGACACCGACGGGCCCGACGGCGTCACCGAGTCGCACAACCTCCCCTACTCCACCGACCCCCTGTTCGTCTCCCCCGACACACACGACTACTCGCTCCAGGCGCAGTCGCCCGCACGGGCGTCGGGAGTGGTCAAGCCGCCCGCGACCGACGGCTACAAGGGCCGCCGGCCCGATGTCGGCGCCTACCCGTACGGAGTGCCCAAGTGGACCGGCGGATCGTCGCTGCACGCCACGACCGTCCAGGCCGAACGCTACGCCGACAGCAGCGGTGTCTCCCGGCACGCGGCCGGCAGCGGCTCCGTGCTCGGCAGCTTCGACGGCGGCGACTGGGTCAAGTACACCGGCGTCGACTTCGGGTCGGGCCGCACCCTGTTCACGGGCAGCATCGGTGACGATCCCGCCTACAGCGGACGGCAGTTCGCGATCCACACCGACAGCCGCACGGGGCCGGTGATCGGCACCGTCACCGTTCTCAACACCGGCGGCTTCGACACCTACACCGACCAGTCCACCCCCATCACCCGCACCCGGGGCGTCCACGACCTCTACCTCGTCGCCCTGGGCTCCTCCCCCGGCATCGCCAACATCGACCACTTCGCCTTTACCGAACCCGCGACGAGCGGCTGACCCTCCCCCGGGGTGTGCGCGGGCCGGCGCACACCCCGGTTCGCCGGAGGGTCTGCTCGTGAGCGGTACACGATGCCGCCCTCCGGCGTGCTCTACGCCGACGCGGTTCACGGCGGCGTCACGGCGACGACGGTCTTGCGGGAGCGTCCATCCGGTTCATCTCGCCGATGGCCTGCCACAGCACCTTTGCCCGGCCGCGGTGCCGGCGCGCCGGATCGTGGAGGCCTGCGGCGGCCTCCAGGTCGCCGATCAGCTGCCAGCAGGTGGCTTCGTCCTGGCGGTCGCCGTGCCGGTGGAACAGGGCCGCGGCACGCTCCAGCGCCGGGCACGCCAGGTCCCGGTCGTCCTGACCGGCGTGCACGCGGCCGATCTCCAGCAAGGTGTACGCGGCGCACCGCTCGTCGGCCAGGTTCTCGAAGGTGGTCAGCGCCTGCCCCAGGCAGCGCAGCGCCTCGTGCTGATGGCCGCGCCGGTCGTGCAACCGGCTGAACCGCCGCAGCACGACGGCCACGCGATGCCCGTCATCGAGCTCGCCGGCCAGGCGCAGGGCTCCGGTGAACCAGGACTCCGCCGCTTCCAGTCGCCCCTGCATGAGGCGCATCACGCCCATGGAGCAGGACAGTTGGGCCTCGATGTGCCGGTCGCCCTCGCCGACCGCGATGGCCAGCGCATGCTCGACCCGTTCAAGTGCCTCGTCGTCACGCCCCTGCACCCGGCTGGCCGTGCTGAGGGTCGCCATCGACAGCGCCTCGCCGAGCTTGTCCGCGCCGTCCCGGCAGAGCTCGATGGAGGACTCAAGGGCACGGGTCGCCCGGTCGAACTCGTCCTGATAGATGTGCAGTTGGCCAAGGCCCGCGGAGCAGCACCGATGCCCCGCGCGCGTTGCCGGCGGCCTCGGCCGCGTCCAGGGCGAGCCGGTGCCCGTGCTGCCGGTCCTGGTACAGGCACCGGTGGTCGTAGTACGTCGCCGTACCCGCGGCCAGCTCCCAGGCCGCCTCGTCCAGGCCCCAGTCCACGGCCAGTTGCACGGCCCCGAGCAGGTTGTCGCGTTCCGTGTCGAACCAGCCGGACGGATCGGCCATGAGCCGGTCGACGACCCCGTCCGGGAGCGACCGGCGTGGTGCCGAACCTGGCGCGGCGGCCAGCAGCCCGCCCGGCAGCCGGCCGGTGCCACGCCCGACCAGGTCGAGCCAGACGGAGAGCACCCGAACGATCGCGTCCCGCTTGTCCGCCGTCGGCAGCTGTGCGGCGATCTCCACGGCGCAGGTCCTGATCAGGTCGTGCAGACGGTAGCGCGGCTCGCCGAGGGCGTCGGTGGCGGTGAGCCGCACCAGGCCGGCGTCGACGAGGGTGTCCAGCACCTCCTCGGCGTCCGAGCGGTCCAGCAGCGGTCGACCACCCAGCCGGGCAGGGTGGAGGCACCGAGCAGACCCAGCAGACTCAGCGCCCGCACCGCGTCGGCCGGCAGCAGCCGCAGGCTCAGGTCGACGCTGGCCCGCACGCTCAGGTCGCCGATCCGCAGCTCGGCGAGGCGTCGGGACTCGTCCTCGATCCGTTCCCGCAGCACCCGCAGCGACCAGGCCGGGCGGCCGGTGAGTCTGGCGCTGGCGATCCGGATCGCCAGCGGCAGGTTGCCGCAGCAGTCGAGGATCGCGTCGGCCTCCGCCGGCTCCCACGCGATCCGCTCCCGTCCGACGATGCCCGTGAACAGCTCCCGCGCCTCCGCCGGGCTCAGCACGTCCAGGTCGCGGTGGCGGGCGCCGGGAAGGTGCGTGAGCAGAGTGCGGCTGGTGATCAGCACGGCGCAGCCGTCGGCCGCGGGCAGCAGCGGCAGTACCTGGTCGGCGTGACCGGCGTCGTCCAGCACCACCAGCATGCGGCGGTCCGCCAGCAACGACCGGTAGAGCGCGGCCCGTTCGGACAGGCCGTTCGGGATCGCGCTGCCGGCGATGGACAGGGCGCGCAGTGCCTCGGCCAGCATCAGCGCCGGGTCCCGTGGCTCGTCCGAGGTTGCCGCCAGGTCGAGGCAGAGCTGCCCGTCGGGGAAGAACCGGCTCGCCAGCCGTGCGGCGTGCGTCACCAGACAGGACTTGCCGACACCTGGACCGCCCACGACGACGGCCACCGGCGCCCGGTTCGGCCCCGACCCGTCGAGTAATCGGGAGATCGCGGCCAGCGCGTCGGCCCGGCCCACAAAATCGGGTACGTCGAGCGGAAGTTGCCGTACCGGCATCGCCATCGCGAGCCCGGAGACCGCAGGGGCGGGGTTCTCCGGTGGCGGGCCCGACGGGCTCGGCGCGGGTGGTGCGGCCGCAAGTTCGGGATCCGCGGTGAGGATGCGCTGGTGCAGCGCCCGCAGTGGCGGGGAGGGATCGACGCCGAGTTCGTCGGCCAGTGTCCTGCGCAGCCCCTCGTACACTCGTAACGCCTCGCCCTGTCTGCGACAGCGGTAGAGCGCGACCATCAGGTGTTCGGCCACCTGCTCGTCGTAGGGATGCTCGCGGCGCAGGGCGGTCAGTTCGTCGACGACCTCCCGATGGCGGCCCAGATCCAGTTCGACGGCCAGGCACCGTTTGCGGGTGGCCGCGCGTAACTCGTTCAGCCGTGCCGCATCGATCTCCAGGACCTGGCTGCGCATGTCGAGCAGGGCGTGGCCGCGCCAGCAGGCGAGTGCGTGCCGCAGCGCGGCCGCTGGTTCGGCCGGGCTCGTGGACTGCTCGGCGACGTGTCGCCGGTGGGCCGGCCGCGGCCATCGCGGCCATCGCGGCGACCGCCACGGTCAGTACGACCGTGCGGGTCCTGTGTCTGCCACTTCGCGTTCTACCCGTCCCACGGCGCCCCGAAGGCCCGGGCGACGGCCGACACCCGCCGCTTCGTGCTGATCCTGGCAGGTGCCTCCGGCCAGTCGGAGTCCGGGAGGTTCGACCTTGAGGTTGCCGCTCGCACGGAGTCCCTGACATCCGCGTGCATGAAGTCGCACGGCTTCCGTTACCTGCCCAGAAACCCGCACAGCGTGGTGGACGTAGAGGACGCCTCGAACTTCTCGAGCCTCGGCTACGCACGAAAGCACGGGTTCGGAATATCGGTGTTCCCGCACTTCGCGCCCGAGACCCCGGCGGCCAGGAGCTACCTGAAGACCCTCTCGGCTGCTTCCCTCAAGGCTTACGACGCCGCACTTCCCGGCTGCGTGGACAGCGCACAGCGCACGACCGAGAAGGAGTACGGAATCCCGGAGGCGAACTCCGAGTGGGCTCGGGTGGACGACAAGGTGCAACACGACAGACGGTACCGATCGGCACTCGAGGCGTGGCGCTCCTGCGCGACGGCGGCCGGTCATCCGGCGCGGTCCCGCCTCGCACTCGTCACGGACCTGCGCAAGCGGTACACGTCCGTCATGGCCGGCATCCAGGGCGGGAACCACGTGTTGCCCCAGGACAAAGTGGCGGCGCTGGCGGCCCGGAGACCTGCGTGGCGCAGGTTCCACCGATCGGAACTCGATGCCGCCGTGGCGACGTTTCCCTGCTCGCGGACCACCGATCGGGCCTACGTGTCCGTATTCCTCCGGTACTTGGATCAGGAGAGGTGAAGACCCGGCGCCGGAGGAGACCGCTTCCAGGCGGCCACGGCGCGTACCAGGACCACGTCCAGGGTGCGTGGACCGTGCACCCCCTCCACCCGGTCCAGTTCGATGTCGCTGGTGGCGGAGGGTCCGGAGATCCAGGTCAACGGGCGTGTGGGGTCGAGTCGTTCGAGTGCCTGCGGGACGGAGGAGACGACCTGGTCGGGAACCCGGACGACGCAGATGTGGTGGTCGGGGACGAGGGTGATGCGGCGGCGGCCCTGGTCGGGGCCGCCGTCCAGGACGATCGTGCCGGTCTCGGCGATCGCCACCGCGCATCCGGTGACCACGCTGTCCACCGCGTCCAGCTCGCGCGCCGTGCTCGCGGCCCGGTCGTCGACCCGTTCGGGACCGGCGGTCGTCATCCAGGCCGCCGGCAGCCCGGCGGGCACCAGCACCCGCCGTGACCCGCGTTCGGCGAGCAACCGCGCGATGACGGCGGGGAGTTCGTCCTCGGTGGCACGATGCACGAGGGCCCGGTAGTCGGCCAGGTTCTCCGCCAGCAGGTCGACGGTCTGTGCGGTGGTGCGGTGTCCGTGCTCGCGGAGATACGCCCGCTCGACCGGGGCCTCCGCGCCGCCCGTGTCGGCCAGTGCGCGGCGTACCCTGCCCAGGATCCGCTCCCTGCTGCTCACTTGTCTCCGTCCGTCGTGCCGCCTGTGCGTTGCCACCAGTCGCGGAACGGCTCGGCAGGGAGGGCCGGCAGGTCCCGCGTGGCGGTCCAGGCCCGGCCGGGGCCGGGGAGGGTTCGGGGGTGCAGGCGGCGGGTGCGGGAGGCGAGGCGCTGGCCGGTGCGCAGGGCGGCCGGGTGGGACAGCGCCCAGCGGGCCGCCCGCATCGCCGCGCGCTCGGCCGCGTGTCCCCTGGCCGGTCTCAGGACCACCTTGTTGCCACCGTGGACCGTCTCGCCGCCTTCGACGATGCGTTCGCGTAGGTGGACGAGGACTTCGGGGATGTCGATGGCGACCGGGCACACCTCGTAGCAGGCGCCGCACAGTGACGACGCGTAGGG
>NZ_JBIAYD010000021.1:0-103364 GCF_042897315.1 Streptomyces sp. NPDC001068 | reverse complement strand
TGTGGGTCATCTCCTTCTCGGTGTACCAGGGGCGCAGATCGATCTGCGCGACCGGCATTCCGGTGGCCAGCAGCAGCGCGGTGCCCTTCTTCATGGCGCGGATCTCGGCGGGATCGAGGACCTGCTCGCGCTGCTCGGACCAACTGCGGCTCTGCCCGTCCTTGCTCTTGGAGTACGAGCCGCGCTCGACGAAGTGGGCGCCGGTCAGCGTCGATACCTCCTGCACGAACTTCGGGTCGTCCGCGCCCGCGCCGATGATCTTCTTCGTGGCCGCGCTCCACATCGCGTCCATGCCGACTTCGCCCCAGGCGGCGACTCCCTGGCGATAGCTCTGGAGGATCACCATCGGGGTGATCCCCCGGGAGCCCAGGTGGGAGTACAGGTCGGGCAGGTCCTTGATGCGGCAGATGTTCGCGGCCTCGTCGAGCACGGCGCGCATCGGTTCGGGCAGGCGGCCGCCGTTGCGTTCGCCCGCCTCGGCACCTGCGGTGAAGACGGCGTCGGCGAGGGCGGCGACGACCGCGCTGGCCGGGCCGCCCTTCTTCGACATCAGGTAGAGGGTGTCCTTGCTGAGGGCGAAGTGCTCAGGGTCGAAGCGGGGGTGGTGCTTGTCCGGCGTGACCCACGCGAGGACCTTCTCATCGCGGAGCGCACTGATCGCAGTTCGCGCATTCTGGTAAATTCCGGACTGGGTTTCTTCCGCGATGTTGATCGAGGAATCCACCTGCTCGGCGAGGACCGGCTCGTGCCGGTAGAGGACGCGCAGCGGCTCCCTCTCCTTGGGGTCGCTCAGCCACTTCATGACGTCGCGGACGGTGCCGCCCTCCCACCAGGCGGCCCGGAACAGCCCGACGAGGAGGTCTCCGGCGGCCTGGGACCAGAACGGGTCGGCCTGCTCGCTGGTGATCTGATTGATGAAATGGCTGACCAGCCGCTCGGCGCCTTCGAGGGTCTCCGCCTGGGCGACCATGTCCCACCACATCTGGCGCTCTACCTGGGCGACGCCCTGCGTGTCGAGGATCCAGGGCTGGCCGACCTTCGAGCGGCTGCCGAGGGTGGCGGCGTAGACGTCGCTCTTGTTGCTGGTCATCAGTAGGGCGCCGGGGGCCTCTTCGGCCACCGGGATGGCGAGCGCGGACGACTTGCCTGCGCGGGGCGCCATGATCGAGCAGTACGTGTCTTCGTCGGATCCGCGCAGTTCGACGCCGGAGGGCCGGTGGTTGCCGAGGAGCACGCCCCGGTCGCGGGCGGGGATGTCCGCGGGCTTCATCTCCCGCAGCGAGGCCCGCAGTCGGGTCGCGGTGCGGGCCGCAGGAATCGGGGTCAGCTCCCGCACCTCGTGCAGCGTGGCGAGACTGCGCGGGTTGTGGAACCAGCGGAGGGCCCAGCGCAGGCCCCACACCACGAACGCGGTGACGACCAGGTCCGCCACGGTGGCGCCGATCATGGACGCGGTCTGTGAGTGCGGCCAGGCCTGCGACCATCGGGTGGCCATCTGGAACGCGCCCACCAGGGACAGCGGCAGGGGTGCCGGATCATCGCCGGTCACCAGCGCGCCGGCGGCAGCCCCGGCCCACGTCGATGCGGCCAGCCCGACCGTCCCGCCAAGGAGGATGCCTCCGGCGGCCCAGGCCCGGTCGTCGTCCGTCATCATCGGCTGCCACCTCCCGTGGAAACCGTCGTGACCCGGCGCCGGTTGGTGTCCGTGCGGTAGAGCCGCAGTTCAGTGGGCGTCAGCTCCAACGCGGCCGCGATCCCCGGCCGAGTGCCGATCTTGATGAGGTACTTGCCGCGGCCCGGGTGGCGGGAGCCCTCGTCCTCCAGAGCGACGTTGCCGCCGTCGGCGTCGTCATAGGTCGGGTCGATGTCGAGCCCGGTCGACGTCGCCGACGACCACGAGCCGATCATCATGCGCTCCTGCTCGGTGAGGGACCGCTTGCCGGTGACCCGGGTCAGTTCCTCCTCGGACGACGCACCGATCACCCATGTGTCGCACCGGTCCATCAGGCCGCGGGCCTTGGCCCGGTCCTGCTCGGTCGGCAGGGCCTCGACGTCCAGCAATGAGTGCGTGACGTAGATCGTCACGTCGTTCGTGGTCCGGTTCAGGCGGCTGATGGCGTCCATCGCGTCCACCAGGCCGGGCCCGGAGCGCAGGGCGCGCCACATCTCGTCCATGGGAAGCACGAGGGAGCGATCCATCAGGCCGATGCTGCGGGCGGAGTCGATCGCGCTGTAGGTGTACGCCCACGTCGCGATCATCCCGGCCGACACAACGTCATTTCCGCGGGCCCGCAGGGCGGAGATGTCCACGGACACGGCGGGCGCCGAGATGTCCAAGGGGGTGGTCGTCGGGCCGTCGAACAGGCCCTTCAACGGGCCGCCGATCAAATTGTCCAGCCCGGCGATGACCGACCTGGTGAGGTCCCGGTAGCGCTCCCCCTCGGCTGCCAGCTTCGTGCGCAGCTCCTCGGGCGCCGCTCGCAGGGCCCGGACGACGTCGGCGACGACGGGGTCGCTGCCGGACTTCTGCGCGCTGGACGCGACCTGCACGGCGGTGTCCAACGCCGAACGCTCGATCTCGTTCGGGGACCTACCGAGCCCGTGCTTCGTGGACAGCAGGGCTACCAAGGTCTCCAACCGCCGGCCGTTGAGGACGTCCAGCAGGGCCTCCCGCCGCTCGACGGGCAGCGTGTGCACGTGGCCCTTGAGCGGGCCGGAGTCCAGGGGATTGAGACGGCCGATGCCGTCACCGATGCGGACGACGGAGCCGCCGAGTTCGCGGATCAGATCGGAATACTCGCCCTTCACATCCCCGGGGACGCAGGTGAGGAAGCCGTACGCCGAGTAGACCAGGCACATGCGTTTGACCAGCGCACTCTTGCCCGCGCCCGGCTGCGACATCACCCATACACCGGGGTTCGTCGTCAGCTTGCCTGTCCACCCGGAGGGGTCGACGCACACCAGTTCACCGGTGAGCACGTCCCGTCCGACCGGCACACCGCGCGGCGGCAGGCCCGACCCCAGGAGGAACGGGTAGAGGCCTGCCGCCTGGGTGGTTGGGCCGGTGTAGACCGTGCCGGAGTCCTCGACCGGGGCGCGGCCGCTGAACCGGCCGCCCCATCCCAGCCGCGGAGCGAACCGGCCCTTCAACTGCTTCTGTACCCGCCGCTCTTCGCGGGTCGGGGGCTGCTCGGCCACCTGGGTCACGCGCTTGGGCGTGATCACCGGCGCCGGCTTGTGCTTGCGTGCCATCGTCAGTCCTTCACGAGCGGCGAGTATCCGATGGGCAGTCCGGCGGCGAACACTGCGGCCTGGGCCCCGAACGCGGGCCTCATGCGGATGCCTCGGGTGGCCTTGACCGCGCGCGCCAGCTCTTGGCGGGCGGCGGGCAGGTCGGCGGTGCGCCGTGCGGTGACGGTGACCATGAGGGTCCAGTCGACGACCTGGGCGCCTCCGGCGACCTGGGCAGCGGCCCTTTCCGCGCGCTGCGCGTCCGCGCGCTGGCTGTACTTGGCGCGGCCCTTGACCTCTGCGGTCGCCTGCGCGCGCTGATGGGCGTGGCTGATCTCCCGCTCCAGCACGGCCTCGCCTTCGAAGGGGTCCAGGACCCGGTAGCTGAGGGTGATGCGCCGCTGGTATCGGCCGGGGGCCAGCAGGGGCAGCAGCACGGAGTACGGGATGGGCCGCCGGGGCATCTCACGCAGCACCCAGCTGACCGAGATGCCGCCGTCGTGGCTGTACTCTTCCCAGCCGTCGTCGGCGGCCTGCGGCCCGCACTCGCTCCAGGTCAGCTCCTCGAACTCGGCGTCCCTGGCGTTGAACACGTCCGGGTCGTAGGCGGCTCGCACTATGCGGCGAAGGTCGACGTCGTTCGCGCGACGCTCGATGTCCGTGCCGGTGCCGGACAGGTCGAGCGAGTCGACCACCCGCAGCGTCTCGGCGACCTGTTCGGCGAGATCCGCCGGCGGGCTGGCCGTCGCATTCGGGTCCACCGTGACGCTCATCCACGGGGCGACACTCGCGGTGGCGTGCGGGGTAGTGCGGACCAGCTCGTCAATGATCCGCTTAGCCAACTGCGGGGCGTTCGGGTCCTTGCGGCCCGCGACGTCGTCACCGAGGGCCTCTCCTGCCCCCGGCGTGATCTGGATGGTCACGCTGGCGCCCTTGACCTGCTCGTCGGTGCTCATCGCGTCCAACACGGAGCCCCAGGTGCGCAGGCTGCTCTGCACCGCCGCGGTGGGCGCCATGAGGCTGCCGCCCGGAGCGAGCAAAGTCGTGAGCGTCATGTGGCCGGTGGCCCGGTCGTGGACAACACCCACGGGCCGACCGGTGGTCGGGTCGTGGGCGCGGATGAGGGTGGAGCTCGCGCCGACGCCGGGGAGGTCCAGCGCGTAGGGGTAGGGCAGCAGCAGACGCCGGTAGGAGGTGGCGTCGTAGCGGGCGGCCCTCCTCCAAGCGAACTTCGCCCAGTAGTAGGCGAGGGCGGACATGCCGTGCCTCTTGGCGGCCGCGAGGGCGAACACCCCGATCGTCACTGGCAAAGTGACCAGCAGGGACAACGGTGCAAGCGTGGCAACCAGGCCGTCTGCCAGGAGCGTTGCGGCCGCGACCATCGTCGCGGTCCTCGACAGCCCGCCGAACCCAAAGCTCTGGCGGGCCCTGAATCCCTCGACCATCAAGGTCTGGGGCACCTCATGAGTGGTCACTGCTGCCGTCCCCCGCCCATCGCTCCACCCGCGCTCTGAACTGCGTCGTTGACGCCGTCCAGGACCTGGATGCCTACACCGACCGGGCCCGCCGCACTGGCGGCTCCCGCTCCCGCACCCGACGCGCCGGCTGCACCGGCGGCGCCTGCCGTACCGGTGGCGCCTGCTCCCGCGGCGGCCGCGTCAGCGCCGGGGACACCTTCGGCTCCGCTCTGCCCCGGGACGCGGGCACCCTCGTTACGGGCGGCCTGCGCCTGCGCGTCACTGCCCTGCCCCGCGCCGTCGCCGGAGCCTCCGCTGCCGCCCTGGCTGCCCATGCTCTGCTCGACCAACTTGGCGTGCTCCACGGCGTTCGAGGGGCTGTCACTGCTACCGCTGCCGCCGTCCCCGTCGCTGGACTTGCCCGCGAAGTACCCGGCGGCCGCCGACAGTGCGCCACTGGCGCCGCCTGCGCTCATTCCCGCACCGACGGCCGCCCCGAGCGGGGCGAAGATCTTCGTGAGGGGGCCCGGGGCGAGCACCGCGAGGACCAGCGTGGCGCAGCCGCGAAGCCATTCGGCAAGCGTCTTCGCATGCCCGAACTCCGCGAACCCCGTGCAGATGATCACGGCGACGATGGGCTTGTACGCCACGATGACCATGCCGCTGGTGATCAGGCTCGGCGCCCATTTGCGGGTGACGTCCCCGCCGGTCCTGCCGCCTCCGGCCACCGGCAGCAGCAGGCAGATGATGGGGATGGCGCTCTGCCGCAGGAAGAGCATGACCAGCTGGATGAATCCGATCAGCAGCAGCACGGTGACGATGCACAGCAGTGTGATCGGATTTGATACGGCATTGGGCAGCAGGACGGCGATGATCCGTTCGTACGCTTTGCCGTCGTCGTCGAACGTGGCGTTGACCAGCCCGGAGCTGATGGCATCGCCCATGGTCAGCAGGATCGCGAAGAGGCTGACGCCGACGGTGGACAGGACCAGGTTCTCCACCCACCCGGCCATGGCCCGGCCTGCGTGTTTGGCCTGCCCGGTGACAGCCATCTTGCCGAGTTGCCAGATGATCCCGAAGACGGCGATCACCAGGCCGAGCCAGGTGAGCATGCCCGCGAGCGTGGCCTGTCCGGTCCACAGGCCCGTTCCCTTGAGATCCACGCTCGGACCGAGCAGGGCGAACGTGAGAACCTTCTTGATCACCCACTTGGTGACGTCCTGGGCGGACTTGATGATGTCGCCGAGGACCGAGTCCCAGACGTTCTTCCACGCCTCTTTGACGGCCTTCTCGCCCGCGTCGCCGACCGCGTCGCACATGTCCGAGCCAGTCAGCCCGCCGACTCCGGCGAGTTTGCCGCCGGTGTGCAGAATCGTCCCCAGCACCGGGCCGGTGCCGATCCGGCAGGCTCCCTCGATGGTGTTGCCGATGATGCCGTCGGCGGCCGCGGGCTGGGGAGCGGACATCGACACTCCCAAGGCCGCGACCAGGGCGAGCAGCAGCGCGGCGAATCGCCGCGTCACGAGGCTTCCCTTATGGCCGTCCACCCGGAGGCGTTGAAGTCGGCGTCGCCGGGAGCCACGATCCGGGGCTGTGCCTGTCCCTGCACGTCCGACTGAGCTCGCTCGGTGGCGGCTCCGGTGAGCTTCCAGTCGCCGTCCTGCCACTGGGCGCCGGCCAGAGTCCGGGTGTACGAGCCGGACTCCTTCTTCATCTCCCCGGCCTTCTGGACCACCCTCGACAGCAGCCATGCGCTGACCTCGCCGTCCGACTTCTTGATGATCTTGTAGCCCACGACGGTGCTGCGGACGTACGCGCCCGAGGGCAGCGGCTGTCCGGCGCTCACGCCGATCTGCCGGGCCAGTTCCTTGTCGCTCGCCTGGGCGTTTAGCTCGATCTGTTCGGCGTTCTGTGACGTCTGGTCGGCCTTGCCGATGTACGAGCGGTAAATGCGCAACTGCTCGTCGACTGTGGTCTTCTCGCCCTCGATGGCGGTGGCGTTGGCGGCCGCCATCATCGCCACGGCGCCCTCGGTGCTCTTCGGGAAGCCGGTCTGGCTTCCGTGGGAGTCGGTGCGCTTGCCGCGCGGGAGCGCTGCCCACTGATCCGGTTCGGTCCAGTCCTGCGGCGGGGCGTAGGTCGCCGATGGACCCGGCGAGGCGGGCGCGCTCGGGCTCGCTCCACCCTTGCCCGCCGGGGTGTCCGTTCCTGCGTCACTGCCTCCGCTGAACACCGCGTACCCGGTGAGGGCGAGCACGGCCGCGAGCGCACTGCCCGCGATCCAGACGCCCTTGGTGTTCCACGTCCCCCTGGTGCGTCCCATGTCCCCCGCCTCAGCCCGCGACGCCGTTGACGATCGCGATCACGGAGCTGGAGAGGATGACGGCCACCAGCCCGCCGCCGATCCACTTGAAGGGCTCAGAGCCGCCGGAGTTGCGCGACTTGTCGGAGGTGGCGAGCTTGATCAGACCGAAGATCACTCCACCGACGCCTGCCAGGATCAGCAGCCACAGGGCGTAGCTGATGACTTCGCCCACCGGGCCCTCCATGCCGGGGATGACCTTGGGCTTGGATGCGGGAACGAGGTCTCCCGCCAGGTACATCGCCGTAGCGACCCGTTCCATGGCCATGCTCACTTTCCTCCCATGGTGCGCCGCAGCTTCTCCGCTGCGGCTCGAACGTCTTTGAATTCCAGTGCCTTCTCGGGCCCCTTCACGGCCCGGAGCACGGGCAGGTAGGGCACCCGTGCCACTCCGGCCAGCCGCCCCTCCAGGGCGCGCACCAGGAAGCGGGCGTCCTGCACGGGCCGGGTGGGGGCGTCGGCCACCCACACCAGCCACGGCTTGGGCAGTGAGCCCCAGCGCTGGAGGATCTCCTCCACCTGCGTGGCGCCGTACAGCGTCGTATCGGCGACGAGCACGGGAGCGGCTCCGTACGGGATGTACTCCCCCGCCCCCAGGACCCTGGCCCGGCTCCCGCCGGCGCCGTCATCGAGCATCGCGGCGACCGTTGCCAGGGCGATGCCGGAGCCGTTGACCGGCATCAGCGCGTACCGGAGAGCAACCGGCGCACGGGTGCTTGGGGTTGATGCCACCGATTGAGCGGACATGCCGCAACTCCCCCTATTTGGCGTCGTTTTTCAGTCGCGATGTTGGCACTTGGGGCCACTGAGGCTAGCGTGAAATCGGACCAAGTAGTCAGCTAGATACCCACCCCGTCCCCCGAAACTTCCGACATAGCGGCCGTTTTGGGAGGCAACTCCCTGTGGCGGCACGTGCTTGACGCGTGACACGCATCGCCGCTTCAATGCCGTGAGCTGGGATATCGCCTGCCACATCCAAGGGATTCAGACTGTCCCTGTCAACGGAGAGGCGTACGGGCTCAAGAGACTGAGTGGTCTTCAAGAGACGTCACAGTCCACTTACCTGACTAGCTGACGGATAGGGCCGACGACGGAAATCCGCACGTCGGACGTGGTTCGCCGCGTGCCGACGTGCCAGGGCATACCGACTTCAGCTGCACCGCCGCGGGCCAGCGAATTCGCTGCCGCCCCGGCTGGGGCTCGACGCCCTTCATTCGTGGCGGGAAGCAAACGGCGGCAGGCACGGGGGGACAACGCGTGAAGATGCTCATTGGCGCTGCTGGTGCAGCGATAGGACTCGTCGTCTTCTCACTTCTCGCAGTGGTGGCCATGGTCATCACTGATGACAACGCATCGGCCGCCGAGACCAGCAGCGGAGGGCTGCGCGGGGTCCCGACGGAGTTCCGGGAGTGGATCCTCAAGGCGGACGACGCCTGCCCGGAACAGGAACTGACACCGGCTCTGCTGGCCGCCCAGCTCTGGCAGGAGAGCAAGTTCGAGACCAGCCCGGAGAAGGCCACCAGTGACGCCGGCGCGGTGGGCCCGGCGCAGTTCCTTCCCTCGACCTTCGCGACGTGGGGCCGCGACGACGACGGCTCCGGCGAGGCAAGCCCGTGGGACATCGGCGACGCCGTCATGGCGCAGGGCCGCATGATGTGCAGCCTGACCCGACAGGCGAAGTCCTCCGGCTACCCGGGGGACGTCCGGGCCCTGGCGCTGGCGGGCTACAACGCCGGTTGGGGCCGCGTGCAGGAGTTCAAGGGGGTGCCGCCGAAGTCGTTCGCGGGCGGTCAGACCTTCAACTACGTTCAGATCATCCTCTCCACGATGGTCCGCTTCCAGGGCCCGAGCCTCCTCCAGGTCTCCGGCTCCGGATCCGGCGCAAAGGCACTGCGCAAAGCCGTCGGCCGGATGGGCACCCCGTACGCGTGGGGCGGCGGCGGCCCCACCGGGCCCTCGCGCGGCTTCTGCGACGGCACCAACGGCTACCTCAACGGGTCCTGCGTCGCGTCCAGCACCGTCGGCTTCGACTGCTCCAGCCTCGTGCAGTACGCGTACTGGCCCAAGACCCGGCTGCCACGCACGGCGGCCGCGCAGTACGGCGCAACGTCCGACCGGCCCGTCTCGCGCAGCGACCTCAAGCCCGGCGACCTGCTGTTCTGGTCACACGGCGGCAGCGGCGGCATCTATCACGTCGCGCTCTACGCGGGCGAGGGAAACGTCGTGCACGCCCCGCGCACCGGGCGCCACGTCGAACTCGCTCCCCTGACATCCGCGATGCCCGACGGGGACTACTACGGCGCAACCCGCCCCTGACCCCCTGAAAACGCCGTGTGCCGCAGACCTGTTCGGGTCTGCGGCACACGCGTCTTCACAGGGTGCGGCTACTTCGCCTTGCCCCGTGCCGGGGCGGCTGCGGGCTCACGGTGCGCGGCCACTCCGGCCGTTGCGGTCGGGGCGGTCTTCGCCGCCTTAGTAGGGCCCACGCTCGTCGACGTCGCTCTCGCCGCCGCGGTGTTCACCGTCACCCGGGACTCCCCCGGGGTGTCCCCGACCGGACGGCTCAGTGCGTCGGTGGCGGCCTGCACGAGCCGCGTCCCGAGCTGGGCCCCGGGTCCTTCCTCCCAGGAAGCGTCCTTGGCGATGCGGGCCAGGTGCTCGCGCACTGGTTTGCCGTCCGTCTCCATCTGCGCCATGCGGGCCGCCAGCAGCGGCCACTGGCGGTGTGCCACCAGCAGGTCCGCCGCCTGCGTGTGGTCCGGCATCGCATCCCGCACCCACCGGACGAACCGCTGGTTGTCCTGCGACGGGATGGCGAACTTGTCGCGCAGCGCCGCCTCGCGATCCGAGAGGTCGTAGTCGCGCGGCAGGTCCAGCCCGGTCGTCAGCGGGCCATTCGACAGCGTCGCGTCCCGGCTCATCGCGGGCTCTGCGGAGGCTCCCAGGCCCTTCGCGACGGCTTCGTCGACAGCCAGGACCTCGTTGTGGGCGGCAGCCAGGACCTCGCGGACGTTGACGCCCCGCTCCTCCAGCCGGGCCATCGTCGCCGCCATCTCCGGCCACGCCGGAGAGGTCAGGATCGCCTCGCGCAGCGGTCCCGCCGGCAGCGTCTCGCGTACTGCCCGAACCCATTCGTCGGTGACCGTCTCCGTCGCAGCGGCCGCGACCTGGTCGCGCACGTTGACGACGATCTCACCGACACGCGGGAGTACCTGGTCCAGGTCGACACCTGCCGCGCGCAGCGCCATCAACTGCTGCGCGAGCTGCGGCCAGTCCGCCTCCGTCATCAGCGCGGCGGAGATCTCGGACGGCAGCAGCCGCTTGACGTCCGCTTCGACGCCGGACACCGCCTCCTCGGCCGTCGGCAGGTCCTCCTCCTTCCCCTTCTGCCTGCGCTGCTGGTGCCGCCGTGCTGCGTCCGCGATGGCCATGACCAGCCGGTACGACATGACCGCGGTCTGCATCGCCTCGCCTGCGGCCTCCGTGAAGGCCTCCGAGACCCGTTCCTCGGGTGACGGTGTCGTCATCTCGCGCTCTCCCCTCGTTAGCGACCCTGCTTCGGGCCCTTGCGCTGCTGCTCCTCGCCGGGCGTCTGCCGCGCCGACTGGGGCGTCCCCTGCTTGCTGGCCGGACCGGACCGCCCTTGGCTGCCGGCGGGCGCGGCAGGAGTGGCACGTCCGGAGGCGACGTCCACGGAGCTGCGCTGCCGTCGCCATCCCTCCAGCCGCCATACAAGCACCTCCGCAACGGAGTCCGCTGAGGTCAACTCCCGTCGGGCGGCGACCGTTGCCAGGACCTCGGCCGGGTCCTCGCCCGCTTTCTCCACCTCGACCAACTGCGCTCGCAGGGCGGGCCACGCCGGGTCAGCCAGGACCTCGCGAGCGTGGTCGGCAACCGCCTCCTGGACGACCCCGGACATCAGCCGGGCACTGGGCGCCGCGGCCGCACGACGCCCGCTCCCCTTGCTGACCGCTCCCCGTTTGCTGCGGGGCCGGTAGGCGCGCGCTGCGTTCGCACCGGTGGTCACTTCGACGGCCTCGTGCAGCAGCCGCCCGGCCCGTCCAGCAGCCTCCGCCTGGGCCCGATGCTCCTGCGCATCGTGCCATCGCTGGGATGCCTGCACAGCGGTCACCAGAGCGAGCAGGAAGCCCAGCGCGGCCACCGTGTCGTTGCGTCCAACCGTCGACACCGACCGCGACAGAACGTACGACGACTCCCGGTACAGCTCGCGCGCCTGACCCTCCATCTGCCGCGCGGAAGGGGCCCGGCCTGCCCGCTCGAACTCGTACGCGGCCCGGCGCATCTGGCTGCGTACCAGATACGGAGCAACGACGGCAGACACCGCGATCAAGTCACCGAGCGCCGCGACGTCTCCGGCGCCCTCGTGCAGTCCACCGGCGCCTAGTTGGTCAGCTGCAGCAGCCACCTTCTCCGCTGCCGCACGCCACATCGCCGCCGGCGTGACCGACGTGTTCACCGGTGGCCCGCTCCAGCGCTCGCGCACTCGCGGGAGGGAGAGATCTGCCGCAAGACGGGTTCCCGGGAACCACACCGGCTTCAGCTCGCGGTTACGGTCTCCGGGCAGTGCTACGGAGTACCCGGTCACGTGGCCGTCCGGGGCAATCCGCTTCTTCACTCGGAGCCCAGCCGTGGCCAGTCGCTCGAAGAAGTCCGCGTCACTGGCGGCCGTGGCCGCAGCCTCGCGCACGACGCGCTGCAACGTCTTACGAGGGTTCTCCGACAGCCCCCTACGCTCCGCCTTCTCCGCCTCTCCAGTCTTGGGCCACTTGCGTGCGGTGCCGTCGCCGTGAGTCAGTCGCCTGAGCCCGAACTCGACCTCGAACCGGCGCGCGGCTTCCTGCATCCGCAGTTTGCTCCAGCTCGTGTCCGGCTGCCGTCCGTCTTCGCGGGCTCGGGTCGCCACGATGTGAATGTGATCGGCAGCATGACGCACAGCTACCCACCGGCATCCCTGATCGTCACTATCCGGGGCGATGCCGGCGGCGTGCATCATCTCGCGGGCGACACGCGCCCATTCGGCGTCCGTCAGCACCCGGTCCGTCGGAGCATTTCGCACTGGTACGTGGAAGACGTGCAACGGCGGCTTCTTGCCCAGCAAGGCCCGTACGGGCGCGTCCATGAGCATCGCGAGATCGGGGATAGAGAAGTCCTCCGACCGTCCGGGGTCGGGGATGCCAGAGTCCCAGGCCGCAACCAGGTGCGGGTCTTCATGCTCGTCACGCTTGCCGGGGCCGTAGAGGTAGAAGAGCAGTCCGGCCGTGTCGTTGCCCGGCTCTGCTTCCTTCGGAATCACGAGCGCGGCCGCCGCTCCCTCATCACCTGCAGCGTGGCCTCATCAACTCTGCGCACAGCATGCTGCACGCTGGCCAGAACCGCGTTGAGTTGTGCATTGGTAACTTCGCCATCGGCATTGAGCACATGCGCCACCTGGTTGAGGTTGTTCCCAATCCGCCGTAGTTGCCCACGCGACTTGAGCAGCTCCTGCAGAACCTCTTTGGCGTCAACAGAGACTGGCACCACAGTCTCGGCTGCGACAGCCAGCGCAGCGCGCGCTGCCCACGCTGCTGGAGCCATGTTCTCGCGTCGGCAAGCCTCTTGCAGGATCGCCAACTCAGCCTCATTGAATGCCAGATTCACACGCCGCTTCCTCGGCGCCTCATCTTGCCTCTCACGACGTCGAACGCGCTGCATCGCGGCCCCCAAGCCATCGCTTTGCCATACCCCGGTCCGTCCTCGGACCCATCCACGACGGACAAGCGGAGCGCCATAGTCCGTCGCGGAGACCGGCTTAATGTTCCATTAAGCCACAACTGGCTGCCGGTGGTTACTGCGTCATCATCCAGCGCGGTTTGGTCGTGATCCAGCGTCAAAGAAGCACCTGAGCGGGGCGCTTGTCGTGCGCGCTGCCGGTCACGCACCCGCGGGACACTACGATCACCGTATGGCAAACGCTGACGACATCCTGACGAGAATGAGGGCCCTCACGGCTGCCCGCGAACAGGTCATCGAGCCGCTGGCGCAGATCCTCGCGCAACGCGGTGATCTCCTGGCGCAGCTCGCCGCCCTGGACGAGCCCTACGGCAAGGCCTACGTCGCCGCTGAGGCTGCGGGCTGGACGCCTCAAGAGCTGCAAGAGCTGGGTGCCGACGAGCCTGCGAAGCGGCCCCGGGTGCGCAGGCGCTCGCGCGGGACGGCGTCCGCCGCTCCTGCACCTGCTCCGGCCGCCGAGGACGTCTCGCCGGCGGCGACGCTCCCGGCGCAGGCTGCGGCTGCCGGGACCGGGGAGACGGCGGGCAGTGGCGTGTCGTCCTGACCGGCTCCCTCCCCCGCGCATGCCGAAGGGCCCCGCAATGCGGGGCCCTTCGGCATGTTCCTCTCGCCGCGTCCGGCTGTCAGACGGCACGCTTCCAATCGGTGGTCGGCTCCGGGGTGCGCGGGGCGAACAGCTTGTGCAGCAGGCTGGTCGTGCTGGTTTCGGCGAACAGGCTCAACTGGCCGAACTCTGCGGGCTGCGCGAGCCCCATAACGGGTGTCGTGGGGAGCTGGTACACCTTCGCCTGGTAGGCGATCGTCGGCTCGTACCAGTCCGTTCCCTGGACTGCGGCGGAGACGGCGGCACTGACGAAAGGGCTCACGGGGTCAGCGATCATCTGCGCGATGTTCCTGATGCCACGGGCGTTCTTGCGGACCGGGATGTAGGTCCACGGGTAGTCCCGGAGAAAGCCCACCAGGGCGCCGAGTTCGGGGGCGGTGATGGTGTGCGTGCCCTCGCCCTGGGGGACGTTGGCGGGGCGGAACTTGATGCCGTACCAAGGGGCGGTGACGCACGGGCCGACGTCGTTGAGCGGGAAGGATCCGCCGCCCTTGGGCTTGCCCGTGGCCGGGTTGATTCCACGCTTTCCGCGAGTGTCGGCCCACCAGTCTTCGGGGAGGTTGAGTGCGGCCGCGACGGTCACCTTCGGCAGGGCAGGGCGGCCCTGGTAGGGCTCGATCCGGCGGTTAAGTTCCGGCGTCCAGCTCGGCATGGCCCCGGTGCGCTTGAGGACGTGTCCCCACATCTCGCGGGCCGCCGTGCCGCCGTCGACCTGGTCCGCGTAGCGGGGCCAGTCGTAGCGGGTGGCGACCATCCATGCGCGCTCGCGGTGGGTGGCGGCGCCGAAGTCGGCGGCGTCGATGACCTGCCACGAACACCAGGCCCACCCGAAGCCGTCGCCGGTGATCTCCGACTGGATCGCCTCGGCCAGGGCCGGGGACTGCTTGAGCAGGTTCGCGCTCTGCTCCATCGTGATGGAGATCAGCGGGGCGCCGATCTGGATCAGGCACATGGGCCAGATCAGCATCTCGGCCATGAGCGCCGTACGGTCGTCGGTCACGACGTCGGCCGCCCACTTCCGGAAGTCGTCGGGGCTCATGGAGGGGGGCACGTGGCCGCCGCCGCACAGCTCGCCCCAGCCGTCGGCGTCGGGGTGGTCCTCCATGCCGTCCAGGACGTCGCCGCCGCCGAAGTAGCCGTGGGGGCCGCCGTAGAGGCTGCACAGGTCGTCCACCTCCAGGAAGCCGAAGACCTCGCCGGCCTGCCACATGATGGCGTGGAGCTGGGCGACCTCGTCGGAGTCCCACCCGCTGCGCTTTCCCGCGCCGGAGAGGGTCTGGCACGGCGGGGATCCGTGGAAGCGGCGCACGCCCCGCAGGGCCGGGTGGCGGGGGTCGAGCGTGCGGACGTCCGCCTCGACCACGTAGTGACCGGCGGCCCGGGCGGTCGCCGCGGCGTCGCGGTTCCACTCGATCAGTACCCAGTCGCCGCTGTTGTCCACGAGTTCCCGCCCGGTGGGCATGCCGCCCGGGCCGCCGAACACCTCGATGCCGCGCTCCGGCTCGCCCTCCTCCCAATCACGCGCCCAGTGCGGCGGGTACGGGGCGGCGAAGTCGGTGCAGGCCTGGCAGTCGGCGCAGGCGGCCCCGGCCGCGCACACGGTGCACACGTCGCACGCCCAGCCGTCCCACTCGTACACGGCGGGTCGGAAGCCGTTCGCGTACGGGCGTCCCTCCTCGTCCACCGCTGCGGTGTCGTCTCGTACGTCGCTCATGTTCGGCCCTTGATCGTTGAGGCTTTTCGGTGGCGCCGGTCCGGGATTCCCGCCCCGTTCCGACACTGCTAATTCAATCAAGTTCAAGGGGTCAGGTCAAGGTGTTTGCGCAGGTCAGGCCGTGTTTTTGCCCCGGCGCGGCTGCGCCGTACGACGGTCCCGGTCGGGGGGCTCCCTCGTCGGTCGGGCAGGCGTCAGCCGCCGCGGGCCGTGTCGGGGTGCCGGGCTCGCCGAAGGCGACCGCCGCAGGCGGCTTGGCCTGGCGGCCCGGCGCGGGCTGTGGCCCCCTCGGGGTGCCCGTCCGGCGAGGGAGTCCCCCGGCCGCCCCCACCCCTGGACCACCCACTCACCGCCAGGTCGGCGTCCGTCCCCCCCGCCCCCTTGGAGAGAGGGCCGGGGGGTGTGGGGGGCAGCGCCCCCCGCGTCACCACAAGACGGCCTGCACCGCGTCCCCTTCGGGCGCCTGCACGGGCGCCTCGGCCTGTACGGAAGCGGGCTCGGGCGCAGCCGCCGGAGCGGGCCTCTTCTTCCCCGCCGGCCGGGCCGGTGCAGGGCCGTCCTTGTCGCACTCGCACCGGCACCACCACACGCACGGCTCGCCGCCCGGCCAGGGGATGAACTTGGCGATGTGGCGTCCCTGGTGGTTGGTCACCCAGTCCTGGTTTTTGTCGACGTCCGGGCCGCCCTGCTGCCGGTGGACGCAGATGTCACACCGCCCGTTGAGGCAGTTCCAGCAGGTGCCCCGCTCGCACATGCTCCAGCGGCGGAAGCCGAACGGGTAGCGGTCCTCCATCTCCTGGAAGTGCGCGGGCCACGCGTGCTCACGCACCCACGCTCCGGCGTCCTCCGGCATCGGCGACGCGTTGGGCACCGGGTCGGTGATGCCCATGATCAGGGCTCCCTGGAGGTTGAGCAGCCGCACGTCCTTCACCCGCTCGCGCTCCTCCGGGGTGAGCACACGCTGCGGGCGCCGGATGACCGTACGGACGTCGTGCAAGGACCGCTGCTCTCGTCCGGCGCGCGGGGCGAACAGGCGCCGCAACAAGGGCTGGTCGGCGCCTGCTGCGGCCCTCTGCGGCTTCACCGGTGCCGGTTCAGCGGCGTCGGGAGCGGGCGCGGCCTCCGCCGGGGCCGGGGCCTGCTCGCGCCGCTGCTCGCCCTTGAAGTAGCGACCCTCGGACTGCAGCGGGTAGCCGCCACTGCGCTTCGGAAGCGGGGCGAGCCGGGCGTCCTTCGCGGCGGGCTCGGCGAAGCCCTGGTTCCTCGCGCTCAACAACAGTCGGGCCACCCGCCGGCCGGTCGGTGACTTCACGAGACGGCGGCGGCCGTTGCCGTCCAGGTGCACGTCCAGCAGTCCGGCAGCCCACAGTCCGGTCACTCGCGAACGTGACACGCGCTTGTTGACGTCCCAGCGGTCCGGGACGCAGTCCAGGGCCCAGAAACCGTCGTCGTACTCGGCGAGTTCGGCGTGCTCGGCCCAGTGCAGCACGGTGCGCTGCGCGGCCGACAACGGCCAGCGCTCCACCTCCGCGATGTCCTCCGAGGTGAGCAGATCGTCGGGCGAGCGGTGAGCGTCCTCGAAGTGCTCGCGGGCCGCGTCCGCGGCCTCGAACTTGTCGGGCCACTCGCCGGACAGCAGGATGCGGACGCCTCCACGGCATCGGCCGCACTGGATGCCCCACCACTCGCGGTAGAGAGTCGACGGCAGCGGCATGAAGTACATACCCGGCGGCAGGGACGGCCCAGCGGGGACCGGCGCCGCGGCGGGCTCGGCGGCCGCCGCCGGCGCGTCCTCGACACGGGGTTCAACGCCGCGGCGGAGTCCGCTGCCGGGGCAGTCCTCGACCGCTGCGCGGGTGGGCTTGTGAGGGGCGAGGACACCGGACACGGTCGTCTTCTGCAGCCCGCAGCAGGGGCACCGTGCGGTGCTCTCCTCGGCGGCCGGACGGGGCGTCTCGACGCTGGGGCAGTAGCCGCCTTCGTCCTCCCACTGCTCGGTGGCCTCGCGCGCGGCGCGGGCCTCCTGCTCGACGAGCGTCACCGGCCGCCGAAAGCGGCGCACGATGCTGGATTCCAGGGCCGGAAGACGGCGTGCGGCGGCCTTCTTGTCGTCCATGCGCTTTTGCCGCTTCGCGCAGCGGGCGAAGCGGGCCTCGTACGCCGCCTTGTCGCTCTCGTACAGGCCCTGCGGGTGCAGCCGTGCCAGCTCCAGGGCGACCTGCCCCACGGGGGTGAGGACGAGCCGCTGGACGCCGTCGGCCTCGGCGACCGTGAAGAGGAACCCGGCGTCCCCCAGGGCCTGCGTGCGCTCCCGGCTGACCTTGCGGCCCCCGCTCCACACCCCGTAGGCGGCGGCCTGCCGGGCCTGTCCGTCGCACCCGTACAGGCGGCCGGTCTCCGCGGCCTCCAGCACCCGCACGTGCCCGGCGGTCCAGCCGAGTGCGGGCACGATGCTCTTGGCGACGTAGGCGTTCATCCGGGCCAGGTGGCGGTTGTCGGCGTCCATGCCGGTCTCGGCCCGGTCCTCGGCTTCCCGCTCGGCCTCGGCGCGGCGGTGCTCGCTCTCCCGCCCGGCGCGCTCCTGAGGCGTGAGCTTGCGCTCCAGCTCGATGCGCAGCGCGGCGGCCGTCGCCTCGACCCCGGCCGCCTCCTGGGCGCGGACGGCGTAGTCGACTGCGCCGGTGGCGCAGTAGCGCAGCGAGCTGCCCGGCATGCTCGGGTCGGCCGCCCACTGCTCCGCCCGGGCGGCGTGCCGCTCGGCCTCGGCGGCCTCCCGTGCCACCGCGAACATGACCTCCTCCCGGTGCGCCTCGGTGCTGGAGGTGCTGCGGCACGCGGAACTGAGCGCCTTGTCGTCGGCGGCGGCGGCGAGTGCGGCGGCCTCGCGTGCCACCCGGAGGCAGGTCTCGGGGGTCGGCTCTCCCGGGTCGGTCTCGATCATGTGCCGTGGTCCTGTCGTTGAGGCTTCTCGGTGGTGCCGGTCCGGGATTCCCGCCCCTTTCCGACACTGCTAATTCAATCAAGTTTCATGAGTCGCGTCAAGGCCTTCACGCAGGTCACACGATGTTTTCATTTCGGTTCCGAGGCTCCGGCCGACTGGGAGGCGGACCGGGCGACGGGGCTGCGACTCTGCGGCGATTCGCCGCCGGGTCCGGTTACAGCGGGGCCCGGCTGGCGACCAGCACCAGCCGGGCCGTTCGCGTGCGGTCAGTCGGCAATGACGGTGGAGCCGTAGTGCGCGGCACAGCGCTCGGCGGCACCACGGTCGGCGAAGCGGGCCTGGCTGTAGCCGATCATCACGGCGAAGGGATGGCGGGGCCGCCGCGGCCTGCACGAGCCGTCACAGTAGGTCGTCTCACCGATGCCGACGCCGCGCAGGAGGTCGTGGTCGTCGTCGCCACTGTGACCCTCGCACACCGAGTCGTCGCCCTCGCCGTCTTCGTCGCCCTCGCCAACCGGCTCCCCGGTCGGCTCCGGCACCGCATCGACGGGAATCAGGATCACGTGCCGGTCGTCCTTGTAGGTGATGTCGTAGGCACCGGCCTCCTCGGAGATCATGCGGACGTGCTCCCGCAGGGTCACCCGATCCAGCATCGCAGCGCGCCCCTCGGCCAGACCCTTCGCCTCGGTCACACAGGCGGTGATGCCGTCCTCGGTGCGCTCGTACATCGGCATAGCGTTCTCCTTGCTGTTGAGGTCCTCGGCAGGTGTCGATCCGGGATTCCCGCCCCGGTTTGACACTGCCAATTCAATCAATCACCGGGGGTTGCGTCAAGGCGGAGCCACAACCAGCGGTCGGGCCCCCGGCCCGTGGGCGCGGCGCCGACCGGCCGCTCCGCAGCGCACCGGTCAGCCGCGCCTGCGGGCTTCGGTGACGGCCGCCCTCCAGGTGGTCCAATGCCCGCCGTGCTGCTCGGCGAGGGCCTTGGCGGTCTCCCCCGCTTTCCGGCCGGGCGCGGCGGCCAGGGCCTCGACCGCCAGGGCGACCCGGGGGTCCGGGCCCGTCGCCGGCGTGCGGCCTGCCGTTCCGGCCCGGGGCCCGGCGTCGGCATACGCCCACAACTGGCGCCGGGTGCGGTACTCGCGCGTACGGCCGCTCTCCAGCTCCTCCACGCGCACGGGCGCGGGCCACCCGGGCGGCGGGTTGTCGCGGTAGTGGCTGATCGCGCTGACGCTGATCCCGAGGACCTTGGCCTGGTCCGCCGGGGGCAGCTCCTCGTCGGCGTTGCCGCTGTAGTCCACGCCGTTGCCCTGGCGCCGGTGCTCGACGTGCCACCGCTCCCATACCTCGACGTCCCAGTACAGGGCACGGCCGACCTGGCGGGCGGGCGGGTGCCCGTTGCTCTTGCGCTCCGCCCACAGCGCACGGAGGGTGGCGTCGCCCCTGTACCCGGCGCGGGCGGACAGCTCGGCCCGGGTGGCGAACTCGCGGCCGTCGATGGTCTTCACGGGTGACTGCTCCTTGGTGTGTGCGGGACGCGACTACCATGTTGACGTGCTCGGTTCGTGGCCTGTTGAGGGCCCTCGGTGGTCGGGCACTGCGGCCGACGGGATTCCCACGCTTTTGCGCCCCGTCGGCCGCCTTGCTGTCTCCCGCCGGCGCGGGTCAGTCCTGCGGTGCGCCGAACCAATGAGGGATGGCCTCGACGCACTGGTGCAGCTCGTCGGCGGAGCCCTCGATCAGCGGTTCGGTATCGAAAGTGTCAGGGAACACGCGCCACCGGTCCGCCTGGGAGACCGGGCGGTTGATGTCGTTGTCCTCGAACGGGTCCTCGCCGTGAAGGGCGAGCAGCAGGCACCGGGCGTCCTCTTCCGCGGGGCTGTCGCCCTTCCGCTCGACGGTGATGACCAGCCACGCCTGTCCGTCGTAGAACTCGTAGTCAGCGATGATCCCCCGCTTCTCCAACGCCCGGAGGGCTTGCTGGCCGGCGGTGTCGTCGCCGCCCCACGGCATCCAGGGCCACAGGCCTCCGATCTCGTACAGCCCGTCGGGGCCCGGCGTGACGGTCTCTTCTCCCTCGTCCCCCCGGTGGCGCACGTCCCAGACGAACGCGAGGTCGGCTCCGCGCCACTCGGCCGTCAGCCCGCATCCCGCGTCGCCCTCGTTGAGGTCGAACGCGATCTTCTCGGCCACCCCCCGCGTGACGGCGATCTTGCCGTAGCTGTTCCACGAGGACGTGACCGGGCGCGCCGGATAGGGGCCGTGGGTCGTGCTGCCGTCGACGGTGAACAGTTGGTACCTGTCGTCCATGCTTCCTCCGCTGGTTGAGGTGTTCTCGGTGTGCTGCGGGGGAGCGGGATTCCCGCCCCGCTCCCCCACCGGATCGGCTTCGGTCACCCGGCCCGGTCGGCCCGGGCGTAGTTGTGGAAGTCGTCGGAAACGGGAAATTCGGTCGGCTCAGCGACCTGCGCGCATACCCAGGTGTCCACGGGGCCGGGCGTCGCCTCCCGGCCGCTGAGCCACCGGTAGATGTCGGGCGTGACCTCGAAGAGATGGCTGTTCTCGCCCGCGGCGTAGAACTCGGAGTTACCCCCGAACCCGTACTCGTCGACGTAGTCCCACACGCAGACCAGGTACGGGCCGCCCTCCTCGCGGATGCGACCGAAGACGCTCCGGATGTCGTCGTCGCTGTAGCCGTCCTCGAACCGGTTGCGCAGGTCGGCAATGAGGCCGTCGAGTCGCGGTGCGCTGGTCATCAGATAAGCCCTTCTTCGTTGAGGTTCGGTGGTGCCTGGGTGGGGGAGCGGGATTCCCGCCCACTCCCCCACCGGACTGGCGCCGGTCAGTCGTCTCCGTCGTCGTCCAGGTCCCGAACGGTCACGTTGCTGGCGTACTCGGTTCGCTCAAGGTCGGCCACGATCCCCCGGAAGCTCCGGCCCTTGGGGGCCGGGCTCGACAGGAAGATCCGCGAGACGGGATAGGTGATGGTGACCTCGTCGACCTCCGCGCTTACGACGTAGCCGTCCAGCGGGAGTTCGAAGGTCGCGCCCACGGTGACCGGCACGTCCGGCGCAGGTGCCTCGAAGTCGACCTGGGCGTACTCAATGACCAGGGTGAATATCACGTGTGCTCCTTGGGTGAGCCTGTGGCTTGCTTGCGGCCGGTTGCCGGGGCGGCGGGACCTGAGTCCCGCCGGCCCGGTCGGGTCAGTTGGTTCGGGTGAGGTGTTCGGCGTGGCGCCGTAACCGGGGGAGCGGATTCCCGCCCGCTCCCCCGCCGGGCCTGCGGTGGTCAGCGCTGGTGGAGTGCGGTGATGACGGCTACGAGGGCGGCGGTGTCCTCCTCGTAGCTGAGCTTGCAGCCGTGGGAGTCGTACAGGTCGAAGGACCCGGCGGGGCTCTCCACCTCGACGCGCCAACTCGCGTGGTCGCTGACGGGGTGACGGATGCTTCCGTCGTCGCGGATGCCGTTCGCTTTGCCCAGGGTGGTGCCGGTGAAGCGGAGGGTGCGGTCGTCATCGAGCCGGATGGAGACGAAGTCGATGCCGGAGTCCCAACTGGTGATGCCCTCGATGCCCGCGGCGCGGAGCTGGACCAGGGGGGCTTTCACCGCCTCGGCGTGCGTCCGGGCGGCGACCCATCGCGCGATGGCCTCGATGCAGTCCTCGACCTGCTCGGCGGGCGAGTCGATCAGCAGCCGCTGGTGGCCGCGTTCGTCGGTGACCACCGCAGCCCAGATCTGGCGGGCGGGGTCCGGGGCGCGGTCCACCGTCACCTCTCCGTCGCCGTTGGGGTCGTAGACGTAGAGCGCAACGTGTCCGGCCGCGTTGGGGTAGGCGTCGTCGGCCTGGTCACGGTCGATGACGAGCCAGGAATTGCCCGCATCCCGGTCGGTGGTCGCCTTGAGCCCGCGTGCCGCGAGGGCCCGGGTCGCGATGGCTTCGGCCGTCTCCCCGAGTGCCTGCGGCGGCACGCCGGGCCCGTCCTGGTCGGCGTGCTCACCGCCGTGCTGGACGATGAGGTCGCGGACGGCCTCGACGGGGACGTACGCGTAGTAGGTGCCCATCTCGCCGCCCTGGAGCCAGGCGTTGACGCTCGCGCCCCATGAGTCGGGGGCGGTGACGCCGGGCCACAGGTAGACCTGGGGGATGACGTCGCCGCCGGGCAGGGTCCGCAGGTTGATGTAGTTCCCGTCGCCGAGGCGGATGCGACCGAAGACGTCGCTGGTCCCGCCGGCCGTGAGGCTATCGAGCCGGGATGTGGTCGGAGTCGTCATCTGGTGCCCTTCACTGTTGAGGTGATCGGTGCGGCCCGGGGGCCCTGTTGCCGGTCCGGGATTCCCGCCCCGTTTCGACACTGCTAATTCAATCAAGTATTGACGTTCAGGTCAAGCCTCGATCGCAGCTCAGACGCCTTGTTCGAGCCCGCCGGACCCGGGTGGACTCCGGGCCCGGCGGGCGGGAGCGGCGGCTACTTCCCGTAGAGGGAGATCAGCTCGCGGACCTTCTCCTCACCGACGCACCCGGCGGGCGCCGGAGGGTTCAGCGATGCCGGGTGCCGGTGGATGCTCGGGTTCCGGCCGTTGTAGCGCCGCTGGTGCGACCAGTAGCGCGGGCCCTGCCAGCCGCACAACTGGCACTCCTGCCACTGGGGGTTGTCGCTGCCAGCAAAGCCGGTGAACGGCGTGAAGCGGAGCTGCCGCACCACGGCCGTGACTTCCTTCGCGGTCTTGATGTTGTTCGGGGTCTCCGGCATCCGCGGGTGCAGCAGGGGCACCGGCCCGGCGAGGACGGGCACGGGGGACGTCACGGCCTCCCTGGACATGACCGTGATGCGGCCGTTCGCGTACTCGTTGACCACGTGGGCCGCTGCCGCGTGCGCGGCGGCCTTGCGGACGCTGCGGTTTCCCGACTCGGGGCGGCCGAGGTTGATATCACCCTGGCTGGTGAGTGCGATCCAGTCGCGGTGCCAGCGGAAGACGGCGCCGATCACGACGTCGTCGCCGATCAGGACGGGGTAGCGGCACTCCCAGTCGGGTTCTCCGAGCCGGAATGCCAGGGTCGCTGTGGTCATGCGTCTCTCCTCGTTGAGGTGTTCGGTGGTGGGCAGCCGGGCCGGTGACGCGGGCGGGATTCCCGCCCCGCCCGTGTCACCGGCGGCGGCCGTAGGTCAGTGGCGGCAGGTGGGGGCGCCGTGAACCAGGCAGTCGTGCTGCATGTGGTGCGCGAACTCCAGGTGCTCCTTGCACATGCCGGGCGTCCACGGGAACGCCGGGGAGATCTGGAGGTAGGTGCATCGCTCGGGGTCCGCCTGGGCGGCCCGAGCGGTTTCCCAGCGGTCGTACAGCTCGCCGTCGCTGCCGCCGTCCGCGATGCGGATGGCGATCCACCCGATGTTGCCGCGCTTCAGGTGACTGTCGATCACCTCGCCCATGCGGGCAGCGGCATTGCCGACGGCGTACTCGCGCTCGGCGAGCCGGGCGGCGTGGGTGTTGCTGTCAGCGGTGAAGAGCAGGAGGGTGACGCGCCCTTCGACTTCGAGGCACTCGTCCACCAGCTCGTCCCACTGGAGCTGCCGCGCTTCCGGCTGGTCGGCCTGGCGCTCGACGTACACCACCTTGCGGGCCCTCGGGCTCTGGTCGTCGACGATGACGAGGAAGTTGGCGGCGGCCGGGCAGGGGTTCGTCATGAGGTTCCTTCGGCAGTTGAGGCTTCTCGGTGGGGCCGCCGGGGTGGGCGGGGATTCCCGCCCCCGCCCATCCCGGCGGAGATCTGTCGCGGCTGCGGCTACTGGTCCTGGGTGATGGCCAGGAGGAGCATCTCCCAGTCCGGGCCGCCCTTGGCGTGCACGAGACCGGCATACAGCCACGCCTTCTCCTCGTGGGTCAGGGCGCGAATGCCCTTCTCGGCGAGGTAGGTGTCGACCGCCATGAGCGGCTCGTCGGGGTAGCGGAAGCTGCCGTGCCGTCCGTGGATTCCGGCGGGCTCTCCGTCCTTCCAGAGCTGCACGATGTAGTAGCGGAGCCTCGGGTCGAAGACCGGCCGGAGTTCGGCCCCCTCGTCTTCGAGCTGGAGGTTGCCGCCGAGTGCATCGATGTCGAATTTCATGAGGGTGTCCGTTTCGTTGAGGATTCTCAGTGATGCCGGTCCGGGATTCCCGCCCCTTTCCGACACTGCTAATTTAATCAAGTTTTGGGGCCTGCGTCAAGCCAAACCCGCAGCTCAGACGGCCTTTTGAGGGTTCCACCCGGCGTCGGAACGCCACACGACCAGCCCGGTCGGGGTGGCTCCTCCGCGGTTGGGCAGGCGTCAGCCGACCACGGGCCGGGTCGGGGTGCCGGGCTCGCGCTTGCGCGACCGCCGCAGGCGGCTTGGCCTGGCGGCCCGGCGCGGGCCGTGGTCCCCTCGGGTGCCCGACCGCGGAGGGGTCGCCCCGGCCGACCCACCCACCGGCACCACCCACCGGCCGCAAGATCGTTTACAACCTGGCGGCCCCTCTGTGGGGGGTCCGGGGGTGTGGGGGGCGGAGCCCCCCGCGTCTCCACCGACGGCGGACACCCGGCAGGAACGCGGAACCCCCACCCTGTTGTGCCGGAACAACGGGGCGGGGGTGCCGGGTGACGCATTGTTGGGTCGACACAACGGCGACTGTTCAGCCGTTGTCCTCGCGCCACTCCTTCATCGCCTTGGACACGGTGGCGGGCGCGACACCGACTGCGGCCGCGAACTTCGCCTGCGAGGGCGGCGGCTGCTCGGCATCCTTCGCCCGGAGGTAGTCCTCCGCCAGGCGCCGGCGCCCGGCGCGGTCCTCGGTGTAGCGCTCGGCGGCCTGTTCGCGCCCCTCCCCCGCGGTGACCTCGGCGGCGTCTTCGCGGTACCCGTTCGCGCCGTTCACGGTCGGCGCGGCCGCGTACGCGGATGTGTTCGCGGTGAGGGATCCGGCGTTCGCGCCCACCAGTTCGCGGCCGTCGTCGCCTGCGGGACCGGCCGGGCGGTACGGGGCGGGAACGGTGCTCCTGACGACCGTCCGCGAGGATGCTGCTGCGGGTACCGTCGCGCGTTCGCGGTGCGATTCGCGCAGGTCAGAACCGATCGCCCGAGCCGGATCGGCGGCCGGGACCGGCAGGCGTTCGCTCGCCGGCTCCCAGGACGTTCGCGCTGTAGCCATGTCGATGAGGGGACCGTTCGCGGCCGCCGGGTTCGTCGACATGTCGTTCACGGGTCCCGCCTCCTCGACGTACGCACCGTCGTTCGCGCCGTTCGCGGGTCGGGCGCCAAGGGCACGGGTTTCGGGGGCAGCGTTCGCACTGTTCGCGGTGAGCGCGGGGGCAGCGTTCGCGGCCGACAGGTCGGCGTTCGCGATCAGGTGGGCGGGGATCGACAGGCCTCGGGTTGCGTCGCGCATGGCGCGCAGCTCGAACGGCCGGGCCTTCTTCTTCCATCCCCTGCCGTACTTCTCGCGCAGTTCGTCGCGCAGGGTGAGCCGGTCCCGCTCCAGGTCCAGCGCGGCGGAGCGTGTGTAGACCTCCCACAGACGCATGCGCCGCCACACGCCGAATGTGGAGATCGGGGCGAGGACCCAGCGGGCGATCCCGAGCGGCTCGTACTCGTGGCCGTCGGCGATGCGGGCCCGGCGGGCGATGGCCCGGCGCATGGCTTCGGTGATGACCACGACCAGGCCTGGCATCGTGGCGTGCGCGGCGGCTTCGACGTAGTCCATCCATCCGGCGGAGCCGTCCGCCGGCCAGCCGCTGGCCGCGTTGAAGACCACGGTGGCGACGGTGAGCACCCATGCGAACCATCGCAGGATCGGGGCGGGGGCTCGGATGGCGCACAGGAAGAGGTCGGCGGCAATGAGGCCGATGATCCCGACGTCGATGCCGACGGGGAAGACGTAGCTGAACCAGTCCCAGCCCCAGGTGATCGCGAGGTCGCGCACCGAGCGGTAGGAGCCGGTGAAGCCGATGGCGGCCAGGGCGGCCGCGTTGACAGCGACGACGACGGCTGCGGCTTTCAGGCCGCCGCGAATGGGCACGAGGACGTCGGCGTCCGCGGCGGCACGGCTGGGGCGTACCGGCGCGGTCAGCTCGGGCACGGGCTCCGCGTACGGCACGGTCACAACGACTCCTTCAACTCGGCAGGGCGATCAGCACCGTACGCCGAAGTGGGATCGCGTGAGTAAGGAGAGGAAGTCCCGAGCTGCGGAGACTGCTTCCGAAATTCGCGAGTGGATTCATTCCGGACGAAACGCCGTCCGGTTGTCGCCGACCGCTCCGCTCTCCCGAATGCGAGCGAGCCGGGGAGTCACCCAGATTCGGGTGACTCCCCGGCCCTCTCCTCGGCCGCCCGCGCCTCCGTGCCAGCCAGACGCTTGGGGGCTTCCGGGAGCTACCCGGCCCAGACGATGTCCAGCACGTAGAGGTACTGGCGCGGCTCGTTGACGAAGTAGACGACGGTGAGCGGGCCGATGTCGGCGCGACGCAGATCTCGCCCTTCGGGGTCGGTCGCGTCCCATTGATTCCATCCCCAGGGCTGGCGGGAGGCGATGTCGAGCACGTCGCGCACCATCTCCTGCACTTCCGGCGGGAGCTGGACCAGAACGTCGGAGGCCTTCGGGGACAGGCGGGCGGGCCAGGCCGTCACCCGCGCGCCCCGAGGATGTCCTCCAGCGGGACACCGTCGGAAGTGTCCTTACCGCCTGCGAGGAAGGCGGCGACGGCGGGAGCGGTGTCCAGGCGCCCGGTCCACTCTCGGATCGTGTCGTGCAACGGGGTCAGGTCGAAGGTCTGTCGGGCCGTGTCGAGCGCGTGGTTCCAGTCCCGCTCGAAGGCGGGCGTCCACGCTTCGGCACGGTCGTGAGCAGCGATCCGCCGACGCAGCAGGGCGGCGGCCGCGGGGGTCGGCGGCGGTGCGGGCTGATGGACGGGCTGAGCGGTCATCGGGCAGATCCTTCCGGCGTCTGGGTTCGAGTGTGGCGGGCGGCGGCCAGGGAGTCGAGAAAGGCGTCACAGGCCTCGGCGAACAGGGTGGTGAACGGCTCCCCATCACCCTCGGCCTGCTGGCACTCCCACAGGGCCGCTGCCACGAGGTCGGCGAGCTGCTCCTCGTGGTCGTCCGCGAGCTCCACCACCGTGCCGGTCGCGCACCGCGGGACGCGGCGGTGGAGCCAGTCGGGCAGGGCCCCGGGGCCGGGGTGGCAGACCTGCAAGGCGGCGTAGAGGGGGCCCGGGAGGCGGACGCTCACGCGTCGCGTACCTCGATCCCGGCGTCGCCGCCGGGAGGGCGGGCGACGACGGACAGCCGCATCGTGGTGGGGTCGAGCGGGGCGAGCTGTACGGCGTGGTGGGCGCCGCTTCCGTCGCCCAGGGCGTCGGCCTCGAAGGCGGACGTGGGCAGGTCCATGCTGCCGCCGTGGTGCATCAGGACGGCGATCAGCATGGCGTGCGACATGTCGGCCGGGGACAACTGGCCGCTCACCACTGGCCGCCCTCGTCGCCGATCAGCTTCGCGATGCGCGGACTGGCCTCCCTGTTGATGTGGCGCACGGCGACGGCGATGGCCTGTTTGGCGTCGTCGATGAGCAGTTCCTCAACGGGCCACTTCCCAGAGGGCTGGTGCAGGGTCCAGCCGCCGGCGGGCAGGCGCAGGGTGGCGGAGAGCAGCAGTGCAGGCTTCGAGTCGTCCTCGGGGTCATGTAGCGGCAGGTGGTTGCCGTCGAAGGACGCGTACCGGTCGGGCTCCCAGTCGCGCATCACGTACGGCGGGCGGACGCCGGGGGCGAGCTGGGCGTGCTGGACGGGGGTCTCGATCAGGAGGAGGAGGCTGCGGTCGTGCTGGGACTGAGTGAGGCGGACAGAGCGGAGGTCGGGGCGGATGCGGACGTATCCGGGGGACATGACCGGGCCGGTGGCGACGTTCCAGGCCCACGCGAGGAAGGCGGCCGGGTCGGTACGGTCCTCGTCCCACAGCCCGTCCATGTGCTGGGTGAGGTAGCGGCCGAAGCGGGAGTCGAGCGGCGCTCCGGTGTCGCCCATTTCGCGGTCGTAGTCGTCGGCGACGGCGACGAGGGCAGTGCTGGACCAGGCGGTCACGGTGTGGGCTCCTCGGGGGTATCGGTGGCGGGCATGGTGGTCTCGCTTCCTGTCGACTCGCTCACCGAAGCGTCCGGCTCCCGCCGAGTGCGGAGTTCGGACGCCTGCCGGTCTATCGCTGCGCGGATAGCCGTGCGGAGGTCGGGCGTCTCCGGCCTGTGTGCGCGGACGATCGCGCGGAGTTCATCCACTCTGGCCTTACTCATGCGCTTCCCTTCGTGGCAGAGCCCGGGGCCCTCGGCCCCGGGCTCATGCTGTCGTGCTGCACAGACAGTGGGGACGGGATCGGGTACTTCCCGCCCAGTCGGGGCTACTTGGCGAGGTGATCGAGCGCGCGCTGCAGCAGGGGCCGGTGAGCGGCGTACAGCGTCCGTCCGGCGGCCGTGACTGCGGCGTCCAGCTGGTCGAGCGAGCCGAACGGGTACCAGTTGGCGTCCAGGGCGTCGTCGGCGGCGACGGCGGTCACCGTGGCGGGCAGCAGGTAGAGGGCGCTGGTGGAGGCGACCCACGCTCGATCCGTGTTGCGCCAGTCGTCCACGAGGTCCTGCCCGAGGATGACCGGCGGGTGGTCGGAGAGGTCGACGCCGGTCTCTTCGCGCAGCTCGCGGACCAGGGTCGCCGGGGCGGTCTCGCCCGGGTCGACCATGCCTCCCGGGATGGCCTCCACCCCGATGTCGTTTCGGGTGATGAGCAGGACCTGGCGCCGGGCGCCGCGGCCCGCGACGACGATCGGGTCCGCGGCCGCGTTCTCGGCCCACTTCCCGAGGTTCCGGCCGGTGCGGCCGGTGCGGCCCTGCGGGTTGAGGGGCCAGCCCTGCGCGTCCAGCTCGAAGGGGACCAACGCGCTGGACCGGCGGAGGTCCCAGTCGCTCACGTCGGTCGGTTTCACGGCGGCCTCGGCCCAGTCGGGCACCTGCCGGGCCAGTGAAGCGGGCCGCAGCTCGGGCGGCGTGATGTCCGCCGGCGCGTACTGCGGCCAGTTCACCGACCAGTGGCGCCGGTCGTCGGGCACGGTCACGCCGGGGTGGTCGACCGGGGCGTAGCCGTCAGGATCGAGGGTCATGACGTCAGTACGGGGCTCGTTCATGTTTCTCCTGGTCAGGGCTCCTGTGTGCGACGCCAGAGCGGGGCTTCAACGCTCTGACACTGCTAATTCAATCAACTTATGCGGAGCGTGGCAAGCCCGGTCCGCACTCAGGCCTTCTGCAACTCGTGGCCGTGGCAGAGGACCGGGCCGATCAACGGGCCGATCCCGACGACGGTCCACCGGCCCTCGGTGAGGGGCCCGGGGGCCACCTCGTCGACGATCCGCCCGGTCTTGCCGACGGCCCATGTCGCGTCCTTCCGTGAGCGGGTCAGGTGCCGGGCTGACCGGCGGCGGTCCAGGCGGCGTACTCCTGGCGGACGTACGGACGTTGTCCGGGGTCGAACTCGATCGACATCGGGCCGTGCGGTCCGGCGACCAGTCGCGCGTTGTCTCGATCGAAGGCGGCGAGACGGAATGCGGCCTTGTTGGCGAAGCCGCGGGCTCCGTGGGCGGGGTCGTCGATGGCCATGCGGTCCAGGAGGGCCGCCCGGCGCAACAGGTAGATGCGCTCTGCGAGGGCCCCGTCCGCCGCAGACGGGACGACGACCACTCCACGGCGGCGGCCGTCCCGGGCAGCGCCCAATGCCATGACGTCGTACATCTCCTGGCGCAAGTCGGGGGCAGCGGCGTAGGCCACGTCGGGAGTCGGCGCGTCGAATCCGTCGCCCGTGTCGGGGTTCGTCGCGGTACTCACACCGCCTCCCGGGTGGTGGCGCCAGCGGAGCAGCGGTCGCACCGCACGATGTCCTCGGGGAAGTCGTCGTCGTAGACGGCGAGGAGGTCCATCGGGCTGCGTACCGGCACCCAGGCCGGGCCGGAGCAGCCTCCCAGGCACGGCACCTGCGCCTCGAATCCCCAGTCCATCGGGTCGGGGAACCATGTGCGGTAGGCAACGACGATCTCGTCGCCGCCGACTGTGAGGGCGCCGATCGGGTCGTGGTTCGGGCGCAGGTGCGTCCAGTGGAAGGCCTGTGCCAGGTCTTCGCCGAAGAACCGGCGGGCCAGTACCCGGCGGGCGTGCTCGGTGTGGTCGCCCTCGACCTGGTGGTCGGCGTGGATGCGCTCGGCGGACCGCTGGAGCAGCGGTCGCAGCCGCATCAGCCGGTCGTCGGTGACGACGTGGTCGAAGCCTTCGGCGTGCAGGCCCGGCCGGGCGAGGCTGATCTGCCGGTACTGGCGTCGAATTTCGCCGTCGGGGACGCGCCGGTTGTCCGGGCGGCGGGCGTTGCGGGCCAGGCACTGGCGCAGCGGCGTGGTCATCACCACGGCGGCTGCGGGCAGTCCGTGTGCGTGGGCGGCCTCGATCAGACGCTTCCTGACGTCCGCCCGGCTGTTCGTGGCGTCGACGACGCACGTGAGTCCGCGGGCAAGACGGCGCTCCAGGACGGCGTCCAGCAGGAACACCGCGTCGGCGGTGGCCTCCTGGTCGCCCGCGTCGCCGGAGACGGTCCACCTGTAGGAGTCGAGTCCCAGCCGGTAGTCGGCGGGCCAGGTGCGGGCGAGGGTCGACTTGCTTGAGCCGCTCGCGCCGATCAGCACGATCACGGACGGTTCGGGGATCGGGTTCATGTCGGGGATCTCTCCTGGGTCTTGGGTTCGGAGGGCCCCAGGGGCGGCCGGTGTGGTCCTGGCCGGGATGGCGGCCGCGCCCCGGGGGTCGTGCGGTGCGTGCGGGTCGGTCAGCTGACGGCGGCCAGTCGCGGCGCGTCCTCGCGCTGGCGCCAGGCGTCCAGGACCTTCTTCGGGATCTGGCCCCGGTCCGGCACGGCGTAGCCGTGCTCGCGGCCCCAGGCCCGGACGACGCTGGGCTCGTAGTCCCGCTCCTGCCGCTTGCGCTTGGTGCCGGCGGGCTCGGGCTGGAGCGTGTTCTTGCGGGCGCGCAGTCCGGCGAGGCGTTCCTCCAACTGCTTCTCCTCGCTGGAGATCTGCTCCAGCTCGGCGTCGACGGTGCGGCGCTCGAAGAGCGCGGCAAGGACGGCGGCGGCCTGCTCTCCGTCGGTACGGACCTTGGTGTCGTCGTGGGCGGCGGCCCACGTCAGCAGGTCGGCGACCTCGGGCAGGGACTCGGTGATCTGTGCGAGCGCCGGGGCCGGGACGGGCTGTCCGGGGCCCTGCTCGGTGGCGATGATGGCGGTGACCTCCTCCTGGGGGACGTCTAGGTCCGCGGAGATCTGCTCGGGGGTTCGGCCGTCCCGGTGCATGGACCGGATCACGGCGTCGTAGGCGTTCACCTGGGTGTTCTCCTTGCTGTGGGGGTGGATGCGACGGGGCGGAAGCTGGGGGGCGGGTGGCCGGACGACCTCCGGCTGCTCCTCGTCCAGGAGGCGCCGGAGTGCGGCGATGGTCATGCCGCGAGGTGCAGGCGCTGCGGGAGGCTGCGCAGGGCGGCGAGCGCCGGGGCCAGCAGCAGGCGGCGGCCGCGGCGGGTGCGGCCCTTGATCCGGTACATGGCCTGGTCGGCGGCGGTGAGCGCGGCCGTCAGGGTCGGCTCGGGAAGACTGGTGAGCCGGGCGGCACCGATGGAGGCGCCGACCGTGAGCGTCACGCCCCTGTGCTCGACGGGCTCGCGCAGCAGCTCGGCGAGGTCGGCGAGCCGGTCGTCCAGGCGAGCGTCGTCCTCGACGACAGCCACGAACTCGTCTCCCCCGAGCCGCCCGGCAACTCCGTGGGCCCCGCACCAGGCGGTCAGCCGCCTTCCCACCGCCGCGAGAACGGCGTCGCCGGCCGCGTGACCGTGCACGTCATTGACGGGCTTGAAGCCGTCCAGGTCCGCAAGGAGAACCGCGGCGCGGGGGCGGCGGCGAATGATCCGCTCGGCCCGGCTGGTCCATCCGTCGCGGGTCCACAAGCCGGTGAGCGGGTCGTGGCGGGAGCGGTCCAGACGCCGGTGGAGGCGGCTGGCGTGCAGCGCCCAACCGGCAGCCAGGACGGGCACGGTGAGGGCCTGGGTGATGTCCACCGGGTTCGTCATGCCGACTGCTTCATCGCGTTGCGGCGCACGGCGTTGCGCTCGGAACGTCCCATGCCGCCCCAGACGCCGAAGACGGTCAGTTCCGGGTTGGCCAGAGCCCACGCACGGCACTCGATCAGGACGGGGCACGTGTTGCAGAACAGCTTGGGAGGACCGGCGTTCACGCCCTGCTCGGGGAACCAGAAATCCGGGTCCTGGCGGCACGGCTCGTCACCGGTCATCTCCGGGAAGGGCACCGACACGTCGGCCGCCAGGGGAATCACGATGCCCGGAGTCGGCTTTCCGTCTGCGTTCTGGGTCATGATGGGCACTGCCCTTTCCTCTATTGGGGGTTCGGGTGGCCCGGGGCGGGCGACCTGCTTGGTCGTGGTGCCGCCCGCCCCGGGGCGAAGTCAGAACAGGGAACAGACCTGGTCGTGCCAGACGACCTTCATCGCCGCGACGTCGGCGTGCGCCTGCCTGCGGTGCCGGATAGCGCGGTCGGTGTCGACGTCCGTGCGGACCTGGTCGACGACCTCTCCTCGGCTGCGGAATCCGGCTGACGGGTACGTGAAAACCTGGACGCCCGTCTGCGGCTGCTGGCCGGGCAGGATGGTCGGGATTCCGATCTCCCAATAACCCATGGCGTCCACCTCCTTCTCTCTGTTTCGGATACCGGGGCTGTCCCGGCTCCCCTTGCCGCCCCGCTCCCCCGGGCCGGGCGTGGCGGCGCGGGCAGCCGTCAGCGGCGTCGGCCCGCCTGCTAGGAATGGCCGCAGGCGCACGGGCCGTTGCAGAAGCACCCCCCGCACCTGGGACAGCCGTAGCCGGACCCCGCGCCGCAGCCGCATGGTGTGTTCGAGACCTGGGCCAGCAGCCACAGCACAGTGGTGATCACGGCGTCAGCCCTCCTTGGTGCGCGTCGGGGCCACGGCGCCGGCGGACACCTGGCCGATCACCGAGTTCAGGACCTCCCACACCCGCTCTCCGGCAGCGACGCCGTACTCGGGGGCGGCGATGGTGACCCGTACGGAGCGGAAGACGTCGTTGAGGGCTCCGATGCCGATGCCCCGCCAGATGGTGTGCCGCAGGTTCCAGTCGTCGATGTATCCGCCGAAGCCGGTGTGGGGCTTTCCGCCCCGCAGGGTGACGACGATGCCCTTCTCACCGGTGTCCATCGTGTCGGCGACCTCGTACTCCAGGCCCGCCTTCCCAGCTGCTTCGACGAGGGCGCGTCGCAGGTCTCCGTCACAGACAAAGCCTTCAACGGCGGCCCTTTGCTGCCAGATCCGACCGTCGTACGCCTTCACCGGGTCGAAGCCGGGCTGGGAGGCGATGGTGACGTATCCGGCGCGGTTGGCGGCCGCGAGTGTCGGGATCAGCTCGTGCGTCTCTTCGTCGGGCCCCCAGTTGGGCTGGTAGCCGGGCCAACTGGCGACGTGCCCCTCCAGCCAGAGGGCCATGAGCCCTCCAAGTTGACCGAGGTTCTGTGCCGCCTTCCAGCGGTTCCGGTCGAGGCGGCTCATCCAAGGCAGTCGGATCTTCACGGTTGGCTCCCTTCCGGCTCAGTGGCCGACGGTCAGGTACGGGATGAGGACGAGGAGGCCCACGACCGCGAGCGCGATCAGGATGGGGAGGAATTCGTTCTTGAACACGCTGCTTCTCCGATTGGTGAGGTGATCCGGCAGATAGCCGGACAACGGTGGGAGGTTCAGGCCGTGCGGCGCTCGTCGCCGGCGTCCTTGACGACGTGCAGGGGCGGGAGCTGGCCGGAGGCGCGGAGCATGGCGATCGGGTCGAGCGGGCCGCTGGCGAGAGCGGCGCGGTGGGCGATGGCCTCCTCGATGGCAGCGGCGGCCGCGGTCTGCTCGCGGGCCACCTCGATCCGGGTGTTGGCGTCGATCTTGGCGATGGTGATGTCCGCGGTTCGGTCGACCTGGAGCGCGGCCATCTCGTTCGCGTACGCGGTGGCCACACGGCGGTCGTCGCGGCGGGAGCGGGCGATCAGGATGCTGGACGCGATGACGGCGACGATCCAGATGATCAGGGCCGGTGCGATCGGGTCGGAGTAGACGCCGACCGACAGGGCGCCGAAGGTCAGCGCCATCGAGGAGAAGACGGCGGTGGCGGTCTCCTCCTCGTTCCTGAGGGCGAAGAATCCGGAGGCGGCCCCGAAGGCCAGCATCAGCCCAGCGGCTCCGACGCTGTGCTCGGCGCCCTGGGCGTTCCAGATCCGTGCCAGGGCCAGCAGCGTGCCGGCGGCCACGGTGGTGCCCGCGTAGGCGCGGTGCTCGCTCAGGAACTCGGTGGGACTCTGCGGCGCGGGCATCTGGCCGGGGGCCGAAGGCTGCTTGGACATCGGGGCTCCTCGCGGGTGGTTCAGTCGGTGGTGTCGGTCTTGGCCCGGGCGGCGGCCTGGGCACGGTGCTCGATGAGCTGGCGCCGGACGTACTCGCGCTTGTAGTCGATGGCCTCGCAGGCCTCGGTCTGCTTGACCTCGCCCCTGTCGATCGCTGCGGCCACGTCGGCCCAGAAGTCGAACTCGGCGTCGGCCTTGCGCAGGTCGCGGGTGGTCTTCGCGGCCGCGAGGCGCTGCTGCACCTGCTGTACGCGCTGGGCTTCGGCGGCCTTGGCGGCGTCGGGCTTCGGCATGTTGGGGTGCTCCTTCGGGATGGGGGAGGATGGGTTCTCCTCCTGCTCCGTTCTGGAGCGGGTTCGGGGCCCGGGGCGGCCGGTTAATTCCTTGGCCGGGATGGCGGCCGCCCCGGGGCAAAGTCACTCGTCGTCGTCGCGGTGACCGAGGGAGTTGGCGGCGCGGGAGAGCAGCGCTTCGGTCTCCTCAAGGGCCGCCGCCTCGTCCGGCTTACCGTTCTCGGCGTACTTGACGCTCAGCAGCCCGACCAGCCCGCGCAGGGCAGGCACTACCTTGCTGGCCTGCAGGGCGATGCTGGTGTCGTCCAGATCGGCACCGTTGAGGAGATCCCTGGTGGTTGCGTCGATCTGCTGGGCGACGTCCCACAAGTCGTCACCGTCGCGGCTGTCGGGGTCGATCCGGTCAGCGAAGCCGTACGCGAGGCCCCGAATTGTGTGGGCGGCACCGAACGCGGCCAGGATCAGCACCACGGCCATGCCGAAGGTGACGTTCAGGACCGGGGCGAACACGACGATGTAGGTGTTGATGCTCCAGGCGACGACCCCGGCGCCGGTCACGACGATGGTGAGGGTTCCGGTGTGGTCGCCCAGCAGGCGCATGCCGTGGGTGATGTGCTGTCGGGTTCGCAGGGCGCGGCCGTCGTTGACGGCGGAGTTCAGGTGCTGGGCCATGGTCATGGGCGAGGTTCCTTCCCGTCGGTGCGAGGCCCTGGCCGGGCTCACACTCTTAGAATGCCTACTTTTTGTAGGCCTGTCTAGCGTGTGCCCACTATTTGTAGGCTATTTTTTGTTTCTGCTGGTCAGGCGGCGTTGGCGACCGGGATGGCGGGGACGGGGATCGTGGCGGTGGCGGCGGCCGCGAGGCGGGCGACGAGTGCGTGCGCGAACTCGCTGGCCTCGACCAGGGCGTCGGCGAGGTCGGCGTCGCCGAGCGCCAGGGCGGTGGTGGTCAGCGCGTCCAGGTAGAGGGCCATGTCGTAGGCGTCGCCGCGCAGGTCGATCAGACCGGGCTGGTAGGCGGCCGGGGTGGGGAGGGCGGCGGCGTCGGCCAGGTGCTCGGGCCCGCGCTGGTCGGTCAGTTGACCGATCTGCCGGTCAAGCGCGGTGACGAGCTGCTCGGTGGTCTCGTGCGCCTGGGTCCTGCCGGTGAGGCGGGCGGCGAGGGCGGTGAGCTTGCCGGGCACGTTCACGGTGACTCCTTCGTCGTGGGGAATCCGGCCGAGTTGACCGGGCGTTGCCGCCGAGTTCCGAAGTCCGGGAGTTACAGAGTTCGGAACCAGCGGGAGCGCCGGGGCTACTCGCTGGCGGCGGGGCGGCGGACTTTGCCCTGGCGGGCGCGCTCTGCACGACGTTCGGCGTCCGCGAGTGCGGCGGCGGCCGGTCCGCCGCACTCGGTGCAGGGAATCGAGATGCCGGGTGCGGTGATCTGGCCGCTGTCTTCGCAGACCAGGCACTTCGGGCCCTTCTCGGGGGCCTGGACGCCGTAGGCCTTGCGGTAGGCGGAGATCGGCGGCGTTTTCGGGGGCTTGGGTGCGGGGCGCCGGCGGGAGGCCTTGACCGGCTCGACGCCTCCGGCCTGCATGACCCATGCCGTACGCAGGGCGGCGGCCACCGGGCGCATCGCCTCGCTGCGCACTCGCTTGCCGACCTGCTTCTTGGCCTTGCGGAACTTCCGCCGGAGGTTCGCCTTTGCCTTGCGCTTGCCGTACTTGGCGACCTCGACCGCGGCGCCGCGCAGATCGTTGACGTAGTCGATCGGCGGGGGCGGTTCCTCGCCGAATCCGGCCTGGATCAGCCACAGCCAGTCGGACTCCCTCTGTCCGGCTTGGAAGCGGCAGTAGGCCATCCAGTGCGAGACCGCGACGCGGGGCTCAACCCAGATGTGGCCGACCGGGCAAGCAGCCTCGACCGCCAGGTCCACGGCAGTCTTGAACGCCAGCCGCAGGCCGGTCTCGGCTTCACACACCGGGCAGACGATTACGGTCTGGATCCACGCCTGGCGCCAGGCGTGCGCGGGGTCCTCGACGACGACGCGGAAGCGGCGCTCGAAGGACAGGTAATGGTCGCCTCCGTCGGGGTTGAGGCCACGCCACGGGCGGATCGGCATCGGATCTCCTCGGGGAACATTCGTGATCTTCCGGACGTAACGGCGTCGGAACGGAGAGAAACGTGCAGGTCAGAGCCGTGGAACAGCTCCGGAACGGGGCCGGGGAGGGGGAACACTGTTCCGGCCCTGAGCGGGGGTTCCGGCCCTGTTCCGGGCCGGTTCCCCCACGCTGACCTGCATGTTTCCGGGTGTTCCGGAACGGGTCAGGCCTCGTCGACGAGCCGCTTGAGGTCGAGCAGGCGGTAGCCCTTGACCGTTCGCTGGGCGCCCTTGGGGCGGTAGGACTCCTTGGTCCACTTCTGGCCGCGCGGCGCCAGAACCTTGTCGAGCACAAGGGCCAGGACGGCGCCCTTGGTCATCTGGGTGTCGTTCTGAACGAAGTGCTCCAGGTCCCACACCTCGGGGTTGACCTCGCGGAGGGCCTCGAACAGCTCCTCCTCAGTCAGGCCGCTCGGGTCACCCAGCTTCTGGTAGATCCCGCGGATGGCCTCCAAGAGGACGGGCACCGTCTGCTCCTGGTCCTCAGCGCCGTCCTCCCACGGTTCGCTGCCGCCCGGGTTGGGCAGCTCGATACCGCGGACGAAGGCGGCCGACAGGGAGTCCAGCTCGCACAGCCCGGCCGCCGCGCGCTCCGTGGCCCGCCGGTCGGCCTCCTCGTCGCTGACGATGCAGGCCCGGTAGGGGATCGGTTCGCAGTAGTCGGCGCCGGCCAGCGGGTACAGCACGGAGGCGTCGTTGATGGCATCACCCATGGCGGGCACCAGCCGGTCCGGCCGCCACCCCTCCGCCATCGCGCCCTTGCCCGCGATCAGCACGATGTCGTCCCGGTCGCACGCGCCCATCGCCTGCACCGGCACCTCAGCGATCCAGGTGTTGTCACCCACCTTCTCTTTGGTGACGCTGTGGGTGGCAATGTCCAGGACAACGTCCGACTTCGCCGAAGTGAGGAAGAGCTGACGCACCAACTCGTCGAGCCGCATCGGCTTGTCCTCGCCTTCTTCGGCCTTGGGGAAGGTCTCTGCCTTCGCGGCCGTGACAAGGGCGGGGAATTCGTCGATAACGACGGTGATGCCGGGAAATGCGGGGCTGGCTTCCCAGTCCCCGACCATTCCGGCACGGGTGAAGATCTTGGGACGGTTCATGCCGATAGTCAGGGCCCATTCAAGGACGACCCGGGCTTCCGCCGGCGTGCGGGCCACTCCCAGCATGTCCTTGCGGTAGGGGCCGAAGCCTGCCCCGTACGAGCCCAGGTCGATGCCGACGATGATCCGGTCGCACGTCGCGGTGAGTGCATCCAGGCGTGCCCGAAGGACCGTGGACTTCCCGGAACGGGGCTTGCCGGTGGTGTTGGTGCTGGTCCGCTTGCCCGGCAGGGCAAGAGCCCTGCCCGACATGTCGGCGCCGGTCTGCGCCGTGTGCAACTCGTGCGTGGTGATGGACTTCGGCGCCCGATAGGGCAGTTCCGGCACCGCCTTCCAGGGGTCGTCCCCGGGGATGCGGAGCGTGCACTCGTTGCGGGCCTGGGCCGACTGCTGGAGCAGGGCCGAGTTGGTACGCACACCCGGCAGGCAGGCCTCCAGCAGGGCCAGCCCATCCGACAGCTTCTCCGGGGTCTGGTTCTTAAGGACCAGTTCGACCTCGAAGCCCCACTCGCGCGGCAGAACTCGCATGGAGTGCACGGCGACACCGAGTTCTTGGGTGAGCGCCTCGTACATCATCGCCTCGAAGGCACGCGGCGTCATGCCCATCTCGAACCGCTCGGGCAGCCCCGCCTCGGCACGCTCCAGCTCCGCCAGCTCCTCCGGCGTCATGTCCGGGGTGCGTCCGGCGCGGGCCAAGACACCGAGGTTGACCAGGAGCCCCGCGCCCAGACCGATCACGCCGTCCAGGAACACGAACCCGGCTACGTCGATCGCGAGCAGCGGGCCGTAGCCGAAGAATCCGCGCTCCATGATCTTCCGGCGTGCGGCCATCGCTGCCCCGGTCGACACGATCTGAGCCAGCGAAGCATTCTGCTGAGCCAGCTCAGACGCCTTCTGCATCTCCTTTCGGTGCAGTAGCGAGAACTGGGCTCGACGAGCGGCCTTTTCGGCCTCACGGGCAAGGTTCTCGGCGTGCCGGCGGGCGGCATCGGCGTTCTGGCCTTCCACCCCGCGGATCCACTGGTGGAGGCGGGCTCCGCCGCGGAAGGTGGAGGGGAGAATGCCGCGCGGCGTCCGCTGCCTGGACACCCAGCGCCGGGCCCGTCGGCGGGTCTGGCGCCGTAGGTACGCGCGCCGGGCACTGCGGCCTTCCGGGGTCTTAAGGGCCGGGTTAATCCAGGGGGCGTCGCCCTCCGGGTCCGCCGCCTTCCACTCATCGGCGGTGATCACCGTTCCTTCGACCGGCGCCGGTGCGGGCTTTTCCATGTCGACGCGGGCAGCCGGAGCGGGACCCGAGACCGTGGCGGTCTCGGATGCCTCGGGCTCGGCGTCAACGAAGGGCAGTCGGAACACCTTCGCCATGGCCTGGTCACGGCCGTTCTTCTCGGTCCGCTCGTCGGTATCGGTCATGCTGGTCTCGCCTCCTCATCGGGGGTGGCGAGACGGGGGCGGCCATCGTCTTGGTCGGTGAGGGACCGGCCCCGTCTCGCGCTCATCAGTTCTCTGCCGTGCGGTCAGCTCGTCGCGGCCAGGCGGAGCCTCGCGGCGTCGTCGCCGCTGTGCACGCGCTCGGCCTCCTTGATCCGCGTCCGGCACCACGTCTCGCCCCGCACCACTCGCTCGGGCACCGGCACCTCGTCCTTGAAGTGCGCGCGCACGTCCTGCCAGGTCGTCTTCTTGTTCGCGCGCAGCCGGGCAAGGACCCAGTCTTTAGCTGCCTGCTTCTCGGCTTCGGCCTGCTCCGGTGTGGCCGCGCGAGCGGCCTCCGCAGCGAGCGTGCGCACCCCGGAGGACGGCCGCGCGCCGCCCGCGCGGGCAACGTTCTGACGGCCTTGCGCGGAGGGGGGGTTGTTGGGCGCGACCTGCACGTTCGCGGAGCGCGTGCGGGTCCCTCGCGCCCCCTGCGCGGCCTCCGCGACGAAGCCTTCGGGCCCCCTCTTGGCCTTCCCGCCGGCGGGCTTCGCACCGTCCTCACGGAGGGCCTTCACGGGCTCCGCGAGGATCTTGTGCATGGCCTCGGGGCTGATCATCCACTCCGCGCCGGCGGGCACCGCGCGCACCGGCTCGGGCGGCGCCTCGAACAGCACCAGGGAGGCATCCTCGTCCAGCGCCGAGTGGGCCTGGACGAGAGCGGCGACCTTGCCGGTCTGCTTGTTGTAGCGCTTCAAGACGCCCTTGGTGACGCCCGGCGCGCAGCCGTAGATCTGCCGCCACGCGGTCTCCCACGCCTGCTCCACCGTCATCCCTGCGGCCGACCGCAGCCATGCGGCACGGCGGGACACGCGAGGGTGCCGCAGGCGCCGCACGAGCTGGAGGCGGATGTCCGCCGCGCTCTTGCCGCCGACCCGGTGCTGCACGAAGTGCATGTAGATGTCGAAGACGGCGACGCCGAAGATGGAACTGGCCGCGAACAGCACGGCAAGCTGAGGCTTGTCCCAGTGGTGCCAGGCGTTCAGTCCGGCCGCCGTCAGGGCGAAGACCCACTGCATGAGGGTGTAGACCCCCGTGGGCTTGTCCTGCTCCACCGCGCTCTTACGCATCCAGGCCATTGCCCACGTGGAGCCCTCGGTGAAGACCGGCACCAGCGTGGCCAGCAGCCAGAACACTCCGAGCCCCGCGGCCGCCTTGTACTGCCCGGGGCAGGCGAAGCCGATCGAGGTCGTCACGACCAACGCCACCCACGGCTGGGGGCGCTCCGTCGCAGCCGTCCATCGCTCGTAGCGACCCTTGCGGGCCGCCGCCCGCTTCTCGCGGCGCTTGGCCTTCTCCTCCACCCGCTTCGTCTTCGCGGCCTGCCTGCGCAGGATCCCGGCGGCGCGGGCCTTGTCGCGGGCCTCGGAGATCTCGATGTCCGTCAGGGCGTTCTTCTTGCGCCCCTCCACCTCGGCCAGTCCGGCCGCGGCACGGACCTCGACCCGGTCCATCTGACGCTTGCCCTCGTAGGTCGTCGTCGGCATCAGTGGTTCCTTTCCTGACCGAGCCGGGGGGCACGGGTGACGCTGGAGACGGTCTCGGTCGTGCAGCGATGCGTGGGGCCGATCACGCTGCCCCCTCGTCGCGGTAGCCGCCGACAACCGATCGCAGGGTGGGGGAAGCGAGAGCGCTGGACGAGGTGAGAAGCGCGTCCAGGGCGATGACGACGAGTGCGATCAGAGCCATGCCGACGCGGGCCATGAGATCCAGCTCGATCCCGAACAGCCAGGCGCCACCGGCCAGGGCGGCGAACAGCCGCACCCGGCCCAGCATCACGGGCAGCAGGGAGAACAGGAGGGTCAGGCGCGGGTTGGAGGTCGTGAAGTTCATGCAGCCCGACCACCGTTCGCAACGCTCAGGGCGGCGGTGCGAGGCCGGGGCAGCAGCACCACATTCGCCGGCGGGCGGACGCCCAGCGCACGGCGCAGGTGCTCGATGTTCTCGCGGTCGATGAGGTTGTCCGGGTCACTGGTGTCCGTCATGAACTCCAGGAAGTCGGACTGCAGCTCGGAGGGCGCGGTCCGGAGGGCGTCGAAGTCGATACCGAAGCCCATCGCGGCTTCGATGAACTCGCCCTCGCTACCCACGATGCGACCTGCAACGATGGTGTTCATAGGGTCGTGCCTCTCTACTCGTTCGGCCCTTACGCGGGCTCTCCGGCTTGGCTTGCAGGCGGCCGGGGAGCCCGTTTTGACATAGCTGTGCCCTCACGCTTCGTGAGTCGTTCTCACGGGGCGGTGACGACGAGAACGACATTCGCAGGATTGCGGAACCATGTCAATGCGTGACGCCACGCATTACTAATATTGCGGCCAGTGGTGACCCAATATCAGGACTGTGGTTGACTAGTGGCCGAGACGGAGGAGAGCAGCTGAATGCCGCCCAAGTGGAGAGACCTCGCGGATACGCTCGCCGCGCAGATCAAGAGCGGGCAGTACGCGCCGGGCGATCGGCTGCCCAAGATCGAGGAGCTGGCGCGGGAGCGGGAGTGGTCCAAGAACACCGTCCATCAGGCCTACAAGGCGCTGGAGGCGGAGGGCCTGGTCGCTTCCTCGCGGGGCCACGGGACTGTTGTACGGAGCTATCTCTCCCTGGCGACTGGCACAGAGCGGGATGAGCGCAGTCAGCTGACTGGTTCGTCATGGCGGGCCGGTGAGCGCTCCGACTCTCACATGGCGGGCATTGTCGCCGCGCCCGAGGACGTCGCGGAGGCTCTGGGGATCTTGGCGGGAGAGAAGGTGCTGCGACGCTCTCGTACGTACCGAGACGAGCACACGAACGCGGTCGTCTCGCACTCCACCTCTTGGATTCCGGCCCGTTTCGCCGATGCTCTGCCCGACCTGCTGATCGGCAGGAGGCTGCCGAACGGCACGTCGGTGGACGTGATCACTCGTCACACCGGAAGACCCGTTAAACGCCGCATCAGCACTATGTGGCCTCGCATCACCACACCGTCCGACGCTGTGCCTTTGGAGATCCCGGAGGAGACCCGTGCCCCAGTCATCGTGCTGACCGTGCAGGTGATCGACAGCGACGAATCGGTCATCGAGTACGGCGTCGACATCGGAGGTCCCGACCGTCGTTGGACCAGGGAAGAGACCGCCCGATGACATCCGTTGCCGAGCAGATGGGGACCACGCGCACGATGCGGACACTGCCAGAGCGATCCGGACCGGCACGGCTGATCCTGCTGGCTGGCCTTCCGGGGTCGGGTAAGACCACGATCGCCCGTGAACTGCAGGCAAGAGGCTTCGTGCGTATCTGCCCCGACGAGCGGGTCTTCGCCCAACACGGCCACTACGGGCGGGACTTCCCTAGGGGGGCGTACAAGGTCCGGGAACGTCCGATCCTCGAACTGGTCGCAACCGAGCTGAGCGCCGAACTGGCCGCCGGCCGGGATGTCGTCCTCGACCACGGGCTCTGGACCTTCGACGATCGCCGGAAGTGGGTTCAGGTCGGAGCCGATGCTGGAGCGGCTGTGACGCTGGTGTACTTGCCCGCCAGCCACGAGGAGCTGTGGGAGAGGGTCAGGGAGCGCAACAGCGTCACCTTCGACGATCCGAACGCCATGTTCTTCAGCGAAGACGACCTTCTGCGGCACCGCTCCCGATTCGAGGAGCCGGGGGCCGAGGAGCCGCATGTCACCTACGCCGGAAGCCTTGCTCCCGTGATCGACTCGCCCTGACTACAAGCCGTACTGCACAACGCTTCGCCCTCCCCTGACGAAAGGACAACACCATGATCACCATGACGGCTCGCGCCCCGTAACGCGGAAGCCGCCACCTGCGGGAACAGGTGACGGCTTCCGGTTCGAACGTTGACTCAAATCCTGGCCTGCCAAGACCGCAGCACTTGAGTCGTACGACGGCGGTAACGCCGGGCGCCAACCCGGGTACCGATATCAGAATAGCCAGACCTGGCCGCGCCAAACAGCCATGCGTGCGCCGCGCCCCTTCGATCTGGTGATAGATCCACCGTCGCACGGCTCCCCGATACCAGGGGAGACCCCAGCACGATGCGCACTACCAACCGCCCACTCGGCACGATCACCGTGTCCGGGTCGGCCCTCACCACCCCCCGAGGGGGTGTGAGGTGAGGAAGCGTTCAGGACGGCCGCCGAGGTTCGCGGCTGTCCCCAACGAGACCGTCGACGACGCGAACAGCCTCGATCTGGAGGCTCTGGGCCTGCTGACCGTCGTACTGCGCCACAGAGACGGCTACGACATCACGCTGCCCGAGATTGCCGATAAGTACGGCTACGGCAGGGACGGCCTGGCCGGAGCCTGGGGCTTGCTCCAGGTCGCGCGGTACGTCATCAAGATCAAGATCCAGTGGGCGCGGGACAACCAGTGGGCGACCGAAGTTGTGGTCTACGACACACCCGCGACAGACGACGAGATCCGAGAGCTGCTCGACAGCGTCGCGCAGGAGCGGAACGTCCGGACTGTGAAGCTGGAGCCGCCGACGAAGACCGCGCGGGAGCGGGCTGCGAGGCACGCCGCGAAGGTTGCGGCCAAGCGAAAGACGAGGCCAGAACGCCGGAAGCTCGACTTCGACGTGCCGGGACAGGCGACGGGGGAGTCGGGGAACGCCCGCGGTCGTCGCGACGGCCAGGGGAGCGGGGCGGCCGCGCCGGCGGCCCCCTCCACGTCGCGGAGCGCGGCGGCGTCGAAGCCCGGGAAGAAGAAGGCACGGGACCCGGGGCGGCGGCTGACTCAGCAGGAGTCTGCTGCGATCAAGACGGTGGAGAAGGCGTTTCCTCAGGAATTGGGTCTACCCGCGTACCGGCCTGCCGTCCTGAGGGACGCCATGCTGGATGCGCTGGACTCGCGCTTGCCGGAGGTTCTTGTCGAGCGGATCAAGCGCCGGTGGTGGAAGCACGGCTATGAGGAGGCCGTGCTGCCGGGAGGGAAGGGCATTGGGTCGCCCGTTGGCGTCGCGGTCGCGCTGGTACGTGCTTCGACGGACTGCCCGGAACCGATGTGCGAGGACGGCGTGATCCTGGATACGGAAACGTCGTGCCGGACGTGCGCGAAGCGCCAGGACGATCGGCGTGGTGCTGTGCCCGCCCAGCGCGGCTCCGTTGCTGGCCACGACGGTGGCCCCGAGCAGCAGCGGTGGAAGTGCCGGATCTGCCTCGTCCCGGGTAAGAGGGGCTTTGCGGCTCCTGCGGACGGCTTGTGCGGGCCTTGCCGGAAGGAAGAGCATTCGGCGGCGGAGGCCGCTGCTGCGTTGCGTGAGCGGCTCGCTCAGGCGGAGTCCCACCGCGAGGTGGCGGCCCGCGGGGAGTGGATCGCGATGTTGGAGGACGCCTACGGCGAGCACGCGGGACGAGAGCGGGAGGCGGCCGAGGAGCGGGCACAGCACGAAGAGGCGGTGCGGCAGCGACTGCGGGAGGCGGAGGAGAGCCGTCTTCTGCGGGAACAGCTAGCCCGGGAACATCCCGAGCTCGCGGCGTACTCGCAGCCCGGCTGACGGCGGCCGAACCGGCCGTGTCCCTCGCGGGGATGCGGCCGGTTCGGCGCGGCCGACTTCCGGACTCTCCGACGTGCAGCTCCTTCTCGGGGTCCGGCCGGGCTCTGAAGGTCACTCGTGCCAGTGATCAACCGCGAGGCGCCCATGCCACCTGGGCCGCCCCCGACAGTCTGGGGTCATGTCCCGCCCGCTCTTCCTCGTCGCCATCGCGGCCCTGGTCCTGCTTACGTCGGGGTGCGTCACTGTCGACCGCCCTGCGCCGAGGACGACGGCGGCCGCCGTGCACACGGCGTCGCTCTTGCCGTCGGCGCCCGAGCCGTCTGCCGAAACCGCTCTCGTCTCCACGGCGCCCCTGCGTCGGGGCGGCCCCGAACTCACGCCGAGGGGTGTCACGAGGCGCGGCGCGGAGCGGCGTTCCTCGATGCGCCCCGTTCCCGAGCGACGGCCGAGCACCGCAGCGCGGCCGCGGGTCACCTCGCGCCCTGCCCCGGTTCGTCCTCCCTCGCCTCCACGACGGGTACCGCCTCGACACAGCCCGCGGCCCGCAGCGTCCTTCGACATGCGTGAACTGTGCGGGCTGGCGCACCAGGCGCCGGTGTCGGCGTCAGTGCGGGATCTCTGTGATGCCTACGCTCGCTGACCGGCCGCACCTCGACCACGGCCTCAGCCGTCGGAGGGAGCTGCGGCGCCGGCGCGATCCGTTCCGAAGCCGAGGGACCGCCGTACGCCGGGGAACATCGTCTGCCGGTCCGGAGCAGCGGTTGTGGGCTGCTGTGCCGCCCGTTCGGCAACGGTTCCTGGGCGGGAGGCTCCAGCCTCATCCGGCGAGGCGGGAGGGGGCTGAGGTCCGGCGCCCAGAGACCGACGAGATGTGCTCACGACCTCATCCTGACAGCCTGGGCGAGACGGCCTGCCCCAGTGGCAACGTCCCCGGTGCCGTCCGGCGCGCACGCGGCCGCACCAACTGGCAAGCGGGCCGCGCCGGACGGTGCCGGGGCAGCGGGGGTCCGGGGGCTGGCGAAGGCCCCCGGCGGCCACGCGCCCCGGCGAACTCGGGTACCGGCTCAGACGGCGCAACGGCCTTGCGGCACCGACGCGTCTTCACCCGTACACTGAGGTCTCAACTCGTTGTTCAGGCACAAAGGGCCCGCCATCAGTGATGGCGGGCCCTTTGATTTGCGCTGGTCAGGCGATACGGAGGTTGCGTTCGCCCTCCGCCGGCGGTGCAACCTGGTTGTCCGGGAGGTTCAGGCTCGGCAGCTTCCCTGCCCGCATGTCCGTGAAGGCCTGCCGAAAGGCCGCCTCCATCTCTTCCATGCTGCCGTATTTCCTGGCCAAGGGGTGCAGCCGGTAGGTGTTGCCGCCTCGCTCTTCGGCTTTGGGACGGAGCACGAGGTTGAGTTCGAACAGCGGCTCCATCAGGGCGCTGATCGTAGGAGGCTTCACGCCGTACTCGACGGCCATCTGCCGTTGGCTAGGCAGCGCACCTCCGTCTTCACTGCGGAAGACGAGGTACTGGAGGAATTTGACCGGCGCGCCGCCGATGGGCAGCGCCCAGATGCGGTCGCCGACGATCGGCGACTTCACTTCAAGGGCCATGGGTGCCTTCCTCCGTAACGGGTCGCGGTAGTAAGAGCGCGCATATCACCCTGTGCGCTCCTCGCGGACAGGTGGTGCCTCGTCGTCCAGGCTAAGGTCCAGCTCCTCCTGGTGGTGGACGAGAGCAGGACCGATGCGGTTGGGGAAGGAGACCTTCGGGTCCTCATCGTCCGCGTGGTCTTCCGTGATCTTCGCCATCACCGTCTGCTGGGCCTCACTCGACCCTTGGAACCACAGCGAGACGTTCAGCCGCAGGCGGCCGTTCCCGACCCGTTCGATCCACTGGTACTCGCAGAGCGCCTTGACCGCACGGTTCACGGTCGGGCGCGTGATCATCTTGGCGTTGTCCTTCTTCGCCGCCAGCTCGTTCAGGCCGTCCGTGATCTCTTGCTGCGTGAACTGGGCAACGCCGGTGCCGGGCGTCTGTCCGCTCGCGACGAAGAGGAAGACGCAGAGCTGGCTCTTGGTGATGCTGTTGGCCACCGAGAGCTGTGCGAGCAGCCGCGTGAACCAGTTGCTCGCCAGGCTGTAGCCGTCGCCGCCGGCGAAGTCGTGCACGGTGCGAGGATCGTCTCCGAACTCGACGTGCAGACTCCTCACCTTGCGGCCGGACCTCGCCGCAGGGGGAGTCGCCGGCTCAAGTTGCTCTCCGAGCTGCTCGCCCAGCAGGCCGAGGATGCTGTCGAACACGGCAGTGCTGGGTGCGGATACCGCTCGGGGCCGTCGCGAGTCACGCGACGGCTGTTCAGATGTCACTGGAACCTCCTCGTTGTTCAGGCGATCCCACGCTATCCCAAAGTTAGGCTCAGCCTTACTTTCTACGGACCGCCACGCCGACAAGGTCCTCCCTCGCCCACCACACGCTGAAAGTTCGAACCAGTTGAACTTTCAGCGTCCCCACGCCCCCAAAATTCGGCTCACCCGAACTTTGTGTAACCCAACCTGAACACGTTCCGCCCCCGCGGCCACTCGCTCCGGACTTCGAGCGCACTGTTCTGACCTGGCCATTCGTCGGGCCGGATGCCCACTTTTGAAAGTTAGGGAAAGCTGAACTTCCGGGGCTGAATGTGCTGGGCTCGTTAACATTCTGCAACGTCAAATGTGTCCGCCGGACCGCAGTGAGTCTGCCATAAGTGCAGGTCAGAGCCCTGGAGCGACTCGGCGCCTCTTACTAAAGAAGCGGGCCCGATCGGTCTCCTCGACCTCACCCCCGAGGACCTGCACCGAGGCTGACCGCCGTCTACCCGCGCGAACTCTCGACAGAAACCCTTCAACCCCAGCTGCAGAAAGCCAGCCCCCGCCGGCGCCAGCGACGACACCCGACCGATCCAATGTCCTCAGCCCGTCACGTCGACAAGCCACGTTGTCCCGGTGAATCCCTGCGGGTGGGCTCGAACTCGCCTGCGGTCCCTCACAGCGACCGCAGCGGACAAGACCTCTCATGCGGAGCCTCTCGGCGTGCCCGCCCGGCCCGGCCGGAGTACCTGCCAGGGGCAAGTCCGAACGACGCCCAGCCCCCCCTTCGCCCGGCTCCGCCGGCGCCGATCCGGCTGGGGTCGACCCCTGAGGTACTGCCGGTCGTCCCCGCCCGCGGCGCCTCGAAAGACCCTTAGCGAGCCGTTTTCCCAGGTCAGGCCCGACACCCGGGTTTTCGGTTGTCGGGCCTGACCTGCGGAAATGATTCGTTTTCCCTGGTCAGTCCCGGCACCCGGGTTTTCCGGGACCCGGGGAAGGCGGGAGTCCTCTTTAGAACACTGGGGTTACTTAGAACACGAGACAGAACACAAACAGCGCCTTGCGGCGCGTGCGCCGCTGGTGACGCCCGGAGGGCTATCTACCGGTAGTAGGGAGCCAGGGCGTGCGAGGCGGCTTCGCCGCGACTCATGGCACCACAGCGCCAGACAGTTCCGACTCCTCCTCAGGTGCACGTGCTCAGCCCAGCGGGGGCGGTAGGTCCGGTGTCGTCGCCAACGAGATCTCAAAGACGAAGGTGAAGCACTCTCGGGCTCCGCGGGCCTCGATGGGAGATGCCTTCACCCGCTCCCCCTAACAGGCCGTTGCGCCTGCCTCGCCCCTGTACCGGTCTACGCCGGTACAGGGGCTTGTGGCACCCTCACGGCCGATTTCGGAGGGGACCCCCCGACGCTGACAGCGCAGGTCGGAGCCTCGGCCACGATGCGGCTGCAGGCGCATGACAGGCGGAGCGACCGGCTACCGCCAAAGTAAAGCGCGAGGGCCTGTTAGGGGTTAGAGGACAGTGGCGCGGGCCCGTCACCCGTGGGGGTGACGGCCGGTGGCCGGGTGACGGCCTCGCCGTGGCTGAGGTCATGACGGGCCCGCGCCGTGGGGGCTTACCTGAGGACGTCAGCGCAGGTCAACACAAGATCGGACGCCCCTTCGGGGCGACTCAACGCAACCCAATCGGCTCCGCCGGGGCGCCTGGGCGCCCCGTCTCCACCGATGGGACAGCGGACGCCCTACGGGCGGCAGCTGGAAGAGCGGGGTCGTGCGTCGCTCTGAGCGGCCCTGTGCGGCTCCCGGGTCGCCACCGGCCCTCCGGGACCATGGGGGTGGGAACGGAGCCCCTGGGGCCTCTCAGGCGTGTTCTGGGACGTCTTGTGGGACAGGGGTGACCTGCCAGTCCTCGTCCGCTCCCCCGCAGGGGTGCCGTCGACGACGGGCAGGCGTCAGCGCTGGACGACGTCCTCTGAACGGTCACTGTGTGGCCAGCGGCGGTCAGGCGGTCGGCGAGCGCGAGAGCGAAGGTCGGAGCGCGGTGGCGGCCGCCGGCGCATCGGCTGGTGCGCGCCGCTGCTGGTCCCACCGGGCTGCCAGCCGACCCCGCGACACCACAACTGCCGTATGCTGCCGTCCAGTTCCGAACGCACGAAGGCCCGGCCACCAACATTGGCCGGGCCTTCGTGCGTTGACGGGCCGGGTCGGAACGACGGCCCCGACCGCTAGGTCATCGGCGACGCCCAGGGCCCGGCAGCTGAGGAAGGAAGTGGTCCAGGATGCCCTCCACGAAATCGGACCGGTTGGGGAAGCCGTACGCACGGCTGTACACGTCGTACGTGGCTAGCTCCTGCTCGGACGGGCGGAAAGACTGCTGCCCGTTGTCACGGAGTCGGCCGCGGACCGTGCGGCGTCCGATGACATCACCGAGCATGCCGTCCTCGTCGTAGTCCTCCTCGTCGACCTCGATCGCCTGGTGATAGACGGACGCGAGGATCTGGCCGAGCAGGTCGTTGCGTCGGGCGTGGAGGAACGCGCGGCGCACGACGAGGGCGTTCGAGGGTTCCTTCTCGCCCGCGATCTTCTTTTCGAGCTGGTAGCGGGCGAACCGGTCACGGACGTTCTGGCTGAGCATGACCGTGCACTGGGTGGGGCGGCTGCCGGTGGGCCCCAGGTCGGGTACCTGGACCTCGATGACCCCTCCGGCCTGCAAGCCGGGCGGAATGGAAGTCCGCGTCGTGGGCACGACGACGGCTCGCACCTCGACCTCGGCGCCCTTCGGTGCCCGCTCGTCCTCCTGCGGGCGTTGTGCAGCCGGTTCCGGTTCGGGCTCCGAGGGCGCGGCAGGGGTGGCGGCCGGCTGCTTCGACTCCTCCGCCGTTCGCTTCGGGGTAACTGCACGCTTGGGCTTCACCTCGCTCTGTAGCGCGCTCTCGCCGTCGGCGGACGGGTGAGGGATGGCCGGTGCTCCCGCGTCGCTTGCCGGTTCGGGCTGCGCGGCGTCCACGGGTTCGGGTGCGGCCGCGGCGGGGGGTGCTGCGGCGGCCGCAGTCCGGGTAGCCGCTCCTCCCCTGCGCCGGCCGCCGCCGAGGGCCGAGCGTGCGAACGCAGACAACGCCTCGCCGTCGGGGAGTTCGCTGCTGACGTCGTCCCTTGCGCTCATGCGTCCTCACCTGCCGCAGCGCTGTTCTTGCGCGCCGTCATCTCCTGGAGGATCTCCATGGTGAGCGACTGGTAGTCGGTGGCCAGCGCGCCCATGGACTTCTGCAGCGGCGGTGGCAGCTCCTTGGAATTGCGCAGCTCCTGCGGCACGCGTCCGCGAAGCCGTGCTTCCACTGCTGCGGCCTCGACGTGACGAATGGTCTGCTGGAACAGCGGGGCTGCCCCGTTGAGGTCCTCCTCCAGGTGCTCCCGGATCTTCTCCTGCACCTTCGTTGCAGAGCTGTTCGTGGCGAACAGGACAACACCGAGGAGTTGGAGGACGTCGTTGACCTCTGCGGCCGCGCCGAAGCGCTTGGCCACGGCCCGCAGGCCCTTGCGGGACGAGGGGTCGGACTTCGAAGGGATCAGAACGTAGTCGGCGGCGGTGAGCGCGGACAGTTGGAGGACCTCGGAGCCGGGGGCGACATCGAGGATGATCAGGTCGTATTTGTCGCGGACGTTGTCGATCGCGGCCGCGTAGAGCAGCGTCCACGCCGTCTTGTCGTCGGGATCGACGGCGCTCTTAGCTGCTCGCCGCTGGCAGTACAGCTCTTCAACGACCTCTTCCAGCTCGTCTCCACCGGGGACGACGTGCAGGTTCGGGCGCGCCTCGCCGGTCGGAGTCAGGGGCTTGCCGCTGAGGATGGCTGCGGCCTGAGCAGCTCCCCGGTCGTTCAGGGCGCTGTTGGAGATGCCGAGGTCTTCGCAGTTGTTGCCCTGCTCGTCCAGCTCTGCGAGCAGGACCTGATGGCCGAGCTTGGCGAGAGCTGCGGAGAAAGCAGCAGAGACGGATGACTTTCCGACGCCTCCCTTGCCGTTGACGATGGCGAGGACCTTGGCGTCGTGCTTGCCCGTGTCGATGTTCTGGTACCGGCGTTCGAGGCTTCTCTTGGCCTCGGATAGGTCTACGAGTTCCATCGCGACTTCTACTGGTGGCACTGGTGCGCCTCCTTCTCCTGGGGTGTTTGAGCGTTGGCGAACGACACTATCCGCCGGCTAGGAAGCGACACGGCAGGACCATGCGCATGGGCCCGAAGAGGTGGAGTGATAGGCGATAGCTAGCGCGCTATATGGCGTGACTGCTAGCCCGGTCCATAGGACTCAACCTAGCGCCATTACTAGCCCTTTACCTAGCACGGCAGTTGAAAGGTCCGACCCTTGGGGCGCTGGTCTGCGAGAGTCGAGCCAGGGGGCGGGGCATCTCGACCCCCGCACTCAGCGCTGAGAACGGGAGACGTCGTGCCGGAGTCTGATTCGATCTTGAAGGACATGGGGGCGGCCACCTGGTCGGCCGAGGACGGGACGGCCTACGAGGTGGCCTTGGAGGGGATCAACCACGTCGTGGGTGCCCTCTCCCGGCAGATCGGTGAGGCGGAGTCAGTTGGCGACGCGGATCGCGTGGCGGAGCTGAGTGAGCAACAACGCTCCTGGGCCGGGCGGCGCCGGGAGCTGTCTCCCGCCGACCGTGCGGCGGTGGACGCGCTCACCACCGAGTGTGCCGACCTTCTGCGTGCCCTGCGGGGGACTACGTGACCGAGGTGGACCGCACCCGGTACGTCCTGCCTGCGGATGTGAGCGAGCGGATCTTCCGCGAGCGGATCGTGCCCAACGACCTGGTCGGGACGCCTCAGGATCATCCGTTAGCGGTCATCGTCTCGGGCCAGACCGGCGCGGGGAAGACGTCTATCACCGCGCTGGTGACGCAGGCTCTCTCCGGCCGCGGTCATGCCGTGAACATCAATCTCGACACGTACAAGCCCTACCATCCCAAGTTCGACGACTTGATGCGCGCGGACGACACCACGGCGGGCGCCTACACCAGCGTCGACGGACACCGGTGGATGGAGGCCGCGGAGGCCTACGCCATCGCACAGCGCTTCGACGTCGTGCTGGAGTCGGCGATGCGCGATCCGCGCGATTTCGAGGAACCAGCGGCGCGGCTGCGTGCGGCCGGATACCGAGTTGAGGTGCCGATCGTCGCCGTTCACGAGTCGATGAGCCGCCTGGGCGCCCTGGATCGCTACCTCCAGCAGGTAGAAGCGTTCGGGCAGGGCCGAATGATCGACCAGGGGATTCACGACGCTTGTTACCGAGGGGTCGTGAGGGCGAGTGGCGGCATCGACGCGGAGCATCTGGCGAACAGTGTCTTCGTGGTCCGGCGGGACGCCCAGGTCGTCTACGCCAACCACCTCAACGATGCGCAGCAGTGGACGCGCTCACCTGCGACACCTCTGGCCGTGACGGGGGAGCGCGACCGGCCCTGGACCGAGCAGGAGTCGCGGGTCGCCGCCGCCAACATGGGGCGGGCGTGCGAGAGGATCGAGCGCCTGTCCGGCACCGACCGTCAGGCGGCCTTCGCAGAGTTGACCGCGATCGTGCACCTTGCCCGGCCGCTTGTTCATCCGGCGGCTGACGACGCGATGCGCCAGGCGGTGGGGCCGGTGTGGACGGCGCGTTCACCCGCCACGCCGGCGGTACGGACGGACGCGGCGCGCAGCAGGTCTACAACGGTCACCCGCGGGCCCTCCACAGGCCTCGGCCAGCAGGACGGCCCGTCGCGTACAGCAGGCGGCCCGGCCGCGCAGCAGCAGCGACACCGAGGCCGGTGAGACCACGTATCAGCCCGGCTGATGGAGGAGGCCGGGAGAGTGCGGCAGTTCCCGATTCTGCGTCTTCGGAGCTGCCGCACTCTCGGCGTTCCTGGTCATATCGGGGACAGGCCGGAGCGGTCAACGGCTCGGGCGCGCCGCCAACGCGATGACCAGCACGGCCACCAGGCTTCCGGTGACGAGCACGAGGAGCACGTTCTCCGCCAGGTCCCGGTTGGCTTTCAAGGCGCGACCCGAAGCTCCGCCCACACCCGCTTGGCGCGCGGCTGGGCTGCCCGGGGGGCGACGGTGTCGCAGCCCCATCGGTCGGCGAACTCGTTGAGCAGCTGTAGGCCCCGGCCCGACACGTCGTCGGGGCCGGGCGTGCGCAGTTGGGGTCGTCGTTCTGGGGCCTGGTCCACCACGGCGAACAGCAGCAGGTCATGGGCTGGGCGTTCGATGTGGACCTCGATGCCCGGCCCGCAGGCGTGGCGGACGGCATTCGCGACCAGTTCGGAGACGAGCAGGGCCCCGCTGTCCGCGTACTCTTCGAGGTTCCAGCAGGCGAGAGCCACGCGCACCAGGGAACGTGCCTGTTCCGCCGCCTGCGGGGCCCGCTCCAGCTCCAGCTCGTAGCCGGGGTGCCCGGTCTGGCGAGGGTGGGCGGTCGGCGCGTAGATCATGGGCGGCCTTCAGTGATCAGGGCGGCCAGGCAGGAAAGGGGACCCGCTTGCTGCCGCAGGTCGAGCAGGGCACGGACCTGCGTTGCAAGTCCGTGCAGGTCCTCACGCTGCGGCCCTGCGCCCCCCGCGAGCATGCGGCGACTGGAGACGAGGACGTGATCGGCGGTGTCCCGCCAGGCGCCTTTCAGCAGAGGAACTGCTGCGGCGAGTTCAGGGATGAGCAGCTGCATGTGCCCGAGCAGTAGGCCACCGACTTCCTCCCGTTCAGCCTCCGGTACCGGCCGCACGGCCCAGAGCACCTCCGTGCATGTCTGCCGGATGAGCGCGGCGTCGATGGCATCAGTGATGCCGGGCTCGCCCGGCCCACACGGCGGTGCCGGCGCGAGTGTCCTCGCGGCACCACTGCTCGCAGCCTCTTCCACGGCGCTCTCCCGTCCTGAGCAGTCGTCACGTCACGGTCAACGCAAGCAGGCGATGCCCGGCAGGCGCGACGCTGCGGTGATGCAAGAGCGATGCAAGTCCGCCCGGGAAGGGTGAACTGCCCCCAGTCCCGGGGACAGGACAGATGAGGGGCGGGTACCGTCTCCGCACCTCTCCCAGCCGCCGACGCCCGGAGCCCGGCATGGTCGACCGCCGCAACGCCACTCCCAACACGGTCTTCCGCCGCGTGCGGGAGCGTGAATTCCAGATGAGCCGGATGGAGTTCGCCGCTGCCGTGCGCCGAGCGGGCCAGGAGCTGGGGGAGCCAGTGGGCTGCGGAGCGCGACTGGTGGCGGCATGGGAGGACGGGGAGGTCGACTGCCCCCGGTCCGTCTACCGGCGCATCCTCACGCGGATGACCGGGCGCAGCATGGAACAGCTCGGCTTCCGTACGACCGTGGGGCCGTCGCCGGCCGCGGCCGCGGCCGCGGTGCCCAGTCCGCGGGAGGAGAGTGATCCGGTGGAGCGCCGCGGATTCCTGCGCGATGGGGCGGGCGTGGTTCTGGGCCTCCCCATCTCCGGCGAGGGAAAGATCCCTGGCAAGGTCGGCGCGGGCGAGGTTCGCGCGGTCAACAAGGCCGTGGCCAAGCTGTATGAGGAGGACCACGAGCACGGCTCGGCGGCCCTGCGGCAGGCGGCCTCGCAGGCGCTGCACCGCGCCTACCAGTGGTTACAGAGTGGCTCCTACACCTCCGGCACGGAGAAGAGACTCCGTACAGCGGTCGGTTCACTCTCGATCGCCGCCGGGTGGCTGTCCTTCGACTCCGGGCGCCCGGGTGATGCCCATTCGCTGTACGGGGAGGCCCTCGCGGCCGCACGGATCGCGGGTGACGCCGAGCTGGAGGCGCACGCCTTCGGCTGCCTGAGCCTGCTGGCCAAGGCGCAGGGACGTCCCCGCGAGGCGGTCGCCTCCGCGCAGGGCGCCCAGACCGTTGCCCGGGGGCTGGGTTCCCACCGGCTGCTGAGCCTGATGCACATGCGCGAGGCGCGCGGCTGGGCCCTCATCGGTGACGCCGGCGCGACGGACCGGGCGATCGTCAGGGCCCACCACCTGTACGCGAAGGGGCCCGCCGATGCCGATCCGCCCTGGCTGGACTTCTATGCGCCCGGTGAACTGGCCGGGCTGGAAGCGCTGGCCCGGGCCGACCTGGGGCAGCACGAGCGGGCCGCCGCCGGGGCGGAACAAGCCGTTCTGCTGCACGGCGGCGCCTTTGCGAGGAATTCCGCCCTGTACACGGCGGACGTCGCCATCCAACATGCGGTGAGGGACCGGCCCGAGCCGGAGGCTGCCGCCGACGCCGCAGGCAAGGTCCTCGCGTTCCTCCCTGAGGTGCGCTCCGACCGGCTGCTGCAGTCGCTGCACGACGTCGCGGGTGCACTCCAGCGGCACAGCCGCGTTCCTGCGGTCGCCGACTGGATCGAGGAGTACCGCACCATCACCACCGCGATCGGAGGAGGACGGGCGTGACCACCCCCAGCACCCGCACAGACGTCGTGATCCGCACCTACGGGCCCGGGCAGGTGCCGCCGCTCGTCGACACGGTCGCCGACCTGTGGGCGGACGCCCACCCGGAGATCGTGGACACGCCGGGCGCCGCGAGCGACGGTCTGTCCGTCCCGGCACTGCGCCGCCAGGTCCTCAGTCATGTCAGCAACCACCAGGAGGGCTTCACCCTCGTCGCCGCGTACGCGCACGGCTCTATGGTCGGCTTCGGCTACGCCTTCCCCTGCAGCGCGGACTACTGGTTCGGCAGCGACCTGGTGCCGCAGGTTCCCGAACGGGCCCGCACCGGGCGCCTGATGGGGCTGTGTGAACTCGCCGTGGCTCCGCCTTGGCAGGGTCAGGGCATCGGGACGCGGCTGCACGCCGCGCTCCTGACCGCCATCGCCCCCGAGTGGTCGTCCCTGCTGGTACGGCCGGACAACTCGGCTGGCCGTGCCCTGTACGACCGGCTCGGCTACCGGTACGCGGGCCCGTACCGCAACGGGCCCGACGGACCGGTCTTCGACCTTCTGCTCATGCAGGTCGAAGCGGCCTGACCGGACGCGAGCCGGGTGCACGAGGCGCGTCGCGGAGCGGCGTTCCTCGAGCACCCACCACCGCGAGCGGATTCGGATTCGGTTCGCAGGCGCCTCGGCCGCATCACAGTCGGCGCAGGCAGGTCTGGGGGGCCTGACCGCCCGGGACGATCCGCCACAGGTTCCCTTCGCCTCCGCATGCCCGATAGGCGGGCCCACTCTCGGTGCGTGCAACGGCCGCGATACAGGACCGCACCACCTGCCCCTTACGCAGGTAGTGATGAACCGGAGAGTTCATGGTGGCTACCGGCCCGCCAAACGAGCCCGGGCGACGCACGGCCACGCGCTGGGTTGCCTTCCACGTGGCGGTACAGGCCTCCGCGCTCTTCACGGCGGGGGCGCTGTGGGCGCCGACGGGTGCCGCCAGGGATACGAGCGTCGCGGCCGCCACGGCGGCCGTGGTCATCCATCGGTACGTCATGCCGGGTCAACTCCCCTCGCCGCCCCGCAGGTCACGCCCTGCGGCGACGATCACCCGCATGCGTCGCCGGTCCAGAAATGTGTGGGCCCCGGGGTGCACCCCCGGAGCCCACGGGCACGGAATCCGGTCAGGCGGTCTTGGCCTTCGAGGGTCGGCCCCAGCCGATTGCCCGGTCTACGGCGTGGAGCAGTGTGCGCTCCCATCCGGCGGCCGTGAGCCCCTCATCGTCACTCAAGCCCCCTTCCGCGAGGGTAGAGAGCTGCACGGCGTGCTCGATGCCCTCGGCCCACGCCTCGCGCACCGCCCGCTGACAGGCGCGCCGCACCTGGAGTTCGACCGCACTGCCCGCCTCCCCGGAGCGCCGGGCATCGGCCAGGGCGCGACCGCACTCGGCGACAGCGTCCAGGAGGACGACGGCCCGTTCAGCGTCAGGCCGCCTCGGGGCCGGCGCACTGTTCGGCCAGACGCCGCGGCGTAGCGGCTCCATGCGTTCAGGCAGGGGCACCCATGACGGTTCGTCGGCCATGTCGTCGTTGGTCGAGTTCACGGCACGGACCCACGCACGGTAGAGGCCGCGCGGCTCCAGTGGCGTGCCTGGAGGCACTGGATGGTCGCCGCGGTGGTTGGGGTGAACGCTCACCCACAGGGCGGTTGCAGTGCCCCCGACTCGTGCGAGCAGGGCGTGCCGCTCGGCGAGCCAGCGGCGCAGTGCGGCCCGTGACAGGCCGGACAGTCCGATCAGTTCGACGTAGGCCTTCTCTTCGCTCCATCCTTGCGGCCGGCGGAGGATGCGCACCTCTTGGAGCGAGGGCGCCAGGTCATCGAGCCGGAGAGCGCACAGTTCCCCGGAGCGGGCGCCGGTGTCGGCGATGACGGCACCGATCGCGAGCATCCGGATCTGGGAGGGGCGGGCGTCCTGCCGGTCTGCGGCCTTTTCGAGTGAGGTCCGCAGCAGTGAACGTGCCCGGTCGGGCACGGGCTGCTTGCGCGCGGTTTCCGGCTGCGGCGGCAGGTCGGCGTAGACCTCGGCCGCTTTCGCCAGGAGCGCCAGGACCTCGATTCGGGTCTGCCGGGAGTTGGCAGTGCTCGGCTTCTTCTTCTCCGCCTCGCGGGCGCGCAGTTCGCCGCGGGCCGCGAGATCCAGATAGACGTCGACGGCCTCCCGCCCGAACAGGTGACGCGCCGGGGCCTCGTTGTCGAGCGGATGGTCGGGGCGAGCGAGAGCCCGGCCATATTCGCCCGCCACCCAGCGGACTTGGCGGCCTCGGGCCTCGGAGATCTCCGCGTCCCATGAGCGCACTTCAGCGGCGGCCGCAAGGAGGAGCGCTTCCCCCCTGAGGCTCTGGTCGACTGCCATCAGCGGGCCTCCTCGACGGGAGGCCGACGAACTGCCTGCTTGACCCCGCGAGCGGCCGGAGACCACGACAGTGCCGTTCCGCCGTGGAACTGGCGGAAGACGGTGTCCTTCGCCAGGGCGGCCGCTGCTCCGATCTGCGCCCAGCTCGCCGCCTTCCCTCCGGGGCGACCTTCCCCACGCAGGGCCCGGCCGGCGGCGTCGTGCGCGGCTCGGCCAGCCACATCGGCCACAAGCATGCTCAGTTCGAGCTGCTGCAGGGGGTCGACCGCGATGCCGACCGCTTCGGCGAGCAGATGCATGCGGTCGGCGGGGGCCGTCTCCGCTGCACTGGCTCGCCGCACCAGGTCGGCGATCTGCTCGGCCATCATGTCGACGTCGTTCACCCGCACCCCTCTCGTTGTGTCGAAACAACAACCGCCGGCAGCTTACCGGGGTTTCGTTGTGTCGACACAACGAACGGGAGTGGTTGGCGTGAACTATGACTCCTGGCCGGATCGCAGATCTGGGGGCGCCTGGGCCTTGGAGCCCCATGGTGGTCCGGCCCGTTTCGGGCAGCCTCACTCCACGTTGTGCCTCACATCCTTCGCGGCCGGAGCCCTTGACGGGAGACCGCCGCTGTCAGCAACTCCTCGTCCAGGAGACCGGAGGAGCCCTGCGCGTCGGCGGCAAGCATCCGCTTGGCGATCCGCACGGTTGCCGGGTCACGACGCGCTATCAGCCGGGCGGCATCGTCGACTGCAGCCTCAAGACTTCCGGCCGGGACGACCTCGTGGAGGATGGCGAGTTGCTCCGCCCTGGCGGCGCCGAACGTCTCGGACGTCAGCAGCAGCCTGCGCACCTGGGCCCGTCCGGCCTCCTCCACGAGGCGTGGCAGAACGCCGCCCCACGCCGGCGGGACACGGAGGCCGATCTCCGGCATCCGGAACCGGCACGTGTCCGCCCCGATACGCAGATCACAGAAGACGGCGAGCCCCAGCCCGGCGCCGATCACGGCGCCGTGCAGCTGCGCAATGGTCACAATCTCCGCCTGCGCGAGGGCCGCACACACCCGGTGCGCCCGAGCAGCCAGGGCCCGCAGCGAGCCCCCGGAGGGGTCCTGCTCCAGGAGTGTCGAGAGTTCCGAACGGTCACCACCGGTACAGAAGTCGCTCCCCGCCCCGGACAGCACCATCACGCGCACCGTGGCACTGTCCTCCAGCGCCCGGAGCAGCTCCAGGAGTTCCGAGAGCATGTCTCCCGATATCGAGTTGCCCGCCTCGGGTCGGCTCAGTTGCACACGGAGGATGCGACCTTCATCGGTCACGCGGAGTGTCTTGAAGTCGTTGATCATGGCGCCTACATCTCGGGTCGTGACAGGTTCAGGCAAGGGTGAGGGGCAGGGAGGTAATGCGCCGGAAGGCAACTCGGGGCGCCCACTCGGCGGGAGCGCTCAGCCGCAGCCGGATGGGTCGACTGAGAAGCGCGCCCAAGAGGGCCGCTGCCTCCAGCCGGGCAAGGACGTTGCCCAGGCAGTAGTGGATGCCTGCGCCGAAGGCGAGGTGAGAGGGCGAACGGGATGCATGACCGGACTGGCCTCGACCTCGCCGGCGCCGCACGTCGAACCGGTGAGGGTCAGTGAAGCGAACCGGATCGTGATGGGCTGCGCCGATCAGGAGCTGGACCGTCTCGCCCGCGGAAATGGGAACGCCGCCCAGGTCGGTGTCTGCGACCGCCACGCGAGTGATCACGTGTATCGGTGCGTCGTAGCGGAGGGTTTCCTCCACGGCGTCCGGGATGAGTTCGGGATCTTGCCGTAGGAGATCCAACTGGTCGGGGTGCTCAAGCAGAAGCCGCAGGGTATTGGCGATCAGATGCGACGTGGTCTCCAGGGCGGCCAAGATCATGAATAGGGCGAGCGAGTGGACGACGGTGTCCGTGCGGGCGGGGTCGCCCTCCAAGTCGTCCCAGGTTCGGATCCACACCGAGACCGGATCGTCCCCGGGCGTCCTGCGACGGTCCTGGATGAGGTCCGCGAAGTAGACCTGCAGACGGGCCGTCGCCGCGTCAGATATCGCGATCTCGCTGGCAGTGGGAAAGAGTTCCTGCGTGTAGACCTGGTCGTGGGTCAGCTCCCACAGAAGTTCATGATCGGCAGGAGGGAGCCCCATCCATTTTCCGATGATCATGACGGGGAGCTTCTCGCTGACCATCGCGACGAAGTCCGCCGACCCCTCCTGCAATCGCTGGGTGAACTCGTCCAGGAGGACCTCGACCATTTCCTCCGCCGCGCGATGCAGCTCGGCCAGCGTGTTCCGGTCGAAGACGGCGCCCAGCGGTCTGCGCAGGTGAGTGTGATCCGGGGGATTCAGGAGCGGCAGCGTATGACTCATCTGCCGGGAAGCGGGTGAGTCCCAGCGGGTGACGGCGGCCTGCCGACTGCGCCAGGTGCGGTCCGGGACGGCCCATCGCTTGTCCCGGAGAATCTGATGGGCCAGGCCATAGGAGTTCACCAGCAACCCGCCCCACGGCGCAGAGATCACCTCCCCCATCCCCCGTAGCTCGTCATAGATGGGAATCGGATTCACCTGCCCCGCGCTTTTACGCAGCCTGGAAAAGAGCGAAACGATTTTACGTCGGCGAGCATGCGGGGTCATGGCGACGGAATTCAATTCGTCCTCTTATCGCGAGATCCGACGTGATTTGCGGTCCGTGCATACCCCCATGGTTGAACGTTCATGCGCATGGGGGGCCGTCGCGGCTGTCGTGCGAATCACGTTTTATCTACGCTAAGAGCGCAGCCAGGGAACCGGTGGACGGACCCGGCACCGAAAGCAAGCGGAAGGCGCGCCCCGACCGGTGGCCAGGACGCGCCTTAGGTGAGTGGAGACGTTATCGGCGGGACCACGTATGCGCAGTGCGCGAGTCGCCGCCTCGACAAAGCCCTGCGTGCACTCCGTCAAATCGCGAGCAGATCCATCATCCCCGAACGCGTCCTCATGAGGACCGCTCCTGCTCTTCAAGGAACTTCTTGTAGAGCATTTCTCCGCGATTCACCGAGAAATCGATGTCCGCGACGACTTCCGGAAAGGCCCACGCCTTCATGGTGTTCCGGTACCCGTGCGACACGTACCGCTCCACGTTTTCATATCCGCCGTCAATGGAACCGGTCGTAAGAATCAGTCCGGCCCAAAGGCCTGGCAGTTGGCGCGCCTCATCCTCAGCGACAAGGTGAGGCCTGATTTCGCCCCTCTTCTGAGCTTCCTTGATCTGCTGCGTATTGAACACAACCCAGTCCGGCCAAGGCGTTCCGTACTCTTCAATCGCGGCTTGCTCGAATGAGAGCTTGAGCGCGGCGAGAATGCGCGCCTCGGTCCGTGCCCGGTAGGCCAGGATCATTGCAATGTCATAGATCTGTTGGGCCATCAACGGGTGGGGTGGATCCTGCTGCCCGTCGAACGTCGTCATGAACATAATTTCTTTGGCCACGTCTGGCTTCCCACCCGGGAAGTGACTGTAAAAGAAATTCTTGTTCGAGAAGGCTCGCACAATGATGTCGCTGACCGACGTTCCGGCGTAACCTTTTGCAATGAATTCAACAGCGGCGGCATCGACGATGCGCACCTTGTTGTCGATTGTTCGCTGCTGAACTTTGCGCGGCTTCGGAGAATCGGGATCGACCTGGGGGGTCGGGTCGGACACGGAGAATCTCTCTTTCACATGTTCGGCGGCCTCCGCGACGACTGGACACAAGCGTCACATTCATGCGGAACGGCGCGCCGAGATCACCTAGACGAAGTATCGAGCGCGCGTGACGACGTTCTCTAGCGGCCCTCCGCATTCGACACATTTGGCATCCACGGTGATCTCACCCGAGGTTTTCTCTTCAAAGACTTCCAGGGCTTCGCAGCCCACTGGGCACACACGGTATCCGGAGAGCAGCTCGCCCGACCAGCTCATGGATTCCGGCAGGCCACAGTTGGTGTCTGGGGGCATCTTTCCTCCACGGCAGTAATGGCATGTTTTGTCTGTGCTGCGCGGGCTGACCCGTTCTTCCGGCCGGCCGCACACTCCACTCGCGGAGGCTCCACGCGCGATCCGGCCCGCCGTGCAGGCAGTCCTCCAGCGCGAGAGGCGAGAACACGGCGAGCACGTCCGGCAGTGCGTCACGCGGTCGATCGAGCGGCGCCAGGCGCCCGGCTATCTGGAGCGTGCGATTCGCTGCCAACCGGTATCAACCCGGACCTCCCTGTAGCGACGTGGTCACTGATCGCTTGACGTGTCCGCACTTAGGGTTCCATGCTTGGCGCCGAAACGGTAGACCAGGTGGTCCCGCGAAGGACTAAGAAGACTCGGACATTGTGGGCGATCACCGCCATAAAGCGGCAAGAGTTCGCTGATATTCGAGGACTCATCGGTCTCGATGAGCCGAACTGGTCTCTAAAGCACAGGGGGAAGTCATGAATGCGGGTCATATCCGCCCACAACGCCAGCACCGTTGCGCCCCGGCTGAGCCGAGGCAGCGATTCGCCAACGGACGCCGACCCATCGGCAACGGTGGAGAAGCGGCACGCGACGCGGAGCGGGATCCATTCGCATTCAGGGCTCATCCCTCAACCCGCCCGTAGGAGACCAAGGGGCCACCCGGCCGCTTCCCGCCGCCTCGACGGAGCCCCGCTCCGGACGCGCAGCACGGCTCGCGACACACGCAGCCAGCACCACAGCACCACCGCGGTCCGTCGTTCCTGTTGACGCAGGCAACGACCCTGCGCGACTCCTCGTGAGGCGCGGGACCGCCCGACACGAGTACGGCGGCCGCCTCCCTGTTGACGCAGGGAAACGACCGCCGCGAGCAGCGCACCACCAGAGACCAATCCATTCGCCCTGGGGTGCTCATGCGGCGTGCTCGAACACGCCGCCGGACAGGATAGGCCACCGGATACCTGCCACAAAGGGGGAACCGGTACCGGCTGACAGCCCTGCGTCGGAGCGCCCCAGCACCTCACAGGAGGATGCTGTGCCCGATCTCCGCCGTCGCCTTCCGCGACGCACCACGCAGACTGACGCCGCCTCGGCTGCCGCGCATTCCTTCGCCGGCGCCCCGGCCACGCGTGCCGGGCGCCCACCGCGCCAGCCCTAACGCCTTTCCTACCGCCTGGTCACAGGAACCTGCCTCCTGCCTGACTGGGCCCTCCGGCCGAGCACAAGCCGTTCGCCGGCTTCGCGCCCGGGCTTTGCCACAAGCCTGCGGCCCTCGGCCCCGCGGGGTGCCGCCGTCTTCCGGCGGCACCCCGACCGGCCTCTTTCACGACCTCCAGAGCCTCACGTCGGGCTCTTCGGATGCCGTGGCTTCTTCCTTGACGCGAGGAACAGCCGTGTCCGTAACTCTTCCTGCCTTCCCCCCTGTTGCCGAACAGTCAGCAGGCCCGGTCACCCGCCGGGGCACCGCTCACATCTGGATGCTGATCGTCGGTGCAGGCGCCGTGCGCGCTGCCGGGTTCAGCTATCCGTTCCTCTCCTACCGGCTCTCTGACCTCGGCTTTTCAACCACCGGTGTCAGCGGGATCCTCGCCCTGTTCGGCCTGGGCTGGCTCGCCGGGCAGATCGTCTGGGGACGTCTGGCCGATGCCATCGGCCGCCGCTCCACACTGGTCGGCGCGATGGCCCTCGCTGCCGTGACGCTTCCCCTACTTGCTCAGGCGACCAGTGCGTTCACCGTCGGCGTCGCCGCAGTCCTCGCGGGCATGGTCTACGACGCTCCCCGTCCGGTGATCTCCGCCGTGGTCGCCGACGACGTGGCCGACGATGCGCGCCGCGCGAGCATCACCGGCTGGAGGCATTTCGCGATCAACGTCGGCGCTGCCGTCACGGGGGCGAGCGGCGGCCTCCTCGCCGACAGGGCCGGGCTCCCCGTCCTCTTCTGGATCAACGCGGCGGCCTGCGGAGCCTTCGCTCTGATCGCCGCTCGGTTCATGCGGCCGGACCGCCCGGCGCCTGCGCGAGCGCTGCAGGCGCAGTCCGCCGTCAGCCACCGATCAGCCCGGCGTGATGTCCGGCTGTGGCTGCTCTGGCTGGCCAGCACCGCGACCTTCATCCCGATCGCCGGTCTTTTCAGCATCATGCCGCTGCTCATGGAGCGCCAGGGCCTGCCCGCCAGCGACTACGGACGGACCCAGGTCGCGAGCGCGGTCGCCGTCCTGCTCCTGACCATGCCCCTCAACCGGTGGCTCGCCCGCAAGACGCGCGGCGGCACGTCGATGGTGCGGCTCCTCGCGGTCAGCTCTCTGGTCCTGGGCGCCGGAATCGGCTCGGCAGGCCTCGCGACCAGCACCGTCGAGTACACCGCGGCGGCGGCGGCCGCCGTGCCCGGCGAGATCGTGGCGTTCGTCGCGGCGACCGCCGTCCTCGACCGCATCACCCCGCCCCACGCCCGCGGCCTCTACGCCGGGATCTGGGGCACGACGCTCGCCACCGCCATCATCTGCGCTCCCGCGCTTGCCGGTTGGTCACTCACCCACGGAGGGCCCGGCCTCGTCGGCGCCACCACCTTCGCCTGCGGCGTCCTCGGCGCCGCGGTCTGCCTGCCCCTGGGACTGCTCCTGCGCAGAACCCGCCCCGCGCAGGCCTTCCCCACCACCCACTGAACCGAGCGGAGCAACACCCATGTCCATCACCCGTCTTACCCAGCGCGCGCTGCCCGCCCTCGTAGGCGGCGCCGTTGCCGTCGCCGCCCTCTCCGCGCCGGCCGACGCAAGCTCCGGCTGGTGGTACTCCAGCGGGCACGGTGCCTCGGGCTACTACAACCACGTCTCACAGCGGGCCACGGCCTGCGACATCAAGACCGACGGCTACAAGGCGGTCGTGCAGATCACGCGCGCCACCGGCACTTGGTACTCCGTCGCCACCGACAGCCACAACGACGGCGCGTGCACGTCCGAGACCCCGAGCCCCCTCTTCGAGGGCGCCACCAAGAAGATCCGCGTCTGCGTGCAAAAGGGCAGTTCCAAGCCCGTGAAGTGCAGCGCAGCGCACGAATTCCAGGTCTGACCCGCGCGGTCAGGGGCCCAACTCCGGGCCCCTGACCGGCTGGCCGCCCCTCATCTGGCCGCCACCGGCCCGCCGGATCACGCGGCCCCTCCCCTCCTTCCTCCGCCTCCCTTGGAGCGCCCGTGCAGCAGCTCGCGCCACCGGCCCGACCCGGTCAGGAGTGATCGTGACTCTCCTGGAGAGCGCCACCCCGTCCGCTCGCGTGCCGGCCGGGCCGCAGGCGACGTACGGCGACGTCCTCCGCATGCCCTACGCCGCGCGGCTGCTGGCCGGGACGATCATCGGACGCCTGCCCTGCGGCACCGCGCCCCTCGCGATCCTGCTCAGCACCCGCAGCCTCGGCCTCGCGGTGAGTGCAGCGCTGGCCGCCCTGTATCTGCTGTCGAGCGCGGTCGGCGGCCCGCTGATCGGCCGCCTCGTCGACCGGTACGGACAGACCGCTCCGTTCTCCGCGGCCGCCGCCTTGAGCAGTGCCGCCCTCCTCGCCCTGGTGCCGGGCTCCCACCACCTCACCTACGCCGCGGCCGCCGTTGCCGTCGCGGGAGGAGCCAAGCCCCCGCTGGAAGCGGGGCTGCGCGCGATCCTCGGGTCGGACCACGTCATGCCCTCCCCCCAGCACCGGCGCACCGCACTGTCCCTGGACGCGGCAAGCCAAGAGTTGATCTACGTGCTCGGCCCGCTGCTCGTGGCAGCGATCACCCTCACGTCGTCCTCGTCCTGGGCGCTGCTGGCGACGGCTCTCCTCGGAAGTGCCGGTACGGCCTTGGTGGTCACCGCCCGGCCCTCGCGCACCTGGACGGCGGAGCACCGTACGCCCGACTGGCTCGGCCCGCTGAGGTCCTCCCGGCTGGCCGTCCTGTACGCGGCGATGGTCGGCGTCGGCGTCCCGATGGGTGCCATCACCCCCCTCGCGGCGCAGTCCGGCGACGCCCTTGACGCTCCCTGGCTCGCCGGGGCCCTGCCTGCCGCCCTGTCGCTCGGCGCCCTGATCGGCGGACTCCTGTACGGAGCGCGCCTTTGGGCCGGGGCGGCCAGCCTGCATCTCCTCGTCCTGACCGTCGCGTTCGCCTTGAGCTGGCTACCGATGACGCTGGCGGCCACCCCGGCGACGGTGCTCACGGCGGCCGCCCTGCCCGGCCTGCTGATGGCGCCGCTCCTGAGCGCCGGATTCACCGTCGTCGCCGAACTGGCGCCGCACGGCACCGCTACCGAAGCCCAGGCCCTGCTCGTCGCCGCCCTCGATGTCGGCTGCGCGGCCGGGGCTGCAGGCGCGGGCCTCCTGCCCGGCGCGTCCCTGCTCGCCGCCGGGGCCGGACTCGGGGCCCTCGTCCTGGTCGCCGCTCACCGCCACTTGCGCATCGCGGACGGCCTTCCGCCCGCGCCCGCCCGCTCCACCTCCGGAGGAGTCCGATGAACCCGCCCAGCACCCACCAGACCGAGGACGCCGCGGCGGTCGCACCGCACGCCGTCGGCAGCACCGAGCCCCTCCCGCCGGCCGCCGCGCGGCCGCCCAAGTTGCCCGCACCCGCCGTCCCATACGGACCGGGCGCACCCCGGACCACCGCATGCGTGCGCTGACCGGACCCACTCGCGTCCGCCCCTACCTCACCGACCTGGAGCACATGATGACCGTCCCCACGATCACCACCGCAGGTGTCGAGACCCCTGCTGGAACTCACTCGACGCACGGGGTCCTCGCCGTCGTCGCCCCCTACGGCACCGGCAAGCACTACCTGTCAGAGATCGTGGCCCGGGGGTGGGACTGCATCGCGGTGAGGCCCTCCGATGCTCTGCTGCCGCCCATGTACCGGGGCGCTCTCGACCCTGACGGCTACCGCCAGGTCGTCGTCCACAACGGTGACATGCAGGCGACGTCTGCTGCGCTGCGGAAGGCCGGGGTGACGGCCATCGTCGCCGGGACGGAGATCGGCGTGCCGATCGCGGAGATCCTCGCGCACCGTCTCGGCCTGCCCGGCAACGACCCGCAGACCTCCCACCTGCGCCGGGACAAGGGCGCCATGGCGGCCGCGCTCCACGACGCGGGCCTCGAAGCTCCCCGCAGCCTCAGCACGGACAACCTGGGTAACGCACTGGCCTGGGCCAGCATGCAGAGCGGCGCGGAGTTCGTCCTCAAGCCCGCCGACAGCGGCGGCAGCGACGGCGTCGCCTTCGTCAGCAGCCCCGAGCAGCTCCAGGCCGCCTGGCACCAGCTGCACCAGGTCCCCAACGCGCTCGGCGGCACCAACGAGTTCCTGATACTGCAGGAGCGGCTGCGCGGCACCCAGTACGTCGTCAACTCGGTGTCCTCGCCTGCCCCCGGCAGCGGCATCACCCGGCACGCGTTCACGGAGATCTGGGCCGACCACCGCACCACCGGTCACCTCTACGACCGCCTCGTGATGCTCCAGCCCTCCAAGCTGATCCCACGCATGCTCGCGCAGTACACCGCGAAGGTCCTCGACGTCCTGGGCATCAGCTACGGCCCGGCGCACACCGAGGTCATGTACGTGCCGCGACGAGGACCGGTGCTGATCGAGACCGGCGCCCGCCCGGAGGGCTCCTACGACCCGATCGCGATGCGCGAGGCCACCGGCAGCGACCACGTCCGCGACGCCGTCGACACCGTCATCCAGGGTCGGCCCGGGCTCTACGCCCACGGGCGGCGCCCTCGCCGCAGCATCACCAAGGTCTCCCTGATCGCGCCGCACGACGGCACGCTCGACCCGACGGTGCTGGAGACCCTGCTCGCCCTGCCGACGGTCAAGGGGCACGTCGGCGCCCTGCGGCCCGGCGCCCGCGTCACCCGCACCGTGGACCTGCTGACCTCGCCGGGACGGCTGACCCTGGTCGCGGACACCGACGCCGCCATCGACGCGGACTGCGAGGCGATCCGCGACCTGGAGGCAGACGGCCTCTACGTGAAGGCGGCGAAGTGAAGGCCGCTGCCGGATCCGCTCCGGCGTCTGCCCTGCCGTGGTGGCCGTCAACGACGCCGGCGGGTGAGGGCCTGACTCGCGCTATCGCGGCCGCGCAGGCGCAGGAGCGGTGCGCCCTCGCCACCTACGTGCCCGTCGGGTTCCCCGACCGGATCACCAGCATGGACACCCTGCATCGGCTGGCGCAGTCGGCAGACGTGATCGAGCTGGGAGTCCCCTTCGAAGGCCACTTCGACGGGCCGGTCATCCAGGCGGCCTCCCGCACCGCGCTCGACGCCGGGTTCCTGATGCAGCACCTGTTCGAGGCGGCGGAGGAACTGTCCGCGAGCTCGTCCGCCGCGCTCCTGACCATGACGTACTGGCAGCCCGTGCACGCTTTCGGCCCGGTCCGCTTCGCCGCCCAGGCGGCGGCCGCCGGGATCTCCGGCGTCCTCATCCCCGACCTGCCTCTGGAAGAAGCGGCGGAGTGGCTCGACGCGGCCCGGGCAGCCGGACTGGCCGCGATCCCGCTGGTCTCTGCGCGGACTGCACCGGACCGGCTGGCCGCCATCGTCGCCGCGGCGACCGGCATGGTCTACGCACCCGCCACCGACGGCGTGACCGGCAACCCGCAGCCGATCAGCCCGCGCCTGCCCGGCCTGATCGCACAGCTCCAGAGCCTCACGAGTCTGCCGATCGCCGCGGGGATCGGCATCTCCACGCCCGCGCAGGCCCGCGCCGCAGCGCGATGGGCGGACCTCGTAGTCGTCGGCTCCGCCGTCATCAGATCCATGCAGGCCAACCCGACCGACCCCGTGGCGGCCGCGGCCGCGACCAGCCGCGCGTTCACCGAGGCGCTGCTCCCCGCACACCAGCCCGGCCGCCACCGGGCGCGGGCGCAGCGAACACAGGCCTGACCTCCGGAACGGTTCCTCGCCGTCCCGGTTCACCGACCACCCGATTCCCCCCACCCGTCGTTCCAGGAGGAGCACAGCACCATGGCCCGATCCGTATCCGCCCCCATCAGCCGTCGCCGGATGGCAGCCCTTGCACTCGGCATGAGCACCGCAGCGCTCACCCTGTCCGCATGCAACCCCGGGGCCACTGACCAGGACGCGGCTGCCAAGCCGAGCAAGTCAGCAGCCCCCACAGGGGTCGTCACGAGGGAAAACGCCCAAGCCACCATAGACCGGTACGAAAAGGTTAATAACGAGTCAAACGCCCGGCGCTCGAACTCCCTTCTGTCCACGGTGGAGGGAGGTCAGGTCAACTTGCAGTCGGCGGCGGACTACCGGCAGTGGAAGACCTGGTCGGCAGCCGACCGGAAGCAGTACGGCAGCCCCTTCTTCTACCGCGACCGCCAGTTCTTCATCCCGGCTGCCAGCAGCGGTGTCCACTGGTTCGCGGTGGCGGCGACCGCGACCGGTTCGAAGGACCGGGCCTTCCTGGTCTTCGACAAGGTCGGCGCGACGTACAAGCTCGTGGCCTCGCTCTACACCGACAAGAAGGACCCGCTGCCCTCCATCCCCGTCGACCGGGACGGCTTCGTCACCCCCGCCGACCCTGCGAAGGCCGTCGGTGACCTGGCGCCGAATCAGGTCGGTGCCGCCCTTTCCGATCTGTTCGCGACCGGCGGCAAGAAGACCGGGGCCAGGCTCGCTGCGACTACGGCTTCGACGAGCGCCCGCAAGGTCTACGCGGACCGCGGCAAGGGCAAGATGAGCGGGTTCAGCACGAAGCGGTTCTTCGCCAAGCAGCCCGTCCACCCGGAGGTGTACGCCCTTCGCCTCGCCGGCGGGAGCGTCCTGGCAGTCTTCCCGAGTTCACACACGGCGGAGACGATGCTCAAGCCCCCATACATGGGCAGCTACAAGATCAACCCGAGCGACAGTGAGGCCGTCTACGACAGGACCGGCCGCGTTGTGATCGTCGACGAGTTCCAGAACCTGGGCCTGGCCAGGCTGAACCCCGGCGGCAAGGCGGAGGTCATCACCGCCGAGTACCGGATGGTGGACTCCCGGTGAGGGATGAGGCCGATCACCTCCAGCCCGATCCTGCGCGCGAGGCCGCGTTCGCCTCCGCTCACGACGTCTGGGAGCGCGAGCGCGACCAGCGGCTCGGCGAATTCATCGCGGCCCGAATGCGCGAGGTTGAACGGAACGGGTGCCGGGCGGAGCGTGCAGCGCTTTTCTGGATCCTCGACGTCCTGCCTCAGTGGCGGGAGGCCCGCAAGGGCCACCTGCCCGATGCCGCGATGCAACTACGTGTCGACGCCCTGGGCTGGATTCTCCGTCTGGCGGCGCACAGCGCCTGGCACCGCCATCCCGAGTGGTCCGCCGACTTCCACCCCCAGGCCGACTACCAGCAGCCCAGCGCACGGCACGGCCGCGATCGAGAGCAGGGGTCATGACGAGTCCAGCCGCCGGTCCCGAGGAGGAGTGGGAGCCGGTCTACGAGCCCCCCTCCTGGTACACCGGCCTGCTCGCCGAAGGGGCGCCGGGTAGCTCGATCCCCTGGCACTCCGTCGGACGGCCGCCCGGGCCCAGTTGCTACTACTGCGGCAGCGAGCCGGTCATCGAGGCGGAGGTCAGCGTCCACGCCGGATCGATCCTGTGGGGCCGGACGCGGACGGTCTCTGATCCCCTGTGCCGCCAGTGCGGCATCTCCACCGTGCGCAGCATGACCACCAGGACGCTGGAACAAGGCTGGTGGGGTCCGCTCAGTCTGCTGGTCCACGCCCCGGCCGCCCTCCTGCAGAACGTGCGGGCGTACCGGCGCTTCACGCGCCTGTCGGCGTCGACACCGCCCCCGGGGCGGCTGTCGCTCCCGCTGGGGAAGCCTGTATCGCGTCGGCCCTCGGCGTACGCGGCGCTCATCCCGGTGACCTTCGCGGCCGCGCTCCTCGTGTACGCCCTCGCGGCCACGTCCTGACTCCAGCTCCGACCGAGCGAGCGGCAACTCCGACACGGCCGTCACAGGTAACGGTTGTCGGCGGCGCTCGCGGGGCACACGTTGGGCGAAGGTGCGGGCCGCGGCAACATGCCGCGGCCCGCACCTCTTACGTGACCGAGCTGTAGACGCCCGCGAGTACACCGGGCGACCGGCTTCGATTCGCCTCCGGCCTGACCCAAAGTCGCTGAACACAGCTCCGATACCCAGGAGTACTGAGCGGCGACGGAACATCACCGCAAAGCATTGATCGACTTCACCGACGTCGACGGCACAATCCGGCCCACCGCCTGGCGACCAGTACCTCTTCGCTAAGACCCTCTACACAACCGCCGGCCCCCGGACGGTCGTCTGACCTCGGCTTTGTTCTGCTTCCATGCCTGAGCATCAGGTCATTGAGCAGCGCGTTCTTCCCGGCATGGACTGCTCCAGGGCAGGCGATTTCGCGTATTCGAGGGGAAAGACCCGCGTCCCATCCACGACGTGAATTTTGCGCCGGTCCATGGGCCCTCACCAGGTATTTCTCGGCAGCCGCTCAGGTCCCCCTCGCGTCACCCTCGCGTTCCGCGCACCAGCTTGGGCCGAAATCTCCTAGGTTACCGATGCCGCGCTGCTGATCCGGACAGCAGCGAGGCCGAGACCGCAACTCAGATCGTCGAACGCAGCGACGGACGGCGGTTCTCCGCGATCGGCCCGAAGGCCAGCCCTGCGTTTCCCCTCACCCCTGAGAAGAGGTAGCACTGCCGTGCTCGCATGCATATTGCTCACCGCGGCCGCCGTCATCGGCGCCCCATGGTGGGCAGCCCGAAAGGTCTGGGTCCTGTCCCAGGCACGGAACGACTTCGGCGTCCCGACCAAGACCGGCAACCTTCCGGCCGCCCTGTCGATGGGAGCGCTCGTCATGGGCTCCGTGGTGGCGCTTGCCGCCCTGGCCTGGACGATCTGGGCCGTCGCCCACTAGTCGCGAACAGGTGACGTGACGCGGCAATCTGAGCCGTCGCCGCGTCACGTCACCTCCGCGCCTCAGCCCTTCGACCGCTCCGCGTCGCAGGCACGCTCCAAGGCGTCGACCACGACGGTGATGTCCTCGATCTCAGGTACAGGAATCGGGACGGACAAGGTGCCATCGTCGTTCACGGCGATGAGTCCCTGGCTCCACCGCCGCGAAGTCGGCGGAGCCCTCGTCGAACCAGGCGCACCCCACGTAGCGACGACTCCGGTCATCAGCCGGACAGCGCATGCCGGCGGGCGGGCGACCCAGGCGAGCGGCAAGGTGGAGGGCGTGGACTGGCCCGTCTCCGTCGCTCTCGCTCAGGCCGTGCAGACCCTGCCGATCGGGGCCGATCTGCACTACGAGATCAAGGTGGACGGCCACCGTCTGGCCATGTGGCGCGACAAGGAGACGGTGCGTCTCCAGACGCGGTCCGGCCGTGACGTCACATCGGTGTGGATGGATCTTGCGGTCGCTGGGATGCAGCTCCCCGCCGAGGTGATCTTGGACGGGGAAGGGATCGTGTACGTCGACGGCCGCATCGACTTCGGCGCGGCTCAGTCGCGGGCGAACTCCACACCCGCGCGGGCCCGTCGCCTCGCCGGGCTTCACCCCGCGCACTACGCCGTGTTCGACGTGTTGCACCATCCCGAGCACGGAGACACCCGGGGCTGGCCGTACGTGCGCCGCAGGGAGCTTCTGGAGCACCTCCTGGAGGAGTACGGCATCGGTCCGCCGATCCAGGCCGTGCCGACCACGACGGACGTCGACCTGGCGCGCACCTGGTACGACGTCCTCCAGGACCAAGGCGTGGAAGGTCTCGTCATCAAGGTCGGCTCCTCCACCTACCGCGGCGGGACCAGACAATGGCGCAAGCTGAGGCACGCGGAGACTGTGGACGCGAAGGTCGTCGGGTTCACCGGTCCGGCCGCCCGCCCGCGGCATCTCGCCGTACGCCTCTCCGGTGGACGCATCCGGCTGTCGCAGGCCTTGAAGGCGCCGCTCGCCGCGCAGGTGTCGCAGCTCCTCCAAGGGGCTCCGCCCGGACGGCGGGCGTGGACGACCGCCGGGGAGCCGTACGACGCGGTCGACACCGACGTCATGGTGGAGGTCCTGTCGGGGACAACGCGGCACGCCGTGGTCACGGTGACCCGACTCCGGTGACTCAGTCGGTCTCCGCTGCGGCCCGCCACGCGTTCATCGCGCGCACCGTGCTGCACGCGACCCACAGGGCGCCCCACACCTGGTCGACCATCAGCGGGGTTTCCCTCCGCGCATCGTCGACGAACACTGGGAGCTGCTCGGGGTCGAGGTGCCGGACTCGCAGGTACACCATCGCGAGGTCGACGGCGCTGGAGTGCCGGGCGATCCGTGCCTTCGCGTCCGCGAGGGAGAGTTCCTCCCCGTCGGCCGCCTTCAAGGCGACGTACCGGTGCGCCTCACGCGGATCGTGGGCGATCTCGTAGAGGGCCTGCACGTCGGGCACGCCCTCCAGGGTGCGCCACGTGGTCGGACAGTCCTCGTCAAGGAGACCGGCGAACGCCTCGGCGAGCAGCAGATTCACGTGGGCCTGCCCCTCGCGGGTGCCCCCTCCCAGGCGCACCATGGGCGCGGCCAGCTCCTCGCCGGTGGCGTCTCGCGCCGCCATGACGAGCATCTCCCGCGCGGCGGACAGCACGTCGTCCAAGGTGGGGCGTTCCATGGCGCCACGGTAGCGCTGCGCCCCCGAACGCGGTTCGAGTCCCCTGCACGCGCCGTGCGTCTGTGGCCCCGGCAGAGGCGTCGGCGGGGGCGTGCATACAGTCGATGTGTGAGCACGATCGAAGAGCCGACCGAGTCCCGCCCGTGGCGTACCGAGGACGGGCCGCAGCCGGAAGTGTGGACCTGGCCGAACGTGGACTGTCCGGCGCTGTACGTATGGGCGTCTGGGGCGTGGCGGTACGCGCGAGTCCAGGCCCGGCAGAACTACGCGGACGGCAGGGTCATCTACCTGGTGGAGGCCGACCTCCGGGGGGACACGACGGTCACGGTCCACCGGTATGCGTGGCCGCAGCCCGGCCTCCGCGTCGCGCACGGCAGCAGCATGGAGCCGTCCCGGGGCGTCGACGAAGCCAACCAGGGCGACATGCCGCGCCCCGCGCCCCGCAAGCTCCGCCCCAGCGCGTGACAGCGCCCGGCCCCCGCGAGGGAGACCGGGCGCGTGTACGAGATGGGCTACTGGGCGCCCTCGACGATGACCTCGGCGGCCTCGACGGAACCGTGCACGTCGTCGTCGACGAGGCACCCGAGGACACGGACGCGGACGACGTCGTCGGAGCCGTCGACGGTAAAGGTGAGGATCGCGCCGGCGGGCCGCTCGGTGGCGGGGAAGAGGAACGGCGCCTCGACGCGACCGCCCGGGAGCGCCTCGGGATTGAGCAGCTTGAAGATACGCAGGGTACGCATGGCCGTTGGGCCTTCCGTGCGGGGCGGGCGGCCCCCGGTGGGCCTCCCTGTACCCCTTAGGTGAGGAACGGCCCTCGCGGACAGCAGTCGGCCGAAAATTCGGGGCGTGCTGCCGGGTGGTCTGGTAGCCGGGGCATTGGCCGTCACGACTTCCGTCGCGGTTCTGCTCCTGGACTGCGTCCGCCGCGTCGTGTGACCTCCGGGGCGGGAGCACCACGCGGTGCTCCCGCCCGCGGACCAGGGGCACGGCCCGTCGGCGCGCTTGAGGGCCTGACGGACGTCGAAGGACCGACAGGCTCCGCAGTACGCACCAGGGCGTCAGGTGAGCGGCTGCGCGGCCGCGTCGAACTGGTCCACGTGACCAGCCGTCGCCTCCTTGACCAGGGCCCTGAGCGCAGATGTGAGGTCGGGGTGGTCACCCCGGGACGCGGATTGGAGGAGTTCGGCGCAGACGACCAGGAGGGCCGATCGGCCGTCGGGCCCATCGAGGAGCGGGGCGAACTCCTCGCGGATGCGTCCGGCGGTTCCGGGCGCGAGCTGGGCGTAGGCGTAGATCATCGCGGCGTCGTACCCGCGAGGCGCGCTGCCCCATCCCTCCCAGTCGAGCAGGGTGGCGCCGGCCGTGAGGTTGGCGGCGTGGAAGTCTCCGTGCGCACAGTCCCAGTGCTCGATGACCGGGGCGGGCTGGCCGGTGAACTGGGGGACGGCGCGGTCGATCCACTGCTGCCGTACCGCGGTGCGGTCGGTGGGGGTCGCGGCGATCGTCGTCAGCGTGGTGCGGACCGTCGCGAACCAAGCCTCCGGCAGGTCGAGTTCGCGGTGCAGGACCGGCTCAGGTGACAGCACCGGCTCGTCGACGAAGCTGGTCAGTTCCGCGCGGTAGGCGGCCCCGTCGCCGGTCCAGTCGTAGATGCCGTGCAGAGCCGGTTTCCGGACGGCGGGGAAGGCGGCGGCCGCCCTCTCGGTGCCCTCCCACAGCTTCCCTCCGGCCTTGCCGGTCGGGACGGACAGCAGGCGCAGCCAGCACGAGCCGTGCTCGGGGTGGTCGGCGCGGTGTCCCAGGGTGCGGCCGTGCCAGCCCCAGGCCTGCGGTCCTCGCACGGTGGCGCCCAGCGTGGAGGCCGCACGGTTCAGTGCGGCCTCCATCCGGAGCCGGTCGTCGTCAGACGGGGGCGGCGAGTACATCGAGGACCGTCCGTAGGGTCGCGGGAGGGATGGCGGGCCCGCCGGTCACGGCGAGGGCCTCCTCCCAGTGTGCCGCCTCCCCCGTGGCGAGGAGCACCTTCGTGACGCCCGGGCACGACACGGCGGCCGCCAGGCACGCGGCCGCCACCGAAACGTCGGGGCGCACGAGGTCGGCGATCTCGCGTGTGGCCAGTGACAGAAGCTCCCCACCGTGCAGCGGTGCCGACGCGTGGACCTCCCATCCGCGCTCGGCGGCCGCCGCGATGGGCCCGGTCTCGTCCAGTGCCTCGTCCAGGTGAGTGGCCATCACCAGGCTGACGGGCAGCTGCAGAAGACGTAGGTGGTGCTCGGAGCTTCCGGCCGCCTCGGCCGCGAGCCGGTCCAGCATCGGCACCGTGAACAGCCCGTCGCTGAACCCTGACCAGGTGGCCACGCCGTATCCGGCGATACCACCGGCCTGCGCGGTCTCCTCCAGCACGGCGAAGGCCTCGCGGAGTATGCCGGTCACGGCCTGGTCGTCGCCGTGGTGGTGCTCGGGGTTGTGCAGGAACATGCCGTCCAGCCGTGGTCGGCCGAGTTCGGTCCGGCTGCGGTCGGTCTGCCAGCGCACGTACGCGGGCGCGAGGCTGTGCCGCAGGCCTGCGGAGGGCAGGACACCGGCGGCGTGGGCGGCCCGGGCCACGGGCGCGGTGAGGTATCCGACCTTGGTCGCGACGGGCAGGCCAGGATGGTCGGCAAGGACGGGAGCAAGGAGCCGGTGGGCACGCCCGCCGCAGTAGTTGGGGGCGGTGTCGATCCAGCCGGAGGGGGCGCCGGCCGCGCGCCGGACGGCGGCGGTGAGCGTTTCGGCAGGGATCCGGTACGTCCCGAGAGCGAGAGTGGCGTTCACGCTGCCCCCCTGCGGATGCTCGCCATCTGGGCCCGGACCAGTTCGGTGACCACGGCAGCCGCGTCCGCGACCGTGACGCCGGCGTCAGCCGCGAGGTCATCGAGCCGGTGCCATCCGACGTGGAGGAGCCGCCGGAACAACGGGGCGGCCGACGCCGCGGCGTCGATCTCCTGTCCGGCCGCGCGGATGCGCACCAGGTCCTCGCCGTCGACGGCGACGTCGGTGATACGGGCCCGGCCGGAGGTCAGTCGAACCAGCGTGTCCGGCTCGGCCGGAACGGCGTTCAGGTACGGCAGGGAGGGACGCATACGGCCCAGGTCGGCGGCATCCTGCGCGGCCGCATACCGGTCCAGCAGGGTGGGGTCTGCCATCGCGGCGGCGACCTCCTTGCCGACGGTCTCCAGGAACCCTTCGCGTGCGGTGGAGTCGGCGTGCAGCGGCAGGTCCCTGCGGAAGGTGTCGCTCGCCAGGAGTTCGTCGGCGAGCCAGGCGAGCAGCCGGTTCCCGGTGTGCGGCGGGGTGATGCCGCACGTCAGGTGCAACGAGGAGCGGCCCTGGTCGGCGGTGACCGCGTGCCACCACCCGCGTGGCAGGTAGAGCACGTCGCCGGGCTCCATGACTAGTTCAGCGACGGGGACGTCGGGCGGCGGCTCGGGGTCGGCTACGTCGCGGTGCAGCGGGACCCGCCGGGTGGGCCCGAACAGACGCCAGCGCTTGGCACCCTCGACCTGCACCACGACGACGTCGTGGTCGTCCCAGTGGGTGCCGAACCCCTCGGTGGCCGTCCAGGACGCGTACAGGTTGACCTGGACCGAGGAGCGGAGCCAGCCTTCCAGTTCGGCGGCCAGGTCGCCGATCGGCTCGTGCAAGTGGTCGACCTGGTCGACCACCAGGGAGGCGCCTTCCGCGAGACGCTCGTGCAGCTCGGCGGGATGAACGCGTTGCCACACCGTCGAGCGGCGGGTGGTCACCGCGGCCGCGTACCGGTGCAGCGGCAGCATCTCCCCGTCGTGCGCGAGGCGCAGCCTGGGCGGCTCCAGCCGGTGGCGGGCGACCAGGTCGTTGAGGACGTCGAAAGAACACAGAGCGCCCAGCTCACGGGGAGTCAGGGCGCCGGACACGTGGCGGTAGTCGCGGTGCAGCGCCTGGGCCAGGAAGTCCCGGCCCAGGCGCCCCGCGATGCGCAGTTCGCTCATCGCTGTTGGAGTCCGTCAGTCGTTGCCGTCGCTCTTGCCGGTGCCGCCGCCGTCCGAGGGGATGGCCGAGCGGCTGCGGGCGGCGGTGATGGCCCGCCGGCCGCGGAGCAGCCCGGCGGGCTCTCCGGCCGCGCTGCCTGTCGTGGTGATGTTCGCGGGCATGGTGTCCTCCTGGATCGTGCGAGTGCGGCCGGGTCTCCGGCCGCTCCATCACCTTCGCCCGGCCGGTGACGTGCCGTCATTGCCGTGCCGGGGGAGGGACATTGCGGGTTGCCCGCAATGCCGTTCACCGTCCGCAGAGCGACGGAACGACTACCGTGGGCGGGCGCCCGCCTGTGTCGTCCGCGCCTGCCTTCGGGGGATCGCATGGCCACCGTCACCCGTGCTCGACGAGCCGAGATCCAGCGTGCGGCGCAGCGGCTGCGGATGCGCTGCCAGCGCGAGCACCACACCGTCGAGAGGACGGTCACCGAGATCCGGACGGCGCTGCCGGAGGTCACCGCTCTGGAGGCCTGGCGGCTGGCCCTTGGCTGGTCACGGGCCCAGACCCTCACGCAGGTTGCCGCGCTCTACCGGGCGCAGGGCCTACAGGCACGCGGCCTGACGGAGGCGATGCTGTGCCGCTGGGAGCACGATCCCGGCGAGTGGCCCGACGGCGAGTACGCCGTGATGCTGTGCCGGGCCTACGGCGCACGCCCCGGGCAACTCGGCCTGGACCGGCGCACGTCCGGACCGGGCCCGGTCCGCTACGGTCTAGATCACAGCGCCGACGCCGGGCGCAGCCCGCACGAACAGGAGCCGAGGATGACCACGGACGCGGGACTGCCAGCGGTCCGCGAGAGCCTGCACCTCGCGCTCCTCGCCAGCCCCGAGGGCGGTCCCCTGGTCGTCGACCTGGCCGAAGCGGCCGTAGAACACTACGCACTCGGCTATAGCAAGCACCCGCCGCACATCTTGTTCGAGCAGGTCCGCGATGTCCGCAAGCTCCTGACGCCCGCCCTCAAGGGCGGCCCGGACACCGACGGCGTCCGACGGCAGGTCGGCTGGCTCTCCGCCCTGATGGGCAACCTCGCGTTTCACTTGGACGACATGAGCGGGGCCCGCGTCCACCTCGACACGGCCGCCGCGTACGGGGCACGCCTGGGCGAGCGACGGCTGGAAGCCTGGGCATGGGGAGCACAGAGCATGGTCGCCCGGAGCGCGGGCCGCCTCGACGCAGCCGTCAGCCACGCGGAACGCGGTGTCGCGGCCGCACCCACCGGCCGGGTCCGAGCCCAACTCCACGCCTGGGCCTTGCTGCCCGCCCTCGCGGCCGCCGGCCGGGGCGACGACGCAGACCGGGCGCTCGCCACGGCAATGACCGAACTCGAAGCGGCCGCAGATCCCGAGACTCCGGGCCGGTTCGGCTTCGATGCCGCCGAACTCGCCCTCCACCAGGCGGAGGCCTACCTGGCCCTCGCCCGGGCGCCCGCCGCGCGAGCCCGCGCGGAAGCCTCCCTGGCCGACTGCGTCCCCGGAACACCCGGCTGGGCGGCGGCCTCCCTCGTCCTCGCGCAAGCCGAAGCCCTCGACACTCCTCAAGACGCGATCCAGCGGGCCCACGACGTCCTCGACCGGGTTCCCGCCGCCCGACTTCGCTCCACCGCACGAACTCGGCTGACCCGACTAACCAGTCAGCTCACCGAGGGCAACGCACGCGCTGCCGGAGGCCTGGCAGATCGCCTCCGCACGCTGACGCCCCCCGTCGACGCCCATGGCCGCGCCGCCGGCTGATCCGGTGGCGCCGCGCGGCCCTACGGCGGCAAGGGGGAGCCCTCTGCCCCTCGCTAGACCCGAGTGCTCTTGAAGCGCACGGTGTTGCCCCATCGCTCCTGCTGCGGAGCGAAGCAGTACGAGCACAGCGGCAAACCGCCCGAGCCGTACCTATGCGTCTTGCGGCCGCATCCCGAGCACGGACCCACCTGACTGCCCGCGCAGGCCATCACGCTCGGATCGGCATCGGCCACCGGGGGCACCTTCGTGGTCATGCATCTCCCTTCCTTCACGGTGCACGCGGGCACCTCGAACGAAGAATAGAACGATCCCGGTCCGAACTGGATGCCCGTCCGACCCCATACCGTGACGATATGTCCCCCCGCGTTAAGCGACGGGCAGGTGACGTACGCCCCCGCCCCAAGGCGGCAAGGGCCAGTGGCCCCGGCGGCGGGCAGCATCGGCCGGACACGCACACCGCCGGGGCTCCCATCCAGTCTCCCCCACTGTGCAGGTCAAGGGAGACACCCGCGATCTCGCAAGACGGTGCGGTCCGCCCAGCGGCAACAGCGACGGCATCCGCACAGCCGCTTCGCGTTCGGCGGGGGCCGGAACGGGAGGGGTGTCACGAGGCACGTCGCGGAGCGGCGTTCCTCGAGGTACCCCTCCCCCGCGAGCTACGGCCGCAGCAAGGGGGTCTCCCCCAGAGCCGAGCACCCACGCGGGATGTCGGCTCCCGGACCGACCTTGTGCACGCCCCTCTCATCGACCACAACGACGGGCGGGCACGCCGGGCAGGAGTAGAGGCCGAGACTGCCCAGCCACCTCCAGCCCTCATCCCACAAGGGCGCGAACTGGCAGGGCGCTGGCCGAACAATCGTCGTCTTGCACGTCTTGCACTTCAACACGGCGTCATCCTGGGCGACGACACCCTCAGTGTGGGCACTCACACCCCGAGGCTATCCGGCCGCTGCCTCCGCACTCTCCGAGAACCTTGCCGGATCGCCCCCGCCATCGGAGGACCGGCAAGGCACGGAACAGCGCCCATAGATTCCGGTGTAGGTCTAGCAGTGTCAGTGCTCAGCGCTACCGTGCTGGGATGTCACGTCCCCAACCCGCAGAACTATGGGCCGAACTGAACCCTCGCCAGCAGATCTATCTCACGGTGATCTATGACGCGGACCAGGACGCGGAGGCGACCCAGAAGGGCGGCGCATTCGACTGGGGCCACGGCCCACCAGCCAGCGAATGGCGCTGGCAGACGTTCAGCATCAAAGCCTCAAAAGACCTCGTCGGCCGTACACGAATTCAGTACGCACTCGAACGACAAGACGAGCATGACCAGGGCGCCGGATCATCCCTCGCCGCGCTCCGCCGCCGCGGCCTGATCGAGGTGATGGAGGACTTCGTGCACACCATCCTCGGCATGGTGCCCCGCGTCAGGGTGAAGCTGACCACGATCGGACGCGCCACCGCTCGCGCGGGCCTCGGCCATACCGCCCCGAAGACCGCCCCGCGCGGAATGCTCTCCGAGTGGCTGTGGTCCAACCTCGTCCGCCTGTACCGGGCCGGGCCTCACGGACTGCCCGACTACGCGCCCCGGGGCACCCCGTACGAGGACCGGGCGCCCTCCCACAAGGCCCTGTTTTTCCTGCAGCAGATGGACCGCAAGGGCGGCCGCCTCGTCGAGACCAAGCGGGTCGAGACCGGAGCTGAGCCGTTCGAAAGCCATCTCAACCCGGGACTCCTCATCACCCCGACGGAGAACAGGGTCAGGCTGACGGACGCCGGCCGGACGCACTACGAACAGCACGTCCGCTGCTACGCCGAACTGTGGCCCGACATCGACGCTCCAGTGCCCGACGAACTGCCAGTAGACGCGCATACCAGCCTTGATGACCACAAGGTTCGAAAGCCCCGCGGCCTCCTCGCCCGACCGGCCTTCCTGCTCCTGGTCGCCATCGTCGACGCCCACATCGCCCGGCGCCTCTGGGTCCGAAAGCAGTGGATCGACACGCACCCTGGTAGTACGCCCCCGGAAGAGCTGACCGCGCTGCCCTACGGGATCACGAACCCCGCCCAGGTCACCCAGATCACCCGCAGCACCACGGCGCCCACGAAGCTGCTCCAGTACCGCGGGGGTGCGCTCGCGGCGTACACCGAGGTCCCCCACTGGTTCCGGCCCTACCGGAGCTTCCACGAGACGGATCCCTACCCGGACGGCCTGAGAATCCTGCACGTCACCGATGCGGGCCGGGCGCACTACGCCAACAACATCGCGGCATACAGGGCCACATACGAGGACGTGGCCGCTCCTGCCGCACCCGCGGATTGGGGGACGGTCTCAATGCAGTAGGGCAACTCCCGTGCGGGCGGGACCGCCTTCGTGGGGCGGAGCGTCAGGACGTCGGCGGGGCAGCCTTCGCGTAGGCAGCTTCGACGTCCGCTCCGGTCCCGGCGAACTGGTACTTCTCCCAGGCGCTTTGGCGGGTGACGCCGAGCGCGTCGGCGACCTTCTGCCAGGACAGCGACAGGTGCCGGGCGTGGGCGACGGTGACCACCCGCAACGGTTCGATCTTCTGCTCCAGCTCACACAGCGCGGTCAGGGCGGCGAGCGGCCGCTCCTGGGTCAGCGCGTACAGCCGACTCATCAGGTCGTCCAGCTCGTCGGCGACGTCCACCGGATACATCGCCGCGGTGACCGTAGCGATGTGCTGCTCCCAGTCGGCCTTCACCGCGACTGCGGTGACCGATGGATCCGCGTCGAGCTGGCGGGCCGGACCGTGCCAAACACACTGGCACTCGGCGCGCATCATGGTCGGCCCGTCGGCGTGAAGCGGGAAGGTGACCAAACCGGTCTCACCCCAGGAGTCCCACTCCTGCCAGGCGTGACCGTTCCAGATTCTTCCGTCCGGCGCCCCGCTCTGGTCCAGGGCGCGGGCCAGACCCTCGTGCTCACGGCGTCCGTCGCGGCCGTCATCCCACATGGCTTCCTCCTGCATCGGCAACGTGAGTTGTCAGGCTAGCCTGACACTTGATCGCCCGTCAGGCACCCCTGACAATTCACGGCAAGATCAGGTCTCGCGACCGCTCGTTGCGTCGACACAACGATGCAGGCCGCCCCGTGAGGCGGTCGTTGCGTCGACACAACAGGGGGGAAAGCCGCGTTCCGATGTGCAGGGGGGGCGGAAACGGTCGGATTCGCCCCCCTGAACCGATCCAATGCGGCAAGTCGACCAAAAGAGTGAAAACCGGTCCTCCATCCAATGGATTCCAAACACTCATTGCGCCCCCCTATTTCGCCCCCTTAGGGTGGCGAACGGACGCCGACGCCAGTCCGGCGAGGCCGACCCGAGGGGATCACCATGACGGAATGGGCACCGACCGACCTTGTCCGCGTCGACGAGGACGGCGACCGCTCCGGCGCCAGTGACGGCCACAGCCGCTACGGCGTCTACCTCAGCCAGCGCCTGGACGAGTTCCACGACTACGACAGCACCGACTCACCCCTGACGACCGAGAACTTCGCCGCGGCTGCCTGGCGCGTGGCCACACCGCCCGTACTGATCGACTACGTGGTGTTCCGCCCCGACGTCCAGTCGATCGAGGCTGTCTGGAACGAGAACGAGGACGGCGACGGCTCCCTCGCCTTCAAGGTCTCGGTACCGCTCCGGTTCGATGACCTGAACGTCAATCACCGGCCCAGCTACCCGTGGCAGGACTGGACGACCCGGTACGACATCTCGACCCGCGACGACAAGTACAGCCGCGTGTGGGAACCCGTCCTCAAGCCCGGCAGCCCGGCCGTGCTCACCGTCGCCAACCTGCTGATCCCAGCGGCCGACTGGGACCTCCCCCTCCCCCGGCACACCCGGGGACGCGGCCTCACCGACGACGCACAGCAAGTCGTCCGCGAGGTCGTGCAGCAGATCAACCACCACGCAGGCCCGATGGTCGCGCGCCTGCTCGGTGAAGGCCGTGGCTGACCGCCTGTACCTGCGGCACTCCACGGACAAGCAGACCGACGCCCGGCAGCGGCACTCCCTCGCGGCGCTGCTCGCCGCCGGCGCCCCGGTCTACGAGGATCCAGCGACCTCCAGCCGCATCCTGTCCATCGACCGCCCCGGGTTTCAGAGGCTGCTCGACGAGGCCGCCGTCGGCGACACCATTCGGATCGCCGACGCGGCCCGGCTGTTCCGGTCCGTGGCCGACGTCCTGGCTCTTCGCCCCGTGCTCGCCCGGCGGGGCCTGCACCTGCGGGTCGAGTCCGGGCTGCTCTCCGGGATCGACCTCGCGGCCACCGACTCGGGGACCACGATGGTCGTCAACGTTCTCGCGAGCGTCTTGCAGTTCCAGCGCGAGCTGATCGCGGAGAACACGGTGGAAGGCGTCGCCGCCGCCAGGGCCGCCGGGAAGACGATCGGCCGGCCCACCGCACTCAGCGAGGACCAGGCGGCCAAGGTCGTCGCCGCGTACAAGAAGGGCGCCGCAGTGAAGGCGCTCGCACGGCAGTACGGCACGTCGCCCAAGACGATCAGGCGTGTCCTCGACGACGCCGGGGTCCGCGAGGTTCCCGAGGACCTGTCCGCGCTGCTTGACGACCAAGGCCAGGACGGCGTCACCGACGACGAGACTGCAGCCGCCGATCCGGTCGTGGTGATCGACGTGCCGGGCCTGGTCGCCGAGCAACTCCGCGTCGTTGACGACGACTCGATCCGTATCGCGCTCGCCGCTGGGCAGACCGTCCGCCGGGGCCAGGGCTACTCGCTGCGGGTGGCCGCACCGCTCGGTGTGCACCAGGCGGCTCTGGCAGCGTGCGCCGCGCTCGCCGCCGACGGGGCGTCACCGGCCGGACGGAAGGCCTACCGGGTGTACGCCGATCGCGTCGAAGCCGCCCCAGCAGCACGGGGGATGACCGCTGGGACGGCCATGTCAGCGTAGGCGCTGACCGGCAGCATCAGGGCCCGGATCGCCGACGTCGGCGGTCCGGGCCCTCGTCTGTGGCCTACCGCTGCGTCGGCCTGGCCGCATCCTGCTGCGGGTCAGCACCGCTGCGGCGCAGGTGTCCCGCCTGCTCCGTGGGGCCGCCCGGCTTCTTCTTCCCGGAGCCGAGGCCCATCGCTGCGGCGAGCGTGGTCGACTTGCCCCGCGCGGCCGCAGCGGAGACGCGTGTGCCCCGCCCGTCCCTGGCGCCGGGCATCGGCCGGGACAGTGCCTCCCCAAGTTGATTCATCGCCGGGATGTCCACCGTGGCGGATGCAGGCTCCCGCGCCGCCGGCGGGGGCGGCCCGTTTCGCCTCCCGCCGGGAGTTCGGTAGGCGGTGGCAGTATCGGCGACGTTCCGCAGCGCTTCGACGCCTGGAGCGTCGGCCCCCTCGCCTCGGCGGCGGAGCCAGTCGGCCCCGGCCTGGGCCCACCCGGCCACCTTCTCGCAAGCCTTGATTGAGACCTTGCGGAAGAACTCGCCGACGCGGTTGTCCTCCATCAGCCGGTCGAACTGCTCCCCGGCCCGCTCCTTAATGACGCTGACCAGGTGGCCGAACGCGCCGCGCAACGTCTGGATCTTCTGCCACTCCGGGAAGTCCTGGAGCGCGGCGGCGTGTGTATCGGCTTGCTGGAGGGCGACGTTGACGGCGGCGGCCTGCTGAGGAAGTGACGCGGTCACCGTCGCTTCCTCTGGCTCCCCGATGGTGGTGTCTGCCGGGCCTTCGATCGCGGGTGGCGCTGCTGGCGGGACCGTGGATGCGGCCTCAGCGAGGGACCGTTGCATCGCGTCGAGGTCGGCGTTGAGGTCGGCAAGCAGGTCCTTCACTGTGCCGCGCTCCGGCGGCACGTGCTCCTGCCAGGCCTCCAGGACCGGTTCGAACGCGGCGCGGACGTCTATCGGTTCCCTCGGGGCCTCCACCGCCGCGGTGTCGGCGTGTGCAGTCTCGGAGCCAGTCCACAGGGGCAGGTCGCCGGGTTGCACTGATGGCGCCGCCTGGTCGTCGGCCTGCTGGAGGGCGTCTTCGAGTGCCTGACGGATGGCGTTGACGGCGTGGTCGGGAGTTGGGCCGTCATCCTCGTCGGGTGCGGCTTCCTCCGCTGCCTCTTCGGCCGGGGCCTGCGGGGTGGTCGCTGCGTCCCCTACCTCGGCGACCGCGTCCTTGTCCTCTGTTGGTGCCTCCGACGTTCCTGCGGACGTCTGGAGGGCGGCGGTTTCGGGATTCAGCAGCACGTCAGCGGGCGCGTCCACCTCGACGTCGGCGCCCTCGGGCGCCGAGGCTTCAGCGTCCGGGGACTCCGTCACGTCGTGCCATGTCACCTCCGGCATGTCCTGCGACGTCAGTGCTTCGGTCGTCGGGTTCTCGGTGGGGCGGCCGGTGTCTGCTGCCGGGGTGGGCTCGACCGGCTGCTGGGGCGCATCCTGCGCCGGCGGGGAGACGGCCGGGGCAGCTTCGGCGGCCGCACGTTCAGCGGCGGCCCTTTCTGCACGGGCCTGGTTCCCGGTGATCTCCAGCCGCTCTTCCAGTCGGCGGACGTCAACGAGGAGTTGGGCGAGCGGGTAGCCGAGGAGCTGTCGTTCAGTGTTGTCGAAGTCGTACGGGAGGCTCTCGCGCCAGCCTTCGGCTGCCTGCCAGACGTCGGACAGGGCGTGGGCCATCTGCGGCGCCGTGTAGGCGTTCGAGGTGGCCTGGGCCATGGTGTTCAACCGCGTAAGCATCTCGACGGCGTGGGGGTTGCTCGTGCTGTACCCGTCTGCGACCAACTCGGCGAAGCTGACGAGTGACCGCCCATGCCGCGCGGCGGCTTCGCTCAACTCGGAGCGCAGAACGTCCGCGAGTGCGTTGGGGCTGTCTCCTACGGCCGCGACAGGTGGCTCTCCGTAGGGGTGACCGATGACGGCGGAGTACTGGACCGCGATCTGTTCGGCGGCGTCGAAGACCGTGGCCAGCGGTGCGGTGGCGTCGTGAGGAAGGGCGTAGTCCCTGTTCCTCCCGATCCACCACCTGTCGTCATTCTGTTGCAGGTCCGCGACGGGGCCGCCCCGGAACCACACTTCACCCGAGTCGGCTTCCTGTCCATCGAAGCCCGACAGACGTAGTTCGAAGTCCGGGTCGAGAGGGAACGGACGGGAGTCGGTCCAGCGCTGGGGCTCCGGCGGATCTTCCACCGTCACCGCATCTGCCTCGGCGGCTTCCGGTTCCGACACGGGGGGCGTGGTCATCGCTGTGTCCTCCATTTCGGGGGCGCCATAGGGCGCGGAGTTCGGGGTGTCGGTGCCGTCGGGCTCTTCACCCTCGTCGTCCTGGCCGACGGGGAGTTCGTCCGTCGCTGCCGCAGGTTGATGGGCGTCCGGCAGGACGTTCTCTGGGACTGCCACGTCGTCGGCCAGCGGCTGCGGCACCTCTTGGGGGCCGGGTGCCTGCTCGTCGTTCGCGTCACTGTCCGTCTCGGCGTCCGCCGGGGTCGGTTCGATCGGCGGTGCGGCGGGCTCCTGTGCGCCCTCCGGGTCCGGCGTGTGAACCTCCGCTGGTCCGGGGGCCGTCGTGGAGGACGGTGCGCTGGCTTCCTCAGGCTCCGTCCTCGGATCGTCCTCTGTGGCATCGTCCGAGTCGGAGTCCGTCGTGATCGGCGTCTCCCCTCCCGACTCTGCTGCATCGGTGTCGTCGGCCGGTTCGCCAAGACCCGGCTCGGTGCTGCTCTCCTCGGGCTTCGGCTCGCTGTCGACGTCCGCGGACACCTGTTCGTCGGGGCCCGGCTCGGCGGCCGCGCTCTCCAGGTCGACGGCGGCCTGCTCTCCGGAGTTCGCGGCGAGGGCGGCCAGCTCTGCCTCGAAGGCCTCCACCGTCGCCTGCGAGCGAGAGGCCAGGAGGGCGGCGGCCTCCCGCACCTCTCGCAGCGGCCCCCGCAGGTCCTCGGCGGCCACGGCCTCCAGGGCGCCGCTCCAGACCGCCACCGTGTGGACCTGGCGCACCATGTCTTCCGGCGTGCCTGCCGGGTTGTCGCTCAGGAACTGCGCGGTGTCCTGGTAGGCCGCCGCGAGTTGAGCCACGGGGTTGGTCGGCTCGTCGCTGCCGTCGGGACGCTGCTGCCGGTCGGCGTCGTAGTAGCGCTGGACCGTGGGCAACGCGTCCCATCGCGCGAACGCCTTGCCCAGCCGGTCGATGTCTGTCTTTGCTTCCTCGTCGGTGCCGTACGGCTCGGCGGCATCGAGCTGCGGCAGGTCCACGTCCAGGAGCACCGCGTCCAGCTCCGGCAGTTCAGCGACGGCCGGTGCCTGTGCGATTTCGGTCTGCGCGGCGTCGTCCGGCGTCGGCGTCACCACGGCTGCGACAGGCTGCGGAGCCGCATCCGCTGTCGCCGCCTCCAGGTGGCGGGCCTGGTGGTGCGCCAGAGCCAGTGCCTCACCGGCGGGGGAACGGTCGACGTAGGCGTATCCGGTGACATCGGCGCGTTCGGTCCAGGTGCACACGCACCAGGCCTCGACCCACTCCTGGGTCGGCCCGCCAAGGGTGACGACCGTCGCGTGTGGCACCTCCTCGGCAACCGCCGTGGCGTGGAGGCGAAGCCGTTCGAGCATCGGCTCCCATGCGGACATGTAGCCGTCGACGGCCTTGCAGGATGCGACCAGGGACCCCGCCTGGTCCTCGATTACGAGCGGAGCCAGATCACCGGAAGCGGTGCGGCCTTCCCACTCATAGCGGACCGTGTACGGGGCGCCTGTCTTGGCGGTGATCGTCCACGAACCGTCAGGGTTGTACTCGATCGCCTCCGACTCCCCGACGTCCGGCAGGAGCCACTCTCCGCTGTCGTAGTGCATGCGGCGGGCGACGGTGAACCCGGCGGTCACGTCCCCGCCGGCGTTGGCCGCATGCTCAGCGACGGCCGCCAGGGCCGCGCTCTCGCCCTTGCCGATACCGATGCCGATCACGTCCCACTGACCCGACGGCTCTACGCCGTGCCAGTACGCGCGCCACATGATCCCCCGCGCGCCCGGGCCCTGGCAGTCGTGGGAGATGTTGTACGTGCCGACGGTCAGCCCAGGGCCGGTGACGGTGAACTCGTACGAGGACGGCTCCCCGTTGTGGACCCGCGGGCTGACGGTCAGCGCGCTGATGTCGACGGCGACGGCCTCGGTCGCCTGCTCGGCAGACTCCGGCGCCGCGCCGCTGCCCTCCCATCCCGATCCTGCGAGTTCGAGGATCGCAACGGCCGTGCGGTCGGCTTCGTCCGCTTCTTCCTTGTCGGTCACGCCGCGCCGGGCGACCAGCCCAGGCCTGTCCTGGCGGGCTGCGAGCGCCTCCTTCGCCGCCCGCTTCTGCGCCTTCGCGTCCCCGCCCGCAACCCTCGCCTCCGCTCGCGCCTCACGCATGGCGCGGTCATCACCCGCTTCGCACGCTTCGGCGATGATCTGAGCCGTAAGTGCCTGCGTGGGCCACGGGGCGGTCTCTCCGGCTTCCAGTGCGGCCGACAGCATCTGCCCGGTGACCTCGGCGATTCGGTCGGGCCACTGGTTCCAGTGCAGGTCGCTGACCTTCGGATCCCCCTTGGCAAGGTCCTCAGCGAGGCTGAGTACGTCGCGGGTACCGATCTGCTGGTCCTCGTCGCGCAGGAGCCGGTGAGACAGGCACCGGGCGCACACGGTGTAGCAGCCAAGCTCGCTGCCCTGGTCATCGACGACGGAGACCGTGTACCGGCTGCCCGAGCGCTTCGCGCTGCACTTGCCCACGTACGGGGCCGACGCATCGCAGTACGCGTCCGGTGTGTCGGCCATGTCGTCCGTGAGCTGGGCCAAGACGCGTAGCCGCGTGTTCGGGATGTCGTCCTGGGCTGAGTTCCAGATCTTCCATTCGGAGACGTACTGCCTCTTGTCCGGGCCCTTCCGGGACCACTCCTCGCCGGTGCGGCCCTCCGCGCCGTCCGGGTCGGTCAGGTGTTCCCAGCCCCACCGGCACGACGCGATCAGGCCGATGCGGCCGAACCGGTGGACCAGGTACACCCCTTCTTCGAGCTGGAGGCGGTCCGTGGTCGTCTCGAACTCGGGGGCCTGCGCCGTCAGGTGCCCGTACCGGGCCCACAGGGAAGCGAACCGGCTGCGGGTCGCCGAGTCCTCACGGATCCGCGCCAGCACGGTGGCAAGGGGCCGGTCCTCCACGTTCGCGCCCCACCAGTAGGAGGCGTCAGCATCGTGACCGGCATCCCACTGGTCCGCACCCGCGAGGGAGTGCGTCACAGGGCGGAGCCGGAACGTGTGCCCGGCCGCCGTTGTCAGGATCCAGCCCGCTGCCGGTTCGCGCCCGTCGGTGAACGATGCGGGGGCGATCGTCTCGCCCTCGATGAGCGCCGCCTGAAGCTGCGCCCCAAGGTCCCCGCTGTCCGGTGCCGTCTCCGGCTCCGTCGGGCCCACTGACGGGTCCTGCTCCGGGTCGCCGAACAGGCCGAGTTGTTCGGTCTCGCCCGTGCCATGGGAGGCCACGTCTTCCCCTTCCCTGGTGTGTTGGGTCGGCTGGTCCTGTGCGCCCTGTTCGTCAGGGGTGTGCGGGGTGGACACGTCGGCGGCGCTCGGGTTCGCCGCCGGCGCGGCGGCCGCCCGCTGGATCAGGTGGGCCACGTCCGCGTGCAGCCGCTGGGCCTGAACGTCCAGGTGCTGGCGCAGTCGGTGGAGCGGCTCGCCGACATAGTGGATGAGCATGTCGTCGTCGGTGGCGGCGAATAGCGCGGCCGCGGCAGCGTCGGCGGCCTCCATCGCCGCGGCGTTGGCCCGGTAGGCGTCCACGCCCTTCGCGGCCGCGTCGATCGCGCCGATCGCTGCACTCAGTGCCTGGATCTCGCTCTGGGGGCCGGTGTCGCCGTTCGGCCAGACACGCGAGGCGACCTCCGTGACGGCAGTGTGCAGCTCGTACGTCTGCCGGGTCTCTACCGCGACCCGGTGGTCGCTGCCGTGGTGGCCGAACACCGCGGCGACGTCCTGCGGTCGTCGCCGCTCACGGGGCACGATCTGGACCTCGTCCGTGAAGTCCAGGGCGAAGCCGTTTGCGGCGCCTGTGGCCACGTCGCGGGTGGAGAACCCCGTGACGCTGCCCCTGCGGTTGCTGCCGTACCGCAGTTCGGTGACGGACTCGCCTCGCGCCCCGCCCTCTGCGATGAGGTCCCCCAGGCGGACCTGCGCCACGGTGCGGGGCTCGGGCCGAAGGTCGTCACGGTGTTCGGCCGGGAGGAGCTGCACCTTCGCGGGCAGGTTCCTGAGGTAGAGGCGGTCCGGAGCGGCCACCTCCTTTCCGGTCTGGTCGACGATCACGGCATCGAGGAGCGTGGCGTTCTGCCGGTAGTCGCGGTACCCGGGGAAGACGGTGCCGGTGACGGTGGCCGTTTCCGGCCGGGGCAGGCCCCAGGCCTCTCCGTCCCACTCGATGCTCAGTCCGCTCACGACTGCCGTGATCCGGTTGCCGCCTTGGAGCGCCTCGCGATCGACCTCGTGCGGCTCGTCCGGCGCAGCCGCCGTCATCTGCTCGGCGGTCTCCTCTGTGGGTGACTCGGGGACGGTGTCGTTTTCGGCCGGCTGCTGGGGAGCCACGCGAAGCGTCCAGAGCTGCACGGCTTCGGCGAGGGCGTGCAGATCTGCTTTCTCCACGCCGTAGGACGATTCGACGTGGTCAATGCACTGGGGATCGCCGTTGTCGACGCGGTAGAGGCTGTTCGTGGCGTTGTTGTCCTCCTGCAGACTGCAGGCGCCGCACACGCCGTCCGCGGCCAGGGTGAGTTCGTGGTCGCGGCCACGCCCTCGAAGGGGCTTGTCGAAGTTCTCGCGTGCGTCTCTGGCCAGCCGCACGCAGGCGTCGACGGCTTCGCCTCTGGTCTCCATCGGCCGCAGGGCACGACGGACTTCGCCGTCGACCACGACGCACGGCTGGAAGGTCTCAGTGCCCGTGTCGTCGTTGCGGTTCACGATCACTGAGAAGGGGATGCCGTCGGCGGTGACAGGGATCGCCACCTCACCGAGTTCGGTGTCGGCCCGGGCCTTGCCTACGGTCACCGGGATCGATTCTCGGACGGGGGCCCAAATGCCGCCGGGAATGTAATCGGCGTACGAGGTGATGGGCCGGGCGGGAATGGAGTCCACCCCCGCCAGGTCCTCCAACGGCATCTGCTCCCCGAGCCCTTCTGCGGGCTGCACGTCCACGGCGGCGCCGTTGATGGAGTAGTGGTAGCCGGACTTCTTCTTCCCGCTCCGGGTCAGCACGTGGTACTCACCCGTGTGGCCGCTGCGGTCGGTGCTGACGTACCAGGTGTCGTGGGCGGCACCAGGCGACATCACCTGCCCGGTCACCTGCAGGCCGCTCTGTTCGTCCCGCCAGGTCAGTGACGAGCCGACAGTGAACGACTGGGGGGCGAACCCGCGCGACTGCGTCCCCTTGATCAGGCGCGGAGCGGCGTACGGCCGGAAAGGCTCCAGCCCGTTGACGCCGGAGAAGGAACGGCGCCACTCGGTGAGCTGTTCGGTTCGCTCCTCCGGAGTCTGGGCCGCCTGCACGTCCTTCGCCTCGACGACGGCGGCAAACTCGGCACGTCGCCGCTGATAGCCCTCCACGGCCGCCTGGTGGAATCCAGCGTCCTCTGGGACGACCGGCAGAGTGAACGTCAGGCGTCCGTCCGCACTGACCAGGCGCTCCCGCCCGGCACCGCGTGAAGCCGACGAGCCCGGCCGCGCGGCCGCCTCTTCAAGCTGTGCCTCTGCCTCAGTAGGCTGCCCCGAGGCGACGGAGGCGGCCTCCTCTCCTGTCTCCGCCGGACTGGGGGTGGGCGATGCCTCCTGGGACGGTTCTGCCGGGCCGGGCATCTGGCCGTGTGTCGCATGCGTGACGCCTGCCTCGGCCAAGGCATCGAGCAGTGCGCGGACAGCCTCGCGCTGCTCGTCCTCGGACTGGCCGGTCCGTGGGCGCCACACCCCCTCCGGGACGGTGTCGGGATCCCACCGGAAGCGCTGCGCTCGCAGCACCTCCCCCGCCTTGCGCCGGCGGAGGGTGTTGTAGACGGCGTACCCCGTCTCCGGGTGGTGGGCCACGACGACTTGGCCGGTGGGGACGGCTGCGGCAAGGCGCCACTCGGGGGTGTCGGGCAGGGAGAGCCGGGAGTCGGGGTCGGCCAGGATGCTCGCCAGGTCGATCCCGAACGGCTCCTTGCGTCCTTGCCGTACGTCGGCTGCCCCGATGGCGAGGTCTGTCAGGTGCCGGTGCAGGGTGTGCCGGTCCTCGCTGACGTCCCGCATCGTGACCGCTCGCCCCTGCTGGGAGATGCCTCCGGCCCGGTCCGCGCGGCGCCCGATGTCGTCCATCAGGCGGTCGAAGGGGGTGTCGGAACCGGGATCGGCGGCGGCTTCACCGGAGAGGTAGGCGGCTGCATCGGCGCCGCTGAGCCCGACTACCGCGAGGAGAGGCTCGTAGTGCCGCAGCACCGCCGCGGCGTTGAGGTCCTCAACACCAACCGTGGGCCCGGGCTGGCCGTCGGCTCCCGACGCCCCTTCGCCCGTAGGCACCTGGAACAGGACCTCTTCCTGCTCGACCGGGGCGCTGCTGGCCTCCTCCTCGGGCGGGGTCTCGGACGGGACTTCCGGAGACGGAGCTGGAACACGGGCAGGTTGGGGAAGGCCGAACGTCTCGAACAGGTCAGCCGTGCCCATCCCGTCCCCGCCGGATCCGGGGTTCTGGTCGTCCACGCCACCAGTCGGGTGTTCGGTGGACTCCGGCGCGGGCCCTCCGGACACCTCGGAGGTCGTCTCGTCCGTGAGGGCGGGCTTTTCGGTGCGGGGTTGCGCAGGCTCCTTGGGGGGCGTAGCACCCGTTTGGGGGCCTCCGATGTGTCCGATCACCACACGGTCCCCGAAGCCGTCGATCAGCTCCTGCAGCGGGCTGCCGGTCCCTGGGCTCTCGGTGGTCTCCTCCTGAGGCCGCTCCTCCGGGGGCTGGGGAGTCACCGTGGCGGAAGGATCGGCGGCAAGCCTGGCCAGGTACTGGAGGTGGTAACCCATCCCGCCCAGTCCCGCCAGCGGGGTTGAGGCCTCCGGCCACACCAGAAGTGCGGCGTCGGTGTATGTCTCCCCGGCAAGGATGACGACCTCCTGCGCGCCGTCGACACCCAGCTCTTGAGCCTGCTCGCGCAGCTTCTCGACGGCGACGGATCCCAGTTGACCCATGCGGAGGTCGTACGGCTCGATCTCCTGCTCCAAGGGCACGAGGCCGTACAGGGCGGACAGGATGAGGACGGTCCCCCCGTCCGCGGTGAGAGCGTCCGCCGCCGCCCGGCAACTCCGGTGGTAAGAGCCCACGTACAGCTCACCGGCGGGTGCCGCGTGGTCCAGTTTCGAGGACCCGCACGGAATGATCACCAAAGGGCCGGGGCGCTGTTCGGCGGTCCGGCCGGCATAAGCCAGGTGCTCGGCAAGGCTCCAAAAGCACCAGTCGGGAGTCTGTGGCACTGGCTGCCCGGCGTCGCGGGCTGCTTTGAAGCGTCGGACATCCTCCCTCATGTTCAGGTGGGTTCCAGCGTCGATGCGCATGTGCTCCAGCGGGGTGCGGACGTCTTGGTGCCACTTGTAAGGGCGCCACCGGACGTTTGTGGTGCCCACACTCACGATCTCGCCGCCGTGGGGGTACCGGGTCCGTGCCCCCGGCCTGAACCCAGGCAAGAACTCCACATGCATGCCGGGCTCGACCACGCCCGGCCCGGCAACGAGGCCGGGGACCTGGTTGTACAGTTCCTCGTCCGAAGCCGAGAAGCTGTCGGCTGGCGCTGCAGGAACGCCGGGGGGCCGCGGTGCAGCGGGCGGGGTGACGACGCCCGTGTCGGTCGCCTCGGTCTGCCCCTCCGGCACCGGTGTCGGCTGCTCCTCGGCCGGATTCGTTTCGTCGGAACGTGCCGAACTGGCGGTCGTGACGTCGGCGGCCGCTGGGTCGGGCGCTGCCGGTGTGCTGGCGGCCTCGTCGGCTCGTTCGAGGGAAGGTCCGGCCGCTTCGCGCGGCGCCGCGGTCACGAAACCGTCCATCGACTCCATCAGAGCGCCCGCGACTTCCGGGACATCGAGTTCCGCGAGACGGTCGGTAACCCTGCCGTCCGGGTCACCGTGGACTGTGATGTGGGCGCGCAGGATCGCGGCTTCGCTTTCCCTCGCATCGGCGGAGAGGGAGGCCGGGTCGCGCGGCCGCAGGTCATCGAGATCGAGCAGGGCTTCCCCTGCTTCGGATGACTCCTCCGGCGGTGGGGTGGCGTTGAAGGTGTCCAACTGCTGTTGAAGCTCATCGCGCCGGGCGAGGGCCTTGGCGCGCTGCTCGGCAGCAGTTGCCGACTCATCCTTGGCGGGCTCGCCTGCCTTGTTCACAGCGATCTGCGCGACGACCAGCGCATCGATGAGGCTCAGGCGCTCCCGGACCCGTGCGAGGCCGGGCACCTGGCCGCGCAGTTGCTCGCCTTGCACGAGCAGCTTGTGGCGGCTCTCCTGCTTGGCCCTGCGGTTCCCCTGGTCCTCGATCTGCCGCTCTGGGGCGTCCGTGATGGTCTTGGTCAGGCGCCGCAGGAGTGTCTCGCCCTTGAGGATGGCCAGTTCGGCCGAGTCGAAGCGGCTGAGGGAGCCGGGGAGGCCGTCCAGGTGGACACGGAGGAAGGGCTCCCCCCGGTCGTCGCGGAAGGCCACCGCGACGAGGTCGCGGCCGCCGAGCTGTCCCAGGGTCGTCTCCGGGTTGAAGGCTCGCCTCTCCGGCAGGTCCCGCAGGACCCCTGCCAGAGCATCGGTGAGAGGTGCGGCCGCGTCCTTGTGCTTGGTGTATTCGAGGCCGCTCAGGGTGATGCGGAAGTCGTCCCCGAGGACCGGGCGCAGGGACGGCAGGACGGCGCCTCGCCGGTTGATGTCGCGGGCCAGGGAGCTGATCTCCTTGTTGAGCCGCTCGACCCTCTGGTGGACGATGGCCCGTTGGGTGGCCCGGTTGTTCTGATCCAGGGTGAGGGTACGCACCTGCTTGCGCAGTTCCTCCTGTGCGATCAGATACACGTTGCCGGAGATGATCGCCATGGCTTCCTCGTAAGGAACGAGGGCCTCGTCGACTTCCTGGATCTCGTCCGTACCGGCGTCGAGCCGGGCCTTGTAAAGCTGGTCGAAACCCTTGGCCTTCGTGGCGAGGATGCCGTACATCCGTGAGTCGAAGGTCTTCTCCGTGGCCACCCAGACGATCTTGACGTTCTTGTTCTGGTTGCCCTTCCGACGTGCCCGGCCGTCCTTCTGCTTCATGTCGGCGGGCCGGTAGTCCGGGTCCGCGTGGTAGAGGGCGGTGCAGCGGTTCTGCGCGTTCAGGCCCTTGCCCATGCGCTGGGTGGAACCGATCAGGACGTTGCAGCCACCGTGGTTGGCGCGTGCGACCAGCTTGCGGCGCTGGTCGGCGCGCGACGCATCGTGGATGAAGTCGATCTTGTCGGCGGGTACGTCTCGCGCGATCAGGAGGTCCTTGAACTCCTGGTAGGCGTTGAAGTGGCCGCGGTTGTTGGCGCCCGGCGTGCCGTGGTTGAGGAACACCATCTGCAAGGCGCCGGCTACGGGGTGCGGGCGGAGGTCCTCGGTGCTGTAGGTGTAGCGGTTGTTCTTCGTCTCGTGGTACTCGGCGGCGACCCGGTCGGCGAGCACGCGGAGCTTGTTGCCGGGCTCGGCCTCCGCGTCGATCAACCGGGGGTCCAGGGCGATGACCCGGGCGTCGTTGTTGATGCTCAGCGGGTTGTCGATGCTCTTGTCGACGCCTCCCTTGTGGAAGGCCTCGTACCGCTCGCCGAGTTCGTGCATCCGCTGTTCCTGGTCAGCGGTGGGGGGCACCAGCATCAGCTCCGGCTGGCCGCCCGCGAGACTCGGCAGCACCAGGCCGAGGTCCTCTTCGTCCTTGTAGTCGACGGCGGGCAGCCAGAGCTGACGCAGCAGCGAGTTGACGCTGTGGAAGGACGCGAACCGCTCGACGGACTTGAAGCCCTTCCCGTCGACGGTCATCTCCAAGCGCTCGACCAGACGCCCGTACATGCTGGCGAAGGCGTCGAACTCCTCGATGCCCAGGGCCCGCAGCAGTTCCGGGTAGGCCTGCAGCAGGAGGGAGTGCAGTTCGCCGATGGCGTTCGAGAGCGGCGTGCCGGTGGCCAGGCAGCCCATGGGCCCCTTGGGCTTGTTCATGCGGGCCCACTCCAGCACCGCGTGCAGGTGCTGGGCCTTGGCGGATCCGGAGACGCGGGCGCCGGGGATCTTCGAGCGGACGGCGAGGTTCTTGTACTCGTGCGCCTCGTCGATCGCGAAAAAGTCCACGCCGAGGTCGTCGATGTAGACCTGGCCGGGCACGCGGTAGGCGGCCGCCTTGGCCTTGAGTTCCTCTTCGTACTGCTGGCGCCGCTCCTGGAGCTGCTTGAGGCTGATCGACTTACCCTCGCGGCGCCGCTCGTGGAGGATCTGCGCGTCGAGTTTCTGCAGTTCGGTGTTGTTGTAGAACTCGTAGAAATCCGGGCTCAGCGGGAGCGAGTCGAACAGCGAGTGCGACACGATGATCATGTCGAAGCTGTTGGCGCGGACGTACTGGAGCATCCGGTCACGCTTGCCGTCGGCAAGGTCGGCGCTGGTCAGCGTGAGGATCCGGGCGGTCGGGTAGAGGCGTCGGACCTCTCCTTCCCACTGCTCGACCAGGTAGTTCGGCACCGCCACCATGGGCTTGTCGATCTGGCCGCTGTTCCTCATGGCCATCATGCCGATGGCCAGCGCGCCCGTCTTGCCGGCGCCGACGACGTGGGACAGGACCAGGCAGCGCTCATGCGCCATCCGGGCCGCGGCCGCCAACTGGTGGTCGTACGGGTCGAAGTCGGGATCGAGTCCGGCGAGGGAGGGCCGCGAGCCGGTGAAGTCGCGGACCACCCGGTTGTTCATCTGGCGGTTGTAGACGTCTGCGGTCCGGGCGGCGCGAACGGAGTCGTCCAGGACCCACGTCTGGAACGCGTCGCGCCACTCCTCGGCCTTGACCCGCACGGCGCGGGCGGCTTCCTCGTCGTCCGACGGGCGGCCGGTCATGGCGCCGCCGTTGAGGACCCGGTTGAGCAGGGCAAGCGGGGCGAGTCCGCCCGCCGTGTGCTTGACCTCGTCCTCTTCGCTCAGGCCGCGGCCTTTGAGGATGTGCCAGTTGCCGTTGCCGGAGTGCTGGATCGTCAGGTGCGCGTCTCCGAGGTACGACCGGAAGAACTCCTGCACCAGGTCGTCGGGGATCCAGGCGGCGCCCAGGCTGACGGCGAACTGGCCGGGCAGCATCTCGCGCGGCAGGACGCGTTCGAGTTCGGCGACGTTGACCTGGAAGGAGGGGTCGCGCCGGGCGGCCTGCCGGGCGATCTGCAGCTTGGTGCGTACGTCGCCGGATAGGTAGTCGGCGCTGTAGTGGAGTTCGGGCGTGAGCGGGTCGTTGAACACGGAGCGGCCCAGGCGCCGGCGGGCCTCGTCCTCGTCGACCTGGAGCATCCAGGCGATGTGGGGAAGGTCGACGCGGCCGCGTTCGGCGACCACGGTGTCCAGCGCTAGCTGCGGGTCGTCGGTGTGCTGCCCCAAGAGGCTGCTGCGGGCGGCGGGTGCGTGATCGAGGACCTCCGAGACGTGAACCGTCTCGGTGCCCGCCTCCCACATCTCCAGCGCGAGGACCTCGTAGGCCTGCGGGTCGTTGAGGAAGTACCCCCAGCCGGTCAGCCCGGTGACGTCGCCGGCGTCTGTCGTGGTCGTGACGTGCTGCTGCTGCCGTGGGCGGGACAGCGGCCCGTGGGCGGCGACGTACCGCTCGTAGGTCTGCTTGGTCAGGCGCCGGTGGTCGTCGGCAAGGGCCCGGTCCGAGCCGGAGCGGTCCAGCTCATTGAGGCCGCGTACCAGGTCCTTGAGTTCGATCAGCGCGGCCAGCTGGGCGTGCTGATCGGCGGGCAGGTCGACGGCGGTCTGTTCGCCGTCGCTGGAGGCCTGCCACAGCTTGCCGTCCGCGTCTGCGGACAGGCGGCCGGTGAAGTCCTGGAGGTCGGCCGCGGGCTTCAACCGGAGGTGCGGGCGGTGCGGTCCTTCGGGGTGCGGGGTGTACGAGCGCCGTGCGAGAACGGCCCTGTCGGTGATCTGCCGCAGCGCGGTGCGCAGTGCGATGGAGACGTCGGGGTCGCCGTCGACGGCGACCTCGGGTCCCCGCGCCCCCATGCGCGTCGTCAGAGTGCCGAGTACGTGCTCGGGGTGGGCGAGGAAGTAGCTGTTGACCGGCAGGGTGTGCTCGCCGATCTCGTGCTGGACGGACCTCACCCAGTCCGAGTCCTGGTATCCCTCCGTGCCCGGGTCGAAGGTCCCCTCTCCCTCGATGCGGCGGCGCAGGATCAGGATGTCGGTGACGACGTCGGTGCCCGCCGAACGGGCGAAGGCCTTGTTCGGCAGCCGCACTGCCCCCAGCAGGTCGGCATCGCCGAGGAGGTCCTGGCGTGCGGCTGCCAGAAGGGCGTCCAGGGTGTGCCGGGAGGTGATCAGGGCGACGATGCCGCCGGGACGGGTCAACGCGACGCTCTTGACCAGGAAGTGATTGTGGATGCGGTAACGGCCCTTGTTGTGCTTCGGGTCGAACAGCGCGACGCGGGCGAAGGGCACGTTTCCCACCGTGGCGTCGAACGCTCCGTCGGGGGCGACGGTGTCGGCGAACGACTCGTTCAGCACGCTCACGCCGGGGGCCAGCAGGCGCGAGATGGCGGCGCTGGTCGGGTCGATCTCGACGCCGGTCAGCCGGGCCGTGTCGGGGGCGGTGCCGAAGGTGACGCCTGCGCCGGAGCCGGGCTCCAGGACGTCTCCGCCGTCGAACCCGAGATCAGTCAGGGCCTCCCACAGGGCGGCTGTGATCTCGGGCGGGGTGTAGTGGGCGCTGAGGGTGGAGGCGGCGGCCGCGCTCCACTCGTCATCGTTGAGGAGCGTGCGCAGGGGGTCGCGGACGTCCGCGAGGGCTTCCCAGCGTGCTGCGGCGGCCGCGTAGCCGCCGTCCCGCTCGCCGCCCGGCCCGAACGCGGGGTCGTCCTCGCGGGGCCGGGCCGCGAAGATCTCGGGGACCGATCCCCAGCCGGACCAGCGGGCAAGTATCTGCTGTTCGGCGGCCGTCGCCGGCCGGGGCGCTTCTTCCCGTACACGCTTGAGGACGCGGACGGCTTCGAGGTTGGCTGCGGCCTTGGCCCGCTCGCCGGCCGGAGCCAGGTCGTCCTGGGAGGTGGGGCGGAAGGTTAGCGGGGCAGCTCCGCGTCCCGGCTCTCCTCCTCCGGCGGCAGGAACACGATCTCCCTCAGCGCCTGTTCCCGGGCCATCTGCTGGGCTGCTTTCAACTTGCCCGCCCGCCGCTGGGGGTCCGTCTCCAGCATCGGTTCGCCCATCTTCTCCTGGGTCAGCTCCGCGATCCGCTGCTGTACGTCCCTCTCCAGGTCCTGGAAGAACGCCTCCGGGTCCTCCATCTGTCCCAGCTCCTGGGGCCGGAAGGTCTCCCAGTGCCGACGGGCCGTCCTCGCGTAGTCGCTCACCGTCTGTGTCTCCGTCCTGAGATGTACCAGTGTTCGTATTATCCGCCGTCAGGGGTTCCAGGCGGTGTGTCCCGAGCAGCGACACGAGGTCGTCCAGCGTGGCCAGGATCTTCGGGCGGACCGACTTGGCCTTCGCCCGTACCTTGCGGTCGTCGGAGTCCAGCTCTTCGTCGATCAATGCGAGCAGGCGACGCCCCATCTGCTCCAGAGCGGGAAGGGTGCGCTCGGGCAGATCGAGGAGGTGCATCATCCGCTTGTTGCCGTACGCGTCGAACGTCTGGGAGCGAGAGGAGTCGGCGATCTCCTCGATCAGGTACTTCTCCTCCGCCCCGGAGGGCGAGAGGCCGTTGTACTGGTGGGCGGTGAGCTGCTCGGCGAACGCCGGGAGCAGCTCGACGTCGGCGTAGGGACCCCAGGTGCGGGTGTCGCGGGTCTCCGGGTCCTTCTCGTACTGCTCGATCAGCCAGCGCAGGGCATCGGTGCGCCACACCTCGTCGTGGGTGATCTCCACTCCGCGCCACAGCCGCGCCCGCCACCCCGGGTAGAAGTCGGTGAAGGAGCCGTACCACCGGTTGTCGATCTTGACTCTGGTGTTGCTGTCACTGGTGTAGGAGGAGGTCTCCAGGCGGATGCGGCCGTCCGTCTCCAGCAGGGTGGTGAAGGCCTTCTCGTCCCGCTTCTTGATCTCTTCCTGGAGCGCCTTCCGGCGTGCATCGATCGCCTTCTCCACGCGCTCCTTCGCCGGGGGCGAGCCCGCGAATTCGGCCTCGGACAGCCGCGTCCCGCGGACGGCTTCCAGGGCCTCGGAGAGTTCGATGTCGTCGTACCCGTCGACGGGAGGCTGCTCTCCCCACACTTGGAGGCGGCGGTCGGCGAGTTCTTTGCCGACCGCTGATACCCGGCTGTCCATGGCGTCCCGCGCCTCCCGGGGCGGCGCGTGCCGGTCCTTGGCGAGTTGGACGCCCTCGGCCTTGAGGTCCTCGTCCTTCATCTGGTTGACCGGCGTGCGGGCTTCCAGCTCGACGGCCGTGCGTCGTCCGTGTTCGGCTCGCAGCAGTTCGAGCCGTTCCCGGCGGGCCGCCCCGAGGGGGGTGTCGTCCGCGTACGCATGCGTGTACATGCGGGTGCGCAGGGCCGGTTGCAGCTCCTCTCGCTCTGCCTCCATCTCGGCGTCGCCCATCCCCGCCGGGTCGGGCCGGTCCGCCAACTGCACAACCTGGCGTTCGTCGTGCTCCGCCTTCAGCAGGGCGACTTGCTTGTCGATCTGCGCGTGCCGCGGGCTTCCGTACGCGGCGCTGCGGCGCTCCTCGTCCAGCCGGGCCAGTTCGGCGGTGAGTTGCTCGGTCGTCAGGTCCTGCGGAGTGAGCGGCGGGGCCTGCGGCGCCGGCGCGACCGGGGCGGCGGACGGGGGCGGTGCGGCGGGCGCGAGGACACCGCGCAGCCGGTCCTCATCCGCGCGGATCTCCACCATGCGCCCCTGTTCGTACAGGGCCCGGGCGAGCCGGTCGACGCTCTGGGCTCGGGAGATGTTCCGGGTGGTGCCTGCGGTGACGTAGGCCTTCGCGTAGCCGCTCCAGGTGAAGCCTGCAGAGCGCAGCAGGGCTTTCATGGCGGGCCAGTCGTCGGCGTACTTGTCGGTGCCGTGCACGATGGGCCGGTGGTCGCGGTAGTAGATCCAGACGTCGTCCCGGGCTTCGGGCTCCATCTGGGCGATGCGGTGCTGCCACACGGCGTTGCTGACGAAGTCGCTGACGCGCTGTCCGGCGATGTGCCGGCCGTCGCGCATCTCGCCGATCGTCGCGCTCTTCTTCGTCTTCACGTCGAACTTGCGGTCGCCGCGCGCAATCAGCAGCCCGTCTGGGTCGAAGACCGAGACGGAGTCCGCGTCGTGGTCGTACCGGTACGTCTGCCCGTCGTCGGTCTCCCAGGACGTCGGGTCGGCGGACACGGTGCCCACCCAGCGGCTCCCGGGGTCCGTGCCGCGGACCTGGTCGAGCATGCCGCGGCCGTACGGCGAGCGGAGCCGGTCGACCAGGCCCTCGCTCGTCCAGTCGAACGGCTCCTGCGTCGCCGCGTCCCGCCACTGGTCCAGGGCCTGCGCTAGCTCCCGGGCCCTGTCACCGTTGTCCGAGGGCCTGACGTCCTCCAGCTCCAGCGTGAGGACGGGTTGCGCGGTTTCGGCGTGGAAGACGCCCCACCGGTACCGGTTCGCGTCGGGGTAGTGGATCCGGGCCACGACCAGCGCTTCGCCGACCAGCTCGGCGTCGCTGGCCTGTTCACCGCGGCGGCGGACGTTGTGTCGGCGGCTGGCTGCCTCGTCCTTCGTCTCAGCGATCCGGAAGCGGTCGCCTTCCTCAAGGCGCCAGTAGCTCAGTACGTCTTCCGGCGTCGCGAACCGTTCCCCCATGTGCTCTCTCCCCGTGCCGTACGTGATCGAAGTCGGGCCGGGCATGCCCGGCGTTCAGCGAGCTGCGGGCGTTCAGGCGCCGTCCTGGCGCCATGCGCTGGGCACGAGCACCGGCATCCGGTGCACGACTCCGTGCTCGCGTTTGGTGCACCCTGCGAAGGGGCCGATGGGCCCGCGCAGCTCGCGCATGCACGGGTCCAGGTGGTCTCGGTGCCACACGCTGGGTCCGGTGTAGCCGCAGCTCACCGGGTCGGTGCACTCCTGCCAGGCAAGCCACAGGGCGTGCAGCCGGGCCACAGCGGGCGTGTGCTCGAACCACAGGTGGCACCAGCGGGCGTCGGCAGACGGCTCCGCGAGGTATCCGGGTACGAGGACGCCTTCCACCCACTCGGTGAGGGCGCGCAGTTCGTCGTCGTAGGCGGGCGAGTCCAACAGCAGGATCAGCGGCGGGTACTGCCACTCCTGGTCGCCCTCGTCGGCCGCTTCGACGGCGTCCTCGCCGGCCGTCTCCTCGACCTCGGCGGAGGCCTCGCCCGGTTTCTGGCCCTCGACCTTGGTCAGCGCCTCGACCTGGGCCGTCAGCCGGGCCACGGCGGCCTTGAGGTCCTCGACGTCCTCGAACATCGTGACCGGCACGTCCAGCGGCGGACCCGGGTCGCCGTGTTCATCCGTCACTGCGGGCGGCCTTCCGATCCTCGTAGGCGGCCACGGCCCGCTTGGTGATGGCCTTCTCCTCGGCCAGCTTCTGCGGGCCGATGTGGGTCATCTCCTTCTCGGTGTACCAGGGGCGCAGATCGATCTGCGCGACCGGCATTCCGGTGGCCAGCAGCAGCGCGGTGCCCTTCTTCATG
>NZ_JBIAYD010000020.1:0-105025 GCF_042897315.1 Streptomyces sp. NPDC001068 | reverse complement strand
GCGGCTTCACCTACCAGCCCTTCCACGCCCACCGCCGGGCCGAATGTCGCCGCCCCCGGCCCAAGGTGGGCAAGATCGGCCAGAACCCCGAACTGTGCGACTTCGTTGCCGCCCGAGCGGGACTCGCACCCGCCGACGCGGCCGGCCTCGGCGGCCAGGTGCTCGTCCATCGCGGTTTGCAGGGCGGCCTGCATCAGGTGCTGGGTCAGCGCGGGCAGCAGCCCGCACTGACCCGTGGCGCGGTCGCATGCACACTGTCGGGAGTCCCGTTGTCCACCCGGCCTACTCGATTTCGGCGGCAGTCCTGGCCGAAGGGCGCGCAACTTCTTTTCCTGGCCGCTCAGACCGTCTCGGCGTAGCGCTCCCCCGCGTACGCCCGCAGGACCGGCACGACCGCCTCCGCCCCGCCGGGCAGGCGGTCCAGCCGGACCAGGGCGAAGGCCTGGTGGCCGTCGACCAGGTACGTGGGGTTGGCTCCCGGCCGGGTGCCCGGCAGGGGCCACACCACGAGCCAAGGCCGCTTGTCGCTGGTCGCCTCCGACGCGCCGACCATGACGGTCGCGATCTCCGGCCAGGGAAAGTGCTGTTCGTCCTCGGTGACCTCGCGCATGCTGATCCCGGTGGGGCCGATCCGCAGCCGCAGCGGCTTGCGCCAGCGGCGGTAGGAGCGGAAGGTGAGGTACGAGCAGCCCATGGCGCCGAGCGGCCCGAACGCGCCGAAGACCTCCGCGCCCATGAAGTCGCCGTTGATCAGTTCCCAGAACGAGTAAGCGAAGATCACGGCAGCCACCGCCCAGATCAGCGCCCAGGTCCCGGACCGCTGTGCGTCGACGAAGACGCGTTCCCCTCCCGGCACGCTCAGTTCGGGCCCCGACACGCTCACCGGGATCGGCGGGCGCACCGCGCGCGGCGCCGTCTCGAAACGATCGCCGGCGTTCGCGGCCAGGGCCTTCGACATCTCGGCGACGGACTGGTCCAGATCCTCACAGTCCAGGAGGGTGTAGCGGCTCCGGCCGTCCCAGGTGCGTTCGGCCTTCCGCGGCAGCGTCACACCGGACACCGTCCACAGCGTCAGCCGCGGCTTCGGCGGCGTCAGATTCTCGCTGTCCTCGCCGGTGCTGGGGAGGTGCCACAGGGAGACGGCGTCGATCTGCTCCCACGCGACCTCCGCGTCGTGCAACGTGATCCCGAACCCGTCGATCCGCAGCCGGAACGGCCGGTCTGCCTTGCGCAGGTCCTGCCAGCCCCGAAAGGTGGCCACCAGCGTCAGGAACATGAGGATCAGCGGCACCTGGACGCCGCCGCCACCCCTCAGAGCGACGAGCAGCCAGACAAGGGCTGCCGCCGTCACGGCGGCCCCTCCCGTGACCCACCGACGGCCACGTCGTCTCAGCGTTCGCTCAACCGTGAACTCCACTGCTCCCTACCCCCTATGTCGTCCCCGCCCAGCACTCATCTTGCGGCTCGGCCGACCCGGCTCCCAGCCCCTCCGGCGCGGTGGTTGCCCAACCGTGACGCTCGTGGGACAACACCGCCGGGTGGCCGCCCGGCCGCCCCCAGCCGTTCACTCGTGCGCCCCCGACCGGCGGCTTTGCCCGGAACGGGGCGCCCCGGCCGTCCGCCCCGATCGAACCCTCGACCCACTCCGCCTTCATAAAAAGCGGCGAACACACAGGTCCGATCCCCGTGGATCGGGGCATGCCGAGTTCCAAGATGCACATCCTCGCGGACGCGAACCAACCGCCCTTCCTCGTCGGCGTCGCGGCCGACAACACCCACGACAGCGAAGGGCTGAAGGCCATGCGGGTGCCCGTGACGGTGCACCCCAGCGTCCAGGAGGCGGACGGCGCGTCCGCCGGCCGCAAACCGAGGAGCGCGCCGCGGGGGACACGGTGCCGCACAGCGACACGGACGTTGCCGTACGCGATACCACCGTCCACGCCCCGCGCTCAGCTCGTTGAGATCCGGCCCTGCAGGTCCACGGCATCGATGCGGATCCGCAGGTCACGCATGGCTCTCCCCGTCCGGCTCCCACACCCCGAACTCCGCCGGTCCCACGCTGAGGACGCCGTCGGTCAGCGGACGGCAGCGCACCCCGCCTCCGGAACGGAGCGCCCGGCGCGCGCCGGGGCCCAGGGTGGCGTCCATCCAGCCGCAGGGCCGGGCCGCGCGGCGCGCCTCCAGGACCACCGGCCCGGTGCCGCAGTCCAGGAACACGGTCGTGCCGATGTAGTCGTCGATGTCCACTCCGCGCAGCAGGACGTTGCGTCGCGTGCGCAGCAGGTCAGCCTCCACGCCGCCGTTCGCGCTCGCGGGCAGACGCTCGATCGCCATGAGGGTGATGGAGGCGTCGCGGTGGGCGGGCCGGTTGAAGTACCGGTCGCCGACGAGCCCGAGTCCGGCACGCACCGTGGCCGTCTTCACCAGTTCGTCGCCGGGCAGGTCGGGGACGCCGTCGCCCGGCCGGCCCGCGAAGCGGTGCACTGGCGAGACGAGGAGCTGGACGATTTCCACCTGCCGCACAGGGCGAGCCTACCGAGTTCGTGGAACCCGGCGAGTCCGGGCAGTCGGCCGGGCTGGGGTCCGTTCACGTGGTCGGCTGCGGGTGCGTCGTGGCTGGGCGGGCGGTTCCCGCGCCCCTGGACGGGATGCCGCGAGCCTCGCGCCGGCGGGAGGTCCCTGCCCCTGACGGGGGCTGCGGTGGTGATCGGCTGCCGGAGTTCGTGGCCGGGCGCGCAGTCCCCCGCGTCCCTCGACGGGATGTCCGGAGCCTTTCGCCGATGCGAGGCTTCTGTACCCGACCAGGGTGGTCGAGCGCCCGTCCAGGATCGGCGCACGGGTCGTCGGTGCGCGCCGGGCGGGGAGTGGGATCGGTCCGGACGGTCAGTGCAGGATCTTCAGGGCGCCGGGCAGGACCTTCGCCGTGACCGGGAGGACCGCGTCGACCTCGCCGTCGATGCCGTAGGGCACCGGGCGGTCGGACTCGATGCGGATCTCCCGACCCCTGAGCACCTGGACCTCCGGGCGTCCGACGTGGGCGCCCGACTTGAGTTCGTTCATGATGGTGAAGAACAGGCGGCGCGGCGCCTCGCGGATCATCACGACGTCCACCAGCCCGTCGTCCACCCGCGCGCCGGGAGCGATCATGCGGCCGGAGCCGTAGAAGGCGGAGTTGGCGGCCACCACGGTGTAGCCGCGGACGGTCTGCTCCTGCCCGTCGAGGGTGACCCGGTAGTCGACCGGGCGCCAGGTGGTCACCGCGCGCAGACCGCCCGCGTAGTAGGACGCGGCCCCGCGCAGCAGACGGGCCTGGTTGGCGTGGCGGTTGGCGAGCGCGTCGATGCCCGCGTACACGCTGCCGAGGGCGACCGTGCGGTCGTGGGCGGCCGAGCGCACCTCTATCGTGTCGACCGGGCGCGGCCGACCGTCGAACAGCAGCCGGGCCAGGGCCTCCGGGTCGGACGGCAGGCCGAGCGCCCGCGCGAAGTCGTTGCCGCGCCCGGCCGGGACGAGACCGAAGACGGTGTCGGTGCCGCTGAGCGCCCCGCCGATTGCGCCCGCGATACCGTCGCCGCCGACGGCGAGCACCACTCGCCCGCGCTCCCCCGCGGCGCGGGCGATGTCCTGGGCGTGCGCCAGGCTGCGGCTGTACTCCGTCTCCAGTTCGGCGCCGGCCTCCCGCAGCACCCGCGCCACCTGAAGCAGGGCGGCGGCCCCGCTGGATCCGCCCGCGGTGGGGTTGACGACGGCGGTGAACTGTCGCATGGATGAGCCTCCGGGGCGATGGGTCGGCAGCGCGCGGGTGGTGAGTGAGTGCGGGTGCTGGGCGGATCTTAAGCGTGGGCAGGCCGGGGATCGGCGGCGGGCCCGTCGCCCGGAGCACGGGCCGGTGGCTGTGCGGGACGGGCGGCGGGCGGTGCGGCGCCCGAGGGGTCAGGGCCGGTCGGCGGCCGGCTCGGTGGGCCGGCCGGTGGGCAACAGGACACCGGGGTTGAGGAGTTCACCCGGGTCCAGGCGCCGCTTGACGGCGAGGAGTGCCTCGACGCCCAGTTCGCCGGCCTCGCGGACGTACCAGTCCCGGTGGTCGGTGCCTACGCCGTGGTGGTGGCTGATGGTGCCGCCCGCGGCGAGGATGGCCTCGTTGGCGGCCGCCTTGGCCGGGGCCCAGTGCGCCACCGGGTCCTCGCCCTGCGCGCTGACCACGGTGAAGTACAGCGAGGCGCCGTTCTCGTAGACGTGGGAGATGTGGCACATGACCAGGGGTGGGGTGCCCGCCTCGGTGAGCGTCGTGTTCAGGGCGGTGCGGACGGCGGCGTACAGCTCCGGGACGCGTGACCAGAAGGCGGCCGTCTCCAGCGTCTCGGCGAACGCCCCGGCGTCGAGGAGGGCGTCGCGCAGGTAGGGCGCCGAGTAACGGCCGTGCGCCCAGCGCTCCCCGGGCTCCTCGCCCGCGGGGGTGCCGCCGCACTCGCGCAGGATGGCAGAGGCCAGTTCGCGGCGGTGGGCGGTGTCCTCCTCGGTGCCCTCGAAGCCGACGATCGCGAGGCAGCCGGTGTCCTGCGGGGCGGCCGCGCCGATGGCGTCGGGCTGGGCGAGGCCGATCAGGGTCTCGGTCTCGTCGGACAGGCGCAGCACGGTGGGCCGGGGGCCGTCCTGGGCGAGGCGGCGCAGCGCGGCGCCGCCCTCCTCGAAGGAGGCGAAGCGCCAGCCCTCGTAGACGCGGGTGGCAGGCTGGGGGCGGACGCGGACCGTGACGGAGGTGATCACTCCGAAGGCACCCTCGGAGCCGAGGATCAGCTGGCGCAGGTCGGGGCCGGCGGCCGAGCGCGGGGCGCGGCCGGTCTCCAGGGTGCCTTCGGGGGTGGCGACGGTGAGACCGAGCACCATCTCGTCGAAGCGGCCGTATCCGGCGGACGCCTGGCCGCTGGAGCGGGCCGCGGCGAAGCCGCCGATGGTGGCCCACTCGTAGGACTGCGGGAAGTGGCCGAGCGTGAAACCGTGCTCGGCGAGGAGCCGTTCGGCCTCGGGGGCGCGCAGCCCCGCCTCCAGGGTGGCGGTGCGGGAGACCGGGTCGACATCGACGAGCCGGTCGGTACGGCGCAGGTCCAGGGCGACGAAGGGGCCCCGGCGCCCGGGGGCCAGGCCGCCCACGACCGAGGTGCCGCCGCCGAAGGGGACGACGGTCAGGCGGTGCGCGGAGCACACCCGCAGGACGGCGAGGACCTCGTCGTGTCCGGCCGGCAGGACGACGACGGCGGGCACGTCGGCGACGTCCCCGGCGCGGATCCGCAGGAGGTCCGGGGTGGACTTGCCGCGGGTGTGACGGACACGGGACTCGGCGTCCGTGCGGACGTGGGCGTCGCCGCCCACCGCGGCGGCCAGTTCCGCGAGTACCTCCGCACCGAGCGGCGTCGCGGGGACGGCGATCTCCTCCAGGCGCAGCGGTTCGGCGTCGCGCGGTTTCACTCCGAGCAGGTCGCGCAGCAGCCCGATCACCGTGTCGGGCAGCGGCGCCGCCTCGGCCGGGTCGCCCCAGCCACTCCACAGCATGTCCATGGCGGTTGTCCTCATCGATCGGTTCCGCGCCGTGCCCGTCCTCCGGGCGCCGCCGCAAGGGCGTTACACTGTTACACATGACGCCTATTCGTCACAACCATGGGGACAGCGATCCGGTGCTCGACGCGGTCCGCGACTGCGTCCTGGCCGTCGGCGTCCGCCGCACGACCCTGACCGACGTGGCCCGCCGCGCGGGCGTCTCGCGCATGACGCTCTACCGCAGCTGGCCCGATGTGCGCTCGCTCGTCGGCGATCTGATGACGCGTGAGTGGGTGGACGTCGCCACGCGCGCCATGCCCGAGCCGCGGCCCGGCCGCCCGGCGCGCGAGCTGATCGTCGAGGGGCTGGTCGAGGGCGTGGCGAAGTTCCGCGCGCACCCGCTCTTCCGGAAGATCGTCGACGTCGATCCCGAGCTGCTCCTCCCCTACGTGCTGGACCGCCGCGGCGCCAGCCAGAACGCCCTGCTCGAACTGCTGACCTCAGGCCTGCGGGACGGGCACGCCGACGGATCCGTGCGGGCCGGCCACCCCGACCGGCAGGCCCGGTCCGTGCTGCTGGTCGTCCAGTCCTTCACCTTGTCGCTGCGGACCATGACCGACGAGGACGACCCGGACCTGAACACCGCCGCCTTCCTCGCGGAGCTGCGGACCATCCTGGAGAGGACCCTCACCCCATGAGCCCCACGAACGGCACGGCCGCCGCGCACACCCCCGTCCCCGGCTCCTCCCTGTCCGCCGCCCGCCGCTCGCGGGAACTGGCCGACACGGTGGGCGGACCCGCCGTCGACGTCCTGGTCGTCGGACTGGGCGCGACGGGCGCAGGTGCAGCCCTCGACGCGGCGGCCCGCGGCCTGACCGTCGCCGCGATCGACGCGCACGACCTGGCCTTCGGCACCTCCCGCTGGAGCTCCAAGCTGATCCACGGCGGCCTGCGCTACCTGGCCTCAGCCCAGTTCGACGTGGCCCACGAGAGCGCCGTCGAACGCGGTGTGCTGATGGAGCGCACCGCGCCCCACCTGGTCTCCGCCCAGCCGTTCGTGCTCCCCCTCACCCCGCTGGTCTCCCGCGGCCAGGCGGCACTCGCCTGGGCGGGATTCCGGGCCGGCGACACCCTGCGCATGGCGGCCCGCACCGCCCGCGCGACCCTGCCCGGTCCACGCCGGCTGTCCGCCGTCGAGACCCGCAACCTGGCCCCGGCCCTGCGCACCGACGGGCTGCGCGGTGGGCTGCTGTCCTGGGACGGCCGGCTGTGCGACGACGCCCGCCTGGTGACCGCCCTCGCCCGCACCGCCGCCGCGCACGACGCCCGCATCCTCACGCGGGTCCGCGCACTGGAACTGTCCGGCACCGGCGCCCGCGTCCGCGACGAACTCACCGGCGAGGAGGGCGAGATCCGGGCGCGCACGGTCGTCAACGCCACCGGGGTGTGGGCGGGCGGACTGGTCGACGGCATCCGGATCCGGCCGTCCCGGGGAACCCATCTGGTGCTGCGCGCCGACCGGCTCGGCGACGTGCCGGCCGGGCTGCACATCCCGATCCCGGGCGAGACCAACCGTTTCGTCCTCGTCCTGCCGCAGGGCGACGGCCGGGTGTACGTCGGCCTGACCGACGAGCCCGTCGACGGCCCGGTCCCGGACGTCCCGGAGGTGCCGGAGACGGACATCGGGTTCCTGCTCGACGTACTCGGCTCCGTCCTGGACATCCCCGTCCACCGTGACGACGTCGTGGGCGCCTTCGCCGGGCTGCGCCCGCTGCTGGACACCGCAGGGGAGCCCGGCGAAAAGGGCCGCACCTCCGACATCTCCCGCCGGCACGCCGTCCTGACGTCCTCGGAGGGTGTCGTCACCATCGTCGGCGGCAAGCTCACCACCTACCGGCGGATGGCCGAGGACGCCGTCGACGCCGCCGTCTCCGCCCACGGTCTGCCGGCCGGCCCCTCGCCCACCGCCTCGCTGCCCCTGGTCGGCGCGGCCGCACCGGCCAGGCTCGCCACCCTGCCCGCCCCTCGCCGCCTGGTCCGCCGATACGGCACCGAGGCGACGGCGCTGGAGGCACAGGGTGCGTACGACGAGCGGCTGCGCGAACCCGTCCTGCCCGGCCACCCGGTGACCCGCGCCGAACTCCTGTGGGCCGTGCGCCACGAGGGCGCCCTCGACGAGTCCGACCTCCTCGACCGCCGCACCCGCATCGGCCTGATCCCCGCCGACCGCGCGGCGGCCCTGGAGACGGCCCGCGAGATCCTCGCGGAGGCGCTGGCCGAACAGCCCTGAAGCGGCGGTCCCTCGGCGACGGTCAGGGGCGCCGCTGCCGGACCGCGGGGCCCGTCAGCAGAGGTCGGCGAGCAGCTCGGCGCGCCAGTCGACGCTCAGGCGACGGCGGGGGGTCGCGATCTCGTACACCGCCCGGTGCGGCGAGCCCCATACCGCGTGCACCATTTTCTCCGCTGCCCACCTGCGGAGGTCGTCCCGGTGGGCGTTGGACTGGACGAGCACCGTGCGCAGCCGCAGAACCAGCGGTCCGGACCGGTCCGGCAGCGGCACGGCCTCTCCCTGCTCAAGCGCGTCCAGGACCGCCCGGACCTCCGTGTACTTGGCCAGACCGGTCTCGACGGCCAGTCTGCGCATCTGCAGTCGTGCCGCCCGGGCCAGCCGGGCGGCGTTCACATAGCCGAGCGTGGCCACCGCCGCCAGGCGGACGGCGTGCCGGGACACCGGCGAGTCCCGGCGCAGCTCGCGGCGGACCGCCTGGACTACGACCGGCACCAACCGCAGCATGGTCGGACGCACTAGGAACTGGTCGCCGACGAGACCGGGCGGCATGGACGTCCGCCCGCGTGCGCCGCCACTCCCGGCAATCTCCAGTGCCTCACCGAGCAGTTCCATCAGCCGCTCGGCGGTTTGCCGCGTGGAGCCCTCCGATACCTCCTGCTCACCGCCGACGCGCAGGACGTCCGTTGTCGCGGGGGGGCACTTCGGCGGCCGGGCCGCGGCGGACCGAACGGGCGACCGTGTCCAGGACATCGGCGGCGGCGTCAAGCAGCTCCCGCGCCCGGTCCCGCCCGGGTCCCTCCGCCGAGGCGCCCACGTCCGGGGCGGCGAGCGCAGCGACGACCGGCCCAATGCGCTCTGCGAGCCCCCGGGGGCCGTGCAGGACGGGAGGACGGGTGCGGGCCTGTGACGGCGTTACGGCGGCCACGTTCCAGGCCGTCGTCAACGGCTCCGGGTCGAACGAGGCAGTCGGGTCATGGCGCAACCGGCGAGCCTAGCCCGAACACCCGGCCGGATCGCGTCGGGCGCGCGCCGCTCGCGTCCCGACGGAAGTTCTCGCGGACCGGGGAGGACAGCGACCGTGTCCGTGACTTCAGGAGCGGGTTCGGACCCGGGCCTGCCGAGTGCTGCAGGGCGAGCCGCCCGGGGGCGCGCGTCCGCCATCCGTCCGGACGGGCCGGACGCGGGCGGGCGCCTCTGGACGGGACTTTCGCAACACGCTCCACAGTAGTTGGCGGTAAGGGGTTGCTGGTGACGCGCACGAACTCCAGCAGGGCATCCAGGGACGGCAACCGAGTACCGGTGGAACCTCGTTGATACCGGCCTTGCTCAGTTTGAGTCGGACGGAGGCTTTGACGAGCTCTGGGTGACTGCGGTCGCGCCTACGACACCAGTTGCCAGCATGAACACAGCTGCGTTCGCTGCCCAGTCCCGTTGTTCCGCGCGATGGGGGACGGGCTGCGGCCGAATCCGCTCACTGCCATGTGAGCGGGAGGCTGAGAACTCCGCAGCCATGTCCGACGATCAAGTCCGAGCCCGCTGTGGCCAGACAGGTGAGCGGAACGTCCAGGGCGATGTGCTGTATCGCGCCGGTCTCCGGTTCCCACCTACGCAGTCGGTGACCGTGACGGGTGCCGGTGACCAGGACCGTGCGGCCGCCCTGCAGGGTGCCGGTGATGACCGGCAGGCCGGCCGTGCCTGTGGAGACGGGCAGCCCGTCGCCGATCGGGGCACCGGTGGCCGGGTCCCACAGCATGACCACGCCGCGGTCGTCTGCCGTGGCCAGCACGGTTCGGTCGGGTGTGGGCACCGCCACCACAGCCGCCACACGGTGGTCGGCATCGGCGAGGGCGCCTGCGTTCAGTTGCACGGCCGCGCCCTTTTCCCAGGGATCGTCGACGGCTGGATCCCACACGTGAAGGCGGCCGGCGGTGTCCGAGGCCGCGATCAGCGTGTGGCCGGCGGCGATCGGGACGGCGGCGATCGACTGGATCGGACTGCCATAGGGGTTGAGGCTGCCGACGCACTCACTGGTATCCGGATCCCACAGCCGCACCACGCCTCGGGGGGTGGCGGTGACGAGCAGGGTGCGGCCGTCGGAGACGATCGCGGCACACATTCCAATCACCCCGCCGGGCGCGTCGCCGGCCGGTTCACGAACCGGCTGCCCGGTGGCAGGGTCCCACAGGCCGATCGTCCCGGTGTCGCCTCCGCTCGCCAGAAGGACGCGGCCGTCGGTCAGGCGCAGGGCCGTCATAGAGCGGATATGGTCAGGATGTCCTGTCAGAGGGTCATGGACGAGCCGGCCGTCGGCCACGTCCCACAGGCACACCACACCCGCCTCCCCGGCGCCAGCCACGAGCGTCGGCCGACCGGGGCGGGACAACACCGCCAATGAGCTGACACCCCCGAACTGACCGAGCCCGGAATCGGAGAACATCGATATACGGCCCCAGGGTGTGCCGTCGGCCGCGAGCACCACGTTCCCGTCCTGCCGGAACCGAGCCGCTGCTTCACCCGTTCTTCCGGCCGCTGCAGACTCCACCGTGGCAGCCGCCCCGTCGGAGTCCGTCCACGCCTCAGCCGAACGGTGCTGGGGGCGCGCCCCGTCCGGGTTGTCCGCCAGGCCGTCAGCGATCGTCCATGCCTGCTCGCAGTCCCAGCAGCGGAAGTATCCAGTGAGCGACATCAGTTGGCGGGCCAGTTCCCGTGCGGCCCGTTGTGGGGTGCCCCTGACCGCAACCAGGGCGGCGACCATGCACAGGACAGCCTGCCCCGGCGTTTGGGGAGGTACCCCTGCCACCGCGACTTCGCGGGCCACCCGCACGAAGGGCTCCCACACCTTCCCCATCGCATCCTCCCGCAATGCCGCGGCGACCTCCTCCCAGGGATGTCCTCCGTGTCGGGCACGTGCGGGATCAGGCAACTCCGGAACCTCAGAAGCCGGACGCGCCGGGTTCACAAGGAAATCGGCGATCTCGGTGTCGCTCCCGCACCCGGGACACACCAGCAGGAGGTCACTTGCCCGAGGATCGAGGAACCGCCCCAGCGCTTCGCCCATGTGGTGGCCGGCGAGGGCCACGCAGGAGAGCACGAGGTGGGCGCAGACCTGCGCGGGAGTATCGGCGACGAGGAGACTTCGGGTGGCCGCCCGCTCGGCCAGACGCAATGCGGCGCTGAACGCCGCCTCCAAATCGGCCGGGACGGGGGGTTTGTGATCGGCGGTCAGGATGACTCCCAGGTCCACCCAGAAGTCCACGGTCTGTCCCGGGGGCAGGGCCGCTGCCGCCTCCACGAGATGCGGCAGGGCCGCATAGGCCCCGTCGGCGACGACTCCGTCATCGATCAGGCCGTCGGCCAGGTATGTCCAGGTCTGCCGCCACGCATCGCCGCTCCCGGCGGCAGCCGCGGAGGCCAACTGCTCCAGGAGTGCTTCCACCGCCTCGACCCTCACACCGTCAAGATCACGCCAACGAGCGCTGTGCAAGGGCAGCTTCGGAACCATGGAACGAGTCTCGCAGGAGGCACTGACAATCAGGAAGCGGCTTCGTGTCGGCGGCCTTTCGACCAGCTCGTCATCCGATCGACGACCCCTTGGCCTGAACCAAGTCCACCAGCCCCGGGCAACTGTCTTCGAAGCTCCTCGCGCACGTGTCGTCGGCACCGGGACAGTCGACGAGGGTGGCGTGGCAACCATGCCGGATATGCCTGGTGAACTCCAGATTGGGTCGGCCCGTGAAGTCGCGGCGGCGCGGATGCGGTCTTCGGCACGGGCCCGCTGGCGGTGCCGCAGTTCCTGTGGCGACAGTTCCAGCGCGGCGATCGCCGTGTCCTGGGTATTGGTGGCGAATGCCGTCAGCCGCATGCCTACGACGTCGGGCAATCTCAACTGGGCACCGGGATGGGGCGTTCCTTGCGGACCATCAGCCGCATGCCCTTGGGCCGGCCGTCCAGTACGTCTTCGGCGACCACAATTCCCTCGACTCGGACAGGCGGGCACGACCAGCTACGCTTCTTCACCTGGGAGTGCTTCTTTCATCGCAACCCACAGGACCCTCAGCAAGTCCTATCGTTGCAGTTCAGGAGCACTTTCCGCTTTTCTGATCAAGCCTTGGACAGCCCACTTCGTGAAAGCACGGAGTTAGCCGATCAAGCAAGCGGAACGCGCACGTCGCGCTCCTGACCGGCCTCGGCGGCGACCTTGCCCAGGCGTTCGACGCTGCAGAGGACGCCGACCTCGTCCTCGTATGGCAGGGCCGGGTGAAGAACGGGCCGCGACGGCGACAGGGAAGGGGATCTGGTCGATGGGACGCATGTCCAACCCATATCTGCCCGACACGGACCGAGGAGCACTGATCGTCCTCGACACCGACCAGCTTGAACTGGCCGGCTTCCCTGACGGGCGCGTGTTCAGGATGCTGCACACGACGGCCAGCCTGCACGGGCACACCCTCGCGGTGCCGCAGACGGTGGCGACCGAGCACCTCGCGCACCGCCGCTTCGAGGCCCAGAAGCTGACAGGGCGTTCATCGGGAGACGCTGCCCGCCGCCGGCGTGAGGCTCTCCACACGTTCTTCGCGATCCTGCCGACGCCCGAAGGCGCCGCGGAGGAGGCCTTGGATCGAGTGGCCGAACGTCGTCTCCCCGCCCGAGCCGCATCGGTCGCCGGAGACGTCGGCAAGGCCGAAGCCCACGGCATCCGGGACACCGTGGTCTGGCTGACCCTGCTCGCCGCTTTCGAAGACCGGAACCAGATGCTCTGGTTTCTCTCCGGTAACCAGGACTTCGCCGCGCGCTCCGCGTTTCACCCCGATCTGCGTGCAGAAGCAGAACAGCGTCTGGGCACGGACAGATCGCTTTTCCTGGGTCTGATCAAGGACGGCATTCCCGCGCTGTTGAAGCGATGGGGTACCAAAGTGACGGTAAGTGCCCAGGACCTGGACCTTCTGGTGCGGTCGGAGTCGGTTGTGCAGCAGGTGCGGGCGGTGATCACGGGGCCGGCGCGGCCTTTCGCCCCGGACTTCCCGGTGCCCGGCACCGGCCGCCTGGCCTTTGACGGCCGGCTTGGCAGACCTCTGGCCTATCGGGTCGATGACAGATTGTGGGTGCCCAGCCGTATCCGCTGGAGGGCCCACGGGGAGGAACACACGCATTCCGGCTCCTCGTTCATCATGACGCGGGTGCTGCTGGAGATCAGCGTCGAGCCGATGCTCGTGCTGGGCGTGACGGTTCTGGACGTCAGCCCTGCCGAACCATCCGCTGCGAGAGAGCGGTATGAGACCTGATGCTCGGTCGAGGACCTGCGCGGCGATGGCCGCATCCCTTCCACGTGGCGAGATCCGCCTCGTGGAAGGCGCCGATCAGACCACGTTAGCGGGAGCGACCCGTCGCGGCCGGCCCGGGCGCCGTGAAGCAACCCCGGTCCGTCACCCCGATGGGACGTCAACCAGCCAGTGGAATGGCCCTGTTGATGATCGACGCCCGAGCCATATCGTTACCTCATGTGGTCATATGCGGTGTGGGGGCTGGTCGGTGCCGCCTTGTACAGATGTCTCATCGTCCGGGCTGCTCTCCTGCGCGACGAAGACCCGTTCACACACCGGTACGGGCGGTGGGACTACCCCGACGGGCCCGGCGCCGGCGCCCTCGTCGCAGGCCTGTTCCTGCACGCACTCCTCGGAGCGGCGGTCGGCTGTACGGCGGCGACTTCGGCCGGCACGTCGGGGGCGGCGAATGCGCTCAGGTCCCTGATCGCGCTGGTACTGGGGGTCGTCGCCCCGATCGTGTTCAAGCCGGCCGGCCGGCTCGCGCTCCGGATCCTGGTACCCGATGCCCTGGACGGGGGAACGGAGATACGGCTGACCGACCGCCGGTACTGGCACACGCCGCCCGGTCGCCCTTCCGTGGCCGCTGACGGACCGTACCCGTGGGCCGACGAACTGGCCCGGCGCATCCGCGCGCAGGAGGTGGCCCGGCCGGTCAACTTGAAGGGCGCCCACCTCAGCGGAGCGGACCTGACCGGGGTGGATCTGCCCTGGGTCTACGCGCAACTGGGAACGCTGCCGGGGGTGCGCCTGCGGGAGGCGAACCTGTCCCGGAGCTTCTTCTATGTGGCGAATCTGATCGGCGCCGACCTGACGCGGGCCCGCCTGGACCGCGCGGAGCTGGGCTCGGCGAGGCTGGTCCGGGCACGGCTTACAGAAGCCGACCTGACCGGAGCGGACCTGACGCACGCGAACCTGCTGGACGCGGACCTCGCGGGAGCACGGCTGCGCGGAGCGGACCTGGGCGGGGCGATGCTCGTCCGGGCGAACCTCGCTGGTGCCGACCTGACCGGGGCGTGTCTTGATCGAGCCGACCTGACGGGCGCCGACCTGAGCGGCGCGGAGCTGTCGGGCGCGAACCTGGCCGGGGCGCGGTGGACCTCGGAAACCGTCTGGCCCATCGGGCCGGCCGAGCGGATACGGGACGATTCGGAGCAGCTCTTCGATGACGTGTACCGCGTGCACGGCTGGTCGCCCGAGCCCTACAAGTCCGAGGAGAAGAGTCAACCTCCCTTCCTCCAAAGGTTGTTGATCGCCTTCTGCGATGCCGCCCCGGCGTTCCGGCCGCTCCGCACCGGTGACGTCGGCCACGGCAAGGAGACGCGGGCCTCCCGGCCCGCCGGCCTCGTCGGGCGGGACGGCCTCAGGAGTGCGCTGAAGTCCGGCACGACCGTTTCCCTGTCAGGCGCGCAGCTGCACCGAATCGATCTCGTGGGCGTGACCCTCGCCGGAACGGATCTCAGCCGGGCCGACCTCACGAAGGCGATTCTGACGGGCGCCGACCTGAGCCGGACCGACCTGACCCGGACACGTCTGACGCAGGCGAACCTGTCGGGAGCCAAGCTGAAGGGCGCGAACCTGGCTGGAGCGAACACCGTGGGCGTGGACGTGACGGGGGCGATCCTTACCGGCGCGAACCTGGCCGACGTCTATCTGGTGGACGCGAATCTGTCCGGTGCCCGCCTGACCCGTACGAACCTGACTGGCGCCCTGTTCTCGGGGGCGAAGTTGACGGGGGCCGACCTGACCGACTCCGACCTCACCGATGTCGCCCTGGACAATGCGGACCTGCGTGGCGCGAAGCTCCTGCGGGCCCAGCTGACCTCCGCTGACCTGAGCGAGGCCGACCTGACCAAGGCCATCCTCACTGAAGCCGACCTGACCTGCGCCCATCTTTTCGCCGCGGACTTCTCCCAGGCCCAGATGATCAGAGCCAGGCTCACTCTGGCCTTTCTGTTCAACGCGCAGCTGACGGGCGCCGACCTCACCCACGCGGACCTGGCCGGAGCCGAGCTGACCGGAGCGCGCCTCAGAGGGGCCAAGCTGGTCGGAGCCCGGCTGCGCGGCGCGGACCTGGTCGGGGCCGACCTGAGTGGAGCACGCACCGACGGTGCCGATTTCGCGGAGGCGGTCTGGTCCAGCACGACCAAGTGGCCCGGCACGATCGCCGGGACCATCCGGGATCGCTCCGAAACAGCCCCCGACGGCACCTTCCGCGTACGCACCACCACCCTGGGCAAGCACCACTCCCCCACCGAGAGAACCTCCGGACCGTAGATCGGAAACTCCCTTCGCCCGAGGAGATCCTTCCAGTACCAGCAGGTCGACACTCGGGGAATCTACTCCCCCCTTTGGCAACCACCGGCACGAAGTCAACTTGGGCCCGCAGTGCAGCCGCGCCAGGGAGTTCATTGGCGAGGATCAGCTCAACTACGACTCTCTCACCCGAGCCCATGGGGCGAGGGGTGATTGCAACGGACACGGAAGGACCTTCCAGGTTGTCGCCCTTTCGGAGCGATCGCACCAAGTTGCTCTTTTTGCTTAACGGCCGTCACAGGACCTGGCGCGGCGCATGACCTGCGGGGACTTCCCGCACACTGCCCGCCTCACAAGTGCCTGTTTGAAATCAACAGCCATGCGGAACTGAGGGTGAGAGTCCGCAGGTGGGAAGGCTTCCGGACGAGCCGTCTATGCTCTGGCCATGGACATTGAGCGGGTGAAACCCTGTGAGTGGTCTCTGTATCGGGACGTTCGGATCACGTCGTTGGTGGACGCGCCTCATGCTTATGGCTGGACGGTGGAACAGGCGCGATCGCTGTCGGAGAGTCAGTGGCGGGACGCCTTGAGTGAGCGAGTGGACTTCTTCGCCCGGTCTGCGGACGAGGTGGTAGGCATTGTCGGCGTCGTACCGGTTGAGGAGAACGCCCTGGCGAGGGAGTTGACCGCGATGTGGGTAGCGCCCGCTGCACGAGGCGGAGGGGTTGGCCACGGTCTTGTGAGGGCGGTAATTGAGCATGCTCGCTACGTCGGAGCTCGTCAGGTGCTGACATGGGTTACGCAAGGAAATATTCCTGCCGAGCGGCTATATCAAGCACATGATTTTGCTGCCACAGGTAAAGTGCAGCCTTTGCCCAGCATCTCAGGCAAATTTGAAATGGAGATGAGTCACGTTATTTGTTGAGATGCATCAACTAATACTCCAGTTACAGATCGCGATCTTGCTGTCCTGTGCCATCGCGCCTTGAGTGGAGACCGCGGAAGTCTGACTGCAGGGCGGCTCGCTCATCGAAGTCTGTTTCCCGGTGGTCACAGCCGCTGCTGAGCGCCCGTTTGAGAGGATGGGGGCATGGCGGACTCATCTATGCAGATCAATGCCCTCATCGTCGACACCGCAGACCCTGAGCGGCTCGCCGCGTTCTGGTCCGAACTGCTCGGCAGGCCGGTCGTGGGACGTATGGGTCCGTACGTGTGGCTGCGGCGCGAGAACGGCCTGGGGTTGGGCTTTCAGCGAACTGCCGAACCCAAGTCGAACAAGAACCGGATGCACTTCGACATCACCTCTCCCGATCCCGCCGCCGAGCAGCAACGGATCGAGATGCTCGGCGGGCGCAGGCTGGAGCAGTACGCCGGCGGCGGATTCCTGGTGATGGCGGACCCCGAGGGCAATGAGTTCTGCATCATCCCTGAGGGCCCCTTCGAGCTCGACGACGAGGGGCGCGCGAACTACCTCGGCTGATGGTCAAACTTCGGCGGCACAAGGCACCTGCTGGGCGGGGTCGGTCTGTGAACGGGTACAGCCGCCGTCGATCATCGGTCGGTGAAGACAGAAGATCAGACGGCGGCCGCGGGCCACGGCATAGATCCCGTCTGCTGGCAGAAGACGTTCGAGGTCTTGATGGGCCGTATCGCGGGACGGTTCGCCCGGGTGGAACCACGGCGCCGGGCGCGGGCGTTAGTGCTCGGTTGGTGTCTGACCTGCCACGCAAGACTTGCTGGACGCTCGCCGAGCACGTCGGGGACTCGAACCCGTACGGCTTGCAGCACTTGCTGTCGAGAGCCAAGTGGGACGGTGACCCAGTACGCGACGACATCCGCGGCTCCGTCGTCGGGCAACTGCACGACACCGCAGCGGTGCTGGTCGTCGACGAGACTGGCGACCTGAAGGAGGGCACGGCCACGGTCGGTGCGCAGCGCCAGTACACCGGGACCGCAGGACACATCGAGAACAGCCAGGTCGCCGTCTATCTCGCCTACTCCACCCGGCGCGGCCTCGTGGCGATCGACCGGGAACTGTATGTCCCCCGTTCCTGGACCGAGGGCACGGCCCGGTACCACGCCGCCGGGACACCCGACACCGTCGGCATTGACACTAGAGGGCGTCTGAAAAGCCTGACAGCGGGCAAGTTGCCTGGTAGCGGGGTGGTGCGCACTTTCGGGGGCTGGGGTGTGCGGGCTGCGTACCCGTTACTCGACGGATCTGTCCGATGCGGAGTGGGAGATCCTCAACGCGCTGGCGTACTGGCTGCGGGCCGGCTGTGCCTGGAGACTGCTGCCGCATGACCTGCCGCCGTGGCGGACGGTATACCACTACTGGCGGGGATGGCAGCAAGAAGGCGTGTGGGAGCGGATGTTGACGACGTTGCGCGAGCGGGTGCGGCTCGGCCGTGAACCCACCCCCAGCGCTGCCATTGTGGACGGTCAGAGCGTCCGGGCCAGTGAACGTGGTGGCCTGCACGGGTACGACGGCGGCAAGAAGGTCAGCGGCGTCAAGCGTCACCTTCTCGTCGACACCCGCGGCACCGTTCTGGTCACCTGCGTGAGCCCGGCGAGCGTCGGCGACCGCGACGGCGCCGTGGTGCTGTTCTCCCGGGCCGCCAACGCCTTTCCGCGCCTGCAGCACGTGTGGGCGGACCAGGGCTACCGCGGCGCCGACTTCCACAGCTGGGCCCGAGAAGCCACCGGCATCACCGTGGAGGTCGTGCAGCGCCTCGAAGGAGGATTCCGCTCGACCTGGTCGAAGGCAGGAACACCACCACCGGCAGCGCCCCTCTTCGCGGTGGTCCCTCGTCGCTGGGTGGTTGAGCGGACATTCACCTGGCTGGGGCGGTGCCGCCGCCTTTCGAAGGACTACGAGTACCTCCGCGTCTGCTCGGAGAACGCCATCTACCTCACCATGGCCATGCTCCTCGTGCGCCGCCTCGCAAGACCAGCCCGCTGACAGGCTTTTCAGACGCCCTCTAGCGACGAGCGCCAGGGCGATCGTGAGCACGCCCCCTGAAGGCTGGCCGACCTGCCGGAAAGGGGCCTTCCCCGCTGTCAGCAGTCAGGCGGCGGCGACTGCACATGTACGTGATGGCCCGCTCAGCGCGCATCGGCGGCGTCTCGCAACACGAAACGGAGCTCGGGATGGGCCGGATCCGGATAGGGCTGACCTTCCGGCAGCACCGGGGCGAGCGCGGCGAACACGCATTCCACAACGTGGTCGGTATACCCAGCCAGCGTCTCAGACGCTTGCAACAGCACCCCTCCTTGCCGCAAAGGGACCACACGGTGGAAGGTACCGGCATCCGCCAGCGTCTCCGGGCCGCCCAGTCGGACCGCCAGTTCTTGCGGGCACACCGTGACCCACGCGTAGCCACGCAGGAAATCCCGGCCCTCGGGAAGCGAGTTATCGAGATTTCTCGTCAAAGCAGCCTCAATGTTCGACCAGTCGGAAAAGGAGTCCCTTTCGATACGGGCGAACACCGGGTTCAAGTTGTCGACCGCCTGCGCGAGGAAATCCACCAGATCTGCACAGTACTTCGGATCGGCCAGCCTCAAAGATCCCGCCTGGAGGCCAACAACGAGCTTCGGCCAACCGCCCTCCACCGGAAAATAGGAGCACTGCACCCGACCAAGAGTGTCATCTCCGTAGAACTCTGTGACAACCCAATCCGGGCTCTGCTCCAGCTCCGCCCTCAGTCGCGCGCGACTCCTTCCCAGATGAGACATATTACTTCGGCGACTCCCCCCGGACTGCCGGACGGAGGTCCCGGTTTGCACCCCAAATTCAGCACGATCCTCCTGATGGACCAGTTCAGCAAGAGGGCCGGCAAATGCCCTCTCGAACCAGTCGACCAGGACGGCCCCCCGATCTGCCGCACCAAGCGGATCGAGGGTCGCCTCCACGTATACATCCATGCTTCGTTCCTTCTTCTCGCACGGGTCAGCACTCGGGAGCCACGGCTCACGATACGTGTGCGGCGAACCGTCGGCCGGACCGCTCCGACATCCGGCTGATCCGCGCACATCAGACGTCAACGGAGACAAGATCCCCGATATCTGGGCGCTCATGGCCGACGGTTCGGCCCACTTCTTCCCGGGAGGCCGCAGCCCGATCGGCACGCCGACCACGGTTCCCGCCGGCAACTGGACCTACAAGCAAGCCCTCGGCTGACCTGAGTCGACCAGCCAAGCCAGCTTCCCGCGCAAGTTCGGGTGCGCTGCTATCGGTGACAACGTCGAGGCACTTACGCTCGGTCTCGGTGAGTTGCTCAGGCCGGCGCATGATCCAGTCGGTGATCCTGCGGACAGTTAGATGCGGCAGCGGGGCATCCGCCGGGATAGTCCCGGTGCGGTAGGGCCGCAGGTGGCGGCGGACGGTGTTGACGTCTCCGCGGTAGCCCAACTGCTGGATCTCCCGGGTGAGTGCGGCAGCGTTGGTGCAGCCCTCCATCCAGCGGTGATGCAGATAGAGCCGGTAGTCGTCGATCATGCTCGGGTGGTGGGCAGCCGCGACGAGAAGCTGCTCAACATCGGCGGCCCGGGAGAAGCGCAGGACGGTGCCGCGGCTGAGGCGGAGCTCCCGGGCGATGGCCCGCAGGCTGTTGCCGCGCTCAATGCGTTCGTGGATCTGCTGGTGGCGCTCGCGGGTGCGGGCGACCAGTGGTCGCGGTCGTCCGTGCACGTCCAGCTCGTCCGGGGCGGTGGGGTTGACGCTTACGGGTGGAGGGATGTCGTCCTGATCGGGCCGGGTCGTGAGGGGTTCGCGCAGGTCGGCGCGGTGTCGTCCGACGACGCGCTCGACGGCCTCTGCGAAGTTGTGCAGCAGGTGCCAGGCGTCGGCCACTTGCCGGGCCTGTGGTGCTCTGGCGTGGGCGCCGTCGCGGAAGGAGCCAGCGCGGTCACGGCAGACGACCCTTACCTCAGGGTGTTCGCGAAGCCAGGCCGCGAAGGTGTGCGCGGTGCGGTCCGCGAGGACGTCGACGGGGCGCCGGGTGTTCATGTCGACGAGGATCGTCGCGTAGGTCCGGCCGCGGCGCACGGCGAACTCGTCGACACCCAGACACGGGACAGACGGCGGCGCCGGGACGGGCAGTGGGCGCAGCAGACGGAGCAGGGTGTCCTTGCCAGTGGTCACAGCCAGGCGCCCGCACAGACTGGCTCCCGCACGTCCGCCCAGAAACAAGGCGATGTCCGTGAGCTGAGTGGTGAGCGCGTTCGTACGGCGAGCATGCCGACACGTCAGGCCCGGTATCTGCTCGGCGAACGTCCGACGTCCACAACTGCCGTTGCCGCACACGAGACGGCGTGCCCGCACATCGAGTCGCACCTGCGGGCCCACGACGGGACGGTCGCCAGGCATCGCTGGTAGTGACACTGCACACGCGAGGAGCTCCGCCCACATCCCGGACAGGCAGCCGACCCCACGGCGGACCGCACAGTCAGCCGGACCTCAGCGTCCCCGAGAACCACTCCATCTACCGCCACCCCAACCCCCCGGAAGAAAAAGGTCGTTCAGGCGAACCACATCCCCCACGTCCAGGTGATGCCCACTTACTCTTGATCGCCACCAATCCCCAAATCAGTGACAGGGCCCAAGATCTTTGCCAGAACCTCGATTTCACCTACGCAGCCAGCCCGCCGACCCTCCACAATCGATCTCGGCATGCCGACCTTCGCCGACGTCGCCATCCGCACCACCACTACGTCGTCGGACCAAAGCTGCCCCTGAAATCCATGGTCGCCACGAAGCTGAACTGCCTACGCTCCAACCCATGCGAACTGTCTTCGTGTTTCCCGCAGGTGAGCGAGCTGAGACCGTCGCCTCGCTCGATCGGCATCTGCCCGAGCAGCGCGATCCGTGGACTCTGGACGGCAACCTCTACATCGACATCGACGATGAGCAGACCGGCCACCTCTTCTCCGATTGGGATCCTGAGGATGTGGCGATCCTTGAAGCGGCCGTCGGACATCACCCCACTTGGGCGGTGCAGATCGACATCTCCGGGCGGGTCGACGGCACCGCAGAGGTTCACCGAATAATCGCTCTGCTGCTTGAGCAGGGAGGCGTGGCAACGGACGACTACACCACCCACCCATGGACCCTGCCGGAAATCCTGTCTGGAGCGGTGATCGACGGCCTGCGGTTCTTCGACTTCCGCGGTTACCACAACCTCAACCGCTAGCACGGGCGCGCCTGACTCCGCTGCTCCCTCCTGCGCCCCGACCCCGCCCAGCGCGGCCGCCTGGTGGAGATCCGCGACAACCTCCTCGACCGGATCGCCGAAGCCGAGAAAAAGGGCTGGCTCGGCGAAATCGAGGGCCTGCGCGTCAGCCTCGCCGACGCCGAATCCAGAATCGACCAGATCGCCCCCGCGCCCGGCAGCGTGGCGATCAACCTCGGCATGCCGCGCAAGGCCCCGGCTCACCCCGCCCAGAAGGAGGGAGCAGGGGCGCTGAGACAATCGCGGGATGATCAGCAATGAGATCCAGTTCGATTGCCAGCACCGTGGCGACAGGGGTCCGCTCGTGGTCGTCCCTCACATCGACGGAGCACCACTCACCGAGCTGATCGATGAGTACGAGATCGCGGCCGGGATGTAGCCTGCAGGTGATGCCTACGGCGGTCTGATTCCGGAGTTCTTCCGGTTCGGCCCGATGCAGGACCACTTCCTCGGACTGTCCACTGGAGCGATGGGGCCGAAGATCCCCGTCCTCGGTTGTGAATGCGGCGAGTGGGGGTGTTGGCCGCTCCTGGCCCGCATCACCGCTACAGCGGGTCTCGTAACCTGGGACGCCTTCGAGCAACCCCACCGCAAGACCCGGGACTACGTGGCATTCGGTCCGTTCCGGTTCGACCGCCACCAATACGATGACGCCTTGCAGGCCCTGAGCACGGTGATCGGCTCCGCCGCCGACGACACGAGCGCATGAACACTGCCGTCAGTCCGTCTTGCCGCACATGGAGTCCAGGGGCGGAGGCCAGCGACGGGGACTCGTCCTCACCCGTTAGCGACGGGCAGGTTGTGCCACCAGTGACCGCATCCGCCGGAGCAGAGGCGTTCTCGGCGCCGTTCGTCTGCGACCGCGAGGACCTCGGCCAGTAGCCGGAACACCTTACGTCGTTCGTCGACAGGGGTGAGGCCGGCGATCTTCCTCAGTTGCTGGTCGATCGGGCCGCAGGTGATCAGGACCGCCGGGGTGTGCGTCGGGCGCAGCCCGGCATGTCGGATGCTCTCCGGTCCGTCTTCGGTGACGGCGCGCGCCTGCACGCCGTGGTGGCGCAGGAACAGGAGTATCTCGGCCTGCTCCTCCGGGCTGTGGGTGTCGAACCACTCGATGCCCTGTGACATCGGGCGCAGTCCTTGGGCGAGTTCGGTGAGGATGATGTCCCGCTCGGTCATGATCAGCTCCCGCAGGCCAGCGAGGCGAAGACCTCAGCGGTCTCGTCGACGAATGCGCACAGTTGCTGCACGGCCTGCCGACAGTCATGCGGGTCGAGAGCCGTGACGGCCCGGACCTCGAGCCATCGGTCCCAGGGGCCGGCCGGGGCAAGGAACCGTGTCGTGTACGCGGAGCCGAGAATCTCATCGAGGTACAGAAGCGTCCCAAGGACGACTGCCTGGTCGTAATCGAGGTCGGGACGCGACAAGTAGTGATCGAGGTATGCGCTGAGCAGTTCGGCATCCGCTGCAGTACCGAACTTCGCAAGGGCGACGCAGTATGCCGCGCCCGCATACGGCCCCTCGCTGGCCAGCAGGAGCCGGCCTATGAGCTCGCGGAACTCGGACCTGTGGGCCACAGCAACCAGCCAGGCGGCAGTCTTGCGCTCGCGCCATCCACCCTCGAAAAGGACGCCGAGCTCCGTCGGAGTCATTTCGCACGCAGCCTGAGCCAGATCCCGCACGAACGCGGAGCGCTCGACCGGGCTCAACCGGAAAGCGCTGCCGCCCAACCGAAGGTATCGCCGATCAGGCGTGACGAACCGCCGAACCAGATCCTGCAACTCGGGATCGCTCTGCACATCACGCATAGCCACATCCTGGCCCGGGACGGTACTCACGTGCCAAAGGTTTGCCCACTGCCTCAACGGACCGTAGTTGCTGGTTCAGAGAAGCCTGCAGCCGCTGTCCGATGCTCCGGGTCGACCCGACACAGCGACGGCGTCTGGAAGAGATCATCCGAAACCTCAGGGACCGCATCGACGAAGCGCGCGCCAACGGCTGGCTCGGCGAGGTCGAAGGTCTCCAAGTCAGCGCCGAGGCTGCACGCAACAAGCTCACCGCGCTCGACCGCGTGGCCCGAAACCGGCCCCGCGCCTCGGTCGACCTCGGCATGCCGATCATCCCCAAGGAGCGCTGATGAGCGCATCGCCCGGCATAGGAAGACCGCTACGCATTGACCCAATCATCGGTGACGCACACCGTCTCGAAGTGCCACCAGCCCTCGGCAACTCCACCTACCAGCAGCGACTTTATGCCTGCAAGTTCCGAGCTGGCCGGCACGTTGAACGCCACCAGTGGGAACTGGTCATGAAGACCTCGCGCCCAGCCCGAACGGCGACAACCTCTCGTGCACCGCCCGGGCGCTCGGGCCGAGCGGTTCGGTGAGAACCGGAAGGACCCGAAGCGTGCAGTTGCCGGAGGCTTCCACGCGATCCACCGCCCAGTGCCGGCCTTCGGCGTCCGTGGTGAATCGGACGACGTCGCCTTCGGCAACCCCGTTCTGGAGCAGGGGCACGTTCTCCACGCACGCCGCGTCCTCGCTGAGCCGAGTGGCCCACAGCCCCTCGGTGTCTTGAGGAAGCCAGCCTTCGCCCGGCACGAACCGGAACCAGACCTTGATCCGATAGCCATCGGCATGGGTCGCGTCACCTACCCGGGCCCGATGTGTAAGGAAGCCCACGCGGATCTCGCGGCCACGAGCCGAAACCGGTCCTCGGCTTCCGTTTCGCCCCGCGCTTCCGTGACCTCGCCGACCAGCGGTTCTGGCGGGCCGACCTGCCCGACGGCGAGACGGCGGCCGCCGGCTACAGGCCGCTGGAGGCCGTCGCCTGCAACAAGGTGAACCTCAAGCGGATCACCACGCACTGGCCGGACATGCTCCGCGTCGCCGGGTCGCTCATCACGAACCAGGTCCGGGCCTACGACCTGCTACGGATGTTCGGCGGCGAGGGCCACCCGACCCCGCTCGGCGCCGCATTCGCCGAGTACGGGCGGATCGACAAGACCATGCACCTGCTCGCCTCGGTCGACCCGGTGGACGACACCTACCGGCGGCTGATGAACCGGCAGCTGACCGTGCAGGAGTCCCGTCACCGTCTCGCCCGCGCGATCTGCCACGGCGGGGGCCAGATCACGCCAGGCGTACCGCGAGGGCCAGGAGGACCAGCTCGCCGCCCTCGGCCTGGTCCTCAACGCCGTCGTCCTGTGGAACACCCGCTACCTCGACGCCGCCGTCGCCCAGCTCGGCGCCGAGGGCCACAACATCAAGGACGAGGACCTCGCACGCCTCCCCCCGCTCAAGGACCTGCACATCAACTGCTAGGGCCGCTACCCGCTCAACATCAAGGCCAGCGGCCCCGGCCAGGGCCTGCGCCCTCTCCGGGACCCGGTGGCCGTCGAAGACGACGTGGGCAACGACTGAACCGGCGCGCGACGTCAGGTGGAGACGTAGCGCGTACCAGCCCGAGCTGTCAGAACGGTGGTTCGGTCAAGTAGGTGCCGTCCCAGGCGGGTGTGGTCGGTTTGCTTATCGGCTGCTGGAGGAGTCGTACAGCGTCTTGGATGCGGCCGAGGTCGATAAGGCGCTCGGCCCGACGAGAGCTGTTGACCTCCGGGTGTTGTGCGAGGACTGCGTCGGCTTCTTCGGTACGGCCGGCCTTGGCAAGCATGTCCGACAAGGCCCAGGCCGCGTACAAGGTGTCACCCTCGGGGTGCGCCCGCGTCTCCTCGATTGCTTCGTCGAGCAGGCCGCAGTCGGCCATGAGCGGAAGCCGCATCTGGAAGAGGTCCCAGTACTCCTTGCCGTCGCATCGTGCCTTGATGGCATCGAGGTGGGCCAGGCCCTCTCGGGACCGGCCGTGGTCGGCGTACAGGGTGCAAAGCGTGTGGACGAGCCAGTCCTCCGCGTCGTGTTCGGTGTGCGCGCGCAGCACCTCGATCGCCTCGTCGCTCCGTCCGTGCCGGACCAGGAGCTCGGACAGTGATACAGCCACTTGCCGCATGCCGGACGGCCTGGCACCGAAGATGCGGTAGGCGGCGATCGCGCCTTCCACGTCGCCGCGTTCCTCCAGCACTTCGGCAAGGCGCTGCACGGCGTGCCCGTGGTACTCGGACGCTGCGTACACACGCAGTTCCGTGACTCGGTCGTGTCTGGCCAGCAGGTCGGCCAGCTGGTCACGGCCGTTGCGGGAGGTGGTCTTGCGGGTGTGCAGCAGGGTGATCGCCTCCTCGATCCGGCCCTGGCGTTCCCTGATCGTGGCGAGCAGGCCGACGGCGTTAGACGGTTCCATCCGGAGGTTGTCGCAGTCCGGGTCGTTGCAGGCAGGGACCGCCGCTTCCATCCGGCCCTCCAACAGGGCCGCCGCTTCCTCGTCCATGCCCGCCGTTTCGGCGACTTCGACCAGGCACTGGGCGAGGACCCCGTCCTGGATTCCGGTGCGCAGCAGCATGAACGCCTCGCCGCTGCGGCCGTGGCGGGCCAGCAGGCGTGCGAAGAAGACCAGCGCCAGCCGGTCGCCGGCCTCCGTGTACGGGCGGGACAGCGCGATCGCCTCCTCCGCCCGGCCCCAGCCCTCCAGCAGCTCCGCCCGGGCTCGGGCCGCCGGCCACCAGGTCGTGGCGACGTACGGAGCGAGCACCTCCAACGCCTGCCCGTGCCGGCCCCGATGCCCGAGCAGCCGGGCCCACTCCAGCGCGCAGAACCACTCCCCGCGGCCGGCCTGGAACTCCACTTCCCGCTCATGACCGAGTTCGAGAAGTCGCGCCACCAGCCGCGGAGGAATGCAGCCCGTCAGCGTTCGGGCCCGGTAGTCAAGATCATCTGCGTCCACGACAGCGCACCTTAACCCTCACCACCGACACAGCCCGCACGTCGGGGCCATCGCATGTGAGGGCAGCCGTCAACAAACGATCGAATGACGACAGGCGGAGCTTTGAGCCGCCGCCTGTGTCCTGGGGGATTTCCCCCAGAGAGATCGGAGGACAGCCCCGTACCGGTGTCCGCGCCCAGTCCATAGCGTGGAACTTGTCAGACCCCGAAGGGCTGTACTTCCGGCACATCAGCAGGGACTTTATGAACGCCGTTCTTGAACTGGACCAGGTCAGCCGTAGCTACGGCTGCGGGCCGCATGCCGTCCACGCTCTCCACGCTCTCGACGCCCGGCTCTGCGCCGGCACCCTCACCGCGGTCGTGGGGCCCTCCGGTTCCGGCAAGTCGACCTTCCTGCAGTGCGCGGCCGGTTTGGACCGGCCCACTTCGGGCACGGTGCGCCTGGCCGGTCAGGTGATCAGTGCGATGCGGGAACGCGAATTGACCCGGCTGCGGCGCAGACGCATCGGCTTCGTATTCCAGTCCTTCAACCTGCTGCCGGCCCTCACCGCGCAGGAGAACGTACTGCTTCCGCTGCGCCTGGACGGCAAGAGGCGGGATGCTGAGCTGGCGCGTCGCGTGCTGGCCCGCGTCGGCCTCGACGGGTGCGAGGACAGCCGGCCCGGCGAGCTGTCCGGCGGGCAGCAGCAACGCGTGGCGATCGCCCGTGCTCTTGTCACGGAGCCGGACATCGTCTTCGCGGACGAGCCCACGGGAGCACTCGACCAGGAGACCGCCGGCGGAGTCCTCGACCTGCTGCGGGAGGCGGCCAGCGGGCACGGAGCCACGGTCGTCGTTGTCACCCACGATCCGGCGGTGGCTGCCCGGGCGGACCGTGTGCTGCATCTCTCACAAGGCCGCCTGGTCGGTGACACCGCCCAGGCACAGTCCGAGTCGACCGCAGGGGTGCGCGCGTGACTCTCTTCCGCCCGACCGGGCTGGCCACCGCTTCGGTCAAGGCCCGTCACTCCGCCTTCGCCGGTGCGTTTGCCGCGTTGGCCTTCTCCGCTACGGTCACCACCGCGTGCGTGGCCATGGCCGTGTCCGCCTCGCGTGTGCCCGTGTCCCCCAAGCAGGCCGAGCTCTACGACGTGGGCATCGCCTTCAGCAACCTCACCGTCTACATGGCCATCTTCGTCATTGGCCAGGTGATGTCCCTTGCGGTCGCCCAGCGCGGCCGCGAGATCGCGTTGCTGCGGGCCATCGGCGCCGAGCCCAAGCAGATCCGCCGCATGGTGGCTACCGAGGCGCTGTGGGCCTCCGCGCTCGCACTGCCCGTCGGCTACGGGCTCGGAGCGTTGCTCGCCCACGTGTGGTTCGACGGCATGGCTGCCCAGGGCATGGTCCCGGACGGTATGACGATGGACGTCGGCCTGATCCCCTTGTTCACCACGGCAGGCGTTTTGGTGGTCTGCTCCCAGCTGGGCGGGAAGATCGCTGCCTGGCGGGCGTCGCGGACCCGCCCTTCAGCTGCCCTGGCCCGCTCGGCCGTCCCGGGCAGCGACCGGGCCGGTCGTATCCGCGCTGTGGCGTCCCTGCTCTTTCTCGGTGCGGCAGCCGTCCTGTCGGTGGTCGCAGGCGCGAGCTCGGCCAAGGACGCCGCGTCCGAGATCCCCATCGTGCTCCTCGCCTACCTCATCGCGATCGGCCTGGCAGGACCCTGGATAGGCCGGGTGGCGACCGCCGTCGTGGCGCCGCTCCTTCGTCGTTACGGCGGCGTGGCCGGTGAGCTGGCCGTCCTGGGGGCCCGGGCCCGCTCGCGCCGCCTCGCGGCGGCGATCGCACCGATCGCGATGATGACGGCCTTCGCGGTGGCCCAGTTCGTGATGCTGGCCGGGGCCGAGGAAATGGACTGGATGGCGGTCTTCGGGACCTTGCTCTACGCCGGCTTCACCGGAGTCGTGGCCGCGAACGCCCTGGTGATGCTGATTCTGGAGAGGGTGCGGGAGTTTGCCCTGCTGCGGATGGTGGGCGCCGAGAAGCGGCAGATCACGGCGGTCGTGGTGGCTGAGAGCGGGATAACAGCCCTTGCGGGCCTGGGTGCCGGGGCGCTGGCCGGGCTCGCGGTGCTCGTTCCGCTGGGCCAGAAGGTCGGTACGCCGGTTTCGGGGGTGCCGGTGTGGGGCTGGGGGGCGATGCTGGTCAGCGGGGCAGGGATTGTCCTGGCGGCGTACTGCGCGCCGCTGGCGCGGATGCTGTGCGTGCGGCCCGTCGATGGTGTGACGCGGCACAGCGCATGAGGAGTCGGCAGGGGAGGCCGGTGGCCTGGAGGAGCGAGGACGGCGCGATGCCCAAGCCGCACATCGGCCGCACCGTACTGACGGCGCCCCTGACACGTCGGGCGTGGCAGGAGACGGCGTACTGCCTGCTGTCCTTCGTCCCCAACCTGGTGGGAGTCACCCTTATCGCCGTGGCCGTCGTGGCGCTCGGCTGTGCGCTCACGCTCACCGTGCTCGGAGCGGTGCCCGGCCTCGTCTTCCTCGTGGCGGGGCTTGGGCTCGCCCGCGGCATGGGCGCGCTACAGCGGCGCCTTGCCCGGCGACTGCTCGGTGAGCGCATCGACGAGCCGTCCCGGCCGAAAGCCGGGCACGGATGGGTCGCGGGCGTCAGGGCGCGTCTTCAGGACGTCACGGCGTGGCGGGCGGTGGCCTACGTCATGGTGAAGCTGCCGGTGGCAACGCTCGGGCTGTGGGCTGTGTCGTGGTGGGTGATCGGCGCGCTGTACGTCATCGCGCCGGTGCGCTGGGCGGCCGGCCAGCGGGACTTCGGCATGCTCTCGCCCTTTCCCGGTCTCGGCTTGCACCCGCACTCGCTCGGTGCCGCCTTCACCGCGGCCGCGTTGGGTTGCGCGATGCTCCTGGTCGCACCCTGGCTCACCCGTGCCTTCGTCGCCCTGGACCGTCTGCTCCTGCGGGCGCTGCTCGGCCCGACCACCCTTGACGAGCGGGTACGCACCCTGGAACAGACCCGCGCCCAGGCCGTCGATGACGCGGCCGAGCGGCTGCGACGGCTTGAGCGCGACCTGCACGACGGCGCGCAGGTCCGGCTCGCAGCCCTGGCGATGAGCCTGGACATGGTGCGCGAGCAACTCGACGACCGTGACCACCCCGAGCTGCATCGTCTGGTGGAGACCGCCCGTGACAACGCCGCCGAGACCCTGACAGAGCTGCGCGACCTCTCCCGCGGCCTTCACCCGCCCACCCTCGACGCCGGACTGCCGGACGCCTTGACCACCCTCGCCGCACGCACCGCGCTGCCGGTCTGCGTATCGGTGGACCTGCCGCAGCGGCCGACCCCGGCCATCGAGAGCCTGGCCTACTACTGCGCCGCCGAACTGCTCGCCAACGCCATCAAGCACAGCGGGGCGCGCAGCTGCCGCATCGAGGTGTCAACCGGCGACGGCACGCTGCGATTGCGGGTCACCGATGACGGCCGCGGCGGTGCACACATCGCCGAGGGCGGTGGGCTGGCCGGACTCGTCCAGCGGTCCCGCACGGTCGACGGTGGGCTGACGGTCCACAGCCCCGCCGGGGGACCCACGACGGTACAGGTGAGGTTGCCCCTCCATGCCTGACCCCGCCGACGCGGCGTGTGCGAGGCTGCGTCCATGCGCCTAGTGATCGCCGAGGACGCCGCCGTGCTGCGCGAGCTGCTCGTCCAGATGCTGACCATGCGAGGCCACGAGGTCGTCGCCGCGGTCGCGGACGCCGACGCCCTGCGCGCGGCCGTCGCCGAGCACGCGCCTGACATCGCGGTCGTGGACATCCGGATGCCACCGACCCACACCGACGACGGGCTGCGCGCGGCGATCGACATCCGGCAACGTCACCCCCAGACGGGTGTTCTGCTCTTCTCCCAGTACGTCGAAACCAAGTACGCGACCCGGCTCCTCGGGCAGGGTTCCGCCGGCGTGGGCTACCTGCTCAAGGAGCGCGTCGCGAATGTCGCCGAGTTCACCGACGCGCTGGAACGCGTCGCGGCCGGCGGCACCGCACTCGACCCCGAGGTCGTCACCCAACTCGCCAGCACGAGCCGCCGCACCGAGAAGCTCCAGGCGCTCACCGTACGGGAGCAAGACGTCATGAAGCTGATGGCCGAGGGCCGTTCAAACACGGCCATCGCTCAACAGCTACACGTGTCCGCGGGCACCGTGGAGAAGCACGTGGCAGCGATCTTCGCGAAGCTGGACCTCCCGGTGTCGGAAGACCACAACCGCCGGGTCCTCGCCGTCATCCACATGCTCCGCCAGGGCCCAGGCCACTGAGCTGTAGCCCCTCCGGCGACGGCACAACGCTCGGTGCCGGCCCGCCTACGATCCGGCTGCCGGGCCTGCGGCTCTCAACGACCGGTCACCCGACAGGTTGGTGCCCCGCTCATCACCCCTCGTCTACGTCGTCCTCGTCCAGCTCCGGTACGTCCGGGTCGCGCAGTGGACGCAGGGCGCCAGCGGCCCGGACGGTGGCGCTGAAGGTATAACGGCCGAGCAGGTTCAGATGGGAGCGGCTCTTCTGAAGGGAGGTCGTCCTCTTGGCCCCCGAGATTTTTCCGTCGGGACCTGTGAGGCTGTCGCCCTCAATCGGCGCGCGTCAAGTCGTGCACCAGAAAGTGGAGTTGTACGTCGTCCGTCGAATCCGCCCACAGTCCTTCGGCGTCGAGGATGGAGGCCGCGACCATTCGCGCCTCTGCGACGAGCTCCGGGTGGTAGTTGAAGCTCGGCCACGGTAGAACGGGGTAGTCGTTTTCCTCGCCGAACTGTCGAACCCTCCCGATGTCGCCCAGGATGGTGGGGGGAAGTGATTCATTTGCCCAGGACCACAGCCAGGTCTGCTGGGCGAGGCTGACGCTGCCGATCATGATGATACGGCCGGTGAGGAACACCTTCCCGTCACGCGACCAGGTGATCTTCGCGTCGTCCATCGACCACTGGTATTGCACGTCACCCGACAGTCCGAAGCGCTCGACCATGAGTGCCTGCCGCCTGCGGGCACGCTCCCGAGCTGCGAATACGACCTCGTCCCATCTGGAGTGGTCATGTTTCGAGTGCTCGTCCACCTGGCCTCCTCACGCAGAACTGTCCGCGTGATCTTCCCATCCGGGACGATGACGCGACTCGGCCGGTTCTGATCTTGTGCGAGGGCGTTCTGAACCAGGTGGGGTGCGCTTCGATGTCAGCCCGCAGTCAAACTGCGCGCGTGTACTGCTGCTGGTCAGCCTTCGATCTCTCACCGAATAACCCAGCGTTACGAGTCACGGAAGTTGAGTCAGAGCCCCGAGTTCGGCATCACGCCTGCAGCGGTCACCGCGGCCGCCCTCGACAGCATCGCCGACGCTCGGCACGCCGTCCGTCCGGGTGGACACCAGCACACCTCAGCCCCCACCGAAGAAGGCACCGGCGACCGCCGCCAGCCCTGCGCCCCCGCGGCGGTGAGACAGGCCAGGCCGGCGCGAACACCTCCGCATCCACGCTCCCGTCCCCGGTGGCCCGACCGCGCGAACGGGGCGAAGAGCGCGCGGGGCGGCTGCGGCGGTGCGCCCCCTGGCTGTGGGTACGCGGGCCGCCTCTGTCGGCTCTCCGCCGAGCTGCTCACCAGGGCTCGGCGGAGAATGGCCTCTCGTCGCCTTCAGTCGTCGGTCACCGTGATGTGCAGTGGTCCGCCGGGCACGGGCAGGCTGAGGCCGCTGGGGTAGCCGTACTGGCTGTGCAGGTCACCCGCGTCCGTGAGCGTGAAGCCGACCGTGTAGACGCCGGGCCTGAGGCCTTCGTACAGGGGCACCACCAGCTTGAGCGGACCGTCGGTGACGGAGCTGACGCCGCCGGACTCGCCGCCGACCGACTCCCCGTTCGCGTCGTACACGGTGAGGCTGAAGCGGTTGACGCCGACGAACGACGTCACGTCCAGGGTCAGGACGGCGTTGCGCCGCAGGGTGCTGGCGGGGACGGACGTGACATCGAGCGAGGCCGAGTTCACCACCGGTGCCGCCGTGTCCGGGATCTGGGTGGCGACCAGGTCGAGCGGCGGCCCGTGGAAGTCCCTGCCGTACGCCGCGGTGTCACCGGCGCCGTCGGTGATGCCGATTCCCGTGACCGCACACTTCCTGGTGTAGACGGGTGGCACGGTGGCCGTCAGCGAGATCGAGCCGTCGGCCGCGATCTCGGGGTTCTCCGTGATCGACCCGCCGCACCCGTCCAGCAGCATCGTCACGGAGGCGATCCCGTCGCGGAAGCCGGACGGTTTCATGGTGACCGCCAGCCGCGCGACGCCGTTCCAGTTGTTGTACTGCCCGGGGCTGATGGCGAAGTCACTCGCCCGCACCGTGCCGTTCTGCGTGACGTGCACCGGGTCCTGGGAGAGGCGCCGGGATGCGCTGACGGTTCCCGAGGCGTCGGTCAGGCTGAGCCGCGAGATGGACCAGGAGCCGGCGGGGGCGCCGGCGGGCATGGTGACGTCGACGGTGCACCAGACGTCGTGGCTGTCGTAGCCGGGGTAGTCCCCGCACTGCTGCGAGCCGTCGGTGTTCGGCACCAGCCGGAACACTCCACTCGCCGTAGCGCCCTGCGGGCCGGCGAGGGTGAGCCGCCCGCGGAAGAACCCGGACTCGTCGTCGGTGATGTCCAGCCGGTACCGGGCGGTGACGGAGGCATCGGCGTTGTACAGGTACTCGGGCTGGTCCACCACCTGTCCGAGCTGGTCGTACGCCGGCCCGGTCGAGTCGACGAGGTGCGTGGCGGTGAACGCCGCCCCGTACCGGGCCAGTCCCTGCCGCCCTACGGCCAGGGTGCCGCCCCGGTCGTCCCTGGCCGCGGCCTTCACCACGGCCCACCGGGCCGTGGGCTGCGCGGCGTACTGCGGTACGGGGAAGGCGTAGCTGTAGTGCGCGGACGCCATGGTGCCGTCGACCGGGTTCGCCTGGTAGGGCCACCCCGGCTGGAACGAGAATGTCAGGGCCTGCGGTGCGCCGACGAGACGTCCGTCGGTCCCGACCTGCTGGACGGTGAGGGACCCCAGCATGTCGGTGGCCGCCGTGTCACCGTCCTGGACCGTCCAGTCGATCGTGACCGTGCCGTCGCCGGAGGAGGCGTCAACGGTGCTCGACTCGACGGACAGCGCCGTCAGCTTGGGCCCGGCGGCCTGCTGCCCGTCCTCCGCCTGCGCCGGTCCGGCCACCAGCGTTGCGAGCAGCATCCCTCCCACGGCTGCGGCGAGCAGTCCGGATCTCCACGGTCTCTTCCTTACCTTCACGACGAGAGCCCCTCCCTGGACGAAAAATCTTGCTGAGCGCAGGGAGGCTAACAGTGCGGGTCCCTCAGTGCCGTCTGAATTTACGCTGCTCAGGGGTGAGTTGATGTTCAGTCAGGTCCAGGGCCGCCTGCTGCAGCGTGATCGTTTCGCCCGGGGAGAAACGGCGCACGGCAAGCGGTGGATCACGCAGTGGCGACGACGTCGCTGTCACGGAGGCGTTGACCCCTCCAGAATCGAGTCATGGCCATAGACGACCGCCATGAGGCGACAGCACGCTCGTTCCTGTCCTGCGTAACCGAAGTTGCCAGGCTGCTGGGCCTGGGGAACGGTGCGGAGGTGCCGGAAGCTCGACGTGCTCGACACCTGGCCCATGCGGCCCGCAAGTCGCTTCTCAAAGGCACCGGCCTGTCCGAAGAGTACTTCGCCCCGCTCATGGCCGCAGCGGTCTACGACCCGGACCCCAGCTTCTGCCTCTGGTTCGTCGAGCCGGCGGTCTACGCGTTCGGACGCCGCCGTGTGATGGCCGCGCTGGTCGACTGTCTACGGCTCGGCACGAACACTGAGCGAGCGGGGGCCGTGCGGGCCTGGTACTGCGCTCACGTGCCTCTGCGAGCAGACCGATCCTCCGCGTACGGGCACACGGGGGTTCGTGACTCCGCTCTGGACGAGGCGGAAGACATCGAACACGCCTGGCTGGAGGTCTCCATGCAAGTGTTCGCCGAATCCACCGATCTACGGATTCGCCACGGTGTCCTGCTCTACCTGCCTACCTCGCGCGTGGCATACCCGCCGCATCTGCACGAGCTGTTCGACACGACACTCGTATCCGCCCGTGCCGATCCCGACCAGCACATCCGTCGCTGGGCAGCAGCGGCAGTCGACAGTACGCTCTGAGCACGCACTGTGCGCCAGGGACCCCGGTGGCCGTTGAACGACGCCGTCGCCGCCGTAGGCCCCGCGCTGAACCGAGGCCCAGTAGCGGAGTGTCGGTCAACTGGTCTGACCGGTCGGCATGATGGTGACCTGCTGGAGATTCACGCGCGGGGGCAGCGAGGCGAGGAAACCGACGATCTCGGCGATGTCCTGCGCGGTGAGCCAGTCCACCGTCTCCTTCGAGCCTTCAAGCCATTGGAGGGCGCCGTCGTCCGTGACGTGGCTCTGCAGCTCCGTGCCGACGATGCCCGGCTCGATCGCGGAGACCCGGACCTTCTTCGGGCCCAGCTCGGTCCGCAGGTGACGCGACAGGTGGGTGACGTAGGCCTTGGTTCCCGAGTAGACCGCGAAGTTGGGGAAGATGTTCTGCGCGGCGATCGAAGAGGTGTTGATCAGGTCGGCCACCCCGCGCTCGCCCGCGGTCCTGACCAGCTGCGGGACGAACGAGCCGATCACATTCATCAGTCCGGTCACGTTCAGGTCGATCTGACGCTGCCACTGATCGGTGGCCCGTTCCTCCACCGGGGCCGGAAGCATCACGCCCGCGTTGTTGAACAGCAGGTCAGCGCCACCGAAGTCGGACTCCACCCGGTCCGCGGCGGCCTGCACGGCCGCGGCGTCGGTGACATCGGCGCCGATCGCCAGCGCGGTCCCGCCGTTCCCCTCGATCCGGGCGACCAGGTCCTCCAGGCGGCCCGCCCGCCGCGCGACGACGACGACTTTCGCCCCCAGGGACGCCAGGTGTTCGGCGGATGCCTCGCCGATACCGCTGGAGGCACCGGTCACCACCGCGACGCGGCCGTCGAGAGGCTGTACTGGGGCAGTGGACATGGTGACGCGCCTTCCACGGGTGACGGAGCCGGGGCGGAATCGAGGCTCGGGGCCGCTATCCGGCCTCCAGCAGATCACCAGCTCAGCGTTTGCGCGTGGCGCCGTACCGACCGGGCCGTGGCGGGGCCACCAGGACCACCCGCTCGGACCGCAGACGGCGGGGGCGGGAAGGCCAGGCGGAGGCCGGCTCGGTCGGCGCCGGCCGAGCGCTTCGCTGTCAGTCTTGCGGATCGTCGCGTGCCGGGGCGGTGCCGTACCGGTTGATCGCACGCTGCAGTTCGTCGCGTTCGGCTTCCGGGAGTTCCATGAGAAGCAGGACGCGCCAAGCCGCGCCTGAGCGGATGGAGGGGCCGGTAAGCGAGGCTGCCGTAGCCGTCTCGCCGTTTCGTGCATCCGTGGGCCTCACCCAGGCAGAAGAGGGTGTACGGAAGCCGGCAGAAGATGTATGACGGGTGCGGAGGCAGTGGTGATAGAGGTCGAGCGGGTCATGACTTTGGATCATGCGCTGGCGGACGTCGTGCCGTTTCTCGCGGACTTCTCGAGGACCGAGATGTGGGATCCCGGGACCGTCACGTGTGCCCGGGTGGACGACGGGGCCCTCGCGGTGGGTGCCGAGTGGGACAACCTCTCGGAGTTCCGCGGGCGGCGTACCTCATTGCGTTATCGGCTGGACCGCTTCGACGCGGACCGTCTGACGTTCGTGGGGCACAACAAGACGGCCACCTCCACCGACGACATGCGTTTCGAGGAGGTGGGCGGGCGGACGCGGCTGACCTACCGGGCGCGTATCGAGTTCCACGGTCTGGCTCGGCTGGCCGCTCCCCTGCTGAAGCAGGAGTTCGAGCGGCTCGGCGACGGTGTGGCCGAGCGGCTGCCGAAGTCGGTCGACCACGCCCTGGGTGCACCTCCCTCCGACCCGCCGTCGGCGGACCACGTGTGAGTTACCCTGCCTGCATGCGGGGACAGTTCACCGGCTGGCCGGAGCAGGCCATGGACGTGCTGTGGCAGCTCCAGGGCGAACCGACCCACGCGACACGCGAACGCTGTCGCGCGGACCGCGAACGTCTTGTGCGGCAGCCGATGATCGCTCTGCTCAACGACATCGCGGACACCGACTCGCGGTACGAGGATTTCTCCGTCTGGCACTTCCGCACCGGCTCCTGGTGGTGGCAGCACCAGAGCGCGGTGATCAGGCTCGGCCGCAAGGTCGAGATCGGTCTCCGGTTCGACCTGGACGGCCTGCGGATCCAGGGCGCCTGGTGGTACCCGGATCCCGGCCAGGTGGACATGTTCCGCAAGGCCGTGGCCTCCGAGGCGAGCGGCCGCGAACTCTCCGTCGTGGTCGAGGACTTACGGAGCAAGGGCTACGACATCTCGGGCGACGTGATGAAACGGCCTCCGCGCGGCTACCCAACCAACCATTCCCGCAGGGACCTCCTGCGCCACCGTTCGCTGATCGCCGCCCGTCCCCTCGGCTGCGCGGAGTGGCTGCACACTCCCGAGGCTGTCGACCGGGTGCTGGCGGCCGCCGCTGATCTGGACGCCCTGCTCATGTGGCTGGTCCGCCATGTGAAGCGCGCCGGCTGACGTGACAGAAGTGCCGCCCGGAGCCGGTGGAAGCACACCCGGTGCCGAACCGGGCTTGTCGCGGAGGAAGCTGCGTGGCACCGCTACCGGTGTTCGGGGTTCTGGTGATCGCGGTGGCAGCCCGCGTCCCAGGCGCTGCGCTGGTTGCCATGGGCGGGGATGCCGCCGAGGTCCTTCAGCGCACGGGCCAGGTGCAGCAGGTTCCAGGTCATGAAGGCGGTGTTGCGGTTGGTGAAGTCGTTCTCCGGGCCGCCCGAGCCGGGGTCGAGGTAGGACGGTCCGGGGCCGGCCTCACCGATCCAGCCGGCGTCGGCCTGCGGCGGAATGGTGTACCCCAGGTGCTGCAGGCTGTAGAGGACGTTCATGGCACAGTGTTTGACACCGTCTTCGTTGCCGGTGATCAGGCAGCCGCCGACACGGCCGTAATAGGCGTACTGGCCCGCTTCGTTGAGCTGGCTGGAGCAGGCGTAGAGACGCTCGATCACACGCTTCGTCACGGAACTGTTGTCGCCCAGCCAGATCGGTCCGGCCAGCACCAGGATGTCGGCTGCGAGCACCTGTCGGTACAGGTCCGGCCAGGCGTCCGTCGCCCAGCCGTGCTCGGTCATGTCGGGCCACACGCCGGTGGCGATGTCCAGGTCCACGGCGCGGACGACATCGACGTGCACTCCCTGCGCCTTCATGATGGTGGTGCTCCGATCGACCAGCCCCTGCGTGTTGCTGGTCTCCGGGGAGCGCTTGAGGGTGCAGTTGATCACCAGGGCGCGCAGGTCGTCGTACCGCGCCGGTGGTACGTCCGTAGCGGGCGGCGAAGCGGTCACACGGTCCTCCCGAAGCTCGGCCGCCGGCCTGCGCACGGCGTCCGTCCACTTGGCCAGGGTGCGGGGCCTCGCCGGCAGCCGCCACCGCAGTACCTCCGAACGGTTCCGTCGCTCCACACCCCGGTCGGCGGCCGAGGAGTGGCCCGGACGGCGGGGCGTGCCTACGTTCGTCGTATGGGCACCGAGGGCGCGACCGGGGCGCGGAACACGGCAGCGACGGAGGACGTCGCGCATCTCCTGGTGCGCTGTCTGCGGGCCGAGGGCGTGGAGTACGTCTTCGGGATCCCGGGTGAGGAGAACATCCGCTTCGTCGACGCGCTCGACGACTCCGGTATCCGGTACGTCCTGGTGCGGCACGAGCAGGCCGCCTCCTTCATGGCGGAGATCTACGGACGGCTGACCGGCCGGGCCGGCGTGTGTTCGGCGACCCTGGGGCCCGGCGCGATCAATCTGCTCCTCGGTGTCGCGGACGCCACCACCAACAGCGCGCCGCTGGTGGCCCTGGCCGCGCAGGGCTCCCTGCGCCGCGTCCACAAGGAGTCGCACCAGGTCATCGATCTCGTGTCGATGTTCGCCCCCGTCACCCAGTGGGCGGCCCAGATCTCGTGTCCGGACGGGGTGCCGGAGATGACCCGCAAGGCGTTCAAGACGGCGCAGAGCGAGCGCCCCGGTGCCGTGTTCCTGGCCGTGCCGGAGGACATCGAGGCGGCGCATCCCACTGAGCCGCTGGCACCGCTCCAGATCGACACGGTGCGTGCCGACGCGCCGTCCCCTTCTCAGATCGCGCGGGCCGTCGAGGTGCTCACCACCGCCCGGCACCCGGTCGTACTGGCGGGCCACGGCGCCGCCAGGGCCGGGGCGTCGGCCGCGCTGCTGCGGTTCGCCGAACGGCTGAACATCCCGGTCGCGACCACGTTCCACGGCAAGGGCGTGTTCCCCGACGACCATCCGGGTGCCCTCGGCGCGGTCGGCTTCATGCGCCACGACTACGGGAACTTCGGCTTCGACAGCGCCGACGTGCTGATCTGCGTGGGCTACGAGATCCAGGAGTTCGACCCCGTCAAGATCAACCCGAACGGCGACAAGCGGATCCTGCACCTGCATCGCTTCGCCGCCGAGGTGGACGCCCACTACCCGGTGGCGGTGGGCGTCAGAGGTGATCCCTCGCAGGCTCTGGACGCGCTGGCGGCGGCACTGCCCGACGGTCTCACCTACGACCGGGCCGGCAGCGCGAGGATCCGCACGCTGCTCGACGAGGAGCTGCGGTACGGACGGGACAACGACGCCTTTCCCCTGGTGCCGCAGCGGGTGGTGGCGGACGTCCGCACGGCGCTGGACCGCCACGACATCGTGCTCGCCGACACCGGCGCCGGGAAGATGTGGATGTCCCGCCTCTACCCGACCTACGAACCGGACACCTGCCTGGTTTCCAACGGCCTGTCCACCATGGGCTTCGCGTTGCCGGGCGCCATCGCCGCCAAGCTGGCCAGGCCCGATCGACGCGTCCTGGCCATGATGGGCGACGGCGCCTTCCTGATGAACTCCCAGGAGTTGGAGACCGCTGTCCGCGAGGACATCCCGCTGGTCGTCCTCGTCCTCGTGGACGAGGAGTACGGCCTGATCACCTGGAAGATGGAGCTCGAACTGGGCCGCCACGGCCACACCCGGTTCACCAATCCGGACCTGGTCGCGTACGCGCGGAGCTTCGGCGCGCACGGCTGTCGGATCGAGTCGGCCGAGCAGCTTCTGCCCACGCTGACCCGTGCCCTCGACAACGGCGGCGTCTCCGTGATCGCCTGCCCCGTGGACTACTCCGAGAACCTGCGTCTGACCGACCGGCTCGGCGCACTCAGCGGTCCGTTCTGACCTGCGGGGGATCGGCGGGTGCGAACTCCCGCTGTCGGACTGGGTGCCGACGCGAGCGCCCATGGTGTGTGTCCCCGCACCGGTCCGGACGCGGCTCTGTCAGTGGTGACGGGAGACGGCGGCGCTCGACAGCCCGCTGTCCGAGGTGAGACTGACGGCGACCGCGCTCGCCGTCGCCCGATCCGGCCCGCCGTACGCGGCTCAGCTGACGGATGGGATCGCCGAGGACGGCGCCGAACCCGATCCGGGGGACGACGACGTCCCTTGGTCGGGCAGCGAGGCCCAGGACGAGCGGCTGAGGAACCTGCTCAGCGAGGACCCGGACGCCGGCTTCGCCGTGGCCGCCCGCTGGATCGCGGCCGGAGACGTGGGCTCGCGTGGGTCCTGGCTGGTCGAGGAGATCGCCGCGACCTGGCGGGACCGGGAGCCCGCGGTGGTGGACCTGCTGTTGTGAGCCCTGCCCCATCAGAGGGGAGCCCGCGCCCTCGCCGCCCGCCTGCGGACCATCGGTCACCAGGTCGAGCTGCTGCCCGGGGCGGACTCCGGTATCCGCGACACCCTGCACAGGTACGCGACGGCCGAGGACGAGACCGCCGAGGCGGCACTTCTCGCTCTGGTGCACTCCCGCGACCTCCGAGCCCTGGAACTGGTCCTGCGCCGACCCGGCGCCCGGCTTCTCGCCGCGGCGGCACGGTGCTTCCCGGAGGCGGCCGATCAGCTGATACCCGTGATCCGACAGGCGCTGGCGGCCCCACCCGACCTGGTCTGCGCCTCAGCGGCCTTCGATGCGGTCCTGCTGTTCGCGGTCCTGACGTGCGTCCCCGACAACGAAGCGCAGCAGGCGGTCGTCGCCGAACTGAGCCGCGCCCTGCCCCCTGGCGGGCTGCTGTACGTCAGCGGTCTCGTCCTGCAGGACGACCGGCGAAGCCGCGACCGCTACGCCGCCCACGCCCAGCGGTCCGCCACCCCGTAGGGAGTCTTCGCCACGGAAGACGGTGCGGTGCTCCGGCACCACGACATCACCCACCTGCACTCGCTGCTGTCAGGCTTCGACCTGGTGAGGGAACGCACGATCGAAGTCGCCACGATGAACGGCCACCGGTCCACCGCGGTGCAGTCACTGGCTCGTAGGCGGTGACGGACGCAGCCTTTCGCCGGTAACGGAGAGCCGTCCCATCTCGCCGCAGCCGCTCGGTGGCGCTCACCGGGCGACCCATCGACTCCCCATCGCTTTGCGGCCTCCTCCACCCCGTCACCGGTCGGCGTCAGGCCACGCCGCCCTGTCCGTGCCTGGCCGCGAGGCGGGAGAACGTCTTGGCCAGCGGGGGCCTCTGAATGCGGCGGATCAGCCACGCGACGACGTGAATGCCGAGTTCGGTGCGGGGTGCCGCCTGCCGCACCCGGCCGGGGAACAGCCGTTGCGCCTCATCAACCCGCGGGCGCATCGCGGTCTCGTACGCGGTGAGCGCGTCCGAGAGGCGGTGTGGCAGCCGCAGGGCGTCGGCCGCGGCCAGAGCGTCGGCCAGTTCCACCGCGCCGCGAAGCGCCAGGGCCGTGCCGAGTCCACTGAGGGGGCTCGCGCACCAGGCGCTGTCCCCGAGCAGCACCACCCGGCCGTCGGACCACACCGGCACCTGGATCTGGTCGAAGGTGTCGAGCGCGAAGTCGGGCGCGTGCCGGGCTGCGGCGAGCAGTTCCCGCGTGCGCCAGCCCACGTCCGCGAACAGCCGGTCGAGCAGGGCGAACTGGGCCTCGCGGTCGTGCCGCGGAGGCAGCGTGGCCGCCGCGAAGGTGAACCCGATCTCCTGCTGGCCGGGATGGCCCGGTCGCGCCTCGACGGCCCGGCTGCCCGGCGCGTTGTGGGTGATGAACCAGCCGTCGACCGAGGGGGTCGCCGGCTTCTCGTCCATGGTGAACCAGGCATGCGCGAGGCCGAGCGGGCGCCGGAAGACCTCTTCAGGCCCGAAGCGCAGCCGCCGTACCCGCGAGTGCGCGCCGTCCGCGCCGATCACCAGGTCGAACTCGGCGGGCGGTGCGTGGCGGAACCGTACGGACACGCCGTTCGGGACGTCCTCCAGGGCTTCCACCGTCTCGCCGAACAGGTGGGTGACGTGCGAGCTCGCCGCGTCGTGCACAACACGGGCGAGGTCCGAGCGCAGCAGCTCCTCCTTCGAGACGTAGCCGTTGCCGTCGAACGCCTCGACCGGCATCGCGGCCAGCCGGCGCCCGTCGCCGTTCACCCAGGCCGCGCCGCGCTGGTCCAGCAAGTGCTTGAGGACCTCGTCGAGCAGGCCCAGCCGGGCGACCACCTCACGGCAGTCGCCGCGCAGGTCGACGGCCTGGCCGCCGCCTCGCAGCGAGGGAGCGATCTCCGCGACGGTGACCTCCCATCCGGCCCGTCCCAGCATGAGCGCGACGGTGTCCCCCGCGATTCCGCCACCCACCACAAGTACCCGAGGCATGCCCGCACCTTCCTTAACGCGAATCTGTCGCTTGAAGCGTAGACCGAGATCCATCGCTAACGCGAGCCGGTCGCGTTAGAGGCATCCAGATTCGGCCACGCGACGCGATCCCGGTCTGCTAACGCGAGAGCGTCGCGGTAGTCTGGCGTCCATGACGCAGGCAACAGGGACCCTCAGGCCCGGAGGCAGATCCGCCAGAACGCGCGAGGCGGTGCATACGGCAGTCCGGTCACTGCTCGACGCCTCCGCGGACGGCACGATCACCGTGGCCGAGGTGGCCGAGCGTTCCGGGGTGCACCCCGCGACCATCTACCGGCGCTGGCGCACACCCGAAGGGCTGGTCCTCGACACTCTCTTCGAGGAGCTGAGCCGCCGCTCTCCGCTGCCCGTCACCGGAGACCTGCGCGCCGACGCACTGGCCTACACCCGCCAACTGCTGGCGGACCTGCGCGCGGACCACAACCTGCTGCTCGCCAGGACCCTCGCCGCAGCCATGCGCACGGGAGGGTTCGGATTCGAGGAACTGCGCCCGTTCGTCGAACCCCGACTGCACCAGATCGAAGCGATGCTCGCCGCCAGCGGCACCACCGAACTGGACTTCCAGGACGTACTCGAGCTCATCCTCTCCCCCGCCTACACCCACGCCCTGCTCGACCGGCCACTCCCCTCGGACACCGACGCGGAACGACTCGTCGACAACCTCCTCGCCGTCCTCGCCCACCGCAGAGCCCGCACCGGCTCACACGGCAGCGACGCATAGGCCTCAACGCTCCACCAAGCCCCCAAGCCCCCAAGCCCCGACCACGAACCCGGCGGCGTACACCGTCGGAGGCGGCCCAGCGCGCGGCATCACACCATCCGCGTAGAACGTCCGTCCGGCCACGGATCCCGAGCCCACCCAGGGACGCACCCAGGGACGCACCCAGACGGCAGCGACCGGGGTCCTCGAACTTTCCGGCCGGCGCGGCGAGCCTCGCCGCCGACGACCGGATTCCCGCCCGGCACCGCTTCCAGTCCGTTGACCTGCCGCTCAAGGCTGCCAAGGCCGCCACCGTCGCGGAGCGCCACCTCACCGAGAACTGGCCGGCCATACCCGCCACACGCCGATCCCGACATCCCGACAGCGCGGCCCGGGCCGCGCGGCGCCTTCCAGGCCCGCACCCCAGATCCACTGGCCCACTGGCCCTCTGGCCCTCTGGTCCACCGAATGTCGTGCGATTCGTCGCCGTGCCGGCCGCCCAGGACGACGACCAGATCCTCACGGTGACAGAAGAAGCGATCCGACGCCCACAACCCCCAGCGCCGCCACATGGAGGAAATGCCTCCGCAACCTTGACGAGATTGGTCTGGTCCAATACCGTCCCCGCACAGAACCCCACACGTTTCAACTATTCAACTCCCCATCACCGTCACACAGTTGACGGGCAATCACCCCCTCCGGGAGGGCCCCTGTGGTTTCCCGACGTTCCTTCCTGTCCGCGGCCGGCGCCCTGGCCGGGGCGGCCGCGCTGAGCCCCCTCTCGCCGGTCTCGCCCCTGGCCACCTCGGCCACGGCCGCGGGAGTCTCGCTCCCCATCAAGCTGGCGAACAACTCAGGTTCCAACACCGTCTACGCCTACATATCGGGCACCGACAGCAGCGGCTGGCCGGTCTTCGTCTCGGCGAACGGCGCCCTGAACCGGCTGCCCAACCCCTCGTCCGCGGTCACCCCCATCGCCGACTACTCCATCGCGCTGGGTGCCTCGGGCTCCGCCGCCACCACCGTCAACCTGACCGACTACGTCATCGGCGGACGTGTCTGGTTCTCGGTCGGCCAGAAGCTCCAGTTCTTCGTCAACCCGGGCACCGTGCCGGGCGTGGTGCAGCCCGCGCTGGTCAGCTCCGACCCCAACTGGTCGACGAGCTGGACGTTCTGCGAGTTCACATTCAACAGCGCGAACCTCTACGCCAACATCTCCTACGTCGACATGGTCGCGCTGCCCATCTCCATGAGCAGCACCGGCAGCGGCGGTACGCAGACGGTCAGCCCCCTGCCCTCCGGCGCCCTCGCCTCCATCGCCACCGGCCTCCAGAGCCAGCACGCCTCCGACGGAGCCCCCTGGGACAGGCTGGTGGTCAGCGACTCCTCGGGCGGGGTGCTGCGCGTCATGGCGCCCTCGCACTCGCCGGTGGACTTCGGCAGCTACTGGGACGACTACCTGAACCGGGTCTGGAGCCACTACGCCTCCACGCCGCTCACCATCAACGGCCAGGGCAGCATCGGTTCCTACAGCGGCACCGTCTCCGGCAACGCCATCGTCTTCTCCGGTCTCAACACCAACGGCGTGCCGTTCACCAAGCCGAGCGCCGTCGACATCTTCGGCTGCGCGTCCGGTCCCCTCTACAACTCCGGCGGGGACGCCCGCGGCGCGATCGCCGCCCGTCTCGCCGCCGCGCTCAACCGCAGCTCGCTCCTGGTATCGGGCGGGAACAACCAGCCCGACGGCGTCACACCGTCGCAGTACTACACCGACTCCATCACCAACCACTACGCGCGGCTGGTCCACAAGCACGCCACCATCGGCTACGCCTTCCCCTACGACGACGTCGGCCCGACCGGCGCCGCCCCCGTCGACGGACACATCCAGGACGGCGCGCCCACCTCGTGGAGCATCACCCTGGGAGCCGGCGGCTCCAGTGGAAACCCCGGCGGCGGCTCGACCACCGTGAGCGCCTTCAGCACCATCCAGGCCGAGTCGTACTCCGCCCAGAGCGGCACCACCACGGAGAGCTGCTCCGACACCGGCGGCGGCAGTGATGTGGGGTACATCTCGAACGGCGACTGGCTGAAGTTCTCCTCCGTGGACTTCGGTTCCACCTCCCCCGCGCAGTTCAAGGCCCGGCTTGCGTCGGGTGCGGCCTCCGGTGTCAGCGGCGCGGTCCAAGTGCGGCTCGGCAGTACCACAGGCACGAAGATCGCGGAGATCGACTTCGCCAACAACGGCGGCTGGCAGGCCTGGCAGACCGTCCCCGCGAACATCGTCGCCTCCGCCACGGGAATCCACGACGTCTACTTGGTCTTCTCCGGCAGCACATCCGACTTCACCAACATCAACTGGTTCACCTTCACCAGCTGACAGCACCTGAGGAAAAGTGCCTGCCGGGGCAGAATCCCGGTCGGGGCGAGGGCATCGACGGCAAGGTTCTGGGCAGTGCCACTGGGCGAAGTGGTAGTCGACGGGTCTGGCAGGGCGTTCTGTGTCGTCCGGCCTGACGAACGGCCTCGCCGGTCCCCCGGTCCATCTGTACTGGCCCGCCGGGTCGAATGCCGGGAGACTCTTGTGCTGTGAACATGGGGATCTCTGGTTTCGAGCCGTCCTTCGTGATCGGGATCGACGCGATTCGGCAGGCACACGGAACGCGCCTGTCGGCGCTCGCCGGCAGGCGGCTGACGGGGTTCACGCTGGTGCGGTTCGCCGAAGACGGGGACTGGTTCGCCGACTCGCCTGTGGTGCTGGACTTCGACGGGATCCAGGTGGAGCTCTGCCACTGGAAGTTCGACGAGCTCTCGATCAGCTGGGACACGATCGACACCGCGGCGAACATCACCGGGTGGGAGTCGTCGGAGCTCACGCCCCGGTGGTCTCACAGCGATGAACGCCTCGAACCGTTCGTCGGCCACCGGTTGCGGGAGGTCGCGCTTCTCGAATGGCGGCCGGCGGTGCGTGACCTGGCGGCAGGAACCGTGGCAGTGGAGTTCGTCTTCGCCCACGGCTGCCTGCGGATCGCCAACGGCCTCGACGAGAACAGCATCGAGGCCGATGCGGCGCACCCGGACTACGTACGACACGGGCTGGGCCGGTGAGCACCACCGCTTGATCCAGCCAACGGTCAGACACACGCGGAGGCGGACAGGGGCAATGGCGTGGCCCGGCCATGCGAACGGACAAGCTCGCCGTCGCTTCTCAGACGGCACTCCGCTTTTTCGGCCATCCTCATCCGGCCGCGGTGCTGACCGAGCGGGCTGACTATCAGCTGTCATAGAAGAACAGCTCAAGATCCTCCATGGACCCTGGCCCGGTCAGGAAACCCTCCGCCTGGGCAATCTCCTTCTCTGGTGGCATCCGGCCCTCCCGAAGAAGCTGCGTCATCCATATCTCGCCCTGCTCGCCGATCGCGTAGATGCCAGACAACAGCTCGACCATACCCGCGGGGTCCTTCGGGCTGCGCCCGACGACAGGCTGGAGCTCCCACCCCCCTGCTCGGGCGGCAAGCCGGAGTACCCCGGCCCAATTGGCAATCCGCCCGAGACGTACGTGCCACGAGTCCTGGGTGAATGGAGCCAGTAGACCCCCGTGCAGGGCGTTGGTCGCGGCCATGATGTCCGCCACCACGTGCCGCTCCACGGCATCACGAACCCAGCGCCCCTCCTGCGCTTCCTCGATAGCGGCTGCCCACCACTCCCATGCATCGTCCAGCCGGGCTCCGAAGGAATTCATCCCGACAGACTCCCACGCGCATGACTGTCAACTTCAGTACCTCCAAGAACCATTGGATCAAACAGATGCCTCCTAGGCGTGCCGACCCGACGAGGCGGGACGCAGGTGGTGTCAGCGGCTGCCCCTAGGGTGCCCCCGTGAATGTGGATGATCTTCAATGGCAGGCAGGCACCCTCGGCGGCGTGCTGCCGCGACTTGTGGACGAGATCCGCGATCGCGGCGGCCTGGAGGCTTTGGTCCAGGCGGCACGGGAGCGTGAGGACTGGTTCTGCGCTGTGGGTGCGGTGCGGGAGCTGTGTGCGGTGGGGGAGCTTGGGCGGGCCTGGGCGGTGGTGGAGCCGTTCGCGGCCTCCCGCTGGCAGCCGGCGGTGCGGGTGGCCGTGGACGTGCTGGTGCAGTGGGGCCGCGTCGACCAGGCGCTGGAGCTGGCGCGCCCCGAGGAACGGAAGGAGAACGCGGTCGATGCGTCGCGGGACTATGCCGTGGTGCTGGTCCGGGCCGGGCGGGTTGAGGAGGCGATCGGCGTACTCGGCCCGCACCTGCGCGGCGGGCGCGTGCTGACGGCCCTGGTGGAGATGACCGAAGGCCAGGGGTGCGACGAGCAGGTGCTCGAACTGCTGGCCCCGATCGCCGAGGAGTTCCGGCGCGACCCCGAGCAGCCCGGCATCCGTGACCTGTGGGAGGTCATGCGGGTCTGGGACCGCCTGAACACCCACGTCTCCCGCAGGATGCGGGAACACGTCGCCGAGCGGGCGTGGCTGACGGTGTTCCTGCTACACGCCTACTCACCCGATTTCCACCCCGTCGAATGGATACAGCACTTGTCCGCAACAGGCTCAAATGCCTCCAGTACCGGCCCCACACCCTTGACGGCTTCACAGCTGGCACCGGTCTAACCCTCCACGACCCATCATCATCCTGACGAGCTGACGGCAGTCATCGCATGGGGCGGCGCGAAGGGCCGGTCTTTGCTTCCCCGGCGAAAGCAGAGGTTGCCCCGACCTGTAACGTCGCGATCTTCGGATGGCGTAGGCCCCGGAGTCCCGAAGGTGAATCCCCATGACGATCGACAAGTTGCCCGTCGCATGGAGGCTGTCCCCCGAGGACGTCCAGGCGGGGTGGCGTGCACTGTGGTGGACCGTGGGACCGGACGGCGAACTCGCCGTGATGTTGGTCCAGCGGCGGTACCTGAGCCGCGACAAGTATCCCCGCGGGTGGATCGGATGGCATGCCGAGACGCCGTTCGACGGAGAGTTGGTCATCGCCTCCGGGCAGGAGCAGCGGCGTATCCCGGTCGAAGGGATCGACATGCGGCCCAGCCACCTGGCCCTGCTGCCAGGCTCCCGGTTCCTGCTGGCATCGGGCCGTACCCACCGGGAATCGGAGGGAGCCTGGTGGAAGAACGCCGTCGTATACTCCCCCGAGGGTCGGCCGGAAGGTGCCTTCTGCCTCGGTGACGACATCCCGGCCCTGGTCACCGACCGCACCGGGGGCATCTGGACCGCCTACGGCGACGAGGGCATCTACGGCAACCACCCGGAGTCCGCGGCCGGCCTGGCGGGCTGGAACACCCGGGGCATCGCAACGTGGGCACCGAAGGGGAGACTTCCCGACTGGCCACTGGAGGGTTGCACGGCCGCCACGGAAGGCGAAGCTGTGTGGCTGGTCTGGTACAGCCCCAAAGGAACCTTCCTGACCCGGATCACACCCTCCACCGGCGAAGTCGCCAGCTATCGAAGCCCGGTGAAGGCCCCGGACGGATTCGCCGTGCGCGGCACGCGGGTGGTCCTGACCAGCCGCGACCACTACAAGCGCAGGACCACCGTGACCCGCGCGGAGCTGGTCGGCGACGTGTGTGTCGCCATCAGCCAGGAGCGGGTGCGGGTGCCCGGGCGGGTGGTCATGCATTGCGGCCAGGGCCGCGACGGCACCCTGTTCCTCCGCGCCGGCCGTACCTGGGTGCGCATCGACGCCTGAGACCTGCGCCGACAGACCAGCGACAGGGCGCCTGTGAGGGCCCGCCGGGAGACCGACAGGGGAAGCCGTCGAACGCCGCCGAGAGGTACTGGCGCAGAGGGACGGCCGCCTGGAAGCCCCCGTTGGGCCGCGACCTCTTCAACGGATTCTTTGCGGGAACGAGCCTCTCCCTCGGGCTCCCACCACCATCACCCTCACGGGCCGAAGTCAGTATCGGACGGGTTATGGGAGGGGATGTCAGCAGGGTTGTGGGAGGGGTTATAGGAGCATTCTGACCGCCAATGGTGCGGGCAAACTTGCGGGCCTGAACGGCGCCACCTGCCTCACCGCCCCCACCCTTGCCGCCACCACGGTCACCGGCTCTCAGCGTCTTCCTCACTCAGCCATCCTCAGCTTCCGAGGCCCCAACAACTGGGCGCTCATGGCGGCGTTCGACGCCGACTTGGCACCTGATGCCATCCCCAGCCACGATCACCGCCTCGGGAAGCGTTGCCGGCTCGATCCACCAGCTCTCTTTCTGCAATTCTCCTCAGTCCGCGGGGTGTTCACAGCATCACTAACCTGCCAGCATCATTGTCCGGGTTTGACACCTTGGTGGGGGGTGGTGCTGTATGACGTACGCACAGAACAACGACCAGCGGCTGCTCGATCGCATCCTGGAGGATCAGCACCGGAAGTTGGCGCCGGACAAGAGCCGGGATGACTTCTTCACATTCTTCGCTGCCGACAAGGCCCTGCAGGACTGGGACCTCGACAACGACGAAATCATGGACGGCATCGTCGATGGGGCTCACGACTGCGGCATCGACGGCATCTGGACCTTCGTCGACGAACGCTACGTCACCGCAGATGCCCATCAGTTCCTGCCTTCGCGTGCCAGCAAGATCGAGTTGGTGATCCTGCAGGCCAAGACCTCATCGGGCTACCAGGAGACGGTGGTCGAGAAGCTGCACTTCCACCTGCCGACACTGCTGGACATGAGCAGGGACGAAGAGGACCTGGCCCCGCACACGAATGCCAAGCTCCTGGATCGAACACGGCGTTTCCTGCACATCCTTGAGGAGCTGGCGTCGTCGTTCCCGCAGGTCCGCATCAAGGTGATCTATGCCAACAAGGCCGCTGAGACACCGCACCCCAACGTGAAGGCCAAGGGAGATCGTCTGCGGCGGGAGCTCGCGAAGATCACTTCGGACACCCTGGCAGACCTGGAGTATCTGAACGCTGCCGATCTACGTGAACGCACCGCCCGGGGAGCCAAAGCTGTCGCACAGTTGGTATTCACCGAAACCCCGATGAGCACCTCGCTCGGTGAGGGGTACGTGTGCCTGGCCCGCCTGGACGAGTACTACCGCTTCATCACCTCCGAAAACGAAGCTCTGCGGTTGGAACTGTTCGAGTCGAACGTTCGTGACTACGCCGGGTCAACCGCGGTGAACAACGCCATCGGTGAGACGCTCAAGTCCGGCACGGGCGAGGATTTCTGGTGGTTCAACAACGGTGTCACCGTGGTCGCGGACGCTGCCCAGATCGCAGGCAAACGAATCGTCGTGAAGGAGCCGCAGATCGTCAACGGGCTGCAGACCAGCCATGAGATCTACAGTTACATCCAGAATGGCGGCCAGCACCGCGACCGCTCCCTGTTGGTCAAGATCGTGGTTGCGCCCGAGTCAGGCACCGCGCGCGACCGCATCATCCGTGCCACGAACAGCCAGACGCAACTCCCAGCAGGCGCCTTGCGAGCCACCGAAGCCATCCAGAAAGACATCGAGGAAAGTCTGGGCCACGCCGGCGGTTACTACTACGAACGCCGAGCCAGCTACTACCGCAACCTCGGCTTCCCTCTCGACCGCGTCATCAGCATGACCCGCCTGGCCCGGGAGTTCACGGCCTTTGTCCAGCGTGAACCGCACATCGCTCTGCGGCACTCGGACGCACTGCTCTTGGACGACCAGCACTACACCCAGATCTTCTCCTCCCGCCACGACCTGGACATCTACCGTCTCTGCCTCGATGTCCACACCCGACTACGTGCTTTCCTCACCCAGTACGCCGAAGACCGGCCGCTACTGGGCGAAACCCTGGAGAACTGGCTCTACCCTCTGGCGGCCATGTCCGCCCACACACTCACTCGTCTGAGGCAGCCCGCCCCGCGGGACCTGCTCAACATCGATCTCGCCCATCTCAGCGACGACCTCATGTCCCGCATGACGGGCACACTGGAACAGAGCTTCAAGAACGCCCTGCGTCAGAGCAAAGCCGGTGGCGTCGACCGCATCGCCCGCACTCCCGAGTTCACCACAAAGCTCCGCCAGGCCGTTGTCTCCCAAAGCCGCTACCACGTCGAACACTAGTGGGCGACGAAGACGTCTCCAGCGGTAGTAGGCAGTCGCGTGGCTTACGTGCCTGGGCGAGTGCGGCCGGCTCGTGTTCTCCCAGCGTCCCCTGCTCCAGGGCTGCTACGGCTACCAGGCGTCGTACATCCCGCGCGGCAACGATGAGGACCCGCTTGTCGTGAAACGCTGGGCCTACGAGCCCAGGACATGGGAGCAGTTATGGATCTGCCGCACGATCGGGTGACATCTTGACCTCACCCGAACCTGCACCAGACCCGTTTGGGACCTGATGATCGTGGACGGCTGGTTTCTCACCGTCAGAGGTGCGAGGCCCATGGGTCGTCGCAGTGCTCAGGGTCGGGCTGGTCGAGGAGGAGCATCTTTCGCGCGCAGCGGTGCAGTCCTGTTTCGCCGGATCCGCCGGCAACGGCCATCCAGGGCAGGGCGTCCATGGCGTGGGCGCGCTCGTCGGTGGCGAGGTCGTCGACCACGGCGCGCAAGTCGTCGGGGACGGGTTCGTCGGTGAGGCAGAGCCAGCCGACCGTGGCGGCCAGCCGGACTTCGGGCGCCTGTGACGGGTCCCGCCACCACTCGCGCATCCACGCGATGGTCGGCGCGTGGGAGTAGGTTCGGGTGGCTTCGGCGGTGGCGAGGATCAAGGCGGCGCAGACGATCGGGTCCCGCTCGGCGGCAAGCCGGGCGCGGAACGAGGTACGGACCGCTCGGTCAGGGTCTGCGGCGGTGGCCAGCGTGTAGGCGGCGCGGATGCGTATCGACGGGTCGGGGGCGCCGAGAAGGGGCTGCAGGAGAGCGATGTCGGCGGTGATCGCGGCCCGGGCGGCGGCGACCGACCAGCCAGCAGGGTAGCCGGTCACCTCAACGCCGTAGGCGTCGTACGGATCACGTCCCTTGGTGTCGGTGCGGTGGAGCAGCAGTTCGTCGCGGGAGGCCACGCCGAAGTAGCGGGCGCGTGCCGGGGCGGCGGCCTCTGCGAGCGCGCCGGCGCGGTACGGGTGTCGGGTATCGGCGGCGATACGGATCAGGAACGGCACAGCGAGAGCGGCTGCGGCCCGCATGTCGTTGGCACACAGGCCATCCACAACGCCTGCTCCGGTGCGAACAGGCGAGTCGTTCGTATGCAGCAGGTGAACGGCTTCCCTGACCCGATCTCCCTCTGGGAAATGCTCCCAGGGGACTTGGTCGAGCAGGAATCCGTCCTTGACCTCGGACCGGATGGCTGCCACCGCTGCCCGAACGTCGAACCGTCCGCCTGCGAACGAGGACAGTTCCGCCCCGTCCACCAAGGCCCGGCACATCGCAGACGTCGGATCAGTCCGCCATTCGCCCACGCCACACCCCACCGCCAGTCCAAACCGGAGCCGATCGTGCCACCTTCAGGTCCGCCTGTTCGAAGCCGCCCAGCTGCGGCCGCAGCCAGCTATCGTTTCTCTCTCTGACCTGCCCCGAGTTGCGTAGCGGCCTGTATCTGTGTTCTTAGTAATCCAGTTGTAGATCGTGATCTTGTGTCGGCGAAGGTTGAGCGCGTGCCTTCCGGCAACAGGAGCACCTCGACCTGGCCGGAGGCACCGTAGCGTTACATGTTCTGGCAGGCCCTGGCTTTGAACTCCGCTATGGGGAGGGTGACTTCGGATGCGTCGCCCTTGTCGGAGATCTCTTCGTAGCGGACGTTTCCTGGGGTGAGCCGGTCCCGGTCGCTCAGGGTGAAGGAGACGCTGTTCGCTGACCACGAGTTGTCCTTGGTCCAACCGTAGAAGGCATACGTCGTCTTGGCGGTGAGCGGGGTCAGCGGTCTGGTCGCGGTCCAGCCGGGGGCAGGTGAATCGAGGGTCCAGGCGGCGAGACCGGGTGCGAGGGGGCGGTCGGCGGTCCATGAACCGATGGTCACCTGCTTGTTGACGTCGTCGCTGTTCACGTAGAGGGTCGCGCCATCGATGTGATGCCCGCAGACCATCATGACGCCGAGCAGATGGCCGTCGCCGGTCACGGAGATGCCGGCGACAGCATTGACGGGAACCGTGCACCCCGAGGTTGCGGCCAGGGCCATGCCGACCGCGACGGTACCGACGAAGCGCCGGAACACCGGCCGTGAGGTGGTCGACCGCATGCCTAGCCCCCTGCCCGGAGGCGCGCGTGAGCCTCTTGCCCCGAATGGTAGGCGGCGAGCGGCGCCGGGCCGCAGCTCGCAACTCATCCGTTGCGCGCTTGTTGTTTCCTTTGATCGGCGGCATGCGGAACGGGCGCGGCCACCGATGATCATCGGTGTGTGAAGACAGAAGATCAGGCGGTGGCCGCAGGTCACAGCATAGATCCTGCCCGCTGGCAGGACATGTTCGAGGTTCTGATGGGCCGTATCGCGGGACGGTTCGCCCGGGTGGAACCGCGCCGGCGTGCGCGGGAGTTCGTACTCGGGCTCCTGTCGGACCTGCCGCGCAAGAACTGCTGGACGCTGGCCGAGCACGTCGGCCATACCACCCCGTACGGCCTGCAGCATCTGCTGTCGAGGGCGAAGTGGGATGCCGATGCAGTCCGGGACGATCTGCGCAGCTTCGTCGTCGAGCGACTGCATGATGAGGAGGCGGTACTGGTGGTCGATGAGACCGGCGACCTGAAGAAGGGCACCGCCACGGTGGGCGTGCAGCGCCAGTACACCGGCACTGCCGGACGCATCGAGAACAGCCAGGTCGCCGTCTACCTCGCCTATTCCAGCCGACGCGGTCACGCGGCGATCGACCGGGAACTGTATGTGCCGCGTTCGTGGATCACGGACGCGGCCCGCTGCCGGTCGGCCGGGATTCCTGAGGAGGTCGGCTTCGCCACGAAGCCCGCCCTCGCCCTCCGTATGATCGACCGGACCCTGGACGCCAGGGTCCGTGCGGCCTGGGTGGCCGCAGACGAGGTCTACGGCGGCAATCCGCATCTGCGGGATGCGCTGGAAGACCGCCAGGTCGGCTACGTCCTCGCGGTCGCCTGCGATCACCAGATCGCCACCCGGGTGGGCATAGTGCGGGCCGATGCACTGGCCAAGAAACTGCCGAAGCGTGCCTGGCAGAAGCTCTCCGCAGGCCGCGGCGGCGCCAAGGGACACCGCTACTACGACTGGGCCCTGGCCGACGTTGCCGACGACCAGCCCGGTCACCGCCATCTACTCGTGCGCCGCAACCGTAATAGCGGCGAACTCGCCTTCTACTCACCGTTCCAGGAGATGATGCAGACGACGGCGGTGATGCGGCGTACGTCGAGTCGGTCGTCTTGGACGAAGACGGCGACGTAAGCATCCTCCGCGCGTGCCGTGAGCCCGGCCTCCTCCGCCACATCCCGTACGGCGAGAGTCGGCGCACGCTCGCCGGCCTCAACCTGGCCGCCGGGCCCCGTGCGGGTTCGCGGAATCTCGGATGGTGTGAGTGAGGAACACGCCTGTCAACCTCAGCAGGATAGTCGGCTCCCGACCAACCGGCCGGACGAGAGCCGCACCGCGCTCGGCGTCCCTGACATTTTCAATGGCGTCACGGAAACCGCAGTGCTTGAATACCGCGGTGGTCATGAACGTGGGGGAACTGCTGGCAGCGTACGATCGCAGCCTGCGTAACCCCGATTCGGCGCATCCGCGATTCGGCACCGTGGTCGAGCGGATCGGGCCGCTGACCCTCACGCACTACGGCACCCACTGCATCGTCGATCACCCCGCCCTGGACGCCTCGATCTCGACCGCGCGGCTTGCTTCGCAAGTGCAGCAGTGCGCAGCTGCGCGTGTGGAACCTGTGGAGTGGCGCGTGTTCGCCCACGACACAGAAGCATCACGGCTGACGGCCTCCCTGGAATCTGCGGGTTTCACCGCAGGATGGGAGCGCAGTGTCCTGGTCGGTGAAGTCGCCGAGCTCGACTTCCCCCAGACGCAGCCTGAGTGGGGCATTGAATCGGTCCGGTGGGACGAGGCGCAGGCGCAGGAGGCGCTCGGCCTCTCCGCCGGCTCCGGGCCGCACCGGGTCCCTCTGTCGGTCTGGCACGCGATGGGATCGATCCCGTACTGGGACGTCGATGTCCGCGTGCTGACTCACCGTGGAAGGGTTGCCGCGGCGTGCTGGCTGGAGACCGTTCGGGGCACCGGGTTCGCTGCTGTCGGGGGCCTGACCGCTTCACGTGCCGAACTGCTCGCCAAGCCGCCGTTGTTGCGGTTCCAGCCGCCGGCGAAGGGGTTCCTGGTCGCCGAGGCCGACGGGCAGTTGCGCAGCGCCCTTGTGGCCGTCGGGTTTCGGGACGTCACGATGGTCCGGTCCCACCTCTGGACCCCGCCGGGCGAGCCCGCTACGGCCCCGCCCGCGAGGCATTCTCTCCACGACGCCGAGTCCGGACGGATAGCGCGTCGCGGCGAGGCTCGCATCGGCTTCGACTACGCCAGCGGGAGCGGACGGTATACCGCGCCGCTCGACTCGCGCCGTTGGTTCTACGGCATGCTTGACCGCGGCGCTCCAGCGATCTCAGCCGCCGAAGGCGTCATCGAGCGCGGCCTGCGTGCCTGCGTCCGGCCCGGCGAATGGGTCTACGAGTGCCGTCCATATCTCAACGGCTGGGAGTTCGATCCGCACCGCGTCGGCGGCCCGGGGCAGCCGCCCTGGCCGGGCAGCGCCATCGCCGACGACGAGTTCCAGTTCCTCGTCACCGCGGACGCCCGCCTCGGCACGTTCGCCCACTACGCCGAACAAGCCCTCGTCGTCTTCGGAAACGACCTCATCGATCAGGTCGCCAATGACTTGGACCAACTGCTCGGCGACGGCGTCTGGACCTTCGGTTGAGCAATCGGATGATGCCCCGTCACCGATTACTCGCGAATGTCCTCACTGAGCCGGCGTTAACGGTCTGAGTTGGCCCCACCTTGTCGGAAACCCAAGAAGCCCGGACCTGCCCCGCTCGCCGAGAGGTGGGTATCAACCGTCGGACCGGGACGCGGTTGAGGTTCGGACGGAAGGTCGTCGACCGGACAGGCCGGGAACGCGACTACGCGCCGATCGATGAACAGCGGGACAGCGTTGAGGTCTGCCGCACGACCGGGTGACATCTTGACCTGCCCCACGGTTTGGGTTCCAGTTCACCCGATCGTGCGGCAGACCCCCCGCCTGGCACCCGGCGAGTACGGATCAAGGGCCTGCTGCAACGGCCCGGTGTACGTCTTTGGCAGCCAGTTCCTGCGGGCTCACGGGTCGTGCCGGCGGACGGCGACCACAGCGACGGCTGCTGCGGCGAGGGGCCAGGCCGCGTACACGATCCACGACCCGCTGATGGTCGCCGGGTAGGGGGCCGATCCGAAGGGGTCGCCCATCTGCACCAGTCGTTCCCACGCGCTGCGGGGCAGCGCGTGAAGGATGGCGGATGACCAGCGGTGGCGGTCGTTGAGGAGGAAGGGCAGAAGCAGAAGGATTCCGGTGAACGTCACGAGGGTGGTTGCGGTGTGCCGGATGAGGGCGCCGAGGCCCATCCCGACGAGCGCGCACACCGGAGCGAGCAGGGCGGACGCCGCGACGGCGCGAAGCGCGCCAGGGTAGCCGAGGGACAGGCCGATGCCCCTACCGGACAGGATGGCCTGTGTCACGCCGAACGAGGTTCCCGCGACGACGGTGCCGTGGACGAGCATGACTGCCGTCACGACGGCCATCTTGGCCGCTACGACCGATCGACGGGCCGGTACTGCCGCGAAGGTCGTGCGGATCTGTCCGGTGCTGTACTCGCCGACGACCGTCAGGGCACCGATGCTGCCGGTGGCGAGTATCAGGACCATGCAGGCGCCGACGGTGAAGGCGTCCCGCATGGCCCAGATCGGAACGAAGAGGGCCCGGATCCCTTCGTTGTAGGTCGGCCAGTTGTCGTAGTCCGCGACGGCCGCACTGATGTTGACGGCGATGATGACCAGCGCGCTGACCCCGAACGCCCAGGAAACGGACCGCAGCGACCAGAGTTTGATCCACTCGGCGGCGAGGAGGTCCCGGAAGCGGGCGCCGGGGTCGGCGGCGCGCACGGCGGCCGAGACCCCCGTCTGCTGTGTGGTGGTCGAGGTCATCGGGATTCTCCCGCGAGGTACTCGACGCTGTCGGCGGTGAGTTCCATGAACGCCTCCTCCAGTGAGGAGGTACGGGTGGCCAACTCAAGGAGCACGATGCGGTGGTGGGAGGCGAGTTCCCCGATGCGGGCCGCGCTCAGGCCGGTCACGGTGAGCCACTCCTCTGCGTCGGCGACCGAGTCGTCCGGCTGTACCGATGCGCCCTCGGCTTCGAGCACAGCTGCCAGCGCGGTGCTGTCGGGTGTCCGCACGGTCACGCTCCGGCGGGTGCCGCGGGCCGCGAACTCCGCCACGCTCTCGTCGGCGATCAACTCGCCCCGGCCGATGACGATCAGGTGCTCGGCGGTGTTCTGCATCTCGCTCATCAGGTGGCTGGAGACGAACACAGTGCGCCCCTCGGCGGCCAGTCGCCTGAACAGGCCGCGTACCCACCGCACGCCCTCCGGGTCCAGGCCGTTGACCGGCTCGTCGAACAGCAGTACCGGAGGGTCGCCGAGCAGAGCCGTGGCGATGCCGAGCCGCTGCTTCATGCCCAGGGAGAACCCGCCGATGCGACGCCGGGCCGCGGGAGCCAGTCCTACCTCCTCAAGGACCTCGTCCACCCGGTGCCGCGGGATACCGTTGCTGCGGGCCAGGGCGGACAGACAGGCCACTGCGCTGCGACCGCCATGGACGTCACGGGCGTCGAGCAGGGCACCGACGTGACGCAGGCCGCGCGGGTGGTCCCGGAACAGGTGACCGTCGACAGTGGCGGTGCCGCTGGTGGGTTCGGTCAGGCCGAGGAGCATGCGCAGCGTGGTGCTCTTGCCGGCACCGTTGGGACCGAGGAACCCGGTGACGTGCCCGGGGCGCACGGTGAAAGTCAGGCCGTTGACGGCAGTGGCCCTGCCGTATCGCTTGGTCAGTTCGTTGACTTCGATCACCCGGCCAACGGTGCCGGGGAGAGCGTCCGTCCGGCATCGGTCTGTCGGCTGCACTCGCGGGATGCCTGGTATCCCGTGGGCGTACGCCCACGGGCCAGTGTTCCGCCGCTGGTCGGGCGATTACGATCGCCCCATGTCCGCCAAGCCGCGTCCCCTGCTGTCCTGGCACCTTCGGCCGGCCGCGCGGGCGGCTCTGGCCTGGTGCGGGGCGATCGCCTACCCCTTCGCACTGTTCTTCGCAGCACGCGGCACACCCTTCGACTCCCCCGGCTTGCCCTCCGTCTCGGCAGCCGCGGTCACGGTCCTGCCTCTCGAACTGCTGCGCCGCCGCCCACTTCCGGCCCTGGCCCTGATGCTCCTGGGTACGTACGCCACGGCGACGACAACCCCGTTCTGGCAGGTCGTGTATCTGCTGGTTCTGGCGAACGACCTCGCCGCCGGATACATCGTGGCCACCCGGCCTCGCCGTATCGCGGTCACCGCTGCCGTCACGACGCTCGCCGTACAGGTTGCCTTTGCCGCACGCCTCGGGACCGGTACGGACGGCTTCGCCCGCACGGTCGTGGTCCTCGCCCTGGCGCTCGCCGCCGCCTGGATGACCGGCCATTCGGTTCGCGAACGCCGAGAGCACACCGCGGCACTGCGCTCGCAGACCGCCGCCCAGGCCGTCGCCGCCGAACGGCTCCGGATCGCCCGTGAGCTGCACGACATGATCGCGCACAGCATCGGCGTCATCGCCATCCAGGCAGGCGTGGGCCGCCGGGTCATCGACACACAGCCGGACGAGGCCCGCAACGCGCTGGCCACCATCGAAGACACCAGCAGGGAAACCCTCGCCGGGCTGCGGCGCACCCTGGGCGCACTACGCCGCACCGAACCGGGCCCTGGGGCGGAGGCCGCGCCGCGCGAGCCTGCCCCGGGGCTGGCCGACCTCGACCGGCTGACCGCCTCGGCGAAGGACGCGGGCATCCATGTCGACATGCGATGGCTCGGAGGACGACGGCCCCTGCCCCCCGATGTCGACCTGGCAGCCTTCCGGATCGTCCAGGAGGCCCTCACCAACGTCGTACGCCACGCGAACACCCCCGACTGCCGCGTCACCATCGGCTACCAGGACGGTGAACTGACCATCGAGGTCGCCGACGACGGCCGCGGCGGCCCCACCTCCGGCACCGGATACGGCATCACCGGAATGCGGGAACGCGTCACCCTGCTACGCGGCCAGTTCACCGCCGGGCCGCGATCCGAGGGCGGCTTTCGCGTGGCGGCGCGACTCCCCCTCTCCGAAGGAGTGCACATCTCATGACGGTCCGCGTCGTGCTCGCCGACGACCAGCCACTGGTCCGCAACGGCCTGCGCGTCCTGATGGCCGACGCCCCCGACATCGATGTGGTGGGAGAAGCCGGAACCGGCGCCGACGCGGTCCAGTTGGTCCGGGAGACCGAGCCCGACGTGGCGGTGATGGACATCCGCATGCCGGGCATGGACGGCATCGAGGCCACCGGGCTGATCACGGCAGCCGCTGGAGCGACGCGCGTCCTCATCCTCACCACGTTCGACGACGACGAGTACGTCTACGGCGCGCTCCGAGCGGGTGCGAGCGGATTCCTCGTCAAGGACATGGCCCTGGACGACATCCTCGGGGCGATCCGCGTGGTCGCCGCCGGAGACGCCCTGCTCGCCCCGAGCGTCACCCGCCGCCTGATCGCAGAGTTCGCCGCCCGCCCCGAACCAGCCCCGCGGCCACGACCGGCCGGGAACATCACCGAGAGGGAACGTGAGGTACTGACCCTCATCGGACGCGGCATGTCCAACAACGAGATCGCCGCCCATCTCTACATCAGCGTGGCCACCGCAAAGGCACACGTAGCGCGACTGCTCACCAAACTCGAAGCCCGCGACCGAGTCCAACTGGTCATCACCGCCTACGAGATCGGCCTCGTAACGCCACCTCGCTGAACACCGGACACCTCAGCCGCCGAAACCCGCCGCTCGAAGCCACGCGGCACGAACTCTACAAACCTCAACTGCGAGCGACGACTTGATCGAGCATCGGGATTCCCAGGAAGACCTGGGAATTCCTGCGTGCCTGCTGGGCGTCCAACTGGGTGAGTTGCTCGAAGTGTCCCACGCAGCACGGTTGCGGCGGTTGCCACAGCGGAAACCTCTCCCGGCACCGCCGCGCGCGGGTGCCGCGGACCCGGAACGGCTGGGCCGGCAGCTGAACGTCCCGTTCGAAGACGGCACGGCCCCGCAGACTTCCCTCGACAGCCCCTGGCCCCGTCATGACGCGCGTCGTGGCCGCACCAGAGGGTCACGGAGCCTTGGGCGTGTTGCCGCGCAGGCGTCGCAGGAGGAGGAGCGCGACGGCCGCGGTGGCGAGTTCGCCGGAAGCCAGTGCCGCCCAGACGCCGCCGGTGCCGAGCCGGCCAAGGGCGACGACGAGGGGGACTTTGATCAGGAGCAGCGTTCCGAGGGTGAGCAGGTAAGCGGGCGTGGGGCGGCCCAGGGCCTGGGCGTAGGAGGCAACGAGCGGGCCGACGCCGGCGACCGTCAGGCCGAGGGCGATGACGCGGAGCGCCTGCGCGGCGGTGGCGATGGTGTCGGCGTCGTTCAGGAAGATTCCGGTCAGGGGGCGTGCCGCCAGCGCGAGCGTGACGGCGGTGAGCAGGCCGTACAGCAGGGAGCCGCGCAGTGCGAGGTGGCACGCGCGCAGGGCGCGCTGGTGCAGGCCCCGGCCGGCGTTGTAGCCCGCGAGAGGCTGGAGCGCCTGGCTGATGCCGGTGTGCGGCATCGTCGCGAAGGTCTGCAGGCGGGCGCAGACGGCGTAGGCGGCCAGGGCGGTGGCCGGTCCGGTGGCGGCGAGGGTGGTGTTGACGAGGACGGCGAGCAGGGTGACGCCTGTTCCGGCCAGGAAGGAGGGAAGGCCGACGGCGAGGAGTGTGCGCAGTGTCGGACCGTGGGGCAGCAGGTCGTGCAGGCCGATGCGATACGGGCGGCCGCGTCGGCGGAAGAAGAACCACAGGCTCATCGCCGCGGACACGGCCTGGCCTCCGACGGTGCCGAGGGCCGCGCCCCGTACTCCCAGGCCGCATCCGAAGATCAGCAGGGGGTCGAGGGTGATCTGTACGGCGACGGCCACGACCCACAACAGGGTGGAATAGCCGGTCCGGCCCTCGGCGCGCACCAGGCTGGAGAAGCCGGTGGAGACGATCGCCCCGCACAGCAGCACCACGGCGTAGGGGCGGGCGGTGTCGCGCAGTTCGCCGTGCGCGCCGAGCAGGGCGAGCAGCGGGTCGAGGAGAGCCAGACCGAGCCCGGTGGTGGCGGCGGCGCAGATCCAGAACAGGGCGAAGGAGTTGCCCGCCGCACGGGCGGCGGCGCCTCGGTCTCCCGCGCCCAGGGCACGGGAGATCAGGGAGGCGCCGCCCGCGCCGACGGTGGTGGACACCGCGCCCAGGAACAGCAGCAGCGGGGCGGCCAGGTTGACCGCCGCCATCGCGTCGTCGCCCACGCCCTGGCCGACGAACCAGGCGTTGGTCAGGGCGTAGACGCCGTACACGCCGACCGCTGCGGTCGTCTGCGTGCAGGCCCGCCACAGCAGCCGGCCCACCGGCTCGGTGCCGAGCCGGCTGGTGCTGTCGGAGTCGCGGGCGAGGGGGGTGGTGGTCACGGCCGGGTGCGGCCGAGCGATGCCATCGCCTCGTCGAGTTTCGGGCGCGCCCAGTCGTACTGCGTGGTGCCGGCGTGGGCGCGGTAGACGGTCTCGATGACCATGATGAGCATGAGGTAGAGGCCGTACAGGTTGCGGCGCACCCGCTGGCTCGCGGTCAGCTCACCATGGCCGTAGCCGCGCATGAAGGCCGATGGGTCGCCGAAGGCGGCCAGTTGTACGCCGGTGAAACCTGCCTCGATCAACGGGTCGCCGTAGAAGGCACGTTCGTGGTCGATGACGCAGACGAGCTTTCCGTCACGGACCATGACGTTGCTGTCCCACAGGTCCCATTCGACCAGACGCGGTTCGGTGACCTCGTCGAGACTGCCGGCGTGTTCGGCCATGACCGCCCGGACCGTGTCGTAGTCCCATCCGATGTCCACGCTCCGGCGCTCGCCGTCGCGCAGGACGTCCTCGAGCATGCCGGTGAACACCCGCCGCCAGCTCGGATCGCCAGGACCGGCCAGTGGCCCGAACGCCGCGCCGCGCAGCGAGTTGATCTCCCTGTTGGCCGCGCCGACCTGTTCCATGTAGGCGTCGCGTTCTACGGTGGGGAGTGTCTCGGCGATGATCCCGAGGTTTTCGGCATCGACGTACGGCATGAAGAAGTAGTCGGCGTCGCACAGTTCGCGGCTCTGGTCGGCGAAGTCGACGGCCGGAACCGGCACGGAGGTATGCGTGCGCAGAAGCTCCAGCATGGCCAGTTCGGTCGACATCGCGCCGCGCTCGTAGGTCATCACCTCCACCTGCGGCGGCGGGGCGATCTTCAGAACGACCTCGGCGCCGTCCCTCAGGCGTATGCGGTAGGCGACGTTGAACCAGCCGTGCCCCAGCTCGCTCACCCACCCGTCGCCGACCGGAACCCGGTCGGCGCCGTAAGCGCGCGAGACCATGGCACGCAGCGCGTCCAGCGACTGCCTGTTCTTGGTGATGCTCTCCACACCCTGCCCCTTCGATCCTGACGTGCAGGCCGCGCCGCCGGGGAGATGGTGGCTTCCGGATCGGCGGCCGGCGGTACGGACGCGACCGTTCCACGCGAATGACACCACATCGTCCGCTTCATGAACACGGGCGGTGGGTGTGCGGCGGCCCACGTCCCACCAGCGGCGCGAGGAGTCGGCATGAAGGGCACGTATCGCACGTCGGCCGCGGGAGTCCCGGCCCGTCTCACCCCCGTGTCCCCGCCCCCCGTGTCTCGCTCCGGCCGACGGGAAGGAGCAAGGTGAACGTTGCCGGGTGCCGGTTGGTCAGGGAGAGCCTGCCTCCGAGAGAAACGGCCAGTTCACGGGCGAGGGCCAGGCCGATGCCTGTCCCCTCTCCGCCGCCGGTGCGCCCGCGGTCGAAGAGCCGGGACGGCTCGCCCGTCACGGCACCCTCGTCGCTCACGTCGAGGGCGAGGGCGTCCTCCAGGTCCCGAACCGCCACGCGGACCGTGCCGCGCCCGTGCACCCGGGCGTTGTCCAGCAGGACCCCGAGCACCTCCGAGACGGACGCGCCCGGAACCCGGATGCCGGCCGGTGTCTCCTCGGTGGAGCACTCCAGACGCCTTCCGTCCTGGGCGAACAGGCCGTGCCACCGGTCTTCCGTCTCCCGCAGCAGCTGTCGTACGGCGGTGGTCCCGGCGGTGGGGCGGGCCGTTTCTCCGGAGCGCGACAGGCGCAGCACTTCCTCCACCGTGTGGTGCAGGCGTTGGGTGCTGGCCAGCGCCTCGGCCAGCACGGGCCGCAGCCGGGCGTCGTCGTCCTGCTCGAGACCGGCCTCCAGGGCGAGTTGCAGGCCGGTGAGCGGAGTGCGCAGCTGGTGGGAGGCGTTGGCGGTGAAGTCACGCTCGCGGCGCAGGAGTTCCGAAAGGCTGTGCAGCATCTCGTTGTGAGTGCGGGCGACCTGGTCGATCTCGGCGACGCGGCTCGGTGCGGCCCGTACGGTCAGGTCGCCCTCGGTCACCGCCCGGCACTGACGGGAGAGATCCTCCAGCGGCGCGGCCAGCACCCGGGCCTGCCGGCGGGCCACGAGGACCGCGACGGTCAGCGCGAGTGCGGCGACGCCGAGCAGCAGCAGCCAGGCGACAGTGACCCGGTTGCGTACGGCACCGGCGGGCGAGGAGGCCCGTACGACGCCGATCACCTTCTCCGCGTGGGAGACGGGTACGGCGACCACCAGGTCCTGGCCGGCCCGGCCCCGCACGGCCGCACCGCCCAGGGACTGCCGGACCGGGCTGTCGCCGGGCCGCGGGCCACTGCCCGCGCGCAGTCGCAGCCCCGGGTCGTACAGGCCCAGACGCCCGCCGGACGGTGGTGCGGGCAGTTCCACCGGATCACCGGTCACGAAGTCCGGGCTCACGCGTACGGCCGCGGCCAGGGCCGACCGCTCCAGGGTGTCGCGCTGGTCGGCGTAGAGGGACGACCTGATCGCCAGGGCCAGCGGGACGGCGAGGAGTAGGACGGCGACCAGGGCCGCCGTCAGGGCGACTCGCACCACGCGCTGTCTCATGCCCTCATCATGCGGGCCGTTCATCTGGGCGGACGCGCTGCGCCACACGGTTTTGCCGTCGTCTAACCCTCGGTGAGCGGGGTGTTAACCGACCTCCTCCTAGCGTCGGTGCCATGACCGTCCGGTCCGAGGACTCCCCTGGAGGGCAGTGACCATGACAGCACGCACAAGAACGTACGCGGTCGTCGGGCTCACCCTCGCAACGGCGGTGACCACCGGCTGTTCCGGCACCGGGTCGCACGCCGGCACAGGCGGCCCGGCGTCCGGTTCGGCCACCGTCAGCCGACAGAACCAGCCGGCACCCACCGAGTCCAACCCACCCGGTGACATCCCCGACAACCAGGTGTACGTCGCCTACCGGCCGACCGGCGGTTCCTACACCGGCTTCACCGTGAAGGTCCCCGAGGGCTGGGCCCGTACGAGCCAGGGCGGCACCACCGCGTTCACCGACAAGCTCAACACCGTGCGGATCACCGCGGTTTCCGCCTCCGGCGCGCCTACGGCGAGCTCGGTCACCAACGCGGTCGTACCTCGACTCCGCTCCCAGGTACCCAGATTCTCCTCACCCGCGGTGAGCGAGGCGACCCGGCGAGCCGGCCGGGTGGTCCTGCTCACCTACCAGGGCGACTCGGCGCGGAACCCGGTCACCGGCAAGGTGGTGCGGGACGCTTTCGAGCGGTACGCGTACTACCGTGCGGGGCACGAGGTGGACCTGACCCTGTCCGGACCGGTCAGGGCCGACAACGTCGATCCGTGGCGCATCGTCAGCGACTCCTTCACCTGGCGGTGAGCACCATGTACGACAGCACACCGGCCGGCGGTGCCGCCGCCGGCGACGTCCTCACGGCCCGCGAGCTGTACCGCTTCCACCGGGCCGGCGAGGAGGAGACACTCGCGCTGCGCGGGGTGTCGCTGAGCGTGCGCCGTGGCGAGACGGTCGCGGTCGTGGGGCCGTCCGGGGCCGGCAAGTCGACGCTGCTGGCGTGCCTGGCCGGGCTCGACGAGCCCTCCGGTGGCGAGGTCCACGTCGACGGCGTACGGATCAGTCATCGGCCCGAGACCGAGCGAGCCAGACTGCGGGCCCGGCACATCGGGGTCCTGCTGCAGACCCGGAACCTGCTGCCGCACCTCAGCGTGCGCGAGAACGTCCGCCTGCCGCAGCGTGCGCTGGGCCGCAGGGCCGCTGTCCCGGCCGGGGAACTACTGGCCCGGGTGGGGCTCGCCGACCGGGCGCACGCCCTGCCGCGTCAGTTGTCCGGCGGCGAGCTGGCACGGGCCGGGCTGGCCGTGGCGCTGGCCAACTCGCCCGCCGTCCTGCTCGCGGACGAACCGACCGGTGAACTCGACGGCGAGACCGAGCAGTCGGTACTGGCCATGTTGCGGGAGCGGGCCGCGGAGGGGTGCGCGGTCCTGATCGTCACGCACAGCCGGGAAGCGGTCCGTATCGCGGACCGGGTGATCACCCTGACGGACGGGAAGTGCGCCGATGCCCGGCGACAGGACCACGAGGAGGCGCACGATGCCGTCGGATGAGGTACTCGTCAGCTGCACGGACGCCGCCCTGACCTTCGGCCGCGGGCCTCAGGCGGTCGTGGCCGTGCACGGGGCCGACCTGGAGATCCGGAGCGGGGACCGGCTCGCGGTGGTCGGCCCCTCGGGGTCGGGCAAGAGCTCGCTGCTGCATCTGCTCGCCGGCCTGGAGCAGCCCACCAGCGGCGCCGTCACCCGGGCGGCCACGCTCGGACCGTACGACACCGGTCTGGTCTTCCAGGGAGACAGCCTCGTACCGGCCCTGAGCGTGGTGGAGAACACCGCCCTGCCCCTGGTCCTGACGGATCGTCCGGAGGGCGAGGCGCGACTGTGCGCGCTCGCGGCACTCGCCCTGGTGGACGCCGCGGACCTGGCCGACCGGCTCCCCGAGGAGATCTCCGGCGGTCAGGCCCAGCGGGTCGCCGCCGCCCGGGTCCTGGCCCAGGCGCCACGTCTGATCCTGGCCGACGAACCCACCGGGCGCCTGGACCACGCCACCGGCGCCCGCGTTCTGGACGCCCTGCTGACGGCCGCCGACCACACCGGCGCGGCACTCGTCGTCACGACCCACGACCCGGCCGTCGCCGCCCGGCTCTCCGTCCGCCGCGGCATGCGCGACGGGCGGCTGCTCGCACCCGAGGAGATTCCGTGACCACCGCCCCGGAGCGGGGACTGCCCCGGCACCGCATCGGAACCCCGCCGGCCATCGAGGAGATGCCATGATCACCGCCTGGGCCCACGGACTGGCCCGCCACCGCGCCGGACGGCTCCTGGCCGCGCTGACCGGCATCGCTCTCGCGGTCGCGCTGGTCGCCGCGCTCGGCTCCTTCCTGACCGCGTCGAAGGCGACCATGACCCGGCGTGCCGTGCACTCGGTCGCCGTGGAGTGGCAGGTCCAGGTACAGCCCGGCGCCGACCCGGACTCCGTTCTGTCCCTGGTGCGCGCCGCCGACGGCACCCGTGCCGCGCTGCCGGTCGGCTACGCGCGCACCGGCGGGTTCACGGCCCGGATACAGGGAAGCACCCAGGCCACCGGTCCCGGCATGGCCCTCGGCCTGCCCGACGGCTACCGCGCCCGCTTCCCCGACGCCGTTCGCACGCTCTCCGGCTCGTCCACCGGTGTCCTGCTGGCCCAGCAGACCGCATCCAACCTGCACGCGGCGCCCGGCGACACCATCGGCATCCGGTTGCCCGGTGCGGGTCTGCGCCAGGTGCGGGTGGACGGTGTGGTCGACCTGCCGCAGGCCGACTCCCTCTTTCAGACCGTCGGCGCTCCCAGCCAGTCCCAGCCGACCGCGCCCCCGGACAACGTCGTCCTGCTGCCCTCCGCCCGCTTCGCCGCCCTCACCCGCGGGGCCACCGGTGTCACCACCCAGATCCACACCGCTCGCGACACGACCCGGCTGCCCTCCGACCCGGCCGCCGCCTTCACCGCGGTCACCGGCGCCGCCCAAAACCTCGAAGCCCGCTCCGCAGGCACGGCCCTCGTCGGCAACAACGTCGGCGCGGCGCTCGACTCGGCCCGCCAGGACGCCCTGTACGCCCAGATCCTCTTCCTCTTCCTCGGTGTGCCGGGCGCGGTGCTGGCCGCCGCGCTGACGGCGGCGGTCGCCTCGGCGGGCGGTGAACGGCGCCGCCAGGAACAGGGGCTGCTGCGGCTGCGCGGCCTGCGACCCCGTCAGATCACCGCCCTCGCCGGCCTGGAGGCCGCTCTCATCGGCCTCCTCGGCGGCCTGGCGGGACTGGGAATCGCCGCCCTCACCGGCCGGCTCGCCTTCGGCACGGCCTCCTTCGGCGCGAGCGCGGGCACCTGGTCCGTCTGGTACGCCGTCGCCTTCGTCCTGGGAGCCGCGGTGGCCACGGGCGCGGTCCTCGTCCCCGCCCTGCGGGACCTGCGCACGGTCACCGTCGCCGACACCCGCAAGCAGGAGGCCGTACGGCGCTCACGATCGCCCTGGTGGATGCGCTGCGGGCTGGACTTCGCCCTCCTGACCGGCTCCTGGTTCGTCTTCCGCGCCTCCTCCGGCAACCAGTACTCACTCGTCCTCGCGCCCGAGGGCGTCCCCAGCATCTCCGTGTCGTACTGGGCCTTCCTCGGCCCCGCCCTGCTGTGGATCGGCGCGGCCCTGCTGCTGTGGCGCCTGGTCCTGCTCGCCCTCGCCCACGGCCGTCCCGTCCTGGCCCGGCTGGTCCGGCCGCTGACCGCGACCCTGGCCGGCACCACCGCTGCCGTCCTGGCCCGGCGCCGCCGCCCGTTCGCCCGGTCGGTGGTCCTGCTCGCCCTCGCCGTCTCCTTCGCGATCTCCACCGCCGTCTTCAACGCCACCTACCATCAGCAGGCCGAGGTCGACGCCCGGCTGACCAACGGCGCCGACGTCACCGTCACCGAACCACCGGGTGCCCACGTCGCGCCCGGGGCCGGAGCAGCCCTGCAGATCTCCGGCGTACGGCACGTCGAACCGCTCCAGCACCGCTTCGCCTACGTCGGCGCCGACCTGCAGGACCTCTACGGCGTCCGACCGGACAGCGTCGCCAGGGCCACTTCGCTCCAGGACGCCTACTTCGCCGGCGGCACCGCCGGCCGGCTGATGCGCCGCCTCGCCCAGCGCCCTGACAACCTCCTCGTCAGCGTCGAGACCGTCAACGACTTCCAGCTGTCCCCGGGCGACACCGTCAACCTGCGTATCCAGGACGCCCGCACCAAGTCCCTGCGCACGGTTCCCTTCCACTACGCCGGCATCGCCAAGGAGTTCCCCACCGCACCCAAGGACAGCTTCTTCGTCGCCAACGCCGCCTACATCGCCAAGGCCACCGGCGACGACTCGGTCGGCGCCTTCCTCCTCGACACCGGCGGCACGAACCAGCAGCGGGTCGCCGCCCACCTGCGAGGAAACCTCGGTACGGGGGCCACCGTCACCGACCTCACGCAGACCCGCGGCACCGTCGGGACCAGCCTGACCTCCGTCGACCTGGCCGGTCTCACCCGGATCGAGCTCGCCTTCGCCGTCCTGCTCGCCACCGGCGCCGGCGGCCTGGTCCTCGCCCTCGGCCTCGCCGAACGCCGCCGGACCTTCGCCATCGCCACCGTCCTCGGCGCGCGACCACGCCACCTGCGAGGCATGGTCCTCTCCGAGGCGCTGTTGCTGGCCGTCGGGGGCCTGGCCGGAGGCGCCCTCATCGGCTGGGCCCTGTCGGAGATGCTGGTCACGGTCCTGACCGGCGTCTTCGATCCGCCGCCCGCGGCCCTGTCGATCCCCGGTGGCTACCTGGCACTCACCGGGGCGGCCGCCGTCGCCGCCATCCTGGCGGCGGCCCTCAACGGCGTCCGCGGCAGCCACCGCCCGGCCGTGGAGGAGCTCCGCGACCTGTGAACACCGTGTGCACCCAGGACGGGCCCCTCGGCCCCGCGACTTCTAGGCTGTCGACCATGCGCACGCCCGCCGCACCGGACCGCAGCCGACTGCGCGTCCTCGTCGTCGAGGACGACGACACCATCGGCCGCCACCTGGAAACCGGCCTGCGCGGCCACGACTACGCCCCGACGTGGTGCCGCACCGGAGCGGGCGCCCTGGCGGAGGCCGCCCGGGCACCGTACGAGGTACTGCTGCTGGACCTGGGGCTGCCGGACATGGACGGCCTGGACGTCGCCCGGCAGCTGCGCGCCCGCCTCCCCGACCTGCTGATCGTCGTCCTGACGGCACGGACCGACGACATCGACATCATCGCCGGGCTGGACGCGGGCGCCGACGACTACCTCGTCAAGCCGTTCAGCCTGACCGTGCTGCTCGCCCGGCTGCGGGCCCACCTCAGACGGCACGTGGTGGCCGTGCCGGCCCGGGAACCGGTGCGGCTGGGCGATCTGGTCGTCGACGTGACGGCCCGCCGCTGCGCTCTGCTCGGCGTCGACGTCCCCCTGCGGGCCAAGGAGTTCGACCTGCTCGCGGTGCTGGTCACGCGGGCCGGCCAGGCGGTCTCACGCGAGACGCTGATGGCCGAGGTGTGGGACGAGAACTGGTTCGGCTCCACCAAGACCCTCGACGTGACACTGGCGGGCCTGCGCCGCAGACTCACCGAGGCGGCACGGGCGGAGGGCAGGCGGTCCCGGCTGCCCCGGATCACCACGCTGCGGGGCCACGGGTACCGGCTGGAACGGCAACCGGATCCACCGGACTGAGAACGCGCCCACATGGCCCCCGGGACCCGGTACGGCGAACACCTCGCTGGTTCACGGTGCCGAGCGGCGGGCGCCCAGCGCCAGGACCGGCGGTCCCGGGACCGGCGGCAGCCATGTGGAGGCGGGTGAGCGGCGATCACGCCGCTGTGCGCGCCGGAGCAGGACGCCTCAGCCGTTCCCTGTGCCTTACGGTCGGCTGACACCGGGGCGGGCGAGACCCCGGTCGTAGGCGAAGATCACTGCCTGGACGCGGTCCCGGGCACCGATCTTGGCCAGGACACGGCCGACATGGGTCTTCACGGTGGACTCGGCCACGACGAAGCGGGCGGCGATCTCGCCGTTGGTCCAGCCCTTGCCGATGGCGACGAGGATCTCACGCTCGCGTTCGGTCAGGGAGGCCAGGCGCGGGTCGTCGCCCGGATCCCCCGGTCCGGTGGGCACGGGCACGTGCCGGGCGTACTCGTCCAGGATCCGGCGGGTGAGGGCCGGCGCGATCACCGCGTCGCCCCCGGCGACCGCGCGGATCCCGGCGAGGAGTTCGTCGGGGCGCGCGTCCTTGAGGAGGAAGCCGCTGGCTCCGGCCCGCAGGGCGGCATGCACGTACTCGTCGACGTCGAAGGTGGTCAGCACGAGGACCCGGGAACGCCCGCCGGCCTCGGCGATCCGGCGGGTCGCCTCGATGCCGTCCATGCCGGGCATCCGTACGTCCATCAGCACGACGTCGGGACGGAGTTCGGCGGTCCTGCGGACGGCCTCGGCACCGTTCGCGGCCTCACCGACCACCTCCGTCTCGGGGATGGAGTCGAGCAGCACCCGGAAGCCGTAGCGCTGCAGCTGCTGGTCGTCGACGATGAGTACCGTGGTCACCGGGTGCCTCCCCGCGGAGTGAGGTCCAGGGTGGCCTCCACGGCCCATCCGCCGTCGGCCGCGGGGCCGGCGGTCACGGTCCCTCCGTACAGTGCCGCTCGTTCACGCATGCCCACCAGTCCGTGTCCTTCCTCGTTCCGTGGTCCCGGGGTCCCGGCGGGACCGGCCGGCCCGTCGTCCCGGATCCGGATGACGAGCCGTTCGCCCCCGACGACCACCGTCAGGTTCACCCGGGTGCCGGCACCGGCGTGCTTCAACGTGTTCGTCAGGGCTTCCTGGACGATGCGGTAGACCGTCAGCTGCACCCCGCGGTCCAGGGCGTCCACCTCGCCGACGGTGCGGTAGACGACCTCCAGGCCGGCGGTACGCACGCTGTCGCACAGCGTCTCGATGTCCGCGAGGCCGGGCTGGGGGCTCAGTTCGGGTGCCTGCCGGGTGCCGTCCGACGCCTCGCGCAGGACGCCGAGCACCCGGCGCAGCTCGCCGAGGGCCGTCCGGCCGGTGTCGCCGATGAGCAGCAGGGCCTCCTTGCCGCGTTCGGGAGCGGTGCCGGTGGCGTACGCTCCGGCGTCGGCGAGGGTGATGATGACGGACAGGTTGTGGCCGACGATGTCGTGCATCTCGCGCGCCACCCGGGCGCGTTCCGTGGCGGTCGCGAGTCGGATGCGCTGGTCGCGTTCCGTCTCCAGCCGCGCCGCCCGCTCCCGCAGCCCCGCGAGCTGCGCCCGCCGGGTCCGCACCATCAGGCCGACGGCCAGGGCCGCGATCAGCGTACTCAGCAGGAAGAACAGGGCGTCCCAGACGGACACGGCCGGCGAGACCCGCACCGCCACCAGCACCATCCCCGCCGCCATGACCCCGCAGGCCCACGGCAGCCGCCGCAGCTGCCCGTGCAGGGCCAGGCTGTACAGGGCCACGAACAAGGCGACGTCCGCGCGCAGCGCGGCGCCCAGCGACCACTGCAGGACGAAGACGACGGCGATGGCGGCGAAGGCGGTCATCGGCCGGCGCCGCCGCCACAGCAGCGGCAGTACCAGACCGGCCTGCAGGGCCAGTACGGCCGCCAGGGGGAGCTGGGTGAAAGCGAACTGGAACCTGTGCCGCTCGTCCCCGTCCGGGTCCGCCCCGCCGCCATGGTGCACCAGGTCCGGCAGACAGAACATGAGAAGGACCAGCACCACCACCGCGGTGTCCAGCACCCATGGGCGGGCCCGGTCCGCCTGGCGGAGCCGCTGGCCGGCCCGGGCGAACCGGGCGACCAGCGGTCCCATTCCGCTTTCGTCGTCAGTGATCATGCTGGTGGTCAAGGTCGTCACCTGCCCATGGTGCAGGCGGTCAGACGTCGCTGCGCACCAGCCGGTACGCCGCTCCCGCCAGCGCGAGCGCCGTCCAGCCGAGGAAGACCAGCAGCCCGGCGGTGGGTGACAGGGCGGGGCTGTCGTGGGTCAGGGCGAACATCGACTCGCCCGCGTTGCTCGGCAGGTAGGGGCTGATGTCGTCCTGCCAGGAGCTGGGCAGCAGGGAGACCAGTCCCGGCACCAGCATCAAGGTGGCGACCAGTACCGAGATGCCGCCGGCCACCGACCGCAGCAGGGCACCCAGCGCGGTTCCGATGACACCGACCAGACCGAGGTACAGGCCCGCGCCCAGCAGGCTGCGCAGGACGCCCGGGTGCGTGAAGCCCATGGCGGCCGGGGTGCCGGAGACGATGGCGCTGCCGAACCCGAAGGCGACGAACGCACCGACGGTGGCGACCACCAGCGCGACCAGCCCGAACACGGCCGCCTTGGACCACAGCACGGGCAGCCGGCGTGGTACGGCCGCGAGCGTCGAGCGGATCATCCCGGTGGAGTACTCCCCCGCCGTGACGAGCACTCCGAGCACACCGAGGGCGAGCTGTGCGAAGTTGGTGCCGAAGAGGGACAGGCTCACGGCGGTCGCGGTGGCGAAGTCCCGGTCCTGGTGCGGGGAGCCGACGCCGGACTTGTAGTGGTTCGCCGCGATGAGCCCGAAGGCGACGAGGAAGAGCAGGCCGAGACCCAGGGTGATCCAGGTCGAGCGGAGCGACCACAGCTTGGCCCATTCCGAGGCCAGCACGCGCCGTCCGGTCACCCGGTAGGCGGGACGGGCCGGGGCCGCCGGGGGCGCCTCTGGGGTCGTGGTGAGGGTGGTGCTCACGCGGTCCTCCCGGCGGTCTCGAGGGTGTCGACGGTCGTGGAGCCGTGGTACTCCACGGCATCCCTGGTCAAATTCATGAACGCCTCCTCCAGGGACACCGTCCGGGCCGCCAGTTCGAACAGCGCGATCCCGTGCTCGGCCGCCGTCAGACCGATCTCGCGGGCGGTCAGCCCGGCCACCTGGAGCTCCTCGGAGCCGGCCCGGCCGGTGATGTCGACCCCGGGTCCGGCCAGTGCCTCCCGCAGCCGGCCCGGCTCCTGGGTTGCCACCTGAACGGTGTCGCCGCCCGCCTCCCTGACGAGGTCCGCCACGGTGGTGTCGGCGAGCAGCCGCCCGCGCCCCACGATGATCAGGTGGTCCGCGACCAGGGCCATCTCACTCATGAGGTGAGACGACACGAACACGGTCCGTCCCTCGTCGGCGAGGGCCTTCAGCAGGTTGCGGATCCAGAGCACGCCCTCCGGGTCGAGCCCGTTGACCGGCTCGTCCAGCATCACCGTCTGCGGGTCGCCCAGCAGCGCCGCGGCGATACCGAGCCGCTGGCCCATGCCCAGGGAGAAGGCACCGGCCCGCTTCTTCGCCACGCTGCCGAGACCCGCCATCTCGACGACCTCGTCGACCCGGCGCCGGGGGATCCCGTGCGTCAGCGCGAGTGCCCGCAGATGGTTGTGGGCAGAGCGGCCCGGATGGATCGACTTCGCCTCCAGAAGCGCCCCCACCTCCTGCAAGGGCGCCTGGTGGCCTGCGTAGCGGCGTCCGTTCACCGTGACGGAGCCACTGGTCGGGGCGTCGAGTCCGACGATCATGCGCATGGTCGTCGACTTCCCCGCGCCGTTGGGCCCCAGGAAGCCGGTCACCGTGCCCGGCCGCACGGCGAAGTCCAGGCCGTCGACGGCCTTCTTCTCCCCGTACCGCTTGGTCAGCTGCTGAGCGTCGATCATGCGCGCCTCTTCCTGTCGGAACCGGCGCCCGTCCGTCACCCCTGGCGCCTCACGACAACGCTAGGAGGCCGGACACCCTGATCCGGTGGTACCGCGGACTGATCCACATCCGCCGGGTCGTACGGTGGTACTACGCGCCACTGCGCCTTTGGTCTCACCCTTCGGGCCACGTCCGGGTTCGGTGTGCCGTCGTGCTGGTGCCGGACGGGGATCTCCCGACGGCGGCGACTGCGGCGAAGTCGCCGCCGATCACGTTCGTCAGCGCATGTCGGTCAGGAGGGTGTTGAGCTCGGCCTCCTGCTGCGCCGCCGGCATCGGCGCGTTGGAGTGGTCGATGCCGAAGGTCTTCAGGACCTGGTCCATCTGGGCGTCGAGGAACGTCCAGCCGGTGTTGTCCAGCGGCTGCAGCGAAGCCTGGTCGGCATCCCAGAGGTCTCGCAGCGACTGGGCAGCCGCGTGGGCGCCGGTCGGGTTTCCCGCCTGTGCGTCCTTGAGCGAGGTCGACGCGAGTGCCCTCAGCGCGTCGACCTTCGTGGCCGGAAACTTCTTCACGGCCTGGCCGGGGGCGAGGTGAACGGTGGAGGTGGCGTCCTCCTCGGGCGCCGGGCCGACATGCGGCCGGCCGTGCGCCCAGACCAGCAGGCCCACGGTGGCGACGGCGAGAAGGCCGAATCCCGCCAGCGCGACGCGCTCCTTTCGCGGGTCGGCGGTGATCTGCGGGGTGTGCGTGGCGTCGTAGGTCTCGGTCACGTCGGAGCGCGTGACGGTCAGGTAGACGACGGTCGCCAGGATCAGGCCGAGGAAGATCAGGCTGGTGGTGAAGGTGCCCAGCGCGAGGCCGGTCGGCTCGCCCGGCTGGGCGGTCTTCGGCGAGGCGAGCCAGTCGCCGATGTTGGCGCCCAGCGGGCGGGTCAAAATGTACGCGAGCCAGAAGGACAGCACAGGGTTCGCCCCGAACCTCCACAGCAGCGTGATCGCGGCGATGAGGCCGAGCGGCAACAGGACCGAGGCTCCCGGGCTCCAGCCGGTGAGCTCGAGGGTCCAGTCCCCGGTCGCGGTGCCGAGCGCGAAGGTGACGAGCACGGTGAGCCAGTAGAACGACTCACGCGAGCGCGTCGTGACCGAGTGGATCGAGAGGGTGCGCTCGCGCAGCCACCACGCGCCGAAGACCACGGCGAGGAGCACCGAGAACACCGTGGAGCTGATCCACAGTGGTACGTTGAGCTGGTCGGTCAGGATGTCCGTGTACAGCGTGCCGGTGACACTGACAACGACCACGGTCAGCCAGTACGGGAACGGGACGTACCGCTTCAGCCGCAGCTGGACGCCCAGCACCACGACGAACACCGCGGTGAAGATCCAGGCCGTGTTCACCAGGCCGACGCCCAGCTTCATGTTGATCCAGTCGGCGAAGCTCTCACCGACGGTCGTGCACAGGATCTTGATCACCCAGAACCAGACGGTGACCTCGGGAACCTTGTTCAGCATCAGGCGCCCACCGCGGCGCGTGCGGGTTTCGCTCGTCGTTGTCATGCGCCGAGACTGGCTCGGCCAACCTGCACACAACCTGACTACGCGATCGCCTCCGCCATCGGGAAGGTGACCTCGACGCGGCCGTGGCCGTCCGCGATCGCGCGGACCGTCACTCCCGCGGACGCGGCGAGACGCTTGACCACGGCCAGCCCCAACCCGTGCCCGTCGCCGCTGGTCACCCCTGCTTCGAAGACCCTGTCGACCTCCGCCGGGTCGAACCCCGGTCCGTCGTCGAGGACATCGATCACAACCTCGTGGGGCTGGACGCGCGACGTGAGCCGGACGCGCGAACTCGCGTGCCGCAGGCCGTTCTCCAGCAAGGGCGACAACACCGCCACGACGAGTTCGCTCGCCACCGCGACGTCGACATCGGCCGGGATGGCGAGTTCGACGGCGCGGCCGGCGATCGCCTGCCGAGCCGCCGCCCTGAGATCGCAGCGGGTGCCGCCGTCGATCCGGGTCCGGGCGGCTCCGAGGATCGTGTTGATCGCCGTGTTCAGGCGGTCGACCTCGGTCAGTACGGACTCCGGTGCCACCTGGTGACCGGAGAGCTGCGCCAACTGCGCCTCGCCCCGCAGGGCCGTCAGGGGCGTCCGCAGTTCGTGGGCGATCTCGTCGGTGAGCCGGCGCTCGTCCGCGAGCGCGTTGTCCACGCGTTCGAGCAGGCGGTCGAGGGTTCGTCCGAGCTCCCCGAACTCGTCCCGGGGAACGCCGAGGCCGAACCGGCGCCCGGGTTCGTGATCGCCCCAGTCGTCGGCGAGAGCGGCCATTTCGTGGACCACCCGCAACGCGCGGCCCACCACGAGGTGCGCGACGACGCCGGCGAGCAGGATCGCGATGCCGCCCAGGATGAGCGACATCGTCAGGCTGTGCTGCTCCGACGTCTCGTACGGCGTCAGATCCACCCTCACGACCACCATGCCCCGGTGGCCTTCCAGACGGATCGGCTGGGCATACAGGAGGTGACTGCCGACCGTGGTGGTCTGGGACCGCCCGGATCCGACGAGCGCGTCGACGCGGTCAAGGACACTGCCCGGCACGATTCCGTCGATGAGGTGTCCGTCGGCGTACACCCACGAGACCGTGTCGAGCGCTTCGTTGCCGCCCTCGATGAGCACGACGTGTCCGCCGCGTACGGCCACGTTCGCGGCCACCGCCTCCGCACGTGTGTGCGCCAGCGTGTTCGCGTCGGCGTCGGTCACCTGGCTCAGCAACACGTGCGAGACCACCACCAGCACCGCGACCACCGCTGTGGCGATCAGAACCGCGAGCGCGACGACCCTCCCGCGGAAGCCCGTCACTCCCATCGGTAGCCCACCCCGCGGACCGTCGCCAGGCGGTCGGCCACGCCCAGCGCACCGAGCTTGTTCCGTAGCCGGCGAACGTAGGAGTCGAGGGTGTTGTCGCTGACCCGCGCGCCGTACGGCCAGCCGGCGGCCACGAGCGCGTGGCGGCGTACGGCGTCGCCCTGCGAGGCGATGAGCCTGCCCAACAGCCGGAATTCGGTCGGCGTCAGGCTCTCGCTCGCCGAACCGTGGGTCACGACATGTTTCGCCGGATCGAGAACGACTCCCCTCGGTGAGGTCGTCGTGGTCGTCCTGCGCAGCAGGGCACGGACCCTCACCAGCAACTCCGGGATGTCGAACGGTTTCGTCATGTAGTCGTCGGCTCCCGCCTCGAAGCCGCCCACCTTGTGATGCATGCCGTCCAGAGCGGTGAGCATCAGTACCGGAGCGTCGACGCCACGCGCCCGCAGCGCCAGGCAGACGTCGCGGCCGTCGGCGTCCGGAAGTCCCAGATCCAGGACGACCAGGTGAGGAACCGGCTCGAGCTGCCGCAGCAGGCTGTTGGCGGTGGCAGCGACCGCGACCGTGTGGCCGTCGTGCTCCAGTGCCCGCTTGAGGACGTCACGGACCGCCGCGTCGTCTTCACATACCGCGATAAAAGCCACAGAACGACCCTAGGTACTCCGGCAACAGTTCTCTATTTTCCCTGGCCAGCGCCTTGGGGGACACGCCGACGATCAGTGCCACCGGCGCGAGCGGAAGGCCGCCGGAATCGCTGCCGTCATCGAGCAGCAAAGGCTGCCTGGTTTCCGCGACCGCCCACCATACGCCCCACCTCTACGTGACGTAGTAGACGAACGTGAATCATGTGGAATCTCACGTTTCTCCGGGCGGGCGAGAGGAGAGGCGGCGTGGCCGGACCGGAACAAGCGGTGAGCTGGTCACAGGTGTCGGTTCCGTGACGCGCGTCCCCCGTCGGGCTCGGCTCGCGAACAGGCCGGAGAGCGCGAGCGCGGTGATGAGCGAGACGACGCCGCCGAGGATCAGGGTGAAACGGGCTCCGAGAGCGTCGGACACCAGGCCGACCAGCGGCGCGCCGACAGGGGTGCCGCCGAGCAGGACGAGAAAGTACACGGACAGGACGCGACCCCGCAGCGACGGGTCGGCACGGAGCTGGACCAGCGTGTTGGCGGTGGTGGTCACGGTCACCGCGGCACATCCGGTGACGAACAGCAGGAGCAGGAACGAGACGTATCCCGGCATGAGGCCCTGCGCGACTTCCAGGGCTCCGAACCCGATCGTGGCCGAGATCAGACGGCGCCCGGTAGGGGGCTTGCCGTGACCGGCCCAGCAGATCGCGCCGAAGAGGCTGCCCAGAGCGTAGGCGGCGGACAGGTAGCCGAAGCCGGCGGCACCCGTGTGGAAGACCGTGATGGCGACCAGTGACACGGTGACCTGGAAATTCAGACCGAAGGTGCCGACGAGGGCGACGAGGCTGATCGGCAGCAGCAGTTCCGGGGTGGTCGCGATATGGCGGAGTGCCTCGCGCGCTCGGGTGCGACCCGGTCGCGCGCGGGCGAGCGCGTCCGGCGCGTCCGGCGCGTCGGTACGGATGGTGAGCAGGCCGTGGAGGACGGCCAGGTACGAGACGGCGTTCAGGAGAAACACCGGGCCGGTCCCGAGGGACGCGATGGTCAGGCCGGCGAGGGCCGGGCCGATGGCGCGGGCCACGTTGAACTGGGCGGCGTTCAGGCTGACCGCGCCGGCCATGCGCTCGCGGGAGACGAGTTCGCAGACGAAGGCGTTGCGGGCCGGGCCGTCCACGGCGGTGGCGGTGCCGAGCGCGAGGGCCAGCGCGTAGAGGGACGGCAGGTTCACCGCTCCGGTCATCGTGAGCAGTCCCAGCAGGAGCGACTGGGCGGCCATCGCCGTCTGGGTCAGGAGCAGCGTCCTCCGCTTCGGATACCGGTCGGCCAGCACGCCTCCGCTCAGGCCGAGCAGGGTCTGCGGCAGGAACTGCAGCGCGGTCACCGTGCCGACCGCGGCGCCGCTGTCGCCGGTGGTGTGGAGGACGAGCAGGTCCTGGGCGGCGCGCTGCATCCACGTGCCGATGTTGGAGACCAGCTGCGCGAGCAGGTAGCGCCGGAAGTTCCGGACGGCGAGTGCGTGTTTCACCGGCGGGTGCAGGACGGCACTCATGACGTCAGACGGGCATACGTGTCGCCCGCGACGGGCGGGCCGTCGCCATCGTCGCCGCCGCCCTCGCCGTCGCCGTCCAGGTGGTGGAAGGTTGGTCGGGGGTGCATCAGGAAGGCGTGATGGGAGATGTTCCACGCGTAGGCACCGGCCATGGCGAAGGCGACGCGGTCGCCGACGCGCAGCCGTTCGATCATGATCCGGTCTGCCAGTACGTCCTTGGGCGTGCACAGCTGGCCGACCAGCGTCACCGGCTCGTCCCGCGCCTGGGGACGGTCCCAGGGCCGGTGCCAGCTGTCGTCGGGGATCACCTCGAACGGCTGGTCGTGCTGTTTCGCGGCCGGGGTGCGCAGGTGGTGGGTGCCTCCGCGCAGTACGGCGTAGGCGCGCGCTCGGCTGAACTTGACGTCCAGGACCTGGGTGACGTACCAGCCGCAGTACGCCGTGACCGAGCGGCCGGGCTCGATCCGCAGGGTGAGGTGGGGATGGCGGGCGAGGATGCGGCCCAGTCCGGCGCCGAGGACGGGCCAGTCGAACCTTCTGGCCGGATGCGTGTAGTCGACGCCCATGCCGCCGCCCACGTTGACTTCGCGCAGGTCCACACCGCGATCGCGAGCCCAACTCCCGGCCCAGGCCAGAACCTTGTCGACGAGCAGGAGATGGGGCATGGCCTGGAGGCCGCTGGCAAGGTGGAAGTGGAGGCCGCGCAGCCGGATGCCCGGGACCGTCTCCGTCACCCGCAGGCAGCGGTCCAGTTGAACGGGATCCATGCCGAACGGTCCACCGCCCATGGCCAGGGCGACGCGGCCCACGTCGACGGGCAGGTTGACGCGCAGCAGGACGTCCACGGTCCGGTCGCCCAGCAGGGCGATGAGCAGGCGGAGTTCGTGTTCGCTCTCGATGTGCAGGCGCTCGGCTCCCGCGTCCAGCGCGCGGCTGAGCTCCTGCGGTGTCTTGCCGGGACCGCCGAAGGCCACCGGTGCGCCCGGGACGACGGCACGGACGTGGTCCAACTCGCCGCCGGAGGCCACCTCGAAGCCGTGGACGTGTCCGGCGAGGGTGCGCAGGATCCGGGGGTCGGAGTTGGCCTTGGCCGCGTACAGCAGCTCGACTCGGTCCGGCAGTGCGGCCCGGATCCCGCGCACGTGCTCGCGCAGGCCGGTCAGGTCGTAGACGTAGGCGGGCAGATCGTCGTCGGGCAGTGCGGCGACGAGGTCGTACGTCTCGGGCCTCACCGGACCACCTCGCGGGGGAAGTCCGCGCCGAGCGGACTGGGCAGGGGTACGTAGGTGGCGTGCCGGTCGGCCTTGCGGGACCAGCGCAGCAGGAGGTTGGACTTGGCCGGGAGCGGTACGCCGGCCAGCAGGGCGCGCAGGCGCGGCGGTTCGGCGGCGGTGCGGGCGTAGCGGGCGAGGTGGTCGCGGACCAGGCCCCACAGGGCGGGTTCCAGCGCCGGGTCGAGGTCGGCCAGTGCGCTGAGCATGTCGGCGGTGTGGTTGACCAGGAGGCAGTACACGACCCGGTTCCAGCCGTGTTCGGGATCGTAGGTGAGGGGACCACGCACGTCGTCCGGGAGTTCGCCGAGGGCCTGTTCGTGACGGCCGGGCAGGAGCTTGGTGCCCTCCAGATCGCGGAAGAACATCTGCGCGGGCGTGCCGTCGGCCTCGACGCCGACGACGACGTTCTGCAGGTGCGGTTCGAGCACGACGCCGTGTTCGAAGTAGGCGGCCAGTACCGGCGGCAGCAACAGCCCGAGGTAGGCGTTCCACCAGGCCAGGATGTCACCGTCGCCGCGGGCGAGCAGCCGGGAGACATGGGCCGCGCCGGTCGGGTACTCGTCCGCCACCGCGGCGGCGAGCAACGGTGTGACCCCGGGGCGCAGATGGTGGCGCAGGCCGGAGCGGACGATGACGCCGAAGCCTTCCAGGAGGGCGGTGTCGCCGACCGTGGCGAGGGTGCGGTAGCCGGGCTCGGCGAGGAGCGCGCAGTCCGGGAAGCGGTCGGTGAGCCGAGCGAAGACGGGCTGGAGCAGGCGGTTGAGGGCGACGGCGCCGGACAGTTCGTAACTGGCGTGCTTGCGGACGCAGTTGGTGAGGCGGACGTTGAGGCTGAATTTCAGGAACACGTCGGTGTCGGGGGCGTAGAGCGTCCGCACCGATGCGGTCGGCACCAGCTCCGGGCCGCCCGTGCCGGTGTCCACGACGTCCCCGGCGGCGACCGCCTCGCGCAGCCGGTCGTGGTCCTTGAGCTGCCGGTACTGCCAGGGATGCACGGGGAGTACGGCGAACTCCGGGCCGGCCACCGGGTGCAGTGCGTCCAGTGCCTGCGGCTCGCCCTCCTCGCGTACGAGGTGGCGGCGCACGGCCAGGTAACGCAGGCGGAAGCGGGTACCGGTCTCCGGGCCGTACGCCAGCCAGTCCGCCGGTTCGCCGGTTCGGGCCTTGGGCGTGGGGTGGAAGCGGTGGCCGAACACCAGGGACTGTTCCGAGGCGATGTACGGGTCCGCGGGCGCCCTGGCACCCGCGCGCTCCTCAAGTACGACGCGGATCGTCTCCCGGCTGTCCGCCACCTGGCCCAGGAACTCGTCGTTGGCCAGGCCCGTGCGCTGTTCCAGTTCGTCCTGGATGCAGCCGGCCAGCTCGCGCCAGTCCACGGCCACCCAGGCATCGCCGTCGAGCCGCTGCACCAAGCCCTGGAAGCGATGCGCTCCGGTCAACGAGGCCCGGCGCAGTGCGGCACGGAGCAACAGGCCCCGGCGGGGCAGCCGTAGCAGGAGGTGATCGTGCACGACCGTCACCTGGTGCTCGGGCGCGGACACCTCGCGGATCAGGCAGTTGAGGAGGGTGTGGGTCGTGACGAGGTCGGCTGTCCGCGACGGGTCCTCGGACAGGGAAGGGACGGAGGCGGCGCTGTGGGTGGGGGCGGCTGTGCCGGTGGTCATGTGGTCGCTCCAGTGGGACAGCGGTGGATATTCGAGGTCAACGGCACAACACCAGGGGATTGGGAAGGGACGTCCATTGCGCGGCGCCCGGGTTCTCGGACAGACGCATGGCGACGGTGGCCTTCAGCGGCATCGTGTCCCCGAAGAACGCCGCCGCGTCCTCCTGGTCCGGCAGGGTGGCGAACACGCGGCGTCCGGCCTCGGCGACCGTGCCCCACAGCGCCCGTGGGTCAGCCGCCCGGGTGCGGGCAAGGACGTCGACCAGCTCGCTGAAAACCCCGCTGACCAGGCCGCCGAAGAGCTTGGTGCGCAGCGCGCCGGTGTCGTCCCCGGCGCGGGTGCCGAGCAGCGGCGGCAGCGTGAAACCGCACCGGGCCAGGCGGCGCGGGCTGATCCGTACGCCGTCCAGGTCCCGGTACAGCACCCGCACCGGCCGCCCGTCCCGCAGGACGACCAGCGTGTTCTGGCCGTGCGCCTCCAGCGCCACCCCCATGGACAGCAGCGTCAGGGCCGGCGGAAGGACGAGTCCGGCGAGGTCCGCCAACCAGCGCACCGGGTCCCCCGACACCACGGCGGCTCCGGTCGCGTGCACGGCCGTGAGCGGTACCGCGATCTCCCCGGCGCCGAGGTGGCACTCGGTGGATTCCCGGATCATGGCCGTCAGGCTCGCGGAGGGCTCTCCGTGGACACGTACCGAGCCGCCGCCCAGTTCGCGCAGGACGCGGAGGCTGTCGCCGTGACCGGCCTTGTCGATGACGGCCGCGACCAGCTCGGACAGTGCGGGCCCGTCGGCGACCTCGGCCGCGGAGATGGTGCGCCGGTAGTTGGTGACCTGGACGTCGAGGGCGGTCTTGACGTGGCAGCCGGGCAGCGCGCCGAGCGGTGCGAGGGTGCGCAGCGACAGCAGCGGGCGGGCCGGGATCGTCTCCTCCACGACGGCCAGGTCGCGGTGGTGGCGGAGCACGTGGTCGCGCTGCCAGGGGTGCACAGGCAGCAGGTGGGCGTCGCCGTCCCGCAGTGTCCGCGGCCAGTCGCCGGCGCCCTGCCAGCGGTCGGCCGGGACCCGGACCAGGGCCAGCCTGACGACGGGACGGTGTTCGGGCGCGTAGGCGAGCACGTCGGCGACGGACATGCCGGTGCGGGTCCGGCAGCAGGGGTGCTGCGGGTGGCCGTCGACGACCGCCTGCTCGGCATCCGCCGAGTCGGCCGGAGTGCCCTGCCGGTGCGTGTTCGCGGCTCTGGCGAGGGCCAGGTTGACGACGCTGTTGTCGAGTTCGGCCGCCAGCCGCTCGGCCGCGGGGGTACGCAGGCCCAGCTGTGCCAGCAGATGGACCGGGTCGCTGATCGGTCCCCGCGGCCCGGACACGGCGAAGTCCTGCGGAACGTCGGCGAACGGTCGCGCGCCGGCCTCGGCCGCGGAGAGCGAGCCGCCCCGTTGCAGTTCGACCACCAAGGACTCGCGCGCACGGCGGCGCGTGGCGACACCGGGGAGGGGTTCTCGTGCGAAGGCGCCCCACAGGCGGGACAGCACGGTGGCACGTGCTCCCGGGAGCGCGTCCGCGAAGGGATCCACCAGGTCCGGGCGGATGCGGCGCAGTTCGTCGATGGGCATGCGGTGTCCCTCGTTCCTGCGGTGGCGGGTTGTCCCGGTGGTGCTCCGGTGGCACCGACCGCCCGGCCGACGCTACGGGAAGGCGATCAAGGGAATTGCCAGAGCGAATACAGCGAGAGATCGCGGACACCCCCGGTACAGCGCTTCGCCTCGTACGGTTCCGGCCGATCCGTCCGAGGACGACACAGGAGCGGGCGTACTGACCTTGGATCAGATTCCGACTGTCACCTGGGAGACCGCGGGCCGGAGTCCGCCGTCTTAACTCTCGGCTTACGCCGCACTGGCCAGGCCCTTGATGTCGTCAAGAAGCCGCGCCACAGCGACTGATCCGACCGTGGAAGATCACCGGCTCGGGGGAGCTTGCGGCGTTTGCGCCACGCGCAGCGGCCGGTGTCTGTGAGCCTTTCGGCATGCGTGTCTTGCTGATCGAGGACGACGACCGGGTGGCCGGACCGTTGGCGGAGGGACTGCGCCGTTTCGGGTTCACCGTGGATCACGCCACCACGGGGGCCGAGGGCCTCGCCGCGCCGGAGGCCGCGATGGTGCTGCTGGATCTGGGGCTGCCCGACATGGACGGCATCGACGTCTGCCGGGCGCTGAGATCCCGCTCGTCCGTGCCGATCATCATGATCACGGCCAGGGACGACGAGGTGGACCGTGTACTCGGGCTCGAACTGGGCGCTGACGACTACGTCTCCAAGCCCTTCGGCGTACGGGAGCTCGTCGCCCGGATCCGGGCCGTCACCCGCCGCGCCCGCCCGGCGGTCACGGACCCTTCGTGCGGGTCTTCGCGGACCTCGGACGGCCTCGATCGTCCCGGGGCGCCCGACCTCCAACGTATCGGCCCGCTGACCATCGACCGCCGGACCCGGCAGGTACGCCTGCACCAGTCGTCCATCGCCCTCGCGCCCAAGGAGTTCGACCTGCTCACCTGCCTCGCGGAGGACCCCGGTGCGGTCTGCTCCCGCCGGCAGATCCTCGACACGGTCTGGGAACCGAACTTCTTCGGCCCGACCAAGACCCTGGACGTCCACATCGCCGCGCTTCGCCGCAAGCTCGGCGACGCATCCTGGATCGAGAACATTCGCGGCATCGGCTTCCGTCTCGTCCTCCCGGCGCGTCTCGACGCCACGTCCGCCGCGGCGCGGGCGCTGGGCGGAGAGCTCCGGTGACCCGTCGCCTGCTGCTCAGCCACCTGAGCCTGATACTGCTCGTCCTGCTCGCGCTCGAAGTTCCCTTCGGCGTTCTCTACGCCCGCAGCGAGGTGGCCCGCTTCTCCCGCACGGCGGAGCAAGGGGCGATGACGCTCGCCGAGGTCTGCGAGGACAGGATGGAGCACGGACTGACCACCGACCTGCCGGACCTCGCCGTCGCGTACGGGCGGCGGACCGGCGGTACCGTACTGGTCGCCGACCACCGGGGGGTCGTCCTCGCCGACACCGCCGCCCGCGCCGTGGTCGGCGAGGACCTGTCCGCCGAGCCGGACATCTCCACGGCGCTGCACGATCGATCCACCGTCGGTACGCGCAGGACCGCGCCCGCGGACAGCGAATTCCTCGTCGTCACCGTGCCGGGCGGGTCCAGCCCCGCCGTCGCCTGTGTGGTGCGGACGGTGTACGCGCTGGGCCCGCTCGATGCCAGGGTGCACACCACCTGGTTGTTCCTCGCCGCTCTCGGGCTCGGAGTCCTCGCCGTCGCATCCCTGATCGGACTCGCTCTCGCTCGCTCGATCACCCGCCCCGTGCGCGCCCTGGAACGCGCCACCGCGCAACTCGCCGAAGGCCGGATCACCGATCCCCTCGCCACCGACCGCGGGCCGGCGGAACTGCGCAGGCTCGCGGCGTCGTTCACCCGGACCGCGACCCGGCTTCAGCACCTGCTCCAGGCTCAGCAGGCGTTCGCCTCCGACGTGTCGCACCAGTTGAAGACACCCCTGACCGCACTGCGTCTGCGCCTGGAGAACTTCGAGCCGCACCTCGCCCCCTGCGCCCAGGACAGTCTCGACAAGGCCCTCGGGGAGCTGGAGCGGCTCAGCCGCATGGTGCACGGGCTGCTCGCTCTCGCCCGGCTGGAGAACACGGAGATCCGGGCAGCGGCCGCCGATCTGGATGCCGTCGTCCGCGACCGCGCGGACATCTGGACGGCCTTCGCCGCCGAACAGCAGGTCGGCATCGTCGTGTGCGGAGGCACGTCCGTGCCGGTGCTGGCGGTCCCCGGCGCACTGGAACAGATCATCGACAATCTGCTCTCCAACGCGCTCCGTGTGTCCGCACCGGGCACCTCCGTCACGCTGGCCGTCGTCGCCACCCCCGTGGACGGCACCCGGACCCCGCCCGTGACCGAGCTGCATGTGACCGACCAGGGCCCCGGTATGACCGAAGCCGAGCGCCACCGGGCCTTCGACCGCTTCTGGCGAGCTCCTCATGCCGACCACGACGGCACCGGCCTCGGTCTGCCCCTGGTCCGGCATCTCACTCGCGCAGGAGGGGGAGAGGTCACCCTGGAGGCAGCCCCCGGCGGCGGACTCGACGCGGTCGTCCGCCTCCGGCACGCCGACTGCCGCGAGCGGCACGATCGGCCGGTCACCGCCGCGCACGCCGACGCCGCGGCCCGGCCCGCACCCGTGCGGTAGGACACGGGGGTCTGTACGTCGGCCGGGCGCCGCGAGCCTCGTAGCCGGCCGACCGCTTCAGGACGATGTCCGGGGACGGCGGGGGCACATGAGGTGCAGGCCGGTGCGAGCCGGCCCTGCTGGAGATCGGCGCGTCGCAGGTAGTGGATGACGGTAGTGGATGACGGCTTCGACTCCGCTGCCGCCGCGAACCGGTGCGCGACCCGCGTTCTCCCGGTCCAGGTCGCCGCCTCACCGATGCGAGATAAGGACAGCCTTCCCTCACTGTCTACATGCACGTAGACTCAACTGCGGCCGGGCGCCTGTGCCCGCGCCGTCGCCCTCCCGTGCGAATCGAGGCACCCCCATGCCCGCCAGACCCCGTCCCGTACTCCTCGGCACCGGCACCGCGATGGCCATCGCCGTCGCCCTGTCGGGCTGCACGCAGAAGGCGGCGAGCGAGGACGGCGCGGTCACCGTGACCGCATCGGATACCGAGTGCGAGGTCTCGAAGACCGAGTTCCCCGCCGGGCACGTCGCCCTGGCCATGGAGAACAAGGGCACCAAGGTCACCGAGGTGTACGTCCTCTTCCCCGACGACCGCATCGCCGCGGAGCGCGAGAACATCGGCCCCGGCACCAAGGCGTCCCTGGTGACCGAACTCAAGGCCGGTGACTACGAGATCGCGTGCAAGCCCGGCATGAAGGGCGACGGGATCCGCCGGAAGGTGAAGGCCACCGGCAAGAACACCGCGGCCGTACGCAGCCCGGAGGCCGATGCCGCCGTTGCTTCCTACCGCTCCTACGTGCTGGCGCAGGCCCAGCAGACCCTGCCCAAGGCGCAGGCGTTCGCCGACACGGTCAAGGCGGGTGACGTGGAGAAGGCGAAGAGGCTCTACGCCCCGTCCCGGATCGGCTGGGAGCGCACGGAGCCGGTCGCCGAGTCGTTCGGCGACATCGACCCCAAGGTCGACGTCCGGGAGGACGGTCTGGAGGCGGGCCAGGACCCGGCCACCGACTGGACGGGCTGGCACCGCCTGGAGAAGGCCCTGTGGAAGGACGGCAGAATCGGCACCTGGGAGAAGGAACTCGCCGACCAACTGATGACGGACCTGAACGACTGGGTGAACCGGGTCGGCACCGCCGAGATCACCCCGACCTCCATGGCCAACGGCGCCAAGGAACTCCTCGACGAGGTCGCGCGGAACAAGGTCACCGGCGAGGAGGAACGCTACTCGCACACCGACCTGGTCGACTTCAAGGCCAACCTCGAAGGCGCGCAGAAGTCCTACGACCTGCTCAAGCCGGTCGCGGCGAAGAACGACTCCACGCTCACCGACGAACTCGACAAGCAGTTCGCCGCGCTGGCCAAGAGGCTGGACACCTACCGCATGGACAACGGTTCGGGCAAGGACTCCTACACCTACCTGTCCTACGACCAGGTCCCCGAGGCCAAGCGCAAGGAACTCTCCGACGGAGTGAACGCATTGGCCGAGCCGTTGTCGAAGCTCGCCGCCTCCGTGGCGAAGTGACCCACGCAAGCCCGGCCCGGATCGGGTTCGGCAAGGTCGCCGAACGTTGGCCCCAACTCGGTTTCGGCAAGACCTCCACCGCGCCCGACGCGCAGACCCCGCGCGACCTCTTGGGGTTCAAGGACGGCACCCGCAACATCCCCTGCACCGACACCGCCGCTCTCGATCGGCGTGTCTGGACCACCGGACGGGGGAGACACGGCCGGATGGCGGGCGGCCCGTATCCCGTAGCCCGACGGATCCGGATGAACATCGAGACCTGGGACCGCACCCCATTGCAGGAGCAGGAAGACATCTTGGGCCGGGACGAACACGTAGGTGCCCCGGTCGGCAGGGCCCGTAAGCACGACAAGGCATTCCTGAAGGCGTCGAAGCCGGACTCACCCGTCAGGATCGCGTTCCCCGACACCGACGGCGGCGCGGCGATCCTGCGGCGCGGACACTCCTTCGCCGACGGCGCCGACGGCCTCGGCCCACTGGAGGCGGGCCCGTTCTTCCCGGCCCACCAGCGTCACCCGCGCACCGGGTTCATACCCGTCCAGACCAACCTGGCGGGCTCCGACGCACTCAACGAGTACATCCAGCACGTGGGTTCTGCACTGTTCGCCGTCCCGCCCGGCGCCCGCGACAGCCGCGGCTGGTGGGGCCGGGCGCTGTTCACCTGACACACCACGGTGCCTGACAGCTTCAACCGTAGAAAGGAACCGGCGTGTTCGGCAACTACCTGATCGGACTGCGCGAGGGTCTGGAGGCGAGCCTCGTCGTCTGCATCCTCATCGCCTACCTCGTCAAAACCGGCAACAGGGACCGACTGGCACCCGTGTGGACAGGCGTCGCCATCGCCGTCGCCCTCTCACTCGCCTTCGGCGCCCTGCTCCAGTTCGGATCCTCCACCCTGACCTTCCAGGCACAGGAGATCCTCGGCGGCACCCTGTCCATCCTGTCCGTCGGCCTGGTCACCTGGATGGTGTTCTGGATGCGACGCACCGCCCGCCACCTCAGGACCGAACTCCAGGGCAAGCTCGACGCCGCCCTCGCGCTCGGCACCGGCGCCCTGGTGATCACCGCCTTCTTCGCCGTCGGCCGCGAAGGATTGGAGACCTCCCTTTTCATCTGGACCGCCGTGCAGGCCAGCGGCGACGGTGTCCGGCCCCTCGTCGGCGCCGTCCTCGGACTCACGACCTCGGTGGTACTGGGTTGGCTGTTCTACAAGGGCACCCTTCGCATCAACCTGGCCAAGTTCTTCCGCTGGACCGGGGCGATGCTCGTCCTCGTCGCCGCCGGCGTCCTCGCCTACGGCATCCACGACCTGCAAGAGGGCGACCTCCTGCCCGGCCTGCGCACCCTCGCCTTCGACATCAGCAGCACCATCCCGCCCGACTCCTGGTACGGCACCCTGCTGAAGGGCATCTTCAACTTCCAGCCCGACCCGACCGTCCTCCAGGTCATCGTCTGGCTGCTCTACCTCATCCCCGTCATGGCCCTCTTCCTCGCCCCCGAACGCGCTCGCCCGGCCTCCCGGCCCCAGCGACCGGCAACCCAGCCGACAGCCGAGTAGCCACGACGCCGGCGGCCGCCGTCCCGGACCGGACCGGTCGGCGGCCCCGGGCGACACGACTCGCGGGCTTGGACATCGACACCGACGGTGATCGCCCATGAACTCCGCCTCGGCCGCCCTACTGCCGGTCAACGCCGCGCTCGCCTGGTCCTGACCGTACTCTCGGCCGCCGCCGTCGCCGTTACCACCGCGGCCCGGGTCCCCCTCGACCAAGGCTTCGGCCACGCCCGGGAAGCACTGTCCGCCGGCCTACGCGCAGGCGTGCAACTTGCCACTTCTCCGCCGCCATCGGCCTGCTGCCAGTGCACGGCATCGCGCTCATTCCAGTGACCGGCATCCTCATCGGGGGCGCGCTCACCGCGGCGGTGCTGGCCGGAAGGCAGGGCCTGGCGCCCACCATTCGCGCCCCTGAAGCGCAAGGAGCGTGCCCGGATCCGCAGCGAGAAGGGCATCCGCTGGGGCGGACGCCCCCTCAGGACAGCATCCTGACCCAACTCGTGTCGCTATCCGGTTGGATCCCTAATCGTCGAACTCGAAGCCCGAGGTTTCCGCCCGGGCGATGATGTCGCGGACTGCCTCGGGGCTCGTGATGACTGACTCAACGGCCGTCTTGAGAAGCACGAGGTCGCTCGGACTCCCGACCGCGCAGAACATGCCGGCCTCGCTGTCGAAGTCGAGGCGCTCGGCGATGTCTGGCCAGGCAAACCGCACGAGACCTTCCCAGAAGTATCCGTTCGGCTCGTGTTCCGCGTCGACCACCGCGGCATCAGCAGCCAGGCCACCGGCATCCAACGTCAGCGAGTGTTCGCCGTCGAAGTCATGAAGCTTGATGGTCACGGCCGCGATCCTTTCACGCCTGGCCCACGGGCCGTCCGCTCCCTCCACAGGCTCATCCGCTCCCGACACCGGTGAACCTCTCCGGTCACAGCACCAGCAGAGCGGACCGGTCAGGCGGTCTCGCGCGAGACGCTGATGGCCGAGGTGTGGGACGAGAACTGGTTCGGCTCCACCAAGACCCTCGACGTGACGCCGGCGGGCCTGCGCCGCGGACTCACCGAGGCGGCACGAGCGGCGGGCAGGCGGTCCCGGCTGCCCCGGATCACCGCGCTGCGGGGCCACGGATGCCGGCTCGCACGGCAACCGGATCCGCAGGACTGAGAACGCGCCCACGGCACCCCCGGTAGGGCGCGCACCTCGCTGGTTCACAGTGCCGAGCGGCGGGCGAGCAGCGCCAGGACCAGCAGCCCGGGGGCCAGCGGCAGCCATCCGGTCAGCAGGCGGTGGCCAAGGACCGCCGACACCGCCGCCGGTCCCGGCGCACCGGCCGCCGTGAGTGCCAGGGCGAGCGCGGCGTCCAGCGAGCCCAGTCCGCCCGGCGTGGGCAGCAGCGCCGCCGCGCCACTGGCGACCAGGTAGGCCATGACCACGCGGTTCGCGGGCAGGCCGATACCGATCGCATGGACCACGGCGACGACCACACCTGCATGCAGCAGAGCGAACGCGACCGACCCGCCCCACAGCGCCCAGGCCCGCGCCCGGCGCCGGTGCACATCGCGCACGTCGGCGAAGGCTCGGGCCACCGTCCGTCTGAGGCGACCGCTGATCGTGACCACTAGGACTACGGCTCCGGCCGCCGCCGGCAGCAGGACCAGCAGATGCGGCGCCCGCGCGGAGAGTCGCACCGTGCCGGGCGAGGCAACGAGCAGGGCCATGCCCAGAGCGCACCGCACGATCCCGCCGACGGCCGCCTTCACCGCCAGCGCGGTCACCGAGCGCCTGGTGGACAGCCCGCACCGAGTCAGAAACCGCAGGTTGACCGCCGCCGCTCCGGCCCCCGCCGGAAGGAGGTGGTTGGCGGCGCCGGCAGCGAACTGAGCCGCCACCAGCCGCCCTCTGGGCAGCCGTTCGGCCACCGCCCCCTGCTGGGCCACGGCCGCGCACACCCAGGTGCCCACCGCGGCGAGGCAGGCGAGCACAAGCCACTCCCCGTCGGCGGCGGCCAGCCGGTCGGTGCCACTGTCCAGCGTGGCCCGGTGCGCGGCGAGCATCCAGCCCGCAGCGACAAGCACAACCAGGGTGATACCCAGCTGGAGATACGGGCGCCTGCCCGAGGTGATCGGCAGGCTCTCGGTCGCGGTCACGGCGCTCCCCTCCCCTGCCGTACATCTGGTCCCACGTACACCCGAAGCCCGCCGACCCTTTCCGCCGGCCAGGTGCGCGCGTACACAGGCGGACGGACCCCCGGTGGCGCAAGGACGGCGAAGGACGTGTGGTGAGCGGCGCGTTTCAGTTCGGCCACGGTGGTGCTGGCGTCGTGCCCTGCCGTCTGGGCAGAGCCACAGCCGGTGTAGAAGGCGATCGGCACGGCGTCGTAGCCGCTGAGCAGGCAGGGCTGCCGGACACCGAGCGTGCGGAGGGCGGCCGTGGTGCGGGACCAGTCGGCGCGGGAGGCCGCGGAGCTGTGCACAGTGTGCTCCAGGACGACGTACTGCACGACCAGGTGACCTGCCACACCGATCACCACCAGGCTGACGGCTGCGGTGCGCGCCAACCGGTCGACCTGGGCCGTGACCAGATGGGCGAGACCGTGGGCGACGGGAAGGGCGAGCAGGGCGTAGGCGGGCAGCAGGAAGCGGGGGGCCGCGTAGCCGATGAGGAAGAGGTAGGGGACGGCGGCCGTGACCGCGCAGGCCAGTGGAAGCAGCACGGGCAGCGCGCGCCGGGCGCGAACGGCGACCACCGCGCCCAAGACGGCGAGGAGCGGCAGCACGAACCACCACAACGTCACCACGGGGTTGGGGGGCACTCCGGTGCAGGGCCGGCACAGAGTACGGCCGCCGAGACTGCGCAGTTGATCGAGCACGGCAAGGTGCCAGCCGAGGCCGCCCTGAACGGCGGAGGCGGCGGTCAGACGCTGCGCGAGGCCGCCGTAACTCGTGTACGCCTCGATCACCCACTCCCCGGCCCCCGCCATCAGCCCGACGACCAGCACGATGAGCAGACGCGGGCAGCGCCGGAGGAGCAGACCGAACGCGAGCAGGGGCAGCACGACGTAGACCGCATCCATCGGGCGCATCGCCGCCATCAGGGACGCGCCCGCGAACACCCCCCACCAGGCCGCCCGGTCGCGTGCGTCCGCGCGGGCGCGCAGGAAGCAGCCGACGCAAGCCAGAGCGCCGATGGCGACCCAGTAGTTGGGCATGGCCTGGAGGCCGTAGAACAGCGTCACCCACAACGAGGAGAACAGGGCACCGGCCAGGGCCAGAACGCCCGGCCCGAAGTGGCCCCGCCACACACGCAGGGCGAGGTAGAGGGCCAGTCCGGAGAGGACGGCCAGGTAGATCCGGAGCAGGACGGTGGAGTCGGACCACGAGGCGACCGGCGCGACGAGGAACGAGATGCCTCGAGAGCGCGGCGCGCTGAAGTAGGCGGTGGGAACGTGGCCGCTGACCTGGCTGACGTAGACGGTCTCGTCCCAGCCGAGACCGAGATCCGGCCGGACGAGGGCCAACTGGGCGAGTGTGAAGGTGGCTGCCACGGCCCCGAGCCGGGGCTCGCCTCGTGCGCGCCGGGTCGGGATGGTCTGTGATGGGCGGCCGGTGCGCGGGACACCGGTCGTCGTGGCGCTCGAGCCGTCGGCCATCTTGCACCTCTCGTCGTCGCACGCCACGGAATCGTATCCTCTACATCTTGTAGGAGGACATCCCACATTACGGCTTGCAGGGTTAGAGGCGGGTGAGAAGCCGCCTCCGCACTCCTTCGTAAAGCGCCGGGCACGACAAGCGGCAGCCACGCAAGACGCCCGGACCGTGCGAGGCGTCCAGGCACGAGGGCCCGTCCTGACGTTGGTCACACTGCTGGATGCGCCGGAGTCAAGAAGCCGCGCCTGTGCCTTCTGTTCAGCTGATACCGGGGCGGGCGAGACCCCGCTTGGTCACCGCCGAGCGTCGATCATGTGCGTCTCTTCCTGACGGAACCAACGCCTGCCTGTCGCTCCTGACGCCCCTGCTCCTACCTGTTCAGGCGGCCTGGCGCGCGGCTCGGTGCAGCTGCGGGACGTCCTTCCGGGTCACCGCCAGGTACACCACCAGGCCGAGGACAACGCCGAGGAACAGCACGCTCGTGACGACGGTGCCCAGGCCCAGACCGCCGTCATCGGTCGGCTGCGAGAGGTAGTCGCCGATGGAGGCGCCGAGCGGGCGGGTGAGGACGTAGGCGATCCAGAAGCTCCACACCGCGTCCAGGCCAAGCGCGAAGTGTGCGAGGGCTATCGCGGCGATGAGCAGGGCGAACAGGACCGCGGACAGCCAGTAGCCGAAGTCCATCCGCTCGGATACCAGGTCACCGGTGGCGCTACTGAGCGAAATCGTCAGCAGGACGGCGAGCCAGTAGAAGGACTCACGGCCCCTGACTGCCGTGCCGCATTCGCCGCCCCGCCACCCTCGCCCCAGGTCAGCATGGTGCACGTGTCGCCTCCCGGCCACGGCCTTGTCATGGCGGCGCTCCACCCTTGCCGCCGAACGCCGGGCCCCGTCCTGCGTCAGCCGTGACTCCCACGCGATATACAGCCGGAACCTGGGCGAGGGCGCCCTCTCCGCGCTCGAGGTCAGGAGGGCCGACGGGCCACGAATTGGCGCCTGCCGAACGGCGGCAGCCCCGACACGGGCGGCGTCTCCACGGACGGCAGAGTCCTGTGGCTGTCGGGCCGGTACAACGCCGAGTTCCACGTCATCGACACCACGACCGGTGAGCAGCTTGCCCGCGTCAGGGTGGGCGGTGCCCCGCACGGCCTCGCGATCCATCCGCAGTCGGGCCGCCACTCGCTCGGTCACACCGGCATCTTCCGCTGATACAAGGGCGCTGCTCCGGGACTGCCAGATGCACCACGAACTGCAGCCGTGCGCGGCGAGTACAGGTGACGGGCTTCCGGCACCGCGAGGCCGTGCCGACCACCGGTACCCATCAGAACTCGGCCTGCGGCAGGAGCTTCGTCGGCGGCCATGGCGTCACAGGTCCCGTGCCCCAGGCGAGCGTCATCGGCGGCGACTCCAGCGGAGTCGCCGTCCGGTCACCCTCGCCTGGACAGTCACCATCGCCTGCTTCGTCGGCTACCTGGCGGTCTCCGGCAAGGACACGTCCTACAACGGGTAGGACATGGGCGGGTAGCCTGTACGCGACGACGGCGAGGGAAGGCGGACGGTGAGGTGACGGGCCAAGGAGACGAGGAAGCCCACGAGGCATCCGGCAGACGGGCTCGCGGCCAACTGGAGAGCGACGTACTCGCCGCGCTCTGGGCGGCAGACGGTCCTCGGAACGCGCGGGAGGTCCGGGAACAGCTGCCGGGCGACCTCGCCTACACGACGGTACTCACCATCCTGTCCCGGCTGCATGACAAGGGCATGCTGGTAAGGCACCGCGAGGGCCGTGGCTATGCCTACGAGCCGGCCCGCGACGAGGCGTCGCACACCGCCCAGCGCATGCACTCTCTTCTGACGGGTGGCTCCGACCGTCAGGCGGTGCTGGCCCGCTTCGTCTCGGAGCTGTCCGAACAGGACGAGCACCTGCTGCAGCAGCTGCTGGCCGGGCACGACGACGTGTTCCCCGAGAGCCGGCGTTCGCCCGGGCAGCGGTGAGCCGGTGCTGATCAGCGTCTATGTCCCGTTCCTCGTCACCGCCGCACTCGCGGTGCTCGCGCCGCCCGCGGCGCACCGGCTGCCCCCGCGCCCGGCGGCCCTGGCGCTGGCCTGCGCCGCGTTGGTGACGGCGGCCGGATGGGCGGGATCCCTCGCCCTGCTGGCTTTCACCGGAGTGGCACAGATCCCGCAGATCGCGGAGGAGGGCCGCTGGTCCGTGTCCGTGCTGCGCTCCCAGGACCCGGTCTATGCCGTGGTCGCGGCCGTCAGCACCCTGATGCTCGCGGTGTGTGTCGTCTCTCTCGGCGTGGCCGCCGTCCGGCAGGGCCGCCACCTGCTCCGGGCCCGACGGGAGTGCGCCGAGCTGCCCGGACACACGGAGCTGGCTGTAATCGACGACGACGTCCCGCTGGCCTTCGCACTGCCTGGGTCACCGGGCCGGATCGTCGTCTCCCGAGGGATGCTGCGGCGTCTCGGTGATGCCGAGCGCGAAGCACTGCTCGCCCACGAGCGGGCGCATCTGCGCGGGCGTCACCACGTTTTCCAGAGCGTGTGGCGGCTCACGGCCGCCCTGAACCCGTTGCTGCGACCGGTGGCCGTCGCGGGCGACTTCGTCCTGGAGCGCTGGGCCGACGAGGAGGCCGCCGAGCGGGTCGGTGACCGCACGGTCGTAGCCCACGCCGTGGGCCGCGCCGCCCTGGCGTCCAGCGGTGCGTCCCGTCCGGCGGCGCTGGCCGCGACCGGCGGGGTGGTGCCCCAGCGGGTACGGGCCCTGCTGGCCCCGCCGCCCGCCCGTCGCCGCCTGCCCTTGCTGGCGGGCGGTGTGCTGCTGGCCGTCTGCTGCGCGAGCCTGGCCAACGCCGCCTCGGACAGCGACCGCATGTTGGACAGCGCGCAGTGGGCGCTGTGCAGGACACAGGCGAATACCACCGCCGCCGCGGCGATCTACCACGACGATGCACCTGAACACGGACCGGACGGCTGCTGTGCCGCCCCTGATCGTCCGGAGCACGGAGAGCGGCACTTCTGACCTCCAGGCGCCGGTCCTCACGCCCGCCGTTGCCCGGGCGGATCGGCAGGAGCACGACGAACATGCGCGGTGCGCGGCTCGCTCCAAGGCGAGCCGACCGCCGAGCGACAACGCCGGTTCACGGGCGAGCGTGAGCCCGACGCCGGCGTCCGGCCTGTCTACGCCGGGTCCGCGTCATTGCCGACGGCGGCAAGCCGCAGGGCTACGCCTCGGGTTGGCCCCGGATCCGTCGGGCAGGGCCGCCTTACGCGCGCCACTCCCCCGAGGTCCCGCCGGCACACGGCCGACCCGCCGCCGACCGCCGGCTTGCCGACGCCGGTGCCGGCTCCCTGGTCCCGGCTTCCGGCACGCCGCACGATGTTGAGAGGCGGCGGCGTCGGACGGGCGATCAAAGTGGATCACCGGCCGAAACGGCTTGCCGGGCCGACGCCGTGGTGATGAGCTCGGTCGTCAGCAAGGGGCGCAGCGAACCTTGGCTCAGGGAACCGACCAGCGGGGTGGCCCAGCGGCGAAGAACCCAGCTGACGAGGTAGGCGACCGGGAGGGCGACGGCGGCGGAGCCAAGGACGTCGTGGGGATAGTGGGCGCCGACGTAGACCCGGCTGAAGCCCTCCAGTACGGCGAACGCGGCGGCGACGGCGCTCAGCCGGCGGTCGAGCAGGAAGAGCGCTGCCACGGTCGCGGCGGCGACGGCGGCGTGCCCGCTGGGGAAGGAGTAGTCCGAAGGTGCCGGGCAGGTGTCGACGAGGTAGGCGTGGGGCATCGACCGGCAGGGCCGCACCTCCGCGACCAGCTTCTTGATGACCTCGGTGGCGGCGAAGGCTGTCAGGACGGCGACCGGCGCGGCCAGCGCGACGGTCATCGCCCGCGGGCCACGGCGCCGTGCGGTCCACCAGCCCGCGATCATGAGGATGGCGAAGACCCCGAGACCGATGTTGGTCCACACCTCCATGGGCCTGTTGAGCCACTTGGTGTCACGGGCGAAGTCGGTGACCGAGGTGAACAACGAGCCGTCCATACCGGGTCCGTCGAGGGCCAGTTGCGCGGTGGCGGCCGCGGCCATAGGGAGAGGTCCTTCCGTCCTTGTGCGTGCGTCAAGTGCTCACGGGATGAGCGAGCGGCAATGGGGGGTCGGGCTCTGTCACCGGTCGCCTCCCACTTGCAAGGTGGCGCTTGAATGACATGGCGACGACGCCAGGGTGGCCGCCCAGCCAATCTACTACATCTTGTAGATATGAAGGGTGGGCCGTTCGCCACACAGCGCGTCCGAGGTCGGATTTCGCCCGGTGGCGTCCACGGAGACCCCCACCTGGCGGGCCACGCCCAGAGCAGGAACGACGTTGCATCCGCGAGGCAGGATTGACCCGATCGGGGGCGGGGACGAAGAACGGAACGAAGCCCAGGCGGTTCGCCAGGTTCACCTGATCCCGGAAGGCCGCCTGGTCACCAATGCCGTGACCGCCCACGGTCGGGCACGGACGAGCCCGAAACGCCTGCCTCGAGTGCGTCACGATCCACCTCGGCCGGCAACAGCAGGGTGCCACCGGGCAGGAGAACGCCCATCACGGGCAGGGCGGTCTCCGCGAAGTCCACGACCAGTACGGCCCACGCCCCGAACCTCGTCAGCATCACCTGTGGATCCAGCGCTGCCGCAACAGTGATGAGACCTGACGCCATCGGCACCCCTCCCCCCGACGAACCATCACCGCCCCTACATCTCGTAGTAACTTGACCGGCATCAGCGGGGCTGCCAGAGCCCGAATCGCCTCCGCCCCCATCCCGCAGCGATCATTTCCCAAGTACTACATCATGTAGTAGCTTTCCTTCCCGGCACCACAGCGGTCGAGTCGTGGCCCTGGCCCGCGCGCACGCGCGGCCTCGGTGTGCCCCATAGCCCATCAGGAGGCGATCCACCGTGGTCCACCGTGACGACCGGGCACCGGAATCGACGCCCTCGCCGTCCGCCGCACCGCCGCAGCGCGGTGCCGGGCGGATCGCGATCATCTCGGCCGGTGTCGGCGCGGGACACGACGGTGCGGCCGCGGGGCTGGCCAAGCTGTTGACCGAGCACGGGTATCTGGTGGACCGGCACGACTTCCTCGACCTGCTGCCCACCGGTATGGGCCGGCTGCTGTGCGGTGCCTACCACCGCATGCTGACCTGGATGCCGGAGGGCTACCAGCGCCTGTACGCGGCCACCGACCGGGCGACGCGCCCCGGCGCGCTGTGGCGGGCCCTGTTCCGCGCGGCCGAGCACCACACCCTGCGGGCGCTCGCGCCGGACACCCGTGCGGTCGTCTCGACCTACCCCGGCGCCAGCCAGGTCCTCGGCGCGCTACGCCGACGCGGCAAGCTGACGGTGCCGGCCTTCACCTACCTCACCGACTTTTCCGTCCACACCCTCTGGGTTGCCCCCGGCATCGACGCCCACCTGGCCGTGCATCCGGTGCCGGCAGCCCAGGCCCACGTACAGGGCGCGGCCGCCGCCACGGTCGTCGGTCCGGTCACCGATGCGCGCTTCACCCCCGCCACCGCCGGGCAACGGACCGCCGCCCGCGAGCGGTTCGCCCTGCCCGCGGACGCTCCCCTGGCCTTGCTGGTCGCCGGGTCGTGGGGCGTCGGACCGGTGCGACGGGCCGCCGCCGAGATACGGGAGACCGGAGTAGCGGTGCCCGTGGTGGTGTGCGGCCGCAACCAGGCCCTCACGGAGGAGTTGCGCGGGGACGGCATCGCGCACACTTTCGGCTGGGTGGACGACATGGCCGGGCTGATGCACGCCTGCGACATCCTGGTGCAGAACGCGGGCGGGCTGACCTCCCTGGAGGCGTTCGCCGCCGGACTGCCGGTGGCCAGCTACCGCTGCATACCCGGTCACGGCCATACCAACGCGGCCGCCCTGGACGAGGCGGGCCTGGCGGCCTGGATCCGCGACCCGGCGGACCTCGGCCCGGTGCTGGCCGAGATCCTCCACGGACCGCGCGGTCGGGCCCAGCGTGCGGTGGGACTCGACCTGCACCGCCTGGCCCCCGGACCGGTGACCGCCATCGCCGCCAGAACCGGGCCGCACCCAGCGCCGGACGCACAGCCCGCGATACGACACTTCGCCGGCCGACGACGGATCGCCCTGACGGCCGGCACCGTGGCGGCCACGGCCTGCCTGGGTGTCGCCGCCCCACTGGCCTACACCTACAACGAGACGCCCGGCCGCTTCACGGCCGTCGCCCATTACCTGGACGGAGACGGTCGATGACCCCGGCCCGTCTCGTCCGTGCCACGGCGCTCGCCTCGGCCGCGGCGGTGCCCACGCTCGCGGCACTGCACGCGGCGCCCGTCATCTCCACGATCGGGCCGCTGCGCAACGCGGCAATGCCGCGCCTGGCCGGCCTCGGCCGGCCTGATCACGTCGCGCTCACCTTCGACGACGGCCCCGACCACCTGTCCACCCCGCGCTTCCTCGACTTCCTCGACGCACGCCGACTGCGGACCACCTTCTTCCTGCTCGGCTCCATGCTGGCCCGCTCACCGGGGCTCGCCAAGGAGATGGCCACGGCCGGGCACGAGATCGCCGTCCACGGCTGGCACCACCGCCCGCTGCTGCTCCGCGGTCCCCGCGCCGCCTACGACGACCTCGCCCGCGCCCGCGACGCCGTGGCCGACGTCACCGGCAGACCACCCGTGCTCTTCCGGCCGCCGTACGGGGTGATGAGCACCGCCGCCCATCTAGCGTGCCGGCGCCTCGGTCTGACCCCGGTGCTCTGGACATGCTGGGGCGAGGACTGGCGCAGGCGGGCCACCCCGCAGTCCGTCGAGCGCACCGTCCTGAGGGACCTGCGTGGTGGCGGCACCATCCTGTTGCACGATTCCGACTGCACCTCCGCGACCGGCTCCTGGCGCACCACCCTCGCCGCGCTGCCGCGCATCCTCGACACCTGCCAGGAACGCGGCTGGCAGGTCGGCCCCCTGCGCGAACACGGCGTCCCCGGCCTGCCCCGCGGGTGAACACTCCCTGAGCCAGACTCTCGGCCTCAGATGATGCGACGGCTCAGGGCCGAGCGTGTCTGAAAGATCGTGTAAGTCCGTGACGTGGAAGCCTGGCCCGGAGTTCGGCCTCGGGCCTGTGGGCCAGACGGATCGGACGAGTCGAGGAAGACGAAGACGAAGCGGCCGCATCCGTGGCCGGCGACAAGACGGTCGACGAGGTGGTCGAGCGACTGCTCGACCAGGCTGTCTCCTCGGGATCGGCTCTACTCGGCGATCGGTCCGGCCTCGACGCCGAAGCCCCGGCCAAGGTCGGCTGACCCTGCTTCCAGCCCGTTGGTCCTGCCAGCCCGGTGGCGGGACCAACGACATCACGTCTCGTCATCCAGCAGCGAATACATGAACATGTCCCGACGTTCGTTCCCGATCTGCTGCCACCCCCGCAGCAGTCCCTCGCGTTGGAACCCCGCACGCTCGGCAGTGCGCACGGAGGCTGTATTCCACGGCTCCACCCACAGTTCGAGCCGGGGAATCCGCAGATCCCGCAGGGCCCAGCCGACCACGGCGTTGACAGCAGCCACGGCGGCTCCCTGACCACGCGCCGACTTGACGACCCAGTAGCCCAGCGACGCACGGCCCTGTTCCAGATCCCTCAACCACAGCCCCACCTGGCCGACCGGCAGACCGGCAGAGGTCACGATGACGAACGTATACCCCGCCCTCGTGGTCGCCCGGCCCCACTGCCGTTCTACAAACGCGACGCCTGCCGGCTCGGAATACGGCGAGGGCACCGTCGTGATCAACGGGATGTAGTCGTCCTCCGACGCCTCACGGACCAGCGGAAGGTCAGAAAGACGCCACGGCCGCAGCGCGAATCCCGCGTCAGCGGCGAGTTCAGGCACTTGAAGGGGTTGCTCCATCCGCCCATCCTGCCGTGGCCCGAGTCCGGCCCGCACTCGGGTTTCGAGCACCGCCCCTCCTCATCGCTCCGTTCAGCGCCAGCACGGCAACGAAGCACGACGCTGCTCCCGGTGACGTCATTTCCCGTGAACATCCGCCGAGCCGCTGATCACCAACTGCTGCTCAAACCGATCGACAAACGCTGCCGACAACCGTGAACGAAGCCACGCTGTGGGCCGACTCCGGCTCCCCGCACCTGCGGGGATGTTCCCTACAAGCCGGCCACCCTGTCCCAGGATGTCATCTGCTTCCCGCACACGCCGGAAGCCAGGCGAGGACGGCCTGACGCAGTGGGGAGGTGTCTTCCGTGCGGTACGCAAATAGCGCACTTCGACGACTGCAAGACGTGTTCTCACGCCCCCATGACATCAGGCGCCCGGCCATGCGGTTGAGCGCTGCCCCACCGAGGCGGAGGAGACGTCATCGCCTTCGGGGACACCGCCGAGATGCCTCGACCAGTCGGCACCTCCGGACTTCTCTGGAACGTGGTGCGTCTGGGCGCAGGTCATCCCCGGCCGCCATGGTAGTGGGCACCGGGAACGCCGTTCAGCCGTGTCAGACGAGGGGAGACCGGAAGGGCAGCCCCACGTACGCGGCGAGCACGCTTCCCTGCACCGAGGGACGGGCAGGGGGCGGAGGCGGTTGGTTCGGGAGTCGTCACTGGATGGCACGCCGGCGGAACGCGACCGGGTCGGCGACAGCTGGGCCGATCTCACAAGCGCCGTCGGCATGTGGTGAACGTACAAGTGGTGACCGACCCTGCCGGGCGGCTGCTGTGGATCTCGTCCGCACTGCCCGGCCGTGCGCACGACCTCACCGCCGCCCGCACCCACCGGATCATCCGGATCTGTGAGCGCCAGGGCGTCCCGGTTCCCGCCGACCGTGCCGATATGGGAGCCGTCCCGTATGTGACGACGGCACTCAGACGCCCGCGGGCCCGTGACCTCACACACCCACGCAGCAGACCTTCAACCGCGCACTGTCCGCGGCACGGGCCTGAAAAGTGGCAGGTCAGCAGTACGTGGATGGCCTGGACGATGCGGCTGATGCGACGGGTCGAGCAACGTGCTCTGCGCGTGATACGGCAGGACTTGAGTTGGGCGAAGGCGCGTTCACCGGGGGCTCGGTGTCGGGCGTGGTCGCGGTTGAACGCCTGGTAGTGCTCGGGCTGTTCGCCGTGGTGGTAGTAGGGGGTGCGGAAGGTGGCGCCGGCGCCTTGGTAAGCGCGGTCCGCGAGGACGAGGATCTGTCGGGTGAGGCAGGCCTGGATGATGCCGTGGGCGCGGACGGAGGTCAGGTCGTGGGTGCGGCCGGGCGTCGCTCGGGAGAACCAGAGCGGGGTTCCGTCCGGCCGTGCGATGACCTGGACGTTCATGCCGTGCTTCTTGTGTTTTTGCGAGTAGTACGGCTCGTCCGCCTTGACGCGGTCGATGGGGATGAGGGTGCCGTCAACGATGACGTGGTCGCCTTGGCCGAGACCGGTGAGGGCTTCCTGGAGGGCTGGGGTCCAGGAGGCCAGGACGTCCAGGGCCTCGTCGACGTAACGCCATGCAGTGCTCTCGGATATGCCGAAGCCGGCGCCGTGCTGGGCGAACGTCTCGTTCTTCCGCAGGTGTAACCAGGGTGAGGAGTGCCTGCTGGAAGCAACCGAGCTTGCGCCAACGGGTGTTGAGAGTCCGCCGGTATCGTGCAGCAGCCAGGCGACATGCCCGACAAGCTCGTGCGGGACGTCGAACATGGCAGGATACGGAACCAACAGGACCCCTTGTCGCCGGCGTGCTGAGTGGAATCACCACGCCGGCGACAAGGGGTCCTGCCTCGTCACCACACCCGCTGACCAGCCCATTTCACCCACCAGTACAGGATGAAAGCGGCTCAGTAAGTCCGATCGGCGGGCCTCCTCACCTCACCGGATGTCCGGCGGAGAGAAAAGCGGAAGGGCCTCGCTCCGCGGGGAGCGAGGCCCTTCGTTGTGCCGTAGATCGGTCAGCTATGACGGTAGCCTTCCCAGTAGAAACGGTCGAATTCGACGCCCACGTAGTACGGGCTGGCGTAGACGGCGTTGCCGTTGCCCGAGGTACGGAGATAGTTGCCGTTCAGGTTCCGGAGGTTGTTGAAGTCACCGTTCCACCACTGGTCGCCACCGTCGCATGTACTCGTCCACAGAGCGTTGTTGCTGGTCTTGTTGTCCGTGGTCAGGCACTTGTCGTTGGCTCTGCTGATCAGCGCGCGGTAGGTGACACCGTCCACCGTCTGAAAGCCGTTCCCCCAATACCAGTCGTAGACGTGGATTACCGTGCTGCTGCAGTCGTCCGACCAGACATTGGAGGTTATGGGGGAGGCGGCGAGGCAGTTGTCCTCGAAGCGGTCCTCGTAGGTCCAGTAGGTCGTCGCCGCCGACGCAGTGGACATAGAGCCCGCGATGGAGAGCATGAGGGTGGCGAGCATCACGGGCAGAGTCACTTTTAGGGCCTTCAGATATTTCATGATCGCGATCATTGAGGCCAGAAGCGTTAACCATGCGAAGTAAACATGAACATGTCATGGCGCGATGGTCACACTCCCGCCACTTCCGCTTCAGCGAGCCACACTTCGACGCCCATAGGGGGTTCGGGTGCGGAGGCACCGGCTCGCCTACCCGCGTACGTTGTCCGCCCGTGGGGAAGTCGTGAGAAGCTGCACGTCACTCTCGTGGCGCCGAACCTCGTCGTGGAGGTCGGCGTCGACGTCCCCGGGACAGCGCCGGGCGCAAGAGCCACCCGGCGCGACGTCACAGGCCACGCCCCGACCTGTCTCCCCCCGGCATTCCGCACTTCACGCCCACGACGACTGCAACGGTCTCTATCGTGACTGCTGGCCAGGTCGCTCGTTGGTGTGTTTATGGGTGGGGACCTTGCTGATGTGCGTGTGTGGGCGTGTGAGTTGGGCGCGGTGAACGAGCGGTTTGTGCACCGGTTCAGCCGGTCGGAGCCGCGGGAATCGGCGCTCGGTGACCAGGATGGGGACGCGGCCGTTCGGGGATCAGCGTGGACTTGTGCGGGCGTGGGACGTCGCCGAGCGAGGGGACCGATCGCGTGGTGGTTCCCAGCGACACCGACGGCGCGGCTGGCCAGGTAGATGGCCTTGTGGCGGGGGTGGTCCGGCTGGGACAGCGACGATCTGACACGACGGTTTTCCCCACGCCAGCCTCACCGGTGAAGGCAGCTGCCAGCACGAGTGCTACAGGCGCTGCGGATTCGCGCGGTCGGACGGCGAGGTTCTTTCTCGAGCAGCGCCGGGGCGCGGGACCGGTGTCGGCCCGGCCCCCGGCGCCGCTGACGGGCGGATGCACCGAGCGGTGTTGCGGGAGGACCGGCTCTTCCCGTGCGTAAGGCCTTCCGCAAAGAGGAGTTCTACGCCCAGGTCCGTGCGCAGACGCACCAGACACCGGAAGTGGAGCCACGGCTGCGCAAGGAGGTGGTGAGGCTCAAGGAAGCCCTCGCGGCCTCGCGGGCAGCTGCGGCAGCGTCACGGCAGCGAGCCGAGCAGATCGCCCTCGCCGCCGCGGCTCTCCCCCTTCAGCCGCCTGAGAGACCAGCCTCGGAGGTGGACACCGACGTGCTCGCATTCGGCCGCCATCCGCGGTGAGCGAGCGCCACCGCCACTGTCGCCGTGCTGGATCTCCGCACGAACCTTGCCTGCCTCAGGAGGAATCGGTCTTCTGGTTGTAGATCTCCTTGCCGGATGCGTCGTAGGCGTGGACGTAGGGGGTCGGGGTCTGGATGTGGGGATCGAGGGGGGTCGTGCCGGCGGACAGGGCGATGGTGTAGGCGAACGCGCCGCCCGCCATGGCGGCCGGGTACTGCGTCGGGTCGGCGCCGAAGCTGATGGTGACCTTGGCGATGTTGGATGCGTAGTGCCCGGCACCCAGGGAGAGGTACTGGCCACCGCCGGCTGGTTCGGTGGTGGAGTCGAAGTACTCGATCAGGTGGCCGGTGCCCCACAGGCGGTCGTTGATGAAGGTGGGCGGGGAGTCCTGGCTGGTGCCCTTACGGCCCTTGGACTCGCACTGCACGTACTGGTTCGCGGAGTTGGCCGCGACGACCACGCCGTCCTCGTCCTGGGTGGCGACGGGAGCGCGGACCGCGAGCACCGCGTGGTACTGCGACGCGTCCGAGCCCAGGCAGGAGGCCAGGATGTCGGCCACCGCGCCGGCGCCGATCGGCGTCGCCTTCGCACTGGTGACGGTGAACGTCGCCGG
>NZ_JBIAYD010000019.1:0-115702 GCF_042897315.1 Streptomyces sp. NPDC001068 | reverse complement strand
ACCTTCACCGGGTAGACCGAGTCGGGAGCCAGCTCAGCGACCTGCGCGAAGATCGAGCTCTTGTCGATCAAAGACCAACGTTGGCCCGCAGCGTCAACGAACTCAACCTCGACGATGCCAGGAAACGGCTCGTCATCCACCCAACGAACCGCTTCACACCGCAGCTCAGGCACTCAGGCTCCCGTCCTAGGTCCGGTCCCCAGCGACAACGAGCGCCAGTATGCCTGAGACCCCGCGCCTCGTTACGGGACAACCTTTAGGGGTGCCGAAGGGGCGGGAAGGCCTGCTGAAACGGGTTGCGGCGGTACGAGTCCTCGTACCGCCGCTGGCATGCTCACCGGGTTACCAAGCGTCCTCGATATGTCGCCCATCAGGTCGGGTACTTTGCCCGTCACCTGGTGCGGCTGGCCCGTAATCGACGGGTCGACGTCGCGTGGGTGCCTGGTGTCCATGCTGGGTCCGTGGGGCCGAATGCGTTGGAGCAGGTGATCCTCTCGGATGTCCTCAGGTCTCGCGGGCCGCTAAACCCTTTGTACTGCAAGCCCCGAGCAAGCGGAACCCCTGCCTGCAGTTCTTTACTTTTGGGTTCAAAGGCGCATCAAGGCGCATCAAGGCGCGCCAAAGGGGCATCACTGGACCGAACAAGTGAAAGGGGCGGGTGGTGCGCCGGTCAGGAGACCGGGTTCCGGCGCCGGCTCGCGTACCAGACCAGCCCCGCGGTGGCCGCCGCCGCTCCTATCGCCGCCGCGGCGACCAGCGCCGGGCGCGGGGGCGCGGAGATCCGCTGCTTGAGCCGGACCGGGCGGTTGAAGTCCAGGATCGGCCAGCCGCGCGCGAGCGCCTCGCGGCGCAGCGTCCGATCCGGGTTGACCGCGTGCGGCTGACCGACCGCCTGCAGCATCGGCAGGTCGGTGGCCGAGTCGCTGTACGCATAACTCCGGTCGAGGTCGTACCCCTCTGAGGCGGCCAGCTCCCGGACCGCCTCGGCCTTCGTGGGGCCGTAGGCGTAGTACTCCACCTCGCCGGTGTAGCAGCCGTCGTCGCCGACGACCATGCGGGTGGCCACCACCCGGTCGGCACCCAGCAGTTCGCCGATCGGTTCGACCACCTCGGCGCCCGAGGTGGAGACGATGACGACGTCCCGGCCGGCCTGGTGATGGGCCTCGATGAGGGAGGCGGCCTCGTCGTAGATGATCGGGTCGATCAGGTCGTGCAGGGTCTCGGCGACGATCTCCTTGACCTGCTGGACATTCCAGCCACGGACCAGGCCGGACAGGTAAGCGCGGGTGCGCTCCATCTGGTCGTGGTCCATACCGCCGACCAGGAAGACGAACTGGGAGTACGCGTTGCGCAGGGCCGCCCTGCGGTTGATCAGGCCGCCTTGGTAGAACGACTTGCTGAAGGTGAGCGTGCTCGACTTCGCAATGACCGTCTTGTCCAGGTCAAAGAAGGCCGCTGTGCGGGGCAAGGAGTGGTTTTCCACGCCCCCGAGCATAGGCGCCCACCATTCGGCGTAAGGTGTGGCGCGTGGGTTTGCCTGAGAGGGCTCTCGGGTACACCATGGAAGTCACGGATCGTTCGCGACCGTGCTAACCCGGTCCGGCTCCTCCCCCCCCGAGTCGGCCGTGGAGACGACCCCCACTCTCCCCCCCGGTGGGGGTCGTCGCATGTCCGGACGCATTTTCTCGCTCTCCTCCGGGCTCCGGGACCTTGGTCGGGCGGCTTCGGCCGCCCCTCTCGCATGCCCATGATCCGTCACGGTGGGTAGTCGCCGCGCTGCGCTGTGGAAGTCGCACAGGGCCCAGAACGAGCCTCACCGGTATGGGTGACGGCGATATTCACAACCGTCGAGTTGTCCACAGTTTTGGACCAAGATCCACACGATTTCCGCGTTCGTCGCACCGTGATTCCAGCGCGCTCCGGCGGCGGCGAGTTCATGGCCGGTTCCGATTGCCGGGCGCCAATGGCCGGTTTCTGTCGGCCGTGCATATGGAGGGCCGCTTGCCGGTTCTTCACACATTTGGGAATCGCGTGGCCCACGGGCCCCGCACGGGAACGCAGCCGAGGGAGAAGCCCACGTGGCCGGAACTGTCACCCACGAACCACCGTCCGCCGCCCCGGGACGGCCCGGACGACCGATGATCGTCACCGAGGACGCCGAACTCCTCGACGACCTGCTGCGCCTGTGCGCGGCGGCCGGTGCCAAACCCGAGGTCCACCACGGAGTACCGGAACGCGGCGGCGGGTGGGAGTCCGCCCCGCTCGTCCTGGTCGGCGACGACGCCGCACGCCGGGTGCGCGGAGCCGCGCGCCGCCGCGGGGTGGTGCTGGTCGGCCAGGACCAGGACGACCCCGAGGTGTGGAAACGCGCCGTGGAGATCGGCGCGGACCACGTTCTGATGCTGCCCGACGGCGAGCAGTGGCTCGTGGACCGGATCGCCGACGTGGTCGAGGGCGTGGGCCGCCCGGCCCTGACCGTCGGGGTGATCGGGGGCCGGGGCGGGGCCGGAGCCTCCACGCTTGCCTGCGCCCTCGCGGTCACCTCCGCGCGGGAGGGGCTGCGCACCCTCCTCGTGGACGCGGATCCGCTGGGTGGCGGAATCGACGTCCTCCTCGGCGCCGAGACGGCCGAGGGCCTGCGCTGGCCCGCGTTCGCGGCCTCGCGCGGCCGGCTCGGCAGCGGTGCCCTGGAGGAGTCGCTGCCGGAACTGCACTCGCTGCGGATCCTCAGCTGGGACCGGGGCGACAGCGTGGCGATCCCGCCGCCCGCCGTCCGCGCGGTGCTCGCCGCCGTCCGCAGGCGCGGCGGCACCGTGGTCGTCGACCTGCCGCGCCGCCTGGACGACGAGGTCGCCGAGATCCTCGCCCAGCTCGACCTCGCGGTCCTGGTGGTCCCCGCCGAGCTTCGCGCGATCGCGGCGGCGGGCCGGGTGGCGGCCACCGTCGGCATGGTCGTGCGCGATCTGCGGGTGGCGGTGCGGGGCCCCTACGGGCCGGGACTGGACGACCGCGAGGTGGCCCGGCTGGTCGGCCTGCCGCTGGCCGGCGAGGTACCCGTCGAGACGGGCCTGTCCCGTCCGGGCAGGAAGCCCCCGGGGTCCGCCGCACGCGGCCCGCTGGCCCGCTTCTGCAAGGGCTTCTGGGAACGCGCGCTCGTCGAGGCGGGTGGCGTATGAGGCCCGGCACCGCGAACTCGGACGGTCCCGCCCTGCTCGACGGGGTCCGGCGCTGGCTCGCCGAGAGCGGGGCCGAACCGACCCCCGCGCGCGTGGCGCAGGCGCTGCGCGCACAGGGCCGGGTGCTCGGGGACGCCGAGGTCCTCGGCGCCGCCGAGCGGCTGCGTTCCGAACTGGTCGGCAGCGGCCCCCTGGAACCCCTGCTGGCCGACCCCACGGTGACCGACGTCCTGGTCTCCGCCCCGGACCGGGTCTGGGTGGACCGCGGGGGAGGCCTGGAACTGACCCGGGTCGCCTTCCCGGACCCCGTGGCCGTACGACGACTCGCACAGCGGCTGGCCGCGGTGGCGGGCCGGCGCCTGGACGACGCCCGGCCCTGGGTGGACGCCCGGCTGCCCGACGGCACCCGCCTGCACGCCGTACTGCCTCCGGTGGCCGTCGGCTGCACCTGCCTCTCCCTGCGGGTGGTGCGGCCGCGCGCTTTCACGCTCGACGAACTGGTGGCGGCCGGGACCGTGCCACCGGGCGGGGACCGGATCCTGCGGGCCCTGCTGGCGGCCAGGCTCTCGTTCCTGGTCAGCGGCGGCACCGGGACCGGCAAGACGACCCTGCTGAGCGCGCTGCTCGGCCTGGTCGGTCCGGGGGAGCGGATCGTGCTGGCCGAGGACTCGGCCGAGCTCAGGCCCGAACACCCCCACGTCGTAAGGCTGGAGACGAGACCCGCCAACCAGGAGGGGGCCGGGCTGGTCACGCTGGAGGACCTGGTCCGGCAGGCGTTGCGGATGCGTCCCGACCGGCTGGTCGTCGGCGAGGTCCGCGGCCCCGAGGTCGTGCACCTGCTGGCCGCGCTCAACACCGGTCACGAGGGCGGGTGCGGCACGGTGCACGCCAACGCGGCCGCCGACGTCCCCGCCCGCCTGGAGGCACTCGGTACGGCCGCCGGGCTCGACCGGGCCGCCCTGCACAGCCAGTTGGCGGCCGCGCTGTCGGTGGTGCTGCACCTCGTACGGGACCGCGCGGGCCGGCGGCGGATCGCCGAGGCGCACGTGCTGGAGCGGGGTCCCTCGGGTCTGGTCCGGACGGTGCCGGCCCTGCGCTGGGGCGCGGACTCGTTCGTGCGTGAACCGGGGTGGGAGCGGCTGCGGGACCTGCTCCAAAGTGACCTGCGTGAACCGTGAGTACGTGATCTGCGCGTACGCGAGCGGTGCGCACGTGATCTGCGCGTACGCGAGCGGTGCGCACGTGATCTGCGCGTACGCGAACGGCGCTTACGTGAACAGCGAGTTCGTGAAACCGCGAGTTCGTGATCTGTGAGTCGGAAGGGGCGTGTGTGATGGGTGAGACGACGATGGGTGCGGCCGTGGTGTGCGGCGGGGTCATGGCGTGGCTCCTGGCCGAGCGGCAGCGCGAGGTACGGCGGGCACGGCTGCTGCTCGCCGGGGGCGGGGCACTGGCGGCCGGGCCGCCCTCCTGGGAGCGGGCGGTCGGGGAACTGCGACGGCTGCGCGGCCGCCTGCGGGGCGAGTGGTGGGCCCTGGTCGCCGGCATCGTGCTGGCGATTCTCGCCGCCTCGGTGATTCCGGTGCTCGCGGGGGCGGCCGGGGTGCCGGTGCTGCGCCGGCTGCGGCTGGCCCGCCGGGCGGACCGGGTCCGGCAGGAGCGTGCGGACGCGGTGATCGCGCTGTGCGGAGCGCTCGCCGGTGAGGTGCGCGCGGGACGGCAGCCCGGCGAGGCGCTGCTGCGGGCCGCGCGGGACTGCGACGGACTCGGCGAGGCAAGGGCGGCCGTGGTGGCGGCGGCTCGCTTCGGCGGGGACGTGCCGGGCGCGCTGACGACAGCGGCACACCGGCCGGGAGCCGACGGCCTGTTGGGGCTCGCGGCGTGCTGGCGGGTGGCCGTCGACCAGGGCGCCGGGCTCGCGGCCGGCCTCGACCGGCTGGACGCGGCCCTGCGTGCCGAGCGGGACCAGCGCGCGGACCTGCGGGCCCAGTTGTCCGGCGCCCGGGCCACCGTGGTGCTGCTCGCCGCGCTGCCCGCTCTCGGGCTGGTGCTCGGCTCTGCCATGGGCGCGGACCCGTTGCGCGTGCTGTTGCACACCGGGGCCGGACTGGGCTGCCTGACCGTCGGAGCGGTGTTCGAGGGCGCCGGGATGTGGTGGGCGGCCCGGATCGTGCGGGGAGCTGAGGCGGCGTGAGCGCGGAACCCGTCCACAGGCTGGGGGCGGTGCTCGTGGCACTGTCGCTCCTGGGCTGGTCGGCATGGCGGTTGTGGGACGCCGGGCGCGGGCGCCGGGCGCGGCGCAGGGCGGCCGCCGTCCTCGCCCTCCGGATGCCGGAGCGACGCTCAGGTGTCGGCGGCGCCGTCCGCGGATGGCTGCCGGTGGCCGGTGTGGTGTGCGGCGGCTGGGCGCTGGCCGGTGGGGTCGGCGGAGTGGTGCTGGGCCTAGGTGTCGCCGTGGGGCTGTGGCAGTGGCGGCGCCGGGAGGCGGACGCGGGACGGGCGGCGCAGGCCGAGGCGTCCCGGGCCGCTCGTCAACTCCCGCTCGCCTCCGACCTGCTGGCCGCCTGCATCGCCGCCGGGGCGGGACCGGTGGCCGCGGCGCAGGCGGTCGGTGAGGCGCTCGGCGGTCCGGTCGCGGAAGGGCTCGCGCGGGGCGCGGCTGAACTCCGCCTGGGTGGCGAACCGTCGGACGCCTGGCGACGGTTGGCGGCCCTGCCGGGGGCCGGTGCCCTGGCCCGCCTGCTGGAGCGCGCGGACGAGTCCGGGCTGCCGGCGTCCGCCCCGGTCGCCCGGCTCGCCGCGGACGCCCGTGCGGAATGGGCGAGAAGCGCGACCGCGCGGGCGCGACGGGCGGCGGTGCTGATCTCCGCGCCGGTCGGGCTGTGCTTCCTGCCCGCGTTCATCACGGTCGGAGTGCTGCCCGTGGTGATCGGCCTGGCGACGGGCGTGATGAGAGGGGGTGGTGGAAGTCCGCGATATGCGCTCTGGCCGGCACCAGACCACCGGCGCCGAATCATCGGGGCCAGATCACCGGACCACATCACCGGACCGGATCACAGCACCAGATCACCAGAACCAGATCACCAGAACCAGATCACCCAACAGGAAATCAGGAGGGGTCGAGATGTACGGAAAGTTGCGGAAGTTCCTGCGCCGGGACGCGGGAATGGTCACGTCCGAGTACGCGATGGGGATCATCGCCGCCGTGGGGTTCGCGGCGGTGCTGTACGCGGTCGTGACGAGCGGGCAGGTCAGTTCGGAGCTCCAGGACATCGTGAAACGAGCCCTCAGTGCGGGCATGTGAGCGGTGGCGCGGGGCGGACCGCGGGTTCGTGACGGCGGAGGCGGCCGTGGTGCTGCCGGTGCTGGTGGCGTTCACGATGGCACTGGTGTGGGGGCTGCTCGTGGTGGCCGCCCAGATCCGGTGCGTGGACGCCGCCCGCACCGGGGCCCGGGCCGCCGCCCGGCAGGACGCCGAGGGCGCGGTGATCGCCTTGACGAAGGCCGCGGCGCCGGACGGGGCGACGGTCACCGTCGGCCGCGAGGACGACCGGGTCCGGGTGACGGTGGTGGCGAGGCCACCGGTCCTCGGTGCGCTGCCGTTCGAGGTACGGGAGTCGGCGGTGGCGCTGGCGGAGGAGGCGGGGCCGTGAGAGGGCGGTACGCGGATCGGGACCGGGGCTCGGCCACCGTCTGGAGCGTCGGCGCGATCGGCGTCCTCTGCGCCGTGTTCGGGGTCCTGCTCGGGCTGGGACAGGCCGTGGTGGTCCGGCACCGGGCGGCGGGCGGCGCCGACCTGGCCGCGCTCGCGGCGGCGGACCACTGGGCCGAAGACACCGAGGGGGCCTGCGCCCGCGCCGACCGGGTGGCACGGGCACAGGGTGCGCGGCTCACGCGGTGCGTGATCGTGGGAGACGTCTCGGACGTCTCGGCGGCCTCGGGCGGCGGGCTGTTCACGGTGGAGGTCCGGGCGAGAGCCGGCCCCCGTTGCGACGCGCCCGCCGGGGGCGCGGGGGGTTGCGCGGACGGCGCCCACTCACCCGCACCCGTGCGGACGGCTAATCCGGTGCCCCCTTCAGCAGCACCGTGAGCAGCCGCACCGCGCCCCGCTTGTGCAAGGGATCGTTGCCGTTCCCGCACTTGGGGGACTGGATGCAGGACGGGCACCCGGCCTCGCACTCGCACGCGGCGATCGCCTCACGGGTGGCGGTGAGCCAGGCACGGGCGGTGTGGAAGGCGCGCTCCGCGAAGCCCGCGCCGCCCGGGTGGCCGTCGTAGACGAAGACGGTCGGCAGCAGCGTGTCGGGGTGCAGCGGGACGGACACGCCGCCGATGTCCCAGCGGTCGCAGGTCGCGAAGAGCGGGAGCAGGCCGATGGAGGCGTGTTCGGCGGCGTGCAGGGCGCCGCCCAGGATCTCGGGGGTGATCCGGGCCTCGTCGAGCTGGTCCTCGGTGACGGTCCACCACACCGCGCGGGTGCGCAGGGTACGGGGCGGGAGGTCGAGCTTCGTCTCGCCGAGAACCTCGCCGGTGATGAGCCGGCGGCGCAGGAAGGAGACCACCTGGTTGGTGACCTCGACGGAGCCGTAGCACAGGCGGCCGTCGCCCCAGGGGATCTCGGTGTCGGTCTCCAGCACGGAGATGGCCGTGGTGTCGCGGGCGACCGTGGAGTACGGCGGCTCGGCCTGCTCGACCAGCGCGACCGAGTCCTCCAGGTCCAGGGAACGCACCAGGTAGGTACGGCCCTGGTGCAGATGGGCCGCGCCCTCGTGGACCGTGGAGTGCGCGGCGCTCGCGTCCACCGTGCCCAGCAGCCGTCCCGTGCCCTCCTCGACGACCTGCACCGGCCGCCCGCCCTCGCCGCGGATGTCGGTCAGCTCGGCGGCCCGCTCCCGCCGGGTCCAGTGCCACGCCTTGGTACGGCGGCGCAGCAGCTTCGCGGCCTCCAGCTGCGGCAGCAGCTCCGCGCACGCGGGGCCGAACAGGTCGAGGTCGTCCTCCGTGAGCGGGATCTCGGCCGCGGCGGCGCACAGGTGCGGGGCGAGGACGTAGGGGTTGTCGGGGTCGAGGACCGTCGATTCAACCGGTTGGTCGAACAGGGCCTCGGGATGATGCACGAGGAACGTGTCCAGCGGATCGTCGCGGGCCACCAGCACCGCGAGGGCGCCCTGCCCGGAGCGGCCCGCCCGACCCGCCTGCTGCCACACGGAGGCCCGCGTACCCGGGTACCCGGCGATCAGTACGGCGTCCAGCCCGGAGACGTCCACGCCCAGCTCCAGGGCCGTCGTGGCGGCAAGCCCGAGGAGCTCCCCGGAGTGCAGCGCGCGTTCCAGGGCGCGCCGCTCCTCGGGGAGGTAGCCACCCCGGTAGGCCGCGACACGCCCGGCCAGAGAGCGGTCCACCTCGGCGAGCCTTTCCTGCGCGATCAGGGCGATCAGCTCCGCGCCGCGCCGGGAGCGGACGAAGGCCACGGAGCGTACGCCCTGCACGGCGAGGTCGGTCAGCAGGTCGGCGGTCTCGGCGGTGGCGGTACGGCGCACCGGGGCGCCCTTCTCGCCGTGCAGCTCGGTCAGCGGCGGCTCCCAGAGGGCGAAGACCAGCTCGCCCCGCGGGGAGGCGTCCTCGGCGATCTCCACGACGGGCAGGCCGGTCAGGCGGCGGGCGGCGACGGCGGGCTCTGCGGCGGTCGCGGAGGCCAGCAGGAAGACCGGGGAGGAGCCGTAGCGGGCACACAGGCGGCGCAGCCGGCGCAGCACCTGGGCGACGTGCGAACCGAAGACGCCCCGGTAGGTGTGGCACTCGTCGACGACGACGTACTTCAGCGACTTGAGGAAGGAGGACCAGCGGGCGTGCCCGGGGAGTATCCCGCGGTGCAGCATGTCCGGGTTGGTGAGCACGTAGTTGGCGTACTGGCGGACCCACTCCCGTTCCTCGTACGGGGTGTCGCCGTCGTACACGGCCGGTCGTACGGCGTTGCCCAGGGGTTGTGAAAGTTCCTTCACCGACCGCCGCTGGTCCGCCGCCAGTGCCTTGGTGGGCGCCAGGTACAGCGCGGTGGCACCGCGGCCGTTGGGCGCCTCGGAGCCGTCCAGGAGGGTGGACATGACCGGCACCAGATAGGCCAGCGACTTGCCGGAGGCGGTGCCGGTGGCGACCACCACGGAGTCGCCGTCCAGGGCGTGCTCGGCGGCCAGCGCCTGGTGCTCCCACGGGTGGTCGATGCCGCCCGCCTGCACGGCCGCGATCACCTCCGGCCGAATCCGGTCAGGCCAGACGGCATGCCGACCCTCCCGCGGGGGCAAGTGCTCCGTATGAGTGATGCGCGAAGCCCGGCTCGGCCCGGAGGCGAGCCGGTCCAGGACCGTGCCCGGAGAGAACCCGGACACGGCCGGAGCCGAGGGTCGGTCGGATCGGTGATTTATGGCCATCGGGTCCGAGTGTGTCACCGGCGTGACGGACAATGGGGCCAAGGCGTCGTGCACGCCTGCCGGTAAGTGATTGAATGCCATCGCGGCTGGCGTACCGTCCCGGGGGCCGCAGGCCGAGGTGTCCCAAGGGGCGACCCGCTCGATAGCAAGGTGCTGGAGGATCCGTGGACCTGTCCCTGTCGACCCGTACCGTCGGCGATCGCACGGTCGTCGAGGTCGGTGGCGAAATCGACGTATATACCGCGCCCAAGCTGCGCGAGCAGTTGGTCGAGCTGGTGAACGACGGGAATTTCCACCTCGTCGTCGACATGGAGGGCGTGGACTTCCTCGACTCCACCGGGCTCGGCGTGCTGGTCGGCGGCCTGAAGAGGGTGCGTGCCCATGAGGGCTCGCTGCGCCTGGTCTGCAACCAGGAGCGCATTCTGAAGATTTTCCGCATCACCGGTCTGACCAAGGTGTTCCCGATCCACACCTCGGTCGACGAAGCGGTGGCGGCCACCGACTGACCCGGACCGGCCGACGGCTCCCGGACCGCAGATCGGTCCGCGCCGTCCGGCCGGTCCTCGGCACGGGCTCGTACCTGGCTGTACGCGTGCCCGTGCCACCCCCGCCCGCTCGGGCCCGTATGCCTGTGCCGGCAGCCGTTCACGGGTCGCAGGCCCTGGGCGGGAGCAATTCATCAGGGGGCCGGGTTTTCGGCGATCCGGTCCCCTACCGCACGCCTGTAGTTCCGAGGGGGACGTATGGCCACCGTTGAACTCCGCTTCAGCGCGCTGCCCGAGCACGTCCGCACCGCCCGACTGGTGGCGGCGGCGGTGGCACGCAGGGCCGGAGTGGACGAGGCCGTCCTGGACGAGGTCCGGCTGGCCGTCGGCGAGGCCTGTTCCCGTGCCGTCGGACTGCATCAGAGCGCCGGCATCACCGAGCCGGTGCGCGTGGCGCTGATCGAGGAGGAGAAGCAGTTCTCCATCGAGGTCGGCGACGACGCGCCGCGGTCCGTTCCCGTCGACCGGGCGACCGGCGCGGCGCCGGACGCCGACGTGGAGGCCGAGGAGGACGAGATGGGCCTCGCGGTCATCAGTGGTCTCGTCGACGACGTGGAGGTCACCGCCGGAGAGCACGGCGGCCTGATCCGCATGACCTGGCCGACCACCCCGCCGGGGATCGCGCTCACCTGACAGTCACCCGATCATGAGAAGGGCCCTGCTGAGCAGGGCCCTTCTCGTCGTTTTCCGGCCGATGCCGCCGCCTCGCCGAATTCGTGAAAGAAATCACGATCGTTCGTGAAGGAAATCACGATCCAAGTTTCCGTCGATCGCCCGATAATTTGATCAAGCGCCGAATAGGCCAGTGGTGATCGTCAATGGTTTTAGGGCGTTACCACTTTCGGGTTCGCCGACGGGACCTCGATCATTTGCTGAAGAGCACGAGAAGGTCAATTCCGTTTACCGTCCCCTGTTTAGATCACTCGCGGGTACCTAGAATCCGTCCACATCTTGAGCTCATGCCCAAGCGTCAAGGAGGACGAATGGCGGGGCTTTCTACCCCTCATCAGTTGGGTCACCCCACAACCCTCGCGGCCGCGGTCCTGACCGACGACAACCGGGTCCTGGTCGCGGTGATCGCCGTCGTGGCGCTGGCCGCGCTCGTCGTCGCCGGGATCCTGGTGCGCCAGGTGCTCGCGGCCGGCGAAGGCACCGACAGCATGAAGAAGATCGCGGCGGCGGTCCAGGAAGGCGCGAACGCCTATCTGGCCCGGCAGTTGCGCACCCTCGGCGTATTCGCCGTCGTGGTGTTCTTCCTGCTCCTGCTGCTGCCCGCGGACGACTGGAATCAACGCGCCGGCCGATCGATCTTCTTCCTGATCGGCGCGGCGTTCTCGGCAGCCACCGGCTATATCGGCATGTGGCTCGCCGTGCGCAGCAATGTCCGCGTCGCCGCGGCGGCCCGGGAGGCCACCCCGGCAGAAGGCGAGCCGGAAAAGGATCTCACCGACGTCTCCCACAAAGCGATGAAGATCGCTTTCCGTACGGGCGGCGTGGTCGGCATGTTCACGGTGGGGCTCGGCCTGCTCGGCGCCTCCTGTGTGGTGCTGGTGTACGCGGCCGACGCGCCGAAGGTGCTCGAAGGCTTCGGCCTCGGCGCCGCCCTGATCGCGATGTTCATGCGTGTGGGCGGCGGCATCTTCACCAAGGCCGCCGACGTCGGCGCCGACCTGGTCGGCAAGGTCGAACAGGGCATTCCGGAGGACGACCCGCGCAATGCCGCGACCATCGCCGACAACGTGGGCGACAACGTCGGCGACTGCGCGGGCATGGCCGCCGACCTCTTCGAGTCCTACGCGGTGACCCTGGTCGCCGCGCTGATCCTCGGCAAGGCGGCCTTCGGGGACGCGGGGCTCGCCTTCCCGCTCCTGGTACCGGCCATCGGTGTGCTCACCGCCATGATCGGCATCTTCGCGGTCGCCCCGCGCCGCAGCGACCGCAGCGGCATGAGCGCCATCAACCGTGGCTTCTTCATCTCCGCGGTGATCTCGCTCGTGCTGGTCGCGGTCGCGGTCTTCGTCTACCTGCCGGGTACGTACGCGGACCTCGACGGCATCTCGGACGCGGCCATCAAGGCGAAGGACGGCGATCCGCGGATCCTCGCGCTCGTCGCGGTCGCCATCGGCATCCTGCTGGCGGCCGTCATCCAGCAGCTGACCGGCTACTTCACGGAGACCAACCGGCGTCCGGTCATGGACATCGGCAAGTCCTCGCTGACCGGCCCGGCGACCGTGGTCCTCGCGGGCATCTCGATCGGCCTCGAATCGGCCGTCTACACCGCCCTGCTGATCGGTCTCGGCGTCTACGGGGCGTTCCTGCTCGGCGGTACGTCGATCATGCTGGCGCTGTTCGCGGTGGCGCTGGCCGGTACCGGCCTGCTCACCACGGTCGGTGTGATCGTCGCCATGGACACCTTCGGGCCGGTCTCCGACAACGCCCAGGGCATCGCGGAGATGTCCGGCGACGTCGAGGGCGCGGGCGCGCAGGTGCTCACCAGCCTGGACGCCGTGGGCAACACCACCAAGGCCATCACCAAGGGCATCGCCATCGCCACCGCCGTACTCGCGGCGTCGGCGCTGTTCGGGTCGTACCGGGACGCGATCACCACGAACGTGCAGGACGTGGGAGCGAAACTGACCGGTCCGGGTGCGCCGTTGACCCTGTCGATGGACATCTCGCAGCCCAACAACCTCGTCGGGCTCATCGCCGGCGCGGCGGTCGTCTTCCTCTTCTCCGGACTCGCCATCAACGCGGTGTCGAGGTCGGCGGGTTCGGTGGTCTACGAGGTGCGGCGGCAGTTCCGCGAGCACCCCGGGATCATGGACTACACGGAGACGCCCGAGTACGGCAAGGTCGTCGACATCTGCACCAAGGACGCCCTGCGCGAGCTGGCCACGCCGGGACTGCTCGCCGTGATGGCGCCCATCTTCATCGGGTTCACGCTCGGCGTCGGTGCCCTCGGCTCCTACCTTGCCGGCGCGATCGGCGCGGGCACCCTGATGGCCGTCTTCCTGGCCAACTCCGGTGGTGCCTGGGACAACGCCAAGAAGCTCGTGGAGGACGGCCACCACGGCGGCAAGGGCAGCGAGGCCCACTCCGCCACGGTGATCGGCGACACGGTCGGCGACCCCTTCAAGGACACCGCGGGTCCCGCGATCAACCCGCTGCTCAAGGTCATGAACCTGGTCTCGCTGCTCATCGCACCCGCGGTGATCAAGTTCTCGTACGGACACGACAAGAGCATCGGCGTCCGGATCGTGATCGCGATCCTCTCGCTGCTCGTGATCGTCGGCGCCGTGTACATCTCCAAGCGGCGCGGCATCACCGTGGGCGACGACGACGAGGACGGCGCGGAACGCGTGGCCAAGTCGGCCGACCCAGCGGTGGTTTCGTAGGCGGCCTTACGGCGGCCGGCCGCGCTCCCCGGAGGGGGCCAGGCCAACGGACGGGCGGACGGCGTGTGCTGACACGGCGTCCGCCCGTTCCGTGTGCCGGGGGTGGCCCCGGGAATCCCGCGCGCGGGCGCATGTGATCGCGCGCCGGGGTCGCGGGTGTGCGCGTCGTCTCGTCGTGAGCCTTCTCTCTCGTGTCTTCCACGGTGTAAATCGACCTAAAAGCATATTTAGTGCACGCTCTCCATGGGGGTGCTGTCCGCGCGCCGTGTAGATTCCGGGGGCCGAGAGCCATTGAAGGGACCTATCCGGTGAACAAGAAGCTCACGGCCGCACTGTCCGGCGGTGCGGTACTCGTAGTGGCGCTGTCCGGGTGCAGCAGCAACAAGGGGACCGATCCCAAACTGATCGCCTGGGCCAAGACCGTGTGTGACGCGGTTCCGGCGCAGGACGCGAAGATCAAGGCGGCCAACGCGGCCATCGCGCAGACGGCCTCGGACACCACGAGTTCGCCCGCGACCATCCAGAAGACCGACTCCCGGGCCTTCCAGGACATGTCCGACGGCTACAAGGCGCTCGCCTCGGCCATCGGCGGCGCCGGTGCGCCCCCCGGGATCGACGACGGCGCCAAGCGCCAGCAGGACGTCGTGAAGAACCTCAACAGCCTCTCCGCGTCCTACGCCGCCCTGAAGAAGAAGGTCGACGCGCTCGACACCAAGAGCCAGGCGAAGTTCGCCTCCGGTCTGCACGACGTGGCCGCCCAGATGGCGGATCTGGAGACGCAGAACAAGAGCGGTACCGCGGCGCTGGAGGCCCTGGAGCAGGGCGAGGTCAAGAACGCGATCGCCGAGCAGGCCAGCTGCAAGAAGGTCTCCGTGACGTCGTCGGCCTCGGCGGCGGCCTCCTCGACCGCGAGCTGATCCGACGGGCAGGACGGCCGCCACGATCCGAGGCGGTGTCCGCCGGTGCGCGCGGGCCACAATGGAGGGTGTGACTGACTCCGGCCTCGCCACCCTGCCCGCCTCCGACCGCCCCGACGTCGCCGCCCGGCTGCGCACCGCACTGCTGGACGCCTCCTTCACCGCCGACGGGCTCCTGGAACTGCTCGGCGCGCCCGCCTACGCGGCGCTGGCCCGCAGCGAGACGGTGCCCGCGCTCCGGGCCACCCGCGGGGACACTCCGCTGGAGACGCTCGTGAGGCTGTTCCTGCTCCAGCAGCCCGTGCCGCACGCGCGCGTGGCGGACGCGCTGCCCGTGGACGACCTTCTGGACAGCGGCTGGCTGACCCGCGCGGGCGGCGACGAGGTCGCCGCCACCGTGGACGTCCGGCCGTACGGCGGGCCCGACGGCGAGGACTGGTTCATCGTCTCCGACCTCGGCTGCGCGGTCGGCGGCGCCGGCGGCGTCGGACACCGTCACGAGGGCGTCGTCCTGGGCGTCGGCGGCGCGTCCACCACGCTGGCCGGCATCACCGTTCGAACCCCCGTCTCCACCGCCCTCGACCTCGGGACCGGCTCCGGGATCCAGGCGCTGCACGCCGCCCAGCACGCCACGCGCGTGACGGCCACCGACCTCAACCCGCGCGCGCTGCACATCACGGCGCTCACGCTGGCGCTCTCCGGCGCCCCGGCGGCGGACCTGCGCGAGGGCTCGCTGTTCGAGCCGGTCAAGGACGGGGAGGCGTACGACCTGATCGTGTCCAACCCGCCGTTCGTGATCTCGCCGGGCGCCCGGCTGACGTACCGGGACGGCGGGATGAGCGGGGACGATCTGTGCCGCTCGCTCGTTCAACAGGCCGGGGAACGGCTGGCCGAGGGCGGGTTCGCGCAGTTCCTCGCCAACTGGCAGCACGTAGCGGGGGAGGACTGGCAGGACAGGGTCAGGTCATGGGTGCCGCGCGGGTGCGACGCGTGGATCGTGCAGCGCGAGGTGCAGGACGTCAACCAGTACGCCGAGTTGTGGCTCCGGGACTCCGGTGACCACCGCGGGGACACGGTGGAGTACCAGGCGCGGTACGACGCTTGGCTCGACGAGTTCGAGGCGCGCAAGGTCAAGGGGGTGGGATTCGGCTGGATCACCCTGCGGAAGACGACGGCCGCCGAGCCCTCGGTCACGGTGGAGGAATGGCCGCATCCGATCGAACAGCCGCTCGGTGACACGATCCGCGCGCACTTCGACCGGCTCGACTACCTCCGCGGGCACGACGACGCGGATCTGCTCGAAGGTCACTTCAGGCTCGCCGTCGAGGTGGTCCAGGAGCAGGTCGGGCTGCCCGGCGCCGAGGACCCGGAGCACGTGGTGCTGCGCCAGCACCGCGGGATGCGGCGCGCGACGAAGGTGGACACGGTGGGCGCCGGGTTCGCCGGGGTGTGTGACGGCTCGCTGAGCGCGGGGCGGATTCTCGACGCCATCGCCCAGCTGATGGGCGAGGACCCGGTGCTGCTGCGCGACCGCACGCCCGCGCAGATCCGGCTGCTGGTGGAGCAGGGGTTCCTGGAGCCGGCGGGCTGACGGACCGCCGAGCCCGCCGACCGCCGAGCCTGCCGGACCGGTGGGGCTGACCGTCTCCCGGCCTGACGGACGCGCCGGAACGGGTCCCGACGGACACGCCGGGAAAGGAAAAGGGCCGGAAAAATGTGGCCGGAATGTTCGGCCCGTAGTCAGTCGGTCGTATGTTCGAGAAGTTGGCGGGATCCCGTTCACCTCGATTTCGCCCGCCGTCCGCTCGTCCGCCGTCCGCCCGTGGCAGTCTCCCGGCGCTGGGCAGTCACGGGCGGCAGGGAAGGGGTGCGCGGGTCATGGAGAGCGGACCGGCGATCTTCGCGGGGGCGGTGTTCGCCCTGTTCGGAGGCGCACTTCTGGTGTGGACCGGCGTCAGGGTCCGCCGCGGCGAGCCCGTCGCCCAGGGTGTGAGTCAGGTCGCATCGGCGACCCTCGCGAGCCTCGCCGCGGTGATCGCGCTGGGCCTTGGGGCGTACTGCCTGACCCGCGCCTGAGGGTGCCGCCCCGGTAATCGGAGCATCACGCTCCGGACAGGGCCGGGAGAACGGCCGGGGACTCCGGGCGGCAGGAATGGCGGTAGTCGGGTTACCGTTCGAGTGGCCGTTGTGGGCTTTTCCCGTTTGACACGGGGGCGGGATGTACCGTCACACTCCGCAGCGTCACCAAGTGAGCGGGTATCCGTATCCGTGCCGCGACCCCGGGAGCAAGGCCTGGGGAGGCCCCAGCGTCGACCGGAGAGAAGAGCGAAGTTGTCCCCGACCAGCGAGACCGCACAGGGCGGCCGCCGACTTGTCATCGTCGAGTCGCCCGCCAAGGCGAAGACGATCAAGGGCTACCTGGGCCCCGGATACGTCGTCGAAGCGAGCGTCGGGCACATCCGTGACCTTCCCAACGGCGCCGCGGAGGTGCCCGAGAAGTACACCGGCGAGGTCCGGCGCCTCGGCGTGGACGTCGAGCACGACTTCGAGCCGATCTACGTCGTCAACGCCGACAAGCGGGCGCAGGTCAAGAAGCTCAAGGACCTGCTGAAGGACTCCGACGAACTCTTCCTCGCCACCGATGAGGACCGCGAGGGCGAGGCCATCGCCTGGCACCTGCTGGAAGTCCTCAAGCCCAAGGTCCCGGTCAAGCGGATGGTCTTCCACGAGATCACCAAGGACGCGATCCGCGCGGCCGTCGCCAACCCGCGCGACCTGAACCAGCGCATGGTCGACGCCCAGGAGACCCGCCGCATCCTCGACCGCCTCTACGGCTACGAGGTCTCGCCGGTCCTGTGGAAGAAGGTCATGCCGCGTCTGTCGGCCGGCCGTGTCCAGTCCGTCGCGACCCGGCTCGTGGTCGAGCGGGAGCGCGACCGCATCGCGTTCCGTTCCGCCGACTACTGGGACCTGACCGGCACCTTCGCGACCGGCCGCGCGGGCGACCCCTCGGACCCCTCCTCGCTCGTCGCCCGGCTGCAGGCCGTCGACGGCAGGCGCGTCGCCCAGGGCCGTGACTTCGACTCGCTCGGGCAGCTCAAGACCGCGAACACCCTGCACCTCGACGAGACGAACGCCCGCGCCCTGGCCGCCGCGCTGGAGAACACGCGGTTCGCCGTCCGGTCGGTGGAGTCCAAGCCGTACCGCCGCTCGCCGTACGCCCCGTTCCGTACGACGACCCTCCAGCAGGAGGCCAGCCGCAAGCTCGGTTTCGGCGCCAAGGCCACCATGCAGGTCGCGCAGAAGCTGTACGAGAACGGCTACATCACCTACATGCGTACGGACTCCACGACGCTGAGCGACACGGCGGTCAGTGCCGCCCGCGCGCAGGTGACGCAGCTGTACGGCGCCGACTACCTGCCGCCGTCCCCCCGCGTGTACGCCGGGAAGGTCAAGAACGCCCAGGAGGCGCACGAGGCGATCCGGCCCTCGGGTGATCGTTTCCGCACCCCGGCGGAGACCGGCCTGACCGGCGACCAGTTCAAGCTCTACGAGCTGATCTGGAAGCGGACCGTCGCCTCCCAGATGAAGGACGCGACGGGCAACAGCGTCACGGTGAAGATCGCCGGCACCGCCGCCGACGGCCGGGACGTCGAGTTCAGCGCCTCCGGCAAGACGATCACCTTCCACGGCTTCCTCAAGGCCTACGTCGAGGGCGCCGACGACCCGAACGCCGAGCTGGACGACCGCGAACGCCGGCTGCCGCAGGTCGGCGAGGGCGACGCGCTCTCCGCCGAGGAGATCACGGTCGACGGGCACTCCACCAAGCCCCCGGCCCGTTACACCGAGGCCTCGCTGGTCAAGGAGCTGGAAGAGCGCGAGATCGGCCGCCCGTCGACGTACGCGTCGATCATCGGCACGATCCTCGACCGCGGCTACGTCTTCAAGAAGGGCACGGCCCTGGTGCCGTCCTTCCTCTCGTTCGCCGTGGTCAACCTGCTGGAGAAGCACTTCGGCCGGCTGGTCGACTACGACTTCACCGCGCGGATGGAGGACGACCTCGACCGCATCGCCGCCGGCCAGGCGCAGGCGGTGCCGTGGCTGAAGCGGTTCTACTTCGGCGAGGGCGGCGAGGGCACCGCCACCGGCGGCGCGGCCGACGCGGGCAACGGCGACGGGGACCACCTCGGCGGCCTCAAGGAGCTGGTGACCGACCTGGGCGCGATCGACGCGCGCGAGGTGTCGTCGTTCCCGGTGGGCAGCGGCATCGTGCTGCGGGTCGGCCGCTACGGCCCGTACATCGAGCGCGGCGAGAAGGACTCCGAGGGCCACCAGCGCGCGGACGTGCCGGAGGACCTGGCACCCGACGAGCTGTCGGTCGAGCTCGCGGAGGAACTGCTCGCCAAGCCGAGCGGCGACTTCGAGCTGGGCGCGGACCCTCAGACCGGCCACCAGATCATCGCCCGGGACGGCCGCTACGGCCCGTACGTCACCGAGGTGCTCCCCGAGGGCACCCCGAAGACCGGCAAGAACGCGGTCAAGCCGCGCACGGCGTCGCTCTTCAAGTCCATGGCCCTGGACACGGTCACCCTGGCGGACGCGCTGCAGCTGATGTCGCTGCCGCGCGTGGTCGGCGCCGACGCCGAGGGCCAGGAGATCACCGCGCAGAACGGGCGCTACGGGCCGTACCTGAAGAAGGGCACGGACTCGCGTTCGCTCACCTCCGAGGACCAGCTCTTCACGATCACCCTCGACGAGGCGCTGGCGATCTACGCCCAGCCCAAGCAGCGGGGCCGGGCCGCCGCCAAGCCGCCGCTGAAGGAGCTGGGCACGGACCCGGTCAGCGAGAAGCCGGTCGTGGTGAAGGACGGCCGCTTCGGTCCGTACGTCACCGACGGGGAGACCAACGCGACCCTGCGCTCCGGCGACAGCGTCGAGGAGATCACCCCGGAGCGCGGCTTCGAACTGCTCGCCGAGAAGCGGGCCAAGGCGCCCGCCAAGAAGACGGCGAAGAAGGCACCGGCGAAGAAGACCGCGGCGGCCAAGAAGGCCGCGCCCGCGAAGAAGACGGCGGCGAAGAAGACCGCCGCCAAGACCACCACGACCGCGAAGAAGACGACCGCGAAGAAGGCGGCGGCTTCCAAGGCGGCCACGGAGGACTGAGCCGGCCTCAGATGTCCATACCGGTCCGATCGGTCACATCGGTCATATCGCCCTCCGCCGATCGGACCGGACGGATCGGTCGGATCGGTCGGACCGTCCAGACCGGTTGACATCGGTCACGTCGGTTCACACCGTCTTCGCAATGCGCGCGCCCCGGCATCAACTTGGTGTCGGGGCGTGTCTACCTGTGGACGGTCGCGGCGGCCTGTCGGCGGCTGCCGATAGGCTGAAAGCATGACGCCAGCCGAGCAGCCAACGGCCCCCCAGACCGAACCGGACGACGCACTGGTAGCGGATTCCCGCGAGCGTGCCGTCCGCTCGTTGCTGCGCCGACCCGAGCTGAGGCGGTTGTGGAGCGCCCAACTCGTCAGTGGTGTCGGTGACACCCTGGCGCTCCTGGTGCTTGTCGTGCTCACGCTTCAAGCGGCGATCTCGCAGGGTTCGTTCGGCGGTGGCTACCGCGGTGTGGCCTTCGCGGTCGCGACCGTCTTCGGCGTGCGCATTCTGGCCACCCTGCTCTTCGGCGCGGTCCTGCTGGGCCCGTTGACCACGCTGACCGCCCAGGACGGCCCGCTGGACCGCCGCTGGACCATGGTCGGCGCCGACGGTCTGCGCGCGCTCCTGCTGATCGTCGCCCCCCTGTGGATCGACTGGACGCCGGAGAACGCCCCGGCGGTGCTCCTGGTGACGGCCTTCGTCACCGGCGTCGCCGAGCGCTTCTGGACGGTCTGCCGGGAGGGCGCGGCCCCCGCGCTGCTGCCCGCCCCGCCGCCGGAGGGCGCGACGGTACGACCGCTGCCGGACCACCTGGACGCCCTGCGCCGCCTGTCGCTGCGCACGACCTTCCTGGCCGTCCCGCTCGCGGCCGCGGCGCTGGTCGTCGCCTCCCTCGTCAACAACCTGCTGGGCACGGGCATCGACTGGTTCGCCCAGCACCAGGCGGCCCTCGGGTCGTACGTGGCGGCGGGCCTGTTCGCCGCCTCCCTCTCGGTGCTGGTCTACCTGGAGGTGCCCGGAACCCGCACCCCGCGCGCGCGGTCGCCGCTGGAGGGCCTGCGCCGGCCCAAGGCCGGCACCGGCACCGACCGGGGCCGGACCGGGGTCATCCCGCTGCTGGTGACGGCCTGTGCCGCGGTCGCCGGTGCGATCTCCGCCGCCGTCGCCGTCGCCGTGCTGCACGCCAAGGACCTGGGCGGCGGCCCGGTGCTCTACGGCCTGCTGGTGCTCGTGCTGACCGGCGGCGTCGCCGTCGGCATCCGGACCGCCCCCGCGCTGCTGCCCACGCTCTCCCGCCGCCGGCTGCTGTCGCTGGCGATCGCCTTCACCGGCGTCGCGCTGCTCGCCGGCGGCCTGGTCCCGGACGTCACCTCGGTGCTGCTGATCCTCGCGCTGGCCGGCGCGGGCGCGGGCGTGGCCGCCAACACCGGGCACACGCTGCTCGACCAGGAGACCGAGGACCACCGCAAGCCGCGCACCACCGAGCACCTGCACGCGGTGGTCCGGGTGGCCATAGCGCTCGGCGCGGTCATCGCGCCCCTGGTAGCCGCGCTGATCGGGCCGCACCGGCTGGAGAACGGCAAGTTCGTGTTCGCGCACGGCGGTGCCGCGTTCACCCTGATGCTGGTCGGCGCGCTGCTGCTGCCGGTGGCCGCACTGGTGCTGGCCAAGGTCGACGACCGGGCGGGCGTACCGCTCCGGCACGACCTGCGGGACGCGCTGCTCGGCGGCGACGACCCGGCGCAGACGCCCACGGACAACGGTTTCTTCATCGCCCTGGAGGGCGGCGACGGCGCCGGGAAGTCCACCCAGGCCGAGGCACTCGCCGAGTGGATCCGCGCCAAGGGCCATGAGGTCGTCCTCACCCGCGAACCCGGTGCCACCCCGGTCGGCAAGCGGCTGCGCTCGATCCTGCTCGACGTCTCCTCGGCCGGTCTGTCGCACCGCGCGGAGGCGCTGCTGTACGCCGCCGACCGCGCGGAGCACGTCGACACCGTCGTCCGGCCCGCCCTGGAGCGCGGCGCGGTCGTCATCTCCGACCGGTACATCGACTCCTCCGTCGCCTACCAGGGTGCCGGACGCGACCTCTCCCCGACGGAGGTCGCCCGCATCAACCGCTGGGCGACCGCCGGACTGGTCCCGCATCTGACGGTCCTGCTGGACGTGGAGCCGGAGACCGCCCGCGAGCGGTTCACCGAGGCTCCCGACCGGCTGGAGTCCGAGCCCGCCGAGTTCCACGCGCGCGTGCGCGCCGGTTTCCTCACGCTGGCCGCCTCCGACCCGGGCCGCTACCTGGTCGTCGACGCCGGGCAGGAGCCCGAGTCGGTGACCACCGTGATCCGGGCCCGGCTGGACACCGTGCTGCCGCTGTCCGAGGCCGAGATCAAGGCCGCGGAGGAGGCGCGCAAGGCCGCCGAGGAGGAGGCCCGCCGCAAGGCCGAGCTGGAGGCCGCGCGCAAGGCCGAGGCGGAGCGGGTCGAACGCGAGCGCCAGGAGCAGCTCGCCAAGCTCCGTGCCGAGGAGGAGGAGCGCAAGCGCCGCGAGCTGGAGGAGGCGCAGCGCCGCGAGGCCGAACGGCAGGCGGAGGAGGCCCGGCTGCGTGCCGAGGAGGCCCGCCGCCGTGCCGAGGAGGAGCAGGCCCGGCTGCTCGCCGAGGAGCAGGCCCGCGCGGAGGCGGAGGCCCGCCGCAAGGCCGACGAGGAGCGCCGCCGCCAGCAGGCCGAGGAGGAGGCGCGACTGCACGCCGAGGCCGAGGCACGGCGCCTGGAGAAGCAGCGCAAGGCCGAGGAGGCCCTGCTCAAGGCCGAGCAGGCGCGGCGGGCCGCGGCGGAGGCGGCGGCCGCGGCCGACGTGGCCGCCCGCGAGTCGTCCGCGCCCAGGCCGACCGCGCCCGGTGTCACGCCGGAGGCGACGACCATGCCGACGCCGGTGGTGCGCGCTGACGACGAACCGCCGGCCACGCCGAAGCGCGCGACGGACGAGCCGAAGCGTGCGACGGACGACACGGCGGTGCTTCGCCCGGTGCAGGCGGACCGTGAGCCCGCGGCCCGGGAGTCCGAGTGCGAGGTGACGGCGCAGCTGCCGCAGCCCCCGGCGGGGGCTGCCGACGAGACGGCGGTCCTGCCGCCCGTGGTGCCCGGCGCCGCCGACGAGACGGCCGTCCTGCCCCCGGTGCGCGCCGCCGACGAGACCGCCGTGCTGCCGCAGGTGCGCGAGGACGCCTCCGCTCCCGGCGACGCCACCGCTCCGGGCGACGCCCCGGCGGACCGGATGCCGCCCGGCTTCTTCCGGGACGAGCGGCAGGGTGGCTCCGGCGGCGACCCGGACGGCTCGGAAGGCCGTACACGGGAAATGCCGCAGGTCGACGACGACAGTTCGGCCCGGCGTAAGCGCCCCCGGCCCGACTGGGCCGAGGAGACCCCGCTGGACGACCTGCCGTCGCTGGCGGACGAACTGCTCGGGTCGTACGAGGACGAGGAGTTCGACGACGAGCGGGGCGGCCGACGCGGCCGCGGGCGGCGCGGCTGACCCGGTCCCGGACCGGAGACGTTCGTGCGGGGGCGGTGCGGGTCGGGGAGCCGACCGGTACCGCCCCCCGTTGTCAGTGGGCGCCCGCACAATGGAGTCCGGGCCGCCGATCGGCGGCCCGCGGAGCCGGAAGCGGTGACCGGGGATCCGGTGACCGGGATCTTGTGGACGAAAGGGCGGCGTGACCCATGACCGTATGGGACGACCTCGTCGGGCAGGAGCGGGTGAGCGAGGTGCTCACCGCCGCCGCCCGGGACGCCGACGCCCTGGTCACCGCGGCCGCCGCCGGCCGGCCGCAGCCGGAGACGTCGAAGATGACGCATGCCTGGCTGTTCACGGGCCCGCCCGGCGCCGGCCGCAACCAGGCGGCGCGGGCCTTCGCCGCCGCGCTGCAGTGCGTGAGCCCCGACCGCGCCCTCGGCGGGGTTCCCGGGTGCGGTTTCTGCGACGGCTGTCACACCGCCCTGATCGGCACCCACGCGGATGTCGCCTCGGTCGCCGCCGTCGGCGCCGAGATCCTGGTCAAGGACATGCGCGACACGGTCCGCAAGTCGTACACGGCCCCCGCGACCGGCCGCTGGCAGATCATCCTCGTCGAGGACGCCGAGCGGCTTAACGAGAAGTCGGCCAACGCCGTCCTCAAGGCCGTCGAGGAGCCCGCCCCCCGCACGGTCTGGCTGCTGTGCGCGCCGTCGATCGAGGACGTGCTGCCCACGATCCGCTCCCGCTGCCGCCACCTGAACCTGGTCACCCCCTCGGTGTCCGCGGTCGCCGACATGCTCGTACGGCGTGACGGCGTCGAGCCCGAGGCGGCCGCGGCGGCGGCCCGCGCCACCCAGGGGCACGTCGACCGGGCCCGCCGGCTGGCCACCGACCCGTCGGCCCGCGCCCGCCGTGCCGCCGTACTGAAGCTGCCGCTGCGGCTGGACGAGATCGGCGCCTGTCTGAAGGCCGCCCAGGAGCTGGTGGACGCGGCGGCCGAGGACGCCAAGCAGCTCGCCGAGGAGACGGACGGCAAGGAGACCGAGGAGCTGAAGGCGGCGCTCGGCGCGGCCGAGGGCGGGCGGCTGCCGCGCGGCACCGCGGGCGTGATGAAGGACCTGGAGGACATGCAGAAACGGCGCCGCACCCGGACCCAGCGGGACAGCCTCGACGTGGCCCTCACCGACCTCACCGGCTTCTACCGCGACGTCCTCGCCCTCCAGCTGGGCTCCAGGGTCGCGATCGCCAACGGGGACGCCGAGGACGCACTGGAGCGTCTGGCCCGCGCCGGCTCACCCGAGGCCACGCTGCGCCGGATCGAGGCGATCGCCGCCTGCCGGGACGCCCTCGACCGCAATGTGGCGCCGCTGCTCGCGGTCGAGGCGATGACGATGGCTCTCAGAGCGGGCTGAGCGCCGGGTGGCCGACTCCTGATTGACCGGGGTCACCCGTACGAGCCACAGTCAACACGCACCGCACGGAGATCATCTCCCAGCGTTACGCTCGATCGATGCACATCAGGCGAACCCCCCGCCGTACCCGGATCCACCGCCAGAGCCGTAGCCGTAGCCACACCCGGGCCCGCACCAGCGCCCTGACCACCGCGGCCCTGCTGTCGGCCGCCGCCCTGCTCGTCTCCGCGTGCTCCGCCCCGGCCGGCGGGTCGACGTCGACCTCGGCCGGCATCGCCGAGCTGGCCGCGCTGCCCCGCTCGACCCCCTCCACGCTGGCCCCGTACTACGACCAGAAGCTCAGCTGGCGCAGCTGCGGCGTCCCCGGCTTCCAGTGCGCGACGATGAAGGCCCCGCTCGACTACGCCAAGCCCGGCGCCGGTGACGTCCGGCTGGCGGTGGCCCGGAAGAAGGCCACCGGCAAGACCGCGCCGCTCGGTTCGCTGCTGGTCAACCCGGGCGGCCCGGGCGGCTCGGCGGTGGACTACCTGCAGCAGTACGCCGGCATCGGCTACCCCTCCGAGGTGCGGGCGCGCTACGACATGGTCGCCATGGACCCGCGCGGGGTCGCCCGCAGCGAACCCGTCGAGTGTCTCGACGGGCCGCAGATGGACAAGTACACCGAGACCGACGTGACCCCCGACGATCAGCAGGAGACACAGGAACTGGTCGGGGAGTACAACAAGTTCGCCGAGGAGTGCGGGGCGCATTCCGCGGCGCTGCTGCGTCATGTCTCCACCGCGGACTCGGCGCGTGACATGGACATCCTGCGGGCGGTGCTGGGCGACCCGAAGCTGAACTACGTGGGGGCGTCGTACGGCACGTTCCTCGGCGCGACCTACGCGGGGCTGTTCCCGGAGCGGGTGGGGCGCGTGGTCCTGGACGGCGCGATGGACCCCTCTCTGTCCGCCCGTCAGATGAACCTGGAGCAGACGGCGGGGTTCGAGACGGCGTTCCAGTCCTTCGCGAAGGACTGCGCGAAGCGCGCGGACTGCCCGCTGGGCGCGAAGGGCAGTTCCCCGGCGCAGATCGCGGACAACCTCAGCGCGTTCTTCCGGAAGCTCGACGCGCACCCGATCCCGACCGGCGACGCGGACGGCCGCAAGCTCACCGAGTCCCTCGGCACGACCGGGGTGATCGCGGCGATGTACGACCAGGCGGAGTGGGGGCAACTGCGCGACTCGCTGCACGCGGCGATCAAGGAGAACGACGGCGCGGGGCTGCTCGCGCTCTCCGACAGCTACTACGAGCGTGATCCGGACGGGCACTACTCGAACCTGATGTTCGCCAACGCGGCGGTGAACTGCCTCGACCTGCCGCCCGCCTTCACCGGTCCCGGGCAGGTCGCGAAGGCGCTGCCCGAGTTCGAGAAGGCGTCGCCGGTCTTCGGGGCCAATCTGGCGTGGGCCTCGCTGAACTGCACGTACTGGCCGGTGAGGGCCACGGGGGAGCCGCACCGCATCGAGGCGAAGGGCGCCGCACCGATCGTCGTGGTCGGCACCACCCGGGACCCGGCGACGCCGTACCCCTGGGCCCGGTCCCTGGCCGGCCAGCTCAGCTCGGCCCGTCTCCTCACCTACGTCGGCGACGGCCACACCGCGTACGGCCGGGGCAGCACCTGCATCGACTCCGCGATCGACACCTACCTCCTCAAGGGCACCCCGCCGCAGCAGGGAAAGCGCTGCTCATAGCCCCTGCACACGCCCTGGGGGCCGCGCTCCCGGGGCGTGTACGGAGCACCCTGGGAAACTGTGTAGACTTACCGACGTCGCTGATCGCACCATAGTGCGGGCGACGCGCCGCCTTAGCTCAGATGGCCAGAGCAACGCACTCGTAATGCGTAGGTCTCGGGTTCGAATCCCGAAGGCGGCTCAGCGCAAACCCCAGGTCGGATCCAATCCGACCTGGGGTTTTGTCGTTCTTCGCGTGGTCCGTCCCCCTGGTTCCTGTTCCGTCGTCAGGTCCTCTTCCCGGTGGGGGACCGTATGGTCGGTGAAAATGACCGATCAAATGATTGTCAAAGCCGACACAAAGTGAGCCCATGCCCGGAGCTCTGACGTATCTGGGGCAACATCCTGGTGAACGGTGAGTGTCTCGCGGTCGGGCGCGGACACCACCGCCGGCCGGATGGGGTGAGGGCATGGTGCAGCCGAGGCTCGCGGTAGCCGTGGTGACCATGGGGAACCGGCCCGACGAAGTCGACGCCCTGCTCAGGTCCGTCGCCAAGCAGGACCTCGCCCCCGACCGCATCGTGATCGTCGGCAACGGCTGCCGGCTCCCCGAGTTCGCCCGCCGCCTCGACCTGCCCGGCGAGGTCACCACCGTCGACCTCGAGGACAACCTCGGCTGCCCCGGCGGCCGCAACGTCGCCCTCGCCCGGCTGCGCGCCTTCGGGGACGTGGACGTCGTCGTCGAACTGGACGACGACGGGGTGCTCGTCGACGTCGAGGTGCTCCGGCAGGTCCGGGACCTGTTCGCCGCCGACCCCCGCCTCGGCATCGTCGGGTTCCGCATCGCGGACGAACAGGGCGAGACCCAGCAGCGGCACGTGCCGCGCGTCGGCAACGCCGACCCGATGCGCGGGGGTTACGTCACTGGGTTCCTCGGCGGCGGGCACGCCCTGCGGATGGCCATGCTCGCGGAGACCGGCGACTGGCCCGCCGAGTTCTTCTTCGCGCACGAGGAGACCGACCTGGCCTGGCGGGCCGCCGACGCCGGCTGGAAGATCCTCTACGCGCCCGAGCTGCTCCTCCAGCACCCCCGGACCTCGCCGTCCCGGCACGCCGTCTACTTCCGGGTGACCGCCCGCAACCGTGTCTGGCTGACCCGTCGTCGGCTTCCCCTGCCGCTGATCCCGGTGCACCTGGCCGTCTGGACGACGATCACCCTGCTGCGCACCCGTTCCACGGGCGGACTGCGGGCCTGGTTCGGGGGCTTCCTGGAGGGGATGCGCGAACCCGCGGGCGAGCGTCGTCCGATGCGCTGGCGGACGGTCTGGCGGCTCACCCTGCTGGGCCGGCCGCCCGTCATCTGAGCCGGCGCCCGGCGGACGTGTTCGAAGCAGGACGAGGGCCCCGGTCGTTCACCTCCGCCGACCGGGACCCTCTCGCGTCCCCGGAGCCAGGCCTGCGGCGACACTCCCCCGAGTTGCGCGTTCTCCACGCGCGCCGTCGGGCCCGGTCCGATGCGAAGATCACATCAGGGGTCGCCAACGGATCGCTAACATATGGCCAGTGGTTCTCCCGGAGGTCACCAACCGGTTGGCGTGAAGGTGTCGTACGACTCCGGGAACAGGCCGGAAACCCTGCGGATTCCGGCCCCGACGGCACGGAGAAGGTGGCGGGAACTCGTCCTCGACGAGATCGGATTCCGCCAGCAGCCAGGTCAGTGGCGAGGTACCGGCGGGCATCCCCACCGGGCGGCGCGGCCGGCCACGACCGTACGGGAAGGCGATGGGCGGAGTGATGCGGCGGTACGAGCTGCGGTTCGGACTGCTGGGCGCTCCGGTGCTGTACCTCCCCGGCGGCCATGTCCGGCCCATCGGCAGCCCCAAGGTGCGCGCGCTGCTTGCCGCGCTGCTCCTGGAGGCAGGGCGGATCGTCTCCGTGGCCTCGGTCAAGGACGCGCTGTGGGGCGGAGCGCCCCCGGTGTCCGCGCAGGCCTCGCTGCACAACCACGTCACCCGGCTGCGCCGGCTCCTCGACGACCCTGAGCGGCTGCGCGCGGTGCCTCCCGGGTACCTGTTGCGCGTCGACGGCGGTGAACTGGACGTCGAGGTGTTCGACACGCGGGTGGCACAGGCGCGCGCGGCGCACGAGGGGCGGGAGTGGGCGGCCGTACTGAGCGCCTGCGCCGAAGCGCTCGAACTCTGGCGCGGCAGCCCGTTGTGCGGCCTGCCCGCCGACTTCGGCGGCTACGCCTTCGTTCAGCGCCTGGAAGAGGCCCGGCTGCTCCTGCTGGAGTGGCGCTACGACGCGGAACTCGCCCTCGGCGGGCGGCGACTGGGCGGGGTCGTGCCGGAGTTGGCGGCGCTGGTCGCCGAGCACCCGCTCCGCGAGTCCTATCACCGCCAGTTGATGCTCGCCCTCGATCGGACCGGCCGTCAGGCCGAGGCCCTCGCCGTCCACCGCGACCTGCGCCACCGCCTGATCGAGGAACTAGGCGTGGAGCCGGGCGCGGCGGTGCGCGAGGCCCACGTGCAGGTACTGCGGGGGCGAACCGGGAACCCGGCGAGCGCTTCCCACCGGGGCCCCAATGGTCCCACTGGTCCCATCAGTCCCACCGGCCCGCTCGACACGAACGGCCCGCTCGACACGAACGGCCCGCTCGACACGAACGGCTCGACCGACACGAACGGCCCGACCAGCACGGACGGCGCGACCGACACGAACGGCAGAGGCGACAGAGGCGGCAGAGGCGGCAGAGGCGACAGAGGCGACAGAGACACCGGGGACGGCAGGGAGGGGAGCGCACCGGACACGGGGTCGGTGCGCGGCCGGGACGAGGTGGCCGCGGGCGGTGAGGCGGCCGCGGGCGGCGCCCGCGCGGGCGTGTCCGGGCCGGTCGCGCGGCTTCCCGCCGCCCCGCGGGCCCCGTCAGCCGACGGTCGGCCGACGGGTGAGCGCGCCGACGCCGGTGCGGGGCGCGCCCCCGACGGCGACACGGAGCGATCCACGGGACCCGGTTCCGCACGGGACGGTTCCGGTTCCGTACACGACGGTTCCGGTTCCGTACGCGACGGTTCCGGTTCCGCCCCGCCCCGGCCCGCCCAGCTTCCCCCGCCCCCCGCCTGCTTCAGCGGTCGCGTCGCCGTCCGTGAGGAACTGGGAGGTGTTCTCGCCGAGGCGTCCGGCCCGGTCCTCGCCGTGGTCAGCGGGATGGCCGGTGTCGGCAAGAGCGCGCTCGCGCTGCATGTCGCCCATCGCCTGCGGGAACGTTTCCCCGACGGTCAGCTCTACGTCAACCTGCACGGCGCCACACCGGGCGTGCCCCCGCTCGCGCCCGCCCAGGCGCTCGCCGCGCTGCTGCGCGACCTCGGTGCCGACCCCAGGCACATCCCCGAACACCCCGACGCGGCGACCGCGTTGCTGCGCTCCCTGCTCGCGCCGACCCGGACCCTGCTGATGCTCGACGACGCCGCGAACGCCGCCCAGGTACGGCCGTTGCTCCCCGGCGGGGCCGGCTGCGCGGTGATCGTCACCAGCCGTTCGCCGCTCACCGCGCTCGACGGCGCCCACCGTTTTCCGCTCGGGCCGCTGAGCGGCGAGGACAGCGCGGCCCTGCTGCGCACGGCCGGCGGGCGGCCGGAGATCGACGCGGACCATCCGCTCGTCGGCCTCACCGGCAGGCTCCCGCTCGCCCTGCGGGTGGTCGCCGCCCGGCTGGCCGCGCGCCGCGCCCTCACCCCCGAGGTGCTGGCCGGTCAGCTCGCCGCCACCGAGGGCAGACTGCAGCACCTGGAGTACGACGACCTGAGCGTCCGGCGCTCCCTCGCCGTCGCCCACGACGCCCTAGCCGCCTCCGACCGGGTGCCCGACCGCGACGCCGCCCTCGCCCTGCGCCATGTCGGCGCCCTCGACCTGCCCACCTACGGCACCCTGCTGGTCGCCCGCCTCACCGGTCTCGACGCCCGCCGCAGCCAGGCCGCCCTGGACCGGCTGGTCGAGGTGGCCCTCCTGGAGGAGACCGCCTACGGCCGCTACACCCCGCACGACCTGGTACGGGACTTCGCACGGGAGCTGGCCGGGGGCACCGACCGCGCGGAGGCCGCGGTCACCGCCCTGAGCTGGTTCGCCGCCGTCGCCGAACTCGCCCTCGCCGCCATCGTCGAACCCGGCCGCGAACAGGACGACCGTCGCAGGCCCACCGCCGCCCAGCCCGCCGAACACCAGCCGTACACGGAAGCCCTGCCTCCCTTCGAGTGCGTCGAGCACGCCTTCGCCTGGGGCGATGTGGAGCTGGAGAACATCGTCGCCCTGGTGGAGCGGTACGCCGACACCGCCGACCCGCGCGTCAGCGCCTACCTGGCCACACTGGTCCGGCTGCTCTTCCCCTACGTCCTGCGCAGTGGCCGGGTCGCCGAGATGGAGGTGCTCGGCACGGCCGCCCTGGACGCCGCCCGGCGCCTCGGCGACGAGCCCGCCGAGGCGTACGCCCTGGGCGACCTCGCCGGGCTGCGCTTCCTGACCGGCCGCCAGCGGGAGGCCCTGGCCCTGACCGACCGGGCCCTCGCCCTGTGGCGGCGGCTGGACGTGGTGTCCTGGATCCGGCGCAGCCTGAACAACCGGGGTCTGCTGCTGGAGGGGCTCGGACGGTACGAGGAGTCGGGCGAGGCGCTGCGGCAGAGCCTGGAGTACTCCCGGCAGCTCAACGACCCCTACGGCGAGGCCGTCACCCACAGCCATCTCGGCAACCTCTACGAGCACACCGACCCCCGTGCGGCCATCGGGCAGCACCGGCGTTCACTGGCGATCGGGGACGCCCTCGGCGCCGTCATCGTGCAGCACTCGGCGCACTGCAACATCGGCTACGCCCATCTCACCCTCGGCGAACCGGCCGCCGCCGCCCCGCACTTCGAGAACAGCCTGCGCATCCTCGGGCACCACGGCGACTGGCACGGCGAGTCCCAGTCACGGCTCGGTCTGGTGCGTGCGCTGCGCGGCCTCGGCCACACCGACCGCGCCCACCGCGAGTGCGCCGAACTCCTGCGCCGAGCCGACACCCGCGCCGACCGCTACAGCGGCGGTCTCGGCCGCCACCAACTCGGTCTGCTCCTGCACGAACAGGGCCGCACGCAGGAGGCGTACGACGCCTGGCGCGCCGCCCTGGCCGCCCTCGACGGCACCGACGAGTCCGGTGTCCTCGCGGAGCTGCGCGAACTGCTGGCGGCCGGTGACTGATCACTTCGCGTCGGCATAGCACTCCACCACCGCGGTCGTGAACGGGAAACGCACCGGCGTCGAGCCGAACGTCAGCCGTCCGGCCAGGTCGGCCGCCTCCCGGATCGCCGCCACGACCGTCTCGGTCTCCTCCTCGGGACAGTGCACGATCACCTCGTCGTGCTGGAAGAAGACCAGCTCGGCCGCCAGGTCCGCGCAGCTCCGGCGAAGCGCCGCGAGCATCAGCAGAGCCCAGTCGGCGGCACTGCCCTGGACGACGAAGTTGCGTGCGAAGCGGCCTCTGGCCCGGGAGTTGCTGGACGCGTAGCCCGGCACCCAGCCCTCGGCCGCTTCCTCCTCCGGCTCCTGCTGGGGCATCCCCGCCTCCTCCGCGCCGTCGCCCGCGCCGGCCGCCGGCGGACAGGTCCGGCCCAGCCAGGTACGCACCAGCCGGCCCTCCTCCCCGGCCCGCGCCGCGTCGTCGACGTAGGCCACCGCCTTGGGGAAACGGCGTCGGAGCGCGGCCAGGTTCCTCAGGCCGTCGCCGGAGGTCTGGCCGTAGACCGCGCCGAGGACGGCGATCTTGGCCTGCTGGCGGTCCCCGGAGAAGGCGCGGTCGGAGACGGCCTGGTAGAGGTCGGTCTCCCGTCCGGCGACCTCCATCAGCCCGGGGTCGCGGGAGATGGCCGCGAGCACCCGGGGTTCCATCTGGTCGGCGTCGGCGACGACCAGCCGCCAGCCGGGGTCGGCCACCGCGGCCCTGCGGATCACCTTGGGGATCTGCAACGCGCCTCCGCCGTTGGTCACCCAGCGGCCGGTGACCGTGCCGCCCGCCTGGAACTCGGGCCGGAACCGGCCGTCGCGCACCCAGTCCTGGAGCCAGGTCCAGCCGTGCGCCACCCAGATCCGGTACAGCTTCTTGTAGGCGAGGAGGGGTTCCACCGCCGGGTGGTCGATGCCGGAGATCTCCCAGCGGCGGGTGGACTTCACCTTGATCCCGGCTTGGGCGAAGGCCTTGATCACGTCGGCGGGCAGATCGGGGCGGACCCGCCTGCCGAACGCGGCCGACACCTCGTCCGCCAGCTCGGCCAGCCGACGGGGTTCGCCGCCGCCCGCGTACCGCTCGCCGAGCAGTTCGCGCAGTACGTCACGGTGGACCTCGGCGCTCCAGGGCAGGCCCGCCCGGTTCATCTCGGCGGCGATCAGCATCCCCGCCGACTCGGCCGCGGTCAGCAGCCGCATCCGGTCCGGGTGCCCGGTCCGGTCGTGCCGGCGCTGCTGCTCGGCGTAGACCGTGAGGAGTTCGTCGAGCGTCAGGCGGGCGGTGCCCTGCGGCTCGAACAGCGGCGACTGCGCGCCCGGCTCGGCCGCGCGCTGAGGCGGGTCGGGCGGTACGGGGCCGCCGCGGAGGCGGGCCAGGGCGGCGGCGGCCGAGCGCGGCTCGCCGGACCGCCCCTCGTGGCCCAGCAGGAGCGTCTCGGCGTCCTCGATGTCGTAGCACCGCTCTACTCGCACCCCCGTGGCGAGCAGGCGCGGGTAGACCTCGGGGGTCGACCGCCACACCCAGCGTGTGACCTCCGGGCGGCCCCTGACCGCCCCGGCGAGATCGGGCTCCCGCCGTACCGGTCCGGCGGGCAGCCCGTCCGGGCCGAGGGGGGCGACGTCCACGCCACCGTCCTCGGCCGGAGCGAGAGCCCACCGGTCGGTCATGCCGCGAGTCTGGCACCCGCCACTGACAACGGGTCCGCGGTGAGCGCCCGGGGCCCGACGCCCCGCCCGGCCGGGTGCCGGCCGGGCCCGCCCGCTACTCTCCCGCCCCTGCCTCGTTCCGCCGTTCCCGCTCGTCCTTCGCCGCGTCCGCCGCCTCCGCCACCGCGTCGCGCTGTTCGGCCCACAGGCCCAGCACCTTGGCGATGTACTCCTCGGACGCCGGCTTGGTGACACCGAGGCCGCTGAGGACGCCTTCGCCGTTCTCGTGCTCCAGGAGGGCCAGCAGCAGGTGCTCGGTGCCGATGTAGTTGTGGCCGAGGCGCAGGGCCTCGCGGAAGGTGAGTTCGAGGGCCTTCTTGGCCTCCGGGCCGTAGGGGATGAGGTCGGGCACGTCCTGCGCGGCCGGCGGGAGCGCGGCCGTCGCCGCCTGGCGCACGGTGTCCAGCAGGACGCCCTGCGCGAGGACCGCCTTCGCTCCGATGCCGTCCGGCTCGGCCAGCAGACCGAGGACCAGGTGCTCGGGGCGGCCTTCGGGGTTGCCCGCCGCGAGCGCCTCCTGGTGGGCTGCCATGACCACGTTCTTCGCCCGCGGGGTGTAGCGGCTGAAGCCCTGGCCGGGGTCGAGGTCGGCCGATTCCTTGGTCACGAAGCGCTTCTGGGCCGCCTGCCGGGTCACGCCCATGCTCTTGCCGATCTCGGTCCAGGAGGCGCCGGAGCGGCGGGCCTGGTCGACGAAGTGGCCGATCAGGTGGTCGGCCACGTCGCCGAGGTGGTCGGCGGCGATCACCGCGTCCTGGAGCTGGTCGAGGGGTTCGGGGTGGACCGTCTTGATCGCCGCGATGAGGTCGTCGAGGCGTACGGATGCCGTGATGTTCGGGTTGGTCGCCATGTGTCAACCGTAAGTTGACAGGAGAAGGGTGTCAACCTTCGGTTGACATGGACTGGATCCGTCACGCACGCACCGCGCCGGACGGTTGTCCACAGGGTGTGGACGCCCTTCGGGGGCTGTCCGCGGCACGTGGCACGATCGACGTGTGACCAGCAGTGAATCCAGCACCGTCGACCGAGCCTTCCAGACCGCCCTGTACGACGGCACCGACTCCGGCCTCGACACGGGTGCGTCCCTCCTCGCGGCCGATACCGGCGCGGACGCGGAACTCGCGCGCCGCGGCCGGGAGTTCGTCGCGGGTGCCTGGCGGCGCGGCTGGCAGCCCGCCGACGTCGTACGACTGGTCCGGCGTGAGCTGGACGAACCGCACGTCCGGCTCGCCGCCGACCTGATCCGATCGCAGGCGGCGGACGACGGGCCGCGCGGCCCCCGTTGGCTGGCGCAGCTGGACGCGTTGCCGGACGGACGGTTCCGCGCGGGCGACCGCTTCTCGCACGCCACCGCCGTCCTGGAGCTGTACCGGATCCTGCTCCGGCTGCCCTCCCTGGAGCCGCTCGACGACTCCGGGCCCCGTGCGGGCGCGCACCGGCCGGAGTCCCGGATGCTGACCCGGATCCGCGCGCTGCTCGCCAAGGCCGAGGCGACCGGCTTTCCCGAGGAGGCGGAGGCGCTCAGCGCCAAGGCGCAGGAGCTGATGGCCCGGCACAGCGTCGACGAGGCGCTGCTCGCCGCGGGAGCGCCCGCTCCGGACGCCCCCGGAGCCTGCCGGATCGGGGTCGAGCCGCCGTACGAGCAGGCCAAAGCGGTGCTGCTGGACGCGGTCGCCTCGGCCAACCACTGCCGGGCGGTGTGGAACGAACCGCTCGCCTTCTCCACGGTCGTCGGTTTCGAGGCGGACCTGGAGGCCGTCGAGCTGCTCTACACCTCGCTGCTGGTGCAGGCCACGCACGCGATGACGACGGCGGAGGCGGCGCAGCGGGCGGGCGGCAGGAAGCGGACGAAGACCTTCAGGCAGTCCTTCCTGGCGGCGTACGCGCACCGGGTCGGCGACCGGCTGGCGGCCGCCGCGCGGACGGCCGTCACCGAGACGGCGGCGGCCCGGGATCTGCTTCCGGTCCTGGCCACCAGGGAGATGGCCGTGACCGACCGCATGGAGCGGATGTTCCCGCAGACCACCACGACCCGTCTGCGCGGAGTGACCGACGAGGCGGGCTGGACGGAAGGCACGAGAGCGGCGGACCGGGCCCAGGTCCACTCGCGCTCCCGCCTGCCCTAGCACCGAACGTCAGGGCGCGGTCCGGTCCGGTCGTAGGGGAGAGTCGGTCCGGCGGGGTGGGGCACGCCCGGTCCGGCCGTGGGGCAGGTCCGGTCAGTTCGCAAGGCAGACCAGGTCCGACCGTGGGGGAGGCCCGGGCCGGCCGCTCGGTGTCGACCGCTGGCCGCCAGCCGTCGGCCGCGGGCCGTCGAACGCCGGCCCGCGGCCGCCGAATATCAGTCTCCCGCCTGCTGGAACGCACCCACCGACGCGTTCGGCTTGTCCGCGGCGCCCTTGCCCGCCACCGGTCCGAACTTCCACGGGAAACTCTGCGACGCGTCGCTCCCCGGCAGGGACACCGTCATCGACGTGGCCGCGAGGCCTGTCGCGTCACCGTCCCCGGCGCGCACGTAGCTGACCGAGAACGTCGCGGAGTCGCCCTTGGCGAGCTTGAGCTTCTCGGACTTCGCGCCCGACAGCGTGGCCACCGTGGCCGACGTGCCGCCCGCCTTCAGCGTGACGACCGGGAAGCCGTCGAGCGTGCACGGCGCGCTCTGGTTCGTGATGCTCACCGGCACCTCGCCGGTGTCGCCGGCGGCCGGCGCGACGCTCGCCGACCCGACCTGGACGGATACGGTGCCGACCTCGCAGGCCGAGCTGTTCTTGCCGCTGGCGCCGCCGTTGCCGTCGTCGCAGGCGGTCAGGGCGAGGGCGGCGGCGAGAGCCGTGACGGTGAGCGGAATGGCGCGCATGAGCAGATCCCCATCGAGGTCGTGGCGGTGTCCCAGCATCATCACGCCCCGGCCCGGGTCCCGCGCGCCCACCCCCTGCCCCTGGCCGCCGCACGGACCGTCCTCTCGGCCGGTACGGGCCGGTGCCGGGACGACTCAGCAGTGGATTATGCCCCTATCGCCCCGATAAGCCCTACTGTCCGAGGGCCGAGGTGGGCAGTCCCGACGGCAACTTGCCGCCCTCCGCCCTGGTGTACGTCTCCTCGCCGGCTTTGCCTGACCAGGTGACCTTCATGCCGCTCTTGCTGACCGTGTCGACCATTCCGGTGACGCGGTCCTTGCCGCCGCCCGTGCAGGTGAGGTGGATCATCCGCATGCCGGCCTCCTCGCCGGCGGTGCCGCTGCACACGGACCCGCCGGTCTCGAAGAGTCCGGCCTGCTTGCCCGTGACCACGAGCGCGACGATCTTGCCGCCGCTCGTGGTGATCCAACTGCCCTGCAACGCGTCGGACTTGTCCGCGGTGTCGTCCGATCCGGAGGTGGCGGACGCGGACGAGGTGCCCGGGGAGGTGGGGGAGGAGTCGCCGCCGGAGCCATCGCTGCTGCAGGCGGCCAGGGTGAGCGCACCCACCAGCCCGGCCGCGGCGGCCGCGATCCGTACGGCCGCTCGCGCCGCCGGCCGCGCGGTCGGTCGCGTGTCCGCCGCGGCCGTGGCCGTCCGGGTGGGTGTCGTAGCCGTACTCGCCGTAGCCGTGGTCACCGCAACGCTCCCGAGCTCCTAGGGTCGGCCGCCCCGCCGACCGGGCGACAGCCGCAAGCTACCAGCACTCCCCAGGAGGGCCCACGGACGCGGCGCGGGCTCCCATCACATCTTCACGCCCCCTGCCCCCTGCCGAGCTGCTCGTGCAGTGGCAGATGCACGAGGCCGAGGATGTCCGTCCGGTGACCGATCCCGGTCCGGTCCGTCTCGCTCACCGGACCATCACATGGACGCTGGAACAGGAACGCCGCGGTATGCGTCTCTTCCTAATACACGCGGGGTTCGATCCGGACGGCCCGGCGCGGACGAGGGCGCGGAAGATCATGGGCGAGGGCTGGTGATCGCATGTCCGGGCAGCTCCGGGGCAGACGCTCAAACAGCTTCGGTAAAGCGGTCGTCAAAGCTGTAATCGCAGGAACACCCCCCGTGCACGTGCATCTGCTCATGCATCTGCACGTGAACGGGGCTATGATCCGGATCAGTTGACCATTGCATCAATGGTCACATCAGCCAGTTGGTGCACCACCGGGGAGCGACCTGTGAACCTCGACGTTGACGGCGTGTACGGGGGGTTTGACGTGTACAACGGCATGGCTGCGACGCAGCTGGACGGAGTGGCCTGGCAGAAGAGCAGGCACAGCAACTCGCAGGGTTCCTGCGTCGAGTTCGCGCGGCTGCCGGGCGGCGACGTGGCGGTGCGCAACTCGCGCTTCCCGGACGGTCCGGCGCTCGTCTACACGCGCGCGGAGATCGAGGCGATGCTCCTAGGTGTGAAGGACGGCGAGTTCGACCACCTGATAGTGAGCTGAGGCCGCCCGCGTCGGACGGGAGTCGCGCGTCGACCTGGAAGTACGCGGTCACGCACGGAGGTTCGCGGGCGCCCGATGGGTGTTCGCGCGGTGAGTGAGCGGCAACGCGCGTAGAAACCCGGCGTCCGAAGGCGCCGGGTTCCGCTATTCGGCGGGCTGGAGCCGGAACAGCGCCCAGACCACCTTGCCGCTCAGGGCGCCGGCCAGCGGGTGCCAGCCCCAGCTGTCGCTGAAGGAGTCGACCAGGAACAGCCCGCGGCCCGACTCCGCGGAGAAGTCGTCGGAGTCCCTGGGGGCGGGGGTGCCGTGGCTCGGGTCGCGCACCGCGCACACCAGCCGCTCGGTCCACCGCATCAGATGCAGCCGTACCGCAGGGGCGTGCGGTCCGGCGGAATGCTCGGGCTCACCGGGCACCGCGTGCCGCAGGGCGTTGGTGACGAGTTCCGAGACGACGAGGCATATGTCGTCGAAGCGCTCGCCGACGTCCCACTGGTCGAGTGTTCTCCTGGTGAACTTCCTGGACTCGCGCACGGCTTCGTAGCGGGCCGGGAGGGCACAGGAGGCCGCGCTGGACACGGCCGCGGGATCAAGCGGCGGAAGGCCCTGCCTTAATGGCTTGAGCATGGTCGATCCATTCGTCCCCATGCGAGGCACTCCCGGGAATTCGCGGTCGTTGCGATGCAGCGGTGGCGCGGGACCATGGTTTCGGATGCGCAGAGCAGATGCAAGGGCAGATGCACGTGCACGCGACCGAATTGGACCCTCCCGTACCGCTTGTTGGCCATTTTTTCCGCCAACTTGCAGCTGTTGGCTCACTACCTGCTTGCGTCTTCGTGTGCTTAAACTTTGGCCGCTTTCCGTTTCCGTAACCGGGCGAGTACTGCTCGGAGTGTTTTAGTGGCAGACTGCGGGCCCTGAAGACGGTTGGGGAGGCTGGCGAACGTGAGCGCGGGAGAGCCTGGATCGGTGGTGCGGCGAATGCTGCTCGGCTCGCAACTCAGGCGGCTGCGCGAGGCCCGGGGCATCACCCGCGAGGCCGCGGGCTACTCGATCAGGGCCTCCGAATCGAAGATCAGCCGCATGGAGCTCGGCCGGGTGAGTTTCAAGACCAGGGACGTGGAAGACCTGTTGACGTTGTACGGCATCACCGACGAGGTCGAGCGCGAGCAGCTCGTCTCCCTCGCCAGGGAGGCCAACGTGGCGGGGTGGTGGCACAGCTACTCGGACGTCCTGCCGAGCTGGTTCCCCACCTACGTGGGCCTGGAGGGTGCCGCGCATCTGATCCGCGCGTACGAGGTGCAGTTCGTGCACGGCCTGCTGCAGACCGAGGAGTACGCGCGCGCGGTGGTGCGGCGCGGCATGAAGGGGGCCAGCGAGGCCGACGTCGAGCGCAGGGTGACCCTGCGCATGGAGCGGCAGAAGTACCTGGTGGCCGAAAACGCCCCCGACTTCCACATCGTCCTCGACGAGGCCGCCCTGCGCCGGCCGTACGGCAGCCGCGAGGTGATGCGCGGCCAGCTCCAGCACCTGGTCGAGATCTCCGAGCGGTCCAACGTCCGGCTCCAGATCATGCCGTTCAGCTTCGGCGGGCACTCGGGCGAGGGCGGTTCCTTCACGATCCTGAGCTTCCCGGAGTCCGACCTGTCCGACGTGGTCTACCTGGAGCAGCTCACCAGCGCCCTCTACCTCGACAAGCGCGAGGACGTCGCCCAGTACGAGCTGGCGCTGAAGGAGCTCCAGCAGGACAGCCCCGGACCGGACGAGAGCCGGGACCTGCTGCGCGGACTGCTCCAGCTCTCCTAGATATATCTCCGCACGTGGGGATTACCCTCGGACCCGTCCGGAGATCGCCGAACTGGTGTCCCAACTGCCCTGTCACGCGGCTACGATGACGCGTGATCAGACCGTGATGTGGATGTGGATCGGGTGGCCGCATCGACTGCCGACGCAGCAGGGGATCGAGGGATCACATGTCGTCCTACTTCACCGACCTGGCCCAGCAGTACATCGACGGTGAGTGGCGCCCGGGGACCGGGTCCTGGGACATCATCGACTTCAACCCGTACGACGGCGAGAAGCTGGCGTCGATCACCATAGCCGCGGTCGACGAAGTAGATCAGGCCTACCAGGCCGCCGCGCGCGCCCAGAAGCAGTGGGCCGCCACCAACCCCTACGCCCGCCGCGCCGTGTTCGAGAGGGCCCTGCGTCTCGTCGAGGAGCGGGAGGCGGAGATCACCGAGGCGATCATCGCCGAGCTCGGCGGCACGCATCTGAAGGCCGGCTTCGAGCTGCACCTCGCCAAGGAGTTCCTGCGCGAGTCGATCCAGTGGTCGCTGCGCCCCGAGGGCCGGATCATGCCCTCCCCGGTGGACGGCAAGGAGAACCGGGTCTACCGCGTGCCGGTCGGTGTCGTCGGTGTGATCAGCCCCTTCAACTTCCCCTTCCTGCTGTCGATCAAGTCCGTCGCGCCGGCCCTGGCCCTCGGCAACGCCGTCGTCCTCAAGCCGCACCAGAACACCCCGATCGTCGGCGGCACCCTGGTCGCGAAGCTCTTCGAGGACGCCGGCCTGCCCGGCGGCCTGCTCAACGTCGTCGTCACGGACATCGCCGAGATCGGCGACGCCTTCATCGAGCACCCGGTCCCGAAGGTCATCTCCTTCACGGGCTCCGACAAGGTCGGCCGGCACGTGGCCACCGTCTGCGCCTCGCTCTTCAAGCGGTCGGTGCTCGAACTGGGCGGCAACAGCGCGATCGTCGTCCTCGACGACGCCGACATCGACTACGCGGTCGACGCGGCGGTCTTCAGCCGGTACGTCCACCAGGGCCAGGTCTGCATGGCCGCCAACCGCGTGCTGGTCGACCGCTCGATCGCGGACGAGTTCACCGAGAAGTTCGTCGCCAAGGTCCGGACCCTGAAGGCCGGTGACCCGCAGGACCCCCGGACGGTCATCGGCCCGCTGATCAACTCCCAGCAGGCGGAGTCGGTTTCGGCCACGGTCGAGCAGGCCGTCGCCGAGGGCGCCACCGCCCTGGTGCACGGCGCGACCACCGACAACCTGGTCGAACCCTCGGTCCTCACCGGCGTCCCGGCCGGGTCCGAGCTGCTGCGCCAGGAGGTCTTCGGCCCGGTCGCCTTCCTCATCCCGTTCGACGGCGAGGAGGAGGCCGTACGCATCGTCAACGACACTCCCTACGGCCTCAGCGGCGCCGTCCACACCGGTGACGTCGAGCGGGGCGTGTCCTTCGCGAAGCGGATCGACACCGGCATGTTCCACGTCAACGACGGCACGGTCCACGACGAGCCGGTCGTCCCCTTCGGCGGGGAGAAGCACTCCGGCCTCGGCCGGCTGAACGGCGAGACCACCGTGGACGCCTTCACCACCCTCAAGTGGATCTCGGTCCAGCACGGCCGGAGCGGCTTCCCGTTCTAGTCCCGCCGACGGATTCCGGCCGAGTCCGGTGTCGTTCGGGCCGGTTCGGCGACCCCGGGCCCTTTAGGACGCTATCTGTCCTAAAGGGCCCGTAGCTTCTTCCGTGTCAGGGCAACAGGGCCCGAGGAAAGGCGGCCGGTCATGGTCACTCACGTTCCCGCGGAAGCACAGGGCGACGAGCGCGGAGCGCTGCTCTCCTTCATCGAGGAGCAGCGCGGCGGCATCCGCCGGGCCCTGCTCGGCCTCACGGACGAGCAGGCGACGAGCAGGTCGAGCGCGAGCGAGCTGACCCTGGCGGGTCTGCTCAAGCACTGCGCGGAGGTCGAGCAGAGCTGGATCGCCCGCGCCAAGCAGGAGCCGCCGGCGATCGAGCGCGACCAGTCGAACTGGCACGAGACCTTCCAGCTGGTCGGCGACGAGACGGTGGCCTCGCAGCTCGCCCACTGGGAGCAGGTCGCGGCCGAGACGGAGAAGTTCATCCGCTCCGTCCCGAGCCTCGACGACACCTTCCCCCTTCCGCCGCAGCCCTGGTTCCCGCCGGAGGGCCGGGTCTCCATGCGGTGGGTCTGCCTCCACCTGATCCGCGAGACCGCCCGGCACGCGGGCCACGCCGACATCGTCCGCGAGTCCCTGGACGGGAAGACGGCCTTCGAGCTCGTCGCCCTGGAGCAGGCCTCCTAGCCGCTGCCCGGTCCAGCCCTCAGTGGTGGAAGCTGGTGGCCGCGCTCTTGTCGTGGGTCAGCGGATGCGGCTGCCGGCGCAGTTCGGGCAGCAGCCGGGCCAGGTCCTCCAGGAACAGCTCGGCCAGGTCCTTGGAGAAGCCGTTGCGGCACACCACCCGCAGCACGGACAGGTCCTCACGGTTGGCCGGGAAGGTGTACGCCGGTACCAGCCAGCCGCTCTCGCGCAGCCGCCGGGAGACGTCGAAGACGTCGTACGACGTCACGTGGTCGGCGGTGGTGAAGGCGAACACCGGCAGCTCGTCGCCCCGGGTCAGCAGCCGGAAGTCGCCGAGCGCCTCGATGCGTTCGGCGAGCCCGGTGGCCACCTCCCGCGAGGCCTGCTGAACGGCCCGGTAGCCGTCCCGGCCGAGCCGCAGGAACGTGTAGTACTGCGCGACCACCTGGGCGCCGGGGCGGGAGAAGTTGAGGGCGAAGGTGGGCATGTCGCCGCCCAGGTAGTTGACCCGGAAGACCAGTTCCTCGGGCAGCGCCTCCTTGTCCCGCCACAGCGCCCAGCCGACGCCCGGGTAGACCAGGCCGTACTTGTGGCCCGAGGTGTTGATCGAGGCCACCCGCGGCAGCCGGAAGTCCCACACCAGGTCCTCGTCGAGGAACGGCGCGATCATCCCGCCGGACGCGCCGTCGACGTGCACCGGGACGTCGAGGCCGGTGCGCTCCTGGAGGGCGTCCAGGGCGGCGCAGAGGTCGGCGATCGGCTCGTAGGAGCCGTCGAAGGTGGATCCGAGGATGCCGACCACCCCGATGGTGTTCTCGTCGCACAGCTCGGCGGCGGCCTGCGGGTCCAGGTGGTAGCGGTCGCCCTCCATGGGTACGAACCGGGGCTCGACCTCCCAGAAGTTGCAGAACTTCTCCCAGCAGACCTGGACGTTGATGCCCATGATCAGGTTCGGGCGGGCGGTGGCCGGATAGCGGTCGGCGTTGCGCTGCGCCCAGCGGCGCTTCATCGCCAGCCCGGCCAGCATGCAGGCCTCGCTGGAGCCGGTGGTCGAGCAGCCGATCGTGCCGGTCGGATCCGGTGCGTTCCACAGGTCGGCGAGCATCGCCACGCAGCGCCGCTCCAGTTCGGCGGTACGCGGGTACTCGTCCTTGTCGATCATGTTCTTGTCGTCGCACTGGGCCATCAGGACGCCGGCCTGCGGCTCCATCCAAGTGGTGACGAACGTGGCCAGATTCAGCCGGGCGTTGCCGTCCAGCATCAGTTCGTCGTGCACCAGCTGGTAGGCCGTCGAGGGCGGCAGCGGACCGTCCGGCAGCCGGTGTGTGGGCGGGGCCTCGGCCATGCCGGCGACCGGGTTCGCCTCCCCGAAGAACGGGTTGACGGACATCGAGCGCTCGTGGTGCTTACCGGATCCCTTGTGCAGCGGCATGACAGGTGCCTCCTAGAGCGGTTCACGAAGTTCAGCGCAGGGCCGTGCCGTCCGGCCGCAGTTGCATTCTGGGGCGCCCGGTCACCATCAGCCACGCGGGCAGCGACGCGACGCACAACAGCGTGATGATGCTCGTCGAGGCCACCAGCACCGCGGCCGTGAACAGGCTGATCCAGCCCTGGCGGGTGATCGCCAACAGCATGCCCAGCACACCGGCCGCCACGCCCACCGAGGGCGGCACCGCGGGCACCAGGGCGTGTGCGCACAGCCCGAGGGCCGCGCCGATGAACACGGAGGGAAAGATCCGGCCACCGCGGAAACCGCAGGAGGACGCGACCAGCAGCGCGGCCAGTTTGACGACCGCCATCACGGCGTACTGGCCGGCCGACCAGCCGGCCGGATCCTTCGCGAGTTCGGCGACCTGGTCAAGCCCCTTGAAGAGCGTCAGACGGCCGCCCAGGGCCGCCAGCAGGCCGAGCACCAGCCCGCCGACCGGAAGGGCCACCATGGGGTGCCCGAGGCGCCGGAAGGCGCCGTGGACGAAGGGGAAGGCGTAGACGGCGCACATCCCGAGCAGTGCGGCGGCGGGGGCGATCACCACGACCGCCAGCAGGTCGGGCCAGCGCGGGTGGCCGAGCGGAGGCAGGCCGAGGTCGAGGGTCGGATGAGCCACCAGAGCGGTCGTCATCGCGCCCGCCCCCGCGGCCGTCAGCGGCCCGAAGAGGTTGTCCCACAGCGCCCCCTTCAGCGGTTTCCCGGCCAGCGCCTCGGAGATCACCAGGGCGGCCGCCACCGGGGTGCCGAACAGCGCGCCGAGCGTCGCCGCGTCGGCCAGCGCCGGCCACAGCGAGCCCGGCAGGCGGGGCATCGCCAGGCGCCCCAGCCAGAGCGCCAGCCCCACGTTCACGGCGATGATCGGGTTCTCGGGGCCCAGGCTCGGGCCGCCCGCCAGCATCAGCACGGCCGCCAGCAGCAGCCCGGGCAGGGCGGCCGGCGGCAGCGCCACCGCGTCCAGGCCCAGGGTGGCCGGATCGGGCCCCGCGTGGCCCGGCACCTTCCACACCACCAGCCCCACCGCGATTCCGGTCGCGGTCAGCATCACCAGCATCCACGGCACCGAGTAGCGTCCGATGCCGAGCGCGTCCGGCAGGTCGTCCCAGAGCACGTGCTGCAACCGCTCCGCCACCGAGCTGACCAGCAGGAAGAGCAGGCTGCAGGCGACGCCGACGACGAGGGCGGGGGCGATCAGCGGCAGCAGGGCGCGTGCGGGGGTCGAGGGCGGGGTGGGGAGAGCCTGCTCCGCGGTGTCCTGGGCCACCGACTCACCATAAGCGGGCAAAAGCGACCGAACGCCCGGAACGGGACCGGCGCGCTGAGGCCCGGGACACGACGGACTTGCACCTCACGTCACGTGAGGGCCCAGGGTGGAGCACGGAAAGGAGCGGAAGTGAGCTACTCCGTCGGACAGGTCGCGCGATTCGCCGGCGTCACCGTGCGCACCCTGCACCACTACGACGAGATCGGCCTGCTGGTCCCGGGCGACCGGAGCCACGCCGGACACCGGCGGTACGCCGAGGCGGACCTCGACCGGCTGCAGCGGATCCTGTTCTACCGCGAGCTCGGCTTCCCGCTCGAGGAGGTCGCGGCCCTGCTGGACGACCCGGAGGCGGACCCGCGCGCGCACCTGCGGCGCCGGCACGAGCTGCTGACCGCCCGGATCGAGAAGCTGCGGAAGATGGCCGCGGCCGTGGAGCACGCCATGGAGGCACGCAGAATGGGGATCGACCTCACACCCGAGGAACGCTTCGAGGTCTTCGGAGACAATGACCCCGAGCAGTACGCCGAGGAGGCCGAGCAGCGCTGGGGCGGCACCCGGGCCTACGCCGAGTCGCGGCGGCGGACCGCCGGCTACACCAAGGCCGACTGGCAGCGCATGAAGGCCGAGGCCGACGACTGGGGCGGGCGTTACGCCGCCCTGGTGAACGAGGCCGAGCCGCCCACCGGCACCCGGGCCATGGACATGGCCGAGGAACACCGGCGGCACATCTCGGCCTGGTTCTACGACTGCCCGTACGAGATGCACCGAGGTCTCGCGGCGATGTACGTGTCCGACGAACGCTTCAAGGCGTACTACGACTCCATGGCGCCGGGCCTGGCCGAACACCTGACGGCGGCCATCGAGGCGAACGCGGCCCGCCACACGGCGTGACCGGACGTCCGTCCGGGCCTCCGCGGGGGCCGCTCGCCGCCGTATCCTTCGACCCACGTCCACAGCCGTTCCCCGGGGCAGGCACAGTGCACCCGGGTTCCACCCGTGGAACCCGGGGCGGACACCTTGCGTTGATAGCTTTGTGCGGCCGCACAAGGAACCCGTAGTGCCCTCACCCCACAGGAGCCCGGAACCGTGACGACCGGAACCGAGATGACGCTGGCCCTCGGGCCGAGCTGGCTGGACCCGAACAACCTTCTCGACTCGTTCGGCATCTGGGGCCTGCTCCTGGTGGTCTTCGCGGAGTCCGGCCTGCTCATCGGCTTCTTCCTGCCCGGTGACTCGCTCCTGTTCACCTGTGGCCTGCTGATCACCTCGAACAAGATGGACTTCCCGCTGTGGGGCGCGATCGCCCTGATCTGCGCCGCCGCGATCCTCGGCGACCAGGCGGGCTACATGTTCGGCAAGAAGGTCGGCCCGTCGCTCTTCAACCGCCCGAACTCGCGCCTCTTCAAGCGGGAGAACGTCGAGAAGGCGCACGAGTTCTTCGAGAAGCACGGCCCCAAGTCCCTGATCCTGGCCCGCTTCGTGCCGGTGATCCGCACGTTCACGCCGATCATCGCCGGCGTCAGCGGCATGGCCTACCGCTCGTTCCTGGTGTTCAACGTCATCGGCGGTGTCCTGTGGGGCGCCGGGGTCACCCTGCTCGGTTCCTGGCTCGGCAAGATCGACGTCGTGAAGAACAACATCGAGGCGATCCTGATCCTGATCGTGCTCGTCTCGGTGGTCCCGATCGCCATCGAGTTCCTGCGGGCCCGCGCCAAGAGCAGGAAGGCTGCGCCGGCCGGTGAGCAGCCGCTCCCGCAGCACCCCGCCCCGCCGGTGATGGACGACGCGACGACCCGGCTCCGCCGGATCGAGCCCGCGTACACCCCGCAGCAGCCCCGGCAGCAGTACGACGGTCAGCAGCCTCAGCCCCGGCAGCAGTACGGCGGCCAGCAGCCTCAGCCCCGGCAGCAGTACGGCGGGCAGCAGCCTCAGCAGCAGTACGGGCAGCCCGAGCAGTACACCCCGCAGCAGCCCTACTACGACCCGAACGGCTACGACCAGCAGAACGGCTACGGCCAGAACGGCTACGACCAGCAGTACAACCCGTACAGCGAGGACCACTACCGAGCGCCGTGAGCGGCCACGTCCTGCTTTCAGGGGCGCTGGGAGCCGCGCCGGCCGCCCCCACGGCGCCGCGGTGGCGCACGGACCGCCGTGTCCACCCGCGCCCCTCCCGACGCGCTCAGAACCCCCGCGTCCGCTTCGCGGCCCGGCGCTTGCGCGCCGACCCCACCCGCAGGCCCAGCCGGGAGATCTCAGACCCCAGGTTGACCCCGATGGCGATGGCCATGGCGAGCGAAGCCGCCTTGGCCAGGGACACCAGCCCCTTGTCGACATCGTTCTGGGCCATCGACAGCAGTCCGAAGTAGGTCGCCGAACCCGGCAGCAGCGGTCCGATCGCGGCCGTCGTGTACGGCAGCGCGGAGGCGAACCGGTAGCGCGACAGCAGCTGCCCGAACAGCCCGACGAGACCGGCCGCCGCGGCCGTGGAGGCGACCGGGGAGATTCCCCCGGCGTAGTGCATCGCGCCGTACACGCACCAGGCCACGCCGCCGTTGAGGGTCACGGCCAGCACGGTGGACCGTTCCTGCTGGAGCAGGACGGCGAAGGTCAGCGACAGCACCATCGACGCGGCGATCTGCAGCAGCGGCCGCTCGGAGCCGATCAGGGCCGCGTCGGGGTTGAGGCGGCCGCCCAGCTTCACGCCGAAGTACAGGACCGTCAGCACCCCGATGACGATGCCGACGAAGAAGTACATGACCTCCAGCAGCCGGGCGGAGGCGGTGATGTAGAAGCCGGTGAGGCCGTCCTGGACGCCCGCGACCAGAGCCCGCCCGGGCAGCAGCGCGAAGAGTCCACCGGTGACGACGGCGGACGCCTTCACGTCGACGTGGGCGAGCGCGAAGGCGACCCCGATCGCCGCCGGCGGCATCGCGGCGATCATGAACTGGTAGAACTCCGGCAGCCCCCGCCCCGCGCACAGCCACGCCAGCCGGTCACCGAGCATCGCGCCGATCGCGGCCGCCACGAACACCAGGAAGTCACCGCCGACGAGCACCGAGGCGGCCCCCGCGAGCAGTCCGCTCGCGCCGGTCAGCGCCCAGCCGGGGTAGGGGTGCCGGTTGCGGCGGATCTCCGCGAGCCGCCGGTAGGCCTCCTCCAGGGAGACATGGGTCTCGGGATCGGTGAGGTCGTCCACGAGCCGGAAGACGGCGGCCAGACGCGTGTAGTCGGTCCCGCGCCGCCGCACCGTCCGGGACGCCGTCACCGGGTCGTCGACCAGGGACGGCTGGTAGGAGATCGCCAGCAGCGTGAACGTGACACCCGGCTCGCAGCGGTCGAGGCCGTAGGACCGGCAGACCGCGAACATCGCGGCCTCGACGTCCTCCGCGCCCTCGCCGCCCGCCAGCAGCAGCTCCCCGATACGCAGCGTCAGGTCGAGCACGCGCGGGACGGCGGGTCCGTCCTCCTCGACCTTCTGCACCGGCTCCGGAGCCGGCCGCTCGGCCACCGGCATGCGCAGCATCGTGCGCATCCGGTCCTGCCAGGGCGCGTCCTTGACGAGACTGACCGTGGGGAACCCGGAGGCGGGCGTGAAGGCGTTCGGGCCGTCATGGGCGCTGTAGGTCTCCGGCGTGCTGAACGCCGAACCCTCCGGCTCGCCGCTCGCCGGCTGCGGCGTCGTCAGCCCCCTGGGCACCACGAACTCGGACGTGGTCTCGGGCTCGACAGCGGCCTCGGGAACCGCGATGCCCGCCGGAACGGCGAACTCGGACGTGATCTCCGGGTCGTACCGCGCCTCGTCAGAGCGGGGCTTGTGATCCTCCTCCGTCACCGTCGTAACGCTCCCTGAACGACAACTTCATGTACGCCTCAGTATGCGCATGACCACTCAGCGGCCACAAAAACCTGCTCGCGCCACGGAGGCGGGCACGAAAAACGGGCCGCACGCGTGCGTGCGGCCCGTTTCCGGTGTGCGGCCGGTCGTTCAGTGACCGCCCTGCTCCTTGAAGCGCTTGTACGAGCGCTCGATCTCGATCTCGGCGTCGGTGCGGCCCACCCAGTTGGCGCCCTCGACCGACTTGCCGGGCTCCAGGTCCTTGTAGACCTCGAAGAAGTGCTGGATCTCCAGACGGTCGAACTCCGACACGTGGTGGATGTCGCGCAGGTGCTCCACCCGGGGGTCGGTGGCCGGGACGCACAGCAGCTTGTCGTCGCCGCCCGCCTCGTCCGTCATCCGGAACATGCCGATCGCGCGGCACTTGATGAGGCAGCCCGGGAACGTCGGCTCGTCAAGAATGACCAGCGCGTCCAGCGGGTCGCCGTCCTCGCCGAGAGTGTTCTCGACGAATCCGTAGTCGGTCGGGTAGGCGGTCGAGGTGAAGAGACGACGGTCCAGGCGGATCCGACCGGTCTCGTGGTCCACCTCGTACTTGTTCCGCGAACCCTTCGGGATCTCGATCGTGACGTCGAACTCCACCGGTGGCTCCTCCATGATCAACACATAGTTCTGGTGGTTAAGTGTCCCTCACGCTGGTGTGTGATCGCGAAAGGGGCTGGTGGTCGTGCCAGAGCTGAGGCCTTGGCAGTCCGCGAAACCGCGTGTGCGGAAGATCGCGGATGCCGTCCGACCGGGTCTGGCACGCGTGGTCACTGCCGTGAAACCGCAGGTCAAGCGGTTGAGGCGACTGGTCGGAGCGCAGCTGGCGCGCCTCGGGCGCGTCGGTGGACCCCGGCCGGCCGGCCCAACCCGCCCGCCTCGTCCCCGGACCGTCGGGACCTGGCGGTACACCGCGGGCGCCGTCACGGCCGGGCTCGCGCTGGCCGCCGGTGCGGTGACCGCGGCCGGCCCCTGGGACGCCAGCGGCCAGCGTACGGCCGAGCGGGACCGGGCCGCCGCCCCGCACCGGACGGGTGGCGCAGATCACGGTTCCGGCGTCGCCGCGGGGGAGCCGGATCCCGCGCCCAGCGCCGGATCCGTCCTGACGGGCCTCGGCACCGCCACGAACACCGTGAAGTCGGCGCCGAGCGGGGAGCCCGCCGGGATCACCGGAACGGCCGTCACGGACCTCCTGGGCCCCCTCCTGGACTCCTCCGCGCTCGGCGGCACCCGTACCGCCGTGGTCGTGGACGTGGCCACCGGCAGGCGCCTGTACGGCACCGGCGCCGACACGGCCCTGACCCCCGCCTCCACCACCAAGATCGCCACCGCTGTCGCGGCCCTGTCCGCTCTCGGTCCCGACCACCGCATCACCACGCGCGCGGCCCTCGAACCCGGGACGAGGGAGGTCGTCCTGGTCGGCGGCGGCGACCCCACCCTCACCGCCCGCAAGGACCCGGACGGCTGGGCCAGCCTGCGCGACCTCGCCGCCCGCACGGCGAAGTCGCTGACCGAGCGGGGTATCCGGCAGATCACGCTCTCGTACGACACCACGCTCTACAGCGGCCCCGACCAGCACCCCATCGGCGTCAACGAGAACCTCGCGCGCGTGAGCCCCCTCATCGCCGACGAGGCCCGCAGCAACGGCTCCGTCAGCGGTCCGGCGACCCGGGTGGCCGACCCGGGGGCCGACGCCGCCCGGCAGTTCGCCGGCTTCCTGGCGCAGGCCGGCATCAAGACCTCGGCGCCAGGCACCTCCAAGTCGAGCAGCCGGGCCGACACCCTCGCCACCGTCACCTCGCCGCCGCTGTCCGCGATCGTCGAACGCATGCTGACCAACAGCGACAACGACATCGCGGAGGCACTCGCCCGCCAGACCGCGCTGGCGAGCGGCGGGCCGGCCAGCTTCGCCGGGGGAGCGGCCGCGATCCACGCCCAACTGGCGAAACTGGGCCTGCCGATGGCCGGCGCCGCCTTCCACGACGGCAGCGGTCTGAACCGCGACGACAAGCTGACGGCGAACCTGCTCACCGCCCTGCTCGTCAAGGCCGCCGACGCGGACCGGCCCGGCCTGCGAACGGTCCTCACCGGCCTGCCCGTGGCCGGTTTCACGGGCACCCTGGCCGCGCGCTACAGGGACGGCGCGGCAGGTGTCGTCAGGGCGAAGACCGGCACCCTGACCGGGGTCAACACCCTCGCGGGCACCGTCGTCGACAAGGACGGCCGCCTGCTGGCGTTCGCGTTCCTCACCGCCGGTACCACGAACCCGCCGGAGGCCCAGGCGGCCCTGGACCGGACGGCGACGGCGCTGGCGGGGCTGTGAGACGCCCCCGGTGTCCCGCCGGACGGCCCGCCCGCGCGCGGGTCGGCGCCCTCCCGGCGCGGGCCGGTGTCCCGCCGGTGCGGCCGCTCGCGCCGTCGGTGGCCGCCCGCCCACCCGGCGCCCGAACCCCACCCCACCGCACAAGTCACGCCAACCTCACCAACCTCCACGGCCTGCCCCAAGTGGGAGCGCTAACGTACGGTTGACGCATGACGAGCATCGGTGGCGCTGCTTCTTCTGGGATGGTCGACTGGAATCTCGCGGTCGCGACCGCGACCCGGCTCGTACGGCCGGGGCCCGAGGTCAGCCGTGACGAGGCCCGGGCCATCGTCGCGGAGCTGCGGCGGCACGCGAAGGCCTCGGAGGAACACGTCCGGGGCTTCACTCGTATGGGCGACGACGACATCCACGACACCCCCGTCCTGGTGGTGGACCGCCCGGGCTGGGTGAAGGCCAACGTCGCCGGCTTCCGCGAACTCCTGAAGCCACTGCTGGACAAGATGCAGGAGCGGCGGGCCGCCGGTCCCGGCGGCGCCGTCCTCGGCGCGGTGGGCGGCAAGGTGACCGGCGTGGAACTCGGCATGCTGCTGTCGTTCCTGTCCTCCCGGGTGCTCGGCCAGTACGAGACCTTCGCCCCCGCCTCCCGCGACCTCCCCGCGGACGAGCACGGCGGCGGTCGGCTGCTCCTGGTCGCCCCGAACATCGTCCACGTGGAGCGCGAACTCGACGTACGGCCCCACGACTTCCGCCTGTGGGTGTGCCTGCACGAGGAGACGCACCGCACCCAGTTCTCGGCCGTGCCCTGGCTCCGCGCCCATCTGGAGGGCGAGATCCAGGGGTTCCTCTCGGAGACCGACGTCGACCCGATGACCGTCCTCGAACGCGTCCGGGACGCCGCCCAGTCGCTCGCCGGTGGCCGCCCCGAGACCGAGGAGGACGACGGCGGACGGTCGTTCGTCGAACTGGTGCAGACCCCCGCCCAGCGCGAGATCCTCGGCCGTCTCACCGCGGTCATGTCCCTCCTGGAGGGGCACGCCGACTTCGTCATGGACGGGGTCGGACCGGCGGTGGTGCCGACCGTCGCCGAGATCCGCGAGAAGTTCCAGCAGCGGCGCGCCAAGGGCGCGTCCCGCCTGGACATGACCCTGCGCAGGCTGCTCGGTCTGGACGCCAAGCTCCGCCAGTACCGGGACGGCGAGCGGTTCGTGCGGGCCGTCGTCGAACAGGTCGGCATGGACGGCTTCAACCGCGTGTGGACCTCGCCGAACACCCTGCCGACGAAGTCCGAGATCGCCAAACCGGCGGACTGGGTCGCGCGGGTGCACCGCAAGGCCGAGTCGTGAACCTGCGCGGGCGGGTTGAACGAAATCCCGTCGACGGCAGGCGAACGCCCCTTCAATCACCCGTCCGAGGGACCGTGAGCGATGGGTAGGCGTGCGATGCTCGGGGAACGGCCTGTTTCTGTCACCATCGTCACACTCTGAGTGACCGATCTCGGGCTCATCCCCCGAAAACTTCATGAAGGGAACCGGACATGGGTCCCCATCCTGCGGTCGCGGCGATACGCCTGGCGGTCCGCCGCGTCCTCCACGACATCCTCACCGACGACAGCTGCAGCAGTACCACCGGTGAACACGCCGGTGGGCGCATCGTCGCGCGCCGCACGCGCTCCGTCGGAGACATCCCGGGGCAGTCACCGAACGAGCGGCCCCCCTCCCCGCTCGTCCTCGTGGCGTGTTCCGGCGGCGCCGACTCGATGGCGCTCGCCTCCGCCCTCGCCTTCGAGGCCCCCAAACTCGGCGTGCGCGCGGGCGGCATCACCGTCGACCACGGCCTGCAACCCGGCTCCGACCTGAGGGCCGAGGAGGTCGTCGTCCGGCTGCGCGAGCTCGCCCTGGACCCGGTCGAGTCGATCAGCGTGACCGTCGGCCGCGACGGCGGGCCCGAGGCGGCCGCCCGGGACGCCCGTTACGCCGCCCTGGACGCCGCCGCCGAGCGGCACGGCGCCACCGCGGTCCTGCTGGGCCACACCCGCGACGACCAAGCCGAAACCGTCCTGCTGGGTCTGGCCCGCGGCTCCGGCATCCGCTCCCTGTCCGGAATGGCCGCGGTCTCGGGGGCCGGCGGCCGTTACCGGCGCCCGTTCCTCCAACTGGACCGGCAGACCGCCCGCAAGGCCTGCATGGTGCAGTCCCTGCAGGTCTGGGACGACCCGCACAACGCGGACCCGGCCTACACCCGCTCCCGGCTCCGCCACGAGGGCCTGCCCGCCCTGGAGAAGGCGCTGGGCAAGGGGGTCGTGGAGGCACTCGCCCGCACCGCCCAGCTCTCCCGCGACGACGCCGACGCCCTCGACACCTGGGCCAGCCAGGCCGAGGCCTCCGTGCGCGACGCCGCGGGTCTGCTGGAGTGCGCCAAGCTCTACGCCCTGCCGCCCGCCGTCCGCCGCCGGATCCTGCGCCGGGCGGCCATCGAGGCGGGCGCGCCCGCCGGTTCGCTCTTCGCGCGGCACATCGAGGAAGTGGACCGGCTGATCACCGGCTGGCGCGGTCAGGGAGTGATCAATCTCCCTGGCAAGGTCGTGGCCCAGCGGCAGGGTGGCAGACTGGTTATCCGGCAAGGCTGAATCCGCACCCTCCGGGGTCCGGGCTCCGCCGGTGGGACGACCGAAAGTGATGCGGGTGGACGCGAAAGACATGGGTGCCGACCTCCAGCGGGTACTCATCACCAAGGAAGAGATCGACGCGAAGCTGGTCGAGCTGGCCGCGAAGATCGACGCGGAGTACGCGGGCAAGGACCTGCTGATCGTCGGTGTGCTCAAGGGCGCCGTGATGGTCATGGCGGACCTCGCCCGGGCGCTGTCCACCCCCGTCACGATGGACTGGATGGCCGTGTCCTCCTACGGCGCGGGCACCCAGTCCTCCGGTGTGGTGCGGATCCTCAAGGACCTCGACACCGACATCAAGGGCAAGCACGTCCTGATCGTCGAGGACATCATCGACTCCGGGCTGACCCTGTCCTGGCTGATCAACAACCTCGGCTCCCGCGAGCCCGAGACCCTGAAGATCTGCACCCTGCTGCGCAAGCCGGACGCGGCCAAGGTCGCCATCGACGTCGAGTGGGTCGGGTTCGACATCCCCAACGAGTTCGTCGTGGGATACGGCCTCGACTACGCCGAGAAGTACCGCAATCTCCCGTTCGTCGGTACGCTCGCGCCCCACGTCTACGGCGGCTGAACCCCGGCTGATAGGCCGGAGGGTCCACTTGCGTAAGACGATCGGGAACCCCAGCGGGTTTCGCGCCGTTGGAGCATGCAGAGACGGGCTTGCCAGTCCTCCCAGCCGCTCCGTGCGGCTTTGGGTGACAAAGCTGGGGTACCGTCAGAAGAACTGTCTTATCAAACTCACTATGGCAGGAGGGACGGGGCGTCTCGCTCCGTATGGATGGACGTGAAGCGATACTTCCGTGGGCCGGTCATGTGGATCGTGCTGGCCGTCCTTGCCGTGGTCGTGTTGATGCAGGTCGTCGGCTCGTCCGGCGGCTACAAGACGGTGGACACCGGCCAGGTCGTGGCGGCGATCAACGACAACAAGGTGGAATCGGCGAAGCTGACCACCGGTGACGAGCAGACCATCAAGGTCACGCTCAAGGACGGTCAGAAGGTCGACGGCAGCTCGAAGATCCAGGCGAGCTACATCGGCGACCAGGGCGTGACCATCGCCAACACGCTGCAGACCAAGTTCCAGGACAAGCAGATCCCCGACGGTTACACCGTCTCGCCGACCAAGCAGAACGCTTTTGTCGGTGTCCTGCTCTCCCTGCTCCCCTTCGTCCTCATCGTGGTCGTCTTCCTGTTCCTGATGAATCAGATGCAGGGCGGCGGCTCCCGGGTCATGAACTTCGGCAAGTCCAAGGCGAAGCTCATCACCAAGGACACCCCGAAGACGACGTTCTCGGACGTCGCGGGTTGTGACGAGGCCGTCGAGGAGCTCCACGAGATCAAGGAATTCCTCCAGGAGCCGGCCAAGTTCCAGGCGGTCGGCGCCAAGATCCCCAAGGGCGTGCTCCTCTACGGCCGTCCCGGTACCGGCAAGACGCTGCTCGCGCGTGCCGTCGCCGGCGAGGCAGGGGTGCCCTTCTACTCGATCTCCGGTTCCGACTTCGTCGAGATGTTCGTCGGTGTCGGTGCCTCCCGGGTCCGCGACCTCTTCGAGCAGGCCAAGGCGAACGCCCCGGCGATCGTCTTCGTCGACGAGATCGACGCGGTCGGCCGACACCGCGGCGCCGGCCTCGGCGGCGGTCACGACGAGCGCGAGCAGACGCTGAACCAGCTGCTCGTCGAGATGGACGGCTTCGACGTCAAGGGCGGCGTGATCCTCATCGCCGCGACGAACCGGCCCGACATCCTCGACCCGGCGCTGCTGCGCCCCGGCCGTTTCGACCGCCAGATCGCGGTCGACCCGCCGGACCTGCAGGGCCGTCTGGAGATCCTCAAGGTCCACCAGAAGGGCAAGCCGGTCGCGCCCGACGTCGACCTCGCGGCGGTCGCCCGCCGCACGCCGGGCTTCACCGGCGCGGACCTGTCGAACGTGCTGAACGAGGCGGCCCTGCTCACGGCCCGCAGCGATCGCAAGCTCATCGACAACCAGATGCTCGACGAGGCGATCGACCGCGTGGTCGCGGGCCCGCAGAAGCGGACCCGGATCATGTCGGACAAGGAGAAGAAGATCACCGCCTACCACGAGGGCGGCCACGCCCTGGTCGCGGCGGCGTCTCCGAACTCCGACCCGGTCCACAAGATCACGATCTTGTCCCGTGGCCGTGCCCTCGGTTACACGATGGTGCTGCCGGACGAGGACAAGTACTCGACCACGCGCAACGAGATGCTCGACCAGCTCGCCTACATGCTGGGCGGCCGCGCGGCCGAGGAACTGGTCTTCCACGACCCGACCACCGGCGCCGCCAACGACATCGAGAAGGCCACGGCCACCGCTCGCGCGATGGTCACGCAGTACGGCATGACCGAGCGTCTCGGCGCGATCAAGTTCGGCGGCGACAACACCGAGCCCTTCCTCGGCCGTGAGATGTCCCACCAGCGCGACTACTCGGAAGAGGTCGCCGCCCTGGTGGACGAGGAAGTCAAGAAGCTCATCGAGAACGCGCACAACGAGGCCTGGGAGATCCTGGTCGAGAACCGTGACGTCCTCGACAACCTCGTTCTCCAGCTGCTGGAGAAGGAGACCCTGGGCAAGGAGGAGATCGCCGAGATCTTCGCGGCGCTCCACAAGCGGCCCGCGCGGCCCGCGTGGACCGGCTCCTCCCGCCGTACGCCGTCCACCCGCCCGCCGGTGCTCTCCCCGAGGGAGCTCGCACTGACCAACGGGGCGAACGGCTCGACGCCGGCGATCAGCACCGCGAAGTCCACGGCGGCCGAGTCCGCCCCGGCGGTCGAGAAGGCCCCGGAGGACCGTCCCGAGAGCTGAGTCACACCGGTCTCACCCGGCTCGGAATGGATGCCGCGCCCCCCAGGATCTAGCCTGGGGGGCGCGGCATTTCGGTATGCCCGCATGGGCCCGCATTTGAGGCGCGTGACCCACAGGCGCCACCCTAAGGAACGAGGCACCCCAGATGACCGACCCCGTGACGCTGGACGGCGAGGGCACCATCGGCGCATTCGACGAGAAGCGCGCCGAGAACGCCGTGCGCGAACTCCTGATCGCGGTCGGCGAGGACCCCGACCGCGAAGGGCTGCGGGAGACTCCGGCACGGGTGGCCCGGGCGTACCGCGAACTGCTGGCGGGCAACCACCAGCAGCCGGAGGAGGTCCTGACGACGACATTCGACCTCGGCCACGACGAGATGGTCCTGGTCAAGGACATCGAGATCGTCAGTCTCTGCGAGCACCACATGCTGCCGTTCCACGGTGTCGCCCACGTCGGCTACATCCCGGCGGTGACCGGCAAGATCACGGGACTGTCGAAGCTCGCCCGTCTGGTCGAGGTGTTCGCCCGCCGACTGCAGGTGCAGGAGCGGCTCACCACGCAGGTCGCCGACTCCCTGATGCGGATCCTGGAGGCCCGGGGCGTGATCGTGGTGGTGGAGGCCGAGCACATGTGCATGTCGGTCCGGGGGATCCGCAAGCCGGGTGCCAAGACGACCACGTCGGCGGTCCGCGGCCAGCTCAGGGACGCCACGACCCGTGCCGAGGCGATGAGCCTGATACTGGCGCGCTGACCCGTCCCGCGGGGCCTCAGGCCACCGGCTCGGCCCCGCCGTGGTGGTTGTCGTCGTCCTCAGGGAGCTTGCACACCCGCTCCAGGAACATCGCCGCCGCTATGACACCGACGCCGGCGACGACCGAGAAGGCCGCGTAGAGGGCCTGGTCGCGGCGGGCGGGGAAGTCGAGAAGCTCCAGCAGGAAGGCGCCCGTGCCGCCGTACATGCCGGCGACCAGGGCCGCGACCAGGGCGCTGGCCTGGCCGAAGACGACCGCGCGCGCGGCCATCAGCGGGTCCACGCCCTTGGCGCCCGGGCGGCGCTCGCGCTGGGCCCGCAGGCGGCCGCGCAGCGAGAACGCCGTGGCGAGCAGAACGACGGCGATCAGGGCGAGGACGATCGGGGCGGCCACCGGCACGCTGGGCAGGTTCCCCACCGAGTTCCACAGGCGGGCCCCCGCCCAGGACAGCACCCCGGCCACGACGAACACGCCGGCCAGCACCCTGATCCGCAGCTCTTTCACTGTGTTCCTTCAGCTCCCCCGCAGCGATGTGGTCGTGTCGACCTTAACGACTACTCGGGCAGTCGGAGTTCCAGGTCCGCACGCGGTTCCACGCCGTGCCGGGTGACGGACGCCAGCAGTTCGGCGACCGTGCCGCGGCCGGGCACGTGGGCCTCGGGGTCGATGTCGTACCAGGGCGCCAGCACGAAGGCACGCTCGTGGGCACGCGGGTGCGGCAGGGTGAGCCGCGGGTCGTCGGAGACGACGTCCGCGTACGCGACGATGTCGACGTCCAGGGTGCGCGGGCCCCAGTGTTCGTCCCGCACCCGGTTGAACGCCTCCTCCACCGCGTGCGCCCGCTCCAGCAGCGACGACGGCGGGAGGGTGGTCTTGAGCACCACGATCGCGTTGTAGTAGGTCGGCTGGGAGCCCGGGTCGACGCCCCACGGCTCCGTCTCGTACACCGGCGACACGGCCTTGATGCGGACGCCCGGGGTGTCCTCCAGCGCGTCGACGGCGCCCTGCAGGGTCTCCAGGCGGTTGCCGAGGTTGGAGCCGAGGGCGATCACGGCGCGTCTCGGGTTGGAGAGGGTGGTGTCGGCGGCGTCGACCTGCTCGACGACGGAGGCGGGTACCGGCTGGACGGTCGGGTCGCTGGGACCCCGCAAAGAGGATGCGGTCATACTCGGCTCCGGGTGATGGTGACGGTGACGTCGTCGAAGGGGACGGTGATGGGCGCGTCCGGTTTGTGGACCTGGATCTCGACCTCTCTTACCCCCTCGTGCTTGAGGCAGACCTGGGCGATCCGCTCGGCGAGCGTCTCGATCAGGTTCACCGGCTCCCCCTCGACCACGGCGACGACCTCCTCGGCCACCACGCCGTAGTGCACGGTCTTCGTCAGGTCGTCGTCGGCCGCCGCGGGCCGGGTGTCCAGGCCGAGGACGAGGTCCACGATGAAGGTCTGGCCCTCCTCGCGCTCCTTGGGGAAGACACCGTGGTGCCCGCGGGCCTTGAGGCCGCGCAGCGCGACACGATCCACGCGAATCACTCCTGCAATCGTCGGTGACGGCGAGGTCACATCGCGTGCGGGCGATCGACCGGCCACAGACGAATCTACCTGCGGGCACTGACAGAGCCGGGTCACGGGGCGGGGTCCGCGCCGGGGTCGTCAGGGTTCACCGGGTGTTTTCCCCGGAGAACCCGGCGGCTCACGGGCCGGTGGCCGCGGCTACCGGCGAGTTCGTGATTCCAGCCACTTCTTGCGCCACTCGGACCCCGCCGACCCCGCCGACCCCGCCGGGCCGCTCGGGCCGGTGTCCCGCCGTCGGCTCAGGAAGGTGCGCCGCCGGCCGCTCAGGAGGGCGCGTCGCCGTCCTCGTCCTCGTCGCCCTCGGACAGCACCGGGGAGGCGTGGTGGGACCAGAGCTTCCAGCCGGCCGGGGTGCGCCGGAACACGTTCGTGGCGACGACCAGCTGTCCCACCAGCGGACCGAGTTCCTGCCCCCCGGTGGGGGCCGGGCCGCCGCTGAGGATGTTCTCCGTGCAGGTCACCAGCGCGGTGTCCCCGGTCACGGAGACGTGCACGTCGGTCAGGAAGAACTGGATGTAGTCGGTGTTCGCCATGATCAGCGCGTACGAGCGCAGGACCTCGCCGCGGCCGGTCAGCACCGGCCAGCCCGGGTGCACGCAGGAGACCACGCCGGTGTCCGCCGGGTCGTGGTACTCCTCGTCGACGCCCAGGTCGGCGGGGGTGAGCCAGAAACCGGACACCGCGTCGAAATCGGCGCGCTCCACGGCCTCGTAGAAGGCGGCGTTGGCGGCCTCGACCTGCTCGACGTCGGTGTGGGGGGCGCTCACCGGGTTCCTTCCGCGCGGTGCGGGAGGTGCGGCGGGGCGGATGCGGTGTCCGGGGCGGATGCCGTGTCCGGGGCGGCGTGCGAGGCCCGCGCGACCTGTGAGGCGTGCGCGCCCGGCGTGTTCGCTTCGGTGCGCGCCCCCTCTATCGCGCGTGCGACCCGTACCGCGTCGGCCGTGGCCCGCACCTCGTGCACGCGCACCGCCCATGCGCCGGCGTGCGCCGCCAGGGCGGATACGGCGGCCGTGGCCGCGTCCCGCTCCCGGGCCGGCGGGGGCGCTCCGTCGGACCCGGCCAGGACCCGGCCGAGGAACCGCTTGCGGGAGGCGGCGACCAGCACCGGGTGCCCCAGGGCGTGCAGCCGGTCGAGGTGGGCGAGAAGGGTGAGGTCGTGCTCGGAGTCCTTGGAGAAGCCGAGCCCCGGGTCGACGACGACGCGGTCCGGGGAGACGCCGCCGGCCAGCACCGCGTCCACGCGCGCGTGCAGTTCGTCGAGGACCTCGGTGACGACGTCGTCGTACACCCCCCTGACGTTGGCGCCGTCCAGGAAGCCGCGCCAGTGCATGACGACGAAGGGGGCGCCCGCCTCGGCGACGGCGGGGATCATGTCGGGGTCGGCGAGCCCGCCGCTGACGTCGTTGACCAGGGCCGCGCCGGCGGCGAGGGCCTGCCGGGCGACGGAGGCGCGCATGGTGTCGACGGAGACGGTGACCCCCTCGGCGGCGAGGCCGCGGACCACGGGGACCACCCGGCGCAGTTCCTCGTCCTCGTCCACGCGGGTGGCGCCCGGGCGGGTGGACTCACCGCCGACGTCGACCAGGTCGGCGCCCTCGCCGACGAGGTCGAGGCCGTGCTTGACGGCGGTCGTCGTGTCGAACCAGCGGCCGCCGTCGGAGAAGGAGTCGGGGGTGACGTTCACGACCCCCATGACGGCGCACCGGTCCCATGCCGGAAGCCCTGTCACCTGGCCACGTCCGCTGTGGTTGCTCATACGTTCAGCGTAGGCCCAGGAAACCGCGGGCCCTCCGGGCGGCCTTCGGGCGGGCCCGAGCGGAGCCCCGAGGGGGGAGGGGGTCCGCTCGGGCCGGTCAAGGGGTCACGCCGCCCGCACGCCCTGTTCGGCGACGCCGTGGGCGCAGGGGCGGCCGGGCCGCACGCCACGGCGCAGGAAGCGCGGCAGCGGGAGGGCGAGGTCGACGAAGCCCTCGGCCTGCATGGCGGCGAGACCGATCCGCGGGAGGTCGCCGGAGGCCCGGTAGACCACGAAGCGCGGCTCCCAACGCGGCTGGAACTTGGCGTTGAACTTGTACAGCGACTCGATCTGGAACCAGCGCGACAGGAAGACCAGCAGCCCGCGCCAGGCGCGCAGCACCGGGCCCGCGCCGATCTTCTCGCCCCGTGCGAGCGCGGAGCGGAACATCGCGAAGTTGAGCGAGATCCGGGCGACGCCGAGCTTCGGGGCGGCCTGGAGGGCGGCCACGATGAGAAGTTCGTTCATCCCGGGGTCGGCCGCCCGGTCGCGGCGCATCAGGTCGAGGGAGACGCCGTCGGTCCCCCAGGGCACGAAGTGCAGGATCGCCTTGAGGTCGCCGTAGGGGCCAGGCGTCTCGTCGGTCTTGTGGGCGGTGGCGATCAGGCAGTCGCCGTCGGACGGGTCGCCGATGCGGCCGAGCGCCATCGAGAAGCCGCGTTCGGTGTCGGTGCCGCGCCAGTCCTCCGCCGCCCGGCGGATCCGGTCCAGTTCGGCCTCGCCGAGGTCACGGATGCGCCGCACCCGGGTTTCGTAGCCGGCCCGCTCGATGCGCTTGACCATCTGGCGCACGTTGCGCATCGCGCGTCCGGCGAGCGAGAAATCCGCGACGTCCACCACCGCCTCGTCGCCCAGTTCGAGGGCGTCCAGGCCGGTCTCCCGGGTCCACACCTCGCCGCCCGTCTCCGAGCAGCCCATCACGGCGGGGGTCCAGGAGTGGGCCTTGGCCTCGTCCATGAAGCGTTCGATGGCGCCGGGCCAGGCCTCGACGTCGCCGATCGGGTCGCCGCTGGCCAGCATCACGCCGGAGACGACGCGGTAGGTGACCGCCGCCTTGCCGCTCGGCGAGAAGACGACCGCCTTGTCGCGGCGGAGCGCGAAGTGGCCGAGGGAGTCCCGGGCGCCGTGCTTCTCCAGGAGGGCGCGCAGCCTGCCCTCGTCCTCCTCGGTGAGGCGGGCGGCGGGGTGTTCGGGGCGGAAGGCGAGGTAGACGGTGGTGACCGCGGTGATCAGGCCGAGGGCGCCGAGCGAGAAGGCGACCGTCCAGGAGGTGGAGCCCTCGTAGTCGACGGGGCCCTCGAAGCCGAAAAGCCCGTACAGGACGTGGGTGATGCGGTCGGCCAGGCTCGGGTCGCCGATCGTGCGGTTGGGGTGGGCGCTGACGACGACCAGCCCGAGCGCGAGCGAACCGGCGCTCATGAGCACGAAGTTGGCGAGCGCGCGCCACCGGCTGCGCGGGTCCGGAAGCGCCTTGAACTCGTCGCGGTGGAGCACCAGGGGCACGAAGAGCGCCAGCGAGATGAGGGCGCCGATGACCGAGTGCCGGTACACGAACTGCGACACCGCGCCGGCCGGCAGGAGCGCGACCGCGGCCCGCCACGCCCGGCGCTTGCGCCGCTTGAGGCCGTGCGCGAGCAACAGCAGCAGCACGCCGGCACTGAGCGACAGAGCGGCGGCGAACGGCCCCAGCGAGCCGGGCAGTACCTCGGCCATGGCGTGCATACGGCTGTGCCGGAAGCGCGGGAACACGCCCGCCGCGATGTCCAGGACGCCCACGACCGCGCATGCCCGGCCGACCAGAGCGGGGACCGCCTCAGGGCGCGGACCACGGACTATGCGCCGCGCCCGGGTTGATCGGCTCGGAACCCCGCCCGACATTTCCCCATCTATCCTGACAGACATCGCATCCCGTAGTTCCGCGAGAGACCTTGGATCCGGGCCCGATTCGGGCATCCGGCGACATTGCGCCCTCTAGGACGGTGTCACGGGGGGAGAGGTTCACTCCCCGCCGGAAAGCCGGGTCAAAGGCCAGGGAAAGTCCGCGGCAAGCGTCGCTTAAAGCGGTGGTCGTCACAGGGGAAAGCGCAGGCAGGAAACACCTCATGGGACTCACGAGCGACAAAACGCTGGCGACGGCGATCCTGTTCGCCGCACTGCTGTTCGGCGGCACGCTGTGGTGGTGGCCCCGGCTGGCCCGCCGGAACTGGCGGGCCGTCAGCGGCCGCGCCGGCCTGCTGCTGGCCACCCAGTTGGCGCTCTTCGCGTGCGTCGGGATAGCCGTCAACCAGGCCTTCGGTTTCTACGCGAGCTGGGCGGACCTGTTCGGCACGGAGACCGACCAGGGCGTGGTCGTCGACCACGCGGCCGCCGGCCCGGTCGAGCTGCTGTCCACCTCCCAGGTGCACGGCATGGGCGGATCGCTGCCCCGGACCGCTGGGCAGATCCAGCAGGTCGGGATAGTCGGCCGGACCACCCACATCACCACCCCGGCGTACGTGTACCTGCCGCCGGAGTACTTCCAGTCGCGGTACCGCGCGCGGACGTTCCCGGTGGTGGTCGTCCTCAGCGGCTATCCCGGGACCGCGCGGGCGCTGGTCGACAAACTGCACTACCCGCGCACCGCCCAGCACCTGGTCCGGGACGGGCGGATGCGGCCGACGATCCTGGTGATGCTGCGGCCCACGGTCGCGCCGCCCCGGGACACCGAGTGCGTGGACGTCCCGCGCGGCCCGCAGACCGAGACCTTCTTCGCCAGGGACCTGCCCGACGCGGTGCGCGCGCACTACCGGGCGGCCGGGAAGCCGGGCGGCTGGGGCATCGTCGGCGACTCGACGGGCGGGTACTGCGCGCTCAAGCTCGCGATGCACCACCCCGACGTGTACGCCGCCGGTGCCGGGCTCTCCCCGTCGTACAAGGCGCCGCTCGACGCCACGACCGGAGACCTCTTCCAGGGCGACCGGAATCTCCGTAACCGCGCGGACCTCTGGTGGCTCCTGGCCCACGAGCCCGCGCCCGACACCTCCCTGCTGGTCACCAGCAGCCGGGTCGGGGAGACCAACTACAAGGCGACCCTGAAGTTCATAGCGCGTGTGCAGGCCACCGACCTGACCCGGATCTCGTCGATCATCCTGGACAGCGGCGGTCACAACTTCAACACCTGGCGCCGCGAGATCCCCGCGACGCTCGAGTGGATCAGCGGCCGGCTGGGCGACCGCTGAGCGCGGTCGCCCGCGGCGCCGGCCGAAGACTTCGTTGTCGCTGTGTTTTTACGGCCCGGGGCACCACGATTCCCCTACGCGCGGTAAGTTTCTGGCCATGCCACGTGGACGCCACCGTCATTCCCCGCCTTTGCACAGGCTGTTGCCTCCTTCGGCGATCGCCGGTGTCTCCCTCGTCTGCGCCCTGGGCCCCTGGTTGTTCTCCCAGCCGACGGCGCTGCGCACGCTGGCCGCGATAGCCGCGGCGACCACGGCCGTCGGCGCCGCGGTCATGCGCCGCTGGGACAGCGAGGCGGGCAAGCAGGTCGCCGACCTCTCACGCGCGCGTGCCAGTGACGAGTGGCGCCACGAGGAGCGGATCGCCGAGCTGGAGACCGACCTCGAGGAGTCGCGGGAGCTGCGCGCCAAGCTGGAGCAGCGACTGCGCGCGAAGCGGACGGAGCTGGCGGGGCTGCGCAACGAGCACGCGTCCCTGCTGCGCCGCTACGCCACGGCCGAGACGGAGCGCGCCAGCGCCCTGGAGGGCCGCCGCCTGCTGGAGATCGAGGCCGTCGCGCCGTCGAACGCCCTGCCGGCCGCCCGGTCCGCCGAGGAGGCCGAGGAGGCCGAGGAGACGGCAGAGTCTGTGGAGGCCGTGGAGGCGCCGGCCTCCGAGGAGACGGCCGTCGAGAAGCTGGCGGTCGAGGAGACGGCACCCGCGGTCTTCTCGCCCGAGGGTTCCAAGCTGTTCCTGCGGGCCAAGGTGGCACTGGCCCGCTTCGACGACGGCGAGGCCCCGGCGGCCAAGAGCGACGCCGGGAGCGGCACCGACGGTGAGGGCGCGGCGGAGACGGCCGCCGTGGCCGAGGCGCCGAAGGGCGAGACCGCGCCGAAGGGCGAGACGGCACCGGAGGACGAGGAACAGGGGCAGCCCGAGGCGGTCGACGGGCACGCGCGCGCGGCCGCCTTCCCCCCTGCCGAGCCGGCGGACACCACCGCGGCGCCGGCGGAGCAGGACGCCCGCACCGCGTCGGCGCCGTCCGCCAAGGCCGTGAAGCCCAGCGGGCACTTCACCGTGCCGACCGCGGTCGCCGTGCTGCCGGCCGCGCCCATCCCGCGTCCGCTGGTCACCGGTGGCTTCGACTTCTTCGGCACCCAGAAGGGCTCGCACGGGGACGGGCTGGAGGCCGTGCACAACGAGGACCTCGCGGACGTCGTCGGCCAGGAGGCGCTGGCGCTCCACAAGGCCGAGTCCGAGGCCGAGTTCAAGCCCGCCGACGCGGAGACCCGGGGTGTCGGCCAGGTCATCGACCTGACCGCGCACGACGAGACCGAGCAGATCAACATCGGGGGCCTGCGCAGCGCCGCCTCCTGAACAGCGCGAGGCCGCGGCGCAAGCCGCGCCGACCCCGAGCCGGGGCACCCACCGGGTGCCCCGGCTCAGTCGTCCCCGCCCGCCGTCCCCGACCTCGCCCCCACCGACGGCCCCGAGCCCACCCGCGGCCCCGAGCCCAACTGTCCGCCCCACCCGTACAGCCCGGCGCACCCCCGGGCATCGCCGCCGTCCGCACCGAACCGCCCGCCGGCGGCGGCCTGCCGGGGCGGTCCGACCCGGTTCCGCCGCTGTGGTGGCCGCCGGGTCCCGCGGGGTCACGGCAGCGTGCTCACGCCATCCAGCGGTCCGGGCGGGCCGACCGGCGGCCCGTCCGGGAGCGTTCGGCCTGCTCCCGCAGCAGGCACGCGGCTGTCTCGGCGTCCCGCAGCCGGGCTGTCACCGTCTTGTCGGCCCCCGTGTCCACGTGTACGTCCGCGAGCCCCCACAGCCGCTCCCAGGGCCCCTGCGTCAGCCGTACGCTCTGGACCTTGGCGTGCGGAACCAGCGCCAGGCGGCGGCGCAGCAGCCCGTGCCGTGCCGCGAACACCGACCCGGTGACCGCGAGCCCGTACCCGCGCCACCACAACGGCACGCACCAGCGGGCCCGCCGGGGCGGCCGGGGCAGCTCACCCGGGACCGTGACGCCGGGCAGCACGCGCGCGACGACCGACTCGGCGACCGCGCGCGGCGCGACCGGCACCAGCACCGAGTTGGCCGACCCGGCCACGTCCAGCTCCACCCGCACCCAGCGCAGCGGCCGCCACAGCAGCGGCTCCACGATCCGCACGGTCTGCACCCGCCCCGGCGGCACCGTCTCATGCGTGCGGTCGAGCAGCCCGTGGTCGATGCGCAGCCCGTCCGGCGACTCCCCGACCGTCCAGTCGTACTCCCCGACGAACCGGCCCACGCTGGTCGTGGCCGCCGCGCCGAGCAGCGGCAGGGCGGTGGCGAGGACCGTCCACACACTGTGTGTGGCCAGCCACAGCACCGGCGGGACGACCAGGGCGGCGGCCAGGGAACCCCAGGTGGCGCCCGTCAGTACGAGGGAGAGCGCGAGCTTGCCCGGGGGCACGCGCATCAGCTCCTGCGCCGGCGCCTCGCCGACCTCACGTGCCGTCTCCGGCGCGAACCCGGCGGCGCGCGCCAGCAGCTCCGCGCGGAGCGCACGCGCCTCGCCCTGCCCGAGGAAGGCCAGCTCGTCCTTCTTGTCGGTGCCGACGACGTCGATGCGCAGCTTGGCGACGCCCGCCACGCGCGCGAGCAGCGGCTGGGTCACGTCGACGGCCTGGATCCGCTCCAGCCTGATGTGCGCGGTGCGCCGGAACACCAGGCCGGTACGTATGCGCAGTTCGCTCTCGGTCACCGAGAAGTAGGTGAACCACCAGGTCAGGAAGCCGTAGAGGGCACCCGCCGTGACCAGGACGGCGAGGCCGGCCAAGAGCATGGTCGTGGTCAGCCTCGTCAGCTGCTCCTGGGCCTGGTTCGGGTCGTGCACCGCCCATCCGGTGAGCACCGCCACCGGCGCCCACGCCCGCCGGAACGGCGTCACCGGGTGCAGCCGCCGCTCGCCCGCGGCCTTGCCGGGGCGTATGACGCCGTCGACGCCGGGCGCGGTCACAGGCCCGCCGATCGGGCTTCGCCGAGCTCGGTGAGCCGGTCGCGCAGCCGTTCCGCCTCGGCGGGGTCGAGGCCGGGGATGGCCGCGTCGGTGGCCGCGGCCGCCGTGTGCAGCTGCACGCTCGCCAGGCCGAAGTACCGCTCGACGGGCCCCGAGGTCACCTCCACCAGCTGCATCCGCCCGTACGGCACCACGGTCTCCTCGCGCCACAGCACCCCGCGGCTGATCAGCAGGTCGTCGGCGCGCTCGGCGTACCGCCAGGAGCGCCAGTTGCGGCCCAGCAGCACCCAGCCCCAGGCCAGCAGGGCCAGCGGCAGCAGCGCGAAGACCGCCCACACCGGGCCCGCGAGCAGGCCCGGCAGCAGGCCCGCGGCGAGGGCGATCAGCCCCAGCCACACCACCAGCAGCAGCCGCCGCATCCGCAGCAGGCCGGGCGGCAGCCCCGTCCACACCGGTTCGGTCTCCGTCGCCCCGGCGCCGGCCGGGCTCCCCGTCTCCATGAGGCCAGCGTACGTAGGACAGACTGGGTGCATGACTCCCACGACGGAGACCACGGTCGGCATCGGTGGCGCCGCGGAGAGCACCGACATGGTGCTCAACATCGGCCCGCAGCACCCCTCCACACACGGTGTGCTGCGGCTGAAGCTGGTGCTGGACGGCGAGCGGATCGTCTCCGCCGAGCCGGTGATCGGCTACATGCACCGAGGCGCGGAGAAGCTGTTCGAGGCGCGCGACTACCGGCAGATCATCATGCTCGCCAACCGCCACGACTGGCTGTCGGCCTTCTCCAACGAGCTGGGCGTGGTCCTCGCCGTCGAGCGCATGCTCGGCATGGAGGTGCCGGTCCGCGCGGTGTGGACGCGCACGCTCCTCGCCGAGTTGAACCGGGTGCTCAACCACCTGATGTTCCTCGGCTCCTATCCGCTGGAGCTGGGCGGGATCACCCCGGTCTTCCACGCGTTCCGCGAGCGCGAGGAGCTTCAGAACGTCATGGAGGAGGTCTCCGGCGGGCGCATGCACTACATGTTCAACCGCGTCGGCGGCCTCAAGGAGGACCTCCCGGCCGACTGGACCGCACGCGCGCGTGCCGCCGTCCGTGCCGTGCGCTCCCGCATGGACGTCTTCGACGGCCTGGTCCTCGGCAACGAGATCTTCCGGGGGCGCACCCGGGGCGTGGGCGTCCTCACGCCGGAGGCCGTGCACGCGTACGGCGTGAGCGGGCCCATCGCGCGCGCCTCGGGCGTCGACTTCGACCTGCGCCGCGACGAGCCCTACCTGGCCTACGGCGAACTCCAGGACACCCTGCGGGTGGTCACCCGGTCCGAGGGCGACTGCCTGGCCCGCTTCGAGTGCCTCCTGGAGCAGACCCACATCGCGCTGGACCTGGCCGACGCCTGCCTGGACCGGGTCACCGACCTGCCGCCCGGCCCGATCAACCAGCGGCTCCCCAAGGTCCTCAAGGCGCCCGAGGGCCACACCTACGCCTGGACCGAGAACCCGCTCGGGATCAACGGCTACTACCTCGTCAGCAAGGGCGAGAAGACCCCGTACCGGCTGAAGCTGCGCTCCGCGTCCTTCAACAACATCCAGGCCCTGATGGAGCTGCTGCCGGGGACGCTGGTCGCCGACATGGTCGCGATCCTCGGGTCGATGTTCTTCGTGGTGGGGGACATCGACAAATAGGGCGCGGGCAGGGGCGGGCCGCGCCGGGCGGGGTCAGAGCAGCGGGTTGGCGATGCCCACCGGCTGCAGCAGCCAGCCGAAGTCGCCGAGACCGCCGGCGGCGGTGAGTTCCGCGGCCTCGCCCGCGCTCGCCAGGGCGCGTACGTAGGCGGCCGGGTGGGTGGAGGCGAGCGTGAGCGGGGGACGCACGCCGACGAGACCCAGGGCGCGCAGGGCGTCGCGCTGGGTGCAGATGAGCGCTTCGGGGAGGCCGAGCGCCGTGTCGAGGGCCGCGCAGGCGTCCAGCGCGACATGCGCCGTGATGTCGCTGGACCCGTCCGGTACGGGTGCCGTCGCCCGTCCCGCGCGGAAGCCGGTGAGGGTGCCGAACGGGGGGCGCGTGGCCATCGTGTGCGCGTAGTCCACCGCCACCGCGAGCCCCTCCCGCACCCGGGCGACGGCGTCGGCCCACGCCCGGTCCCGCGGCAGCCCGATCTCCGCGCGCAGCCCCGGCTCGGTGCCCAGCGGCCACCACCGCGCGAGCCACTCCGCGTCCGCGCCCGGGACCAGTTCGCCGAGCAGCTCCAGGCCGTCGCGCCGGACGTGCACGAGACGGGGCACACCGGCCGGGTCCACCTGGGCGACGTCGACCGGGACGTTGTCGAGCCATTCGTTGGCGAAGAGCAGCCCGGTGACCGTGCGCGGCAGCTCGGTCAGCCAGGTGACGCGGTCCGGCAGGCCCGGCGGCCGGTCGGCGATCTCGACGGCGCAGGCACGCGTGCGTGCGGCCACGTCGGCGGGCAGCACGGCGAGCACGCCGGCGACCAGCTCGCCCCGGCCGGCACCCATGTCGACGAAGTCCAGCGTCGCGGGCCGCCCCAGCTCGTCGTCGACCCGGCACAGCAGCTCGGCCACGGCCTCGGCGAACAGCCCCGACGCGTGGACCGAGGTGCGGAAGTGGCCGGCCGGTCCCTCCGGCCGGCGGTAGAAGCCGCCGGGGCCGTAGAGGGCCGTCTCGGTGGCCGTACGCCAGCCACGGGCGTCGTCTGCCGTCTCTCGCGTCGCCTCATCCGTCACCGGGCCAGACTAGGCGCACAGGTGATCACCTTCTCCACCTTGCGGAGTACGTGTCCGGAACAGGGATCGGCCCTCCGGTTGACCCCTGCACCTATCACGCTTCCCTACTCTGGGTTACGTGCAGCGCCTCTATGACTTCCTCCGCAGGAACCCGACATGGGTCGACAGCTTCTGGGCCGTCGTCCTGCTCGGGGTTTCCTGCGTGAGCGTCGTGAACCTCGGCAGGGCGCCCGGCCACCACGGTTCGACCGCCGCCATGATCGCCGTGTCCGTCGTCATGTGCGTCGTCGTCGCGCTGCGCCGCCGGTTCCCGGAGCCGATGCTGCTGCTGGCCGCCGGGACGGGTCTGGCCCAGCTGGTCCTGGACGTCGAGACGACGGTCGCCAACTTCGCCATGCTGGTGATCGTCTGCACGGTCGCCGCGGTCGGCGAGCGGTGGTCGTCCCGGTTCGCGCTCTACGCGGGGCTGTGCGCGGCGCCGCTGGCCCAGATCCGGTGGCCGCAGGAGCGGACGAGCGTCCTGGGGCACCTGGCCATCGTGGTGTTCCAGACGGTGCCGTTCGTGCTCGCCTGGGTCCTCGGCGACTCCATGCGCACCCGGCGCGCCTATTTCGCCCAGCTGGAGGAGCGCGCGGCCCGGCTGGAGAAGGAGCGCGAGGCGCAGGCCAAGGTCGCGGTCGCGGCCGAGCGGGCCCGGATCGCGCGGGAGCTGCACGACGTGGTCGCGCACAACGTGTCGGTGATGGTGGTCCAGGCCGACGGCGCCGCCTACGTCCTGGACGCCGCCCCCGACCAGGCCAAGAAGGCCCTGGAGACGATCTCCTCCACCGGCCGCCAGGCCCTCGCCGAGATGCGCCGCCTGCTGGGTGTACTGCGCACCGGCGAGCACAAGGAGGTCGGCGAGTACGTTCCGCAGCCCGACGTCGAGCAGATCGACGAGCTCGTCGAGCAGTGCCGCAGCTCCGGCCTGCCCGTCGACTTCAAGGTCGAGGGCACGCCGCGTCCGCTGCCCAGCGGCGTCGAGCTGACGGCGTACCGGATCGTGCAGGAGGCGCTCACCAACACCCGCAAGCACGGCGGGCCCAACACGGGCGCGAGCGTGCGGCTGGTCTACTTCGACGACGGGCTCGGCCTGCTGGTCGAGGACGACGGCAAGGGTGCCCCGCACGAGATGTACGAGGAGGGCGGCGCCGACGGGCAGGGGCACGGCCTGATCGGCATGCGCGAGCGGGTCGGTATGGTCGGCGGCACCCTCGACGCGGGGCCCCGTCCCGGCGGAGGATTCCGCATCAGTGCCCTGCTGCCGCTGAAACCGGCGCATTGACTCGGACGCACGCCCCTGGTTGACACCTGTCACGCCCACGGGGAAATCCCGGCGACAAGCCGCCGAACGGAAACGGAAGAGGACCCGATGACGATCCGCGTGATGCTCGTCGACGACCAGGTGCTGCTGCGCACCGGGTTCCGGATGGTGCTCGCGGCCCAGCCGGACATGGAGGTCGTCGCGGAGGCGGGCGACGGCGTCGAGGCCCTCCAGGTGCTCAGGTCCACCGAGGTGGACGTCGTCCTGATGGACGTGCGCATGCCCAAGCTGGACGGGGTGGAGACCACCCGCCGCATCTGCTCGGAGCCCGAGCCGCCCAAGGTGCTCATCCTGACCACCTTCGACCTCGACGAGTACGCCTTCTCGGGGCTGAAGGCGGGCGCCTCGGGCTTCATGCTCAAGGACGTGCCGCCGGGCGAGCTGCTGACCGCCATCCGCTCCGTGCACAGCGGTGACGCCGTCGTCGCGCCCTCCACGACCCGGCGGCTGCTCGACCGCTTCGCGCCGATGCTGCCCTCGGCCGGCAAGGAACCCCGCCACCAGGAGCTGAACCGGCTCACCGACCGCGAGCGCGAGGTGATGGTGCTGGTCGCGCAGGGCCTGTCGAACGGGGAGATCGCCGGCCGGCTGGTGCTTTCCGAGGCGACCGTGAAGACCCACGTCGGCCGCATCCTGACCAAGCTCGGGCTGCGCGACCGGGTCCAGGTGGTGGTGCTCGCCTACGAGACCGGACTGGTCCGCGCGGGCGGCGGCCACGGCTGACCCGACCGGCGGCCGGACAGGGGTACGGCCGTCGGCCGACCGGCGGGAGAACAGCCGGAGGGGCCGGAGGGGCCGGAGGGGCCAGAGGGGCCGGAATACGGCCGGAGTACGGGCGCAGGGGCCGGGGTACGGCCCGCGCGGCTAGCGGAGTATGCCTTCCAGGAAGTCGCTGCCCAGGCGGGCCACGACCGTCACGTCCAGCTGGTGCAGGACGTACCGGCCGCGGCGGCGCGTGGTGACCAGACCGGCCTTCTTGAGGACGCCCAGGTGCCGGGAGATCTCGGGCGCCGACAGGCCCTGCACCTGCGCCAGCTCGCTGGTCGTGTAGGCGCTGCGCGCCAGGTACCGGCACAGCCGCATCCGCACCGGATGGGACAGCGCCGCCATCCGCAGGGTGAGCGTCTCCACCGACGGCGGTGCGGCGAGCTCCGGCGAGCCGACCGGGTAGTGCAGCACCGGCTGCCAGCCGAAGCGGTGCAGGACCATCAGGTGAGGCCAGCCCAGGCTGGTGGGCACCAGCAGCAGACCGTCGGCGTCCACCACGCCACGGCCGTCGGTGAGCTTGTCCACGGTGATCCGCGCGCCCGCCTCGTCGAGCGTCACCACCGGCGAGACCGCGGCCAGCGCGTCGGCCAGCCCCTTGCGGCGCAGCAGGTCCGTCTTGTGGCGGGCGTCGGCCGCCAGCTGGTGGCGCAGCCGCGCCCAGGTCTCGTCGAAGAACGCCCCGGCACAGTCCTCCAGGAACCGGCGCAGCCACGCGCGCACCCCGGGCGGGTCGTCGAGCAGCCGCTGCGCGAACCGGACCTGCTGCGGACCGCGCGAGGCGGCCACCTCCAGCGCCCTGCGGCGCCCGGCCGGATCCGACAGCAGGGTCGGCGCGGACGTGTCGTACGCGGGCACGCAGGTGAACTCCAGCGCCGCGTCCACGAACTGCTCGTCCGTCAGCTTGTCCAGCTGGTCGAGCTCCTCGGCCAGCGTGCCGCCCGGTACGGCGCCGGGCACGGCGGCGTAGGGCAGGAACAGGTCGGAGAACGTCGACCGCCACAGGAAGTCGGCCTCGCACATGCGGTCGGCCAGGTGCGGCTCCATCCGGGCGGTCACCCCGGTCACCCAGCCCTGCAGGCCCGGATGGTGCCCCGGCTCCGACAGCGCGTGCAGCGCCATGCCCAGCTCGGCCAGCGGCGAGGGCACGACGGCGACCCGCTCCGGCCGGAGCCCCGCGATGTCGATACGCACGCTCATGTCCCCATCGTGCACCCCGCCACCGACAACGCCTCCCCCGATTGACGAGCGGCGTCAATCGGGGGCGGCGGCCGCGCGACGGGGACGCGGTCCGGGGAGCCGTGCGGGTCGCCCGCGCGGTTCGCCCGCGCCCCTGACGGGGTTTCGCCGGCGGGGCGCCCCCGACCGGGTTTCCCGCCGCCCCTAACGAGGTGGTGCCGGCAGCCTCCGCGCGAAGTCCTCGACCGCCGCCCGCACCTCCTCGGCCGTCCACGCGAGGCCCGCCTCCGACACCGTCACCTCGGTCATGGACAGGCCCGGGCCCTTCGTCTCCCAGAACCCGGCGAAGAGGTACGTGCCGGTCTCCTCGGCCTGCCGTACCGCGGCCTCCATCAGCTCGTCGGCCTCGTACGGCAGCCAGACCTGGAACTCGTGGGTGTGCGGCTCGCCGGGGTGGACCCGGCTCCAGGCGAGCCCGGCCCCGGCGAAGCCCTCGCGCAGGGCCGCGGCGACCACGCGCGCGTGCCGGACGTAGTCCGGCAGGCGGGGCAGTTCGCGCTCCAGGCCGATCAGGGCCGCGAGCGCCGTGGGGAACTGCTGGAAGACCATGCCGCCGTAGCGGTGGCGCCACGTCCTCGCCTCCTCGACCAGGTCCTTCGGACCGGCCAGTGCGGCACCGCCGATGCCGCCGAGGGACTTGTAGAACGACACGTAGACGCTGTCCGCGAGGTCCGCGATCTCGTGCAGGGGGCGCCCGAACCGGACGGTGCACTCCCACAGGCGCGCGCCGTCGAAGTGCACCACCGCGTCGCGCTCCCGCGCCGCCGCCACGACCTCCGTGAGCTCCTCCCAGGTGGGCAGCACGTACCCGGCGTCCCTGAGGGGCAGCTCCAGCATCAGCGCCCCGAAGGGCTCCTCGAACTCGCGTATCTCCTGGGCGGTGGGGAGCCTCGGCTCGCGCGTGACCCGGACCGGGCGCAGGCCGGCGACCTCGTGGAAGGCGTTGCGTTCATGGACCTCGGGGTGGGCGAGGGCGTGCAGGGCCACCGTCGGGTTGCCGGTCCTGGCCGCCCAGCACCGCAGGGCCACCTGCTGGGCCATCGTGCCCGTCGGGAAGAACGCGGCGGCCTGGGTGCCCAGCAGGGCCGCCACCCGCTCCTCCAGGGCCGCTACGACCCCGTTGCCGTACACGTCCGCCGTCTCGTCCAGGTCGTACACGTCGGGAGCCGCTTCGCAGAGCCGCCCGAGCCGTTCGCGCAGGGACGCTCGCGGGCTCACGCGCGCGAGGACGCGATCGGCCCTCCGGTAGGCGGCCGCGCGCCGCTCCCGCATCAGCTGTTCCGCCGACCGGGGTTCGTCGGGCCGCTCGTCCTGGGGCGTTGTCGCCGTATCGCTCATGCCGTGGATGATGCCGTGGCGCCGGTACGGGGGCCGCGCATTTTCCGTACCGGGCTGCCGTCGGCCCGACCGGGCGGACCCCGGCCCGCGCCTGCGGAGGCGGGCCGGGCGATGTGACCGGTCACCCACAGGCTGTGGACAGCCAACTGGGCCCGAACCCGATAGCGTTAACATGACGAGAAATCGTCCGGTACCCAGAGCGGACTGGAACGGGAAGGCCACGGTCGCGTGAGTACAGTCCAACAACCAGACCTCAGTGACCGCCCCGCGCGGCTCACCGTCGGCGTCGTCGGCGCCGGCCGGGTGGGGCCCGCGCTCGCCGCGTCCCTGCAGCTCGCCGGGCACCGTCCGGTGGCCGTCTCCGGGGTTTCCGACGCCTCCCGGCGGCGCGCCGAGGCCATGCTGCCCGGCATCCCCCTGGTGGCCCCCGCCGAGGTCCTCCAGCGTGCCGACCTGGTGCTCCTGACCGTCCCCGACGACGCCCTGCCCGGCCTGGTCGCGGGCCTCGCCGAGACCGGCGCGGTACGGCCCGGCCAGCTGCTCGTCCACACCTCCGGGCGGTACGGCGCCCGGGTCCTCGACCCGGCCCTGCGCGCGGGCGCGCTGCCGCTGGCCCTGCACCCGGCGATGACCTTCACCGGGACACCGGTGGACGTGCAGCGGCTCGCGGGCTGCTCGTTCGGCGTGACCGCGCCCGAGGAGCTGCGGCTGGCCGCCGAGGCACTCGTCATCGAGATGGGGGGCGAGCCGGAGTGGATCCTGGAGGAGAACCGCCCGCTGTACCACGCGGCCCTCGCCCTCGGCGCCAACCACCTGGTCACCCTGGTCGCCCAGTCCATGGAACTGCTGCGCACGGCCGGCGTCGAGGCCCCGGACCGGATGCTCGGCCCGCTGCTCGGCGCGGCCCTGGACAACGCCCTGCGCTCGGGTGACGCGGCGCTGACCGGGCCGGTCGCACGCGGGGACGCGGGCACCGTCGCCGCGCACGTCACGGAGCTGCGCCGGCACGCCCCGCAGGCCGTCGACGGCTATCTGGCGATGGCCCGGGCCACGGCCGACCGGGCGCTCGCCCAGGGCCTGCTGAAGCCGGAACTCGCCGAGGACCTCCTCGGCGTCCTCGCCGGCGGCACGAACGGCACCCACGGCACCGAGGGGAACACCCGATGAGCACCGCCCTGCTGCGCACCGCCGCCGAACTGCACGCGCGCGTGCGGCACGGCCGCCGCGCCGTCGTCATGACCATGGGTGCCCTGCACGAGGGCCACGCCACGCTGATCCGCGGCGCCCGCGAGATCGCCGGCCCGGACGGCGAGGTCGTCGTCACGGTCTTCGTCAACCCGTTGCAGTTCGGTGCCGGGGAGGACCTCGACCGTTACCCGCGCACCCTGGACGCCGACCTGAAGATCGCGGAACAGGCGGGCGCGGACGCGGTGTTCGCCCCGTCGGCCGACGAGGTCTATCCGGGCGGACAGCCCCAGGTGCGGGTCACCGCGGGTCCGATGGGCGCGCTCCTGGAGGGCGCCTCACGGCCCGGGCACTTCGACGGCGTCCTCACCGTCGTCGCGAAGCTGTTGCACCTCACGCGGCCCGACGCGGCCCTGTTCGGGCAGAAGGACGCCCAGCAGCTGGCCGTGATCCGGCGCATGGTGCGGGACCTGAACTTCGGCATCGAGATCATCGGCGTGCCGACGGTGCGCGAGGCGGACGGGCTCGCGCTCTCCAGCCGCAACCGCTATCTCTCGGGCGACGAGCGGCGCACCGCGCTCACGCTGTCGCGCGCGCTGTTCGCCGGGCGCGACCGGCACGCGGCGCAGGAGGCGCTGCGGGCACGCGCGCGAGAGGTGCCGTCCACCCGGGCGCGCGCCGAGGCGCTCAGCGCCATAGGCGAGTCCCGGGCGGCCGCCGACGCGCACGCCGTCGCCAAGGCCGTGCCGAACGCGGCCGCCGCCGTCCGCGCGGCCGCGCGGGCCGTCCTGGACGAGGGCGTCCACTTCGACCCGCCGCTCGTCCTGGACTACCTCGCCCTGGTCGACCCCTCCGACTTCACCGAGATCGACGACGAATTCACCGGAGAGGCCGTCCTGGCCGTCGCCGCCCGGGTCGGGACGACCCGGCTGATCGACAACATCCCGCTCACCTTCGCCGCCCCCGGAGCCGCCTCGTGACCAGCACAGGCATACGACTGCACGCGCCCGCCCCCGGATGGTCCATCGACGCCGACGTGGTGGTCGTCGGGTCCGGCGTCGCCGGCCTGACCGCCGCCCTGCGCTGCGAGGCGGCCGGGCTGACGACGGTCGTCGTCACCAAGGCGCACCTCGACGACGGCTCCACGCGCTGGGCCCAGGGCGGCGTCGCGGCCGCCCTGGGCGAGGGCGACACCCCGGAACAGCACCTGGACGACACCCTGGTCGCCGGCGCGGGCATGTGCGACGAGGAGGCCGTACGGATCCTCGTCACCGAGGGACCCGGCGCGGTACGGCGGCTGATCTCGACCGGGGCGCACTTCGACACCGGGCCGGACGGCGACATCGACCTCACCCGTGAGGGCGGCCACCACCGGCGCCGGATCGCGCACGCGGGCGGGGACGCCACCGGCGCGGAGATCTCCCGCGCGCTGGTGGAAGCGGCCCGCGCGCGAGGCGTGCGGATGATCGAGAACGCGCTCGTACTGGACCTGCTGACCGACGCCGAAGGCCGCACGGCGGGCGTGACCCTGCACGTGATGGGCGAGGGACAGCACGACGGCGTGGGCGCCGTGCACGCCCCCGCGGTCGTCCTCGCGACCGGCGGCATGGGCCAGGTCTTCTCCGCGACCACCAACCCGTCGGTGTCCACCGGGGACGGCGTGGCGCTCGCGCTGCGCGCCGGCGCGGAGGTCTCCGACCTCGAATTCGTCCAGTTCCACCCGACCGTGCTGTTCCTCGGCGCCGACGCTGAGGGCCAGCAGCCGCTGGTCTCCGAGGCGGTGCGCGGGGAGGGCGCGCACCTGGTCGACGCGGACGGCGTGCGCTTCATGGTGGGGCAGCACGAGCTGGCCGAGCTGGCACCCCGGGACATCGTCGCCAAGGGGATCATGCGGCGCATGCAGGAGCGCGACGCCGAGCACATGTTCCTCGACGCCCGGCACTTCGGCGCCGACATGTGGGAGCACCGTTTCCCCACGATCCTGGCCGCCTGCCGGGCGCACGGCATCGACCCGGTCACCGAGCCCATCCCGATCGCACCGGCCGCGCACTACGCCTCCGGGGGCGTGCGCACCGACGCGCGCGGGCGCACCACCGTGCGCGGGCTGTACGCGTGCGGTGAGGTCGCGTGCACCGGCGTGCACGGCGCGAACCGGCTCGCCTCCAACTCCCTCCTGGAGGGACTGGTCTACGCCGAGCGCATCGTCGCCGACATCACCGCCCGGCACGCGGAGAACCGCCTGCACGCGCGCGTGCCCGTCCCGGTCCCGCACCCGGACAAGCCGGCCCACCCGCTGCAGGTCCCCGAGGCGCGGTTCGCGATCCAGCGGATCATGACCGAGGGCGCCGGCGTGCTGCGCTCCGACGAGTCCCTGACCAGGGCCGCCGAGCAGCTCCAGCGCCTGCACACCGAGGCCCGCGACGCCCTGGACGAGAACGGCAAGACCGCCGAGCCAGGCGTCGACACCTGGGAGGCCACCAACCTCCTGTGCGTCGCGCGGGTGCTCGTCGAGGCGGCCCTGCGCCGCCAGGAGACCCGCGGCTGCCACTGGCGCGAGGACCACGCCGACCGCGACGACACCGTGTGGCGCCGCCACATCGTCGTACGGCTGAATCCGGACCGCTCGCTGGCCGTGCGCACCACCGACACCGCAGACTTCCCCCCGACCCGGCCGCACCAGCCATCCCAGGAGCAGTGACAGACGTGAGCACCAACGACCTTCCCCTCGCCGACCGCGGCGGCTGTGGCGACGGCTGTGCATGTGGCGCAGAGGGCGACGAGGAGTACCTGGAGTGCGGGCTCGACCCCGCGCTCGCCGAACTGCTGGCCGCCGCCGGGCTCGACCCGGTGGAGGTCGAGGACATCGCCAACGTGGCCGTCCAGGAGGACCTGGACAACGGCGTGGACGTGACGACCGTCGCCACGATCCCCGAGGAGGCCGTGGCCACTGGCGACTTCGTCGCGCGCGAGGCGGGCGTCGTCGCGGGCCTCCGGGTCGCCGAGGCCGTGGTCTCCGTGGTCTGCACGGACGAGTTCGAGGTCGAGCGGCACGTCGAGGACGGCGACCGGGTCGAGGCCGGGCAGCCGCTGCTGTCCGTCACCACCCGCACCCGCGACCTGCTCACCGCCGAGCGCAGCGCGCTCAACATCCTGAACCGCCTCTCCGGCATCGCGACCGCCACGCGCGCGTGGGCGGACGTGCTGGAGGGCACCGCCACGCGCGTGCGGGACACCCGCAAGACCACCCCGGGGCTGCGCTCCCTGGAGAAGTTCGCGGTGCGCTGCGGCGGCGGCGTCAACCACCGGATGTCGCTCTCCGACGCGGCCCTGGTCAAGGACAACCACGTGGTCGCCGCCGGTGGCGTCGGACCGGCCTTCAAGGCCGTCCGGGAGGCCTTCCCGGACCTGGCGATCGAGGTCGAGGTCGACACGCTCCACCAGCTGCGCGAGGTCCTCGACGCGGGCGCCGACCTGATCCTGCTGGACAACTTCACGCCGGGGGAGTGCGAGGAGGCCGTCGCGATCGTCGGCGGACGCGCGCTCCTGGAGGCGTCCGGACGGCTCACCCTGGAGAACGCCCGGGCGTACGCCGACACCGGCGTGGACTTCCTCTCCGTCGGCGCCCTCACCCACTCCTCGCCGATCCTGGACATCGGCCTGGATCTGCGCGAGGCGGAGTGACGTCATGCTCCTCACGATCGACGTCGGCAACACGCACACCGTCCTCGGCCTGTTCGACGGCGAGGACATCGTCGAGCACTGGCGCATCTCCACGGACGCCCGCCGTACCGCCGACGAGCTGGCGGTGCTCCTGCAGGGTCTGATGGGCATGCACCCGCTGCTCGGTGACGAGCTCGGCGACGGCATCGACGGCATCGCGATCTGCGCGACCGTGCCGTCCGTGCTGCACGAACTGCGCGAGGTCACCCGGCGGTACTACGGCGACGTGCCGGCCGTACTGGTGGAGCCGGGGGTGAAGACCGGGGTGCCGATCCTCACCGACAACCCGAAGGAGGTCGGCGCGGACCGGATCATCAACGCGGTCGCCGCCGTCGAGCTGTTCGGCGGTCCGGCGATCGTCGTCGACTTCGGGACGGCCACCACCTTCGACGCGGTGTCCGCGCGCGGGGAGTACGTCGGCGGGGTGATCGCCCCCGGTATCGAGATCTCCGTGGAGGCGCTCGGCGTCAAGGGCGCGCAGCTGCGGAAGATCGAGGTGGCCCGGCCCCGGAGCGTGATCGGCAAGAACACCGTGGAGGCCATGCAGGCGGGCATCGTGTACGGGTTCGCCGGACAGGTCGACGGTGTGGTCGGCCGGATGGCGCGGGAGCTGGCCGAGGACCCGGACGACGTCACGGTGATCGCGACGGGCGGGCTGGCGCCGATGGTGCTGGGGGAGTCCTCGGTGATCGACGAGCACGAGCCCTGGCTGACGCTGGTGGGCCTGCGGCTGGTGTACGAGCGGAACGTGTCGCGGATGTGAGGCGCCGGGGGGTGTACGCGGCGCGCGGCGGCCAGGTGGGTGGCCCCGCTGCGCCACACCACGCCCCCTATGTCGAAATTGTCTGATTTACGCGTATCTTCGGTTCATGCCCACGCCCTACGGATCCCGCGGCGGCATGGCGTTCGGCGCGGAGGAGCTGCCTGTGCTCCGCCGCGCTCTCGCCCTCGCCCTTCACCCCGGTCCCGCCTCCGCCGAGGACATCAAGGACTGTCATCGCCTCGCCGAGTCCTTCGACGAGGCGATGCGTGAGGGGGCGCGGTTGCGTGCCTTCCTGGTGGCCGATCTGGTCCGGTATCGCGAGGCCCTGCCGGGGACCCTCACCGGGTATCTCACCCTTCTGGAGGAGGCGCTGGCCGCCGCCTACCGGCCCACCCCGGACGATCTCGCCGCGCTGCGGGCGCTGCGCGGCAACCCGGGCGCCGCGGCGCTGCTCGACCGCTGCCAGGATCTCGCGGAGCGCGATGTGCGGGCCCGGCTCGCGCAGGGGGTCCGCAAGGTCCCCGCGCCGGCCGTTCCGGCGTCCAGGGTCCGGCTGACGGCCCTGCCGGGCGGAGTGGCCCAGGAGGAGCCGGAGAAGAAGCCCGAGGAGAGGCCCGCCGAGCGGCCCGCCCCGCAGCCCGCGGCCCCCGGGCCGGCGGCGCCGAAGCGGCCCGTCCCGACTCCCGGCGAGGTCTTCCCGCGGCGCCGGCCCACCCCGCCGGCGCAGCGGCTCGCCGTCGGCTGAACGGGACGTCCGGCGGCACGCCGGGCGGGGTGGGAAACGGCAGCTCGCGGGTCTTGCGCGACGCTTTGCCCACCCCGCACCTTTCGCCCGGTCTCCCGTGGCTACCCTGGTCGCATGGACTACGTCTCCGCGCTCGTGCCCCCGGTCGTCATGGCCGTGTTCTTCATCGGTCTGGTCCGGGTGATCGTGAAGACCCAGGGCGGCGCCGCCAAGGCCAAGGAGGACGCCGCTGTGGACGCCGCCCTCGCGCGCGCGGCGCGCGGGGAGAGCGGCCCGAAGGCCTCCGCCCCGGGCGCCGACGCCTGATCGCGACGCCCGGACGCCGGACCGTCCCTCCTGTTCCCGCCCCGCGCGGGGCTTCTGCCCGCGCGGACTCCTTCCCGCGTACTCGCTTCCCGCGTACGACCCGCCGCGCGCCCGTGGCCGCGCTTCCGGGTCGTGCGCCCTTTTTGTTCGCCTTTGTTGATGAAAGCGCACGTCCGGCACGTCATTGGCGGGATCTCCCACTATTGTTCTGAGCTGTGCCTCGCCCATTGGGAGAACTCGAAGACGCGGTCATGACGCGGGTGTGGAAGTGGAACCGCCCGGTGACCGTTCGAGAAGTCCTGGAAGACCTCCAGCAGGAACGGTCCATCGCCTACACCACGGTGATGACCGTTTTGGACAATCTCCATCAGAAGGGCTGGGTGCGGCGGGAGGCCGAAGGCCGGGCCTATCGATATGAGGCCGTCTCCACGCGAGCCGCCTACGCCGCCGCCCTCATGAACGACGCGTGGTCCCAGAGCGACAACCCCGCCGCCGCTCTCGTCGCCTTCTTCGGGATGATGAGCGACGAACAGCGCCAGGCCCTGCGGGACGCCGTACGGATCGTGCAGGGCCCCGATAGGCCTGAACGGCGGGAAGAACGCGAAGACGGGGAAGCCCCGCAAGAGGAGAACCCCGGCTCCGAGACGGACCGCGGCGGGCGATAGCGTCCGCTCATGTCAGCGATGCGCCCCGAAGTCACCGCAAAAGCCATCACCGTCCGGCGGGCCCGCACCGGCGATGTCCCGGCGGTGCGCCGACTCCTTGACGCGTACGTCCGCGACCGCATCCTCCTCGACAAAGCCACGGTGATGCTTTACGAGGACATCCAGGAGTTCTGGGTGGCGGAACGCGACGACAACGCCGAGGTGGTCGGCTGCGGCGCACTGCACGTGATGTGGGAAGACCTCGCCGAAGTGCGCACTCTCGCGGTGAAGCCGGGCCTCAAGGGCGCCGGCGTCGGTCATCAGTTGCTGGAGAAGTTGCTGGAGACCGCGCGTTGGCTCGGTGTTCGCCGGGTTTTCTGCCTGACCTTCGAAGTCGAGTTCTTCGGCAAGCACGGCTTCGTGGAGATCGGCGAGACGCCCGTGGACACCGATGTCTACGCGGAGCTGTTGCGCTCCTATGACGAGGGTGTCGCCGAGTTCCTCGGACTCGAACGAGTGAAACCGAACACCTTGGGCAACAGCCGGATGCTTCTGCATCTGTGATCGCCCGGAGGGTTCGTCGCGGATCGCCCCGGACAAGACGCATCGCGTCGGAGTTGGGCGGGAGATCGGACCCCTATTCCGGATGCCTCGCCTTGCCCAGGTGGCCTATGTCCGAAACGCGCAAGTTTCCGGTGGGAGCGGGCCCCTCGGTCTCTCTCAGGGGTTTGTGTTTTTCCCGCAAAAGCGGTTTGCTTTCCGACGTACTGCAGTACTGCATATAACAGGGGGCGGCGAAACGGCGGGCGCCGCTCACCCCCGGCCCTGAAGTTATCGATGAAAGGAAATCCGGTGGCACAGAAGGTTCAGGTCCTTCTTGTCGACGACCTCGACGGCGGCGAGGCGGACGAGACCGTGACGTTCGCGCTGGACGGCAAGACGTACGAGATCGATCTCACGACTGCCAATGCGGACAAGCTGCGCGGCCTTCTCGACCCCTACGTCAAGGGTGGTCGTCGTACCGGTGGCCGTGCGGCGGGCGGACGTGGGAAGACCCGTGCGGCAGCCGGCGGCGGCAGCCAGGACACCGCGCAGATCCGCGCCTGGGCGAAGGAGAACGGCTACGAGGTCAACGACCGCGGCCGCGTTCCGGCGACGATCCGCCAGGCCTACGAGGACGCCAACGCCTGATCACCCTCAAGCCGTGGCCCTTGCCACACCCGGACCCGGTGACACTCGGTCGCCATCGTGTCCACCAGCCGTACGAGATCGGGGGCGCATCCCACGCCCCCCATGGCCGGCAGTGCCGGCATTCTCGGAAGCGAGTCCTCTGCCTCGCGCCCCGGCCCGGGGGGCCGCAACCAGACGGCGGCCCCCTCCACGGGCTGCGGGAGCCCTACGGCTTCCGGCGGGCCGGCGAGGTCCTCGGCGGCCTCCGGCCGTACTCGCGTCCCGATGGAGAGCGGCTCGGGCCGTGCCGGAGCGTCCATCCGGCCGTCCGCGCCCAGCGCCCGCAGGTCCAGGGCCAGCGGTCCCCACTCCAGCCACTCCAGCAGCCCCGGCAGCTCCTCCGCGCTGCCCGCGGCCACCAGCAGTCGCATCCGGTCGCCCTGGAGCGCCACCGGAGAACCCGGCCCCAGATGCCTGAGCGCCTTCGCGCCCGCCGCGGCCGGTACGTCGAGCACGTCGAACCGCACGCCCGTGACCAGCCGCAACGGCTCTCCGGGTGCCTCGGGCACTGTTGCCCAGCCCAGATCGTTCTCGTACCAGTGCCGGAGTGCGTGCCGCCGGATCCGGGCTGCCAGGTGGCCCGCCCCGGTCGCGCGACAGACAGTGGAGACGAGCGGACTACGGGGGTGAGGGACCGTTGAAGCGGCCAGAGGGACTGTGCCAGCCATACAAAGCGCAACCGCCACGATCCCGCCCGAGTTACGCTGAGTGCGCGTGCGAATGCGCAGAGTTCCGAAAAAGGAAACCCGTGGGGCTCCGGAGGGACGCAAGGTTGTTCGCCCGTAGCGGAGGGACCGGGGGCATACGGCATGGACTGTCAGTCCGGACGGGTAAGACATCCCTAGTGGGAGGGGGCGACACGCAGGCGAAGCCGCCCCACGTTCGCCATCGGCGTACTGGCGGAAGGGGTAACTGCCTGGCCTGCGGGAACATCGTCTCGCACCATCGGGTTGGAGCAGATGTCGGCGTTCGGGGTCAGGAGGCCATCGACGGTGTCGGCAGTTGGAATGAGCGGTCCCCGCTTGCGGGACTAAGCTGCGGAAGGACAGAGAGGGGAAGTTCCCCCCACTGCCTGACCGCTCTGAGGAGCGATTAACGATGTTCGAGAGGTTCACCGACCGCGCGCGGCGGGTTGTCGTCCTGGCTCAGGAAGAAGCCCGGATGCTCAACCACAACTACATCGGCACCGAGCACATCCTCCTGGGCCTGATCCACGAGGGTGAGGGTGTCGCCGCCAAGGCCCTTGAGAGCCTCGGGATTTCGCTCGAGGCGGTCCGCCAGCAGGTGGAGGAGATCATCGGCCAGGGCCAGCAGGCCCCGTCCGGGCACATCCCCTTCACCCCCCGTGCCAAGAAGGTCCTGGAGCTGTCGCTCCGGGAGGCCCTCCAGCTGGGTCACAACTACATCGGCACGGAGCACATCCTGCTCGGCCTGATCCGCGAGGGCGAGGGCGTCGCCGCCCAGGTCCTCGTCAAGCTGGGCGCAGATCTCAACCGGGTGCGGCAGCAGGTCATCCAGCTGCTCTCCGGTTACCAGGGCAAGGAGACCGCCACCGCCGGCGGGCCTGCCGAGGGCACCCCCTCGACGTCCCTGGTCCTCGACCAGTTCGGCCGGAACCTCACCCAGGCCGCTCGCGAGTCCAAGCTCGACCCGGTCATCGGGCGCGAGAAGGAGATCGAGCGGGTCATGCAGGTGCTGTCCCGCCGTACCAAGAACAACCCGGTCCTGATCGGTGAGCCCGGCGTCGGCAAGACCGCCGTCGTCGAGGGCCTCGCTCAGGCCATCGTCAAGGGCGAGGTGCCCGAGACCCTCAAGGACAAGCACCTCTACACCCTGGACCTCGGCGCCCTGGTCGCCGGCTCCCGCTACCGCGGTGACTTCGAGGAGCGCCTGAAGAAGGTTCTCAAGGAGATCCGCACCCGCGGTGACATCATCCTGTTCATCGACGAGCTGCACACGCTGGTCGGTGCGGGTGCCGCCGAGGGCGCCATCGACGCGGCTTCGATCCTGAAGCCGATGCTGGCCCGCGGTGAGCTGCAGACCATCGGTGCCACCACCCTGGACGAGTACCGCAAGCACCTGGAGAAGGACGCGGCCCTCGAGCGCCGCTTCCAGCCCATCCAGGTCGCCGAGCCGTCCCTGCCGCACACGATCGAGATCCTCAAGGGTCTGCGTGACCGGTACGAGGCCCACCACCGGGTCTCCATCACGGACGAGGCGCTGGTCCAGGCGGCCACGCTGGCCGACCGCTACATCTCCGACCGCTTCCTGCCGGACAAGGCGATCGACCTGATCGACGAGGCCGGTTCCCGGATGCGCATCCGCCGGATGACCGCTCCGCCGGACCTGCGCGAGTTCGACGAGAAGATCGCCGCCGTCCGCCGGGACAAGGAGTCCGCGATCGACTCGCAGGACTTCGAGAAGGCCGCCTCCCTCCGCGACAAGGAGAAGCAGCTCCTGGCCGCCAAGGCCAAGCGGGAGAAGGAGTGGAAGGCCGGCGACATGGACGTCGTCGCCGAGGTCGACGGCGAGCTGATCGCCGAGGTGCTGGCGACCGCCACGGGCATCCCGGTCTTCAAGCTCACCGAGGAGGAGTCCTCGCGTCTGCTGCGCATGGAGGACGAGCTCCACAAGCGGGTCATCGGCCAGGTCGACGCCGTCAAGGCGCTGTCGAAGGCGATCCGCCGTACGCGTGCCGGTCTGAAGGACCCGAAGCGCCCCGGTGGCTCGTTCATCTTCGCCGGCCCGTCCGGTGTCGGTAAGACCGAGCTGTCCAAGGCCCTCGCCGAGTTCCTCTTCGGTGACGAGGACGCGCTGATCTCCCTCGACATGTCGGAGTTCAGCGAGAAGCACACGGTGTCGCGTCTCTTCGGTTCGCCCCCCGGCTACGTGGGCTACGAGGAGGGCGGCCAGCTGACCGAGAAGGTCCGCCGCAAGCCGTTCTCCGTCGTCCTCTTCGACGAGGTCGAGAAGGCCCACCCGGACATCTTCAACAGCCTGCTGCAGATCCTGGAGGACGGTCGCCTGACCGACTCCCAGGGCCGGGTCGTGGACTTCAAGAACACGGTCATCATCATGACGACCAACCTCGGCACCCGGGACATCTCCAAGGGCTTCAACCTGGGCTTCGCGGCCACGGGTGACACGAAGTCCAACTACGAGCGCATGAAGAACAAGGTGTCGGACGAGCTCAAGCAGCACTTCCGTCCCGAGTTCCTCAACCGTGTCGACGACGTGGTCGTCTTCCCGCAGCTCACGCAGGAGGACATCCTGCGGATCGTCGACCTGATGGTCGGCAAGGTGGACGAGCGCCTGAAGGACCGGGACATGGGCATCGAACTCTCCCAGTCCGCCAAGGAGCTGCTGTCCAAGAAGGGCTACGACCCGGTGCTGGGTGCCCGGCCGCTGCGCCGCACCATCCAGCGCGAGATCGAGGACACGCTCTCGGAGAAGATCCTCTTCGGCGAGCTGCGCCCCGGTCACATCGTGGTCGTCGACACGGAGGGCGAGGGCGACACCAAGACCTTCACCTTCCGGGGTGAGGAGAAGTCGGCGCTGCCCGACGTCCCGCCGATCGAGCAGGCGGCCGGCGGAGCCGGCCCGAACCTGAGCAAGGAGGCGTAGCCCTCCCGGTTCGCCCGAGACGGTTCACGCCAGAGGGTTCACGCAAGAAGGGGCCGGTGCTTTTCGAAGCACCGGCCCTTTCGCGTACCGCCGTGCGGCTAGGACAGCTGGCCGTCGTAGTCGGGCAGCTTGTAGGTCTTCTCCGCGTGGCCGCCCGAGAGGTCGGTGGCGCTGTTGCCGATGTTCGCGATGATCGTGTAGCCGTTGTTCTCGATGTCCACGCGCTGGGCGGTCTTGTAGGCGGCGACGTCCTTGAAGAGGTCGAACAGGCCGCGGACGTACAGGCCGGAGACGTCGTAGCCGTCGTGCTCGAGGTTGTACTCGGTCGGCAGGTAGATGATGCCGGGGCGGGCCGTGACGAAGAACAGGGAGACGCCGTGCTCCTGGGCGTACCGCGCGACGTTCAGGACCGGCTTGTTGGCCGGCTGGGGGAAGCTGAAGCCGAAGTCGGTCTCCAGGGTGGTGTTGTCGATGTCGAAGACGATCGCCTGCCGTTCGCCCGGCCTGGCGGCGGCGATGCGCTGCTTCAGGTAGGGCAGGGCCTGGTCCATCACGGACTGGCAGTCCTGCTGCCAGGTCGCGTAGTCGACCTTTCCGGCGCTGCTCGCCGTCGCGGCCTGGGCCGGGGCCGCCATCCCGGCGAGTGCGGTCACGGAGACGGCGGTGACGGCCGCGCGGCGGGTCCAGGTGCCTGTGGTCATCGGTTCGGGTGTCCTCTCACGTCCGCGATTCTGTCAGGGGCATGGTGAGTCGGAGAAGTGGCGGAGAGGGAACCGTGAGGTTACCTGCGGGTAGGTCCGGCGAGGTGTGGGTCACATCCCGGGGTCCCCGAGGTCGGGGCGTCGGTGACATAGCGCACGGGCCGGATGTCCGTTACTAGCCGGGATAGTGGCACCTGGGGTTATTCGGAAAGGGATTTTCCCGCCCATGTCGCCGCCCGGTCGGGGAGACGGGGTCCGGCCCGCCCGGCCGGTGGCCCTCTGTCACAAAAGAGTCAAGCGCGTGGGTGGCTACTAGCCGGTGCCGTAGTTGGGAGGGTTTGGGCGGAGCGCGCCTTTCGGGTTACCAAGGGATGCCCCGTTCCGGTGGCCGCGAGTGTCGGCCGGTACCGGAGGGGGACCCCTGTCGCCTACTCCACGAGGTTTCGATGTCCCTGCGCGCCACTCTCCGAGCTCCCCGTACGACCTCGCTCCGCAAGCGTGCCGCCGTTCTGGCCGCCGGTCTCGGAGTCACGGCCGTGGTGGGGTCGGGGGTCGCGTCGGCGGCCACCTCCAGTGCCGCCGCCTGGATGGACCCGGTCAAGAGCTACACCCTCTCCGCCAGCTTCGACCAGGCCGGCGGCATGTGGACCGCCAAGCACAGCGGTCAGGACTTCGCGGTGCCGATCGGCACCCAGGTCGTCGCCGCGCACGGCGGCACCGTCGTCAAGGCCGGCGGCAACGGCGCCGGTGACGGTCCCGCCTACGGCAACGCCGTCGTCATCAAGCACGCCAACGGCCAGTACTCGCAGTACGCCCACCTGTCCCGCGTGGACGTCAGGGTCGGCCAGGTCGTCAGGACGGGCCAGCACATCGCGCTGTCCGGCAACACCGGCAACTCCACCGGGCCGCACCTGCACTTCGAGATCCGTACGACCCCGAACTACGGTTCCGCGATCAACCCGGTCGTCTTCCTCCGCGCGCAGGGCGTGACGGTCTGAGCCGCGTGATCGCCTAGACGGACCCGCCGGACCCGCCGGACCCGCCGGAACCCTGGTGGGCCTGGGTCACCAGGTCCAGGGCGACCTCCAGAACCGCTTCGCGCTTCTTCTCGGGGTCGCCCTCCAGGTCCTGCATCACGAACATGCCCGCGTGCAGCGTGAACATGGCGCTGATGCACCGGACCTGGTCGGTCAGAGGGGCGTCCGGGTCGACGAAGATGCCCCGCAGGTCGCGCATCCGGTCCTTGAAGGTGTCGCCGATCCGCAGCTCCCGTACGGTCGCCTGGTTCTCCTGCATGAAGCGGAACAGCGGTCCGGCCTCGCCGAGGGCCCGGCTGTAGCGCCGTACGATCTCCAGCTTCACCGCGAGGGTGTGCGGCTGGCCCTCGCCCCACTCGATCAGGTCCTGGATCGGCCGCGTCAGGTCCTCGAAGAGGCTGACCAGGATCTCTTCCTTGGTCTTGAAGTGGTAGTACAGGGCTGCCTTGGTCACGTCGAGGCGCTCGGCGATCTCCCGCAGGGAGGTCTTCTCGTAGCCCTGCTCGGCGAAGAGTTCGAGCGCCACGTCCTGGATGCGCTGGCGGGTGTTGCCCCGGCGCTGCTGCTTGGTGCCGTCCATGGTGACGTCCATCCTCTTACTCCTCGCACTCCCGCGAAAACCAGCCCTGCCGGATACCGACGCCCGCGTCGGAAACTTACTTGACGACCGGCTAGTGACAGGTTACTTTTCCAGTGTACTGAACTAGCCGGGCGGCAAGTAAGTAGGAGCCGCCAGGGGGAGTGGGAGAGATGGCGGACACCCAGGCGGCCGAGACGGGCCAGGAAGAACCGGCGGCACCGGCAGCGGCCGAGGCGCCGCAGAAGGAGCCCAAGAGCGTACGGGTCGTGATGCTCGCGCTCATGGTCGCGATGATGCTCGCGATGCTCGACAACATGATCGTGGGCACGGCGATGCCGACCATCGTCGGCGAGCTGGGCGGTCTGGAGCACCTGTCGTGGGTCGTGACCGCCTACACCCTCGCCACCGCGGCGGCCACCCCGCTGTGGGGCAAGCTCGGTGACATGTACGGGCGCAAGGGCGCCTTCATGACCTCCATAGTCATCTTCCTCGTCGGCTCCGCGCTCAGCGGCATGGCCCAGGACATGGGCCAGCTGATCGGGTTCCGGGCCGTCCAGGGCCTCGGTGCCGGCGGTCTGATGGTCGGCGTCATGGCGATCATCGGTGACCTCGTGCCGCCCCGCGAGCGCGGCAAGTACCAGGGCATGATGGCCGGCGTCATGGCGCTCGCCATGATCGGCGGCCCGCTGGTCGGCGGCACCATCACCGACAACTGGGGCTGGCGCTGGGCCTTCTACATCAACCTGCCGCTCGGCGTGGTCGCGCTGGCCGCCGTCAGCGCCGTCCTGCACCTGCCGAAGAAGCGGAACAAGACGCGCATCGACTACCTGGGCGCCGGTCTGCTGACCCTCGGCATCACCTCGATCGTGCTGGTCACCACCTGGGGCGGTTCCCAGTACGCCTGGACGTCCGCGCGGATCATGGAACTGATCGCCATCGGCGTCGTCGCCCTGATCGGCTTCGTCTTCTGGCAGACCAAGGCCGCCGAGCCGGTCCTGCCGCTGCACATCTTCCGGAGCCTCAACTTCACCCTGATGTCGGTCATCGGCTTCATCGTGGGCTTCGTGATGTTCGGTGCCACGCTCTTCCTGCCGCTCTACCAGCAGTCCGTGCAGGGCGCGTCCGCGACCAACTCCGGTCTGCTGCTGCTTCCGATGCTCGGCGCGATGCTGGTGACCTCGATGGTCGCCGGCCGGGTCACCACCAACACCGGCCGCTACAAGATCTTCCCCCTGGTGGGCGGGGTGCTGCTGGCCGTCGGGCTGTACCTGCTGTCCACGATGGACACCGACACCACCCGGTTCATCTCGGGCGTGTACATGGCCGTCGTCGGCCTCGGCATGGGCTGCCTGATGCAGATCACCATGCTGGTCGCGCAGAACAGCGTGGAGATGAAGGACATGGGCGTCGCGTCGTCGTCCACCACCCTGTTCCGTACGCTCGGCTCCTCGTTCGGCGTCGCCATCATGGGCGCGATCTTCAACGACCGGGTCAAGGACGTCATGTCGGAGCGGGCCGGGTCGCTGGGCTCCAAGATCACCGAGCAGTCGGCCCAGCTGGACGCGAAGAGCCTCGCGAAGCTGCCGGCTGCGGCCCGCGAGGCGTACCAGCACGCGGTGTCCGCCGGTACGCACTCGGCGTTCCTGCTCGGTGCCGTGATCGCGGTGGCGGTCGTGGCGGCCGCGGTCTTCGTCAAGGAGGTGCCGCTGCGCGGCGGCCCCCAGAAGGCGGGCTCCGGCGAGGAGGCGGCTCCGCTGCCGGTGGTCGAGGCGGTCTGAGCCGCGCGAGCCGCGCCCGAGATACGTGAGCCGCGTTCGCGAGACGTGAGCCGCGTCCGAGGGACGTGAGCGGCGTTCGTGAGACGTGAGCGGGTGGCCCCGGGACCGAGTGTCTCCGGGGCCACCCGCTTTCCGCCGTACGCCGTCCGGGGTCAGCGGCCCGGCTGGGTCGGGCCCGCCAGGATCGGGTAGCTTCCGGTGGCCGTCGGGGCGTGCTCCGGCAGCCAGAGGACGGCCACCGCGCCCTCCGCCAGGATGTGCTCGGGCGCGCCCACCGGCCGGATGTTGCGGAAGGTCAGCCGGGCGCCCAGCACCCGCGCCTGCCCGGCCGCGATGGTCAGGCCGAGCCCGTGGCCCTGGCCCGCGCGGTCCTCGCTGCCGGTGCGGAAGCGGCTCGGACCCTCCGCGAGGAGCTTCTCCGGGAACCCGGGGCCGTGGTCGCGGACCCGGATGACCCGGCCCTCGACGGTCACCTCGATGGGCGGCTCACCGTGCCGGGCCGCGTTGGCGAGCAGGTTGAACAGCACCCGTTCCAGGCGGCGCGGGTCCGTGGTGACCTCCGACTCGTGTACCACCCGCACCTCGATCGCCGGATCCTTCGCGGCCACCCGTCGCGTGACGAACTCGCCCAGCATGATGTCCTGCAGCTCGGCCCGCTCGGAGGCGCTGTCGAGCCGCGCCACCTCCAGGACGTCCTCGACCAGGGTGCGCATGGCCTTGGCCCGGTCCAGGACCAGCTCGGTGGGGCGGCCGGGCGGCAGCAGCTCGGCGGCCGTGAGCAGCCCGGTCACCGGCGTGCGCAGTTCGTGGGCGATGTCGGCCGTCACCCGCCGCTCGGCCTCCAGACGCTGCTGCAGCGCGTCCGCCATGGCGTCCACCGCACGGGCCAGGTCGTCGGTCTCGTCGCGTACGACCCCGCCGATGGCTTCCCGTACCCGTACGTCCGGCTCGCCCTGGGCGACCTGGTTGGCCGCGGACGCCGCCTTGCGCAGCCGCCGCGAGAGCTGTCCGCCGATCAGCACGCCGAGCGCGCTGCCGCCGAGCACGACCGCGATGGAGCCGATGAAGAGGGCCTGGTCGAGGTCCTTGAGCACGTCGCTGCTGCGGTTCGGGAAGGTGCCGTGCAACGACAGCACCCGCCCGTCCTTGGCCTGCACCGCCGCCCAGATGTCCGGCGCGCCGCTGCCCGGGTCGATGACGTCGGTCGCCCGGCGGCCGGCGTCGACCCGCTCGCGCAGTGCCGACGGCAGCTCGGGGTCGTTGACCTTCACGTCGGGGAAGTTCGCCCGGCCGTACAGCTCGTAGTTGCGCTGGGCGATCTGCAGCCGTTCGTTGGCGAGGTCGCGCGCGTTGTCCAGCATCGAGACCCGGGCGGCGTTGTGCACCACCAGGCTCAGCGCGACCGCGACCAGCGCGCCGACCAGCGCGATCGCCGCGCTCAGTTTCCACCGCAGCCCGGTGCGCAGCCTGGGTCCCCGGTGCCGGACGGACCGTTGGACGGATCTGATGAGCCCCCGCATGACCGCTCCGCTCAGGCCTTCAGCTTGTAACCGAAACCGCGGACCGTCTCGATCCGGTCCTGGCCGATCTTCGTACGCAGCCGCTGCACATGGACGTCGACGACGCGGGTGTCCCCGCCCCAGCCGTAGTCCCAGACGCGTTCCAGCAGCTTGTCCCGGGAGAGCACGGTTCCCGGTGCGGAGGAGAACTCCAGGAGCAGCCGCATCTCGGTCGGGGTGAGGGCGACCGGCTGTCCGGCCCGGCGCACCTCCATCCCCTCGGTGTCGATCTCCAGTTCGCCGAAGGTCAGGGGGCCGCCGGTCACCGGGGACGTGTCCTCCTGCGGCCGGTCACCGCCGCTCGCGTGCCCGAAGCGCCGCAGCACGGCCCGGATCCGGGCGACCAGCACCGCGCCGTCGAACGGCTTGGTGACGTAGTCGTCGGCGCCGGCTTCCAGGCCCAGCACCACGTCGATCGAGTCGGCCCGAGCCGACAACATGATCACCGGGACCGTGGACTCGTCCCGGATGCGCCGGCACAGGCTCACCCCGTCCAGGCCCGGCACCATCACGTCCAGCAGGGCGATGTCGGGCCGGTCGGCGCGGAACGCCTCCAGGCCGGACAGTCCGTCGGGCATGGCGGTCACCGCGAAGCCGTCCCGCTCCAGGGCGAGCTGGGTGGCCTCGCGGATGACGTCGTCGTCCTCGACGAACAGGACGTGGGTCTGGTCTGCCATCCCTGCTCTCTCGTGTGGTCGGTCGGGGTCAGTTGGCGGGCGACGGGACCGGGGTGGCGTCGCCGCCGGTCGCGTTGCCGTAGTCGGTGTGGTGGAAGTCCTGCTGGACGAAGCGTCCCGTGACCCACCCGTAGGTGATCACGTTCTCGCCGGACGGGCTCGACACCGGATCGCCCTTCTCGTACACCTGCTTGGTGACGCTCAGGTCGCCCCGGTCGATCTCCGCGTAGACCGGGGACTCCTCGGCCTTGAACACGTTCTTGTACGCGCCGCTCTGCTCGCGGTACACGTACGCCCCCACACCGACCGCGTCCCCGCAGGTCAGCACGTTCACGACGATGTCCTCGGCCGGGCCGCCGGTCAGATCGCCGTAGGTGACGTCGACCGGGTACTCGTCGCCCGCGCAGGGCTTCAGATCCCGTTTCACGGTGGCGGAGACCGCCGGATCGGCCTTCACCAGGGCGACCGCGTCGACCTTCGAATAGGTCTGGGACGGGTTGGGCGAGGGTGCGGTGGCGGCCGGCGCCTTCCGCGCCGAGTCGGCGTGTGCCGGGCCCTCGTCCCTGGCTCCGGTACCGCCGGTGCCGCAGGCGGCGGCGAAAAGGGCGAGGGCGGTGAGCACGGCCGCCGCCGTGCCCACCGCCTGTGCACCCGCCGGGCCCCGGTCGGGCCCTGTGCCGGTCAGGCCGCGCAACGCTCCTGCTCCTCACGCTCCAGCGCGCGTGCGTCGAGGTCGCGTGACTCCAGCTCCTCGCGGAGCCGGGCGAGCGCCCGGTGCAGCGTGCTCTTGACCGTTCCGGCCGACATGCCGAGGGCGGCGGCCGTCTCCTCCGTGGACATCTGCTCCCAGTGTCGCAGCACCACGACACTGCGCTGCTTCGGAGCCAGCACCTTCATGATGTCCATGAGGAGCGCGCGGTCCGCGTGCTGCTCGGTGGAGTCCTCCACGCAGGCGTCGGGCAGCTGCTCGGTCGGGACCTCCTCCAGCTTCCGGGCCCGCCACCACTCGGTACGCGTGTTGATCATGACCCGGCGCAGGTAGGCGTCCGCGAGCCGCTTGTCCTCGATCGTCTCCCAGCGGCCGTACGTGCGGACCAGCGCGGTCTGGAGCAGGTCCTGGGCGTCCGTCGGGTCCGGGACCAGACGGCGGGCGCTGCGCAGCAGCGCGTCCTGCCGGGTGCGGACGTACTCCTCGAATTCGAGCACCTCGCCCTGCGCCATGATCAACCGCCTCCCGATCCCCGTTTTCCCCGGCCCTGTGCCTGAGTTCCCGCCGTCCCGCGGTCGTGGCGGGCACGGAAACGAAGCTACGGACCTGTTGTCACGGGGCTGTGCGGAGCAGCCTTCGGCTAGCAATCGGCTGTCCGTCGGTTGTGTAACGGAAGTAGGTTCGGGGTAAGCGTCGGCACCTTTATTGGAGGTTATGGGGGTATTTGTCGGTCGACTGGAGCCGTAACACGGCCGCCTCTCCTGTGATGTGGCTGTGCGTCAGCCGAGCGGAAGCCGGTACAGGCCGTCCGCGAGCGGCTCCACCAGTCCGTCCGAGACCAGCCCGTCGAGAGCGCGGGCCCGCTGCACGGGCTCGTGCCACACCCGGTCGAGCGCCGCCTGCGCCACCGGGGCGTGCGCCTCGCGCAGCACGGCCAGCAGCTTGCCGCGCACCTGCCGGTCGGTACCGGCGTACGTCTGCCCGCGCCGGGGCGGCCCCTCGTGCTCCGGCTTGCCGGCCAGCCGCCAGGCGCATTCCCCGGCGATCGGGCACCGCGCGCACGTCTCGTTCTTCGCCGTGCACACCAGCGCGCCCAGTTCCATGGAGGCGGCGGCCCAACGGGCGGCGGTCCGCTCGTCCTCGGGCAGCAGTTCACGGGCGAGCCTGCGCTCGGCGGCTGTGGTGGCGTTCGGCGGGTACTGCACACCGGTCACGGCCCGTGCCAGCACCCGGCGCACATTGGTGTCGAGCACGGCGTGCCGCTGCCCGTAGGCGAAGGAGGCGACGGCCGCGGCGGTGTACTCACCGATGCCCGGCAGCGCGAGGAGCTGCGCGTGATCGGTCGGTACGTCACCGCCGTGACGTTCCGTTATGGCGACGGCCGCGCCGTGCAGGCGCAGGGCGCGGCGCGGATAGCCGAGCCGGCCCCAGGCGCGCACCGCCTCGCCGGGCGCCTCGGCGGCGAGGTCGGCGGGGCGCGGCCAGCGGGCCAGCCACTGCTCGTACACGGGCAGGACCCTGCTGACCGGGGTCTGCTGCAGCATGAACTCGCTGACCATCACACCCCACGGGCCCGCCTCCGGGCGGCGCCAGGGGAGGTCACGGGCGTGGGCGTCGAACCAGGTGATCACGGGGGCGTGGAGCTTCTCAGTCATGGCACTTCCGATCCTGCCACGTCCGGCCACGGCTGAGTCGGACATGCCTCCCGGCGGGGCCGGACCGTCCCGGCCCGGGACCGGTCCGTCCGGCGGCCGCCCTGGGGCCCGCCCCCGAACCCGGTCTCCCGGGCCGCTCCGCGCGCCTGTCACGCGAAGAGGGGGCGCGCCGAGGGGAGTTGCCGAAATGATGATCCGGAAAAGTTGAGGATTGAGCGGCGGGTGGGGCGAGGAAGCGCTTGGATCTCTCGTACAGTTTGCGCCGTGGGATCTCTGCGCAATCCGGTCGGGCCGCTTCCCTCCTCCATCTACTGGCGTCGGAGGGTCGTCATGGTGTCCGTGGTCGCCGTGCTGGCGCTGCTGGTCACCTGGATCGTCGTGTCGAGCGGCGGGGGCGGCAAGAAGGGTTCCGACGGGGCGGACGGCAAGAATCCCGCGTCCACGATCACGCCCGGGCCGTCCGGCAGCGGGCCGGCGATCAGCCAGGCGCCGGGCGGCCGGGACGAGTCGAGCGGGGGCGGCGACGCGTCGTCCGGCACGGGGTCCGGTTCGGGCTCCGGTTCCAGTTCCGGTTCCGGGTCCGGGGGCGGGAGTTCGGACGGGTCGGGCAACGGCTCCTCGGCCGGTTCCGGCGGGTCCTCGGGGTCCTCGTCCGGTTCGGGGGACGTGACCTCGGGCTCCGGCGGCACGGTCGCCTCGCTGCCGGGAACCTCCTCCCTCCCCAACTGCACCGCCGCCGCCGTGTCGTTGAGCCTGAAGAGCCTGCACAACTCCTACTCGCCGGAGCAGACGCCGACCTTCGAACTCGTCGCGAAGAACAGGTCGTCCAGTGACTGCAAGGTCGATCTCGGTCCGAAGAACGCGGTGTTGACCATTACGCCGGCCAGCGCGGACGACAGCTACTGGTCGTCGGCGGACTGCCCGAAGAAGGCGGCGAGCCGGTGGTACCGGGTCCCGGCGGGCAGCAGCATCACCTACACCCTGAAGTGGGACCGCAAGCCGAGTGCCGCCCAGTGCGCGACGCCGGCGGCGGGCTCGGCCGGCTCGGGCACGTACCTGCTGGAAGCCGCGACCCCGGGCTTCCCCAAGTCCCAGGCGTCCTTCGTCCTGGCGGCGGACTGAGCCCCTCGTAGGGGGACGCGTGAAGCCGCGGGCGCAGTCGCCGCCGGCAGGACCCCGCCCGTAAGGGGCGCGGGGAACTGCGCGCTCGGCCCCCGCCGGCCCGCAGCCGAGGTCCGGCCCAGTCCCGCCGGCCGGGGTGACGCTCACCGGCGCCGGCAGGGTGCCGCTGCGCCCACCCGTGCCGCCCCAGCGGCACGACTGCCCGCAGCTGGGTAGGGGCGCGGGGAACCGCGTGCGGCCCCCGCCGGGCCGCGGTCGGGGTCAGCTTCATCGAGCCGGGTCTCGCTCGCCGGCGCCGGCAGGACCCCGCCCGTAAGGGGCGCGGGGAACCGCGCGATCGGCCCCCGCCGGGCCGCGGTCGAGGTGGGTTCGGTTGCCGGTGTCGGCGGGACGGTGCCGTAGGGGCGCTAGGAACCGCGCGATCGGTGCCCGTCGGGACGTACCCGGGGAGACGCCTCGCCCCTCACATCCGCGTGAGCTACACGTACCGTTCGAGGATCGAGGACTCCGCCAGCCTGGACAGGCCCTCGCGGACGCTCCGTGCCCGTGCCTCGCCGACGCCGTCGACGGTCTGCAGGTCGTCCACGCTCGCCGCGAGCAGCTTCTGCAGGCCTCCGAAATGCTCCACCAGCCGGTCGATGATCGCCCCGGGCAGCCGCGGAACCTTCGCCAGCAGCCGGAAGCCGCGCGGCGACACCGCCGAGTCCAGCGCCTCCGGGGAACCCGTGTAACCGAGCGCCCGCGCCACCGTCGGCAGCTCCAGCAGCTCCGCGTGGCTCAGCGCGTCCAGCTCGTAGAGCGCCTCGTCGACCGTGCGGGAGCGTTTGGCCGTGGGCTCGGGGACGTAGTCCCGGACCACCAGTTCGCGCTCGGGTTCGACGCCGGCGATCAGCTCGTCCAGCTGGAGCGCGAGCAGCCGACCGTCGGTGCCCAGTTCGACGACGTACTCGGCGATCTCGGTGGCGATCCGGCGGACCATCTCGAGGCGCTGGGCGACGGCCGACACGTCCCGGACCGTCACCAGGTCCTCGATCTCCAGCGCCGACAGCGTTCCCGCGACCTCGTCCAGGCGGAGCTTGTACCGCTCCAGGGTCGCCAGCGCCTGGTTGGCGCGGGAGAGGATCGCCGCCGAGTCCTCCAGGACGCGGCGCTGCCCCTCGACGTAGAGCGCGATCAGGCGCATCGACTGGGAGACCGAGACCACCGGGAACCCGACCTGCTTGGAGACGCGGTCCGCCGTGCGGTGACGGGTGCCCGTCTCCTCCGTGGGGATCGTCGCGTCGGGTACGAACTGGACACCCGCACGGAGGATCTTGGACAGGTCGGAGGAGATCACGATGCCGCCGTCGAGCTTGCACAGCTCGCGCAGCCGCGTCGCGGTGAACTCGACGTCGAGGACGAAACCGCCCGTGCACATCGTCTCGACCGTCTTGTCGAAGCCGAGGACGATGAGTCCGCCCGTGTTGCCGCGGAGGACCCGCTCCAGGCCGTCGCGCATGGACGTGCCCGGAGCCACGGCGCTCAGCGAGGCGCGCATCAGGCCATCGGAACCGGCACTCCCACCGGACTTTCCGGGAGCCGCTGCCCGGTCGTTGGCTGCCACTGCACTCCTCCGGTCGCAGGTTCTGAGGCGCTCCCGCACCCGCACGCGGTTCGTACGGACGGGCGAGACCAGGGCAAAGTCTACCGGCGCTGCTCCGCCTCCCGTGGGGCCTCTCGGTGACGGGACCGCGGCAGCACCCGCAGCGCGTCCCCTATGTCCGCCACTTCCAGCACCTTCATGCCCGCCGGGATCTTGCCGGGGTCGCCCGGTACGAGGGCGTGCGTGAAGCCCAGCCGGTGCGCCTCCGCGAGCCTGCGCTGGACGCCGGTGACCCGTCTGACCTCGCCCGCGAGGCCGACCTCGCCGATGGCGACCAGGTTCTTGGGGAGCGGGGTGTCGCTCGCGGCGGAGGCCAGGGCGAGGGCGATCGCCAGGTCGGCGGCGGGCTCCGAGAGCTTCACGCCGCCGACGGTCGCGGAGTAGATGTCGCGCTTGCCGAGGGCACTGATCCGGCCGCGCTGCTCCAGCACCGCCAGCATCATCGAGACCCGGGAGGTCTCCAGGCCGGAGGTGGTGCGGCGCGGGGAGGGGATCTGCGAGTCCACGGTCAGCGCCTGGACCTCGGCGACCAGCGGGCGGCGGCCCTCCAGGGTGACGGTCAGGCAGGTCCCCGGGACCGGTTCGTCGCGGCGGGTCAGGAACAGCCCGCTCGGATCGGCCAGGCCCGTGATGCCCTCGTCGTGCAGTTCGAAGCAGCCGACCTCGTCCGTGGTGCCGTAGCGGTTCTTGACGCCGCGCACGAGCCGCAGGCGCGCGTGCCGGTCGCCCTCGAAGTGGAGCACGACGTCCACGAGGTGTTCGAGGAGGCGGGGACCGGCGATCGCGCCGTCCTTGGTGACATGGCCCACCAGGAGGGTCGACATGCCCCGGTCCTTGGAGGCGCGGATGAGCGCCCCGGCCACCTCCCGCACCTGGGCCATGCCGCCGGGCGCGCCGTCGATCTCGGGGGAGGCGACCGTCTGCACCGAGTCGAGGATCAGCAGCGACGGCTTGACCGCGTCCAGGTGCCCGAGGACCGCCGCCAGGTCGGTCTCGGCGGCGAGATAGAGGTGGTCGTCGATGGCGCCGATGCGGTCGGCGCGCAGTCGCACCTGGCTCGCCGACTCCTCGCCGGTGACGTAGAGCGTGCGGTGTTCGTCGCTCGCCGACTTGGCGGCCACGTCGAGCAGGAGGGTGGACTTGCCGACGCCGGGCTCGCCGGCCAGCAGGACGACCGCGCCGGGGACCAGACCGCCGCCGAGCACCCGGTCCAGCTCGGGCACGCCGGTGGTGCGCGCGGCGGCCTGGCGGCCGTCGACCTCGCCGATGGGCACCGCGGAGGTGGTGACCCGGCCGGGCGCCGTGGTGCGGACCGCGGGCGCGCCGTACTCCTCGACCGTCCCCCAGGCCTGGCACTCGGGGCAGCGGCCGAGCCACTTGGCCGTCTGCCAGCCGCACTCGGTGCAGCGGAACGACGGTCGGTCTTTCGCGGTCTTGGTGCGGGCAGCCATGCGGAAACCGTAGCCCCCGCCACCGACAGTGGGGGTCCCGCCGGCGTCCGGGCCGGAACCCGGTGAGCGGGTCCCGGCCACGTCCGTCGGGAACGAGCCACGGAAATACCGGGTTGGTGTCCCCTATTGAGGGATCGTTTCACCCGTACGGATTAAAAGTGCTCAAGGTGCAAGAAGGGACGTTACGCCGCCGCCTACGGTCGCACAGGTGATGAGCAGCAGCCCGGAAACCTCGACCCGCATGACCGGCGCGCACCGGGCACACCGAGGGGCGCGTGCGGCGCGCGATCGGACGGCGGCGCGTGCGCTGGCGCAGCGCCCGCCGGCCGGCTACGAGCCCTACCTGGACGGGCTGTTCACGTACTGCCTCTCGGTGCTGTGCGACCACGAAGCGGCCACCACCGCCCTCGGCGACGTCCTCGCCGTCGCCGAGCGGCGCGGCCCGCGCGTCCCGGCAGCCGCCGGTGACCGCAGGGCCTGGCTGTACGCGCTGGCCCGCTGGGCCTGTCTGCGCGGGCTGGCCGAGGCCAAGCAGAAACGTCAGGCCACCCACGCGGCCGGCCGGCCGGCCACCGCCGAACCGTCGGCCTCGGAAGGGACCGAGGAGCGCCGCCGCAGCGAACTGGCCCTGCTCGCCTGGCCCGAGGCCGCCGGCACCACCCCGGAGCAGCGCGAGGCGCTCGAACTCGCGGTACGCCACCACCTCGCGGCCCAGGAGGTCGCCGCCGTCCTCGGCATGGACCTGGCCGGCGCCCGCGAGCTGCTCGCCTCCGCCGCCTGCGAGGTGGAACGCACCCGCGCGGCGCTCGCCGTCGTCGAGACCGGCGGCTGCCCCAGCGTGTCCCACCTCACGGGGGACAGCCAGCTGGTGCTGAGCAGCGCCCTGCGCCGCGAGCTGGTCCGGCACGTCGACGACTGCCCGCGCTGCCGCCGCACCGCGGAACGCGCGGCCCCCGGGCGGTGGCCCGGTGTGATCACCACGCCCGCCGAGCTGCCGGTCCTGGAGGCACCCCGCGCGGACCTGCACGCGGCGATGGCGCACCCCACGCGCGCGCGTGGCGCCGCCGTGCCGCGCTTCGACCGGCGCGGTTTCCCGATGGACCCCAAGGACCGCGCGGCCCGCCGCGACCGGCTGCGCGCGCGTGCCGTCACGACGACCGTCGTCGCCACGGTGGTGGCGGCGCCGGTGCTGGCCCTGTGGGCCGCGTACCGGGGCTCGCCGGCGGGGGAGAGCCACGACGGTCCGTCCGCGACCGCGCGGGAGGCCCCCGGCCCCGACACGCTGGGCGGCGGCGGTCCAGGAGGCTACGAGAACGCGGGCGACGCGGGCACCGGTCCCGGCCCGCGCATCGGGAAGGACGGCAAGGCCGACGTGTCGGTCGAGGTGGTCGGTGTCGTGGGCGGCGACCGGACCGGGGCCGGCGCGGGGCACCTCGCGGTGACGGCCGCGAACGACGGCGACACCACGCTGATCACGCTGAAGGCCGCCGGGGACGCGCCGACGCGGTGGTCGGCCACCACCACGTCGGGGTGGCTGTACTTCTCGCGCTCCTCGGGAACGCTGCGGCCGGGGGATTCGGTCACGATCAAGGTGTACGTCGATCATCTGCGGGAACCGGCCGGGCACTGGAGCGCCCGCGTGGCCGTGGCGCCCGCGGGAGCGGTGGTGTCGATCGACGGGTACGGGATGGCTCCGCCGGTGAAGCGCGGGCCTACGCCTCCGGCCAGGCCGACGCCGACGGCGACCGTGTCGGAGTCCGCCGAGCCGACGGCTTCGCCGAGCGAGCCGACCTCCACACCGACCCCGACCGAATCGGACACACCCAGTCCGACGGGGCCGGCTTCGCCGACGGAGAGCGAGAGCGCGGGTCCGTCCACGGGTCCGTGAGGGGTGGGTGCGGGCGGTCCGTCCGCGGTCCGTCCGGAGTCCGCCGACAGGTCCGTGAAGGGTGGGTGCGGGCGCTCCGTCCGCGGTCCCTCCGGAGTCCGTCGACGGGTCCGTGAGGGGTAGGTGCGGGCGCTCCGGCGTGGCCGGTCGCGCGGTTCATCACCCAGCCCTCGGGGGGCGCGAGCAGGATCCGCCCCCCGCGCCCGGAAAGGTGCCTCAGTCCGTCGGGTCCGCCGGATGCGGGGCCAGCAGCGGCAGCCGGGACGCCAGACGCTCCTCGCACAGTTCCGCCAGCCGGTCGTAGCCGGCCTTGCCCATCAGCTCGGTCAGTTCCGGGCGGTAGGAGACGTACACCGGGTCGCCCGCGCCGTGCGCCGAGGTCGCCGACGTGCACCACCAGTGCAGGTCGTGCCCGCCCGGGCCCCAGCCCCTGCGGTCGTACTCCCCGATCGAGATCTGGAGGACGCGGGTGTCGTCGGGGCGGTCGATCCAGTCGTACGTGCGGCGGATCGGGAGCTGCCAGCAGACGTCCGGCTTGGTCTCCAGGGGCTCGCGGCCCTCCCGCAGCGCCAGGATGTGCAGTGAGCAGCCCGCGCCGCCCGCGAAACCGGGGCGGTTCTGGAAGATGCACGAGCCGTTGAACGGGCGGGTCTGGCGGGAGCCCTCGTCGTCCTCCGCGACCCAGCCGTTCCGGGTGCCCTCGTCGTGGTGCTGCCAGATGTCCGGCGTGAGCCTCGACACATGATCGGCGACCCGGCGCTCGTCGTCCTCGTCGGAGAAGTGCGCGCCCAGCGTGCAGCACCCGTCGTCCGCGCGGCCCGCCTGGATGCCCTGGCAGCCGCTGCCGAAGACGCAGTTCCAACGGGAGGTCAGCCAGGTCAGGTCACAGCGGAACACCTGCTCCTCGTCGGCCGGATCAGGGAACTCCACCCATGCCCGTGCGAAGTCGAGGCCCTTCTCGTCCCCTGCCGGAGCCTGTTGCGACGTCTTCGGCCTCTTCGGCTGCTTGGCCCGAGAAGAACCGTCGGCGGATTTGGCGCCCTTGTGGTCCTTCGTCTTTTTCGTCTTTGGCACCTGTACAGGGTAAGTCGCCCGAGGTCGCTCCGGGGACGCCTCCAACGATGGGTTCCCGGCCACCTGGCAGTAGCGTTCCGTACATGAGACTCGGTGTCCTCGACGTGGGATCTAACACGGTGCATCTGCTGGTGGTGGACGCGCACCCCGGCGCACGCCCGCTGCCCGCGCACTCGCACAAGGCCGAATTGCGCCTGGCCCAACTCCTCGACGGCAATGGCGCGATCGGCCCCGACGGCGTCGAGAAACTGATCGGTGTCATCCACGCGGCCCTGCAGGCCGCGGAGGACAAGGGAGTCGAGGACCTCCTGCCGTTCGCCACCTCCGCGGTGCGCGAGGCCACCAACGCCGACGACGTCCTCGCGCGCGTGAAGGCCGAGACCGGTGTCGAGCTCCAGGTCCTCACCGGCGCCGAGGAGGCCCGGCTGACCTTCCTCGCGGTGCGCCGCTGGTTCGGCTGGTCCGCCGGGAAACTGCTGGTCCTGGACATCGGGGGCGGCTCCCTGGAGATCGCGTACGGCATCGACGAGGAGCCGGACGCGGCCGTCTCGCTGCCGCTCGGCGCGGGCCGGCTCACCGCCGGCTGGCTTCCCGGCGACCCGCCCGGCTCGGACGACATACGGGCGCTGCGCCGCCACGTACGGGCCGAGATCGCGCGCACGGTCGGCGAGTTCAGCCGTTTCGGCGCCCCCGACCACGTGGTCGCCACCTCCAAGACCTTCAAGCAGCTGGCCCGTATCGCCGGAGCCGCCCGCTCCGCCGACGGCCTCTACGTCCAGCGGGAACTCAAGCGCGGCTCCCTGGAGACCTGGGTGCCGAGGCTGGCGGCCATGAACACGGCCCAGCGCAGCGCGCTCCCCGGTGTCTCCGAGGGCCGCTCGGGCCAGCTGGTGGCGGGCGCGCTGGTGGCGGAGGCCGCGATGGACCTCTTCGGGGTGGAGGTGGTGGAGGTCTGCCCGTGGGCCCTGCGCGAGGGCATCATCCTGCGGCGCCTCGACCACATGGGTTCGGCCTGACCCACCCCCGACGGGGGCGCGGGCGCCCGGCCGCGCCCCCGACGCGACGATCGTCACACTGGCGAAGACGAGCCCCGCCCCCACCCGACCCCACCCCGTAACCTGTCCCTCGTGGCAGAACCAAGGGACGTCGTCCGTATCCCGGATGCGAAGGTCGCGCTCTCCACGGCCTCCGTCTATCCGGAGTCGACGGCGACGGCCTTCGAGATCGCCGCGCGCCTCGGCTACGACGGCGTCGAGGTCATGGTGTGGACCGACCCGGTCAGCCAGGACATCGAGGCCCTGCGCAGGCTGAGCGACTACCACCGCATCCCGATCCTCGCCGTCCACGCCCCCTGTCTGCTGATCACCCAGCGGGTCTGGTCCACGGATCCCTGGGTCAAGCTCCAGCGGGCCCGGGCCGCCGCCGAGAAGCTGGGCGCGGACACCGTCGTCGTGCACCCGCCGTTCCGCTGGCAGCGCCAGTACGCCCGCGACTTCGTCGAGGGGATCTGGCGCATGGCGAACGAGACGGACGTCAGGTTCGCGGTGGAGAACATGTACCCCTGGCGCTACCGCGACCGCGAGATGCTCGCGTACGCCCCCGACTGGGACGTCACCAAGGACGACTACCGGCACTTCACGATCGACCTCAGTCATGCCGCGACGTCCCGCACCGACGCGCTCGCCATGTTCGACCGGATGGGCGGCCGGCTCGGCCACGTCCACCTCGCCGACGGCCGCGGCTCCGCCAAGGACGAGCACCTGGTGCCCGGCCGCGGCACCCAGCCCTGCGCCGAACTCCTCGAGCGCCTGGCGCTGACCGGCTTCGACGGGCACGTCGTCATCGAGGTCAACACCCGCCGCGCGATGTCCGGCGCGGAGCGCGAGGCCGACCTGGCGGAGGCGCTGGCCTTCACCCGCCTGCACCTGGCCTCGGCGGTGAAGGTGCCCCGCCGGTGACCCGCACCGCTCCGGCCGGCGACGGGACCGCACCCCGGCGCCGCGGCCGCCCGCCGCGCGCCGAGTCGGCCGACACCCGGGACCGCATCCTCGTCGCCGCCCGCGAGGAGTTCTCCGAACTCGGTTACGACAAGACGTCGGTCCGCGGCATCGCCAAGGCCGCCGGCGTCGACTCGGCTCTCGTCCACCACTACTTCGGCACCAAGGAGCAGATCTTCGAGGCCGCGATCTCGGTCGCCTTCGCGCCCGCGCTGAACGCGCCCGTCGCGGTGGCCGACGGTCCGGTGGACGGCGTCGGCGAGCGCCTGACCCGCTTCATCTTCGGCATCTGGGAGAACCCCACCACCCGTACACCCCTGCTGGCGATCCTCCGCTCCGCCGTGAACAACGAGACCGCGGCCGCCGTCTTCCGCCGGCTGATCGCCGCCCAGCTGCTGCGCCGGCTCGCCGAGCAGCTGGACCTCCCGGACGCGCAACTGCGCGCCGAGCTGGCCGCCGCCCAGCTGGTGGGGTGCGCCATGCTGCGGTACGTGATCAAGCTGGAGCCGCTGGCGTCGGCTGACCTGGAGCAGATCGTGGCGCGGGTGGCACCGGTCGTACAGGGGCATCTGACCGGCCCGTGAGGGCGGACCCGCGAGACATCCGTCCCGCATTCCGGACACCTCGTCCCGAAGCCTGAGCAACGGGCGTACGCTCGATGACAGCCCTATCTGTCTGAAGGAGCAAGCGACGATGCCCGAGCTGAGGTCCCGCACAGTCACCCACGGCCGCAACATGGCGGGCGCCCGCGCCCTTATGCGCGCCTCCGGTGTACCGGGCGCGGACATCGGCCGCAAGCCGATCATCGCGGTCGCCAACAGCTTCACCGAGTTCGTGCCGGGCCACACCCACCTCCAGCCGGTCGGCCGGATCGTCAGCGAGGCGATCACGGAGGCGGGCGGCATCCCGCGCGAGTTCAACACGATCGCCGTGGACGACGGCATCGCCATGGGCCACGGCGGCATGCTGTACTCCCTGCCGTCCCGCGACCTGATCGCCGACTCGGTCGAGTACATGGTCGAGGCGCACTGCGCCGACGCCCTGGTCTGCATCTCCAACTGCGACAAGATCACGCCGGGCATGCTGATGGCCGCGCTGCGCCTCAACATCCCCACCGTCTTCGTCTCCGGCGGCCCCATGGAGGCCGGCCGCGCCACCCTGGTCGACGGCACCGTCCGCACCCTGGACCTGGTCGACGCGATCTCCGACGCGGTGAACGACAAGATCTCGGACGAGGACATCCTCCGCATCGAGGAGAACGCCTGCCCGACCTGCGGCTCCTGCTCCGGCATGTTCACCGCCAACTCGATGAACTGCCTGACCGAGGCCATCGGACTCTCCCTCCCCGGCAACGGCTCGGTCCTCGCCACCCACACGGCCCGCAAGCGCCTCTACGTCGACGCGGCCCGCACGGTCATGGACATCACCCGCCGCTACTACGAGCAGGACGACGACACGGTCCTGCCCCGCAACGTCGCGACCTTCGCCGCGTTCGAGAACGCCATGGCCCTGGACATCGCGATGGGCGGCTCCACCAACACGATCCTGCACCTGCTGGCCGCCGCCCAGGAGGCGGGCGTCCCCTTCGGCCTGGAGGAGATCAACGAGGTCTCCCGCCGGGTGCCCTGCCTGGCCAAGGTCGCCCCGAACGTCGCGAAGTCCCGCACCTACTACATGGAGGACGTGCACCGGGCCGGCGGCATCCCCGCCCTCCTCGGCGAACTCCACCGCGGCGGCCTCCTCAACGAGGACGTGCACTCCGTCCACAGCCCCTCCCTCGCGGACTGGCTGAAGACGTGGGACGTGCGCGCCGGCTCCCCGTCCCCCGAGGCGGTGGAACTCTGGCACGCGGCCCCCGGCTGCGTCCGCTCCTCCGAGGCCTTCTCCCAGTCCGAGCGCTGGGAGGCCCTGGACGAGGACGCGGCGGAGGGCTGCATCCGCAGCGTCGAGCACGCGTACTCCAAGGACGGCGGCCTCGCCGTCCTCAAGGGCAACCTCGCCGTCGACGGCTGCGTGGTCAAGACGGCCGGCGTCGACGAGTCGATCTGGACCTTCGAGGGCCCGGCGGTCGTCTGCGAGTCGCAGGAAGAGGCCGTCGAGAAGATCCTCAACAAGCAGGTCACGCACGGCGACGTCGTCGTCATCCGCTACGAGGGCCCCAAGGGCGGCCCCGGCATGCAGGAGATGCTCTACCCGACGTCCTTCCTCAAGGGCCGCGGCCTCGGCAAGACCTGCGCGCTGATCACCGACGGCCGCTTCTCCGGCGGCACGTCGGGTCTGTCGATCGGCCACGCCTCGCCGGAGGCGGCCTCGGGCGGCACCATCGCCCTCGTCGAGGACGGTGACCGCATCCGCATCGACATCCCCAACCGCACGATCGAACTCCTCGTCGACGACGCCGAACTGGCCCGCCGCGAGCAGGCCCTGAACGGCGTGTACGCACCGAAGAACCGCGAACGCAAGGTCTCCGCGGCGCTGCGGGCCTACGCGGCGATGGCCACCAGCGCCGACAAGGGCGCGGTGCGGGACGTGAGCAAGCTCGGCTGAGACCGGCCGTCCGGCCCACGCGACAGGGGGCGCCTCCCGCGAAGGGGGCGCCCCCTGTCGCCGTACGTCATCACCAGGCGGCGGGATCCTCCGCCCCCACGGCGAAGACGGTGCCGTCGGGGGCGGTGGCGTAGACGTGGGTGTCGAGGATCAGGGGGGCGGGCACGGTGGTGGCGACTCCGCCCGAGGCCGTTCCGAAGCGGGGCGGGGTCTGTCCTGCGACCTTCCCGTCGTGCGCGTCCACCGCCATGAGCCGTCCGTCGGCGGCCGAGAAGTACACGTGCCGATCGTCTGCGACGGGTGCCGAGCCCCGGCTCACCGAAGTCTCGAGGTGCCATGTCCGCCTGCCCGCGCCCAGGTCGACGGCGTCCAGCGACCCGGTGGCGGCCAGCACATAGAGCACGCCGTCGTGCACCCCGGCCTGCGCGTCCACGCGCGGTACGGGCAGCTTGACCCGGCGGGTGGTTCCGGATCCCGGCGTAAAGCGGACCACCGCGTCGGTGTCGCCGTAGACCGGATCAGAGGCCAGCAGAACGAGTGCGCCGTCCTCTGCGCCGACCGGCCGCAGCAGCCCCTTCAAAGGCGTGTCCCACCGTACGTCTCCGGTGACGGGATCCACTGCGGTCACCTGGGTGTCGGCCCCGTCCGCGGAGGAAGTGGTCACGTACGCCGACGTCGGATCCGAGGGAAAGAAGTCGATACTCGGTGTGCCGTGACCCCCTGTCGACCGGCTCCACCTGGTGGTGCCGGTGACGCTGTCCACCCCGGTGACCGTGCCGTCCGCACGGGCCAGCAGCAGCATGTCGCCCGCGTACTTCATCCCCTTGTTCCCGGGCAGGTCTCGCTGCCATCGGCTCCTGCCCGAGCCAGGATCGAGCGCCGTCACATGCCGGGCCCCGTCCGTGACGAGTTGCACGAGCCCGCCGGACAGGACCGGTGCTCTGCCCGAGGGGACGTCGGCGACGGAGTGCCGCCAGAGCACGGCACCCGTCACCGGGTTCAGAGCGAAGGCCACAGACGATTCGGTACAGAAAAGCTTGCCGTCGCCGGTGGCACATTGAGGAGTGGCCGCACCCTTGGCGACCGGGTCGGCCTGCCAGGCGGCGAAAGCGGCCGTGGTGGTTCTCGGGTTGTCCTCCTGCTGCTCCGCACCGCTCCCGGCTGTCCACTGGACGAATCCCGCGGCCCCACTCAGCGCGAGCACGACGGCACCACCGGCCAGGGCGACCCGCCTGCGGAGGCGTGGCCGGCGACGCTGCTCCGGCTCCCTCTCCTTCGGCCGTTCCGGCGCCGCCGTGTCACCACTGTCGCCGCTGTCGCCGGTCCGCTGCGCCGGTATGAACGCCTGCGTGTCGTACAAGGCCGACACCGACCGCAGTTCCCGCATCATCTCGTCGGGCGTCGGCCGGTCCTCCGGCTCCTTGGCGAGGCAGCGCAGCACCAGCGGAGCCAACTCCTCCGGCATGCCGGTGAGGTCGGGCTCGTCGTGCACGACCTGGTAGGCGACGACGTAGGGGCTGTCGGAGTCGAACGGCCCGCGTCCGGTGGCCGCGTGCACCAGCACCGACCCGAGCGCGAAGATGTCGGCGGCCGGCCCGACCTCACGCGGCCGCCGGAACTGCTCGGGCGCCATGAACGGCGGCGTACCGATCAACTTCCCGGTCTCGGTCCGCAGTTCACTGTCCTTCGGCCGGGAAATGCCGAAGTCGATGACTTTCGGACCGTCCTCGGCGAGCAGTACGTTGCTGGGTTTGAGATCCCGGTGCACCACCCCGACCCGGTGGATGTCGCGCAGTGCCTCCGCGAGCCCGGCCATCAGCCGGCGCAACTGGGCGGAGGGCATGGGGCCGTTCCGCTTGACGTGCTCGGCCAGGGTCGGGCCCGGAATGAAGAGGGTGGCCATCCAGGGCCGCGCCGCCTCCGGATCGGCGTCCACGACAGATGCGGTGAAGGCGCCGCTGACCTTCCTCGCGGCCGCCACCTCCTGCCGGAAACGGCCCCTGAACTCACGGTCCTTGGCGAACTCGGCGTGCACGACCTTCACGGCGAGCTTCAGCCCCGAGGTGCTGCGGGCCAGATGCACCACACCCATGCCACCCGAACCCAGGCAGGATTCAAGGCGGTAGTGCCCGGCGTACTCGGGAAGTTCCGCTTCCGCGCCCGCTCCGGTGTTGCGCTGTGGCGTCATGGGTCACCCCCGTGCTGTTCTTCGCGGCGCGCGACGCACGGAGCCTAGTCGATGACTCGTGCGATACAGAGGCGGCTTGCTAGCCTCCGCGTGCGAGTTACGCACGTGTGTTTCGTGGCTCGATTCAGGGGAATCAACGGGACTCCATGGCACTCATGGGTCCGGTGGGGGGAGTTCTACATGTCTGTCGATCACGCGCAGGAGGCCGGGAACAGCGGCGAGGGGGAGGCCGCCACCACGCTGGCGGCGTCCGTGCGCTACTACTCGGTCGCCCCGGGCCTCCGTCTGAACGTCCGCAGCGGTCCCGGCACCAGTTACGACATCACGCGCGTCCTCCCCGAGGGCGCCAAGGTCCCGATCTACTGCCAGACGCCCGGTACCACGGTCTCCGGGTACTACGGCACGTCCAAGATCTGGGACAACATCAGCAACGGCGAGTTCGTGTCAGACGCCTACGTCCACACCGGCAGCGACGGCTACGTGGCCGACCGCTGCTCCTGACCGGTCCGGGAGGACTGGGTGACACCCACAAGACGCGTTTCCGTCCTTCTCGCAGGCTCCGCCGGAGCCCTGCTCATGGTGATGGGGTCGGCCTCCGTCGCCGACGCGGCCGCCGCCGTGACCACCTACCCCGTCGCCCCGGACGTCCGCCTGAACGTCCACAGCGGCCCGGGCACCAACTACGGCATCACCCGCACACTCCCCGTGGGAACCAGGGTCCCGATCTTCTGCCAGACGCCGGGTACCACGGTCTCCGGGTACTACGGCACGTCGAACATCTGGGACAACATCGACAACGGCGAGTTCGTCTCCGACGCCTACGTCCACACCGGCAGTGACGGCTACGTGACCGACCGCTGCGCCTGACCGGTCACGTCGACCCCGCCCTCGACCTCGACACCGACCCGGGCCCGGAGCCCGCGGCCCCCGGCGCCATAATCGTCCCGTGAGCGACGAACCAGGCACCCCGGACACCCCCGCGGGCTCCACCGGCGAGGCCCCGAGCGGCCCCCGCCCCGAGCCCCTCCGATTCTTCGGCACGTCCTGGGTCCAGCACGACGACAACTACGCCCTCCGACGCGCCGGCGTGGCCGCGGGCTCCCTCGCCGCAGCCGCCGTCTCCTGCCTGGTCCTGCGCCTCGCCTACGAAGGCCTCCAGCTCGCCGACACCGGATCCTTCGTGACCGTCCTGGTCGTCGCGATGTTCGCCATCTGCAGCGCGCTGGCCTTCCGCACCACCTGGGACGGCTTCGCCAAGCGCCCCGACCCGGAACGCCAGGCCTCCCTGCGCGGCCTCCTGGCCATCGGCTTCGTCGGCTCCCTCCTCGCCTACTTCTTCCGCGCCCTGACCGAGGCCCCCGGCGAGCGGCTCCACCGCGCCGAGTACCAGGCCGCCGTCCAGGAACACGAACGCCGCGCAACGCGCCGCACCGGCAACCCGTCGAAGAAGAAGCGCAAGGGCTGAGACGGTCCGGTACGGCGCCGGGCGCGTCCGTCCGCCAGGCGATATCCCCTGTCGCCCACCGTCCCACCCCCGGGACCATGGGGTTATGACCACAAGCCAGTCGCGCCCCCCGAACCCCACCCCCACCCCCACCTCCATCCCCTCGCACGCGACCCGCGCGAGTTCCTTCAACGCCGCCGCGGCCCAGTACGCCGCGAACCGCCCCTCCTACCCGCCCGCCCTCCTCGACGCCGTGGAGGAGGAGGCCGGCCGCTCCCTCACCGGAGCCCGGGTGGTCGACGTCGGCGCGGGCACCGGCATCTCGACCGCCGTCCTCCACGCGCGCGGCGCCGACGTGGTCGCGGTGGAACCGGGCGAAGGCATGGCGGCGCAGTTCCGGCGCACACTCCCCGGTGTCCCGCTCGTCCGCGGCAACGGCAACGCCCTCCCGCTCGCCGCCGACACCGCCGACTTCCTCACCTACGCCCAGGCCTGGCACTGGACCGACCCGGCCCACTCCGTCCCTGAGGCGCTGCGCGTCCTGCGTCCCGGCGGCGCGATCGCGCTGTGGTGGAACACCGACGCCCTCGACGTCGAGTGGATCGCCGGACAGAACGAGCGGATGAGCCGCTTCTTCGGCGTGGACGCGGCCGCCGAGAAGCGCAAGACCGCCGACCGCACCGACCTGGCCGACCCGAGCGGCCGCCTGCGGTTCGCCCGCCGCGAGGTCCGCTGGAGCCGCCGCATCCCCGTCGACACCCACCTCGCCAACCTCGGCAGCCACTCGGCGTTCCTGGTCACCCCCGAGGACCTCCGTACCTCCTTCTTCACGGACGAGCGAGCCCACCTCCTGAAGGCCTTCCCGGACGGCGTGGTCGAGGAGACCTACGACGTCCTCCTCCTCGTCGCCCTCAATACCTGAGCCTCGCCGGCCGGCTCCGGCCCGTGGCGGCGATCCGGCCGCGGGCCGGTTCGGGCTTGCCGTGCTGCCCGTGCTGCCTGCGCTTCCCGTCCTGCCTGTGCTGCCCGTGCAGTTCCCCGAATGTCGGGGGAGCCACGGCCGCCGCTTCCTTCCCTCCGTGGCCGGGTGCCACCAGGCTGCGGCGGCAGACGTCACCCGGCTCAGCCGCAGGAGGCCCCCGACTCTGCCGCAAGGCGGCACCCGGCATGCGCCGGCGGCCGCCGGTACCCCCGCTCCGCCACCCCTCCCCTTGACGGTGTCTCCCCTCCCGCGCATTATTCATCACATGGTGAATTACTCGCCGGAGCCGCCCGAGGCCACCGGCAACTCCGTCCTGCCCCCAGCCGTCCACGCCGCCGGCCTCACCGCCGTCCGCGGCCCCCGAACCGTCCTGCGCGGCCTCGACTTCACCGTCCCCCGCGGCCAGATCACCGGCCTGCTCGGCCCCTCCGGATGCGGCAAGTCGACCCTGATGCGCTCCATCGTCGGCAGCCAGGCCAAGGTCGACGGCACCCTGAACGTCCTCGGCCGCCCCGCCGGCCACCCCACCCTGCGGACCCGCATCGGCTACGTCACCCAGGCCCCCTCTGTCTACGACGACCTGACCATCCGCCAGAACCTCGACTACTTCGGCTCGATCCTCGACCCCACCCGCCCCACCCCCGACCGCCGCGCCGACGTCGAACGCGTCCTCGGCGAAGTCGACCTCACCACCCACGCCGACTCCCTCGCCGGCAACCTCTCCGGCGGCCAGCGCAGCCGCGTCTCCCTCGCCGTCGCCCTGCTCGGCACCCCCGAACTCCTCGTCCTCGACGAACCCACCGTCGGCCTCGACCCCGTCCTGCGCCGCGACCTCTGGCAGCTCTTCCACTCCATCACCGCCACCCGCGGCGCCACCCTCCTCATCTCCTCCCACGTGATGGACGAGGCCGAGCGCTGCCACCGCCTCCTCCTCATGCGCGACGGTGAGATCCTCGCCGACGACACCCCCGAGGCCCTCCGCACCCGCACCGGCTCCGACACGGTCGAGGCGGCCTTCCTGCACCTCGTCGACGAAGCGGCCGCCGCCTCCCGCTCGAAGGAAGACGCACGATGACCACTCAGCCGGCCACCACGACCGCCCCCGTCAGCGCCCTCAACCTCGCCCGCACCACCGCCACCGCGGCCCGTGTACTGCGCCAGCTCCGCCACGACCCCCGCACGATCGCGCTGCTGCTCCTCATCCCCTGCCTGATGCTGCTCCTGCTGCGCTACGTCTTCGACGGCAGCCCGCAGACCTTCGACAACATCGGCGCCTCACTCCTCGGCATCTTCCCGCTCATCACGATGTTCCTGGTGACCTCGATCGCCACCCTCCGCGAGCGCACCTCCGGCACCCTCGAACGCCTCCTCGCCATGCCACTCGGCAAAGCCGACCTCATCGCCGGCTACGCCCTCGCCTTCGGCATCCTCGCGATCATCCAGTCGGCCCTCGCCACGGGGCTCGCCGTCTGGTTCCTCGGCCTCGACGTCACCGGCTCCGCCTGGCTCCTGCTCCTGGTCGCCCTGCTCGACGCCCTGCTGGGCACAGCCCTCGGCCTCTTCGTCTCGGCCTTCGCGGCCTCGGAATTCCAGGCCGTCCAGTTCATGCCGGCGGTGATCTTCCCCCAACTCCTCCTCTGCGGCCTGTTCACACCCCGCTCCCAGATGCACCCCGCCCTCGAAGCCCTCTCCGACGTACTCCCCATGTCCTACGCCGTGGACGGCATGAACGAAGTCCTCCACCACACCGACATGACCGCCACGTTCCTCAGGGACGTGCTGATCGTCGCCGGCTGCGCCCTGCTGGTGCTGACCCTGGGAGCGGCCACCCTCCGCCGGCGGACGCAGTAGCCGCCGCCGGAGTCCGTCCAGCGGACAACCGCGCCCCGCCCTCCGCCCTCGGTGCCAGACTGAGCCGTATGAGCCAGAAAGTCGCAGTCCTCGGTACCGGCAAGATCGGCGAAGCCCTGCTCAGCGGCATGATCCGGGGCGGCTGGGCCCCCGCGGACCTCCTGGTCACCGCCCGCCGGCCCGAGCGGGCCGAGGAACTCCACGCCCGGCACGGAGTCACCCCGGTCACCAACGTCGAGGCAGCGAAGACCGCCGACACCCTGATCCTCACGGTCAAGCCGCAGGACATGGGCAGCCTCCTGGACGAACTCGCCCCGCACATCCCCGCCGACCGGCTCGTCATCAGCGGCGCGGCGGGCATCCCCACCTCCTTCTTCGAGGAGCGCCTGGTCACCGGCACCCCGGTCGTCCGTGTCATGACGAACACCCCCGCCCTCGTCGACGAGGCGATGTCCGTCATCTCCGCCGGCAGCCACGCCACCGCCGCCCACCTCGCCACCGCCGAGGAGATCTTCGGTGCCGTCGGCAAGACCCTCCAGGTCCCCGAGTCCCAGCAGGACGCCTGCACCGCCCTGTCGGGCTCGGGCCCGGCGTACTTCTTCTATCTCGTCGAAGCCATGACCGACGCGGGCATCCTGCTCGGCCTGCCCCGCGACAAGGCCCACGACCTGATCGTCCAGTCCGCGATCGGCGCCGCCGTGATGCTCCGCGACAGCGGTGAACACCCCGTCAAGCTCCGCGAGAACGTCACCTCGCCCGCCGGCACCACCATCAACGCCATCCGCGAACTGGAGAACCACGGCGTCCGGGCCGCCCTCATCGCCGCCCTCGAAGCCGCCCGCGACCGCAGCCGCGAACTCGCCTCCGGAAAGAAGGACTGAGACCAGCGGGAGCGAACGAACCGGGAGCGAGCGAGCAAGGGGAAGGCCGGCGAGGAGGAGACGGGCAAGGAGGAGACGGTAAAGAGGAGCCGCTTGCGCCTAGCGGGTCGCGTTCAACGCGGGCTGGGCGACGGCACCCTCCGCGAAGCCGCCCGGTGGCAGCAGTCCGATCGCCCGATAGGCCGTATCGACGATCGGCCGGGCGATCGCCCGAGCCTTCTCCGCTCCATGCCGCAGCACCTCCTCCACATATCCGGGGTCGACGCACAACTCCTTGTGCCTGGCCTGCAGGGGACCGAGCACGTCCAGCACCGCGTCCGCGGTGGCCCGCTTCAGAGCGCCGTACGAATCGTGAACGGTTGCCAGTGACTCAGGGTTCCCGCCCGTGCACGCTGCGAGAATCTCCAGCAGATTCGCGACACCGGGCTGCTCCTCCCGGTCGTAGACGACCTCCTGCCCGCTGTCCGTCACGGCCCGCATGATCTTCTTCCGGATCACCTCCGGTTCGTCGAGCAGATAGACGATGCCCGCCCCGGAGTCGTCGCTCTTGCCCATCTTCGACGTCGGGTCCTGCAGGTTCATCACCCGCGCGGCCACCTTCGGCACGGTCGCCCTCGGCACCACGAACGTGTGCCCGTACCGCTGGTTGAAGCGCACCGCGAGATCCCGCGTCAGCTCCACGTGCTGAGCCTGGTCGTCCCCGACGGGCACCTCGTCCGCGCCGTAGGCCAGGATGTCCGCCGCCATGAGCGCCGGATACGTCAGCAGGGACAGCCGCACGCTCCGCCCGCGCACCGCCTCCCGCGCGACCTTCTCCTTGTACTGGATCATGCGCCGCATCTCGCCGTCCGTCGCCACGCACTCCATGAGGTACGACAGGCGGGTGTGCTCGTCGACGTGGCTCTGCACGAACACGGTGCACAGCTGCGGATCCAGCCCGGCCGCCAGCAGCAGGGTCGCCGCCTGCCGGGTGAGCCGGCGCAGCCGGGCCGGATCGTGGTCGACGGTCATCCCGTGCAGGTCGACGATGCAGAACAGGGAGTCGGCCTGGTGCTGGTCCACGGCAGCCCACTGCCGCATGGCTCCCAGGTAGTTCCCCAGCGTCAGGTGTCCGGTCGGCTTGATCCCGCTGAAGACCCGTGTCATTCCTTCTCCACCTCCTGGTCGGAGCCGCCGTCCCGAGCGGCCGGCCCTCAGAGGTGCTGGAGGGAGATACACGAACGGCCGCCGAGGCGGCGGCCGTTGAATGCGTACGTGAACGCGGCCGCCGTCAGGCGGCCCACCACAGCTGGGTGCACGTACGCGTAGTCATGCCATTCACGATACGCCCCGGGGGTGCGTCCCGCCGCGAGTTGACACACCCCGACCGGTTACGTAATGTTCTCCGAGTTGTCCGACGTGAGCGCCGACCCCGGTCGGTCCCCGGACAGCCATTCCGCAAGTACCTACCAGCAGTCGACGATCCGTCGTCGCCTTGTTTTGGCATGCGTATGTGCGAAATGAAGGAATCCACGTTCGAAAGGACGCGGCCCCCCGATTAGCGTCGGAGGCCGGGAATCCGCTAAAGTCTCACTCGTCGGAACGGCCCAACAGCCGGGAAGACAAGCCCGCTGACTGGGAATCGGACGCCGAAAGGATCTGATAGAGTCGGAACCGCCGGAAAGGGAAACGCGAGAGCGGAAACCTGGAAAGCGCCGAGGAAATCGGATCGAAAAAAGATCTGATAGAGTCGGAAACGCAAGAACGAAGGGAAGCCCGGAGGAAAGCCCGAGAGGGTGAGTACAAAGGAAGCGACCGTTCCTTGAGAAC
>NZ_JBIAYD010000018.1:0-128053 GCF_042897315.1 Streptomyces sp. NPDC001068 | reverse complement strand
GGGGGGCCGGGGCGCGGTGGGGGAGGGCCGCGCCCCGGCGGTTCAGGGGGTGGCTCAGGCGGCGATCAGCGCGGCGCGGATGGCCTTGTACTCGGCCTTGCGCGGCTTGTAGGCGGCGGCGATCTCGGCGACCTGGGCGCGGGTGTACCGGTAGGCGGTGACGGCGTGACGCTTGAAGCCCTGGGCGGTGCGGCGGATGCGGACCCGCTTGCCCTTGAGGCCGTTGGCGCGGGCGGTCTTGGCGACGCCCTGCAGCGCCTTGACGACGCCCTTCACGGTGGCGGCGTCGGCGCCGGTGGCGAGGACGTGCGTGGTGATGGAGCGGGCGGAGGTGCGGACGGCGCGGGCGGCGCGAGCCGTGGCGCGGCGGGCGCGGGAGGCGGCGCGGTTGGCACGGACGCGGTCGCGGAAGTTGGTGCGGGCAGTAGCCATGGGGTGCTCCTCGCTTCGTGGTCGTCGGCGGTGCTCTCCGCCAACCCCTGAATAGTACACCCTGGGCAACCCCTGGGGGAACACTTCCCGTGATCGAATTCGAGTTTCCGCAGATGGGAATGCGCCCGACCATCCCGGAGGTGATCGGGCGCGCTGCCCTCGGCGTACTGTTCCCGCCCGTCAGAACAGGGCGTCGGCCTCCGGGGCGTCCGCGACAGCCGGCCTACTGCGGTGGGCCGGGCGGGCGGGGCGCGGCTCGTCCCCGAACAGGGCGTCGGTGCCGCACGCGTCCGGGACGGCCTCCACGCGGCGGGTGACGTCGCGGGCCTCCACCAGGGCGAGCGGGGCGGTCGGGTCGAAGTCGGCGCGGCGCATGGCCGACCAGTCGGGGGCAGTGCTCACGGGGTCTCTCCTGTCTCGGGACGGGGCCAGGGGGCGGGGCCGGGCGCAGCGCGGGGGAGCTGCGCCCGGCGGGCGGGGACTGTCAGGCGGCGGCGGTGAACCGGCGGGCGGGCGCGGCGGCTTCCTCGCGCAGCTCCCGGGCGGTGTCGCGCACGGTGGCCATGACCTCCTCGGCCTGGCCGGGGGTGAGCCGCTCGGCGCCCTCGCGGGGGCCCTCCTCGGCCTCCACGACGGCGAACACGGCCGCGTATATCTCCGTGGCCAGCAGGCGCGCGCCCTTCACGCGCTGGGCGATCGAGCCGGGCCGGGCGGCGTCGAACTCCTCGCGGGCCGCGGCGACCTTCTGCCCGTAGTACAGGGCGGAGCCCCACCCGTTCTTCACGTACTCCGTGCGCACGGTCGTCTCGGCGATGGCCAGGCCGTCACGGATCGCGCGGTTGGCCTGCCCGCGCTCCATCAGGCCGTCACGGACGTACTTGTTCACGACATCGCGGGCGGCTCGCTCGGTGGCGCTCATCTTCCGGGCCATGGTGTGGATCCTCTCGGAGCTGTGCGGGGCCGGGGCGCGGTGCTGCGCCCCGGCGGGAGTGGTCGGGTGTGTCAGGCGGTGCGGGCGGCCTGGGCGGCCTGGGCGGCGGCCAGGCGCGCCTCGGCCCACGCGTTGATGAGCGCGACCCCGGCGCGCCCGGCGGCGACGGCCGGGGTGGCGCCGCAGTCCAGCGCGGCCAGGTAGCGGCGTGCGGTGCCCTCGACGGCCACGGGGCGCGTGAACGTCTCGACGAGCTGCTCGAGGTCCAGGTGCGGGTACGTGTCGACGAGGGAGCGGGCGGCGTACGCGGCGATCCGGCCGACGGCGTCGCCGAGCTGCGCGGTCTGGGCGGGGGTGAGGGGGGCGCTGGGCATGGCGTGCGGTGCCTTCCTGGGGAGTCGGGGGCCGGGGCGCGGGCTGCGCCCCGGCGGGGTGCTCGAGGGTCAGTGGCGGGCCGTGCTTGCGTCCCACCCGGACTCGCCCGGCTCGACGGTGCCGTCTCGGTCGTCGTCGCCCATGGCGTCGGCCTGGCCGTCGATCCAGCCGTCTGCCCACGCGACGGTGCCCGCGTCGTTCGCGTCGCCGGACGCGGCCGGGGGCGTGGCGTGCGTGCCGTGGCCGAGGGCGTCGACGCCTGCCTTCCACCCGGCGTTGTACGCGGTGACGACGTCGTCGGCGGCCGGGGCGGGGGCCGGCTCAGGCGTGGCGGTGTCCGCGTCGACGTTGTCGGCCCACGGGAAGTCGAGGTGGAAGGCGGGGCCGGACGCGGTCGCGCCCTCCCGGCTGTCCGGGTCGGCGCCGGTGCAGGAGCCGTACACGCCCGGCTCGCCGCGCCACTCGATGCCGACGAAGCAACCGGCCGGGCCGACGGTGGCGCCCGCGTTGGCTCCGTCGTACGTGCTGCCGTACACGGAGACCAGGGCGGCGACGGTGGCGGTGAGACCGGCGAGCGCGATCACGACCGGGCGGGGGCGGCGGGTGAGGACGGCCGAGAGGCGAATGCGACGCATGGTGTTCCTTCGTGGTCCGGGCCCCGGTGCTCTCCGGGACGGTGTGGGCGGTGCGCCCTGCGCCCGTTCCGGCAGACAGCCGGCCCCGGGGGCGGGGCGCACCGCCCGCCAGGGGGGTTGGCGGGCGGTGCGGGTCTCGGGGTCAGCCGACGTGCTCGACGGCCACGGCCGGGGGCTGCTGGGCGAGCCACAGGTCGAGCATCCCGTCGAAGTCCTGGCCGGTGCGGGCGACGCCGTACGCCTCGGACCGGTCGTTGGCGAACAGGATCTCGACAGTGGCGCCGTCGATCGTCTCGGCCAGGCGGTGCGCCGCTTCCACCTGGGAGTCGTAGGACTCCTCGAAGGTGACGACCAGTTCGTGGACCCGGGCGGCGGGGGTGGCCATGTCGGTCACGACGGCCAGGAACCAGACGATGGCGGTGGGGTCCTTCTCCAGGGAGACGGTGGCGCGGGGGGTGTCGGTGGCCTTGGCGAGAGTGATCATCGGGTGCTCCTCGTGTTCGTGGTCTCGCCCCGGTGCTCTCCGGGGCTGCGGTGTGAACCGCTGAGGAGAACAGTACACCCGAGGCAATCTCTCGCAACCCCCTGCGTCGAGATTCCCTGAAACTCCCTGGTGAGCGCCGCGATTCCTCGAGCGCTCCGCACCCTTTCATTGCCCAGGGTTGCGTATTCGAGGGGAGGGCGGTACGGTCAGCGGACGCCACTAAGGCGGGGCCGGGGCGAGCATCCCCGGCCGGACCACGAACGAGGGAGCACCCCATGACGCTGACCGCCACCGACCGCGCCGAAGCCATGGCGCTGCAGGTCTTCATCTCCGCCCGCCTGGACAACGGCCGCGTGGTCACGCACGACCTGGTGGACGCCGTGATGAGCCGCGACGCCGACAAGGAGCAGGGCAAGGCCAACAAGGAGACCGTCCGGCGCATCATCCGCCGGGACGCCGAGTCGGAGCGCGTCCGCGTCATCTTCACCCGCGATGAGCGGTACTGGGCCATCCGCGAGCAGCTCCACCACATGAGCGACGACCAGGTGCACGCCCTGCGCGACGAGATCGTCGAGGGCGGCGACCGCGACCCGCGCGGCTGGGACAAGGAACTCACCGACGCGATCTCCGCGCGCCTGTCCAACCGCCTGTCCCCGATGCGCCTGCGCGGTGTCGAGCCGGTGTCCATCCGCCTGTGGAGCAAGGCCCCCGCGAAGCTGGAGGAGCTGCCCACCACCGACGACGTCGTCGACGCGCCGCACGCCGTGTACGTCGGCGAGGAGCGCAAGCACGACGGCATCCCCGCCGCCCAGGTCCGCAAGATCGTGTCGAACCTGCGCTTCAAGCGTCAGCAGTTCCGCCAGGACCCCGCCGACCGCGCGATCGTCGTGGAGAACCGCCGGTACGTCCCGCAGCCGGCCCCCGGCGCCGCGCCCACCGTGGAGCGTAAGCACGTCCGCACCGAGAACGGCACCACCGAGATCATCCCGACCCGGCAGGCCCTGGACGAGATCAACGCCGCGATGATGCAGCCGCTGGTGAAGCGCACCGTCAAGCGCATGTCCGCGAGCAAGTCGACCGCCCACATCGTCTACCGCGACGGCCGGACCGTGTACCTGCGCCCCGCCACCCCCGGCGACCTCTTCCCCGCCCTGGAGCGCCCCACGGACGCCGAGCTGACCGGCGACATCGACGCGGAGCTGTCCGCGTACTACGCCGAGACGTTCCAGGAGATCACCGACGGTTCGGCGCTCCCCGTCCGCGCCGACATGCTCCGCCCCGGCATGGACGTGATCCACGCCCACATGGGCGAGACCCGCACCGTCGACGCCGTCACCGCGTTCGTCGGCCCCGGCGCGCCCTGGGTCCGCCCCACCTGGACGTTCCGCAGCCACGACGAGAGCACCACCGGCAGCACCTTCCCGCCGGACATGCACCTGATGGTTACCCGCGCCTCCCTGGACACCGTGTTCGGCCCCGCCGCCGAGGACACCGCCCCGGCCGCCGGGACCCTGTACGCCGCCCTGGCCGCGTACGAGGCCACCGTGTGCGCCACCGCGCCCCGTGACCTCGAGGACCTCGGCCGCCACCTGCTCACCCTGGGCAAGCACGCCCCCAGCGAGCACCACCTGGCCATCGTCGACGCGAAGGACGCCGTCGAGGACGCGTGGGAGTCGCTGCGCACCGCTGGGGACCTGCGGGCCCGCAACGCCGCCCACGACCAGGCGCGCGCCGCCGTCGAGCAGGCCCGCGCGGTGATCCTGGCCGTCGCCCCGCACGCCCACCGCATGCACGGCACCGACCTGCCCAGCACGGCCGAGGAGATCCGTACGGCCGCCGTGGCGTACAACGCCGTCGACGGCACGGCCGAGGAGCTGACCGCCGCCGAGACCGGCACGCCCCTGGTGCGCGTGCAGTGCTCGAGCGACTCCGGCACCGGCTGGAACGTCACCGCCACGATCACGGCCGGGGTCGACACGCCCCAGGGGTTCATCCCCGCGCACCCGGCGATCGTCGCGAAGTTCCGCAAGCGCGACGGCCGCGAGGACGCCGCCGCCAACGCCCGCAAGGTGATCGGCGCCCTGTTCAGCGTCGCCGTCCCCGTCGAGTACGTCCGCCGCTCCCAGGGCTGACCCGCCCGGTGCCGCCCGGCCGGATCGGGTCGGGCGGCACCCCTCGAGCCGCCTTACACGCCCGCGCGCGTGTGGACGGTCCAGAAAGTCCAGAAACCCCGCTCTCCCGCTCTCTCAGCGCTTCCCGGCCGCCGTGTGCGTCGGGGCGCTGCGGGGCGCTCTCAGGAAGGCTCAGCCCGTCATGGTTCCCCCCTGGCTTCAGTCTCGGCTCGCCAGTGAGCCGTTCACGTCGTTCGTGGCGTTCACCGACGAGGTGGCCCGCCTGTTGGGTCTGCCGCCCGCTCCCCGGTCGGAGGTGTACCAGCGGGAGTATCAGTCAGCCCGCGTCTGGATGGTGTGGCGGTACAAGGACGGTGGAGCGTCCCTGTTCCTTGACCGGCCGTACGGGGAGCTGCGCGATGGGGTGTGGCTGCTGCTGCAGTGGCACCAGTCGCCGAACCCGGAGTCGGTGGCCGCGATGATCCGGGCGTACGAGCGTGGCGCGCCCCGTGAACGTCGCCGCCCGTGCTGGCTCGCCCGTGTGCTCCGTCGCCGCTGAGCCGGCCCCCATGTCCCCGGTCCGCCCCCTGCGGTCCGGTCCCCCTGTGGCGGAGAGCAGCCGTCACGACCACGAAGGAGAGAGCGCATGAGTGCGCATGTTGAGTTCCCCCGCCCGTACGAGTCGGCCCCGGGCCGGTTTACCGTCGACCTGGCGTTCCCTGCGCCGTCGAAGCGTCGGGCGAAGCAGCACCACGACGTGGCGTGGGCCCTGGCCGACGTTCACGGGGTGGAGGCGGCGACCCCCTTCAAGCTGAACCCGCGGTGGTCGTTCTACAAGGAGATGTGCGGCACGGATGAGCGGTACGGCGGCCTGGACGACCGGCGGCTGACGGTGCAGGGCGACGCGGGGGCGGTCGCCGGGTACCTGGTGGCCCTCGAGCGGGTCCTGGACGAGGTGGAGGCCCTGGCGACCCGGGCGGTCCGGGTGTTCGGCGCGTGGAAGCGCTCCGCGGCCGCCGAGGAGTTCCTGGAGTACGAGGACGCGTCGACGATGCGCGTGCGGGTCCGGGAGTTCCGCGCGGACGTCCTGCACGCCCTGGCGCAGCGTCTGGGGGCCCGTACGCGGCCCGTGGAGGCGCGGAGCAGCTCCCGGCCGCTGTGGGAGCAGCACGGGGCCGTGGCAGAGGAGGTGTGGGCCGCCGTGGGCGGTGTGGACCTCGAGCGGGCCGACGACAGCGCGGTGACGGCCCTCCGGGCGCGGATGGTGCCCGCGGTCGTCGCCGAGGCGGAGCGCCTGGCCCGTGCGGAGGCCGCGCGGGTGGAGGCGGAGCGCCTGGAGCTCGAGCGGGTGGAGCTGTTCGAGCAGGCGCACGCCGCGATGCTGCGGGAGGCCGACGAGGTGGACGCCGTGCGGGCCGAGGAGGACGGGCAGGAGGGCTTGTTCCCCGTGTCGGTGGCCCGTCCGGCGCTGGTGGTGCCCCCGCCCATGCCGGTGAAGCCCCGCCGTGCCCCGTGGCCGAAGCCGCGCCCCATGGCGGAGCGGTTCCCCGACGGGACCACGCACGTCGCCATCCCCCGGGCCCAGGTGGAGGAGTTCAGCGCGAGCCTGGCAGGCGTGTTGCTGCCGTCGGTGGACGCCGAGCGCCGGCTGTTCGCCCCGGCCGCGTAGCAGCTCCCCCGGGCAGGTAGAGCCCCGAGACTCCCCCGAATGCACAGCCGGAGGGAATCCCGGGGCCGTTCCCCGTGGGTTTTCCTGGGCAACCCCTACCCATCATTGCCCAGGGTGTACTATTCTGCGTGTTGGCGGGAGAGCACCCGCCAGACCACGAAGGAGGAACACCCCTATGAGCGTTGCCCCCGTAGAGGCCGCCCTGAAGCCCTGGTGGGAGCTGTCCGCCCAGTTCGGCGAGCCGCGCGCGGTCATGCACCACCGGATCTACTCCACCACCGTCCCCCGCGAGCAGCACGACGCGTACGCGTTCAACATCGCGGGCGGCAAGGTGCTGCGCGAGTCCGGCATCCGCACCGCCGAGGGCGCGTGGGGCCAGACCATCCGCGTCGTCGAGTACCTGGAGCCCGTCACCCTGGCGACCCGGTACGCGCTCGACTTCTGGACGGGCGGCCGTGGCGGCAAGTGGTACGTCGTCGACCACACCACCCGCGCGGTGATCGAGGCCGTGTACATCGCCGCCGTGCGCATGGAGGCCGAGAACGCCGGTCACGGCCTGGCCGACCACTTCACCGTCACCGACGTCGTCTGACCGGTCCGGTCCCTACCGCCGGGGCGCGACCGTACGCGCCGCGCCCCGGCACCCTCCCCGCCTCACTCGGCCCCAGCAGAGGAACCCCATGCGCATCGACCTTTACGCCAACTGGTCCGACGTCCGACAGGGCACCGTGACCGAGCTGCCCGACGACATGGCCCGCGAGGACATCGTCAGCCGCGCGCACACCGAGATGGCCGCCCTGCGCTACCCCGCCCACACCGCCGCCGTCCGCACCGACCAGGGCGCGCCCCTGCTGTTCGTGTACTCCGACGGCCGCGTCCGCGAACCCCAGCTCTAGCCGGACCCCCGGCGGGGCGCAGCACCCCGACGCTGCGCCCCGCCCCCCCCAGCACGCCACGACTTCACCGAGGAGAACCCCGCGCCATGACCACGAAGCCCGCCACCGCCCAGACCGCGCCGCGCCCCCTCGGCTGCCTCCCCGGGAGCGTCGACGTCCCCCAGGTGAAGGCCGCCATCCGTCTCCTGACGCACGACGGGCAGCCGCTGGCCGCGTTCAACGAGCGGGACCAGTGCATCAGCGCCGGGGCCTACCTGGACCCGCGCCGCGAGACCGGCGAGGTGGTCCTGGAGCTCCTCCCCGAACACCGGCCGAGCGCCGGCTGGGAGCAGCAGTGCGACGAGCGGCTGCGCGTCACCCTCGAGTACGCCCACCTGTTCCGCGTGGCCCGCTGGCGCGCGGCGGAGGTCTGGGAGCGCGACCACACCGGCCGGGAGCGTCTCGCGCGGCTCATCCTCACGCCCCCGCTGCCCACGGCCCGCGAGCGGATGACCGCGGCGCTCACCGAGTACGGCATCACCGCCCACCGCGACGACGACGCCGGTAACTCGTGGCTGGTCATCCCCCTGACCGGCGACGACTTCCCCGGCGTCGGGACGCCCCAGCTCGTCGCGTACGTCTACGAGGCCCATGAGGACTGGGTGTTCGTCGACGAGCCGCTCGAGCACTGGGGCGGCACCTGGCAGATCCGGTTCAACAACGGCGCGGACGAGGTGGTGATCCACCGGTGCGACCCGGACGCCGACCCCGCGAGCGCCACCGCGGCGGCCGCCAAGTTCATCGCCGCCATCCGCGCCGCCTGCAACGGCTAGCAGCTCCCCCGGGTCGGGGCGCAGCCCGCACGGTGCGCCCCGGCCCCCCTCTCCGCCCGCCTCACGTCCTGGAGGACCCCATGCAGACCCTCGCCCTGTTCGACGTCGCCCCCGCCGCCCCCGCCGTCCCGGCCCCCGTGAAGGTCCGTCGGCCGCTCGCCCTGGGAGAGCTGCCCGTCTCGAGCGTCCCGGCCGCGTACGACCGTGCACACCTGTACAGCCCGAAGGCGGGCACGGCGGAGTGGGTCGACCACCGGCCGGGCGACCGGTTCGCGCCGCTCTCGAGGTCCCCGCACGAGCCGAAGGCGTGGGGCGCGTGGTGGAGGACCGAGGCGAGCGTGTCCACGCCGGACTTCCTGGGTCTGCAGACCGGCGACGTGATCACCGTCGTGGGAGACGTCACCGCGTCCGTCGTGTCCACCTGCCGGTTCGGCGCGGTCGTCCGGTACGAGCTGCCCCGGTCGCCGTGGGCCACCGAGACGCACGGAGAGATGTACGTGACCGCGCGCAACCAGTTCGGCCACTGGTACCGCTGACGACCCCCCAGGGGGCGCGGCCCGTGCTGCGCCCCCTGTCCCCGCTCGCCGCCCCGCTCCGCCCGCTCCACGCCCTCGAGGACGCCCGCCATGCAGACCGCGACCCTGTTCGACCTCCCCGCCATCCAGAGCCCCCAGATAGCCGCCGTGGTCGAAGCGCCGGCGAAGCCCACGCCGAAGCCGAAGCGGCGGAAGACGGTGCACGCGTCCGTGCCCCTCGAGCCGTCGACGACCGTGCCGGACGAGATGATCCGTGACGCGGACTGGGTCGTGATCTCGAGCAGTGGCGGCAAGGACAGTCAGGCGATGCTGTCGTACGTCGTGCGGCGCGCGAAGGCCCTGGGGATGCTGCACAAGGTCGTCGTCGTCCACGCGGACTTGGGCCGGGTCGAGTGGGAGGGGACGCGCGAGCTCGCCGAGCTCCAGGCCGCGCTCGCCGGGGTCCCCCGGTTCGAGGTGGTCCAGGCGAAGGGCGCCGATCTCCTCGACCGCGTCGAGATCCGGTACGGCAAGCTGAAGGCGAAGGCCGAGGAGGAGGCGCGGGAGCGCGGCGAGGACCCGACGACGGCGAAGGTTGCGCCGGCCTGGCCGTCGAGTTCTGCGCGCTGGTGCACCCCGGACGCCAAGCGGGGCCCGATCCGGACCCTGTACACGCGGCTGGTCGCCGAGCTGGGCGACCTGGGCCGTCCCGTGCGGATCCTGGAGTGCATCGGCCAGCGGGCCGCGGAGAGCACCGCGCGGGCGCAGCTCGCCGAGGTGGAGATCAACCGCGGCGCGAGCAATGGCAAGCGGCACGTCGTCACCTGGCGCCCGATCCACGCGTGGAGCGACCGGAAGGTGTGGCAGGAGATAGCCCGGTCGCGTCTGCCGTACCACCCGGCTTACGACTGGGGAAACCGGCGCCTGAGCTGCGTTTTCTGTGTCCTCGGGTGCAACAGCGACTTGGTGAATGGCGCCCGCCGGGTGCCGGAGCTCGCCGCGGCGTACGCCCGGACCGAAGTGGTGGTCGGGGCCGACTTCAAGAAGGGGTTGTCGATGCGGGAGATCATCCGGCGCGCCCAGGCGCTCGAGGAGGCCGAGGGTCCCGCCGCGCGGCCGCCGGCTGGGACCGCGATGGCCGGGCACATCGGCCGGGCCGCGGCGAGCAAGTACCGCGCCCGTCAGGTCACGTTGTACGGCCTGGCCGCCTGATCACGCGAGCGGGGGCCGTCCTGGCGCGGTCCCCGCTTCAGTTTCCGCGCACCCCTACCCCACACGTTGCCCAGGGTGTACTATTCCTCGTGTTGGCGGAGAGCACCGCCAACGGACCACGAAGCGAGGAACACCATGGCTGATGCCGCACTCTTCGACATTCCCGCCCCGGCGGCGAACGCACAGCCCAAGGCAAAGCGTCCGGCCCCGGTGTACGCCCCGCGCACGTGGTTCGCCGACGTCGACCGCGTGACGTACCTGGGCACGCACCAGCCGTCTTGGCTCGCCCGCGAAGAGTTCGGCAACGACTGCATCCCGCTGTGCGTCTCCCACGGGCGCTTGGCCGACCGTGTGACCCTGCCGCGGGCCGTGACGCCGTGGATGCTCGACTCCCGTGGATTCACGGAGCTGTCGCAGCACGGCCGTTGGACGATCTCGCCGTACACGTACGCCGCGGCGGCGCGCCGGTACTACGACGAGATCGGCCTGATGGACATGTGTTCCATTCAGGACTGGATGTGTGAGGACGAGATCCTCGCGAAGACCGGCCTCACCATCGCGGACCACCAGATCAAGACGGTCGCGTCGTACCTGAACCTGATGACGCTCGACTCCGAGCTGCCGTGGATGCCGGTCATCCAGGGCCGCACGCTCGACGACTACCTGCGGTGCATCGACCTGTACGACCAGGTCGGCGTCGACCTCACGCTCGAACCCGTCGTTGGCATCGGCTCTGTGTGCCGCCTGCAGCAGACCGACGAGGCCGCCCGGATCATCGAAACGATCTGGTCCATGGGCATCCGCCTGCACGGCTTCGGCTTCAAGAAGACCGGTCTCCGCCGCGTCGCCCACCAGCTCTACAGCTCCGACTCGCTCGCCTGGTCGTACAACGCGGTGAACCGGGCCCCGATGCCCGGATGCGTCGGCAAGCACGTGCACTGCGGCAACTGCCCCAAGTACGCCATCGCCTGGCGGAACGCGCTCCTCAACAGCCTGCCGGACGACCCCCAGCTTCTGCTCGCCGCCTGACCGCGGCAGCTCCCCAGGGGCGCCCGCCGTGGGCGCCCCACCCCCGGGGCCGGAGAGCACCGGCCCCCCACCACGAAGTGAGGAACCCCATGTCCCTGACCCTGCACAAGACCCTGCGCAGCTTCACCGTCGTCTACACCGACCGCCCCGTCGCCGGGTTCGAGATCCGCCGCATCCTGCCGGAGGCCGTCCGCGTCGGCGACAACTCCAACGCCGCGTGGGTGTCGCTGCGTGACTCCGGTCTCGACTGGTTCTCCGTGGAGGCCGTCAGCCACGGTGACGCGCTGCGCAAGGGCCGCGCCGAGCTCGCCGCGGACATCGCCGCGGACTGGGAGTTCCAGGGCCTCGAGATCAACGACGGCGAGCACCCCGACACGTACTTCTCCGACGTCCTGGTCACCGTCGCCCTGGCGTAGCCCGCCCCCAGCATCGCCCGCCACCCCACGGCGGGCGGTGCGCTCCGCCCCTGAACCGGCCCACCCGGCGCAGGAGCAGGGCGCACCGCCCCGGGCCGGAGAGCACCGGCCCAGACCACGAAGCGAGGACACCCATGTCTCGAGCCACGCGCACGTCCACGATCCGCCGCCATCTCGTCGAGGGCGGGCTGGTCGACCTCGGCCTTGACGTCTACGAGCAGAAGGCCGGCGGGCCCGACCAGCACGCGGCCGACGGGTTCTCCCTGCGGCAGGGCTTCGACGCGGCCGGGACGCTCGTCGTCATCGTCGGCGCGTACGGCCCGAACTGGCTCCGGACCCTCGCCGAGGTCACCGGCCGTCTCGAGAGCCCGCACGTCAGGTGCACCGCGCTCGGTGACGTGCCCGAGCTCGCCGACCACGAGGTGATGACGCGCTGGGCGACGTCCGCGGAGCTGCAGGCCCGCAAGACGGCCGAGGCGCAGCGCCAGGCCCCGCTCGTCGCGCAGCTCCGCCGCCAGGAGGCCGAGAAGGCCACCGAGACGGCGCGCCAGGAGCTCGAGGCCGCCGGACAGTCCGGCCTGTTCTGACACAGCCGTCCGGGCCGCGACGTTCCCCCAGGCGGTCCGGCACTTCCACCACTCCTGTCCCTGGAAGGACAACCCCTGATGGACCCCGTCGTCTTCACCCAGCAGGACGCCCGCGTCTTGCGCATGGCCGCCCGCTTCCTGCGCGAGAGGGAACTGCAGCTCCCGGACACCGCGCACTCCAACACGCACACGGGCGTGCTCGCGTCCGCGATGTGGCTGGACCACCAGGCCGACGAGCTGGGCGCCGCGCCGCCGACCCCGTCCCGGGAGACGCGCCGCCCGATCTTCAACCACCTCGTCGCCCCGTTCGCCGGCGGGCCCGTCTACCACGACGAGGCGAAGGCCATGCTCGACGCCCACGAGTCCGCAGTGCGGGCCGAGACCCTCGCCGACCCCGTCGCCGTGCGCGCCGCCATGGCCCTCCTGGACCAGGTCGACGCGGCCGCCGAGGAGGACGCGGCGCACCGCTGCACGCTGCCGCCCACCCGCCGCCTGCCGTGCGGCTGCTGCCCGCACGAGCTCTGCGAGGACTGCGACCGCTGCGGCCACAAGTGCAAGTGCAGCCGCGCCCCCGAGGCCCCCGCCAAGTAGACCCACCGGCCGGGCGCCGCCGCGCGCCCGGCCCCTGCTCCACCACCCGCACAACCGGCAGGAGATGCGAGATGGACCCGTACGAGCGCCTGATGGCCGAGCAGTGGCCCACCGGCAAGTTCGGCCGCGGCGAGCCCGTCCAGCGCCCCGCAACGCTGCCGCCGCTCCCCACACGCCCGCCGGAGCCCCGCCCCATCCGCCGGTGGACGCCGGAGGAGCAGGCGCAGCACATGGCCGACCTCCTCGCCGCCCTGGACGGATGGCAGGACAAGTCCCCGGCCGCAGAGCGGCGCCGCGAGTACAACCGCGCGCACGCCCGCGAGACCGCGGAACTGCGCCGTCACCTCCGTCTCCTGCCGTCCCCGGCCGCGGACCAGACCCGCCCCGGCACTCAAGCCGCTTGACCACCACCTGCCCAGGAAGGCACCGCCATGCGATGGAACGTCACGCCCCGCCGCCGCAAGCCGAACAGCGGCCGATGGAAGCCGGACCGCGTCGAGTTCGCCCGCCGCCGGCCGTGGCCCCTCGAGCTCCCCAGCCTGTCCGTCCCGCAGCCCGCCTGACCGCCCGCCCGTCATCAGGAGACGACCATGCCCAACGACCTGACCGCCGCCGTCCTCGAGCAGCCCACGTTCCCGTACTGCTACACCGACGGACAGAACCACCGGCTGATCCTGCGCACCGCGACCGACGCGTCTAAGCGCCCGTACGTGTGGGTCGAGGGCGAGAACCTCGCCCTCGGCGGCGACGTCGTCAGTATGTGGCTCACGATCGAGCAGGCCGACGAGCTCGACGCCGCGCTCCACGCCCGGCGTGAGTACCACGCCACCGACCACACCGGTGACAGCCTGACCGTGTTGCCGGGCGGCACCTGGACCACGTTCGAGGTGACCAGGCAGGCGAACGATGACGACGAGGGCGCCACGGTGCGCGTCGTCGTCCTCACGGGCCGGCTGCCGGAGCTGCGCGACGCGCTCACCGCGGCTGCCCAGTACGCGCAGCAGCGAGCGGCCGGGAACGTGCAGCCGCCGCGGGTGCTCACCCCGGGCGAGCACGACCGCGCTTGGCACGCGATCGAGGGCGCCGCCGGTGAGCCGGGCGCCGACCCGGGCACGATCCTGAGCGCCGTCCTGGCCGCTCTCAACATCCAGCCGCCCAGCGCCGAGGACGAGGCGGCTGCCAGTGCGGCGATGCGCGCCCGCCGGGACGTGCGGAACGGGACGCCGCGCCGTGGCCGGTAAGCGAGCCGAGGGCCGCACGCTGGTCTGCCACTGGTGGGAGGACGAGCACGGCGGCCGGTACCTCATCCCCGGGTGTCACGCCCGGGTGGAGAACCCGGACCTCGAGGTCTGCCACTGCCCCACGATCGAGCAGCAGCTCGAGGCCGCGCGCCGCAAGGACGCCGCGTCGGCCCGGGTGCTGCGCGGCCAACAGGCGTGGCACGACGCGATCGTCCGCGCCGTGTACGACCACCCGGACGGGGTCGCCATCATGAAGGCCGCCGCGGACCTGGCCGAGCGCGGGTACGGCAGGAGGGCGCGCCGTGCATAGCTCCTACCTGGCCCGCGGGCGAGCCGAGCGCCGGGCCCAGCTCGAGGAGCAGTGGTTCGACGACCACTTCGAGATCCTCCGCGGCCGGCGGCAGCCCGTGGACCACTGGTCGGACCTGCTGTTCCAGTCGACTTGGTGGCAGGACGCTGAGCGGAACATCTGGCGCCTGGACGAGCTCGACGGGATGCGCTGCAGCCGGATCTATGGGTTCGTCGCCCGGCTCGAGGAGGAGACCGGTACTCACCTGGCGTGGGAGGCGACCCACGGGCCGGAGCCCAGCGGAGACGTGGCATGGGACGCGTACAACCGCGGCCAGGCGCAGCTCCTGGACATGGTCAGCGAGCGCGGGTGGATCCACCGCACCGACCTGATGGCCGCGCTGCAGCGCCGTATGCGCGGCCTGCCCGCGCTCGAGGGGGAGTGCTTCTGCGGCTACCCGGTGGCCGACGACTGGGATCACTCGGCGTGCTACGCCGGGATGGAAATTGCCTGATCAGCCGGGCGGTGTCAGCGCCGCCCGGCAGTATGACGCGCACACTGCACGCACCGTGAGAGGACGGACATGAACGAGGCGACACAGCAGCCGCGTTGGACGCTCGGGTACGAGGCGGAGGGGAGCCCGGACGCCGCATGGACCATCCGGCACGGCGCCGGCGCCGACACGATCGTGTACGAGACGACGGACAGGATCGGCCCCGACGACGTGGAGTCCGCGAAGCGCTGGGCCGAGGACTACCTGGGCAAGACGCTCGAGAGCCGGGACGTTGACGTCGAGTGGGAGCCGCACCACCCCGGCCCCGGCACGGCGCCCGACTTCTACACCGCGCTGGTCGACGACGCGCCCTGATGAGGCGTTCCACTGACCCGGCCCACGGTGTCAGTGCACTGCGGCAAAGTGAGCGGGGCGGAACCGGTGATAGCGGCTCCGCCCCGCATCAGTATCGAGGAGAACCTGTGTCTGACCGCGAGTACCCCCCGGAGTCCACTCACGAGCTGTGGGTGCCGACCCTGGACTTCACACGGGCCAACGCCGCTCTTGCGTGGGCCCACATGATGGGCCAAGGGGTGCGGTTCGTGATGCCTCCGCAGGTGGCGGCCCTGCCCCGGCTCGAGGACCGCGCCGCGGCGTTGGCGGCCGCGGAGCGGGAGCGGCTGTCGACGGCGGATCTGTACTACTTCGACGCGGCGGCCTGCGAGGTGGCGGCCGCGGTTGAGCTCCGGCACCAGGCCGTCGAGCAGCTCCTCCCGTCCCCGGCCGGGTTCCTGGTGTGGGAGAAGCCTCCGATGTACCTGCGCAGCGGTATCCCGATCCGGGCCGCGAGCTGGGGCGTGGCGTACGACGGCGGGACGTGGGCGTCGTGGTGGAGCGACACCCAGGTCGCCGACCGGCTCGGCTTGTGCTCGCCGACCGCGCTGGGTGTGAACGGGCCGCTGACCTACCACGAGGAGGTGCACCTTCCCCCGCAGGCGTGGCCCGTCCAGGTCAGCAACCCCGCCGATCCGGCGTACGGCATGTTCCGCGGGCTGTTCGGGGCGTGGACGGCCATCGACACCGGGGCCGTCGACGAGGAGCAGATGGCGCCGCTGCCCAGGGTGCGGAAGCAGGCCCGCCGGCACTTCCAGTTGGAGGCCCCGCCGGTGCGGTGCTTCACCCCGTCGGCGACGGGCGGCACTGCGACGTCCCCGCAGACGATCGTGCGGCGGACGCTGGCCGGTCTGCTCCTCGATCGCCCGTACCCCGGGGAACTGCCCGCCGAGTTGGCGCCGTGGCACTGCTACGTCAAGGACAGCGGGCACTGTCTCCTGGTGGTCCTCGACCCCGTCGAGGAGGGCTACAAGCCGTCGGCGGGCGGCCCGGCCCGCGTCGAGGAGGCGTGCGTGCCGGTGCCGGTCAAGGCCGTTCAACGGGCAAGGTGGCGGATCGACGAGGCCGGGTACGTCCACACGGCCGTGCGCTACGACCTGGAGCTCGGCGTGATCACGGACCCGGAGGACGACGAGTTCTGACCCCTGGCCCAACGCCCCATCAACTGCCCTATCCTGCGTGAGAAGAACCCACGAGGGCCCGGCCACCACCTATGGCCGGGCCCTCGGTGCGTCCGGGCACGCGACGCAATGCCCCCGCCCGGGTCACCGTGCGGTCCGCTTCCGGCAACCAGGCCGGGGCGGAGCCAGTTTGTGAGGCATACGCATGGTGTTCATCGCGGTCGTCAACCACTCGTCCCGTATCAGCGACGGGGACGTCCAGCTCGCCGCGCGGGCCTGCGCCACGCAGGTACGCCGGGACGTCGCGCCGGAGTGGGGCGTCAAGCCGCTGTCGGTGGTCTACATGGAGAAGAACGCGCCCGTCCCGCCGGGCGCCTACGTCATCGGGGTGTTCGACGACTCCGACCAGGCCGGCGCCCTGGGCTGGCACACGAAGGACGGTGACGCGATCTACGGCAAGGTGTTCGCGGGCCCCGTGTTCGACAACGGGGGCAGTGCCCTGGAGGGGGAGCTGTCGGTGTCCGCGGTGCTGTCGCACGAGGTCCTCGAGGCGTACCTGGACCCGCGGGTGCAGCTCTGGGCGTCGGACGCGGACGGCGCGCTGTGGGCGTACGAGGTGTGCGACCCGGTCGAGAACTTCGCGTACGAGGTGAAGGTGGGCGGCCGGAAGGTCAGCGTGTCGGACTTCGTGACGCAGGCCTGGTTCGACTCGCAGTCGACGGGCGAGGCGTACGACTTCCTGGAGAAGCTGACCAAGCCGTTCGAGATCGCCGAGGGCGGATACGCGGTGAAGATGACCGACGGCAAGGTCGATCAGGTGTACGGCGCCCGGTTCGCCGAGTGGAAGAAGCCGGGGAAGGCGCACGAGCTGTCCCGTATGGCGCGCCGGAACTGACGCTGTACGCGCGCGGAGGCCCGGCCACCACCTATGGCCGGGCCTCCGTGTCTTCGGGCGCCGTGCGGCTACTCCAGCGCCTTCCTCGCGGCCTTCTTCGCGGCCGCCTCCTCCGCCTTCATCCGCTCGAGGACGATGTCGAAGACCGTGGAGTCCTCCGGGTCGGCGAACGCCTGCATGAGTTGGCGGGTCACCTCCGAGCGGGGAATCCGCGGCCGGTTGAGGGCGTCCGCGATGCCGATGGCCCGCTTGTCGACGGCCCGGGTCACCGCGGCCGGGATCGCGTGCGAGACGGGCGGCTGCAGCTCCTCGACGAGCACGCCCTTGATGGTCTTCGCCAGGGCGTCGACGTCCTCGTCCTCGTCGAGCTCCAGGTCGCCGGGCAGCATCTTGACGGTGTTGCGCAGCCGCTCGGCCGTGACCTTGTCCTGGCCCCAGGTGTCGGCGACCAGGACGTACAGCGCGACGGCCGCGTTCAGGTTGAAGGCGTTGCGGACCGGCACGATCTCCCGGACCTGGCCAGGGTTGGCGTCGTAGCCACGCGCCGCGAGGACCTCCCCGATCGCCCAGGCCGCGCGCAGCTTGCTGCACTGGCCGACCGACACGCCCTTCTCCAGCGGCGCCCACTCCTCGATCGTCTCGTAGTTGCGGTGCGGCTCGAGCTTGTGCGGGGTGTCGCGGAACAGCCGGCCCACGGCGATCGTGTCGAGCGCCTTGCCCTGGATGAACCATGCCTGATTGCCCAGGTCGACGCCCTCGAGGCATTCCCGGTACCGCACTTGTTCCTCGTCGGTGAGCGCGCCCTCCCCGGCGGGCTCAACGGGGTCGGGAACCTTGTGCAGTCCGGGCCTGGCGTCCTCGATAGCTTCGGCGACGGCCTTCTCGATCTGGGATGCGCGTGCGGCCGCACGCTGCTCCTCGGTCGTCTTCTCGTTCTTCGCCAGCTTCTCGGCCGTCTTGCCGGAGCCACCGCCGCCGAGGCTGCCCCAGTCGGTCTCTGCTTCCCAGTCCTTGGGCTTGCTCACGCTGCCTCCACCAGCCCTGACTTGACTGCGACGTTTCGGAAGAAGCCCGCCGTGTCGGACTTCGGACGGTACATCTGTACGGGCTGGCCCATGGCGCGGGCTTCCTTGAGGTCTGCGCCGCGGTACGGAACCTCGGACAGGACCGGCAGCATGGGGTGGTTGTGCAGGTTCTTGAGGACCGCTTTGTCGAAGTCGCCGCCGCTCATCTTGGCAGTGCTGATGACCAGGCCCAGTTCGAGGAAGTCGTCGCGCCGGAGCTGCTTCATGATCTTTTCGTGCTGGGCGAGCTGGGTACCGACGGCCTTCATCGCCCAGCGGTCGACGTCGACCATGGTGACCGCAGCGTCCGCGGCCGCGGTCATCGAGTTGGTGTCTGTGTCGACGGCCGGCCGGGTGTCCTCGAGGATGTAGTCGTACTCACCCCGGAAGAAGTCCAGCATGTGGCGGTAGGCGTGCAGTGCATCGCCCTGCTCGCGCAGGCGCGGGGCGAGGAACTGCATGTCCGGGCTGGCCGGCAGAACGTGGATGTTCTCGAACGGCCTGGCCACCAGGTCGTGGGGGTCCTTCCCTTCGAGGATGCACTTCGTCTGCGTGTCGCCTTCGTCCTCGTCGAGCATCTCGACCTTGTAGGCGTCCGAGGCGTTGCCGGAGGGGTCGCCGTCCACGATCAGGACTCTCTTGCCGTAGAAGGCGAGAGCCCCGGCGAGGTTGATGGTCGTCGTCGTCTTACCGACGCCGCCCTTCTGATTGCACATCACGATGATGCGTGTCTCGTCGGGCCGGGGGAGCGGCAACGTGCCTGCCCGGATCCACTCGAGATCAGTTGTGGGTGTCTTCATGGGAGGGACGATAGTCAGACCGTCGGCCCGTATCGGGCACCTAGCCCGTATCGGTACCGGCCGCGGCGCGTGATAGGGCCCCGCACGTCACTCGCACGGGGCCCGGGGGCGTGCCCAATTGGGCAAGAACGATCTTGGTCAGCGGCCGTACGTGAGGTTCTGTACCGCGTGCACGGCGAGGGCCTCCTCGACCGCGTCGGCGTTGTACTCGGGCCAGTACCGGTCATCGAAGTGCAGGGTGGCGTCCGCGGCCTGGTAGAGCAGGAATCCGGACAGGCGGCGCTCGCCGCTGGTGCGGATGACCACGTCGGGGTCGGGCAGTCCCGCGGTGGACAGGTACCGCTCGACGGGCAGTTCCTCGCGCTCGTCGTAGTCCGGCGCGTAGAGGGCGTGGGCGACGGCCTGGCGGATGTCGGCGCGGCCGTCGTAGCCGATGCCCAGGCAGACGGTCATCCCCGTCCGGTCGGCCGTGGCCTGCTCCGCGCGGTCGATGGCGGCCAGGAGCCGGCCGGGGATCAGGTAGTTGCCGGAGAACTGGCGCAGGACACGGATCGGGCCGGTCGTCGCGGCGGTCTCCTTCTCCAGGATGTCGACCATCACGTCGGTGAGGATCTGCACCTCGGCCTCGGCGCGGCCGAAGTTCCGGTCGGACATGAGGAACACGGACGCGACCTCGAGGCCGCGGGCGCGGCAGTGGTCGAGGACCTGGTGGACGACGGCCGCGCCCTGACGGAAGCCGTGTTCGACGGTGTGACCGTTGGCGGCCGCCCACCGGCGGTTGCCGTCGGCGATGACGGCGAGGTGGCGGGCGGTCGGGGCTACGGGTGCGGAAGACGTCTGCATGGCCGGGAGGAGTACAGACACGGTGCGCCTTACGTCATGCGGTGAGGGCGGCGAAGACCAGGCCCGCCGTGATGGTGCCCGCGGCCGCGCCTGCGATGGTCTGGGCGAGGGTGTGGTCACGCAGGCTGATGCGGGACCAGGCGAGGATGGCCAGCAGCGGGTAGGCGAGCCAGACCAGCGGGCCCCAGGTGAGGGCGAGCATCGCCAGGGCTCCGCCGGCGACCGCGGTGTGCACGCTGATCTTCCACTTCCACACGGCGGTGGGGACCAGGAGCACGGCGAGGGTGGCGAGCATCGCGAGGACCAGGGCGAGCATCGCGCGGGGGGCGTGGAAGACGAGCATGGCGCCGATGCCGGTGGCGACGGACGCCATGATGACGGGTATCAGCAGGGTGCGGCGCTGAACCTGGCCGACGTGCCGGTCGGCCCACTTCCCCGCGCGCATCCCCTTCTTGATGTACGCCATGGGGATCGCCGCGGCGAACAGGATGGCCTCGAGCGCCCACAGCGCGCCGGTGAGCGGGTTGTCCTGGGCGAGGCCGACGCCCAGGGACACCAGGATGATGACGTTGCGGGGCTCGGCGCGGTCGGTGATGAGCCGGGCGGCCCGGTTCTCGACGGGGGCCGGGGCGGGTGCGGTGGTGCTGCTCATGCGGTGGCTTCCTGGAGAACGAGGTGTCCGGCGAGGCGGTTGGCCGCGTCGTCGAATGCGGGCGAGGCGTAGTGGCGGGCGACCCGGGCCAGCCATCGGGTGTTCGACGCCAGGTCGTCGCGCAGGGACAGCAGAGATACGGCGGGGGTCCTAGCGTGGGGCTCGCCGTCGACGGCCCGCTGGCGGGCGACGCGCAGGCACAGGGCCTGCTTTGCTGCCTCGGCCTCCCCGCCGGAGAGGCCGGCCGTGCGGGCTTCCTCGAGCGCCCGGCCGGGGAGGTCCTCCTCGACCCACGGGAGCAGCTCGAACGCGGCGTCGGAGATGTCGACGATGCGGGCGTCCAGGCGGCCGTACAGGTCGGTGAAGGTGTAGCGGTCGGCCAGGGCGCCCGTCGGCTCCTGAAAGCGGCGCTTGATGACGTCCGGCGGGAGGACGGAGACGAGCTCGGCCCACAGGGGGCGGAGGTCGATCAGGGCCCGGCGCATACGGACCGCGCGGAGGACGATCTCCACGGCGCGCACGGAGCTGCCGACGATGATGAACAGGATGGTCACGAGCTGGATGAGCGACCCGCCGCGGTGGAACTCGGCCTCGTTCAGCGGGAACGTCCAGTGCGTGAACCCGCAGATCAGGAACGCGATCCGGTACACCGGGTAGAAGGCACCCGCGGCCGCGCCCGCGGCCATGAGGCGCATGCAGACGCGCAGGAGGCGGTCATCGGTGCGCCTGGCCACGGTGAGGCAGAGCACCGCGGAGGGGGCCAGGGCCACACCCATGGTCAGGAGGTAGGCGGCCAGGTGCACGGTGCCGGCGACGTCGCCGTACTGGGCGGAGGCGAAGTCGGGGGAGCCGTCGGGCGCGGTGATCGAGGGCCGGACGTACGGGAAGACGGCGGAGGCCGCGATGCTCATGACGGCCACGAAGACCATGCGGGGCTTGAAGTCGATCCAGCGGAGCCAGGCAGGCTCTTTGTCACGGGGTGGGACGACCGACTTGAGCCAGCCCACCAGGAGGATGCTGGCGAGCATCACGCACAGGTGCTTGGGCAGGACGGCCGCGTCCTTGAAGTGGAACAGGCGGGCCAGGGCGTCGTCGATGAAAGCGAGTCGCAGGGTGGCGCCGACGGTGAGGGCGGTGAAGGTGGCGAGGATCGCCCGCTTCCCCGGGGTCTTGGGCCAGTAGTAGGTACGGACCGCGACCACCACCCAGAGGGGGATGGTGGTGAACAGGTCTATGAGGTCGTCAGTGGACACGGGGGCCTTCGGCGAGGGGTGGGCGGGGGAGGGTCACAGGCTGTCGTGCAGCCGGCCGACCAGCGGGTCGTGGTGCCGGGTGTCGCGGGCCTGGTCCGCGGCCGTGCGGCGCAGGAGGAACGCGAACCGTTCCGCCGCGTCCTCGACGCGCACGTACTCCGGATCCTGGGGCCCGTCGTGGGAGCGGGCACGGCCGAACAGGCAGCCGTCCAGGAACTCGGAGCTGAGGAATTCGTACGTCTCGGCCTGCCGTGGCTCGGTGGGGAGCTCGAGGGGCTTGTGCCGTAGGGCCTGGTGGCCGAACTCGTGGCCGAGGGAGTGCACGGCGGCCGCGCCGGTGAGCGCGGGGTCGAGCCACACCACGTCGCTGTCAGCGTGAGGGCGGGTCAGCCACAGGGCGTTGGCGTGGATCTGGGGGAATGGGGAAGCTCCACGCCACAGCTCGAGAGCACGTGAGTAGCACGTCTGGTAGTGGTCCCGCATGACTGCGAAGAGAGAGTCGACTGTGAGCGGGTTCGGGACGGTCAAGGCCGCCAGAGTCTGGCGCACCTCGCGGTCGTTGGAGTATCGGATCACCTGAGTGCGTACCTTGTGGGGGGCTAGTCGCTGGACGGTGCCATGGGCTCACCGGCGCCGCGTTCCATGTCTTCGATCTCCTCGAGCCGCTGGGCGTACTGGACGACGCGTTTCTGGCCGGCGGGAGACAGGCGGCGTGCGGCCCGCGCCAGCACGGCGACAGTCGGTGGTTCGTCGTCAAGGGTTCGACGCCTGTAGGCGGTCAAACGTTGCACTTCTTCCATGACCTTTTTCGAGGTCTCGCTGCCAGTGGCGTTGAACACGTCCAGGGGCAGGCCGAAGAAGGCGGCGAGCAGGGAGGCGGCCTGCACGCTGGGGCTCTTGATGTCGCCCTTGCGGAGTCGGCGGACGTACTCGCCGGTGATGGACCCGGGGCCGAATTTGGCGTTGATCGCCTCGGCGACCTCGGTGTTCGTCGGGGGAACGAACGTGCCGGGGTTCTTCGGATCCTCCTGGGCCTGTGACTCGAGGAGGAGGTTCAGCACTTCGCTGAACGAGCGGGGAGGGGGGGTGGCTGAGGTCACGGTGTGGTGGTCTCTCCTGGCGGGACGTGAGGTTCTCACCCTAGCTCCAATCCAACAATCGGTTGGCGCTGCAGAGGTTTCGACCACGAATCGTTTGACGATGACCCTGGTGACCATCTTTGATGGGTGGCGGAACGGCACGATCCTGCAACGCTTGGTTACCGGAAGTGCTGCCGTTTGCCCTGGATAACCGCACGTATCCCCCCGGAAGGCCCCCCGTGGCATCGCTACCTCTCCTCCGCCCTCACTGTCCGACCACCCAGTCGGTTCCACCCGCTTAGACCCCTCGCACGCTACTCGGTATCGAACTAACATTCGAGAACGAGCCATCGACGGAACGGATCAACGTGACGATCTCTGACATCGGGCCCCACGACCTCTCTCCGCGCACGCTCACGGAGAGAGGTACCGAGAGCGACCCCGCGCTGCTGTTCGGCGTGGAGAACTCGGTCGATTTCGTGATCGGCTCCGAGGTCTCGCCCGTCAACGCGATGGAGCAGGCCCGTGCGCTCGCCGCGCTGGCACTGCCTCGGATGCTCGAGGGCGTGCGCGACGTCACCACGATCTCCGCCGACGTCCAGGCCGTCCTCGTCGAGCTGGTGGACGTCACCGCCCGGCACACGGTCGGCGCCGGCCTGGTCGCACGGATCGCGTACGACGGATGGCACGTGATGCTGTCGGTGGGGGAGATGAACTGCCCTCTGCCCGCGCCCGAGGAGGAGCCGGGCCTGTACCTGGTGCATGGCGTCGCCGCCGAGGTGGGCCAGAACATCGGCGACCACGGCGGCCGCGTCACCTGGGCCGCGATCAGGACCCGGGCATGACGACGCCCCCGGCCACGTCGGCAGGGGGCGCGCAGGATCAGCGATCTACAGGTCGAGAACGGCCCGGACGGCGCGGTCTACGCGCTCCATGTCGGCGGCCGAGACGTAGCCCTCGAGTTTTCCCTGCTCGAAGCGCTGCGGCCGGAACGCGGAGATGTCGGGAGCCATGACGACGCCGGCCACAGGCTCCTGGATCGGGACGGTGACGAGGGTGTCCCGAGCGTCCGCGACCTCTTGGATCAGGGCACACAGGATGCCGCCCGGGTGCAGTCGGATCACCGCGTTGTTCTCGATGACCAGGACCGTGCGTTCGCGACCCACGGTGGGGATGCGCCACACCGAACCGCGCTGGATGTCGGTCACGCGGCGTCCGCCTCGGCGGCCTCGAACAGGTCCTCCGCCGGGTCCAGGGCGCGCAGCCGGTTGTACTCGAGCATCCCGTCGTTGATGAGCTTCTCCTCCAGGGCCTGCTCCATGTAGGCGGAGAAGTTGTCGCCGGCCGCAGCCTGGCCGCGAGCCTCGAGTTCGAACGGCAGCGTGATGCTGACCTTCTTCCTCGCAGGCGTCCGTGGTGTCGTCATGCCAACCATCCTACCGTTCGGATGACGCAGGTGTAAGGTGTGATCGCCGCCACCGAAATTAGCGGCAGACATGCAGAAGGGGCATCAACCTGGCCCGGTTGACGCCCCAACTTCCTACCCGGTCCTCGCCAAAGGGGGTAGGGACTGCTTGGCATCGAGCATACAGGCACCTCGGCGCGGCCACTCGTTTCCGCGCCAGGCTGTGATATTCGCGATGCGCGGTTCCTGCCTCTCTGGACCCATGAACCTCAGAGAGAGCGATTGTGAGTCTCGACCCGATCCTGTGGGCGATGAAGGACGCGCCCACGGCAGACATCAACGAGTGGGGCACCCTCTGCTGCCTCGCCGAAGCGGCCGACGAAGACGGCTGCAACGCCTTCCCGTCGGTCAAGACGATCGCGAGCTACGCCAAGATCAGCACGCGCACCGTGCAGCGCGCCCTGGCCGCGATGGAGGAGCGCAAGCTCATCGCCGAGGGCGACCAGCGCGCGGCCATGTACATCCCCGAACACCGACGGCCCACGGTGTACGACCTGCTGATCCCTCACGAGTGGTTCCGTGACATCGAGCGCACGAACGCCTTCCGCGCCCGCCTCGGCCGCAGGCCGCTGACCCGCGAGGATCGTCCGGCCATCGCCCCGGCCCCGCCGAAGAAGACCCGCGCCGACAAGGGCAAGCCCAAGCCGAAGCAGGCCCCCGAGTCGGCCCCCGCGGAGGGCGAACAGGAGGGGCGACTGGAAGTCACCCCTGTGGAAAACACCCCCTCCGAGGGGGGGCGACAGGAAGTCACCCCTGTGGAGAACCCCGAAAAGGGGGCGACTACAAGTCAGGGGGTGACTACAAGTCCCGAGAGGGGTGACTACAAGTCCGAGGGGGGGCGACTTGAAGTCACCCAACCCTCCCCTACTACCCGCACCACTGACTCGCCCCTTCCCTCCGTAGGTTCCAGCGCTGCAGCTCCTGCAGCCGGGGAGGGAAGGAAGGACGGCCAGGCTGTCGATATCCGTACCCAGAAGAAGAAGGCTCGAGCCGTGGAGAGGACACCCGGCGTCGACCTGCTGCTCGGTCTCGGCCACGAGAGGCCGGAGCTGCTGCTGACGGGGAAGGTTCTGCAGGACCAGGGCCGCGCCGTCGATGGGCTCCTGTTGGACGACTTCCCCCGCGATCTCATCCTCACCGTGCTGCTGCGGCCGCTGCCGACGGACACCCGGTCGGTGGGAGCTGTCATCGCCCGGCGCCTGTCGGACCTCGCGTCGACGCCTGTGCCGCGCCGCGCGGTGATGCCCGCTCCCCGCGACCCGGAGAACGCCCCCGGCTACTGGGAGCGCTACGAGGAGATCAAGAACAGCAGCGTCTGGCAGCCCGACGCGATGATGCCCGGCGAGGACGTCGACGGGATGCTTCTTCGCCGCACGAGGTTCTCGGACTGCAAGGAGTGCCGGGACCCGATCACCACGCCCACGGGCACGGACCGGTGCGTGAAGTGCGAGGGCTGGCCCCGCTGCCCGCTGTGCCAGAAGTATGCCCAGCCGGGCACCGCGTGCGAGTCCTGCGAGGTCCGCCCGGACGAGGTGGTGTTCGAGGTGTGCGAGGAGCACGGGGACCGGTTCGTCCAGGGCACGGCGTGCTTCCAGTGCGTCGTCCCCAGCGCGTGAACAGCGCCGCCCGCCTCGGAGGGTTCCGGGGCGGGCGGTCAGTCGAGCAGGCGGAGCCGGTTGGCGGTGTCGGCCACGACCTCGGCCCACTCGCTGGTGTCGTACCAGGCGACCGGCAGGCCGTCCTCGTCCGTGTCGACGACGGCGAAGGGCTGCAGCCGCCCCTTCCGCACGACGTTGTCCTGGGGGCGGAAGGCGACGCCGAAGCGTTCCGGCGGCCCGTCGCCGGCTGCGCCGATGCGGGCGAACTGTTCGGCGATCTCGGCTCTGTCCGGGTCGGCCGGGGCCGAGTGCGGGGGGAGTGGGCGCCGGCGGCCGGGAGGCTCCGGGAGATCGGCGGGCGTCACGCCCAGGCGCTGCAGGGCCTCGGGCACGAAGCCGAGGTGTCGGGCGACGATGTAGTCGTTCTGCTCGGGGATCGTGCCCAGCTCGCGTCTGCCGAGCCGTACGTACAGGGCGAGCAGCTCCTCGAGGGCCGCGGCCGCGGCGCGCTCGTCGCCTGCGGCGCGGGCCTGGTCGATCTGCTGGAACAGCGGGCCGGCGGGCACGGCGAACGGGTCAGACACGGTGTGGCTCCTACCCACGTCGGGTCGGTCGGAGGTGCCAAGCTACTACCGTCTGAGTGGATCCGGATAACGGGCCTGGGCGCCCCCTCCTCCTAGGTGCTTTTCGCGCGCACAGCCCACGCGCCTCGCGGCGCGGCTGGCAAGGAGGGAGGGGCGCCCAGGCCCGTTATCCAAAGAATCAGTCAGGCCGTGGCCGTGACCTCATCGGGGTGCATCTTGGAGACCCTCATCACGTAGAACCCGACGTGGTCGGGCACGCGCTTGATACGTAGGACACCACGGCGTTTGCCGGTGCGGATCACCAGCCGGAGGATTTCACGAGGTAGTCCCACGTTCTCCACGTGCGCGGCCGCGGCCGGCGCCGGGATCCACTGCTGGTGGGGGAACCGCATCAGGGCCAGGTCGATGTGGGACGGCTGGTCAACTGCGGGCGGCGTGATCACGGGGGTGCTCCTTCTCTTTAGGTCTGGCTCCCGCCGCGGTGCTCTCCGCGACGCTCGCCTGCAACGGCGAGATTACAGTAAGCCCAGGGCAATCGAACATCGCACATCCGTACGGTGACGCCCGGAGAGTGGCCGGTTATGCTTCCTGAGCGCCACAGCGGAAGACGATCCTCCTGTACCGGGTTGGGTGTTCTGAGTCCTCGGACCCGCACGTCGGGCGCCCAGACGGCACATGGGGGGACTTCACGCCGTGACCGACCGATCCGTAACCGTTGACCAGCTCATGGCACGTGCAGCCTCCGGAGGCGCCAAAGCGCCAGAGGCCATCAGCGAGCTCTACATGCGGCTGCACTCCGTGGTCCATAACTGGGTCCGCCAGTACGTCCGCGACCCGCACATCTCCGAGGACCTCGCGCAAGAGGTCTGGATCAAGGTGGCGCAAAACGTGGCGCGATACCAGCCGGGCACGAAGCCCATGGCCTGGCTCGCGACCATCACGCGCAACACCGCCGTCGACTACCTGCGCAAGGAGCAGCGTCGGCCCACCGAGGTTCTGCAGGCCGACGACCTGATGCTGGACCGGCCACGGCCGGGAGCGTCCGTCGCGCAGCAGCTCGAGCAGAAGCAGGTGGCCGAAGCCATCGCCCAGGGCATGAACGAATTGAAGCCCGACCAACGTAAGTGCCTGCAGCTCCGATTTTTTGACGGGTGCACTCCTGCGCATACTGCGCAGATCATGGGAAAGACCGAGAGTGCAGTGCGTACTCTGCAACATCGCTCCTTGAAGCGGCTGGCGAAGGTCTTGCCCGAAGGGGAGTCCTCCGCCGACCTGGTGGAGATGCTGCTGACCATCGCAGCAAGCAGAGGAAGAGTCGTAGGTGTTCGTGTCGAGGCCGTGCTGGAGAGGGAGAGGGCGCATCATGTTCGGACGCGCTGACAGGGAAGCCGAGCGCCTGGAACGTGCGCTCGAGGGCGGCCCAGTCCCTCACGACATCGAGACGCGCCGCGCGATGGCGGCCGCGGGAGCCCTGGCCCCGGGCCACACACGGAGCCCCGAGCGGATCAAGCAGACGCACGACGCGATGATGGCGGCCTTCATGCGGACCTTGAACCCGCTTGAGACCCGCGACGACGCCGGCACCGACGACGGCCTGGAGGACGTGAGCCTCCACCGCGAGGAGATCGCCCTGCCCGGCGGTGGCGAGCTCGTGGTCTCCGACATCGAGGAGATCACCCCCGACCGCCTGCAGAACCTCGCCGCGGCCATGGCCGAGGTGATACAGCGCAGGGCGAAGGACCACCAGCCGTGAGCAGCCCGGCGGAGAAAATCGACATCGTCGTCGGCGACTTCCCGGCCGACGCGGCGCTGTTCAGGATGCACGGTGTGCGCACGCTGTTCATGGGCCAGGGGCAGACCTTCACCCGGGCCGTGGACAACGTGCTCAACGTGCTGCCCGGGATCACCCGGGAGGCCGCCGAGCGGATGATCCGGGAGCAGTGCCCGGAGTTCAAGGACCTCGACGACATGCTGGGGCTGAACGCCCCGGCCCCGCCGAGCGTCGAGCGCCCGCCGGTCGACCTCAAGGACGACGTCGCCACGGAGAAGCTCCCGCCCGCGGGCAAGCGGCGGCGCAAGGCGGTCGTCGTCGCCGCACTGCTCCCTGCGCTGGCGGCGAGCTGGGCCCTGGGCCGGTACACGAACATCGTCGACGACGCGCCCGTGCACGCGAAGGCCAGCGCGCCGGACGTCACGCCGGACGCGGCCGGGACCAAGGTCGAGAACGCCCCGTTCACCGACGACAAGTTCGACTATTTCTCCGGCGCGAGCAAGATCGAGTGCAACCCGGTGAGTGCGCTCGAGGCCGAGTGCACCGATGCCGACGGCATGGTGATGTCGACCAAGGCCGCGACCGGCCCGGACAGTACGATCTTCACGTTCTCCTACGGCAAGGAGCAGATCGGCCTGCGCATCTTCTACGACGCCGACTATGCCCGCACATGGGCACGTCAGGACGGGTCGCAGGAGCTGTACCAGGACATGAAGGTGCACGGCCGGTACGTGCTGTGGGGCACCGACCAGGCGCGCATCGCCGAGTACATGAAGCTGCTGCAGCAGGCGGACAAGGACGCGGGCCCGAACGTGATGGGCGGGTCCACCCCGCTCCCGCCGCGGCTCGCAGCCCTCACCCTGGGCACCCTCGGCCTGAACAGCCAGGAAGTGCACCAGATCATCGCCCAACCCGCGGTAGCGACGTCGGACGCGCCGTCGATGGTCGCGGCCCGCCTGGTGCTCGGCCTGGTGGACGCGACGCCCGTGTACGGCGGCCCCGGCGGTGACGACATCGTGGCACTCGCCATCGGCATTGAGCGGCCCCCGGCCGCCACTGGTGGCGGTGTGGTGCTGGTGACAACGCCCGAGCCGCCGGCGCAGACGACCACGCCGCCGCCCGTGCAGACGACCACGCCTTCCACCCCGACGGCCCCGTCCACGCCCACCACCACACCGACGTCGACCCCGTCCACGCCGAGCACCCCGACGACGCCGCCGACGCCGCCGACGGACACGACCACCACCCCGCCCGCGCAGACGACCCCGCCGCCGGTCGAGACGACCCCGCCGCCGACCGCGGACCCCACGCCGAGCCAGCCGGAGGGGACGACCCCACCGCCGGTAGAGACGACCCCGCCGCCGGTCGAGACGACCCCGCCGCCGACCGCGGACCCCACGCCGAGCCAGCCGGAGGGGACGACCCCGCCGCCGGCAGACACGACGCCGCCGCCGAGCGCGGACCCCGTGCCGAGCGAGCCGGACGGGACGGCCACCCCGCCGGACGAGGAGACGCCGCCCCCGGTCACCGACACGCCGGTGGAGGAGACCCCCGCGCCGCCGGTGGAGGAGACCCCGGCCCCAGTGGAGACGCCCGCCGAAGGGGCCACACCGCCGGGGCAGGACACCAACTCGGAGTCCGCCAACCCTCCCGGCCAGGAGCAGAAGGCGACCGACGACGAGGGCCAGGCCGACGCCGACGACTTGCTCATCCTGCCGTCGGCCTGGACCGTGCCCGCCGCGGCCTGAACAGCCGAGAGGGGCCCCGGACGATGGTCCGGGGCCCCTCTCGTGTGCGTACGGCTAGAACGGCGGCTCGTCCGGCGCCGGGCCCGCCCACGGGTCGTCAGCGGCCGGACGGCCAGCGGACGGTGTCGAGCGCTGCACCCCGTTGCCCCCGCCGCCCCCGCTGGTCTTGGTGACCTTCGCGGTGGCGTTGCGCAGGCTCGCGCCGACCTCCTCGACGTCCAGCTCGTAGACCGTGCGCTTGACGCCCTCACGGTCCTCGTAGGAGCGCTGCTTGAGGCGGCCCTGGACGATGACGCGCATCCCGCGCTGCAGGGACTCGGCGACGTTCTCGGCCGCCTGCCGCCACACGGCACAGGTCAGGAACAGGCTCTCGCCGTCCTTCCACTCGTTCGTCTGCCGGTCGAAGGTGCGGGGAGTCGAGGCGACGCGGAACTTGGCCACCGCGGCGCCGGAGGGAGTGAAGCGGAGTTCGGGGTCGTCGACCAGGTTTCCGATGACGGTGATGACGGTCTCGCCTGCCACAGCGGGCCTTTCAGGAGTCGGGGACCGGCCCGCGGGTGCGAGCCGGCCGGAGGAGGGTCAGGAGAACAGCAGCTTCCACGTCTTCGGGCCGGGGATGCCGTCGGCGTCACCCGCGAGGGAGGCGTGCGCGAGCTGGAAGGCACGGACATTCTTGCGGTCCGCATCGCTCCACGTCGGGCCGGGACCCGAGGTGTAGTACTTGCCGAACCCCTTCTTCACGAGCTGCTTGCCCATGGCCGTGATGTGAGCGTTGCTCTTGCCCGGACCGAAGTACTGGGCGCCCGGGAACGGCGGCGCGGGCTTCGGCGCCGGGGTGGACGTGCCGCCGCCGGTGGAACCGCCCTTGAGGGCCGCGGCCTTGATCTTCGCCGAGGACAGGAGCGCGGCGATGGGGATGTTTCCCGGGTCGCCGTGGTCGTTCTCCGGGGGGTGCATGTGGCCGAGCACGCCCTTCGCGGCGCGCCACTCCGCGAACGTCATCCGCACGCGGCTGTTGCCGTACGAGGACGGGTACGGGAGCCAGTCCTTCGGCGTGGTCAGCGGCACGCCGTTGTTGACGTTCTGCCAGGCCAGGAAGTCGGCCAGGTCGTCGAGCGCCCAGTCCGGTGCCTCCGGCCAGAAGATGTAATGCACGCCCGCCTGCAGCTTGCCCCACGTCTTGCGGTGCGCGGGGTCGCACGTGCCGACGAGCTCGACCTGGGCGACGTCGTCCGTGTTGGTCTCCACCCCGCCGGCCTTGTTGACCAGGGCGCGCGCGGAGTGGGTGAACGGGTAGTGCTGGTACCACTCCAGCCGCTTCTTCGCGAAGTTCGGCATGGCCGTGATGTTCGGCGCTACGGCGCCCTTGGAGTAGTCGACGAGGGTGGTCCCCTCGGTCGTGTGCAAGAGGACCTTGTCGGGGTCCATCAGGTCGCCCGGGTAGGTCTTCGAGAAGTCGTACGCCCTGCTGGCGCCCGGGTAGTAGGCGGTTGTCACGGTGCTTCCTCCGCTGCTGGAGATCAGGAGGGGGCACCGTGCAGGGCGTGCGTGGTTAACGTCGCGTGCTGGCTTGCGGCCCTACTCGTCGCGCAGCACGGTGGGCAGTTCGGACTCGTCCCACTCGCCGAGGCTCTCGTCAAAGTGCCTGCTCCCGCCGTGCTCGGGCGGCCAGGAGCACTCTGCGTCGCACGCCTCGTCGTCGGGCCAGAAGACGGTGCGGGCGCCGCAGAGCGGGGCAGGCGCGGGCGGTTGCCGGGTCACTCGTCGACCACCTCGGCGTCAACGACGCTGCCGTCCTCGAGCTCCGGCGGGTACTCGACCGAGAACAGGCTGCGGTCCAGGCGTTCGGCGAGCGCGGCCAGGTCGACGGCCCCGTCGTCCGCGCCGGCCGGGACGTCACCGAGGCCGGTGATTTCGAGGGCGAGCGTCGCGTCCTTGCCGTAGGCGTCGCGGTGTTGCCGCTCGAGGTACCAGGCGTCAGCGCGCCAGTCCGGGGGCGTGCGGTCCTCGACGGTCTCCTCGACGATCTCGCCGGTGACAGAGTCGCGGAACTTGCGGGTGGTGATCTTGGTGACGATGCCGCCGTCCGCGATCCTGCGAATGTTCATCATGGCGCGCGCGCCCGCGGTGGCACGGGCGGTGCGGACCTTCTCGAACAGGGCCGCGTACTCCTCCTCGGCCGGGTCGGGCTTCTTGCCTTCCTCACGGGCGTCGACCTCGGCGCGGCCGCGGGCCATCCACGCCAGGAACGTGGAGCGAGAGATGCCGGCCATCTCGGCAGCCAGCTCGACGGCTACGCCCGTGCGGGAGGCCGCGACGAGACGGGACTCGACCTCTTCGGAGAGCAGGCGTGGGCGACCGCTGCGGCCCTCGGGCCGGCGTGCCTTGCGTCGGGTGGACATGGGCGTTCCTCGGGAGGCGGTCAGCGGCTGGAGGTGAACAGGTGCCCGCAGGCCGGGCACGTCGTGTGCGGTGCGCGGCCCTCGTCGTCGGGGCTGAGTCCGTCGCCGCGCTCTCCGTCGTCGGGCAGGTGGAGCAGGGGCGTCTCGTCCTCGCGGCCGCCGCCGGGCAACGTCTCCGGGTCGACCTGGCCGAGCATCTTGTCGATCTCGTCGTGGGGAATGGCCAGGGAGTCGAACAGCTCCACCTCGTTCGTCGCCAGGTCCTCGAGGATCTCGGCGAGCTCGCGGGGGTCCCATCCGCCCTCGCCGGGCAGCCGGTTGAGCTTGATGGCCAAGGCCTCCGCCTCGGCGTCGTTCCTCGAGTGCCAGCCGCGCAGGATAGGGACCAGCCAGCCCCCGTCTTCGTCGACGACGACACCGCTCGGGACGCGCATCCCGCGGTTCTGCATCTCCAGCAGGGACTCGCGCCGGCCGTGGCCGTGGAGGGTCTGCTGGGTCCGCTCGTCGACGACGGGTATCTCGACCAGGCCGTGCATGTCGATCGACGCGATGATCAGCTCGAGCTCGTGCCGCTTCGGGTTTCGGGGCGCGGGGGACAGGTCGGTGAGCGGCACGTACGCGATGTAGCGCGGCGCGGCGATCGTCTCGGTCACGGCTGGTGCGTTCCTCTCCCATGCGGTCGGTGTCCGGCAGCGGGTGAGGGCTGCGAGCCCGCGGACTCCTACCGCGGCGCCCCGCCTCGCAAGCGGGACGATGCCGTCATGGCCGACCCTCACCTGCCGCCGGGCCGGTTCCGCCCTCGTTCCGGATGGGGCGGAGCCGGGGCCCTGCTGCTCCCGGTGACGTCGCCGGATGCTGCAGAGCCGCGAGGAAGGTAGACGGACGAGGCGCTTGTGTCGCGCGCTCCACATCGCGTTGCCCTGGGTGTACTATTCGGCTCAGTTGGGAGAGCAACCCAGCTACCTGGGCCTAGGTGTAACAAAAATCGGCCGGCGACGTACCCCAAGGTGACGCGCCCCGAACACCAGCCCGGGAGGACCAGAACCCTGGGCCAGGCGTCCGGGGAAAGAGAGGAACACCGAGATGTCGCACGACGTTGCCGACGCCGTCCCGGCCGATGAGTCGGACTCCGGGCCTGACCTGCATACTCTCGGGCTCGTCGGGGCAATCGCCCGCGCCATGACGGAACACCAGGCGGCGATAATCACCCCGAAGGTGAACGCCCCGAAGGACCCCCTCGTCCAGGCGTTCCTCGAGCGTAAGCAGTCGGACCTCACCATCACCGTCGGCGGCGAAGAGGTCGGTCACTACAAGGTCAACAAGACCCGCGACCGGTTCGAGATCGCCGACGAAGCCGCGTTCGACGAGTACGCGGAGGAGAAGGGCGAGTACGACGTCGTCATCGTCCGGAAGAAGTCGTTCGAGACGGCCGTTCTCCGGCACGCCCAGCGCGACCCAGAGACGGGCGCCATCTTCGACTCGCGGTCCGGTGAGCTCATCCCCGGTCTCAAGTTCGTGCCGGGCGGGAAGCCCACCGGCACCGTCACCTGGACCTGGAAGACCTTCAAGAAGCAGCCGATAGGCAAGGCCGCTCTGCTGGCCGCCTACCGGCGCGGTGACCTCGACGACGAACTGCGGGAGACGCCGGAGCTGCTGCCCAAGGCGCAGCCCGGCGCGCGCGACGAGTGACGACAGCCGCCCGGGTCCGGCCCCTCGCGGCCGGGCCCCTCTTCCCAGGGACCAGCACCATGACCACCACGCAGACCCGCCCCCGGCGCCTGTCCGACCGCGCGCACCGTGTTCTCTTCCAGCTCGCCCTCCACCCCGACGGCGAGTGGGTCGACCTCGCGTCCATCTACACCGGCCTGGGCCTGAACTCCCACCAGGTCCGCAGCGCCGTCACCGAGTTGCGCAACGCGGGCATGGCCGAGCGCCGGTACCGCTACCTGAGCAACGAGTCCGGCCGCCGCTCCAAGCGCACCGACTTCCGCCTGACCAACGACACCCCCAGCGAGGCATCCGCATGAGCCGCCTGTCCGATCCCACAGGGGTGCGGGTCGCCCGGCGCGTCTACCACGTGCGAGTCGAGTCAACGACCGCCCGGGACACGAGCATCAGCTTCCGCGCCCTCGGCCTGCTCACCTACCTGTTGGACCAGAAGGAGGGGTGGCAGGTCCGCTCCGACCAGCTCTCCAAGGGCGAGGGTCGGGAGGGCCGCGAGGCCGTCCGTACCGCGCTGCGCGAGCTCGCCGCGAAGGGGTATTACCGCCTCGAGCGCCGCCGTCTGCGCACCGGCAAGGTCGTGATGGGCACGTCAGTCGCCGAGTACCCCGTTCCCCAGTGGGCCGCCGACCACGCCATCTTCAGCTCGCAGAAGGACCCGGCCGTCCCCGTCATCGAGCAGGAGGACGGCACGTTCCTCGTCGAGTACCCGGACGGCACCCTGGGCAGCGACGGGTTCGAGCCCGACCCCCGCGACGAGGAGCCCCCTGCCCCGGAGGAGGAGCCCGCGGCCGCCGAGGAGCCGCCGGCCGCCCCCAAGCGGCGCACCCGCCGGACCCCGGAGCAGAAGGCCGCCGACGACGCGGAGAAGCAGGCCGCGGCGGACAAGAAGGCCGCGGAGAAGAAGGCCATCGACGAAGCGGCCGAGAAGGTCGCCACGTGGTGGTGGGCGGACGCTGAGAAGCACCTGGGCAAGTACGTCGGCAAGACCAACGGCTACATCGCTATGCGCGGCATGGTGAAGAAGGCCCTGGAAGCGGGCTACACGCAGCGCCAGTGCGCGGACGCCCTCCGCCGCGCGCGTAAGCACCTGCCCAGCGCGCAGCAGTGGCAGGACGCCCTGGGCGTCGTCACCAACCACATCACCCCGACCCGCTCCAACGGCGCCGTTCCGTACAGCGACTCGGCGACCTGGGGCAAGCAGGGCGAGACCCCACCCGGCACCCCCGAAGCCCCCGAACACGACGACTCCGACGACGCCACGTTCGGCGTGGTCAACCGCACGCAGGGAGTGTGATCTCGATGTCCCTCACGGTGGATGCCCCGGTGACCCCGGGCCCCGAGCGCGGCCTGAACCTGGCAGGCGCCGTGACCGACCACATGTTCGCGATCCTGCGCCGCGGTGGCGCCGACATGTCCCAGCTCGGCGTCCCCGACCGCCGCACCGACAGATCAGAGATAGAGCTCTGGGAGGACACGGCCGTGCCGAAGGCTCACGCGCGACGACTCGCATGGGAGCGGAGCGTCGAGGACGCGGCCCACCAGGAGTACCTCGGCTTCCGGTTCACCACCGGCCCCCTCAAGCTGGACAAGAACCAGAAGCCGCAGACCCTGCAGAACTGGCTTCACTCCCTGGTGGAGGCGAAGCGGTCCGGCTCCCGCCCGGAGACCCTGAACATGATCATCCCGGGGAACATCGGCAGCGGGAAGACCGCCGCGGCGTTCGCCCTGGGCAACGAGGCCGTCATCGCGGGCGTGGACACCCTGATGATCAAGCACGCGACGTACCTGACGTGGCGACGCCCGGACTCGGCCCCGCACAACTTGAAGGCGTGGGAGGTCCGCAAGAAGTTCGTAACGTGCGAGCTGCTGATCCTCGACGAACTGTGCGGAGAGATGGACATGACCGCCACGGAGTTCGCACGGCGGGAGACCATCGACCTGATCGACGCCCGCATCTCGGCCGGGCGGCCCACGGCGTACACCACGAACCTGCGCAGCCGCCGGACGCCCGACAGTCCGGGCCTGGGCGTGGTCGACATCCTGGGGGAGCGGCTGCTGTCCCGGCTCGAGTCCTCCGCGCACGTCGCTCGGATCGTCGGCCCCGACCGGCGGAAGCCGGCGGAGCCCCTCGACTGGTGACCGGCCCCAAAACACCCGGTATGACCGCGTCCCTGACGCACTGTGGGAACTGATTCAGGCACAACAGGCGGAAGACGCTATATCGTTTGGTCGACCCGGAAGGCCACGAGCATAAGCCGACCGGGGAGACCCGAACGAGAGGAAAGGTGTCCGTGAGCCAGTTCCCCCATACCCGCGAGGACGACTCCGGCGTCCCGCCGCTCAGCCGTTGGGAGCGCTTCGGCGCGGGCCTGACCGCAGTTGGCGGAGCCGCCGTCGGCGGACTGGGCTTCTTCGCATCATTCGACGCCGTGTCCAAAGCAGCCGAAGACTGGGGTTTCACCGAGCCGTGGGTCCTGCCCACCGCCATCGACTCCGCTATCCCCGTGTTCACCGGGGCCCACCTGTTCCTGATCCGCACGGGGATGCCGCTGTGGTGGGCGCGGCTCGTCCCCTGGGTGCTGAGCCTGACGTCCTGCGCGTTGAACGTCGCGTCCGGCGAATCCCTCTGGTCCAAGATCGCGCACGGAGCGATGGCCCTGCTCTGGGTCATCGTCTCCGAGATCGCTACGCACACCTACGCCGTCCGTATCGGCGCTGCCACCGGCCGCCGCCGTCAGATGGACAAGGTTCGGTGGGCGCGCTGGGTCCTCTCTCCGCTGCCCACCTTCCTGCTGTGGCGCCGCATGAAGCTGTGGGAACTCACCTCGTACGACACGGTCCTCAAGCTCGAGCAGGAGCGACTCGTCTACCAGGCGCAGCTCCGCGGCCGGTTCGGTCGAGCCTGGCGCCGGAAGGCGCCAGTGGCTTCGCTGCTCCCGCTGCAGCTCGTCAGCGCCGGCGTCCCCCTCGCGGAGACGGCCGCGGCCGGTCTGCGCGCGGCGGGCATCGACCCCACGGGCATCTTCGCTGAGCCGGTCGAGGTCGAGGCGCTCGAGGCTCCGGCCCCCGCCGCGGCCCCGGTGCTCCCGCCCGCTGCAGCTCTCGCACCGGCTCCGGCCGCGGTCGCTCCGGCCGCTGCCCCGAAGCCGCGCCGGGTCACGGCCACCGTTCCCGCGCAGCCGACCATGGCTCTCGAGCCGATGGCCGCGCCGGAGCCCGCACCCGCCGCCCCGGCCGGAGAGGCGCAGGGCGCGCCCCAGCCGTACGTGGTCCCCGCGTGGAGCACGGAGGAGGAGCTGCGCGCGATCATCGCCGAGGTCATCGACGGTGGACACCGCGACGTCTTCGACGGGCCTTTGACCGGCGCCGCGATTGCGGAGGTCCTCGGCCAGCACGAAGGGAGCGGCCGCAGGACACGCGGCCGCATCATCAAGGAGTACGCCGCGCAGAAGGGGGTCCTCCTCCCGCAGCCCGCGACCGTCGATGCTGTCTTCGCTGCGTTCGACCAGGCGCTGACGGCAACCGGCTCGTAAGGCATCCTGCCTCTACCCGTACCGAAGCGGCGGGCCCCCGACCTGGGGCGCCCGCCGCCCGCATGATCGGACCCTTCCATGGAACCGGAGATCCTGGCCCGGATCACCACCGCCCGCGCAGCCCGCGACCTGTCCGACCTCGCCCGGCAGACAGTCGCGACCACCGCCGAGACCACCAGCCCGGCCGACCGCATCCTGCAAGCCCGCCGGCTTCGCCAGTTGGCCAACGAGATCGTCGACCGCGTCGTCCTCGCCGAGGCCCTGGGCGGCGCCTCATGGCAGGAGATCACGGAGGCCCTCAATCGCCAGGACCCGGACACGGTCCGCGGCGAGTACGAGGACGCAGTCGCCGAGTGGGAAGCCATGCCCGAGGACCAGAAGGCGGCCGCGGCCGACGGGCTCGAGGCCCTCGACGCCTGGTATAAGCGGCACCGCGAGGACCAGGACCCGAAACTTGCAACTCCCGTCGCGGATCTGCTGAACCGGCATTGATCTACCCCACCAAGCGGGTAGAATAGTAAGCCAGGGACAACGGCGAGAGGTTAACCCCTTCGCCGTTGCATCCTCCGCGGGAGAGCACCCGGGGAGACCACGAAGCGAGGAACACCGATGCCTGGTATCACCGCGCCGCAGCGCGCCCGTACGTCCCGGAAGCCGACTTGCCTCCCCAACCCGCCGTTCATCCTGCTGTGCGGGCCCGAGAAGTGCGGCAAGAGCTACGAGGCCGCTGTCGGCTCGCGCTCCGACCTCATCGGCATGACGTACTGGCTCGAGATCGGTGGGTCCGAGGGCACCGCGGACTACTACGGCAAGATCCCCGGGGCCCGGTACGAGATCGTCGAGCACGACGGCACCTATCAGGACATCCTCGACGCCGTCCGCTGGATCGTCGCGCAGCCCCGTGTCGACGGTAAGCCCAACATGATCGTCGTCGACAACGGCTCGAACCTGTGGGAGATGCTCGGCGACGAGCAGGCCCTGTACGCGCGCCGCCGCGCCGTGCGGAAGGCGCAGGAGAACAAGCGCCGCGGGCCCTCGCTGGACGACCCGGTCGTCATCGACGCCGACCTGTGGAACCGGGCGAAGGACCGGTGGGGCGAGTTCCTGTGGCTGCTCCGCCGGCACTCCGGCCCCGTGGTGATGATCGCCCGCCAGGAGATCGTGACCGCGTTCGAGAACGACAAGCCCACCCGGAACACCACCCGAAAGATCAAGGCCGAGAAGAACCTTCCGGCCGCCGTCGACGCCATCGTGGAACTGCACGGCCTGGGCGACGCCTACCTGACGGGGGTCCGCACGCTGCACTGGGAGATGAAGCCCGGCGAGACGGAGCGGTACCGGGACTTCAGCATCGACAGCCTGCTCCGCCGCATGGGTTTCCACGAGGCCGCCGCCACCCGCCAGGTCACCGAGACCCGGCCGGACGCGTACCTGGACGAGCAGGGGGAGCGGCCGCCGCAGCAGCAGAACCAGCGGCAGCAGGGGCCGAACCAGTCTCAGCAGCGCCCGCCCCAGCAGGGAGCCCAGCCCCAGCAGCATGCGCCCCAGTCATCCGAGCTCACCGGCCAGGGGGCCGTCAGTCTCGTGCACCAGGCGCTCAACGACCCGACCGATCCGGAGGCGCGCCTGGTCGACATCCGCGAGACGTGGGGCAAGCGGACCCTCGAGCGGATTCCCACCCGCACGAAGCTGTGGGGGGAGATGAACGCCGACGCCCTGATCACCCGCGCCCTGACCGCAGTCAGGGAGCAGGCCAAGAAGAAGGCGGAGGCGGCCGCCGCCGGGCAGGGAACCCAGCCGCCCCAGCAGGCACCGAGCACCGCCCCGGCCCCGCAGGACCAGCGGCCGGAGCAGGCCCGCGAGCACCAGGCCCACGAGGAGCCGGAGCCGCCGGCCGAGTACGACTCCGCGCCCCCGCCGCCGGACCCGGAGCACGAGGAGCCCCCGATCGACGAGAACCCGGAGGAGACCAGCCAGGCCGAGGAGCCCCAGGACGTCCCGCCCCCCGCCGCCGCGCGTCCGGCCTCCCGGAGGAACAGGGGCGAGGAGCTCGCATTCAAGGCCCTGTACGAGGAGGCCGAGGTTCAGGCCCGACTCCTGATGATGACTAAGGGTGAGCACCTGGGGCCGATCTCCGAGACCGGCGACCCGGAGCTGCCCGAGCTGCGGAACTACGTCCTCGGCCACCGCCCGGGACTCGTCGAGTACCTCGAGGCGGCTGGAGAGACGGAGCTCGCCGAGTACTACCGGAAGGCCCCGCCGGTCGACCCGAAGCTCGCCAGGCGGTTCGCGCCGTACTTCGAGGGCGCGCCCGCCGGACAGTGACGTGACGTGACGTGACGCGCGCCCGGCCCCCTCGGGCGCGCTTCCACGGCGCGCGCCGCTCCCCCTTCTCTCGTCACGTCACATCACCTCGAGGCGCGCCCGCGCGCCGCGCCGTCCCTCCCCCAAGCGCGCGCCCAGGCACTGCGCGCCTTCCCCTGGGCGCGCCTGCCAGGCGCGCCCGCGCCGCTCCCCAAGCGCGCCGATCCGCGCGCGCCCAGGCGCGCCCAGAGGGAGCGCGCGCCATCCCGTACCGCGCCGCGCGCGCGGACCCAGGCGCGCCGCCGGGCGCGCGCCCAAGCGCGCCGATCCAGTGAGCGCGCGCCATACCCGCGCCGCGCCGCGCGCCCTCCTGACGATCGCGCGCGCGCCCGATCCGACCGCGCCGCGCGCCCGCGCCATGGCCACCGCGCGCACGCGCGCCACAGCAAGCGCGCCAGGGCGCGCGCCATCTGACCTGCCCTTTCTCGAGGGCGCGCCCCGCGCCTGGCCGTGGCGCGCCCTCGAGCGCGGCCCCGGGGGGAGCCCCGCGCGGGCTCCGGAACGGCGCGCAGGACTACCGCGCCCCTGACCGCTCGAGCGCGCGCGCCCATCCGCGCGATAGGTGGCGCGCGGCGCGCCCACCGGCCGGCCGCGCGCCGAGGACCGCGCCGAGTCCGCGCGCGCGGCGCGGTGCCCAGGCGCGCCCGGACATGGAGAAGGGCGCGCCATCGGGCGCGCCCTTGAAGGTGGAGCGGTCGGCCAGGAGCGCGCCTCAGCGCGCGCCGGTCTGGGCCGCGCGCCGAACGTCCCGGGCGTCGCGGCGCGCTTCCTGCTTGGCGGCGCGGGCCTCGCCGCGGACCCGGCGCAGGAGCTCGAGCAGCTCCTGGGGGTGGGCCTGGCCGAGGAGCTTGAGCGCCTGCAGCCGGTGGTTCGGTTCGCTGGGCATCCGGCCCTGGCGCGCCTCCGCGTACTGGACGCCGTACCGCAGGAACGCGGCCTCGGCCTCCACGCGCCGGCGGAACTCCTCGACCCGCTTCTGCCGCGCGGTGCGGCTCTCGCCCGGAGCGGGCTCGGGCAGGAACTGGCCCGGGTCCTCGTCCATCAGGCGGCAGAGTGCCGCCGCCCTCTTAGCCACTCTGTGTGACCGGAAGCCGAGAGCCTCAATCCGCTGGGACGTCGGCGCGGGGGCAGGCTCGCCGAGGACGAAGTCGGTGAACCGGTCGGTGAACGAATCGTCGTCGAGGGCGGCCAACTGCTTCGCGTGCTCGTGGGCCAGGTCGTCGACGACGTCCTGGAGCGGGCCCATCGCGGCCTGGATCCTCGCCCGCCACGGCGCGATGCGGGCCTGCTGCTCCCGCTTGGTCTCGCCCTCCTGGAGGGGGTTGTACTGCCGCGCGCGGCGCAGGGCGGTCTCGAGGGCGTCGAGAGTGCGGGATGCGAGCCGCGGCGATCCGAGTGCCTCGCCCTGGACGGCCCGGTGTACGCGCGGGTCCGTGTCCCCCATGACGTAGGCGACGACGACGTCCATGAACGTCTCATCGGACATCCGGGACAGGTATCCGGTCTCGGCGGCGACCTTCTGCGCGATGCTCATGGGCGAGTGTTCCTCCGGTTCGGGTAGGGCCGTGCTCTCGGTCCCTGGGTGGTGCCTGCTGAGACAAGGCGAGGCGGCCGCACGGTCGCGAAGGACGAGGCCGGTTCGTCGCAGGAGCATCCGCTCCCCGGCCCCGAGTGCTCTACACGCACCCGGTTAATCGACTCCTGTGTGATCAAGGGCGACCACGGGAAGAGGAACACTCCCATCTGAACTAGAGGTGTGTTGTCAGTCCCAAGAACCCTTGACCGGAGCCTCGAACGCGTCTCCGCGGTAGTCGTGCGACCACCTCAGTTGCCGATGGTACCCGCCAGTTGAAGGGCCGGCGGGCCCCATGGTCCCTATTCGGTCTGCTGTGCCCCCTTCCGCGTGGTCAGGGCCTCGATCACGGGGGCGATCTTGGAGGGCTTCCAGATCAGGTCATAGGACGTCTGGGCGGCCGCCAGGACGCCGAGGAAGGTGGCCAGGGTGAGCTTGCCGTGCTGGAACTGATCCCAGCCGCCGTCTGCCGCTACGGCCGCGACGCCGGCGACGACTGCGGCGACGACCGCGACGACCTGCTTGTACCGGGCGGACCAGGCGGGGCGCTGTACGACCGCGGTGAGCAGCGGCAGTACGGCGCCCACCTGGCCACCGGTGGAGAGTGCTTCGAGCACTGGAGACATGGGGTTGCCCTTCATGCGGGGATGCTTGACGGGCGGACTGTGCGCGCGGCCGACGGCTTACGTCGCGTTGTCGCCCAGGTCCTCGGCGAGCTCCCGCGGCGGGGCCGGGGCGGGACTCTCACGGAGCCGGCCGACCAGCGCGCGGAGCTGGTGGATGTACTCCACCGCGGCGGCCTTCCACCTCCGCCACTGCCGTTGTTCCTCCTCGAGGCGCTCCACGCGGGCCTCCACGGTGGTGAGCCGCTCGAGGGTCTTCGCGTTGGTCTCGCGCTGCTGCTCCAGCAGCTTGGTGAAGCCCTCTGTCACGGTCGTCACAGCGGTGACTGCGGTGTTGGCTTCCGCGGTGCGGGCGTCGGTGTCGGTCTTGTGTTTCGTCTGCCGGTACACCATCCAGGCCCCGCCCAGCACGCCAACCATGCCGGACAGGGGGGCGAGGACAGGCGCCAGAGAGGTGAGCCACTCCATGAGCGCCTCCTCGGTCATCGGTCGTCGGGTGGGATGCGCGGGAGCCGGGGCCCGAAAGCCCGCGGCTCCCCGCAGCCGGGGACCCTGCACCACTGCGACCGCTTACGTCTCAACCACCATCGGCTCCGCTGCCGTCGGGCTGACGCCGGCGACTGCGTTCCAGCCAAGGCGGATCGCTCCGAGGATCTGGTCGTCCGTGATCGCGGCGGCCATGGCTGACGCGCCCGTCGCACCGGTGGCGGCCGCCGCGGCGACCATGGGGGGCGAGGCGACGATGCCGACCATCATCTGCATCGTCTGTGCCGCTGTAGGGCTCAACACGGTCTTGGCCAGGTTCCAGCGCAGTGGGTAGCCGGGAGTTTCGGGAGGCTCGGCAAAGACCTCCTGCGCGATCATCGCAATGGCCAGGCGGACCCGCGGCAGTAACGTCGGCTCATCGGCGAGACCGCAGAGGGCGCTAAGCGGCAGTGGCAGTGTGGGCACGGGGCCTCCTCACTTCGTGTAGGTGACGCGGAGCTTCGGGGGGTTGGTCTGGCCGTAGCCACGCGCGCGGCCGTAGTAGGTCAGGCTCGAGCTGTTTGGGTCCAGGGCAATGCCCCGCCACTTCGTGGAGTCGAACACCGATGTGATGTCGACCCACTTGCCCTCGTTCTTCGCCCAAGAGATCGTCTTGGACTCGGGATCGGAGGAGAACGTGGACGGGCGGGACGTGAAGCTGTGCGCCTTGATCACGGCGCTACCGCCGTTGTTGTAGTACCAGTGATCGAAATACAGATAGACCTCGGCCTTCTGGATGGTCGCGCCCGACAGGTCGGTGCCCAGGGACGACGAGAAGCCGATGAGGCTCGCCTGCATGCCGTTCGTGGAGCTGTAGTAGCCCTGATAACAGGAGTTGCCGTAGTAGCTGTTGTACGAGCCACGGTTCGAGTACGACCCGGACCAGGTCGCGGAGTAGGTCTTGGTGTACTGGACGACAGGCGGGGTGGCCGTGCCACCTCCGGTGTTGTATCCGCCGGTCTTCGGGATCTCCGGGCCGATGTCCTCGGCGTAGAAGACGCAACTCCGGCCGGTGGTGGCCAACCCCAGTTCGAACGTCGTACCGCTGGTGCTGCCGGAGTTCTCGAAGGAGAGCAGGAATCGGTGCAGGCCGGCGCCGAGGGTGCTTCCAGGAACGATGTACTCGAGCTCTGCCGTCCAGTACCGGCCCGTGTGTGACGGGGTGAGGATGACGTGCTGGCGCAGCGTCGACGAGATCGAGGGCGTGGAAGCCCCGCCGTCGCGGAGGTACAGGCGGGCCTCTCCATCGTTGTTGTTGTCGAAATCCGCGGTCGCGTGGAACTTGATGCGGTACATCCGGCCGGACTCGACCGTGACGGGCAGCTCGAAGTAGCCGAGCTCTGTGCCGGTGGCCGTCACAGTCGTGGCGGGCACGCCGTACGAGATGATTCCGCGCGGCCGCTGGTCGAGGACCGCGGTCAAGGGGTCCCCGCCCACGGTGAGGGTGTCGGCGACCGCCAGGCTCTGGAAGTAGGCGCCGCCGGTCTGGTCGATCGTCGCGACGGGCAGTCCGTCGGAGCTGAGCGTCAGGTAGTTGGGCCGGCCGGTCAGGAGAGAGACGGCTTCCTCGCCGTTGTCGTCAAAGAGCTGCAGGCCTCGAGGGCTGATCTCGGAGCGGGCCCCAGCAAAACCGGAGGCGAGGACGATGCGCGCGGTCGTGTTGTCGAACTGGACGGTGCCCGCGCTGGAGTTGGTGGTGGAGCACGCGATGCGGAGCTGGGTGGTGCCAGCGGGGGCGGCATCGTCGGGAACGCCGCTCAGGGTGGTCCATGCGCCCTTGACGGCCGCGTTGTCGCCGGTGGTGATGGTGCTGTATCCGAGGATGTTGCTGGCCGCGTCCAGCCACTGCCCGTAGAAGCTGATCCGGAGGCCGTTCCAGTCGGTGGAGGCGTAGTAGTCGATGGACAGCCACAGCTTTTGACCGGGCATCCCTGGCACCGTGGCCAGCGTCAGGGATCGGGTGATGGCCGTGGCGTTGGCCGCATTCACCTGAAGGGCCTGCGGGGTGTTGTTGCCGGGGCTGACGATGGACCAGTACGTACTAGTGGACGCCCGACCGACGGAGACGGCGCCCTCGAAGCTGGGGTCGGCGATGAGGTTGCCGTCAGTGCCGAGGGACAGCCGGTCGGCGGTAATTGCCCCAGCCTTGATGTGGGTGGCGTCGATGGAGCCCGCCTGAATGGCCGTCGCCGTGACCGAGTTCGCCGCGAGCTGCGCCGCCGTGATGGACAGGGCTTGGATCTTGTCGGCCGTGATGGTGTTCGCCGCGAGCTTGTCGCCCGTGATGGTCAGGCCGACGATCTTGTCGGCCGTGATGGTGTTGGCCAGGATCTTGTTCGCCGTGATGGCGCCATCGGCGATGTTGACGGTCTGCACTGCGCCGGTCTCGATGACTTCGACCGTGATGGAGCTGATCTCGGCGGTGCCGGTCCCGCCGCTGTAGTTCAGGTAGAACAGCGGCGTTATGTAGCGGGCGTTCGCGTGGAGCACGCCCGGCGTGGTGGGCGAGGTGGTGGCGCCCTGGGTGGCGGTGGCGCCGGTCGCCGCATAGCCCTTGAGGTAGCCGGTGAAGCGCTGCCATCCGCTGCCCGCGGTGAGGTTCTGCGAGGCCGCGGCGATGTAGTGCTGGGTGGCTGCGGAGGCTGCGCCGGTGGTGTTGACCAGGGTGGTGCCGTCCGCTGCCACGCCGGCCACGCCCATGTAGAGCCGCTGCTGCGAGGTGTCGCTGCCCGCGACGGTCTGCCGGGCGACGACGGAGACCCGATAGAGGATGTTCGGGTCGAACGGGATGAGCACATCCGGCCGCCAGGCGGCAACGACTCCGCCGACCGCGCGCATGACCGATCCGCCGGCCTGGGCATCGGCCACCTGGACCGAGGCCAGGTTCGAGGGGGTGGTGACCGTGGTGGTGCTCGAGCCGCCGGTGCGCCACTTCCCGGCGTCCGCGCCGACGTCGTAGAACTTCTGCAGCACGCTCGCCGCGGTGGTGACGTTGAGCTGGCTCGTAGTAATCGAGCCGGACACGATGCGGTCGGCGTTCAGGGTGTTGACCGCGATCCGGTCGCCCTGGATGGACCCGGCGACCATCTTGGGCGTGGTGATCGCACCGTCGGCGATCTGCACGCCCGCCACGACCGGGCGAACGGCGATGTTGTCGAACCAAAGGGTTCCGGCCGAGGCATTGAAGGATTCCGCCCAGATGGATGCCTGCACGGTCCCGGCGGGGGCGGTGACGGTGGCGGTGGGCCGGTTCCACGTGCTGCCGCCGAGGACGGGCGGGGAGGCCGCTGCCACGCCGTAGCCGATCGTTGTCCCGGTGGAGTCCTCCCACCGGGCGTAGAACTTCGGGGTGGCAGTGCTGGTGTAGTCGCTGGAGGCCAGGTAGTCGAACGCGAGATAGAGCTGATCACCGGCGAGGATCGGCACCCGAGTGATCATCTGCGACTTGGTGGTGGCAGCTCCGGCAACTGCGTTCAGCTTGAGGGACTTGGCGGACCCGTTTCCGATCGTGTCGATGGAGAAGTTGTTGCTGCCGGCGACGAGGGCGGCGCTGAACGCTCCCTCGAACGAGGGGTCGGACATGAGATTGGCGCCGCCCGCGACGGTCAGCTTGTCGGTGGTGACCGACCCGGCCGCGATGGCGTTGGCCGTGACGGACCCCGCGGAGAGCTCCGATGCCGTGACGGAGGACGCCGCGAGCTCCCGCGCGGTGACTGCGTCCGCCGCGATCTTTCCGGCCGCCACGGCGTCCGCGGCCAGGGCTCCGGCCTGCACCGCCCCGGCAGCTATCTGCGTCGCCGTGACGGAGTTCGCGGCCAGTTGTCCGGCCGTGATGGTTCCCGCCGCGATGGCGGCCGCCGTGACGGACCCGGCGGACAGCTCCGCGGCCGTGACCGAGTTCGCGGCCAGCTCCCGCGCGGTGACCGCGTCAGCCGCGATCTTCCCGGCCGCCACCGCGTCCGCGGCCAGGGCCGCCGTCTGCACGCTGCCCGCGGCTATCTGCGCCGCCGTGACGGAGTTCGCGGCGAGCTGCCCGGCCGTGATGGTGTTCGCCGCAATGGCGGCCGCCGTGACCGATCCGGCGGACAACTCCGCGGCCGTGACCGAGTTCGCCGCGAGTTCTCGCGCGGTGATGGCGTCGGCCGCGATCTTCCCGGCGATCACAGCGTCCGTCGCGATGGCCGGGGCCGTGACCGCGCCGGACGACAGGTTGATCGTGTCGACCACGCCGGTCTTCAGGGCCTCGATCGCGACGTAGTCCATCTGCATCTTTGAGGACCCGCTGGACTGCTGGTTGTAGTTGAGCCAGATGTACGGGCTGATGAACCGCACGCCCGCGTTCACCAGGCCCGGGGAGCGGGGGTCGTTGTTCGGGCCGGCGCTGCCTGAGACACCCGAGGCCGCCCGGCCCTTCATGAACCCGATGACCGTGACCCAGCCGTCCGTGTTCGCGACGGCCTTCCCCGACGCGGCCGGGTAGTAGTGGCTGTTCACGGAGTTGGAGCCGTCGCGGTTGACCAGCGTCACGCCGTCCGCGCCGATGCCGAGGACGCCGACATAGACCGCGTCGGAGGTGCCGGCCTGCGGCATCCGGACCCGGGCGGAGATGCGATAGAGGACGTCGGGGTCGTACGGGATCAGGGTGTTGCCGCGCAGCCGGGCGAATCCGGTGGCCTGGCCGACGGTCTGTCCGGTCTGGGCGTCGGTGACGCCGGTGAGGAAGTCGAAGGCGCCGCCGGTGCTGAGGGCGGCCACCGTCCAGGTGGACGGGTCGCCCATCGTGTCGACCCAGCGCTGGGAGGCGACGTCGGCGAGCGCCCCGGACAGGTTGGCGAGCGTGACGGCCTGGGCGGCGAGCTTGCCCGTGGTGACTGCGGCCGCGCCGATCTTTGCCGCTGTCACGGCCGCGTCCGTGATCTTCGTGGAGTCGATCGCGTTGACGGCGACCTTCGCCGCCGTGACCGCGGAGTCCGCCAGGGCCAGCGCGCCCACGGCGCCGTCGGCTAGCTTCGCCGCGGTGACCGCGTTCTGCCCGATCTTCACTGCCGTGACGGCCGCGTCCGCGATCCTCGTGGAGTCGATCGCGCCCACGGCCACCTTCGCCGAGGTGACCGCCGAGTTCGCGAGGGCGAGTTCCGTGACCGCGTTCGCCGCCACCTTGGACTGCGTGACCGCGTTGTCGGCGAGCTTTTCCGCCAGCACCGCCCCATCGGCGAGGGCAACCGTCCCCACGGAAGCGGCCGCGAGCTTCGCCGCGGTGACCGCGTCGTCGGCCAGGAGCAGCTCGTTCACCGAGCCGGCCGCAATCTTGTCGCTGGTCACAGCCGACAGCGCGATCTTGGCCTCGGTGATCGCCTCGTTCGCGATCTTGACGTCCGTGATGATGTTGTCGATCAGGTCCTGGCTGACGGCCTGCCTCGCCTGCCCCTGCACCGCGTCCGACGGATCACCTGTCAGCGCCGCGGTGTTCACCGCGACCAGGCGCACCCACACGGGGTCGTAGCCCTCGACGTGCACGGTCGTCTTGCCGCCGGTCACGTCGTTGATCTGCGAGACCTGGGTGGCGGCGTTCGGGGTGAAGTCGGCGGGTGTGCCGACGTGGACCTGGACCAGGGCGAAGTCGTTGGGCGCGGTCTCGGAGTTGGCCCACTGGCCGGACCATGTGATGTCCAGCCCTGCCAGGGCGGAGTCGACGGTCGGTGCGGTCGGTGTGGGGGGCGGGTCGGTGTTCTCCGGGTGGGGGACCAGGGCGACCGTGCCGTCGTCCTGCACGCCGACGGAGCCCTTGAGGGCACCGTCCTCGTCGTAGATGTCGAGGGCGCCGCCCTCGATGCTCGCGTTGTTGAGCTGGTTGGTCCGCTCGAGGTTGGCGATCCGGTCCTCGAGCTCTTTGAAGTAGGTGGCGAACTGCCTGCGCTTCTCCCGCTCGTCCAGGTTGAAGGACGACACCCGTCCTCCCCTCCGTGTCTCCGCGGCCGCCGGGATGTCCGGGGCAGGCGGAGAGTGGAGGGGAGAGCGGGTTAGTGTCGCGTGCTGGTCATCCGTAGAAGTCGGAGCGGGTCAGGGACAGAACTGCGGTGCCGCCGGCCGGGTCGATCTCCTCGGCCGTGATGCGGTGCCAGATCGCGAGCTCACCCACCCACGGGATCTCGACCTGGACGAGGATGCGGTCCCCCAGGGCCCATGAGCCCAGGGGCGCGTTGGGGTGGTGGCGGACTGCGATGGACGGGATCGTGAGCTGCTCGGAGTGCTTTGCGCGCTCCTTCTTGCCGTACTCGGTGAGCGTCTTGGCGTGCGCCGTGGACTTCCGGGTGATGATCTTCGCCCGGCGGAGGCGCTTGTCGTCGACGACGACGCGGACGCGGGCGGTCTTCTGGCCGCTGCCCTTGCCCAGGACGTAGACGTTGTTCGCGAAAAAGTCGCCCTGGTAGGAGGGGGTCGCGATCTCGATGACGTTCTCGCCCTGGGCGAAGCGGAGGTCGGAGCGGGCCTTGCCGAGGCGCCTCTTGCCGAGGTCGATGTGGTGGAGGATCTTCTCCTTGCTGCCGTCCCAGTAGTGCCGCTCGAGGAAATCGCCCTTCGCCAGGTTCATCACGTCGGTGATGGTGGAGCCGCAGTCGGGGGAGTCCCACCACAGCAGTTCCCACGGGTCCTTGCCGCTGGCCGCGCCGAGGAGATAGCCGGAGTCGTGCTTGTCGAGGGTGACGCCCAGGGCGCCCATCTTGTAGCTCTGCAGGTGGCTCCAGATGGTCCGGACGACGTCGAAGGCGTCCACCCGGCTGCTGATCTTGTCCTTCGGCTTCTTCGGCATCTTCCGCTTCGGGTGGGTGCCGTCGATGTATCCGTCGTGATTTTTGTCTTTTCCGTCGTACGCCCACTTTTGCGGGATTGTGGCGCCGGAGCGGATCACGCTCCCGAGGTACGGCATCCCGGCCGGGTAGGCGGTGTAGCCCGCGCACGTGACCTTCATCGACTGGTTCTCGAAGGCGAGGTTCGTGATCAACCCACCCCACCGGATGCGGCCCTCGAACTCCGCGAACAGCGCGGTCGACCACTCCGCGAGGACGGGCAGGCCGTCGGGCTTGGCCATCAGCCGCATGTACTCCGGTGAGATCGTCCCCGTCATCTGGCCCGGCCCGTTCAGCTCCCGCCGCGGCGGGGAGTCGGCGACGAACGGGACGTCCCAGTCCAGGAAGTCGCCCGACACCGCGCGCATCGCGATGTACCGCCACCCGCTCATCAGGCGCTCACCGGCTCCTGCGAGTAGGTCACCTCGAGCGACAGCACCGTGTAGGCGTCCGCGCGCAGTACGCCCGTGAAGCCTGCGGTGCCGGTGCCCTCGACGTCGATGTCGCGCATCTCCCCGCGGTCGGCCGGGGCAAGGGTGAACTTGGCTCCCGCCTGCACCGCGAGGCGGCCGGCCTGGGTGGCGCTGAACGGCATCCCCACACCGTGCTGGGTGTCGGCGAACGACACCCGGAGCTGCCCGCGGGCCTCCGTCGTGTCCGGGTGGAGCAGGCCCGTGATGGACACGTGCACCGACACGTGGGTGGCCCACTCCGGGACCTTCTCCGTCCAGGTGGCGCCGAGCGGGAAGCCCTCCCAGGTGTCAGTGATCGCGCCGACGTCGTCCGTGGTCGCCCAGGCGCCGGGCAGGTAGCGGCGGGAGGTCTGCGACCGCGGCCGCGCGAGCTGCCGCAGGTCGGTGACCATCGCCGCAGTGATGTTCGTCGTCCCCGCCGGTATGTCGACCCGGGCCAGGGTGACCGCGGTGGAGTCAGGGTCGATGTCGAGGATGCTGGTGGTGCCCACCGGCACGTCGGAGATGACCCGCGTGAAGACGTACGGGCCGACGCTCGGGTCCTCCGGCGTCGGCCACGACTCCCCGCCGTACGGGTCCTCGACGCGGGCGATGATCAGGTCCGAGCGGGCGCCGTCCACCGACGTCGGCTCGATGTCCACCTGCTCCGTCGTCGGCATCCGCGCGGCGTAGCTCTGGCTGCCCCCGCCTGCCGCCGCGCGGCGTATCGCGACCATGGCGCCCGGTCCGACCTGGACCGAGCCGGCCGGGACGTCCAGTGCGGTGACGAGGAGGTCCGCGGGGCTGATGATGCCTTCCCCGCCGCACGCGGCGACGTCGGCGATCAGGCGCAGCACCTCCTCGGACGCCGCGGTGTTCTCCACGAACCAGGGGATCGGGTCCCACGTCATGCTGCTCTCCTTCTCCGTACGGGAGGGGAGAGAGTGGGCGGCCGCGGGGGCTAACGTCGCCCGGTCACCACCAGTTGAAGGCGTCCCGCCAGTTGATGAGGATGCGCGGCCCGTCGTGGGAGGTGGCGCCGGCCGTCTTGGTGTACGACAGCGACGCCGACCAGCGGCCGGGCGGAATGAACATCTGCGCCAGGCGGGGCGAGGCCCGGGTCAGCTTGTCCGCCACCGATTTGGAGTCCGACTTGGTGTAGAGGGTGACCGTGCGGACCCATGGCCGCGGGTCGATACGGACGTAGTCCCCCGCGGCGATCGTCATGCTGAGCTGCACCGCCCACAGGTCACGGTTGATCGTGAGCTTGGGGTTCTTGCACGGCCCGTAGATGTCTATGTAGGGGAAGGTGTTCACCGTGCCCCGCTGCTGGAACGCGACGGTCTTCTTCGACGTGTACAGCCAGTCAGGCAGGTGTCCCCGGCCCGGCCGCCACGGCAGGCCGATGGCTATGTGGTCGTAGAGCTCGACCTGCTGCTCCGTCTCGTCGTAGAAGCGATCGTCGACCGCGACGAAGTCGGCAACGACGGGGGTGTACCCCTGGGACGAGAGCCGGGAGTGCGAGACCGCGAACTTCCGCGGGCGGCCGTACAGCCGGCGGGTGCGCCCTGCGGTCTTGTGCGCGAGCCAGGAGACGCGCCCTGCCTTGCCGCGGATGGCGTCGGCCCGCCACACCTGGCGCATCAGGTTCACGCCGTCCAGGCCCCGCACGGCGGGGCCGTCGTCGTGCTTCTTCACGAGCGCCATGATGGCTTCCATCTCGGACCAGTCACCGACCCGGTCGCCTGGGCCGGGGCGCAGGGGCCAGTGCCGGTCAATGACCGTCCGGCTGCCGTCTATGCCCAGTTCGAAGGTGGCCGTGGCGCTGCGCTGGTAGTCGCGTCCCATGCGGACGCCGTCCTCGCCCGGGAGCGCCGCGTCCGCGACGTCGACGTCCGCGAACGCGATGTCCGGCTCCGACAGGCAGTAGACGCCCGAGTCCTCCCGCCCGAAGTGCATCAGCGCGCCCGGATAGTTGTCGGCGGCGTAGTAGCCGATGTACCAGTCGCCGTCACGCATAGCTGCCTCCCAGGCGAATCCGACGCAGCTCGAACATGGCGTCGTCCAGTGCGGTGCCCGTGGAGTCCACGGCACCGATGTTGAGGTTCAGGTCACCGCCGACGAGGGAGGCCGCTGCCTGCGCGGCCGATGCTCGCTGACGGACGGTGGCGGCCCGCGCGCGGACGCCGCCCTGGGCGTACTGGCGCAGCGCGCCATTGGCGAAGTAGACGACCCGGCCGCCGAACATCTCCGCGACCTTCTGCAGGATTGCCTCGCTGCGCTTGCGCTTGCCGGGGGCCAGGGGGATGTACGCCTCGCCACCGGTCTCCGGCTCCGACCACAGCCGCCACTCGCCGGGCTTGCCGATCTGCGCGATGTGGTTCTCGGCGCCGGCCGCGAACGCCTTGATCCGGCCGACTGCCGCGCGGATACCGCCGTTGGCGTACTGCACGATGCCGCCGTCCGCGTGCGTGCGGACCACAGCCGGCTTGCCTGACTCGCTGTACTGCACGGTGACGTGCACCGTCTTGCCGGTCAGGTTGTTGATCGCGGTCTGGACGCGCTGGACCTGGGCGAGCGGGGTGGCGTTCGGCGCGGTGATCTTGACCTTCTTGCCGCCCTTGTCGACGTTCGTGATCTTGTATCCGAGATCCTTGAGCGCCTTCTGGGCCACGGCCGTCGGTGCCGTCACCGTGATGGACTTCTTCGGCTTGAGGCTCGCGACCTTGTCCTGGATCCCCTTCAGGTCGCCCGCGGCCTGCTTGATGATCGCCTGGACCGTGACCTGCTTCTTCTTCGGCGCCTTGGCCATGTCCGAGACGAGAGCCGCGAGGTCGACACGCGCGCCGGTGGTCGGAGCGGTGACCGAAATCTTCTTGCTGTGGGGGACCTTCTCCACCGTGAAACCCAGGGCACGGAGTTGCGCCTGGGCATCGGCCGTGGGGGCGTCGATCTTGATGGTCTTGCCGGGCTTCAGGCCGTCGAGCTGGTTGCGCAGCGCGAGGACCTGCTGGGTCGCCTGGGGCATGTTGCCCATGACCACCGTCTGAATCTCGGACGGCACAAAACCCATCTGGTCGGCGAGTGCCTTGGCCTGCTCCTTCGGGATGCCCATGTCCCGGGCGAGCTCGATGGCTTTCTTCCGGGCCTTCTCCATGGCGGCCTGGCTCTTGTCCATGGCCGCGGACATGGGGATCAGGCCCTGTTCCCCGGCTTCCTGCGCCTTGGTAGCGACGGACAGCATGTTGTCGCGCAGGTCGGTGAGCTGGCTGTTCAGGGTCTGGCCGTTCTTGGTGCTCGTGTCGACCAGCTTGTCGTTGCCGACGAGCGCCTTGCCCCAGCCGTCCGCGTGGTCGATGTTCGACTTCATCGTGTCGTCGATCTGGAGCATCACGGAGTTGAGCTGTGCCTCGGCGTCGTGGAACGACTGGGTGTTGCCGTTGAGGGCGTCCAGTGCCGACTTGAGCGCCTGGGTCCGCTCGTCCGCCGACTTGGTCTTGTCGGAGAAGCCTTGGACGGCCGTCTGCAGTCGGTCGTATGCCGTCGTGCCGGTGGCGGTGCCGCCGTTCGTCGCGTCGTTGAGTTCCTTCTGCTTCTTCTTCGTCTCCGCGAGGGTGCCGCTCATATCCCCGAGGGCGTCGGCCGCGGCCTTGTACGCCTCGCCCTGCTCCGTGTACACGAGCTTGGACGCCTTGTCGCCGGCGTAGCTCTTGTAGTACTTGGTGGCGTCGGCGAGGGTCATCAGCTTCTTCTGCAGGTCGTCGATCGAACCGCCCTGGGAGAGGTAGGCGTTCGTGACGTCCTTGAGGCTCACGTCGGCGTCGCGCAGGACGTCGACGAGCTTCCCCTTGCCGTCGGCGAGTTTGACGTCCTGAAGGTAGGTCGCTGCCTGCGCCCGGACGTTGGCGTCGACGACGCCGTTGGACTGCGCCAGGGCCTGGGCCAGGTTCTGCACCTGCTCCTCGTGCGCCTGGGCGGCGCGGGCCGCGGCCTCCTGCTTGGAGGCGAGCCAGCCGAGACCGATCGTCGCCGCGGCGATGGCGATACCGAGAGGGCCGCCGAGCGCTCCGGTGACACCGCCGAGCGCCCGCATGGCTACCTTGTTGGCGGCGCCGATACCGCGCAGGGTGCCGGTCAGGCGGTTGCCCTGCTGGGACACCCGGCCGTAGACGCCGGTCATACGGCCCCAGACGCTCAGACTCGAGCCGCTCGCGGTTGCCGTGCCGCGCAGCGTGTTGTTCAAACGGGTGATGTTGGAGCCTGCGGTCACGACCGACGTGCCGAAGCCGCGCAGCATGGTGGCGACAGCGCTGACGACCTTGAGCGACACCATCGTGCCGAGGAGGATCGCTGCCACGGTGTTCAGGGCGGGGAACGCGCTCGTCAGCGCGTTGATGCCGTGCAAGAGACCGTTGAAGGCCACGAGCAGTACCCCGAGACCGCTGCCGGCCGCAGAAAGGTTCCCGATGGCCTCGGCGATGTTCGAGATGACCGAGATGATCGCGGGGCCGACGGTCTGGCCGAGGTTGTTGAAGAACGTCCCCAGCGCGGGCATCAGTTGGAGGCGGATCTGCCGGACCAGGTCGACGATGCCGCCGTCCTTCATGGACTTGCCAAGCCCGCGCATCATGTCGCCGAACAGGAGGTTGACCTCGTGGAAGGCAGGCGCAGAGTCGGAGAAATACTGCTTCATCGCCTTCTGGCCGGCGCCTGATTGGGCGTAGCGCTCGAAGCGCTTCATGCTGCCCTCGAGGCCGTCGAGCAGGGCGCCGCCGGTGTCCTGGGCCGCGCGGCCGATACCGCCGAGTCCCTTGATCAGGCTCCCGGTGGCGCGCCCGAGCTGTCCGGCCGCGTCGCCTGCGTGGTCGAGGAACTTGGCGAGGCTGCCCGTCTCTCTGCCGGCCTGGACCTGGGCGCGGACCCACTGGGTCATGCGCTCGGTACCGCGGCCGACCCGCTCGACGAACGGACCGCTCGCGACGAGGAAATCGAGCGTGGCGTGGCCCATGTTGGCCAGGCCGTTGGTCATGCTGCCGATGACGCGGGAGTTGGTGCCCGCGATCGTCTTGAAGTCCCGGCGGAAGATGCTGGACTTCATGAACTGGGCGCCGCGGTCGGCGAGCTTGCCCATCTGGGAGGCCGAGTCGCCGAGGGCACTCTTCAGCAGGGGGAGTGTGGTCTTCGCGAGCGGCTTGATGTCCCCCTCGATCTGGGAGAAGAACCGTTCACTGATGGACTTCTTGACCTTGGCCCAGGCCGGGGACAGTGACGCGATGTCCTTCACGGACTTGCGGGCCGAGGTGCCCAGCTTGCCCACGGCCTGGTCCAGCTTCTGCTGCTCGGCCTTCGTGATTTTGGTTCCGTCGGCCTGCTGCTGCTGGATCTTCAGCGTCTCCTTGAGGGCGTCGCCGAACCCAGAGAAAGCGATCTTCGTGCCGATCGCCGCGGTACCCGCCGCGGCGATCAGCCCCGGTATCGCGCCTAGGACACCGACCGCGGGCGCGGCCGCGGACACCAACGCGGTAAGGCCTGCGCCGTACTGGGTGATCAGCGCGACGGCCGGCTCGAGGAGGGTGAGGATGCCGCCGATCAACGCCCCGCGGCCGCCGGGCAGCTTCGGCTTCACGGGGACGTTGACGGGGCTACGGTCGGCGTCGTCCTGGGCGCCGCGGATCATGCGGCGTAGGCCGTCGCGGAGACCGTCACGGCGGCCGTCGCCGTCACCGTTCGGCCGGACGGGAACGTGCAGCTCCTCGTCATCGAGGCGGCGCCGCAGCCCGTCCAGCTCGGACCGGAACCGCTCCTCGTCGACCTTGACCTTGATCTTCGCCGTGATGCCCTTGGAGGCTTCCTCGACTGCCTTCTTGATCTGCTTGCGCAGACCCTTGGAGTCGACCTCGACCTTGATCTTCGCGGCCAGGCCCTCGGCGGCCGCCTCAACCTCGCTGCGCAGCTTCGCCGCGAACCCTGCGAGGTCAGCGACGACCGGCACATCGAGGCGGCCAGCCTGTAGGCCCTCACCCACTGCGGACCATTCCTCTCTGCATGGCGGCCATGAGCATCTGGCGGTGGCCGGTCATGCGGGGCGCCTGCGGTTCCGGCTCGGGCGGCGGGAGCTGCTGGCGTGGGGTGCCGGAGCTGCTGCGCGTCGCTGTGCCGGGGCGCGGCGGACGAACGATGGTGGTGGGCTCCTCGCGCCGTCGGTCGGAGGCAAGGAGTCCGATCTCCTCGACGACCATCGCCAGGAGCTCGAGGTACCGGTTCCAGCCCCCCATGGGGGCAGAGCGGACCTGGGAGTCGTCAGGCAGGCCGTCGACGAGGGAGATCAGCCGTCGGAGTCCGAGGAATCCGGGCTGTCCGGGGCGGAGCCAGACTCGTCGGGCGTCGATCCGGTGGTATCGGGAGAGGTCGGACTCGAGGTCTCCGAATCGCTCTCGGAGGAGTCGGCCGACCGAAAGAGTTTCCCCAGCTCAACCCCGTAGACCTTGGTCAGGCCGGTCGTGAGGCGGACGTAGTCGCCGATGAACGGGCGGCGCTTGAGGAACTCCTCGTGCTGGTCACCGAGGAGGATCGCGTACGTCTGGCGGATCGCCTCGAGGAACTTGCGCGGCAGGGACGGGCGCCGGAACAGGGCGTTGACGACTTCCTTGATGCCGGCGTCGCCGTCGGACGACTCGAGGACCTCGCCCAGGAGGCCGACCAGGTCCAGCTCGTCGGACAGGATCGGGTCGAGAGCTTCGGCCGGCAGCTCGGCCGGGAAGATGAACTGTTCCCCGCCGAACTTCACGGGGATGCCGTCGGGGTACTGGACCTCGCGGCGCTCGGCGTCCAGGTCGATGACGAACGACATGTGGGTGACCTCTTCTTGAGTAGCTGGGTTGCCGGGGTGCGGCAGCGCGCGGACAGTGCCAAGCCGGTGGGGCTTGTGTCGCGCGCTGCCGCGGGAGGTCACGCCGCGGGCGCGAACGCGGGGTCGTCGGTGAGGACGTAGAAGGCATCCAGGTCGTCGCCGCCCTGGACGGCCAGGCGCAGCGGGAGGACGGCCTCCTTCGTCTTCGCGAGGTCGGAGGCGACGCCCTCCATCTGCATGCAGCGGGGGATGACGTAGCGGTAGTGCTTGCCGCCGTCGATGACCTCGACCACGGCCATCACCTCGGTACGAGAACCGATGCGGGGCGGCGTGAACTTGTAGTGCTTGGGGGTGCCGGTGCCGCCGCTCGGCGTGATCTCGGCGATGGTGCCGCCGCCGTACACGGCCTTGAAGTTCTCGCCGGACCACTGCTGCAGGTCGACCTCGATGGTCGCCGCGTCGGAGGTCTGGAAGGTGCGGGTCGGGTAGGAGCTCTGCGCGCTCTTGACCTGCTCGAAGTTCGGTTCGGAGTTGAACTTGAGCGAGTCCTCAGTGGTGAGGCCGACGCTCCGCAGAGCGGCCGGCATCGCCACGGTTGCGTCGGCGGGCGCGGCCGTGCCGACGGGCCCCAGGTAGACGCGGGTGATGCTGGGGACAACGATTTCGTTGTTGTTGATCGTCTCGCCACTCATGACGGGGCTCTCCAAGGTGTCCGGTGTCAGGGCGCGGACACCTTGGAGAGCGGGAGTGGTTAACGTCGCGTCGTCACGGGTGCAGGGTCACCGAGAGGTTCATCAGCCACCTGGGTTGGCCGTTGACGAGCGGCGACCAGACCAAGAGGCCGGAGGGCTTCACCCCGTTGATGACGGGCTGGCCGGGCGTGTGCGGCGCCTCGACGATGCCCTTGGCGGCCGTGGCGCAGCGCACGAGGATCTTCCGCAGTTCGGCCTTCCCCGGCCAGCCGCCCGGGTCCCCGTGCACCTCGAGCGTCACCTCCGGTGCCATGGCCCAGTTCAGGTCACGCAGGTCCCCGCCGGCGCCGTGGTCGATGACCAGGTGCGGCCACGGCGCCTCGGCGACGCCGGACACGCGATTGGGGCCACCGAGTGCGTCGGCGACCTCATCGCTCTGCAGAAGCCACGCCAGGAGCACGGAGACCGGGTCGGCGTCGGCAAGGGTCGGCTCGGTCATCAGGTGCGGGCGACGTAGCCCTGACCGCGCAGGCCGCGGGCGTAGTCGGGGGACACGCGGATCTCGACGCCCGGCAGATAGTCGGCGCCGTCGATCCGCAGGTGGTGGGACAGGGTGACGGTGACCGCCTTCTCGCCGTCACCGAGGGGCGGCCCAACGACGTCGGGTGCGCGGCGGGCGCGCTCCGGGCGGGCCTCAGCGGTCTCGATGACCGGCTCGGTGTTCTCCTCCGCCTCAGCGGCGGGCTTCCTGGTGGTGGGGTTCGTAGCCATGCCGGGCACTGTGGGCGCCCGGCCGGCTTGTGTCGCGCGGTCAGCGACGGGCGGCGACGATCGCGGCCGCGCGGGACATGAAGTGCGTACCGTCCGCACGCAGGTTGCCCGGGTACACGGTGCCCACCTCGGCCTCGACGACCTGGGGGGCCTGAACGGACACGGTGACGGTGACCTTCTTCCCGGCCACGACCGGCTGGCCAGTGTTGATGTGCCGGGCGATGCCCTGCGGGTCCTTGTGCGTGGTGCAGCGGCAGTTCTTGATGTTGGCCACGGCCCGGGAGCTCTCGTCGCGGGGCTCGAGCATGTACGTGCTGGGCCCGACTCCCCGATGTTCCATGTCCCAACGCATGGAGTTGATCGTGAAGCGCAGGTTCCCGGGGACCTCCTGGCCCTGGGCCGCGACGTGGGTGGGGCGGACCTTGTCGTCGCCGACGGTCACCCACCGCTTGGTGGGCGGCGCCAGGCGCTTCGCCTCGATCTCCACCTGGTGCGCGATGCGCTGCACGTACGGGGCGAGCATCCGGGCCAGGGCCTCCTCGAGACCCTGGCGCGGCGTGAACTTCGCGTCCGCCATCACAGCACCTCGGGCGGGTTGAGGGTGGCGACTGCCTGGACGTAGTCGACATCAGGGCAGCCGGGCACCGCGTGGTTGCGGGGCGAGCCGGTCAACGTCCAAGAGCGGCCCGTCTCGTCGCTGATGGTGTCGCCGTCCTTCACCGGCCAGGCCCGCGGGTCGAGGCGCACCGACCATGAGCCGTCGTCCTGCAGCAGGACCGACCCGGGCCAGGTGCCGCGCGGGGCCGGCTTCTGGTTCGGGTTCGGGGGGACGGGCACCCCGTTGGCGTCCCTCCCCCAGGGGTGGGCGAGGGCGTACACGGTCAGTACGGCGTTCGGGAGGACGACAGCCATGGTCAGCCCGCCCCGGCCGTGACGAGGGCCTTGGAGATGCCCAGCTTCACCGCGGCGACGTACGAGGTGAACGCCGCCGTGGTGTTCTTGCGATTGGCCCGGGTCATGTCGCCGCCCACGAAGAACGCGGCGCGCTGGGTGGTGCTGATCTCGAGCTGGACGCCCATGCCGCGCCGGTTCTTGTTGCAGATGTTCGCCGGGTCGTTCCCGTTCAGCTCCTCCGTGGCGAGCTGCACCGTGAACCCCGCGTCGCGGAGGCACTGGCCGATCTGGTCGCGGAGGTTGGAGTCCCGCCCACCCAGGTCGGTGAACGCGGTGGTGCCCGTGGCGCCGTGCCACGACACGATGTGCGTGGCGGCCGCGGCCATGGCGAGGGCCTGCGGCTCGTCGTACCGGGTCGACGTGATGTGCAGGTCACCGTTGCTGCCGGCGGCCTTGAAGGCGTCCAGGGTGTAGAAGTCGTGGATGTCGGCCGCGGCCGCATCGGCGAGTTCGGTGGTACCGGTCTCGATGCCGCCCCCGTGGATAGCCAGGTGCAGCAGCGTGGACACCTCGGACGTGCGCCAGGTCCGTTGGTAGTCGATGCCCTCGATCTGGCCGCCGGTCAGCTCGCTGTAGGACTGGTAGAGGTCGCCCATCGGAGACGCTCCTTTCGGATCAGCGACCGCGGCCGCGGTACGTGGAGTACGGCCACGGCGGGCGGGCCGGGCGGTTGAGGGGCTGGTACAGGCTGCGGCGCAGCCGGTTGAGGGAGGCCAGCGTGGGCGCTGCTCCGGCCTGTCCTTCGGTGGGTGCGCTCTCGTAGGAGATGGACTGTCCCTCGGCGCTCACGGAGGTCACCCGGCGGCCGGTGGCGCCGACTCCGCCGGGGCGTTGCCGCTCGGACTCCGCGGCCGCCGCGGTGACGTAGCGGACGATCGTCTCCTCGCGGGCCCCGTTGAGGCCGATGAGGAAGTCGACGTCGTACGTGCCATCCGGGTTGGCTCGGTAGGCGCTCACCACGACGTTGTCGTCCTGCTCAGGCAGGGGCCAGGTGTCGGCGTCGTCGAGACGGCCGGTGTAGAACGGCATCACGGCGCGCAGGGTGAGTGCCCGCGGCACGATGGGCCGGTTGATGTGGCCCACCACGTCGGCCTGCGCGTTGCGGATGGCAGTCTCCAGCGCGCCGCGCTGCTCCGGCGTGACGGGCAGGGGGACACCGAGTTCGTCGGCGACGGCCTCGGGGGAGGTGACGAGGCCCATGCCCATGGGCAGGTCCAGGCGCGGACTCGTGTCCTTGACCGGCTGGGCCCCGTCGTTCGGGGTGAAGGTGACCATCCCCCAGTAGCGGCCGGGCGGGACCTCGGGCAGGTCGAACCGGTACACCCCAGCGCGGAGCCGGGTGACCGTCGTCGCCGCGGCGACTACCGGCCCGCCTCGATCGGCCGTGCCGTACAGGTCCAGGCGGCTGACAGCTCCGCCGGCCGGTTCGGGGTCGTACTGCGCCCCGCCGTACATGGGTTCATAGTCGAAGACCACCCCGCGCCCCCTTAGTCGTCGTCGCCGTTGCGGGCGGCGAGCCGGGCGGCCTGGGCGTCGAGTCGCTCCTGGATGCGTGCGGCGACGCCCTCGGAGACCTGAGCGCCCGCGGGCTGCAGGAGACGCTCGATGGGGTTGGAGTGCGGCCCGACGTGCGTCCGCTCGATCAGGCGCAGGGTGCACACGAGGGTGGAGCCGTAGGGGGTGAGCGGTCGGAACACGCTGCTCGGGTCGGCCGGGGGCTGCTTGGTGGCGTCGTCGATGATCACCTCGGCCAGGTTGGCGTCGTCGGGGATGACCTCGGTGGGGCTGGCGTAGCCGGGCTCTGCAGGCGCCTCCGGGGCTTCCTGGACGGCCGGAGGCTCGAGCGGGGCAGCCTCGGGCGCCTTCGGGGTGCTGTCGGCGGCCGGGGTGTCCTCGGCCACGGGCGCCGCCTCCTCGGCGGGGGCCGCCGCGGTCGTCTCCTCGGCGGCCGCCGGGGCGGTGGTCTCGGCGGGGGCGGTCTCCTGCGCGGGAGCAGCCTCGGCGGTGGTCTCCTCTGCGGGGGCGGCCTCGGTGGTCTTGGCCGTGGTCTTGCGGGTGCGGGCGGTGGTGCCTGCCATGGGTGGCTCCCTCTCGGGGGGTTCGGTCCGGACGGCGCGCACCCTGCACGTCGGGTACGGCTTGTGTCGCGCGGTACGACAGGGGGCGGCCTCCTGGGTAGGAAGCCGCCCCTCGTGGTGCGGGTCAGGCGTAGGTGAACCCGCCGGTCTTGGTCGTGTTGCCCGCGTCGTCGACCAGGACGACGTCCCTCACGCCTGCCGCGACGGCCGGCGTGGTGACGGTCAGCTTCGTGGCGGAGACGACGTTCAGGGCAGTGCCCGCGACTCCGTTGAAGGTCACCGAGGTGACACCGTCCAGGTTCTTGCCGGTGATGGTCACGACCGTGCCTCCGGCGACACCACCGGTTGCCGGACTGATGCTGTCGATCACCGCCGCGGGGTACAGGGCATTGATCGCCGACTGTCGGACGACCTGCCCGGCCTTGAAGGCGAGGGTCTTAACGGACCCCTCGGGCTTCGAGTCGTTGCTGGTGCCGGGGTAGTAGCTGCCCTCGTCGCTGTGACGGGTGGCGTATACGTCCTGCGTGACGATCACCTCGGGGTCGGTGATGCCCGCCGTGGTGGAAGGGAACGCCGACTTCGTGATCCGGCTTCCGTCCGCCTTGTAGAGCCCCATGCTCCACGCCCCTCTCTCGTGTCTGTGTTGGGCGCGGGCACCGTGCCCCACCCGGACGGTTACGGTCGCGCCCTGCCGGGTGGGGCACTTGCCCAATTGGGCAAGAACGATCTTGAGCCTGTAGCTACGGGCGCCCGCCGCGGAACTGCTTGCCGGGCCCGCGGCGCTGCGCCTTCCGTTCGCGCTCGAGCTCGCTGAACCGCTTGCCGCCCTGCTTGGTCTTGAGGTGGCGGATGTTGTTGGCGGGCAGTCCCACCTTCTGCGGGCCGAGAATCGAGATCAGGTCCCCCAGGTCGCCCCGGGAGGTGTAGCCGGCCGCCTCGACGGCTTCCTCGTCGGGGAAGACGTCGACGTGCCGCTCGGTCTCGAGGTCGATCAGGTGGTCCTCGCGGCCGCCGAGGGAGTACACCCACTTGAAGTTCGCGGGCGGGTCCGGTTCCACGCACTCGCGGAACAGGCTGACGCTCTTGGTGTACGCGTAGAACGTGACGTCGGGGGCGGAGCGCATCACGCGCATCCAGGCGGCGGTGTACTCCGGGCTGAAGAAGTCGCCGGCGTCGTGACAGCGGACGAACTTCCCGCCTCGGTAGCGCTTGTGCTGGAGCTCGGCGGTCATCGCCGCCTCCCAGCCGGGCAGGTCGTCCAGGACCATCATCAGGTTCGCCTCGTGGGCGGCCTTGACGGTGCGGAACTGGTAGGTCCCCGTCCGGGCGTAGCAGAGGGGGGCGCAGACAGAGGCGCCAGGACAGGTGTTGTAGTTGCGGCCGTCGGGGAGGGTCCCTGCCCACGCGGGCAGGGTCCACTTGTAGGTGTTGGCGTAGTCGGATCCCTTGTAGGTGGTCAGGAGCCACCGGCGTGTGGAAGTCATCCGCGGACGGTGAACTTCCGGTCTCCTTTACGTCTTCTTCACAAGATGCGGAGGTCGTCCCAGCCCTCGGGGCCGACGCTGAACACGAGCAGGCCAGACGTGGAGACCTCGCCGGAGCGGACCGCGTACCAGTCGGAGCCGTTGTCGAGAGTCGGGGCCTGAATCCAGAGCCTGCCGTTGCCCATCTGCTGGGTGCGGAAGTGGTGGTAATGCCCCGTGATCAGGATGTCGGCGTCCGCGACGGGCTGCCGCCCGAAGGTCTGGCCCCTCCACCAGTCGCCGGCCTTCTCCGGCCGCGGGTACTGGTGGCCGTGGGACAGGCCCACGATCTTCCCGGCGACGTCCAGGCTCACGGTGTCCCGCCACCGCTCCGGCATCACGAACGAGACGTGCCCGTACGCGTCCTCGTTGCGGGCGTAGGCGTCTGCCACCTGGGACATGACCTCTATGCCCCAGTCGTCGACCGGCGGGCCCACAGCGTCCTTCCCGCGGCGCACGCGGCCGTGGTTGCTGCCGCAGGTCGCGGCGACGACGCGGCCGAACTTCCCGGCGAGACGGTCCAGGCCCTCGAAGGTCACGCGCCGGTGGACGCGGATCATCTCGGTCAAGGTCAGGTCGTTGGTGAACGCCTGCTGCGTGGTGTTCTCGAAGCCTTCGACACAGTCTCCGGCGTCGGCCCAGTAGGCGACGGACGGGCCGCGGCCCACGGCCTTCAGGTCCCGGACGTGGTCGTCGAGTCGGTCGAACCGCTCGGCGATCCGGGCGATGAGCTCCGGCGTACCTCCGTCCCGGCCCACCTTCCCGGCCTGGGCGTCGGCGTACACCACCACCAGGGCGCGCTCCGCGGTGTCGACGGCCGGACGCGCCTTGCGGCGGCGGCGCATCGCGTCGCGGACCAGGGCGTCGACGTCGCCGGCGGACATCCATGCGGGCGCAGCGGGTTCGATCACGTACCTGCAGCGCCACACCGCGCGGGTGACGGCGTCGTCGCCCTGGGCGTCACGGTGCCAGGCGGCCGGGTCGTGCTTGGCCTCGACCAGGCGGACGCGGAAGCCCTCGGGGATGGCGAGGCCCATCTCCTCGACGCGCTCGCGCCAGTCGGCCTCTCCGGCGGGCGGGCTGTCTGCGGGCGGGGCCGTGACGACCATCGTGCCGCCCGGCTCGTATCGCACCCCGGACTCCCAGCCGCGGGGCGCGGCCTGCTGCGGGCGCTGCGACTGGGCGGGCTGGCTCTGCTGCGGGGCGGCCGGCTCGAGGAGCGCCTGCAGTTCTGTGCTCAGGCTCATCGGGGGCACCTGCATCCGTTGGGGGTTCCGCGTCTGCGGTGCCGGTTGACCGTCCAGGCTGTGACCTGGTTGCCGTGCCGGCCGAGGGCTTCCGCAATGACCGTGGCGGACACGGTGGTCTCCAGGACGGCGCGCAGCGACTCGGCCACGTCGGCGTCCGCGCCCTCCAGGAGGAGCCCGATATGGCACCGCGGCCCCCGGTGAGCGGCCGGGGCGCTGGTGAGTGCGTCCAGGTCTGCCGCGAGTCCAGTGAGTTGCTTCTCGATCACCAGGGTCCTCCGTCGTCGTGTGGTGGTACGGGGGAGGGGGCGCACCCGTGCCCGGGTGCACCCCCTCACTGCGGCGTGGATCAGCCGGTCGGCTGGGTCCAGGTGCCGATGACGAAGCTCTCCGGCCGGGGGACCTCGAGCGCCAGGCGCTCGTCGGCACGGAAGGTGATGAGGCCCTTCTCGTAGTTGTCCGCGTTCTCCGAGGAGACGGTCACGGAGACGTTCTCGCGGTCGTGGAGCTGCGCGCCGAGGCCGAAGGCGCCGATCAGGAAGTCGGTGTCGGCCATCGCGGTCGTCTCGACGACGTTCAGCCTCCAGACCTTCTTTTCGGCGCCGATGGCGACGGCGATGGCGACGCGGAAGGCGCCGTTCTTGTCCTCCTCGACCTCGACGTGCTCCCACATCGTGGGCGACAGGACGATGCCGGTCGGGTCGTACTCGGCCAGCAGCGCCTTGGTGATGGCGCGGCGGATCTGGACGGAGTACTGGTCGGCCGCGAGGCCCGTGTACTGCTGGACGCCGGGGGTGTTGTAGATGCCGGTGAGGGACTGGCCGTCGCCGACGGAGTGCAGGAGGTCCCAGTCCTCCGCGTACTTGACGCCCTCGACCATGCGCGTGTTGATGAAGGTCTTCAGGCGTGGCTCGTCGGACAGGATGTTCTTGTGCGCGTCCAGGAGGTGGGCGACCTCTGCGACCGGGTACATCACCGGCGTCAGGGTCAGCTTGGACCGCGGGGCCCGACCCCAGGTGTCGGTGTCCGCCCCGGTGGCCGGCGAGACGCCGTCCGCGGCGTACCGCTCCTTGACCTGGCGGGCGGAGTTGGTCCAGCCGGTCTCACGTGCGCCGTACAGGACCGGGTTCTTGGTCGTCGACTTCGGGAAGAGGTCGCGGATGTGGAACTTGCGGAACGGGCGCTCGGCGATGCCGAGGTTCTGCGCGGAGCCGAGGACCTGGTGGGTCACGGTGCCGGCCGACAGGGAGAAGATGCTCTTTCCCTCGATGTCGGCGCGGATGTACGGCTTGTCACGGAACTCGGCCTGCGTGGCGCGCTGGAAGGAGCTGGACTCGACGAACAGGTCGCCGAGGGACTTCTCCTCGACGCCCATGTGACGCTGGGCGTAGTGCGCGGCCGCGGCCGGCGGGGCGTCCGGGGCGTCGAGGTACTGCTTGATCTCGGTCAGGCCCTGCTCGGCGTCGATGAGCGCCTTGATCTCCTGCGCCTCGCCGGAGACCTTCTTGAAGGCCTTCGCCTGCTCGCTGGAGACGACGAACTGACCGCCGTCCTCGACCTTGAAACTCTGGCTGATGCGCTCGGCCTCGTTGCTCTTGAGCTCGAGCGCCTTCTGCAGCTCCTGGATACGGCTGGTGGGCATTGCGGGGCTCTCCCTGATGCTGGGGTGGCGGTTGACGTGCGCCGTTCGCCCGGCCAGCACCGGGACGCCTCAACGCGAGGCGGGATGAAAGTGGGAGAGGGGGGTTAACGTCGCGCGCTGCCCGCTCGAGACGTCAAGAGCGGGCAGCGCATGGGGTTTGACCTGCGGTTTTGTTAACTGCGGTAGAGCGGGGCCGGCGGGGTGGAGTGGTCGCGGGGGTGCAACTCAGCTCCGCAGTGCGGCGAGTGCGGCCTTCACTTCTTCGGGGTCCAGGCGGACGGTGTCGTCGTCCGACTTGAGGGTCGGGTCGTCCTGGTCGCCGTCCGGGTCGTCGCCCGCGGGGTCGCCCTCGGGCTCGCCGTCCCCGGTGTCGTCGGGCGTCTCTTCGTCGTCCTCCTCCCACAGGTCCAGCCCCATCCGGCGCGCGGGCTGTGCGTCGGCGACGTCGAGTCCCTTCGCCGACAGGGCGGCGATCAGGTCGCGGACCTTGTCTCGGACTCCCTGGAGCTGCTTCGGGCCCGCGGTGGTGGTGCTGATCCGCGCGGTCGCGTCGCTGAGTGCGTCGACCGTGGGCTGGACGACGCGGGCTTCGGCCTCCTCGTCCTCGTCGGCCTCGCGCGGCTCGTCGTCGTCCTCGTCGGAGACGACGACGGTGGCCAGCGTGACCGGCTTCGGCGTGCCCAGGGTCACGTCGTCGCCGTCGAGGGTGTACGGCACCAGGTAGTGCTCCTCTCCCTCTTCGCCGGAGTGCACCGAGGCGATGACGTGGTCCGGGTAGGTGCCGTGGATGCACGCCCAGGTGTCGTCATCGGGAGCGAGCAGCACGCGGACGGCCTGGCCGAGGCGGTCGCGAATCTGCTCGAACGACTGGGGCAGGGGCTGGATCGGGTCCATGGGGTCTCCAGTGCTGGCGCTGAGTGCTTTGGCTTCGAGGACCGCGCGGCGAGCGCTCTTGCTCTCGGCCGCGTGGGTGGCGGGGTAGATGCCCAGGGCGTCCTTGTGGCGGAGATTGCAGTAACCCTTGGCGTTCTCCGGGCTCATGTGGCGTCCGGCGATGGACACGCAGCGGTCGAAGTCGCCGGGAGTGCCCCAGCCGATTTGAGCTGCGCCCTCACCGCGGACGTACCAGTGCCGCAACTGCTCGGCGTCCCCGCGGTTCTGGTCCGCGCCGCCGGCGGCCTTGGCCTCGGAGACGATGACCCGGGCGGACTTGTGCTCGAGGTGCGGCCGCGTACGAGCGCCCTGCACCGCGGCGTGCGCGGACTTCTTCTCGGCGGCGGCCAGGGCCCGGTAGCGGGACAGCACGCCGTCGGCGAAGTCTTGGGCGGCGACGGTCCCGGCCGCGACCTTCACGGGGTCGAGGCTCGGCCCGGAGGGCTTCGGCAGGGCGGCGCCGGCCAGGAGGTCCCACGGGGTTTCGCGGCACTCCTGCCGCAGGAGCGGCATGTCGGGTAGGGCCGTGATCGGCCACCAGGCGGTGACCTCGGTTGCGTCGCCGTCCGGGTCGTCCGGGTTGGCGATCCGGCGTTCGTCGTGCGGAGTGTTGATCGGCACGGACGCCTCGGTCGGGACCACGGCCACGTAGAGCCGGTAGATGCCGTTCGGGGCCGTCCAGGATCCGACGACGCTGGCGGTGCCGGGGAGCGTCGAGCCGGTCTCCTCACCCCACTCGCGGATCGCGGTCTGCAGCGGGTCCTCGTCGTCCTCTCCATGCCCGCCGGGGAACTCCCACGTACCCGCGGCCGGGTCCTCGTCGTCGAGCGCGCGCTGGATCATCAGGACGCGGCCGGTGTCGGCGGCCTTGACGACCAGGCCGGCGACCTTGATGGCGGTGTCGTCCTTCGGGGCGACGACGTCGATCTCCGCGGTGCCGGGCGTGGACTTGTACTCGAGCCCGTCGTGCCCGCTGCCGGCGGCGGACTTCACCTCGAGGCTGCGGGTCATCGGGTGCGCTCCGTGCAGCACGGGCGAGACCTCGAACAGGTCCATGTCGTGAATGATGCGGGTCTTGTTGCGCATGGTGGCGCCCCACTCGGGGACGCGGAAGCCGATGGAGAACGCGGCCTGCTTGTGCTCATGCCACTGTTTGACCTGCTCGTAGGCGTCGCGGCCCTGCTGTGTGCGCAGGTTGTAGAGCACGGTGGCGACGAGCGCGCCGGCCTCGGGCGGCCAGTCGGGGATGCTCTTGAATCGGACGTCCCCGGGCATCCACTCCTCGCACTCGAGGACGACGCCGACAGGGTCCTTCCACCCGTGATGCCACACGGACTTGACGGGCCGTGAAGCCAGGGTGCGGGTGAAAGCACCAGGCAGGATGAGGTCCTCGACCTCGTCGACCACGCCCGTCACGGCGTAGATTGCCCGGCTGGTGCCTCGCTGGGTGGTGCTGGGACGGGTGGATCTGGTGGGTGGAGCAGCGCTCGGCACGGCGGGGAACCTCCGGCGGTGGACAGTGGGCCGCCGGGCACCGTGCCGAGTGGAGTGCCTTACTGTCCTGCGCTGGCTCCTACAGGCTGGGCGGCCTGGGCCTCGGCCTCAGACCGGGCCATGACCCAACCGCGGGTCCAGTAGCGGTATCCGAACCGCTCCTCCACGTCGGCGCCGTACATGTTGTACGGGCACGAGTCGGAGGGGTCTCCCGCCGCGTACGCGGCCTTGCCCTCGTTGAGCAGGTCCTGGAACGCCTGCCGGTTGAGCTGCACTCTCGACTCTCCTCACTGGCCCGCGAACATCAGGTCTTGCTTGCCCCGGTCGTCCGGGGCCTGTCCGCCCTGCGTGCCGTCCCCGGCCGCCTGGGCGTTGTCCTCGCCGTTGTGGTGCGTCTGCGTCATCTGGGCGCCGTCGACGTCGAGCGCCCACGCGTCGGGGTCGGTGTAGCGCCACACCTGGCCGCTGGAGTCCCGCACCCATCCGGTCAGTGTGCCGTCCTGGGCTTTGTCGAGCCAAGCCTGTTCCCCGTTGCTGCCGGTGAACGCAGACCACGACTGGGGGCCGTTGGGGTCGGTCTCGTCGCCCTCGTTGTACTCGTCTCCGGCCCAGGGGCGGGAGTCGTCTTCGGGCTGCGGCGGGGCGTCCGCCGGCTCCTGGCCGGTGCCGTCTCCCTCCGGTGGAGCGTCCCCGGCCGGGGAGGCTGAAGGGTCCTCCGGGGGTGCGGTGGGGTCCTCGGCGGGTGCGGCCGGGGCCGCTGTCGGATCCTCGGGCAGCTCGTCCGCAGGGTCCAGGGAGGTGTCGCTGTCGGAGGCGCCGGGGCTGGATGTCTCGAGCCCCGGGGTCTCCTCGTTCTCGTCGTCTTCCTGCCCGAAAGGCTTGGCGCCCTTGGGGAGAGCCTTGATGGCGAATCCGTATCTGGTCACGGGGCGGAGGATGAGCGAGCGGAGCGGCTTGTGTCGCCGCCACCCCGCCGCACCCCTGACCAAGATCATTCTTGCCCAATTGGGCAAGCGCCCGGGATCAGCTCCCGGGCACGCTCGCCTGCCGGGGTACGCGGCCGCTCTCCTCGATCACGTTGGTGTGCTCGCGCAGCACTGCGAGCACAGACGCCCCGTCGTCCCCGGCAACGGCCGCCAGGGGGCCGGTCGGGGACAGGAGGACCTTCTCGCCCAGGTGGAGCTCCACGAGGGCCGCGGCCCGGTGCGACCCGATCACCGGGCGGTCTGCCCGCCCGGTGATCTGCACGGTGTAGGTCGCACCGTCATCGAATGCGCCGGTGACGGTGAACACGCTGCCTCCTATCGCGTGGCGAGCAGGCCCAGGAGGAACGCGCGCATGTCGTCGTCCTGGTACCAGTCGCCACTGAACATCGCCTGAATGGATCGCGCGAGGGTGTCACCGGTCTCCGGTTGCGTCTGCTGCCGTCGCCGGAGCCGGTCCCACGGGCTGCGCTGCATCCGACGGGCGCCCGGCCGGCCGGTGTGCGTCCGGCTGAACTGGAACGCGCGCTGCGCGGCGTCGAGGTCGCCCAGGTGCCCGGCGAAGTGCTGGCCCAGGGCGAACCCGGCCGTGCCAAGTCCCTCGTCGGCCAGGTCGGCAACCGTGACCCGCTGCCCCTCCGGCTCGTACCGGCCCTGGGTGCCGTCCACGGCCGTCAAGCGGCGCGCCTCGGGGGTGTTGAGCCACGACCGGGGGATGAGCCGCTGAACGCCTCGCACGGCCCGTTCGGCGTCCGGGTCGGTGTCCGGGCCGAACACGATCGCGGAGTTGCCCTCGGGGCCCATGTCGCGGATGTCGGCCAGGGACGCGGCCACGGCGTCGGGCACCGCGGCGGCGTACCGGTCCCGCAGGTCCGAGTACTCCCGGCGGGCGGCCGCGAGCTCGGAGCGGGCGGCCGTGATCTCGATGTCCAGGTCGGGGTCGTCCGGAATGGTCGCACTGCTGCGGGCCGCTTGCAGGTTGACCAGACGGCGCTCGCTCGCGGCCACGTAGTCGTCGGCGTGCTGCAGCGTGGCGTGCGGGTCGTCCCCGAAGTCGTCGCCGAGAGCGGCGGACAGACGACGGGTCACGTCGGTGTCGACGTCTTGGCCGGCCATCCGCAGGGCCGCCATGTGGCGGAGCCCGGTCAGGCCGGGGCCGCCGTCGGCCGCACGGTCCGGGGTCCACTGGATCCGGTCCGACCGGTCCGGGAGACGACCGGACGCGAGGCGCGCCCACGTGGTCGGCCGCCAGAACGTGAGGCGCCGCTGCGCCTGCCCGAACCGGCCCGGCTCCGGCATGAGTCCGGCCCAGTGGCTGATCCGTGCGGCCAGCGACTCGCCGTCCGCGGCCGGCAGGTTCACCGCGCGGTGCAGACGGGCCAGGCGGCGGGACTCCGGCCACTGCCGGACACGGCGCACCATGCGACCCAGGAAGGCACGCAGGCGGGCCAGCCGATCGCGGGTGTCCCGGTACTTCTCGGCGATTGCGCGGGCGCCTTGCTTCACCAGCTCCCCGAACCGCTTGGCCAGTCGGACCAGGGCGGCGACGATCCGGGCGAGGAGGCCCGACTGCTGTCCCGCGTCGGGGTTCGCCGCGGCGACCCGGCGCGCGATCCGGCGGGCCGTGGCCTGCCGGGAACCGGCCATCTGCTGGGTGAGGATGCGGGCGATCCGCTCGGCGTCGCCCGGGTCCACGCCCGCGGCCTGGAGCTGCTGCAGGAGAGCGTTCACCGCGGCGTCCGCGTGTCCCGTCACAGCCCGGGTGACGTCCGGGTCGGCGTCGGGGTCGGCGTCCGGGCGGCCGGCGACCTGGTCCGGGATGAGGCGCAGCAGGTCCCGGGCGCGGGCCGCCAGGTCCTCGTTACTCTCCCCATCGAGCGGCTCGAGGTCGTTGATGGTCCGCAGGGCCGCGCGCACGGTGTCGTCGTGGGCCCGGTTGCGGGTGGTGCGCAGGCGGCGCTGGGCGCTCGCCCGGTCCCGGCCGGTAATGCCCGCGGCGTCGAGGGCAGCGATGCCGTCCTGGCGGGTCGCCTGGCGGGCGTTGGCCAGGGCGTCCGGGGTGAGGCGCTGGGCGATGCCCTCACGCAGGGCGTGGATGTCGCCGGGCGGCTCCGTGCCTGCGATGGCCTCGTCGATGATGCGGGCGGCGTGGGCGCGGCCGTGGTCGGTGACGAGCTGGTTGAGGTCGGTCTGCGGCACCTGGTTGGGGTCGCGGGGCGTACCGGCCGGGGGCAGAGCCGGGGTGGGCCGGTTCCTGTCGTAGACGTTCACGGCGCGGCCGTTGTGCAGCCCGAAGTCGTGGACGTTGCCGTCCTCGTCGACGCCGGTGAGCTGCATCCACCAGCCGTTGCGCTGCGGCTCGCTGATGATGGTCAGCCGCCGGTGGCCGTTGAACTGGTAACCGGTCCGGCTCACGGGCGCGTCGATGACGTCGCCGCGGCGCAGGCTTCCCGGGCGGACCTGGGCGACGGGCGCCGTGGGCTCGTCAGGCGTGCTCGGGCTGTCCGGCGTGCTCGAGTCGTCCGGCGCGGCGGTGGTCGTCGGGGCGGCCGGGGCGGCGGGGCCGTCTCCAGCCCGGCGCATCGGGCCGCCGGGGATACCGAATCCGGGGTCGCCCGCGGGGTCCGGGGCGCCGTCGGTGTCGTCGACGTCGGGCGGGTTGACGGGCTCCGGCTCGGCCTCGGGGAGCTGCCACACGGGCATGGCCCCGTGGACGACGCGGCGCCGCCACTGCTGGTTCTCGTCCTCCAGGAGGAAGCTGCGCACGCCTCCGGGGCCGTCCTCGGCGTCGATGACGCGGAAGACACGCACCTCGTTGCCGTGGCGCTCGTCCGGCATGGCCACCAGGTCGCCCTCACCGATCTGCGCGGCGTTCGACGCCCGGGGCCGGTCCAGGCCCGCGGGCGGGGTCCGGCCGGCAGCCCGGTCGAGGTGGTCCGCGGCGCGTAGTGCGGCACGGCCCTCCGGCGTCGACGGGTCCGCGGCGGAGCGCAGTTGCGTCGCCAGGGCCTGCGCCTGCTCCGGGGTGACGGGCAGGTCGCTGGTGATGCGCACGGCCGCCTGGTGGGCGTCCGGGTCGGTGTCCGGGCCGTCGGCGTGGTCGCCGATGACGTTCCGGTCGCTCGAGTCGAGCTCCGGGTCGACGGTCGGGCCGGTCACCGGGTCCACGGTGCGCGGGGTCGGGTGCACGGTCAGGTCGTCGGCCGGCTCCGGCGCGTTGTCCGGGCCGAGGTCCGGGGCGCCACCGTCCGGGCCCTGGGCGCGCGGGAGGACCGCGCGGGCGTCGACGTCGATCTCGCCCATCTCGCCGGTGGTGGTGTCGGCGTACTGCAGGGTGACGCGGTCGCCGTCCCGGTGGGGCGGGCTGGTGATCGCGACGGTAGAGAGCTGGCCGTCGAGGTCCAGGACGACGACGTCGCCGTCCTTGAGGTCCGCGGCCGCGGGCTCGTCGATGCCGGTCACCGGTGCGGTCGCGGGCTCGTCGTCGCGCACCTGGCCGGTGACGCGGAGGTCGCCCGCGCTGCGGGTGATGGTGCCGTCGGCCGTGTGGACGGTGACGTTGTCTCCGTCGACGTCGTCGACGGGGCCGAGGAGGGCGCCGTCACTGTCGCTGACGATGTTCTGCGTGGTCACCCGGTGCCCGTCGGCGGTCCAGCCGTCGGGGCGCTGGCCGTTGGTCACGGTCAGCGTGGTCGCCGGGAGCGCGTCGTCGTCGTTGCCGTCGGACCAGTGCACCGACACGGTGGTGGGAGCAGCGCCGGTGACGGTGCCTTCCCGGTCGTCGGTGCCGCGGACGGTGCTGCCGGGAAACAGGCCGTTGCCGTCACGGTCGGCCGGGATCTGGTCGGGCAGGTCACCCGAGCGCAGCGATGCCTGGGCGCCGCTGACCGGGGACCCGGGCACGACGTTGTCCGGCGCCTCGGCGCGCGCCGCGGTGGCGTTGGCGGACGTGTAGACGTTCCCGGCCGCGCCGGTGCCGTCCGGGTTCTCGGTGACCCAGGTACGCCACATCTGGTCGGTGCGGCCGCGGCGGGTGACGTCGACCAACTGCGGAGTGGTCTGCACGTATCCGGCGCGCTGGACCGGCCGGCCCCTCCTGGTGGTGCCGTTCATGCGGACCATGTCGCCCTGCTGCAGGTCCCCAACGCGGGCCCAGTGCGCGGGCTGGCCGCTGATCGGGTCCGGGTCCGGCTCCGGCGTAGGTTCGGGCGTCGCCGACGGATCGACGGTGTCGTCCGGGGCGTTTACCGGCTCCGGCGTCGGCGCCGCCGGGGCCGGGGCATCTCCGTCGCCCTGCGGCTCGCCGGGGGCGTGGGGGCGTTCCGGGCCGCTGTCCGGCTCGCCGAGACCCTGCTGGAGACGGTCCGCCCAGAAGGTGCGGGTCTTGAGGTCGGACAGCTCCTCGCGCTGCTGCTGGGTACGCGCCCGCCCCTCGAGGGCGTCGTGCAGCCACGCGAAGTCGTCGCGAGCCTGCGTCAGGTCCTGGCGCAGGTCGCCGGTGGGCGACTGCTGGTCCCGGAAGGAGTCGACCATGCTGGACAGCCGGTCGTACCGGGCGCGCGCCTCCGGGTCGTTACGGAGGGACTCCGGCAGCTCGGGCAGCGGGTGGGTGAGGCCTGCCAGGTGCAGGGTCACCGAGTCCCACATGTCCTCGTTCGGGTTCGAGGAGTCCGCGGGGCCGTTCTGCAGGGCGCGGGCGACCAGGTTGGCGATGGCCGTGTCCCGGCTCTGGGAACGGCTGTTGGCCGAGTGGTCCAGGCCGTAGAACGGGCTGGCGTCCCAGACCGGTTCCCCGTCGCCATTGCCGCCGTTGACGCTCCGGATGGTGCCGATCTGCCTGCCGTCGAGCCACACGCCTTCGGAGGTGGCCCCGTCCGGGCGCACCTCGGCCCGGTCGGCGAACTCCTGCATACGGTCGCGGCCGCCGAAGCGGAACGCGGCGTCGGCCTCGCTCTCGGGGGTCGCAGCGTTGAAGGGCGGCGCCGGGGTGACGTCGTCGTCGGTGAGGGGTGCCACCCCGTCGGGGGCTCCGCCTTCGGGGGTGCCCCCGGCGGCGCGCTGCAGCTCCTCCTCCTCGTGCTGGTGCCGCTCGGCGCGGTCGTTGGCGCGGCGGGCCTCGCGGAACTGGGCGAAGGTCTGGCGGCCGCCGTTGAGGTCGTACCACTCCTGCAATTCGTCGCTGGCGTACTGCCTCCACCGGTCTCGGGCGCTCAGGCTGCCGCCGGAGAACAGTTCCCGCTCGTTGAAGTCGGTGCCGCCGAACTTGTACTCCCGGCGGAAGAAGTAGCCGTTCGTGAAGTCCACGGCCTGCCGGTAGCGGGCCTCGTCCCAGTCGGCGAACTCTGCGCGCAGAGCACGGTCGGCCTCCCGCGCCCGGTACTGCGGGTAGGTGAGTCGGCCGTTGCCGGGGGTGGTGTCGTCGCCGTCGAACCAGTGCTTCAGCTCGGGCGAGGCCAGTGCCTTCGCCTGCTTGTTGCTGTACTTGCCACCGGAGAACAGGGCGCGCGGGTCGATGCCCTGGGCCTCGGCCTCGGGGCTGAGCATCCGCCCGCCGGTGGCCTGCATGGCGGCCTGGAACCGCTCCTCGTCGAGGGCGTCGAACTCACGGCGCAGACGTCCGGGGGTGGCCGGAGCAGGCTGCGTGACGTCCGTGTCGCCGAACCGAAGTGCCTCGTCCATGGCGCGGCCTTCGCGCTCCGCCTCGTCGGCGTTCGCCGGCGGTGTGGCCTGCGCGGCGGCACGGACCCGCTCGTCGACGTAGCCGTCGCGGCGGTCCATCTCCGCCATGACGCGGAGCTCGTCCTCCGGGCCGAGGCCCTGACGCATGGCGGCCTCGAGGTCGGCGTCGTCCATGCCCGTGAGGTCCTCGGGCAGGTTGAACGCTCCGGCGCGCTCCTGCTGGTAGTCGTCCTGCACCGCACGGATGGCCTGGGGCAGAGTGCGGCCTTCGCCGTCGCGCCACGCGGCGACGCTGGCCGGCCCCTGCGGCTGGTGCCAGTCGAAGGGGTCACCGTTGGCGTCGGTGATCTCCTCGAACCGGCCCGCAAGCGCGCGCGCTTCCTCGGGATCGTCGGTAGTCAGGGTGATGCCGGGCAGGTTCGAGCCGTTGCGGGCCTGCGCGAAGCGCCACACGGTGGTGCCGTCGTCCTGCTGCTCGGGGTACAGGGCGATTCCGCCCTGGGGGGACAGGGCGAGGCCCTCCCGGTCCGCCAGGGCGGCGAGATGGGCGCGCCGCTCGGGGGTGTCCTCGCCCGCGGTGAGTCCCTCACCGGATCGCCAGGCGTTCCGCAGGGAGTCCACGTCGTGCGGACGAGGGCTGTGCGGCGTACGCGGGTGGTGGCCATCGCCGTGACTGCCGTCGCCACCGTCTCCGCCTCCGCCCGTTCCGGCAGGGACGTTGAGGTCCGGCAGGCTCAGGTGCGGCAGGCCAGGGCCGCCCGGTCCGCCCCCGCCGGGGCCACCGGTACCGCCCCCGCGGTTGTTGCGGCGACGCCGGCGCTTCCGGCGGCGCTCCTCGTCGTCCTGGTTCTCCTCGTCCGGGTTCGGGGCGTCCTCTTCGTCGTTCGCGTGGTCGGGGCCGTCGCCGTTGTCGTCGTTCGAGTTGTTGCTGTCGTCGCTGGAGTCGGGCGCGCCTGCTCCGCCACCGTCGGGGGCGCCGTCGGGGGCGGCCCCGTCCGGGTTCGTGTCGTTGCGCTGCCGGCCGTTGTCCTGGTCGTCCTGGCGCTGCTCGTCCTCGTTGTCCGGCTGGCCCTGGTCGTCGCCGGGGGTCTGGGTGTCGTCGGGGTTCGGCTCGCCCTGGTTGTCGTCCTGGTTCGGCTCGTCGGCGCTGTCGCCGGCCGGGGCCGTCTGGTCGTCCCGCTGCTGCCCGCGGTCCTCACCGTCGGGGGTGCCTCCGTCCGTCGTGTCGTTGCTGCTGCCGTCGTTCTGGCCGTCGTTGGACGCGCCGTCGGTGCTGCGGTCGCCGTCTGCGTGAGCGTTGCTGTGGTCGTCGCCTCCGTGGTTGTCGCGGTCGTCCTGCTCGCCGCGGGCTGCACGCGCAGCACGGCGGAACCGGTCGGCGGCGAGCTCGCCCTGGGGGCCTGCGAGCCCGTACTGGTCGGCGAGCTCGTCCATGCGGTCGGCGATGTCACCGAGTTCCGCGTCCCGGTCGTCCGCGGAGTCAGCGCGGCCGAGACGGTCGTTGAGCTCCTGCATCTCCGGCAGGGAGTCGCCGCCCACGGCGTTCATGCCCTCGCCGAACAGGTCCCGGGCACGGGTGGCGCGGTCGTCGACGTTCGGAGCGTCCGCGTTCGGGGCGTCGGCGTTCGGCAGGTTGGCGTCGGGTGCGTCGTCCCTGTGCTGCGCTCCGGCGTCGTCGGGGATGGCCACGATGTCGCTCGGGCGGAAGCTCAGCGGCTGGCCCTTGACGCGCCAGTAGCCCTCTCGCTCGGCCGGGCGTTCCACCGTGACGTTCATGTGCTCTTTACCCGCGTGGGGGCCCGAGCCGCCGCCCCTGCGCGCGACGATCCGGTAGCGGTCGCCGGGGCGGGGCTGGATCTGAGAGCCGTCAACGGCCTGCCAGCCCTCCGGTACCGGCACCTTGGACGCATGGTGCCGCTCGAAATCGCCCTCGATCCGGCGCGCCAGGTCGGAGGAGTCCTCTCGTCCGGGGTTGCCCTCCGGGAGCCGCTCCGCCAGATCGGTGGCGGGGATCATCGCGAACTCGGTCCGCACGGTGTCCTTGCCGTTGAGCTTGACGTGCGCCTCGACCTCGATGCGGACCTGCCCGTTGCTGAGTACGGGGGTGACGTCGACGACGCGCCCCACCATGTGCATCGGCTCGTTGTAGACGGGGTCACGCGAGACGGTGTGCACCCAGTCCCCGCGCTGGATCTCGGACGCGGGCACCATGTCGCCGCCGTAGCGCTGCCGCACCGCGGCAAACTCGTCGGGCAGCTCGGGGCCCGTGCTCGGCGTTCCCGGAACCCCGCCCTCGGGCGCGTTCGCGTCGGGCGCGGTGGGAGCGTCCGTCGTGCTGCCGTGCTGGAAGTCCGGGTGGTCGAGGGCCCGCTGAGCCTTGCCGTGCGCGGCCACCGCCCACGACTTGTACCGGCGCGTCTCGAACGGCAGGTCCTCGCGGCTGAACTGCTCCTCGAGCCACGCGGCCTCGTCGCGGATCTTGCGGAGGTCTGCCTGCAGATCCTCGGTGTCGCCGTCCTCGACGCGGCGGATCAGCTCGCCCAGGCGCCGCATCCGCTCCTGGTCCTGGTCGTCGATCCCATCGGCGTGGTTCAGCAGGGTGGCGACGTCGTCGCCGATGTCGGCCATCCGGGGACGGAGCTCATGCCGCCATGCCGGGGTCGGCTCCGGGCGGGTGCGGTCGTTGGCCCACGCGAACGTGTCGTCGGGGCCCCGCAGGAACAGGGGGCTGCCCCAGGCGTGCGAGCCGTCGGGGTTGCTGAAGCGGACGATCGTCGTGCCGTCGTCCTGGTGCTCCACGCCGGTAACGCGGACCGGCTGCCCCCAGCCCTCGGGGTACGGCCTGCCGTCCCGGTCACGGCCCATCCGGGGGATACGGATGATGTCGTTCTCGGCCACGTCGGCGCGGTCGCCGAGAGTCCAGCCGTTCGGCGTCTGCGTGCGCGCCTGGTCCTGGCGAGCGTGCTCGGCGTCGTTGTTCCGGCGGACGTCGCGGCTCTGGACGAGCGCGGCCACGGCCTGGGCGCGGCTCGGGTAGAAGTCGGGAGACCGGCGGCCTTCGGCGTCTGTGTACTGCCACTTGCGGGCGGTCTGGCTGACGCTGCCGGCGTCGTCGCCGTCGACGGCCACCGGGTACGAGCCGTCAGCGGAGCGGTTGCCGATCTCGGCACGGGCGAGTGCCGCGGCCCGGTCCTGCTTCTCCTTCTCCTTCCGTTCCTTGTCCTTGCGGGCCGTCTCGCGGTTGCGCTGCTCCTGCCACAGGTCGCCGCGGCGGCTGCCGACTGGTGAGAGCGCGAGCATGCGACTGCCCTGAACGCGCGGGCCTTCCCCGCTGCTCGAGACGTGCCGGTTCTGCCACGCCTGCAGCGCCTCGAGCTCGGCGTCGATGTCCTCGTCGCTCATGCTCGCCGGGGACGCCTCCCCGATCGGGGCAGGCGGGGCGACGGAGTCGTCCGGGGTGCCGGGGGTGTCTCCCTCGGGCGCGTTGGCGTCAGGGGTGTCGGCGGCGTCGGCGCCCGGGGTGTTGGTGTCCGGGGCGTCCGAGGACGGGGCGTCGCCCTCCGGCGCGTTCGCTTCGGGGGTGTTGGTCTCCGGCACTTCGGGGGCGGTCTCGTCCTCGTGCAGGACGCGCAGTTCCTTGTCCGGCGCGAGGAAGTGCTCCCCACCGTCCTCGTCGACGACGCGGATGCGGCCGCGCGGGGTCCGGATCGGCTCGTCCCGCACGGTGTGGGTGCGCCCGTCGGTGTCGACGAACCGGTCGCCGGGCTTGAAGTCGGCAGGCTTGCGGGACTGCGGGGGCCGCAGCCGGGACGTGTCGCGGCCTTCGTGGTCGGCGAACATGTCCGGCGTGCCCAGCGGGTCGTCCGCCAGGTCGTCCGGGTTGTTCGGGTCGGCAACGAACCGCTGCTGCTCGTCGGGGGCGACGTCGAACAGACCGCCGGGCTCCTCCGCGGGCTTCGGCTTCGGCTTGTCCTCGCGCTTCGGCGCACGGCCGGCGCGGCGGGCCTCCTCCGCCTCGAGGACCTGGAGGCGGGTGCGGTCGACTCCCGACAGCTCCCCGCCGTTGGCCATCTCCCGCTCCATCAGGGAGACGATCTCGTCGCGGATCTCGCCGTCGTCCATCGACGACGGGGCCTTCGCTCCGTGCGCCGCGGCCGCGGGCGCGTTCACCTCGTCGGGCGACATGGTGACCGTGTCCGGGGTGCCAGCGTCCGGGGTGCCCTGGCCGGCGTCCGGGGCGTTGGCCGACGGTGCATCCGGCGTGCTGCCACCGGCGTCCGGGGTGGGAACGTTCGCGTCTGGGGCGTCGCCGTCCGGCTTCGCCGCGCGGGCCTCCTCCAGCTTGGCCGCGGCCTCGTCAACGCGCTTGGTGTAGTTGCGGTGGGCCCGGACCTCCTTCGGGTCGGAGTCCAGTCCTTCACCGCCCGCGAGCGTCCACGCCCACTCGAGCAGGGCCCGGTGCGTCTCGATCGGCGCGGTGACCTTCAGCGTGCCGTTGCGGCCGCGGACGGCTTCGGTGAGTGCCTTACGGGTGTCGGGGTCCTCCATCGCCGCGGTTTCGTCCACGTTGAGGAAGTCCGCGAGCGCCTCCGGCATGGTCAGGGTGACCAGGTTGTCGGGGGACCAATCGTGCTGCAGCGGTTCGCCGGCAGGCTCCGGGCTCGCGGGCGCGTTGGTCTCGGGCGCGTTGGCGTCCGGGGCGTTCGCGGCCGCGGCCGCCCTGCGGGCCTGGATCGCGCGGGCGTCGGCCTCGAACCGGTCGGCGTTGTAGTCCAGGCCCTCCTCGAGCCGGTGAAGGGAGCGCGCCATGTCCTGGCTGACGTTGTCGGAGTCCAGCCCGTGGAGGACGTCCAGGGCGCCGCGCATCGCGTCGGCGTTCTGCTGGTAGCCCTCGGGGCCCTTGGGGTCCTCCGTGACGTTCTGCATGTGCTGGGCCAGGGTGCGGAACTCGTCCGGCGCCCCGTCCGGCCACTGCTGCCCGGCGAGCTCGTTGACCCGGCCCCAGTCCCGGACGATCATCCTGGCCGCACCGCGGGCATCCGTGCTGTTCGGGTGCTGCTGCGTGTGGCTGGGGACGTCGCGCAGGACGTCCTCCGGTCGGCGGCTGCCGCGCGGGACGACGGACAGCATGGCGTCGGGGCGCGTACCGAACTGGTCGACCTCGCCGCGGCCGCCGAGGTTGCGGGTCGTGAAGGTCCGGCCGCCCTGGTGGCGGTTGATCCGGGTGACGACGTGCCCGAAGTTGCCGCGGGAGATGACGTCTCCGACGCGGACGTGGTCGGCGCGCCGTTCCTCCGGGGCGTGGCCGTCCGTGTGCCCGAGCCGGTCCGCCTGGCTGGGCATCCGCCGGACGTGGGCGGAGTCGTTGGATGCCATCACGACGCCGTCCGGGCGGGTCAGGGTGACGTCGACGAGGGGCGCGCCCTGGGTTCCCGGGCCGGGCCGGTAGGTGGGCGCGACGGTGCCCTCGACGGTGACCGTCTCCGGCTTGTCCTGGCCGCGGGTGCTGTCCGGCCACTCGATGTCACCGCGGCCCACGGTCACCCTGACGCGGTCACCAGGCTGGAGCTGGTCTCGGCTGACCGTCTCCGGCGTACCAGCGTCCGGGTGCGGGGCGTGGGCCGTGTCGGGATTGGGGCGGGAGGCGTCGAACTCCCCGCGGGCCCGCTTGATGGCGGTCGCGATGTTCTCGTCCCTGTCCGAGCGCCAGGTGCGCGCCTCGGCGTCAAGGTCGGGGTTGGAGAAGTCGAATCCCCGAGCAAACGCGCGGATCGCAGCGCCCTTGGTCGGGGCGGTGGTCCGGAGGTGGCGGGCGAACTCACTGGCCTCGTCGGGGGTGGCGAAGTCCCCGGCAAGGTCCATGCGCTGACCGGTGCCGGTCGCCGTCAGGTACCAGCGGCCGGTGGAGTCGTCGCGGAGGACGGCCAGGTCCCCCGCGATACGCAGGTCGTCGTCAGTGGCGACGGAGCGCAGGAACTGCGCCATCTCCGGCCGGGTGTCGGGCCGGTCGGCCAGGTCGAGGAAGTGCTGACGGACTGCCGCCGTGTCCTGGAAGCGGCTGCCGCCCGAAGTGGGTTCGTTGGGCAGGGCGCGGACGTTGACCGGGTGCCTGCCGTGCTCGGGCTCGTCCTGGTCGTCGTTCTCGCGGGGCCCGACGGGGTGGTCGTCCTCGCCGATCGGGCGGCCGCGGTCGTCGACGGGGTGAGCGTCGTTGGGGGTGTCGGGGTCGCCGGCGTCGTCGTGGACAACGCCGTTGCCGCGCCGGGCGTCCTTGTCCCGCTTCTCGTCCTCCGCCTCGACCTTGTGCTCGTTGTCAGTGGGCGCGGAGCCGTCGGGGCGGGCCACCATGGACACCCACTTGGCGCTGGTGGTGTGCCTGCGGCCGTTGAACTCGTTCGGGCCGGTCTGGTCCTGCACGAGGATGCGGTCGTTGGGCAGGGCGCGCATGACGCGCGCGAGGTCGCCTCCCCACAGGCGGACGATGCCGCCGGTCTCGATAAATCGGCCCTTGCTGTCGCGAGGATGCAGGGCGGGGTTCCAACGGCGGGCGGCCTTGACCTCGAGACCGTCACTCAGGTCCTGCAACTCAGCGTGCGCAGCAGCGGGGCGATTCAGCATGGCGCGGACCATGCACATCGCGCGCGGTTAGCGTCGCGTGGTGATGGCCGCGCCATACTCCAAGATCGTTCTTGCCCAATTGGGCAAGCGGCCCCCACCCGCTGGTTACATCGTCTCCGTCAGGATGTGCAGCGCGAACCAGCCGCTGAATCCGAACCAGGCGGCCGCGAATATGGCCCGGCCCGCCTTGCTGGTTCTCGTGCGGAACAGGCGGCGGACGTTCTCCGAGAGGGTGTCCTCGTCCTTCTTGTTGGCGAGGGCGATGGCCTCGGCGATGGCGAAGACGGTGGTCCAGGCGATCCAGATGGCTGCCCACATGGCGGTTACTCCTTGGGTTCGGGGAGGGGGCGGGGGCCGTGGCCGTCGTACGGGGCGGCTTGGCCGGCTTCGAGGAGTGCGGTGTTCAGGCAGGCGCCGTCCTGGCCGGTGACCGTGGCCAGCCAGCGGCCGTACTTCTCCCGGGCGTGGGTCTCGACCACCAGGTCGGGGCCGTGCTCGGTGAGCCAGTCACTCACCCACGCCTTGGCGGTCTTGCCCTCCGGGGTGTTCTTCTCCGGCGCGTTGAGGCCCAGCAGGCGCAGGCGCTGCCGAGAGCGGATCGTGAAGCCGAGGTCGAGGTCGACGTCGAGGGTGTCGCCGTCGATCACGCGCAGCAGGGCCGCGGGGTAGGTGTTCAGGTCAGTTCACGTCCTCGTCTGTGGCGTAGTGGAGACGGCAACGGCAGTTGATCGTCAGGGCGAGCGGAGCGAACGGGTCGCCGGGGTAGCGGAGCTGGGCGCCGTCGATCTCGTACGGCGTGCCGACGGGCAGCGTCTTGCCCTGGAGGGCGCGGTGCGCGGGCCGTACGCGGTCGTCCTGGCGAGTGATCCACGTCCGGACGACTCCGGGCCCGGCGTTCTCTGCTGCGGCGTCCGCGGCCCCGTTGATGGTCGAGACGGCGCAGGTCTCCGCGACCCGGGCCGCGAGGTCGGGGCCGGCCGAGTTGTAGAAGCCGCCGACCACGTGCTTCAGCGTGTCGAGGTCGAGGTTCGGATCGGCCTGGGCCTGGTGCAGCACGACGGCGAGTTCGGTGAGGAACGCGGTCATCGCTTCACCGGCGTGCGCCGCGGTGACGAGCGCGGGCGCGACGGCGGCCGGGGGCACCGTTTCGGTGCCGGTGACTGCCTTGCTCAGCTTGCGAGCGGTGGCGGCCGCGGCCTGCTGCAGGATCGGGGTCAGGGTGTTGGTGGTCTCCTCCGCCCAGCGGGCCGCGCTGACGACGCGGTCCTCGTCGAGGTTGGCGTCGCCGCCGCGGGTGTCGTTCTCGTTCTCCGGCTCCCAGAACCGCGTGTGCTTGCGGATCTTCGGGGCGTGGATCCGGGCGACGATGACTCCCTCCTGGCGCGCCAGAAGCGCGGTGAGGGCTGCCTTGATGGCCGCGGCGAGGGTGTCGAAGTCGGCGTCGGTGACCTCGAACCCGTTGTCGTCGCCGGTGAGTGCCTTGGTCTCGAGCTGGGCGCGTGCCCGCTCGACTTCCTCGGCCGCGGGTCCGGCCTCGGGCTGCACCGTGCTGGCGCGCGCGGCCGCGACGTCGCCGGCTGCTTCCCCGGGGCCGTCGTCGGTGACGTCCGCGCGGGCGTCCGCCACGGCGTCGGCCGCGGGCGAGTCCGAACCGGCGGCCGGCTCGGAGGGCGCTTGCCCGCGGGCTGCGGCTACGTCGTCGGCCGCGGTCGGACCGGGGTCGTCGGTGCGGGCCCCAGCGACCGCCGCGGCGGCGGACTGGTCCCCGTCGGCTGTGGGCGGTCCGGCGGCCGGGCCTGCTCCGGGGGTACCGCCCGCGCCCGGAGCGCCGCCCGGGTCGGAGAGGCCGAGGGCGGCCGCGTCCTGGGCGTTGGCGGGGACGGGTGCCTTCTGCGGGCTGATCCACAGCGCGCGGGACTGCGGGGTGTTGAACGGCTTACGCCCGGCCGCCACCCGGTACTCGTCGATGGTGATGAGGCCCGACTCCCACTCCTTGCGCGCTTCCTCACGGGCCTGGCGGCGGGGGAACTCCAGGGCCTGAATGCGGGAGGTGTCGAACCGGATCACCCAGTCGTCCGACAGGTCCGGGTCGAACGCCGAGGCGAGCAGGTTGAGGTGGGGAAGCTCCGTGTGGGCCCAGAACGTGTACTCCTCCCGGTCGGCGTTCGCGAACGTCCGCTCGCTGGCGTTGCCGATCACGCTCTCGGGCACACCGAACGCGGAGAGGATCTCGTTTTTCGAGGTGCTGGCGAGCGTCTCGTATGCCATCTCGCGGGGGCGGGCCGAGGTGTCGACGTACGTGACACCGCCGGGCCCGGTGCCCACGAGGGTGAGCTGTCCGGCGTTGTGCGCGCCCGGCTCGAGCCGCTTCTGGATCCGCTTGACCTCTGCCTGGTCCACGCCGTCCAGGTCGATACCGACGATGCCGCCAGGGCGGCCGTCATTGTCGATAAAGGAGATGTTGTAGGTGCGGGCCTTGACGTCCAGGTCGACCGACAGCCCGGCGGCCTCGAGCGGAGTCACGCCGCAGAACGGGTCCGTGGGGTGCGGGTCCCTGATCCAGATGACCTTTTCCGGCGGCAGTTCGCGGATGCGGCCGTTGTACTCCGTGAGCTCGAAGTGGCTCACATAGGCGGAGTTCTCGACGTCCGGGATGATGTTGACGCGGTCCGGGGGCAGCAGGTCGAGCCGGGTCAGCACTCCGCGCCGGTTCTTCGTCTTCTCGACGAACACGCCCTTCTTGCTCAGCAGCAGCATGGCGCTCAGCCGCTTCTTGAAGACATCGCCGGTCTCGAGCGGGTTGGCCTTGCGGTTGAGCAACTTCAGCAGCGGATGGTCCTTGAGGACCTCGGCGAATTCACGCTCGTCGCCACCGCGGCCGATCTGGATGGGCAGGGTAGAGGCGTGCTTGCTGATCGCCTCCACGGACTTAAAGGTCCAGATGGAACGCTCGTAGCCCTCGACGATGACGCGCTCGAGGTCCCAGCCGTCCGCACGGCCCGGGGTGCCCCACACGTTCGTGACGCCGGCGTACGTCATCGACGTGTAGACGCCCCCTGCGAGCAGGTCCTTCGTCTCGACGGGCGCGGGCGCGGCTGCTGGCTCCACGGCGCCTCGTGGGACAAGGAGGCCGCGGAGCCCGGGGAAGAGTTGGCGGGGCATCAGGCCCCCTCATCGCTGGACAGCCACAGGCCGGCGGCTATGCCGAGGGCGCTGACGGCCAGCCACCCGAGCGGCTGCAGCAGGTAGAACAGGAGGGCGGTCTGCCCCGCGTAGGCAGCGAAGGCGACCATGGCGCCGGCGTCTTGCTGCCATCGCTGCTTGCTGTTGCGGCGGACGACGACGCCACTGGCGCACAGGCCGATGAGAGCTGCGGACAGACCGGCGACCCAGTGCAGGGCGCCCAGCGCACCGAGGCCGCCGAGCACACCGAACGAGAGCAGGAGAAGCCCGAAGGCCTCCCGGCCGATCTTCGCGTCGGGACCCGCAGGGCCGATGATGTCCGGGTCGGTCAGGTCATCGACGATCGACGGCTGAGGTTGCTGAGTAGTCACGCCGCGCACCATGGACAGCGGCCGCGGTTAGTGTCGCGTGCTGCTCAGCGCTTGGGGCGGGACACTCCAGAGACGTAGGCGCCGAGGCCGCGCCGGTTGATCGTGCCGCCGGGGATGATCTTCGCGTTCGCGGGCGGCACGGGGATCTTCCGCTTCGCGCGGACGCTCTGGTCCCCGCCGATCAGGTGCTTGTTGTCGATCTTCTCGGCGCAGTCCCGGCCCTTGACCTCGTCGTACGGGCGGCGGCAGCCCTTGCAATACACCTCGAGCGCGTCGACACGCTGCCCCTCGGTGGTCTTGAAGCTGCCGCGGTAGTCGGCGACGCTCGCGATCTTCGGGTTGACCTCGATCTCTGCGGCCACGACCCACACGTGGGACAGGTCCCGCTTCTTAGGCGGGGCCGGGGCGACCGGGGGTTCTTCCTGGGCGGACTCCTCGAGCGTCTTCGTCTCGGCCGTGACCACCGGCGCGGTGGCGGGGGCCGCTTCCTCGAGCATCAACGCCTCGGCCACCGGCGAGCGCGCGGGCTCGCCGGTGGGCTTGGCTACGCGCGTCTTCGGGGCGGGCTCGGGCTCGAGCCAGGAGAACAGGCTCTCCTGCAGATGAGAGCGGCCGGCCTCGGGCGAGATGGGAGCTGTCGCGGTCGTCACACCGTTCCTCCGGGTCACTGCGGGGTTGACATAAAGGCCAACCCCCTTCACTGCCCGAACGTCAACGGCCGTGATCTGTTACACCCCCGGCTCTACGCGGACCTGTCCCACCCGTGCACGGAGAACTGTTCACCCTTGAGGTAGTGGGCGATCCCCAGCGCGTTGTACTCGACGGTGTTGTCGGGAAGGTGGTCCGCGGGGTGCCAGGACAGGCCGGCGCACTTGTGCGGCTCCATGTTCCGCGGCTCCCCCTCCCAATCCTGGACGACGAAGAACCAGCCCACGCGAGGCTCCCCCTCGGGGTTGCGGAAGTGCATCACGTGCACGATCCGCAGGGCGTCCCGGGTGCTCTTGACGCCGGTCTCCTCCTCGAGCTCGCGGAGCGCGGCGTCGAACACGTCCTCGCCCGGGTCGAGCTTCCCGGACGGCAGGTTCAGCTTCCCGTCGGCGTAGCCGGTGCCCTGCCGCTCGGCAAGGCACACGGCCCCGTCGCGCTCGAGGATGAGCATTACGTCGTTCACGGGCAGTTGGGGCACGGTGCGTTGTCCTCCGACCGGTTGGGCGCTTGCCGGTAGGGGACTCTAGCCGGGATCAGACAGCGATCAGCCCCATGTCTCCAACGCGTTGCATAGTCCACGAGACACGCTCAGACACGGTCAGGCCCGTGGGCATCTCGAGCATCGGCACGCCCGTGGCGCGGCACGCGTCGTAGATGGCGGTGTCCGCGTCGTCCTGGAGGCCGAGGACCTTCTCCCTCATGCGGTCGCCGCCGGCCTTCTGGTCGTAGCGGTCCCGGCAGTACACGATCGCGTCGTACGCAATGGGCATCCAGGCCCGACACATCGCCTCCGCCGCGGCGAGGACGGAAGCGGTGCCCGGCTCGGTGGGGTCGAGGACCAGACCGGCCAGGGCCAGGACGTTCGCGGGGGTCTTGTCGGTGATGAGGACCTGGTGGTGCCGGGCGGCGCGCAGCGGCACGGTGAAGTGCTGGGCGAACAGGTCGAGCTCCGCGACCAGGTCGAAGGGCCCTGTCCCGTGAAGGACGATGTCCTCCATGAACGGGCTGGTGCGCGCGGGCTCGCCGGTGCAGGTGACGCCGATGCTCTGCTCTCGAAGGTGCGCGGTCAGGGCGTGGACGAACGTCGTTTTGCCTGCGGCCTGGGTGCCTTCGACGGCGATAACGCGGCACTCGCGGACGGACACGGGACCTCCAGAAGGTTGGTGAAGACGGGGTTCTCGAGCCAGGCCCAGGCGCCCTTTGCGCCCTCGGCGATGACTCGGTTGACGTTCAGGCCGTCGGCGGCCCACACCGCGAGTCCGGCGCTGCGGGCGGCGACGTAGGCGGTCGAGAGGGAGTGCCGGAGGTTGAGGACGCTCACGCGCTCCCGGCCCTCCTCGTTGCCGTCGTTGAGCCAACGGCGGTGCCACTCGGGCATGGACGTCTTGCTGAGCTCGGGCTGGGTGACGTCCAGGCCGAGCTCCGTGCACACGTCGACCAGGCGGCGCGACGCTCCGGTGAGCAGGTGCCCGGCGTCATACCGGGTGTCGACGTAGTGGCTCGCGGTGGGGTCGGCCGTGCGACGGCCGCTCCACTGCTCACGGGCCCGCTCCAGCTCCTGCAGCGCGTCCGCGGGAGCGTTCGACCGCAGGACGGCCAGGTCGCTGCAGAACTGGTGCCCGGTGATGATCGTGGCGGTCTCCGCGGCCGCGGACAGCGTCTGCGCGGCGCGCCGGATGAGCTCATCCATCTCGTCGGGCTCATCCACGTACAGGCTGGTCCATTCGAACGGGACGTCCGCCAGGTCCGGTGTCCCGTCGGCAGGCAGGTCGAGCCAGGCGACGCTGAAGCAGAAGGGGCGTTGCCCGTTCTTGATCCGGTAGTTCTTCGTCCACTCAACGTCGACGGACGCGATCCGCACATCTCCCGAGTGCAGGGGAGGGGGTCGCAGGGAGCGGGTGCTGGGCAAGTTGCTCGTGATGATCATGTGTGGTGTTCCTGGGGTAGGGCGGGGCCGCACGCCCGGTGCGCACGGCCCCGCCGGGACGCTACTCGCTCCGTACCGACGCCACGCCGCCGAGAAGTGAGGGGGCCGCCTCCCACGCGGCTTCGGACAGTGCTTGGAAGAGACTCAGCGGCTCGTCCCAGTGCAGCCGGCCGGTGTGCTTACCTCCCATCAGTGCCGTAGCGAGGGCTGAGGACAGGGCACTGCCGGCCAGGGCGTCCGGCGAGAACGCTGCGTCCCGGTCCTCCGTGAGGGCGTCGCACGCCTCCTGCGCGCTGGCCTGTTGCTGCTGGCCGGCGAACGACTTGAGCGGCTCGAGCCCGTGCGCTGTTGCGGTGTCGCTGATCAGTCCGGCCGGTCCGAGATCGTGGCTGGTGTCCACGCACAGCGTGGTGCCCCGTTCGCGGGTGCTGCGGTCCTTCCAGGCGTCGGCGATGGCGGTCACGCCCGGGTGGCGCGGCTCGTCGTCGGCCCGGGGGAGTTGCCGCAGGACGTGCAGGTCGTCGGCGCCGTTGTGCCAGGCGAGGATCTGCGACTTGCGGCGGGCCTGGACGAGCACGGTGTCGAGCTGCCGGACGATCGCCGCGGTCTCGCCCAGGGCCTGCGGGATCAGCACCCTGTACCCGAAGTTCATGAGCGGAGCGGAGACGGGTAGCGATTGCGTGCGGTGGATCTTCATGAACACCGCAGCGGCGCCCATGAGGATCGGGTCGTCGCCGGCCTCGCCCCAGAGCAGGAAGATGCCGGTCAACCATGTCCCGGGCTTCTGCACGGGGCTGGTGACCGAGCCGTATGGCGTCTCGGGCCATCCCAGGTTGGTGCGTTCGAGCACGTCACACCCCCTGCGTGACCGCGTGGATCGAGCGGCCGACGTACTTGGAGATGTGGTTCTCCTTGAAGCGGTACCGCTTCCAGATTTCGGTGATGGGCTCCTCGAGGATGTTGCCGAGGTTCTCCCAGAGGTCCGGGGCGTCGTAGACCGGCCAGGCCCTCACGATGCCGTTCGGTTCCACGACGAGCATGTGCCCCTCGTTCTGCGGCGTCCAGGCCGTCAGCCGCAGCGCCGGGGACCACTGCATCTCGGCGCGCTGCTCCTTGAGTCGCGCGAACGTGGTCTCCGCTTCCTCGGTGGTGATGAACTCGTGGTCGGCGAGGTTCAGGGCGTTGCCCTTGCGCAGGGGCAGGATCAGCTTCACCTTCGTGGCGTCCAGGACGTCGGCGATCTGCACGGTGTACGGCAGCACCGACAGGGTGGAGCGGTAGACGACGGCGGACAGGGCGAGGGGGATGCCGTGCTCCTGCAGAACGCGGACGCCGGCCATCGTCTTGTCGTAGTCGCCGCGGACCCGCTTGAAGGCGGCGCGGGGGCCCTCGAACCCGACGTTGGCGTACGAGATCTTCCCGGCGATGTTCCGCGCGTGGTCCAGGGCGTGGGTGGCGTTCGTGGGCACGGCGACAATGTGGTGGTCGGCGAAGATGTCGACGACTTCCCCGAAGTCCTTGCGCATCAGGGGCTCACCGCCGGACAGGAACACCCGGCTGACTCCTGCCAGGTTCCGGCGCATGGTGTCGAGCTGCTCGAGGGTGGGATCCGGCATCTGCAGGATCTCGGAGCAGAACGAGCAGTCGAAGTCACAGCGCTTGGTGACCTGCACGATCACGGACAGCGGCGCGTCGAGTGTGCTCGCGATGTCCGCGACGCTGGCGTCTGCCGGAGCGTCGAAGTGCTGTCCGTTGAAGGCGTACCCGATGCCTCCGCCCAGCTCCCTGTGCTGCTGACGGGGCACGCTCGGCAATCCAAGGTCGGTCACAGTTTCCTCCGTTGAGCGTCGGGGTGATGGTTCGGGCCGCGGCACCGGCCGCCCGCAGGGGAGTCGGCGGACCGGGTACCGCGACCCGGGCGTCGGCCCTGCAGTCCGGGGCGTGGCATCGCTGGACTGCAGGGCCGACATGCCGGCGTCGGGACTTGCCCAGGGGAGGGGAAAGGCAGGTCTCTGCGCGCCGGGGTTGTGCTGCCCGAGGGCCAGGGCCATATCGGCACCGGGCCGCCGGGCAGGATCTAGGGGGCGCTCACGCGCTCACCGTCGGGTAGGCCGGGCTCGCGCTCAGCCATGGCGTACAGCTCATCCGTGGACACGGGTGTGACGCCATGGAGGCTGTGCACGGTGAAGTTGGCCAGGGTCCACCGGATGGCCTTGTCCGCGACGTGAACGTGGTCCAGGTCGCCAGGTCGCGATCCGGTGCTGGGAAGCGGCTGCATCGTGACCGGGTCGAAGACCACACCAGCGACGCCCCACAGGCGGCTGACGTCGACGAGCGCGGCCGCGTGCTTGCGGCGGAGAGGCGGGCAGTTCTCGATCGAGTACTTGGCGCACGCGGGGTGAACCGGGGGTGCCGTCGTCGTCTCCCCCTCCGCGATCGGTCTGTCGCCACCCATGAGGCACAGGGTTCGCTCGTCGTCCCGCGTGCCCAGAACCGTGAACCCGCAGAGCTGGCACAGGTCGTATCGCATCGCCCGCTTCTGCCGGAGCGAGTTGATGCGGCTGAAGTCGGGCGCACCGCGGCCGCGGGCCATGCCGGAACGCACCCACAAGGCCTCGTGCCGGCGATCGATGACGGGGTCCTCGTCCTCGTACCCGATGCCCTCGCCGCCGCGTCGGGTGACCCGGACGACATCGGGCTGGGGAACGACCTCGGCGCTCCAGGCCGTGATGTAGGGGACGCGCAGGTCCCCCCAATGGAGCTGCTTAGGCATAGGGGTTCACCGGTCCAGGAGGCAGTACGGCCCGTACGGTCTTCCCGGCCCCTTCGTGCGGCAGGAACCGGATGATGCGCGCGCCCAGGCGGGCGACCTGCCACAGGCCGCGCCCCTTCTCTCCCGCCACCGCTCTGTCGAAGTCGGGGAACGCGGGGTTGAGGTCGGACACGTCGATGAGGAGCTCGCCGGTCTCGGCGACGGCAGCGGACAGAACCAGGCGCCGCTCGTCCTTGGGTACGTCGGCGGGCATGCCGTGGCGGACACCGTTGTCCACGAGTCGGCTGATGACCTCGACCGCTTGCAGGATGTCGCCCTGCCAGCACAGGGCCGTGACGGACATCCGAACCCAGAACCGCGCTCCCTGAACGGCGTACGGGACGCCGGGGAGGTCGGTGGAGAGGGAGCGAGCGATGGCCAACTCGGCTTCGGCCGGAACGGCGAGCGAGGTCTCTGGGGCGTTCACAGTGCCTCGCTCAGGGAGTCCGGGGACTTCACGCAGCCGAGTTCGACGAGGAGGTCCAGCAGCTCGTTCACGGCCCATCCCATTTGGCGCAGGTGGCCGACGGCCTGGCGGTAGTCGCCCGGCATCTCTGCTTCTCGTATGTCCCGGGCCCGGGTGATGCGGAGTGCCGCGCGCGCGTCGCGCTTCTCGGTTTCGTCGCCGGCGGCGATGGCGACGAGCTGCATCAGGTACCCGCGTAAGCGCTGGGCGAGTTCCTCGACCTGGTCTTCGGCCGGTGCGACGGTGTCGAGGGCATCCGCGACGTCGTCCAGCCAGTCATCCCCGTTGTAGGGGCTCCAGGCCCGTAACTTCGCCAGGGCGTCCAGCACTGCGGCCTCTTCCGGGCGCTGCGCGGGCTCGACGTCATGATTCCAGCGGGGCGCGTTCTCGCTGCCGCGGCGGACGCAGGCGGTGGAGGGCATCAGGACGTGCCCCCTACGGGGAAGAGACACCAGACGCGCGTGCCGTCGTCGCTGACGCCCCACTCCGCGGCCAGGGCCTCGACGAGGAAGAGGCCGCGGCCGCTCTCGTCGGTGGGGCTGGCGGCGCGGAGCCGGGGACGGGTGGGGGACCCGGCGGTGTCGGTCACCTTGATCACACAGTGGTCGCCCTGGAGGAAGATGCGGACTCCGATCGCGGGGCCGCTGCCGTGCTGAAGTGCGTTGGTGGCCAGTTCGGTGACGAGCAGTAGCGCGGTATCGACCATGCCGGGGTGGCCCCAGTGGATGAGGCTGGCGCGGACGATACGGCGGAGGCGTCGGGGCCAGGCGGCATCTGCCGCGGACAGGCCGCCGGTTTCCGGATCGGGTCGGCGCTCGATGGACATGTCGAGCGCTGTCCGGGTGTCTCCGGGGCTTCTCGGCTCTGGGGCGGTTCCGGGCGCGCTTCGACGGGTGCGCACCTGGTCCGCAAGGTAAGTCGTCATGGTCGGCTCCATGTCGAAATGGCCAGTGACGACATGGTGGGGCCACAACTAGGCCCTAACTGGCATGAGTTCATACCAGTTAGGGCCAAGGGTTTACGCAGCGTCAGACTTGGCTGGCCAGCCAACTGCCGTACGAGAGGAAGGTGTCGGGAAGCCGGCGGTGTGCGGCCTCCAAACTGGCGTACGTCTCCCGCACCATCGGGTGGTACTTCGCCTGTTGCGGAGCTGTCTTCCGCGCCTTGAGCAGGCTGGCGAACGACGCATCGAGCTTGCCCGTCCACATCTGCGCGCGGGCGACTTCAGCCCAGTGGTGGCTCGTCCGGGACTTCGGCCAGTCGGCCGGGATGAGGAGGTTGTCGGCCGCCGCGACGGCCTTGTCGTACTTGTCGAGCTCGGCGAGGACGGACACCCGGTGCACTCGGACGTTGGTCTCGCCGAACGCCATCCAGAGCACCCGCGGGGACTCGCCCGTGCGGGCCGCGATGGTGTCGGCCTCGGCGAGATGGTCCATGGCCTGGGACTCGTTGTGCGCCCGGCCGGCCATCACGGACCCGCCGAGGTGGAGCTGCCCGGTTACGACGTCGCGCTCTCGTGAGGGCTCCGCCTGGCTGATGGTGCGCAGGCCCAGGTCGACGAGGCGCTGCCCGGTGCGGAACTTCCCCTCCCGCAAGTAGGTGAGGGCGCGGAAGTACTGGTACGCGCCGCCGAACACCGCGCTGCCCGCTCGCTGCGAGGCCCAGTCCAGCCGGGCGAGGGAGAGCTGCGCCAGGTCGGCGTATCCCAGCTTCGTCGCCACGTCGTACGACGTGCGGTAGAGGGAGGAGAGGATCAGCCATCCGTCGCTGCTGCCGTGCTGGTGCGCCGCGGTGGTTGCCTCCTCGATCAGTCCGGCGACGTCACTGGCCGCCCGCTTGATCTCTCCGGCCCGTACGGCTGCACACAGGCTCTCGGAGTCCTCCAGCAGGTTCCGCAGCGGGCGGGCCGAGATGTCGGGGTCAACGCCCAGGTCGTAGACGTCCAGGGCCTCCCGGATCGGCGCTATCAACACGTCCAGTTCGTCGGCGCGCAGTTCGGCCTTGTAGGGCTGCCCGATGATGGTGGAGACCTCCACGCGCATAGCGCGGGCCAGGCAAGCAATCGCGTGCGGCGTGGCCGCGTACTTGCCCTGCTCGATCTTGGTCAGGGTGTTGTACGGGACTCCTGAGAGGTCGGCCAAACCCTGCTGAGTGAGATGGCGCTCCCGACGGAGACGCGCGATTCGTACCCCGGTGTGGTCTTGAGGCAGAGCGTGCATACTTATCTCCTGTTCTGACTCGACACCAGAACGGTACCCCTCGATCGGCTTCGGGGGGCACGGACAGACCCCGCCCCCCTCGGGAGCGGGGTCTTTCGTTGACCGCCCGTCATGCCCGGTTCAGGGCCGGTGCAATGGCACCTTGTCGAACGGATCCTTCCTCTCCGCCTCGGCGGGCCGGACGTACACCTCGCGAGGGACGCGGGAGCCCGGACGCCACCGGCCGGCCCGCTCCAACTCCTCGTCCGTGGCTTTGTTCTGGGCCAGTTCGGTCGCCGCGCCCGCGCGGAGGCCCTGCGAGGAGACGTGCCGCCCGTCCGTGACCAGGCCGGCCGCGCCAAACCAGTGCTTCACCCGGTCGTTGACGGTTTGCCCCCGCAGGTGCAGGCCGCGGCTCGTGGCCGTCTTGCTCCGGGTCTCCTCGGTGGCCACCTTCCCGTTCTTGAGGACGTGCCGGAAGACCGGGCCGGACGTGATGCCCTGGTCAGCCATGTACTCCAACCACCGGTTGAGCCGTGGGACGAGCTGCAGGTCCTCACGGTCGCGCAGCACGAGGTTCTGTTCCTCGTCGTGCGTCTTGTCCTCGGGCAACCACACCAGAATGCCGCCGCTGGTGAACCTCACGTCCTCGATCTCGAGGTTCGCGTTCTCGACGCTCCGGCCGAGGAAGCGGTACCCGAAGGCGAACATGGCCGCGTCGCGCCAGCCGATCGGCTGGTTACTCGCCTCGGCCTTCTCCATCATCGGGATCAGGTACGACAGCGTGATCGGAAACGCCCGGCGGGTGCGCATCGCCCGCTTGTTGTTCTGCCGGTAGTTCGCGAGCAGCCGCAGGTAGAGGCTGTTATCGGGCTTCTTCCCCGGCGGCATCGCGGTCTTGATCAGGGACATGTAGTTCTTGATCGTGGCGACCTTGAGGCTTCGGGCCATCAGGTGCCGGCTGTACTCGGTGTAGGTGGCGGTGGTACACGGAACCGCCACCCGACCGTTCGCCTCGCACCACGCCTTGAAGGCCTTCATCGGGCCCGTCTCCGTCGGGTCCGTGCCGTCGAGGATGTCGGCGGTCTCCTGGCTGACGTACAGGTCGCGCTCGCTGTACTGCGGGCCGTTGGCGGCCGTGGGCAGCTCCTGGCCCGGGTGCAGCACGGTGTTGAAGTCGACGAGCGGCACCTCGTCGTCGACGAGCGCCAGGACGCCGCCCTCGACGATCTCCGCGTCGACGAACTCCTCCTCCTCGTCGTGCAGGCTCATGCCGCCGACTCCCGAATCTCAACGAGTGTCTGGCCGTCCACGACGCGGAAGGCGTGCCCGCACGGCTTCACCGTGACCAACCCCGCGAGTCTCCTGTATCCGGGCCACGCAATGCTGGGCGCCTGCACCGTGATGGGGGAGCAAGCAGCGATGACATCGAGATCCGACCCCGTGATCTCTTCCTGGCACTGCGGGCACCACATCGTGCGCACTGGACCGTCCTCCGGGCCGATGCCCCGGATCGGTTCGGCAAGGTCCGGCGCCTCGTCGTAGCGCTCGACCACGCCCGGGGCTGCCTCGATCTCCGCTCCAGGCCACAGCATCGGCGTCAGGTCACTCGCGCGCCGCTCCACCATCATCGGTCGCTCCACTTCCAGCAGTCGGGCGTGCAGTCCTTGGGCAGGTGCCACGGCGTGGGCTGACCGGACAGCAAGGTGCCGTAGTCCATGTGCGCGCCGAGGGCCTCGAGCTCGGCCGCCCGGGGGGACTGCCAGAAGTGGCCGCCGCCGTGCCCTTCCGATGCGGCCCGGCCCTTCGGGATCCGCTTCGTGCAGGGGTGCCCGGTCTCGGGGGCCGGGACAGGGCAGGGCATGGTGCCGTCGGAGATCGGCTCGGGGTAGTCGGGGTGCGCCTTCCACTTGGACGCCTGGTTGCGCAGCCCCCAGAGGCAGTCTGCGGCCTGCTCCTGGTCGCCGCGGTGCAGCGCGTCGACGAGGGCCTGGTGCTCCGTCTGCGCCTCGCGGTACTGCTCCCGGTACGTCTCCACGGCCGGGGTGCTGTCCGCCGTCGGGTACTGCTCGCGCAGCTCGTCGGCGTACCGTGCCTGGATGAACTCGTAGAAGGCGAGCGCGATTTGCTCGTCGACGGCGGTCACTGCGCGGCCCCGGCCGGCGCCGCGGCGTACGGGTCGGGGACGGGCGTGGCCGCGACCCATCCGGCCGCCGTGGCGTACTCCATGTTCGAGGTGACGTGACGGCGTACCGGCTGCTCGTCACCGTCGAACTGCACCATCAGGTAGTGGCCGGACGTGTCGACGATCTGCCCCTCCTGCCCGCTGCTCCGGATCCGGCCGCCGATCGCCACGCGAATCCCGTGGCGCCGCTCGAGCCCGTAGTAACGGCGGATGTAGTCCAGGTCACCGGTCTGGCGCTGCCGGTTCTGGTACTCGGCCGCCAGGCGGTCCTCGAGGTCGTCGTCGTAGTTCATGCGTGTACTCCGGGGTCTACGGGGGAGCGGCCTTCGGCGACTTGCTGCAGGTAGAGGCTCAGCCACTGGCGGGCCTCGTCCTTGCCCATGGGCGGGCCGCCCATGCTGAACTCGGCGAGCGCGTGGAGGATGACGGCCTCGACGGCGTACGGCTCCCGGTTGCGGATGTCCTCGAGGACGTCGCCGCTCTGGATGGCACCGGAGGGGATCTTGCCCGCGGTGATCGCGCCGGGCGGGATCGGCTCGAGGTTCATGCGTGGAGTCCTTCGGTGTCGTAGGCAATGCGGAGGCCGGCGGCGCGCAGCTCCGGCGGCAGGGTCTGCGTCAGTTCCTCGGCCATGGTGTCGACTTCGCCGAGGATGCGCGTGTGGTGCGCCTCCCGGTCCGTGGCCGCCGCGGTGTACAGCGCATCGAGCGCCTGACCCCATGGGTCGTCTTCTGCGAGACCGAAGGCGGCGAGCACCTGGGCCCGGACCTCTTCGACGTCGGTTGGCCGACTGGCCGTCATGGTGCCCCCTGGGTTGCAGTTCTGACGTTGAGCCAAGATTACCGACAACAATTGGGATTATTGTCGGCTACCGACGAGTAACCGCGTAGAGTCTTCCTCGAAGGGCGGAGAGCACCGCCCAGACCACGAACTGAGGAGCTCCCCCATGGCGGGCTGGATCAGCACGGGCCAGCAGAAGCGCGACCACGACGGTCTGCGGAACATCTGCGCGGCAGACGGTCACCCGGGTACCGAAGAGGACCCGCTGGTGAAGACCACCGACGGGTGGCGAGTCCACCTCTCCGACACCACCAACCCCTCCAGCGGCTTCTACGGCCAGCAGCAGGAGGGTTGAGATGCGCGCCAAGCTGCAGCTTCTCGCCTGGGCGTTCGGCCTCCTGGCCGTCGCGCACCCGGCCATCGTCCCGCCTACCCTGGCAACTCTCCTCTTCCTGGCGGAAGTTGTCGGCGCAGTCGTGGGCTGGTTCCTCGCGCACCTGGCCCTCACGCTGACGATCGCCGCCGGCGTCCTGGTGGCGCAGATGTTCCCCGGCCGACTCGGCAACGCCGCACGGTGGTTCGGCCGCGCCTGGGACACCTCGATCGACGCCATCCTGCCGGTGAAGGCTCCGGCCAAGGCGTAACAACCCGGCTGTTCGACGCGTTCGATTCTTCGCTCAGAACGATTCTCCGCTCAGCCCCGTCGAGGAGCAGAACCACATGCCCGACTTCACGCCTGCTGTCGAAACCCTCCTCCGCACCATCGCGGAGGCCGGCAGCACCGGTGCCCAGTTCGCCGTGGCGCCCCGCGCCCGCTACCGACTCACCGGCACCGACTACGTCGTCAATCAGAGCTCGTTCTACCCGCTGACCAGCGCCGGGTACGTGACCGACGGGGGAGACGACTCCGCCCCCGTGAAGCTGACCGACTCCGGCCGGAAGTGGATGGAACAGCACCCTGTGCCCCGCGGCGGCCGCGGCCCCTACCGGCCGCGCGGTCGGCGCCCTGCACGTCAGGCTCCAGCGTCGCGCGCGCGGTTCGCGTACGCGGGCGGCTTCTCCGCGGAAATTGCCGAGACCACGGTGTTCATCACCTGCCCGGACAACGGCCACGGCGGCGTGACACTGCCCGCCGACGGGTGGGAGGAGCGGGCACGCGACCGCCACCCGACACTGCACGAGATCGAAGGCCCGACCATCTCCGGCGGATACGCGCTGCGTTGGCGCTCGGACCCGCGGACCAACGCCGAGCTGCTCGTCCAGTCCCTTGCGATCATCCGGGCAGAGCCCGCGCGACGTTCCTGACCTCACCGTACGCAGGTCTCGGCGCCCACCGCGGTGCCACACAGCGGAGAGCACCGCTGTTCACCCGAAGAGAGGAACACCCCCGATGCGACGACACGTCGTGACCGCTCTGCTTCCCCGCCCCGTGCCCGATCCCGCGTACGACACGTACGAGATGGTGCGGACGGACGCCGAGCGCAAGAGCCGCGGACCGTTGGGTCCCGAGGACCTCAAGAGCATGTACGAGGTCGCCGACCGGCGCGGCAACGACTGGTGCACCGCCGTACTGGGGCACTCCTTCCCCGGTATCGACCGCAGCTCCAGCGTGGACGGCTGGATGCTCGTCCTCGCCGACCAGATGGCCCTGGACCCGCCCCTGCCGCCGTCCGTCGTCGAGGCGCGACAGCGCCGCAAGGAACACGAGGAGCTGATCGCCCAGAAGGCCAAGGAGCGCCGAGAGCGCGAAAAACGCAGGTGGGACGAGGCACTCGCCGCTGCCGGCGTCGAGATGACCGTGCGGGAGAACACCAGGCACTCGGGCGTGGGCGGATCGCTCCGGCACGCCGCGCCCAAGGACGACCTGGTCTCCGGCCGGTCCCGCAAGCACCCGGCCGACCGCGGCCTGTGCGAGACCCCCGGCCGATCGAACCCGCTGCACCTGAGCGAGCCCGTCGACGCCCCCGCCAACTGCCACCGGTGCCTGGACTACATGGGGAAGGTCCGCCCCGCCGACGCCCCGGCGCCGCCCACCGCGGCGGAGAAGGCGCTGCTCGAGCTCATCAAGTCGGGCGTCGTGTTCACCCTGCGGCCGGGCCGCACGAGCCAGCCCATCGTCTTCGACACCAGCCAGCGCAGCACCTCGGCATGGGGACACCTGGGCCGGAGGGTCAGCGCCGCGGTGAAGAAGCTCGAGGCGAAGGGGTGGGTGGTGGTCGACGAACAGTTCAGCAGGACGCAAGCCAACGGCATGGGGTGGCGTTGGCGGCTGACCGACGCCGGTACCGCTGCCCTGGAGAGCTGATCCCTTGGTTGCCCGTATGACCGCGGCCCAGTACCGCGACCTGATGGCGAGCCGCCGCGGGGGACAAGCCTCCCCGGCGGCCGCCGCCGCGAAGCCGAAGAAGAAGGCCCGGAAGAAGCCGGCCGTGCACCCGGGCCCGCCGTCCACCCCGCCCGCGCCCGCAGTCCAGCCCCTGCTCACCGGCCTGTCCGGCGTCGGGCGCACCTGGACGCTGCTCATGCCGTACGTCGAGGAGATGCTGGACAGCAACCAGCGGCTCCACCACATGGCCGTGCACCGGATCCGCAAGCAGCTCCGCCAGGACGCCGCCGCCATGGCCATGGCCAAGCGCCTGCCCAAGCTGCAGCGCGCGGCCGTCTTCTACGTGCTGCACCCCCGGCCGCTCTCCCGGAAGCGGGACCCGGGCAACTGGGCGCCCACGGTGAAGGCGTACGTCGACGGCCTGGTCACCGACGGGGGACTCCTGCCGGACGACAACCACGAGTTCCTCATGGGCCCGATGCCCGTCATGGGGGAGCCCGTCACCACCGGATTCGCCCGCATGTCGCTGGTCATCGTGGAACTCACCGAGCCTCTGACCAGCTAGAACGCCGGAACCGTAACAGGAATCGGCCACTCGACGTACCTCACATGAGGGCTGGCCCGCCCTCGCCTCAGCTAACAGGAGATGCCCCTCCATGAGCACCAAGCACCCCGTATCCCTGCAGATGTACGACCACCGCGGGATGCCCGTAGCGCCGCTCTGGGACCGGTTCCGCAACGTGGACCTGGTCGTCAATGCGTTCTCGGCCGCCGGGACCATGCTCGAGCGCGACGTCGTCGACCTCCACCTTCTCGAGATCGTCGACAAGGCCGCGTGTTCCCTGCTGCGTGACCAGTGGAAAGACAACTTCCCTGTCGCCGCGTACACGGAGCTCCTCACCACCATCGCCGCCCTGCGCAGCCTCCTCGGCTACGCCCCGACGCCGACGGCCGTGGACGTCAACGCCTGGGCGCGCGGCATACGCGACGCCTCCGCCGAGGCGTCCGGGGCGACCCGGGACTTCCACGAGGTCCGGATCGTCGAGGGCCCGCACATGGGCATCGTGCTGGGCGTGTGGGGGCCGAAGGAACCGCCGGCGGCCGACGCGCTGACCGGCCCGGTCTACCGGCTCGAACTGCCCACGGAGTGCGGGGACACCACGGACATGGTGTTCGGCACGGCCTATTACAAGCGGCTCAAGCGGGCCCAGCCGCGCACCGGGCAGTGGGAGTACATGCTCGACCGCGAGCAGCCGTTCCCGGCCGAGGGCTCCCGTCCGCGCTTCCTGCCGGTGCCCGACCAGGGCGGCCGCGCGTGATCCTCTCCAGCGTCATACCGTCCCCGGCCGCAGACGCCGCGCACGATGCTGCGCACGAGACCGCGGCCCGGTTCCGGCACGGCTCCTACTCCGTGCAGTGCCCGACCTGCCACGTTCCGGCGGGCGTGCTCTGCCTCGCCCGGCGCAGCGTCCACACTGCCCGCCGGGACCTGTACCGGCAGAACGCCAAGCCCACCGGCCTGGTGCAGCTCCTGACGGGGCGGGCCCGATGAGCCTCACCGCGGCCGGGGCCGCAGAGAAGGCGCTGGGCTGGGCGGAGGCCGCCGAGCTGGGCATCAAGGCAGTCGACGAGCAGCAGAGGGAGGCGAAGCGCGCCGAGAGCGCGCGGGACAACGCGGCCGCTGCCCTGCATCGGGCGACGGCTGACGGCCTCGAGATGTACCGCGAGCGTGCGGTCGGCATGGCGACCATGTGGGCCCGCGTCGCCGGCGCGCTCCAGAGCACCGCGGGGGACAAGTCGTGAGCGCCCTGGCCGTCGAGACCCCGGCCGCGCCCGTGTGGGCCGGCCGCCTGGTCGTGCGGGCTGCAGGCCGCCCGATGCTGCACATCGCGGGGGAGGGCGTCACGGCCCCCAGGATGCCCGTGTTCACCGTGCCCCTGGAGTGCACGCCGGACGTCGAACAGGCCCCGGGCGTACGGCCGTGGGACGGGCCAGTCACCGAGGCGGACATCTGCCCGGCCTGCCTGCGCGCCCTGCGCGGGGAGCCGGAGCCGGAGAAGCCCCGTCTCGTCCAGGCCGACGCCGCCGAGGAGCTGCCGGAGCCTGAACTGGACCGCCGCGGCCGCCACCTCTGGGCGGTTCCTGAGCCGACGACGTACGCCGAGGCGCCCCTGCCCAGGGAGCACGCGGGCTGCGCGATCACCTGGTCGATGCCGTGGCGGCCGGCTCCGATCCTGTCCCACTACGACCCGTCGTGTGAGTGGTGCGGCGACCGGACGCACGGCGAGATGACCAGCGGCCGCTCGGGACACCAGAAGTCGACGACGAACCCCCTGCGGATCTTCCTGGCCCGTCGCTGCACGGCCTGCCAGTTGATGACCGCTTACGAGCAGGTCGGGGGAGACCTGCAGACCATCGCCCACCACAAGTCGCGCGCGCCGAAGGACTGCAACCGATGACCGCCACTGTCACTGAGCTCCCCACGGATCTCGTCCTCGAGCAGCGCCTGGCACTGGTCGCGTGCGGAGAGAACACCCGGCCCGGGAAGACCCGGGCGTGCGACTCCTGCCGCAAGAAGGGCGTCACGCTGCTCCGCATCACCTCCACCGGCGCCGTCGACGCCCTCGCCGCGGCGATCTGCGGCACGGGCGACCCCCGCCGCAAGACGTGCGACTCGTGCCAGGCGAAGGCCGTCCGCATGATCCACATTTACAACGGAGACCTCGCATGACCACTGCTGTCGCCGCCCCGCCGCGCGGGGCCGTCGCCTTCGACCTCGAGGGCGGCCTCATCAACGTTCGGACCATCCGCCACCTGGCCGGCGATGCGGCCGCGTTCTACCGTGCCAGCCTCCAGTGCCCCCCGAACCGCAAGGTCGTGCAGGCTGCCAGGGAGGCGCACGCGAAGGGGCAGACCGTCCTGGTCATGACCGGCGGCGACCGGCGCCTGGAGCAGCTCGTCGTGACGTGGCTGGGCGCGCACGGGGTGCCCGCCACCCTCGTGCTGATGCGCGGCCGCGGTGACTTCCGGCCGACCGCCGTGGTGAAGGGGGAGCGGCTGCGCGCCGCGGCCGCCAAGTTCGGCGGGCTCACCGTGTGGAGTGCCGACCCGAGCGTCGCCCGCGTGTCCGAGCGGGACGGCATCGACGTCCACGCTCTGCCTGGCTACTGGGGTGAGACCGCGTGAGCGGCGCGTTCAACGTCGGCGAGTCTCGCGGCATCGTCCCCACGGCGCTGGTCGGTGACGTGGTGCCCCTGAGCGCGCTCAGCGCGATGAAGCCGATCACCTCGTACTCCCTGGTCATCCCGGACGACAACGGCCGCCCGATGCTGACGGTCCACCCGGACGGGCGGATGGTGTTCGGGGAGAACTACGCCCCGGACAAGGCGGCCGGCGCGTTCTGGGAGGCGGTGAAGCGGTTCGCTCCGGACCCTTCGGTGCAGGAGTTCGGGGCGCCGCTCAAGGCCCGGATCGACAAGGAACTGGCTCGCGGGGAGAAGGCGGAGGCCCTGCTGCGCAAGGCGCTGGCGATGTACGAGGACGTCGTCGAGGGACGGATAGACGGGCACGCTATCGGGATGCTCGCCGGGGAGATCCGCGGCTTCGTGAACACCCCGGAGGCGTCGTGACGGGCCCGGTGGGCGGTGCGGTGTGGACGGCTCCGGCGGGAACCCCGCCGGACGCGGCCGGCGCCTGGTCGTACGTCGGCTACGCCGCGGACGCCCAGCTCGACACCGAGCAGGAGTACAAGCCGGGCGGGTTGCTCCCCGCCCGGCCACTTCTGGCCGAGGTGGAGTTCGTCCTTCCCCTGAGCATTTTCCGGCGGGTCATGCCCCGGCATCTGGCCTGTCGGATCACGGCGTTGACCGTCGAGGGCTGGTACGCGCGCCTGGCCGACGCCGCCGGGCTCACTGAAGTGGAGGCGTAGGACATGGTCGTGTTGGCGTGGGTCGTGGTGGTGGCGACCGTGGCCGCCTTCGCCGGGGGAATCACCTGGCTGGGCTACCACATGGATGGATCGTGGAAGGGGGCCGCGCAGCTCTGGGGAGTTGTCGTCGGCTTCGTCTCCGTGTTCATGGCCTTCTGCTGGTCTATGGCGGTGCTGACCGCATGACCGCCCCCGGAAACCGCGAGATCACCGCCGAGGAGCTGCCCGAGCTGCTCAAGGGCGAGCTGCCTTCCACGCTGCCCCTCGAGGGCTGGCGGACGGTCACCCTGCACTGCCAGGTCGACGCACTCGGCCCGTCCGACCGGCACCCCGACCTGGTGAAGCTCGAGGTGTCGTTTCCCCCGCCGAAGCCGCCGGCTCCGCCTTGCCGCCGCTGCCGCGGCCGCGGTGTGGTCCCCGACCTCACGCGGTGGGAGCAGAGGCCCGTGCCGTGTCCAGAGTGCTCGGGTGAGGTGACCACCTGCAGCGCGACCATGCTGCACGCCATGGCGGGCCGGGTTTCCTGCGGGCGGCCGGTGGGCCACTACGACCCGTCGCTCATGCCCGTGCGGGACCAGCCTGGCGGTTGGCATCAGTCGGAACCGGACCGGGACGGTACGCGGTTCACGTGGAATGACATGTACGACGCGGCGACGCCGCACGACCCCCCGATCGCATCGGCAGTCGAGGCAAGCGAGTGGGTGTTCCCGCGCGCGTGCGAGCTGTGCGGGCCGTTGGGCACGGAGCCGCACCCGCGCTTCAAGGGCGTGGTGCGGTGCGTGAACTGCAAGGAGCACATGCAGCCCGTCCGCGCCCCGCGGAGGGCATCGTGAAGGGCCTGTACGCCACGCTGCTGGAAGACGGCTGGCTGGAGGCGCGGGGGCCGCGGCGGATCCTGCACTGGCTCGAGGCCGAGGCGGAGCGTGCCGACGAGGCCGCGTGGGCGGAGGCGTGGAAGCGGACGCACCCGGCGCGCGTGAAGGCGGACCTGGACCAGGTGGTGCCCCTCGTGGCGTGGACGCCGTGGCCGGAGGAGTTGGCGCTCGAGTGGCTGGGCCTGGAACCGCCCCCAGCTCCCCCAGCTCTCCCGGAGAACGTGCGAATCCTTCTGGAAAAGGCCAGGCCACTCCTGGTTCGTAGGCGCTGAGGGCGCAAGTTCTCCCGGAGAACTATCAATCTCCCCGACAGATCAGGCACAATGAGGGCTGTGTCTGATCCAGAGGGGGGACGAATGACGTCGGAGCGAGATGCCCCGCGGGTGCTCACAGTGACTTTCCAGTTCACGATCCCGCCGGGCACCCCGACCAATGTGCGCACGGCCAAACGCATGGACGCCGTGGACAGCATGACCACGGCCGTGGCAGCCATCGCCGGCCGCGCGCTCCCACCCGAAACACAGATGACCAGTCGTCATCAGTGGGGCTACGTCTGGCACGACAAGACGACCGACCCCGTGACGCTCGGGCCGCCCGGCCCGTAACCCGCACCTGCGACAACCGAACATCTGGCGTCATGGCCAGGCCCCACGGCGGAGAGCACCGCCGAGACCACGAACGAAGGAACACCCCGATGCCCTCGCGCACCGCAGCCGTTGTCCGCCTTTCCGCGTCCCTCCTGGCGAGGTGACGTGACGTGTTCATCCCTCGCGAGAAGACCGATCACGTCACCCCGCCACCCATAGACGAAATCTCGCCCCACGGCCGTACGCGCCGCATGGCCGAGGCTGTGTGCCGCTGGTGCGGGCGGATGCGCTACGAACTGGCCCCGGCCGCGGTGACCTTCGGCATGACGTGCCTGGGCTGGCTCCACCACCTCGCCGGCGTCACACCGGAGGCGTACGCCGGGTACGGCGTGGCGCTCGCCGCCGCGGGCGGCCTGACCTGGGGCGGCATCAAGCACAAGAACGGACTCGCCACCTCCCTCGGCGTCGCCTCCACGGGCACGATCGTGAACACGGCGATCGGCGCCATCACCGGCCCGACCGTCCCGTCGCTCATCGCCTCGGGTGTCGTAACGATCTCCTCGTACGCGGTGTACGTGCCGTGGCTGATCAAGTCCCGCCACGAGCGGTTCAACCTGCAGATCAAGGCGGCCAAGACCGCGCCCCTGCCCGACGGCATGGGCGTGAACGTCGGCCAGGCCGGAGTCACGGGCGACACCGAGGAGGAGACCGCGCTGCGCCGCGCCCTGGTGGCCCTGGGCGTGCCCGCCGTCGACGTCTCCCGGATCGTGTTCACCGAGACCGGTTGGTACTGCCTGGTGACGCTGCCCCCGGGCAAGAACACGTCCGCGGCCTCCGTCATCGCCAAGCGGCAGCAGCTCCAGGCGAACCTCGACCTCCCCGGCCGGCTCCGTCTCACCGAGGGCGCGCAGCCGAACCAGTTGATCGTGCGTCTGCAGACCACGGACCCGCTCGCCGGACCTGGCATCTCGTGGCCGGGCGTGCGCATCGACTCGATCGAGCAGCCCATCCCGATCGGCGTCTACCCCGACGGCAGCGAGATCCTGGTCGACATCGTCGACGGGCACGTCCTGGTCGCCGGTGGCACCAACAAGGGCAAGTCCGGGGCCGTCAACGTCCTCGCCGCGAACCTCGTGGCCTGCGGCGACGTCGACCTCGCGGGCATCGACATGAAGCCCGGCGCGCTCGAGCTGGGCCCGTGGCGCGACAACATGATCGCCCTCGCCGACGACCCGGACACTGCGCGTCAGGTCCTGGTCTGGCTCAAGGGCGAGATGACCCGGCGCGGCAAGCACCTGTCGACGCTGCGCGGCCCGAAGGGCGAGCGGGTCAAGAAGTGGACCCGGAAGCACGGCAAGTACATCGTCCTGATCATCGACGAGCTCGCCGAGCTCATCCGCCAGGCGCCCGACGTGGCGTCCGAGCTGATGACGCTGATGCAGGTGTCCCGCGCCATGGGTATCCGCATCATCGCCGCGACCCAGTCGCCCAGCGAGCAGGCATTCGGGGGGAAGGGCACCGACACCCGGCAGCAGTTCGGCGTGCGCATCGGCCTGCCCGTCAACGAGCCCACCCCCATCAACATGATCATGGGGACGGGCGCGTACGGGAAGGGCTGGCGCCTCGACGAGCTCGACCTGCCGGGCAAGTGCATGGTCTCGTCCGAGCGGTACACGGCGCCGAACGAAGGCCGCTGCTACTGGATCACCGAGGAGGAGATCCTCGAGACGTCCCGCGAGCACGCCCCGGCCGCCGAGGACACGGACGCGGACGTCCGCCCGCACCCGGACCTGGAACCCGACCCGGACCCGACGCCCCCTCCGCCCCCGCGCGGCGGTGGTGGCGGCCCGCGGGGCGGCGGCCGGCCGGTGCTGCGCGCCGTCCCGACGTACCCGGACGGCTCCCGGATCGAGGAGAACCGGCTGGAGCTGTGGCGGGCCCTGGAGAAGGCCGGTCCCGAGGGCCTGACCAAGGGCGAGGCGGTCCGGGACGGGATCTGCAATCACCACTCGTCCATCAGCCCGTGGCTGTCCCAGTGGGTTGGTCAGGGCTGGGTGACCGAGAACGGCAAGCGCGACCGCTCAGTCGTCTTCGTCCTCACTGCCGCGCAGCACACCCCCGAAGCCGACGTCGACGACACCAGCAAGGAGAACTCCGCATGTCCGGCAAGCCTGTGATCCGCGCGTACACCCCTCAGCCGGTCGTGGGGTTCGTCGAGCTGGGCGACGAGAACGACCCGATCGTCCACGTCCAGGACCCGTACGATCCGAACCGGTCCGTGGCGGTGCGCCGTTCCGCCCTGCAGCCGACCGCGCCGACCCCGGCCCGGGACCTGAGCCCCCAGCCGCTCATCGACCCGCTCGCGCAGCGCCTGTTCGGTGGCGGTGTCGGCGGTGGCGTCGCGGGCTGGGGAGCGGGGCAGTTCCTCGCCGGGGCAAGCCAGCTCATCAGTGCGTTCTCGGCTGCGGGCGGCGCGGTCGCGGCGATTGCGCTGCTGCTGCTCGCCTGGAAGATGGCGCCCTCGAACCGGGCGGGCAAGACGGTGAACATCACGAACAACAACCGGTGGGGAGGCCGCTCCAACACGCACGCGTGACGCTGCTGAACCGAGGGGCCCCGGCCATTGGTCGGGGCCCTTTGCCGTGCGCGGCCTACGGCTGATCGTGTGCATGTCGGCGGCCCGTGCGATGATCTCCCGCCATGGGGAGACACACGTGGGGGAAGGCGGCCGTGGGCGTGGTCCTGGCCGTGACCGTGGCGGCCGTGAGCGGCTGCGGCTCGAGCAGCAAGGACGACGCAAAGCCGGCGGCGAAGGCGAAGACGGTGAGCCTGGGGGCGGCCACCACCAAGTTCCAGGCCGCGGTGGAGAAGTTCGACACGGACGGCGGCTGCCTCGAGCAGGAGCCGGGGACGTGCTGGAAGCAGATGCAGGCGCTCATGGGGCCCGCGCGGACCCTGCGGACTGCGATGCACGCGGACAAGGGCACAGGGCCGGAGTTCTGGTCGGGGGCGTACGTCCTGATCAACAAGATGGAGGACGGCATCGCGGTGGGGGAGGACAAGGGCGCCACGGCCCTCGGGACGAACCGGCCGGCGGTCCTCGGCTCCGCGCATGAGCTGTCCCGGTGGCTGGACGCGCACCCGGCCGAGTGATCAGACGGCAGGGGCCCCGTACGACGCCGTACGGGGCCCCTGTGGCGTTCACTGGCCCGCGGGGAGGCTGGCCCACTCCTCGGGTGCGTCCGGGGCGTCCACGTCGTCGTAGGTGGCTTTGTACGCGGGGAGGTTGGCGGCGTAGTGTGCGCGGCCGGCGTCGGTCAGGTGCAGGATCGTCAGGTCTCCCTCCCGCGTCCGGCGCCACGGGTCCAGCCATGGGGAGACCACAGTCTCGGCGGCAAGCGGGCCGCCGCGGAACGTGAGCAGCTTGCCGGGCGCGGTAGCGCTGCGCGTGACATTGCGGGGGTGAGTGATCCCCGCCGGCAGCGCGGCCAGGGCGTCCGCCGTGACGCTGTCGAGGCCGCTGCCGTACCGGTGGAACTCCTTGCGGATCCACAGGTGGTTGCGCACGTCGGCCGAGACCAGCGCGACCAGGAGCAGGTACGGAGGGCGGGCCAGGAGTCCGCGGGGCTTGTGGACCTTGTGGGACTCCAGGCCGAGGTGGGCGTCCTCGGGGAGATGTTCAGGTACGGGCGCCTCGATGTCCGGGTACAGCTCGGCGTAGCAGCGCAGATGGTGCTCGTAGTGCGCGCGGCCTGCGTCGGTGAGGAACACTCGGGGCTCGGTCGGGGTGATCATCTGCCCGGGATTCAGGTAGCTCTCGTACGGCTCCCCGTTCTTCACGCGGCGCTGCTCGATGAACCGTCCCTCCTTGCGGTCCATCCGTTCCAGGAAGAGGCGGGCCTTCTGGGAAGGGGCGCGTTCCTCGTACGGGGTGCCGCGCGGTGACTCGCTGGGCATCCCCTCGGGCCCGGCCCGGTAGAGGCGCACGAGGTTGGACCACAGCCACTCGGAGAGCATCCCGCGCGGCGGGGACTTGGGCGCGGTGTGGCCGAGGCCCGCGCGGGCGGTGGCGCGGCCGAGGGTCGTCAACTTCACCCGTACGCGGGGGACCCAGCCGAGCACGGTCTGAACTTGGTCCTCTGCGACCTCGATCAGCGCGCGTCGGCGCAGCGCGGCGAGGGAGGACCCGGCGCCCTGGTCGTGCTCGCCCTTCGCGTCCAGCTCGTACTGCATGGCCGTGCGGCCCACCCATTCCTTCGGGGCCTTCAGGCAAAAGGTCTGCCACCGCCACTCGCTGGCCGGCGGGCCGTGTCCCCAGTCGAACGCGCCGCCCTTCTGGTTGGCCTCGGCGTTCTGGTCGGCGTTGTAGACCGCGGTGAGGTACGTCTGCTGGCGGGGGTTCAGTCCGGCCCACAGCTCAATGGGTTGGGGACGTGGCATCCCAGCACGGTAGCGGCGGGCGCCGACAACGCGGGCCCGGAAACCCCGGTGCGCGATCCAATCTCATCCCATCGCATCACATCTCATCACCGTGATGAGTTGAGATGAGATGAGATGGGATGAGTTCTCGCGTGTGGTACAACTCGGGCGCCCGGACCTCCAGAGCGACCGAAGCGACCCAGGAGAGCAACGTCCATGAGCGAGCCCAGCGCCGATGCCCCGGCCGGGGAGAACGCGGAACAGGTGACCTGCAAGTTCCCCGGATGCGGGGACGAGCGGGAGCCGAAGAGGGATCCGTCGGCGCCCGGCCCGGCGCCGGAGTACTGCGTCCGGCCGGACCACAACGCCGGCAGCGCGTGGCGGGCGAAGCGCAAGATGGCCAGGGCCGCGGGCGGCGCGCCCGCCGTGGAGGAGCCGGAGACCGACAAGCCCGTCACGGACGCCGCGGTGAACGCGGTCAACGTCCGGGAGCAGGTGATCGGCCACGTTCAGGGGCTGCTCCGCGACCTGCCCCGGTACGTCGATCTGATGCAGACGATCAACGACCCGGAGGCGGCCGAGGCCCAGGTGCTCGCCGTGGAGAGCGAGGCCAACACCCGTATCGCGCAGGCCGAGGCGCGCGCGGACCAGGAGCGCTCAGCCAAGGTCGCCGCGCAGAACGCGAAGGGTGCGGCCGAACAGGAGGCGGAGGCCGCCAACCAGGCCGCGGAGCAGATGGAGGCGGAGCTCGAGGAAGCCCGCGCCCACTTCCAGGCCGAGGTCGAGCGGATCAACAGGGAGGCCAACGCCAGGGTCGAGGCGGCGGAGACGTCGGCGGAGGAGGCGCGCGCCGAGGCCAAGCGCGAGATCGCCGAGGCGAAGGCCTTGACCGAGACGCACGTCAACGCTGCCCGCCAGGCCGCGGCCGACGAGATCAACGCGATGCGCCGGCGTACGGCGGAGGAGGTCCAGGCCGCGGAGAACGCCGCCGGGGAGGCCCGGGTCGAGGCCGACCGCCGGGTCGCGGAGATGACCACGACGCTCGAGCAGGGGCAGGCGGCCGCCGCGGCGCAGGTCGAGGAGGCCAACGCGAGGGCCGCGGCCGCGGAGGCGCGCGCCAACGAGGCGGAGGAGAGCGGGCGGCAGGCCATGCGGAACGCCGAGGGCATGGTCACCGCGGCGAAGGACGCGGCCGAGACGGTCCGGGCCGGACTCGCCGCGGAGCTCGAGCGCACGAACAAGCGGCTGGAGACGCGCGAGACCCGAATCGACGAGCTGCGCAGCGAGCTGGACCAGGCGAAGGAGCAGCTCCGCGCGGCCGCGGACCGGGAGCGCGCCCTGGAGACTCGCGCGAGCGAAGCCGAAGCAGCACGCGACCGGAGCAAGTAACCTGCCAGGAGGGCCCGGTACCGCATCCCCCGTCGGTACCGGGCCCTTTCGTGTGCCAAGGGGCCGAAGGGACTCAGCCCGCGTAGTCGTGGCGGATCCGGTCGGCCGCGCTGCGGGCGGCGACGGTGTCGGCGGCCCGCTCGAGGGCGACGACGAGCGGGTCGTACGCCGCGGCGAGGACGGCATCCCGCACGAAGTCGTCGAACGTCTTCCCGGCGGCCGCCGCGGCGGTCTCCACCTGGGCGCGCTCTGCGACCGTGAGAGGCACTGTGGCGGCTTGAGACTGGGCGACGTCCATGCGGGGACCGTAGCAGCGCCCTGGGGGCCGCCAGGGGCCGTCTCGGGTGATCTACGTCGAGGGCAGTGCGGTGCGGTGGAAGTTCCGGCTCGAGCGGGACGCGGTCGGCCCGCTCTGTCCCTGGTAGCGGGAGCCGCACTCGGTGCTGCCGTACGGGTGCTCGGCCGGGCTGGACAGGGCGAACACGCACAACTGGCCGACCTTCATGCCGGGCCACAGCTTGATCGGCAGGTTCGCCAGGTTGGACAGCTCGAGCGTGACGTGGCCGGAGAAGCCGGGGTCGATGAACCCGGCGGTGGAGTGGGTGACCAGCCCCAGCCGGCCGAGGGAGCTCTTGCCCTCGAGGCGGGCGGCGAGATCGTCGGCCAGGGTGATGACCTCGTACGTCGATGCGAGGACGAATTCCCCGGGGTGCAGGATGAACGGTTCGTCGCCCTCCGGCTCGACGAGACGGGTGAGGTCGGACTGTTCCTCGGCCGGGTCGATGTGGGTGGCGCGGTGGTTCTCGAAGACCCGGAACTGGCGGGCTAGGCGCACGTCGACGGACGCCGGCTGCACCATCGCGTCGTCGAAGGGAGCGATGCCCAGCCGGTCGTTGGCTATGGCCTTGCGGATGTCTTTGTCGGAGAGGAGCACGGGCGCACCCTATGCAGGCGACGGCGGTAGCTTCCCGCGCTGGTCAGGTGCGGTTCCCGTGGCCTGCCGGTGCGCGAGGAGGGTACGGCGCATCGTCTCCCACCGGGTCGGCACGAGTTCCTCCTCCGGCGTCCCCTCGGCGTCCTGCTTGACCTGGACCTCGTCGGCGACGCCCTTGTACCAGCGGCTGATGCCGCGCCGGTCGATGGGGACGCCGGTGTTGGGGTGCCAGGCGGACAGCCACAGGTGCCGGGGCACGCCGCCCTGCAGCCGGGTCATCAGGCGGGTGCGGCGCTCGAGCCAGCCCTCAAGACGGCGGCCGGTGTCCGGGGACAGACCGACGATCTCGGGCTCGGGCATCTTCCCGCGCAGGCCGCCCTGGGGCTGGCGCACGATCGTGAGCGCTACGGGGGTCTTCCCCTCGATGACCATGTCCTCGACGAGCATGGACTCCAGCTCGCCCAGTCGCGGCAGGGCGTCCCGCATGACGCCCCACATGGCCAGGCCGCGGACGATGACGTCCGGCCGGTCAACCTCGGTCCACTGCTTGGCCTGCTCCTCCAGGTGGTCCGTGATGAGGTCGGCCTTCTTCGGGGAGACGGTGGGGCGCAGTCCCCACGGGGGAAGGTCGGGTGCCTCGAACTCGATCCGGGCCTGCTCGGCGATGATGCCGAGGCAGAAGATCCGGATGCGCTCCGAGGTGTCGTAGCTGGTGGGGTCGGTGGCGACTATGGGCGCGGTCCGCAGGTAGCCGCCGCGCCCGTAGAGCAGGTAGGCGTGCACGGCGTCCGGTGCGAGCAGCTCGGCGAGGGAGTCGCCGGCGGTCTCGGTCAGGCCGAGGGGGAGCGCCAGGGAGAGCTCGCCCGCGACCCATTCGAGTTGCTGCAGGCGGGAGTCCGACACGACGTCCTTGGCCTTGCGGTTGACCGTCCGGAACACGTCCAGGACCCGCTCGAGCTCGCGCAGCGCGGGCGCGGGCGCAGGTACTACAGAAAGGGCGGCCGCCTCGGTGGGGCGGTCGCCGCTTTCGCTGGGGTGACGAGCGGTCGAACTCATGGCACAAGAGTTTGCACGCTTTCCGCCCCGACGGATGCACTTGTGACGGACTAGTTGAGCAGGCCGCGGCGGCGCGGGGGGTTGATCGGCTCCGGCTCGTACAGGGCCAGGAGGACGGCCTCGGCCCGGTCGGGGGACTTCATGCCGCGCTGCTTCATCTGCTTCTTGGACTCGACGACGGAGTAGCCGCCGGCGTTCGACAGGAGTTTCGGGGTGGAGAGCTGCGCCGCGGTCTTCTTGTCGAAGCAGAACCGCAGGCGGCCGGTGCCGGTCGACGGATCCGGCTGCAGGAGTGCCCTGGTCGCGAGCCACATCTCGTCACGCTTGCGGTACGGGCGCATGACGGCGCCCGGGTCGTCCTGGGTGGGGTTCTCGGAGACCATGACGCCGACGATCTGCGCCTTGTGGCGGCCGGTCTCGGCCCAGCGCTCGAGCATGCCGGTCACGCCGTGGCCGATGCCGTTCTTGTCGACCTTGACGCGGACGGGGTGCGGGGAGCCCAGGGCGTCGGCCAGGCGCTGCGCGGCGAGGATCTCCTCGAGGACGCGTTCGGCGACCTTGACCTGGTTGTCGTTGGCGGAGCCGGCGGAGGCGTGCCGGTTCTCGACGACGTCCCCGACGGAGCGGGCGATGGTGAACTCATCGCCACCGTCGGCGGCGACGTCGACGCCCAGGCGGACCCAGGCACCCTCTTTCACGGTGTGCGTGCCGGTCTCGCCCTCGAGGCCGAGGTCGCACAGGCGGTGCCAGCCGGGACCGTCCGGGTTCGGGGCGCTCAGGGCGCTGTCGATCCAGGTGGGCGGGACGACGAGACCGCCACCACCCTTGGGGAACTTCGCGTACACCTTCGCGATGACGTACGGGTGATCTTCGCCGTACGAGCGGATGGTGCGGTCCACCCAGTCCTGGTCTGGCATGTGCCGGGCGAGGGTGTGCCGGTCGTGCGTGGAGTCGGGGCAGTCCGTGCAGTACGGCACCCGCTCCCCCGTGATCGCCGGGGAGTCGAGGGAGGAGATCGGCAGGGTGATGGTCGTCGGCTCGTCGGGGTCGTCGCCCTCGATGCACAGTTCCTCGAACCAGCTCGCCGGGTCGTCCATGGCCGGGTTGCCGATGGCCAGCATCGCCGCGTGGCCGCCGGTCAGGAGGTTGTTGGTGCCGTGGCCGATCATCGGGGCGATACCGCCCGCCTCGTCGACGATCAGGAGGATGTGGGCCATGTGGATGCCCTGCATCGCGGCCTCGTCGTTGGCGGGCGCGGAGAAGCCGTAGGCGGCGACGAAGTCGTGCCCCTGCGGGGTCGGCATCTTGTACTGGACGGTGTCGCAGGCTCCGGGCAGGCCGGCGCGGGGGACGACTTTCCGGATGTGGGGCCAGAGCTGCCGCTGGACCTGGCGGAAGCGGGTGGCGGTGGTGATGCACAGCGCGGTGCCGACCGGGTAGACGTTGACGAACCAGACGGCGGCGCGCGCGGCCAGGTGGGTCTTGCCGACGCCGAAGCCTGCGGGGACGGCGACGCGCTTGTGGTCGACGAGCGCGTCGAGGACCTCGCGCTGCAGGCTCCATATGGACTCGCCCAGGACGTCCTCGACGAAGCCCGATGGGGTGTCCCGCCACAGGCCGTACATGGAGCCGGTGGCCCGCTCCACTTCCCGCATGACGTACGGCCGCTCGCGGACGCTGATGTCGTACTTGAAGGCGTGGCGGCGGGCGGCGACGGGAGCGCGCAGCAGGATGTCGGCGACGTTGGCGGCGTCCCGGGAGACGACGCCGGGCTTCCGTGAGCGCTGCAGCTCCTCGCGTGCGGGGGCGACGCGGAGTCTCGAGGTGGGGGGCTGCGTGCGGGACATGCCGCGGAAGGTGCAGCGCGGAGGGATCTAGTGTCGCGGCCTGGCCGAACGGTCCATGCCCAGACCGTCGGCCAGGCCGCGGGATCCGGCACTCCTTTGGAGACGCCACCCGGGGAAGGGATCAGCGTGGGTGCCGGAAGTCTTGCCGGGGGCGGCCCTGCTCCGGGGAGGTGGAGCGGGGGCGCCCCCGGTCTTCGGGGGGTGCTGGCTGGAGCTGCTTTACCCGGGAGCGATTCGGGGTCTGTCAGCCAGCCACACCTGTAGTACGTCAGCCGAGGAAATCCGTTACACCCCTGAGCGGGCTCTGGGGCGCGATCCGCCACTGCGCCCAGTACTCGCGGCGCATGGCCTCGAACGGGCTCCCGTACCGGCGGCGGAGATCCTTCTCCAGCGCGGCCGTGTCGATCCAGTTGGCGCCGGGCGTCTTCTGGAACTTGATCGGCTCCGGCGGATAGATCAGCTTGAGCGGGCGACCCTCGGCCTCCCACTTCCGGATCGCGGCCTCGGCGGCAGCACGGAGCGCGGCATCCTGCGGCTTGGGATCGGCGGGCCCGAAGGTGATCGGGCCCATGGGGGCGGGGCCCGTCAGGACAGCGAAGTCGATGCCGGCCGTGATGAGAGTCAGCTTCCCGAACGCCTCGTCGGTGGCGGCCGCCAGGCGGGCCTCCTCCTCCCGGGTCAGCGGGACGCCCCAGCGGCGGGTGTCGAGCGGGACCACGTTGACGGAGAACGGCTCGAGCGGGCCACTGGGCTCCGACACGGTCCAGCCGAGGGGCTTGTACGCCTCCTTCAGCAGCTCGGTGAACGTGGCGCGCATCGTGCAGCCCATGCAGTCGCAGGGCTCCGGGGCGGGGCTGTCCTCCGCGGCCGGGATGTCGGCGGCTGGCGGGGCGTTGTACTGGGCGACGAGGTCCTGCTCCTCCTCGGCCGCGCGGATCGCCTGGCGGAGTATCTCGACCTGCTGCTCCACGGAGGCCCGCTCTGCCGGGGTGAGCCGGTACCAGGGCTTGGTGTCCATGCCCTCCTCGAGGAGGAGCCGCCGCTGAGTCTCGTAGTAGTGCCGGGTCAGGTGCGGCGGGAGCATCGTGCGCGTGGGCATGGATCGCATCGTCATGCCCGGGGGAACGCCAGGTGATCCGATTCTGTGACAGCCGCTCCCCTGCCGCTGCTGCTGCGCTTGTCGCCGCTCGAGCTCTAGCAAGCCCCAGCACCCGCCGATGCCTGAGCGAAGCGAAGGCATCGGAACAGACTTGATGGATGTACTTGATCTTCTTACTAAAGGGGCCCAGTTACCCGGGGGCCGGAACTCCGGCGACCGCTAAACCGGCGCCCGGTAACCCGTCTCCGGTGACCGGGGCCCAGGAACCCGTCCCCGGTATGACCTGCGGGGCGGGCAAAAAAGAACCGGCCCCGTAGGGCCGGTGGGTGGAGCTGGTGGGGGTCACATGCCGTGGCGCTTGCGGGCCGTCCGGCGCTGCTTGTAGATCAAGTCACGGTGGACGCCCGCGTGTTCGGCGATCCGGTCGGGCGACCAGCCGTAGGGCTCCTGCGACAGGGCGAGCACCGCCTCCTGCATGTAGCGCACGGCGACGTCCCGGCGGGTCCGGGCGGCGAACACGATCGGGGCCGTCTCCAGGAGCTTCGCCTCGGCGTTCTCGACGCGCTCGATGCCCGCCTCCTCCGCGGCCTTGACGAGCTCCTCGTTCGACAGGTTCGCCGGCAGGTCGCCCCGCTTGTCGCCGGTCATCATCTTCGCGAGGATCTGCCGGTAGCCGATGTTCGTCAGGCCCACGGTCTTCGCCAGGCCCAGGCGCTGCTCGTAGAACCACAGGTGCGCGAGCGCCCGGTCCCGGTCGCCGAGGTAGGCCGCGAGCTCCGCGTCCGCCTGCTGCAGGACTTCCGCGGCCTTGACGACCAGGGTGTCGGGGCGCGCCTTGGCGACCAGGTCCTCGGCACGCTCGAGGCCGAGCTCCTCGAGGACCTGGCGCTCGGCGTCACGGGCAATCTGCTCGTAGTCCGGGGCCGCGATACGCGGGCCGTAGGTGATCCCAGCCTTGGGCATGGTGGCTGTTCTCCGTTTCCGTGGCGCGGTCTTGCGCCGGCTGCGGCGACTGGGGAAGCCCCATCCCGCCGCAACGCGGAGAATAGTACACCCAGGTAAATCACCCTGTCAGGAGTGCCGCGCGGGCACGGGCACTGACCTGCAGCGGAGCACCGCGAACGCGATGCCGCCCAGGACCAGGACGCGGCCGCTGCCCTCGCGCATGTACTGCTGGCCGGGAGCTGGGTTGCGGGGAGTGTCGGTCGTCGCGATCGGCCCGTACCCGAGAGCCGGGCCCTGGGGGACGCGCGCGGCCCACAGCCAGACCGGGCCCAGGCGCAGGCCTCGAGGGGCGCGCATCGTGCGCTGCATCCGGGGGCTCATGCCTCGAGCTCCTTGCGTCGGGCGCGCCGTTCGGCCTTCGCCTGCTTGTAGGCGGGCCACTCGCTGCGCGGCATCAGAGCGAAGGCAGCCATGCCGTACCCGCCGATGACGAGCTCGAGGCCAGCCTTCGGACCCTTGGGACCGGCGCCGTGCCGCGCCCAGAACAGGCCGAGGATCGGCGTGTTCGTGCCCGGGTGCACGCGCCAGACGCCGGCGGTGAACCGGCCGACGTCCAGGAAGTGCGGCCGCTTGACCCACGTCAGCGCCACCCACACGGTGTACGCGGCCGTGACCAGGTACGACACGGGCCACAAGCACCAGGCGAGGGCGACGAGCACCACGTCCAGGGCGACGAGGGCCACGGTCACGGCACGCAGGGCGAGGCGTACCCGCTTCTCGGTCCAGAACGAGCGGGGCCTGTGGCACTGGCAACTCGCGTGTAGGTCGGCGCGGGTGGCGAGCTTGGCGAACATCAGGGTGCGAGAGGCGACCGTGACGGTGCAACCGATGCGGCTGCCGTCCCCGCCGAACGCCCAGCCCGTCGACACCGGCACGCGCCGGACGGTTCGCCAGCCTCCGATCGTGTACCGGCCGAACCGGTGGCCGAAGTCGCGGTACCAGCCGTGCGTGGTGTGGCAGCAGCCGGAGAACACGCCGAGGGCGACGGTGAACCCGAGGACCGTCGCAGCGAAGCCGATGATCTTCTGGCGGCCGTCGACGCTTGTGCGGATGGTCTTCGCGCGCAGCCGGTACTTGCTGCGCCACGTGGCGAGGTACCACTGGGCAGTCAGCGGGAACACGCGGGTGCGGCGGGAGCCGGTCATCGGGCGGCCTCCACGGTCGTGGAGCGCACACCGTCGGGGGTGAGCACGTAGTCCCGGCCGTCGGGGTAGCGCACCAGGACCTCGCCCGGCAGCTCCGGCCGGCGGACCTTCCAACCGTGCTGGTACGACTCCCGCGGGTTGTCCTCGAACCAGGAGTTGCACACCGTGCACACGAGCAGGAGGTTGTGCGCCTGGTTGATCCACGCCTCGCGGGCGCCGCCCATGCCGCGGTTCACGCGATGGTGGATGGTCAGGTCCTGCCGCCCGGCGCAGCGCACGCACGCGCCGCCGTCCCGGTCGTAGACGATCGCCTTCACCACGTCGGTGGGCCCGGTTCGCCGTCGTGCCTTCACAGCACTGGTCTCCTCGCCTGCCCCCGGGTGCCGGGCCGCGGTGTTCACGGCCCTGTGGGCGCACCCTGGGGCGAGGCGGGGAGAGTGGGCGGCGGCCGCGCCTTACGTCGCGCGGTGGCGGTCACCGGCGCTGGAAGTCGCGCCCCAGGTGGTGGAGGACCTGCCCGGCCGAAGCGTGCAGCCACTCGGCGAGGAACTCGGCGCGCTCCCGGCTGATGACCGCGGCGGGCAGGGCGTCCGGGGTGGCGCCGGCGGGGAGCTCCGGCAGACCGGTGGCGAAGAACCCCATGTGCCGGAAGTCCGCGCCCCGCACGCGGCTGAGGAGCAGCTCGGCCGCGGCACCGTCCCACGGGCCGACGGTGTGCAGCGGCGACATGGAGCGGTACGAGAAGTGCATGCGGCTGGACAGGGCGTCGGAGTTGGTCCGCGCGACGATCGGCCGGGTGTCGCGGATCCGGCCCAGAGTCAGCGGCATGGCCGGGTCGTCGACGGCGTGCTCCAGGAAGTCGGCCACGAAGTCGGCCAGGGGCGCCATGTCGCTGATGGTTCCGCCGTACAGCGGGGCGGCGACACCGCGGAGTCGTCGGGGCCGCTCGTCGACGCGGCGGGTCAGGCCCCGCGTCCAGACGCGGATCCCGCTGTCCAGGGCGTGCGCGAGAACGAACTCGCCGCCCTCTGCGACGGGGACGACCAGGACGTGCTTAGGGGTGGGCATCGAGGGATCTCCTCATGGGCGGCGGACGAGCGCGGCCCGGGGCCGGGCGCGCGCGGTCAGCCCGGTCGGAACGGGCTGCATCCCCGCCGCGCGGGGCCCAAGAGGGGGAGTCCGACGAGGTCTCCGAGGCAGAGCCTACCGAGGGCCGGGGGCAGCGGGCCGGGGAACTCGAGCGCCCGGGTCCCTCCAGGCGAGGAAGTCGACGAACGTCTGCAGGTGCGCCCAGGTCGGCGCGCCCAGGACGTCCTCGGCGAACCCGGCCAGGTTGTCCGCCCACAGGGCGTACGGGGTGCCGTTGTGCAGGTACGACAGGATCAGGAGGTCGCACACGACGCGGTCGTCGAGCCGCGCGATGGCGGCGCTCCGGTCGGCGGCGGGGGTCGCAGTCAGGCGGTGGAGCTGCTCCAGGCGGGCGGGCCAGTCGGGAACGGCCGTCGTGCGGGAGACCAGGCCGGAGTCGACGATGTTCCGGGCGCGGGCCGCGAGGCCGGCGATCCGGGTACGGGGCAGTGCGGCAGTCGGAGACATGACCGCGGACCGTACGAACGGGCGGGGCTTGCGTCGCGCGCTACGGTGCGCCGTGAGGTGACGTGACGCGAATCCGCAGCTCTGGGCGCGTCACGTCACCTCGCGGAGAGGCGACCGAACAGGCTGCGCCCGGCGGCGGGGCGGAGACCGAAGTGCCGTTCGGACTCGGCCTCGAGGTACGCCCGGCACGCCCGGAGGAACGGCAGGGTGAGGTCATGCGCCGCGGCGAGGCGCAGCTCCTCCGGGCCCGGGTCGGCGTCCAGGACGAGCGCGTCGACGAGCCGCTCGGAGTCGGCGACGACCGCGGCCGCGGCCTCCCGGATGGCCGTGTCGGAGTCGGCCAGCACTGCCACGTGCTGAGCGCGCAGGGTCTGCAGATGGGCGCGCGCCTGGTCGAGCGCGTGGGGCCGGGCGTCCTGCGGCAGGTGCGACCACACCATGACCATGGCGGCGATCTGGCCCGCGGCCGTGGAGAACTCGGTGTACGTCTCGGCGCGCCGCTCGTGCGTACGCCTCAGCGCCTGGCCGTCGACGACCGGCCCGGGGACGGCCGCGGCCGTCTGGGCGCGCACCAGGAGGTGGACCGCGATCCCGCCCGCGGTGGTGACGGCCAGGGCGGCGGTGAACGCGACGGTGGAGTCCATGCCGCCATTCTGCCGGGCAGGTGACGTGACGCGGTACGGACCCGGGCATCGCGTCACGTCACCTCGAGCCCGCATCAGCGGTGCGCGGCCAGGGCCTGCTCGAGCTCGTCGAGGATCGTCACGATGTCGTCGATCTTCACGTAGGAGATCCAGAACGTGACGGTCCCGTCGTCGTGGACGTCGAACTGGTACTCCGCGTACGTCTGCTCGTCCTCGTAGTGGTAGCTGCCTGGCTCCGCCACGGCGAACCCGCCGGGGCCCTCGTCGAACCAGTCGGCGCCCCACGTCTCCTTCATGGCCTGGCCGACCACGGCCTTGGGGACGCGTTCGAACTCGATCGTGGCGCGCCCGTGGTCGTCCAGGCACACCTTGCCCTCGCCCTCGCCGAGGGTCTTCCAGCGCAGGGTCGGGCCGAAGCACTGGCACTTCTCCGCCGGGGTGAGGGCGGGGAACGCCGCGGTGAAGGCCTGTTGTGCCGCGAACTGCTGGTCGTCCCAGCTCATGCGCCAGTCGTGCATTGCCTTCATGACGTGCGGTTGCACGCTGCTCCCTTCTGCCCGCGGCACGTGGCCACCGGTCGGCGGCCGCGGACGTGCGGCGAGCGGGAGCGCACCCTTCCTGATGTGGAGGTTTTGTGTCCGCTGCTGGGTTACTGGGCGGTCACCCTCGGCCGGCCGCGGGGCCTGGGGGCCGGACATGACTGCGCCCCGGCCGGGGAGTCGTCCGGCCGGGGCGCAGCAGTGCGGGGAGGTCAGCTCGAGGCGCCGCTGTCGCACTCGGGGTCGAAGATGTTGCACGCACTGCCGGTCGGGTCCGGGGGGAACGAGAGCGACGGGCCCGGGGTGGGCGAGCTGGACGGCTCCGGCGCGGACGGGGTCGCGCTCGGCCTGGGCGTGGACGTCGCAGTGTGCGACGGCTTCGGGTTCGGCTTCGCGTCCTGGTGGCGGTCGTGCACGCCGAGGACGCCGAACCCGACGGTGGCGGCGAGGTTCACCAGGAGCAGGGCGAGGATCGCGCGGTTGTAGCGCACACAGCGGTTGTCGGAGATCAGCTCGAGCTCGTCCGAGGCCGGGGCGGTGTCAGACACGGGGTTCCTTCCGTACGGGGTGGACAGGCGCGCGGACGGTGCCGGGCGCGGACGGCTTGTGTCGCGCGGTCACTTCTTCAGGGAGAGCCGCGGGGGCGCGGCGGGGGCCTTCGGCGCCGCTGGCTTGGGCGCGGCCGGGACCTTCGCGACGGGCGCCTTCGGCCGCGGCTGCGCGGGCCGGCGGGCGCTGCTCCCGGGATGCTTGGTAGTCGCCCCTGCGCCGTGGCCGTGGCCGTGGCCGTGGCTGTACGGGAGGCAGGTGTACGGGTCGACGGTGCCGACGGCGTACCCCGGGCAGCGGTGGGAGCTGCTGTCGCTGTCGTCGTCGGCGACCAGGGCGGCGAACAGCACCACCAGGGCGAACACGAGCAGGCCAGCGCCGAGGGCGACGATCAGGCGGGAGTGCTGCTCGGACTGCGGGCGGTGGGTCTTCACGGCGGGGCCTTCCAGGCGGACGGGTAAGGCCGCGGATCGTGGGGGCCGGGGGCGCCTTGCGTCGCGCGCTGCCTACAGTCGGAGGCATGGCAGATATCCCGGACGCGGTACCGGCCCGGCCGTGGCGCCCGGAGGACGGGCCACGCCCGGAGGTGTGGACCTGGCCCAGGACCGACCGCCCGGCGCTGCAGGTGATGTCCGGCGGGAAGTGGCGGCACGCGCCGGTCGTGGCGCGGCAGAACTGGGCGGACGGAACGGTCCGCTACCAGGTCGAGGTGGACCTGCACGGGGACACGACCGTGCGGATCATGGCGTACCAGTGGCCACAGCCGGGGTTGCGCGTGGCTCACCGGAGCGACTCCGAGCCATCCCAGGGCGTCGACGAGCGGCGGCAGGGGGAGATGCCCCGGCGCGGCCCTGCCGGGGGCTGACAGGGCCGCGGGGGCGTTCGGGCTACAGGCGGGGGAGCTGGAGCTCCGCGACGTAGACGTCGCCGTAGGCGGGCAGCGGGGTGTCGGTGAGCTCCACGCGGACGGCGCGGCCGCGGACGACGCGGTCGACGACGGCACCGGCCGGGGCCGTGCTGCGGACGACGATGCGCGCACCCGGGCCGAACAGGGCGGGGGCGTTGGTCACCAGGTAGGTGCGGACGGGGAGAGCCACGGCGGGCCCCTCTCGAGCGGGGGCGCGCCCCGTGTGGGCCGCCCTGTACCCCTTCCCCGCTCTGGGGGCCCGTCGGACAGGAGCGTCGGTTACGCGGCCGCGGTGACGTCCTGGCGCTCGAGGGCGGACGGGACGGCGCCGGGGGCGTGCTTGAGTGCCTGCCGGGTGGCGACCATGTCCGCGCCGTTGTCCCGGCACGCCTTCCAGTGCCCGTGTCCCTGCACGAACGCGGCCAGCTCCTGCAGCCGGCGCATGAGCCGGTCGAACTCGGCGGCGTCGGCGGCCGCCCACCCGGGCGAGGCTTCACGGCCGGGCCGCTCCCGTCCGCGGTCCGTCACCTCCGGCCATCCGTCGTGAGGTTCCCGGGACCAGGGGAGCCGCTTTTGCAGCGTGTGGAGCGCGGCGTACGCCTCGGCGAGCTCGCGCTGTGCGGCGACCAGGTCGGCGGGGAAGGCGTGCGGGTCGAACGGAGTCTCCTCCGGGGCGGGGGTGGGGGTGCTCATGCTTCGGAGGGTACGTCGGGGGTCTGACGCTCGGCCCGGACGGGCGCGGCGGGGACGCCGACGGTCACGGCCGGGGCCAGGTGCTCGACGATGGCCCGGCCCAGGCGCTCCCACACCAGCCGCTCGTACGCGGCGACGGCGGCCGGGTCGGTCGACATGGCGGCCCAGGCGTGCGGGTCCACGCACTCCTGCGCGCCGATCTCCACGCCGTTCACGGTGACGGTGGCGCTGAGGGTCACCGGGAGGGTGAACGGGGCGTACGGCGCAGCGTGGGGCGGTGGCAGGCTCATGACCGGGGGAACGGCGGATGGCGGCAGGCTGTTGCACGGGGCCGGGAACGACGGCGGCCCCCGCCGGGTGGGCGGGGGCCGGGCGGGGCGAGGGGGCTAGGTGACTAGGTCGTAGTCGTCCTGGGCGAGCATGTCGTCCATCTCGTAGAGCTGGGCGAGGTAGTCGCGCACCAGGGCCTCGCCGAGGGCGCCGAACATGCCGGACAGGACGATGGCGGCCATGACCGGGGAGACGACGTCGGCGGCCTGTTGGAAGGCGCTCGTGCGGCTTCCCTGCCACGGGTAGGAGCGGCGGAACCCGACGAGGAGACCAGCCTCCGACTCGGTGAGGCGCAGGCCGTCGCTCTCTCGCTTCCAGGTGCGGGACTTGCCGGTGAGGCACCAGGACGGGCCGTCGGCGGAGAAACAGTTCCCGCCCTTGGGGCGGCCGGTCTTCGGGTCGATGGGGCGGGTGCCGCGCGTGTTGACGCGCTCGCCGGGCTGCCAGCCGAGGGCCTGCGCCATGGACGTCGCGGGGAGCGGGCGGATGCGGCGTGTGATCGCGGGCGTGTAGGTGCGGGTGGCGACCATGTACACGCGCTTGCGGCGGGAGGGCAGGCCGTAGTCCGCAGCCTCCATGATGTCGTGGCTGGTGTAGAACCACTCGGCACACCGGAACTCGCCGGACAGGTAGTCGAGGATGTCCTCGGGCAGGTTGTGCGACTGCTCCATGGCCATCCAGCGGATCGGTGCCCCGGCGGCCTGCAGCGCGAGCGGCCAGATGACGACCTCGAGCATCAGGGCAATGCGGGGGTCGCTGACCTCGGCAGCCATCTCGCGGACCTCATCCCAGGTGGCACCAGAGCGCGGGGCGAAGGGCGCCATGCAACCCTCGCCCGGCTCGCACGGGCAGTTCCCGTCCTCGTCGTAGTCGTCCTCGTCGTGGAAGTCGAAGATTTCGTCGACGGGCAGGAATCCGGCGGCCTCGCCCACGTAGGCGATGGCGGTGCACAGGATGTCGATGTTGCGGGCCTCGAGACCGGACAGCTTGCCCGCCGGGGAGAACGTGGGGCACGGCGGGCTGATGATGACGGCGGCGGTGTAGCGCAGTGCGATGTGCTCGGGGTCCAGGGTGGTGATGTCGGCGCAGATGCGGCGGTGTCCGGCGGCGCGGGCGGTAGCGCAGGCGTCCGGGGAGATGTCCACTCCGCACGAGTCGACGGCCACGCCGAGGACGGCGGCGATGCCCTCGGACCAGCCGCCGGGACCGGCGAACAGCTCCACCACGCGGATCGGGTCGCCGGGGAGCGGGGCGAGCAGCCACTCGGCGGGCCACGGGTTGGCGGCGGCCTCCAGGACGGCGTACACCTTCGGCGGGATCGGCTTCCCTGCCTTGCGGGCGAGGGTGGCGACGTGCACGGCGGTGGCGACCGCTGGGGGCAGGGTCCGCATCTGGTGTTCCTCTTCTTCGTGGTCCGCGTCGGCGGCGCTCTCCACCAACACGCCGAATAGTACACCCTGGGCAATGCATGCGTGTGCGAACAGTAGAAACGCGCAACCCGTTGCCATGGGCTGCGCGTTCCTGGGGTTCCTGGGGTGTCTCAGCCGAGGTGCTGCGGTGCGCGCCGGACGATGTCGGCGACGGCCCGACCGAGTGCGACCGGGTCCCCCGTCGTCAGGCACTCGACCCTCAGCCGGCCGCCCCTCACCGCCTCGGCCAGGCGCCCCCGCAGCGTGGCCCGCGCCTCCTCCGACTGGCGCAGCCGCTCGCGGAGCTGCTCGGTCTCCCCGACGTCGCGCCGGGCACGCCCTGCCCAGTGCTGCGCGTCGTGGGCGCGGCCGACGAGCGCGGACCACGGGGTGTCGGCCGGTGCCCCGAGCGCCTCGGCGACGGCGACGCGGTGCGCCTCGTTCGTCTCCTCGGCCTCCCGGATCGCCGCGTCGGCGGCCTCCCGGTGCGCGGCCAGGGTCCGGGTCGTGGCGGTCAGGGACCGGCGGGTCTTCTCGCCCAGGCGCCGCTCCTCGAGGACGTACGCGGCCAGGAGGGCGGCCTCCTCCGGGGTGAGCTTGCCCCGCTTGAGGCGTGGCAGCAGCGCGTCGAACCCGGCGTGCCGGGCCTGGCGGTCGTGCCGGTTGGGCTTGGTGCGGGAGTGGCGGCTCACGTGGGGATCTCCTCGGAGGGGCGCTGCGCCCGACCGGGAAGGCCGGGCGCAGCAAGGAACGCGGGCGGGCTCGAGGCTGTTGCAGGGGGCCGGTCAGAACGTGGCGGCGTGCGCCTGGCCCTCGAGGACGGCGGCCGCCGCGGTGACGTCGTGCGCCAGGTCGACCCCGGCGCGCCGGAGGTCCTCGAGCAGCTCCCCGGCCGTCGGGTCGTGGCCCTGGTCGTGCGCGGCGATGTGCCCGGCGACCTTCGCGCGGACGGTGGCCAGTTCGGACTCGACGGCCAGGAGGCGGCGCAGGACCGGCGGCAGAGCCGTACGGCAGTACCGGCCGAGTCCCTCGGTCGTGTGCAGCCCTCGGAGGGTCTCGGCGTGCACCTCGGCGGCGTCCAGGGCCACGGCGAACGACGAGACGGAGGACGGGCGCAGCAGGGCGTCCAGGGCGGCCAGGTGCTCGGGCTCGGCGGGGATCATCGCGACCGCCACAGGGTGCACGCGGAGCAGACGTTCGGGCCGCACGGCTCGGTGCCGCAGCAGGGGGCGCACACCCCGTCGGGGGCGCCGCACGGGCAGATGAGCCGGAGGCCCACGGGCGTCAGGTCCAGGTCCTCCTCGTGCGGCCACATCGCCTCGTCGGGGAGGAACGACAGGACGCCGTGTTGGTCGACCTGCTGAATCATCGACAGCACGGTGCCCGGGTCGCTCGCATCGTGATCCGGCCACAGGGCGGCGATCTCGGCCGGGACCGGCTGCGGGAAGCGGCCCATGTCCCACCAGCGGGTCGGGAACCGGAACACGGTCTCGCCCTGGGCGGTGCGCACGGAGTGGTAGCTGAGTTCCCCGTCGCTGTCCCGGTACAGCGCCAGGTGCACGCCGGTGGGGTACTGCGCGCGGAGCGTCGCGGCGAGCAGCGGCAGCATGTCGCGGGCGACGGCGCGGGCCTTGTCTTCGGCGGCGAACAGGTCGGTGATCGGGGCCAGGTTGGCGGTGGTCACTGCGGGAGTGTCCTTCCAGGAGGGGGTGCGCCCCGTGAGCCGGCTGACGGGGCGCACCCGGGGTCAGCGGGCGAGCTGCGGGGCGAGGGACAGCAGGAAGTCGACGCCGACGCCGTGGACGTCGACGGACGTGAGCGTGTTGTCGTGGGCGCGGGCGGCCGGGTCCAGGGCGGGGGCGACGTGCCCGTACGGGCCGGACTTCTCGCCGAACGCCAGGCCCTTGCCGTCGAGCTGCTCGACGTGGCCGTGCCGGGCGAGGACGTTGGCCATGCGCCGCTCGAGGCGGCCGCGTATCCCGGCCGGGGTGATCGGGCGTCCGGGCGCGGCCTCGGGCAGGAAGTGGGCGACGGCCCGCTCGAGGGCGCGCACCGGGCCCTGGATCTGGACGGACGCCACGGGGTTGGTGCCGTGCAGGGTGGCCGAGTAGCGCAGCCCGCTCGAGGACCACACGATGCACGCGGTGTTCACCAGGAGACTGGCCCGCTCGTACGTGGCAGCTCCCTGGGCGCGCATCGCGGTGCCGATGTCGACGAGCGCTCCCCGGCGGGCGCGGGCGCCGTCCTCGAGGCCGTGGGCGGCTTCGTCGTCGAGGACGGGCAGGACCAGGCGCAGCACGTCGCGGGCGATGGCGGCCGGGGCCATGCGGTCGATGCGCAGGTCTGGGCGGGTCGGCTCGCGGTGCGGGAGCTGCCACCCAATCTCGGTGTCCCAGGTGCGCGCCACCAGGACAAGGGCGCGCTTGCCCTGGACCAGGCGGGCGCCGGGGTGCCGGGCGGTCCACCAGGGGGAGCACGGTTCGACGGTCCACGGAACGCCGGCTCGCTCTGGGAGGAGCGCGGCGACGTGCTCGGCGAGCGTGACGGCGGGGGAGGACGGGCGGGCCGGGGCGGTGACGGTGGTCATGTCGTGGTGCCTTTCGAGGCGGGCCGCGCCCCCAGCACGAGGGGCCGGGGGCGCGGCCGGGCGGCTGGGGTCAGATCAGGTGCGCGGCGGCGGCGAGCAGGAAGTCGGCGCCGACCGGGCCGACCTGGGCGCAGACGCGGGTGTCGTCGTCGACGACGTCGCCCAGCTCCGCGCGGGAGGGAAGCGCGATCCAGCCGTGCAGGTCCTGGTAGCCGCCGAACTCGACCTCGTCGGCGTCGACGGGCTGGAGCTGCGGGAAGCGGTCCGTCAGGTGCCGCGTGAACGCGCTACCGGCGTCCGTGGGGGTGTGGGTGCCCAGCGGGGGCAGCAGGACCGGCAGCGCCCCGTATAGGCCGCGCATGGGGCCCTCGTAGGTCAGGGTGTAGGCCGGGCCGCACCCGTGCGACCACACGCCCCACTCGGCGCCGCTCGCGGCCGTCCACGCCAGTCCGGGCCCGTCCGGACGCTCCATGGCCAGCGGGTGCCCCCACTCGTCCATGTGGTCGGCCTTCCGCGCCATCTGGCCGGGGATCTCTCGCGGCACGGGGTGCGCGCCGTGGTCGATGAGGCTGAAGCCGACGTCGATCAGGTGGGTGCCCTTCAACCGCAGGAAGCGCCGCCACTGGTCGGCGGGGTCCTTGCACCCGGCGGCGTCGGCCCGCATCCGTTCGGCGTCCAGCGTGGGGAGGATCCAGCGCAGCGCGCGGGCGGCCAGCGCGGCGACGGCGGAAGGGTCCGTGCCGTCGACGACGGCGTCCGGGGTGATGGGGAAGGTGTCCGGGCGGTCGGCGTACAGCTCGACGCGGTTGCCCTCCTCCACGACGATCAGCGCGCGGCGGCCGTCCGTCAGTCGGGAGGTGGCGACGTTGTTGCGGATGCCGTACGGCGCCGGTCCAATCCGCCAGGTGTTGCCCATGCGGGTGGGCAGGAGGGCGGCGAGCGGGGCGGCGGTGGTCGCGTGGGCGACTGCGGGCATGGTCACGGCGCGGTGTTCCTTCGTTCGTGGTCTGGTCCGGCGCGGTGCTCTCCGGCCGGGGCATTGGGTCCTGCGGGTGGGGCTTGCGTCGCGCCCCGGGGCGGCTCGTACGTCCGGGCCCCGGGGCGCGACCGCTCTACGGACGCTCGGCGTCGTAGTCGCGCTGGGCGCGGGCGAGGATCTCGTCAGCGCCCTTGTCCTGCTCGTCGGGCAGGCGGTCGGCGAGGTGCAGTAGGTCGCTGATCAGGTCGGCCATGGTCACGCCCCTGTGCGCGGCGGCGTACAGCTCCCATGCGGGGCGGGCGCCCTCGGCGAGCTTGGCGGCCGAGGCGGCGGCCGGGTCCTGGGCGGTGTCGTCCACGGGGGTGTTCCTCCGGTGTGTGGTCGGCCCGACGTGCTCTCGTCGGGGGGAACGCCGGGCGGGCGTGTGCTGTGACAGGCCCGCCCGGCGAGCGCTGGTCAGCGCTGGTTGCAGGGGCGGCCGTTGGTCGCGAGGACCTCGTCGGCCAGGCGCATGTGCTTCTGCCAGACCATCAGGACGGTGCGCAGCCACGTGTCGGGGGCGTCGGCCTGCATCTCGGTGTCCGCGTGGAGCTGCTCCAGCCGGTTGACCAGGTCCGTCTCACGGGCCGCGCGTTCGGCGTCGAGGGGGCGCAGCGGCTCGGGCATGGGGAGCGTGCGGCCGCCGAGGGGCGCCAGGACGTACTCGCCGAGGAGGGCGGGGAACCGGGTGCGCGGGCAGTCGACGGCGTGCTGCTCGGCCATGAACACCTCGGACGCGGCCGAGTCGGGGACCTGGGCGGGCGCGGTGGTCGCGGCGGCGTCCAGCTCGCGGGCGGCCTCGTCCAGGCACGCGGCGATGGCGAGGATGGCGGCGCGGATCTGGCCGTCGGCGAAGCGGTCGCGGGCGACGTAGGCGATGGTGCGGGCGCGCTGCGCGGCCTGGAGGTATGCGGCGGTGCTGGTCACGGTGTCTCGTCTCCGGTGTGTCGAGAGGGGGGCCGGGGCGCGGTGGGGGAGGGCCGCGCCCCGGCGGTTCAGGGGGTGGCTCAGGCGGCGATCAGCGCGGCGCGGATGGCCTTGTACTCGG